>CAKZYA010000021.1 GCA_937883755.1 uncultured Flammeovirgaceae bacterium | reverse complement strand
TTGGTAGAGTAGCAGCCGCCTGTTTCTCACTAGCTTTTTACCCTTGATTCACATAAACTGTGTTTCAATACCATACGCATTTACCAATAGTGATCGTTTCATAGCGACTGCTTCACAAAACGCATTGTTTTATCATGATACTGCCGGACGCGCTGCATAGCCTGCTCGCGGTAATTCTGGGCAGCTTCAAAGTCGTTATGGACTTTTATTAGTTGTTCGGCAATATCGGGGCCTCGGGTTTCTTCAATTTCAAAGACCCAATCGTCTACGCCAATGTCGTACCACATCTGCCCCTTGATGGTGTCTTCGGGTTGGCGCAGGTAAAAAGCCGGAGTGCCATGGTGGAAGGCCATAATGGGCGAGTGGCACTCGAAGCTCAGCAGGGCCAACGTTTCTTTATAGATAGAACTGGCTTCGTCGGGTAGCCAGTAAGTATCACGTTTTACCACTTGCTTTTTCACATCTTCCGGTAGCGGATTAATTAGCAGTTCGTCCATAATGTCCAGTTGGTAGGTCATTTCGGGGCAGATCAGTACCTTATTACCAGTCTGCCGTACGTACTCAATCATGGCGTAGCGGGCCTTGGCGTGGTCTTTTTCTTTATGCTGCTCGTTCAGCGCATCTACTTCGTTAATTCTTTCTTGGCTCCAACCGGCATTATTCGGACGGATTTTGTAGTAGGGGGTTTTTCGCAATCGAGGAATTACACAGATAAACTTGCGGGGTTTGAGTTGATGCTGTTGCATAAACTGTTGAGCTTTACTGTCATCTAGCAAGTCCATCGCGAAGGTAGAATCGGGAGCAAAGCCGATCTTTTCTTTCGCCAGCCCTTGCTCGCTAATATTTTTCAACGAGTGAGTTTCACGGGTGTAGACGAAGGAAGCACCCTTCAGCAAATCCGCCAAATCGATACTAATATCTTGGATGGTTACTCCGTAGATACCATAGGGCTTTCCGGTAGTTTCTGACCAGCTCTTCAACCCTTTTCGGCCTACTACCGATGGCCCCGAACCGTTCAGCATAAAATCAGCTTCCTGAAAGGCCGTTTGTAACTCGGCGGTGTTCGGCTGGTGCTGTTTATCGGTTTTACCGTTCACAATCTTCAACTTGGGGAAGGCAGCTCGCAGCATACTTTCCACTCCTCGATCTAATCGGCTCTTGGGCCAGAGAATAATCCGGGCATCCGGAATATGGTGTTGCAGAAGAGTAATCAGGCCAGGAGTGTGGCCAATATCGCCGATATTCACCGTCTGCCAACTACTGTGTAACAGAATGGTTGCGTTAGCCCAGGGGCGAAGTTTCTGGGGCAAACCGGATAGGGTAAGAGAAGTACCTAGGCCAGTAATTGCAGTGGTTTTTAGCCAGTTTCGTCGAGTGTAGTTCATAGGGTGTAGGGAGTACATCAATAAAAATAGATAATCTTTTGAAAATACCGGAATTGGGTGTTCGGAGTGAATTCAGAAAGACATCGGTTGAGACGCAATCATCTAAAGCGAATTACAGCCATTTGACTAGTGGAAAAGAGGAAAGCACTTCGGTACTAATTTTGACACTCTTCAGAATAGCAACATAACCTATTCCGATTATGAAATATTTTTTCTGTGCCTCACTTCTTTTTATCACTAGCTTTGTCGCCTATTCTCAAGATCAACCACTGCGAACTGAGGAATACTGTGAGGTAGATGTAGAATGGAATTTTGGTTCGCCATTTTGCCACGTGCGCGTTGACTTTGGGCAGCCACCCCAGCGGGGGTTGTTAAGTTCGGTAGACAAACTACGCGACCCAGAGACCCGACGCCCGCTGGAGTTTAATTCGGTAGTAGATGTCTTAAATTTTATGAATGAGCAAGGATGGGAGTTAGTGCAGGCGTACAATAGAGATAGCTGTGATACCCGCTATCTGATGCGACGATCGCTATTAGAAGCGTCAACCTACGAACCTATTCCTCGCTAGTTTTTAGGTACATCTTGAAATACGGCTGAGATATTAATTTGGTCGTACCAGTGTGCTAGCTGATTAATAGTGGGGTACGAGCGAATTTTCTTGACCCGATCGCCTTGCAACCCATCGAAAGTAACTTCAATGAATAACGTGTTATCGTAATACAAGCACATAGCATCCTGGCTTGAGCCATGCGTTTGGATAACAAAATCAAGTAATCGGCAATGATCGTAGATATACTGTAATTGCGACTTAGGGACAAGCTGATTGAACTTGAAACAATTCATACTCAAAGCAACCGATTTTTTTTGGTAACAAGTAACCGGAATAGCAGCAGAACTTACAGCGTATTGTTTCACATTAGATTACTATTCATTTCCATCTGGTCACTGTTTCTTGCGATTCGTCCTTAAAATTCTACCATTCGGCAGGGTTTATTCGCAGATCGTGGGGCAAAGAGCCACTTTAGCAATATCAAAAACGGTATTGCTATGCACACTTCAAGTTTCTTTTCTTACGGCTTACATTTTTTCACTTATTTGATCTTGGGTATGTGGGGTAGCCATACTGCCTTTGGACAGACTACCTGGTCGGGAGTAGTGACGGACGGAACGCAGGCAGTGGTAGGTGCTAATGTATATCTACAAAACACTTATTTCGGGGCAACCACTGATACTACTGGTTCTTTCTCGTTTACCGCTGACCCAGCCGATACTTCTCATTTGGTGATTAGTGCAGTGGGCTACCAAACTCAGGAACGAACTGTGCTCAATAGCAAAGAAACTGCTTCACTGAATATTCATTTGAAAGAAGCTAGCCACACTTTGCAAGGGGTTACTATCAGTGCCGGATCGTTTGAGGCTAGTGATAAGCATCAGGCAGTAGCTTTAAAGCCATTGGACATTGTAACTACTGCTGGAGCTCTAGGTGATATTGCCGGAGCGTTGCAAACTCTACCGGGTACGCAAACTGTGGGTGAAGACGGACGATTATTTGTACGAGGGGGCGAAGGCTACGAGACTCAGGTATTTATTGACGGATTACTTGCTCACAGTCCATTCAATGCTTCGGTGCCCGGTATTCCTACTCGGGGTAGGTTCTCACCTTTTTTGTTCAAGGGAACAACATTTACTACCGGAGGCTACTCGGCTGAATACGGGCAGGCACTTTCTTCAGCCTTACTGCTAGGCACAAACGATTTGGCGGTTCAGACCCAAACGGATATATCGCTGATGACTGTAGGAGGTAGTGTATCGCATCAGCATCGCTGGGAGAAATCATCGGTTTGGGCTGAAGGGGGATATACTGATTTAACTCCTTACCAGTGGGCGGTTCCGCAAGATGTTCAGTGGATTACTGCCCCACGAGCTTGGAATGGTGCAGCGGCTTATCGTCATAAAACCTCTTCTACGGGGATGCTTAAGCTCTACACTCAGGTAAACCGTAGTAAACTTGCGTTACATCAACCCAATGTGGAGCAATTACCGGACACTGAGTTGGTTTCTCTAGAGAATGATAATCTGTATGCTAACGTCTCATTTCAGGAGGCAATTGGGAAAAATTGGACTTGGCAGTCAGGAGTAGCTTTTACTTACGATGAACAGCAAGTAATTATTGATCAATCACCCATTCGGCAGCAACAGCGCGGTTTGCACGCCAAGTCAGTTTGGACATATGATGTAAATACGAATGTAGTAGTGCGGGCAGGGGCGGAGTACTTCCAAGATCAGTTTGACTGGGAAATGCCTTCTTCTGAAGGTGATGTTGCATTAACTCCATCACTTATCGACTGGCGCATCACCCAGTTTGTAGAAACCGATGCCTACCTAAGCTCTCGCTGGGTATCCCGACTGGGAGTTCGTACTGAGTATTCTAAACTAACAGATACCTGGAAAGCCTCGCCTCGAGCTTCTCTGGCCTACAAAACCGGAAAAAATAGTCAGGTTTCCCTAGCTTACGGAACATTTCATCAGGCGGCTCGCCCCGACTATCGGGCAGTGAACTCAGGTTTAGCTGACGAGCAAGCTGCGCACTACATTGCCAACTACCAAATTACCCAGCAAGGCCGTACTTTCCGGGCGGAAGTCTACCATAAGCAGTATCAGCAACTAGTTAAGTTTGACCCGACACAACCATACAATCCGCTTGCTTACAATAATCAAGGGGATGGCTACGCCCGAGGCTTAGATATTTTCTGGCGCGATCGCCAATCAGTAAATAATCTGGACTACTGGATTTCTTACTCACTAATTGATACCGAACGCAACTACCGGGATTTTCCTACTACTGCGGTTCCAACTTTTGCTTCCAAGCACAATTTCTCAGCCGTAGGTAAATACTTCGTCACCAATTGGCGTACCCAGTTAGGAGCTTCCTATTCCTTCGCGAGTGGAAGGCCTTATTTCAATCCCGAGAACCCTCAATTCCATAGCGATCTCACCAAAGATTTTCACAGTCTGAGTGTGAATGTAGCCTGGCTTATCAGACAGCATATTATTCTCTACGCTTCGGCAACTAATGTCTTGGGTCGTGATAATGTTTTTGGCTACAAGTACGCATCACAGCCTAATGAATCGGATAGTTACAACCGTATTCCCGTGCAACCTACTGCTCCCCGATTCTTTTTTGTCGGTATGTTCATCACGCTGAGTAAAGACAAAATGAAGAATCAGTTGGATACACTTTAAAATATATAATTATCTGATAATCAAATTAATAAATCAATATTCTAACTTTAATGATTATGAAACTTCTATCTATCTCAATTGCTCTATTTTGGTTTGCTACTTTAAGTTTTGCTGGTAATCCAGCTTACGAAAAAGCTATGCAGCAGGCCATTGATCAACTCAACCAAGCGGGCTCGCCCGAGGCCTATCAGGCCGTTGCTAATCAGTTTCAACGTATTGCTCAGGTTGAACAAGAGGAATGGTTACCGCGCTACTACGCTAGCTACGCTTACATTATTCAGGGAGCAATGAGTGATGAAGGTGAGCAGAAAGACCAGCACTTAGACCAGGCGCAGGAATATTTAGATCAAGCAAAGCAAATGATGCCAGAGGAATCAGAAGTGGTTACTTTGCAAGGGTACATTCATATGATTCGGGTCACGGTAGATCCAGCTACTCGTGGACCGGAGATGGCTCCATTGGCGACTCAAACCTTAGCTAAAGCCGTTCAAATGAATCCTGATAATCCCCGGGCTTTGCTATTGTTAGGGCAAATGCAGTATGGCACTGCTCAATTTTTCGGTAGCGATACTTCCGAAGCTTGTGCGCTTATTAGCCAATCAGTAACCAAATTTGAGCAGGTAGAGGCAGCACCCTCGTTGTATCCAACCTGGGGAGAAAATAGTGCTACTGCTTCACAGAAAGCGTGTGATCAATAAAGTAAATCAATGGTGAATATTTACCAGCGAATTGTGAGTTACTTACTTATTCGTACCTTCGGAATCAGCAGAATCTCTTTAGCTCATTATATGTTCTCTGTTCCTAAAAAAGCTCGATCATTTGCTAGGTATTTGGGGCTCAATATTTTTCTGGCGGTCACCATTGTTTTTCTTTTGGCTCCCAGCGATTTTATGTCCTGGGAAGAATTTAAGACGGTAGGAGACGATGTGTTGTACTCTTTCACTCTCTGCATCACATTGGGAACGGGTAATGAATACTTAAACAGTTGGCTGAACAAGCGAGTGCCTTGGATTGAGAAACCCACTACACGGTTGATTCTGAATACCTTCACACTACTTGGTTATTCCTTTTTGGTTTCATTGCTGATAGCTTATGTATTTATTCAATTATTTTTTGTCGACGATCCTTCGGGGATACCTCTCCGAGTATACATTCAGCAAACCTATGTACCGATGATTGTAGCGGTAGTAATGGTTATTTTTCTTACCAGCCGAGGCTTTTTACTAGGCTGGCGACAATCGGCCATTGAGGCAGAAAAATTGAAGACGGAGCGAGTCGCTTCTCAGTACGAATCACTGAAGAATCAGGTGAATCCCCATTTTCTGTTCAATAGTTTGAATGCACTTACATCGCTGGTGTACGAAGATCAGAAGCAGGCAGCGAAATTCATAAAAAAGCTGGCGGATGTGTATCGCTACGTACTGGATAACCAAAAGAAGGAGGTGGTGGCTCTGAGCGAAGAACTCAAGTTTGTAGAGGCGTATACTTTTCTCCAGAAGATTCGCTTTGAAGATAATCTACAGATTGATATCCAGGCACCAAACCAGGAAATGATGGTGCTACCACTATCATTACAAATGTTGGTAGAAAATGCTATCAAACATAATATCATTTCTGATGATCAACCTTTGCAGATTCGCATTTATCAAGAAGGTGAAAATATGCTGGTGATAGAAAATAACTTGCAGCCTAAAATCTCGCATGAGTATTCATCAGGCTTAGGGTTGAAAAATATTCAGTCGCGCTACGCTCACCTATCGGGTCAGGAAGTTGAAATACAGAACGGGTCAGGTAAATTTATTGTGAGATTACCACTCCTAGTTCTACAGACAGCATAATAGTTTTGGGTATGGACATACTGATCATTGAAGATGAAAAAGCAGCAGCTAAGCGTTTATCAGTCTTAGTACAGCAGTTGTTACCCCAAGCTGAAATTATCGCTCAATTAGATTCGGTAAAGCGGTCGGTAGCGTGGTGGCAAAGTAACCCTGCCCCCGACTTGGTCTTTATGGACATTCAGCTGGCTGACGGTCTAAGCTTTGAGATTTTTAAGCAGGTTAGTATTACTGCACCAGTGATTTTTACTACCGCTTACGATCAGTACGCCATTCAGGCCTTTAAGGTCAATAGCATAGATTATTTACTTAAACCTATTGATGAAGAAGAGTTAGAAATAGCTTTAGATAAGTACCGTAGCTATCATCAACAGTCATCTTCATCCCCGGCTTCGCCTGACCTAAGTCAGCTTCAGCAGGCATTACAAATGCTACAAAAGCCTACCTATAAGAATCGCTTTGTAGTAAAAGTAGGCGAGCACCTGAACGCGATTCCTACCGAGAACATTTTATACTTCTTCAG
This sequence comes from uncultured Flammeovirgaceae bacterium, assembly GCA_937883755.1. Lineage (GTDB taxonomy): Bacteria > Bacteroidota > Bacteroidia > Cytophagales > Cyclobacteriaceae > Tunicatimonas. The sequence continues at coordinate 4,977 of CAKZYA010000021.1, read as the reverse complement.
CCAGGCCAAGGCGACCTATCTGCAAACTATCAGCGGTAAGCATTTTATCATTGACTACTCACTAGAGCAGGTAGAGGAGATGGTAGATCCCACTCACTTCTTCCGCATTAGCCGGAAGTATATGATTTCTTTTCCCGCTATTGATGATATTGTGACCTACTCCAGCAGTCGGTTAAAACTTCACCTCAAACATAGTGATGATAGTGATGTGCTAGTCAGTCGCGACCGAGTCGCTGATTTTAAAGAGTGGCTTGACCGCTAGGGTATAAAAACAATCTGTGGATTAGTTGCCCGAAATACCCAGCAGTGGGGAATTATGTACCCTTTTTTTCTAGATTCTACTTTTAGCATAGCTAAAGAAAAAACCACTTTGGTTAGTCTTTTTGATGTAAATATCTGATAAGCAATCATATATGATATGATTTTCAGTTTTCTGGTAAAAGCCTTCGGTTTTGGCAATAGGTTTGTAAAATATTAAAGTGAAGTGAGGGTTGGTAGATAGACTCAATTTTTTTAGCTGACAACAAGTGTATATTATTTTTTAATTTTATTACTGAGTTTATCTTTCATTTACAATTAACATAAGTTAGTTGATGCGGCGCAGATAAAACTGCGCCGCTTTTTTATTTATTAGCAGAAAATTTATAATATTCGTTGCAAATCAGCGTCAAAAAACTAACCGACCGAATATATGGATACTAATATGCTTTTGCTTCTAGGCTTAGCCGCCGTTTTTATTCTTTCTGCCGTTGGCGTTTGGCTAGGCAACCGGGGTAAATAATAGTATTTAGCGATAGTTCATTTTACCCGATCAATTTTTTCTGATCAGCTTACGCGTAGCACGTAAGTTATGCTCATTTTTAGCTCTGCATTTCTCAATCAATTCTTCTAATTTTCGTTTCAGTTTTGTATCCCAAAACAATGGAGATGAACGAGGTATTGCTTTGTGGATACTTTGAAAAAACAGGCTCTTCATAAAATAATTTTGAGTGATACGTTTTTCCCAGCTACGGCTGGGTTTTTTATTTTACATATATTTGAGAGTCAGGCTATTTGCTTGAGACACTTAGCTTTATAACCTAACACGACTACAATGAAGCTTTTGTACTTCTTATTATCAGCTATTGGAGCACTTGCTATTATTGCCGGGTGCCAATCTTCTACTTCAGAAACTGCTGAATCCACAGCGGCTGAATCCACAGTGGCTGATGCTGTCGAGACTGGTGAGCAGTATCGACTGGTGTATCACTTCAGTCCCCCTGAGCAGTGGATGAACGACCCCAACGGAATGGTTTTTTACGATGGAGAGTATCACTTATTTTATCAACACTATCCCGACAGCAATGTGTGGGGACCCATGCACTGGGGACACGCCGTGAGCGAAGATCTGGTACATTGGGAACACTTGCCGATTGCTTTGTACCCTGACAGTTTAGGTTACATTTTTTCGGGTAGTGCTGTAGTAGATCATAACAATACTTCTGGTTTGGGCACAGGTGGTAATCCACCCCTGATTGCTATTTTTACCTACCACGACCCTGCTGAGGAAGGTGAAGACGAAGACAATTACCTTCAGACGCAAGGGATAGCGTATAGTAACGACCGAGGGCGCACCTGGACGAAGTACAAGGGAAATCCGGTAATAGAAAACCCTGGCATTAAAGACTTTCGCGACCCAAAAGTAGTTTGGTACGAGGCCGCTCAGAGGTGGGTGATGATATTGGCCGTAGCAGATCGAGTACATTTATATGAATCACCCAACCTTACGGAATGGACTTACTTGAGTGAGTTTGGCGAAAACAGTGGTTCGCACGGTGGGGTATGGGAGTGCCCCGATCTATTTCAATTAACTTCAGATGGTGGAGAAGAAAAATGGGTTTTGTTGCTCAGTATCAATCCGGGTGGGTCCAACGGTGGCTCGGCTACGCAGTATTTTATTGGAGATTTTGATGGAACAACCTTTACCAACGATAACCCGGAAGATATGTCGCTTTGGCTGGATTATGGAAAAGATAATTACGCTGGAGTTACCTGGTCGGATATTCCTGAGTCAGATGGACGCCGGATTTTTCTGGGCTGGATGAGTAATTGGCAGTACGGGCAGGAAGTACCCACCTACACCTGGCGTAGTGCCATGACCGTACCCCGAACATTACATTTGGTAGAGACCGAAGCTGGATTACGGGTAGCGTCTCGTCCAGTAGAAGAGTTGGAAATGCTTCGACAAAACAGCGTAGCATTAGAGGCTGCCACGCTGGAAGGTGAGCAGAATGTTAGCAATCAGCTAAACCAGCCTTCCCCCACCTTGGAGTTGCAGGTAGATTTTGATTTAGGTGAAGCCACTGCTAGTGAAATAGGAGTGAAATTAGCAAACAGCTTAGGCGAAGAAGTCATTATCGGCTACAATCTGGCTAAGCAAGAATATTTCGTAGATCGATCCGATGCTGGAAAAATGGATTTCTCAGCGGACTTTCCCGGTCGGTTCACGGCATCTCGAGTAGGGGATGGGAATACACTACGTATGCATCTGTTTATTGACGTAGCTTCGGTCGAACTTTTTGGTGATGATGGGACTACGATTATGTCCAATACATTTTTTCCTAACGAGGAATTTACCCAAGTTTCACTATTTGCCGAAGGTGGTACTGTGCAAGTGACGGGAGGTCAACTACATAATCTATCCGAGCAATCAGTAATTGCGGCTAAATAGTAACGGATAATGCTTAAAACTTTTTTAGCTAGAATAGCCTAGCTCAACTCCCTCGCTATAATGCTTAGAAATGGTTACGGTTAATCTAGCGAAAATCACTAATTTGTAAGTATACTGTCGTACAATGACTAACTCTGCAAATTGGTTTAAGAATGCTTGGTTCAAGTGGCAACTATTGCTTATAGGCTGCTTAGTTACGGGGCTATGGCAAAATATCGTTTTAGCTCAATCGACAAAGTTCTTCAGAGTAGAAACTGGGGAAGTGCCAGTTCATGTATTGTCGAAAGAAGCCCGTTATCGTTTTACTGATTTTCAGCACGGAAAAGTAACTTTTTATAATAATCGAACGGCAACGGCTAAACTCAACTACAATAGACTCTATCAGGAAATGCAGTTTATTGACCGTAAGCAGGATACACTTTCTATTGTTGATAACCCACCCGTGAAAGAAGTGTTAATAAATGAAGTTCGCTTTGATTTCCACCCTGAGTACGGATATTTGGAAGAGATTGCCGATTTTGAAAATTGCAAACTAGCGGGCAGCCACCGACTTCAGTTAGTGAGAGATGAAGATTTAGGCTCGAGCAGTTCTATCGATGGCTTTTTCGGGCGTAGTGGAGCGGGTAATCCTATTCCACCTTCGCTGAATATCAACCGTGCTCTTACCGAACGAGAGTTTTACCGTAAGCCTGCCTCACAACCCCTGACACTGGCCTCGCTGACGACGTACTACTTAATGGATTTTAACCAGCGCTGGTACTTAGCCCAAAAATCCAGCCTCAAGAGAGTTTTTTCCGATCATCGAGAAAGCGTTGAACAGTTTTTGGAAGAAAATAAAGTCAATTTTAATGACGCTCAAGATCTGACCGAACTTCTTCGTTTTTGCAGTCAATTAGGCAGAGAGGCTGGTGAGTAGAGCTACATTAAAAGGCTAACTTCCACCATCGCCGCTTCAAAGACTTAAGAAATCCACCCTTCTTAATGAAAAAGAAGCCTTCCTCATTAATTTGGTAAGATAAATCTTCAGTGCGGCCTGAGTTGCTAGGTAAAGCCCCCATCGGCTGTACTTTCTGCTTTTGTACAAGTTGGGTAAGAAGGTAATTAGTCCGAGAAGTAGAAATTTGTAGGGAGCTAGCAACCTGCCTTACGGTGAAACGGTAGTTACTTTTACTTCTTAATAACAACAGTATTTCGTCCAGTGTCTTTCCTTTTTTATAGTTCATGGTACTTTCGTTTAGGTATCTGTTGGTAAGTGTTGTCGAGATAACGTAACCTTAGAATTTACGGTGGATCGCTTCGCTCAGACAACAAATCTTCCCTTGATAAGCGAAAAAGCGGTTTTTCATTCATATTACACGTTAAGATTACTCTTTTTCCCTTATTTTAGAATAGTTGTACGATAAGTACAAAATACAATGGAGTATCGTAACACGGGCTGTTCCAGCCAATATACCAGTAAAAGTGAGTCAGATCATTATGCTAGGTATGATAACTGAGGCTTAGAAGAAAGACATCAAACGAACTTACTTGCTATTTGTGCGAATCATGGTTCGTCACTAAAAAATAATTCCATGGATTTAAAAGAAAAAATCAGAGTCATGATCAGTAGATTTAAAATACTGAACAAGGAAGAAATTGAAGTGATTGTTGAAAAGACTATTGTCGATGAATTTGAAAAAGGGACGCTCTTACTGAAAGAAGGGCAAATTCCGACTAAGTGTTACATGGTAGTCGAGGGCTGTGTGAGAGAATATATCATAAAAGATGGCGAAGAAAAATCAACGGCTTTTTTATGGAAGGGGATACATTTACTCCGCATACCCATGATAGCAAACCTTCAAAACATTATTGGGAATGCGTAGAAGATTGCGTTTTAACGATTAGCAACAAAAGTTATGAAGAAGAGATTCGAGCCGCACTTCCTAGACTTGATGCTGTTTTTCAAGAGATAGCGATAGAAAAAATAAACCGCGCCAAAGAGGAATGGAGCCAATTTGTCACTTCTTCGCCGGAAGAAAGATACCTTAACCTACTGAAAACTAGGCCTGCCCTTCTGAATAGAGTTCCCCACCACCAGATCGCCAGTTATCTGGGTATCAAACCCGAATCGTTAAGCCGAATCCGTAAGAGGTTAGTGAACAAAAAATTCTAATATACTCACTGCTACGGAGTCGATATTAACTTAAGTCAATGACAGGGGTATTGTTGTGATATAGAAGTGATTTAAACTTTTAAGAGTTAGATATAGAAAAAATGCGTACTGCCAC
>CAKZYA010000020.1 GCA_937883755.1 uncultured Flammeovirgaceae bacterium | reverse complement strand
GTGTTCAGGTGTTCAGGTGTTCAGGTGTTCAGGTGTTCAGGTGTTCAGGTGTTCAGGTGAAGTTACATAATTTTGAATACCTGAACACACTAATACCCAAACACAAACATTAGTGTAAACGCTAGATTATTCCTACCTTTCGCAGCAGCCGTTTCTGACTTACTTTGTTATGCTTGATTGGCTTTCAATCGTTGTTTTACTAGCCGTTGGTATTGTACTGATTGTGGTGGAATTGATTTTTATTCCGGGCACTACCATTTTCGGTATTATTGGCTTATTGCTAACCATCGCTGGGGTAATCCTTAGCTTTGTAAACTATGGTAATGGTGTAGGTTTTGGTGTTCTCGGAGCATCATTTGCTTTGTTAGGAATCACCCTATTTTTCAGTCTCAGAACCGGAGCCTGGGAAAAACTATCACTAAAGACTTCCAGTACTAGCCGGGTAAACGAAGAAGTAAAGCATAATATCTGGAAAGGTGACCGGGGTACTGCGCTTTCTGCTTTACGGCCTTCCGGAAAGGTGGAATTTAAAGAAACCACCTTGGAAGTCAGCACCTTAGGCCAGTACGTAGATGTCGGCACCGAGGTGCAAGTAATTGATGTACAACCCAATAAAATTTTAGTAGAACCAATAGAAGTTGATAGTTGAAAATTGATAGTGGATAATGACTAAATAACAACTAATTAGTATCAATCAACTATAATACACTAACACCATAACACTTTAAAACACCTATGGAAGGAATTGCGCTTATTGCCATCATCATTGCGGGAGTCATCCTATTCTTCACGATCTTATACTTTATCCCGGTTAATCTTTGGATCACTGCTCGGTTCTCTGGTGTACAAGTAGGATTATTTGAGTTGATGTTTATGCGAATCCGTAAAGTACCGCCTAGCATCGTGGTCAACTCGCTCATTACAGCTACCAAAGCCGGACTGGACATCACCGCTTCTGAACTAGAAACTCACTATTTGGCAGGAGGAAACGTTCCTTCGGTAATTAAAGCCCTGATCTCAGCCGATAAAGCCAATATTCGTCTCACGTTTAAACAAGCTACGGCTATTGATCTGGCGGGACGAGACGTATTTGAAGCGGTACAAATTTCGGTAAACCCCAAAGTAATTAATACTCCCGAAGTAGCCGCTGTGGCTGCTGACGGAATTCAACTAATGGCCAAAGCTAGGGTAACCGTTCGAGCCAATATCGCTCAACTCGTTGGTGGTGCGGGCGAAGACACCATTCTGGCCCGGGTTGGCGAAGGTATTGTAACTTCTATTGGTTCCGCTTCCATGCACACTGATGTACTGGAAAACCCTGATAAAATCTCCAAACTCGTGCTGCAACGTGGCTTAGATGCCGGAACAGCTTTCGAGATTCTCTCTATTGATATTGCCGACGTAAATGTGGGTGAAAACATCGGTGCCAAATTACAAATTGACCAGGCCAATGCTGATTTGAAGGTAGCTGAGGCCAAAGCGGAAGAACGCCGAGCTATGGCTGTAGCCGAAGAACAAGAAATGCGCGCCAAATCCCAGGAAGCCCGCGCTAAGGTAATTGAAGCCGAATCAGAAGTACCCAAAGCGTTGGCGGATGCCTTCCGCAGTGGTAACCTCGGCATTATGGATTACTACAAAATGCAAAACATCCAAGCCGATACCGACATGCGTCAGGCCATCTCCGGCCAAGATGATAGCGGCAGTAAGTCGAGTAAATAATAAGATACTGGTAAAAGAGAAATAGCGGCAATATCTCCATTATGCAACTGATGTTGTTGGGTAACGGAGATATTGCCGTTATTAATTTGTTGTGCGTCAGCAAAAAAAAATAAAAAACAACTAAACATGAAATTTCCGGAGAAAATACCAGTCGAAAGAATGGAAGATTATCATACTCATCACATCGGGAAATATGAAAACGGAAATCAATTTTGGGGATATGAAACATTTGTCTTTACAGAAATATCAATTCCTGAAGGAGAAGATTGGGAGAAATATCGAAGAGAATATGCGGTCTTATATCTGTTTGATAAAGAAGGAAATTTTAGAGAAGCAAAATATGAATTTGCAGGAACGAGTGATTCGTTGAAGTTTAATACAGGAGAAAAAATTGAAGAATTGATTTCTCAATTAGGCGAAATCGAATGTTGTAACATCGAGATAAAACCGTTTGAAATCAAAATTGATGGATTCAAATTTGGTTTAATTCCTAATGAAGAATCAGAAATGATTGAATTACAACCGAGTAATACAATTTCATTTGGTGAACCTTGGGATGGTGAATATTGGACTTAAACAAATAGAAAATTGAATAAAAAAAGAAGCCGAACGCACAACAATGTGTAAAATGGTCATCAGCCCTATCAGGCGCACGCCATTTACACTAACTGTTGGTGATCGTTATAGAAAACACCCTAAAAGCGGAAGGTTTTTTTAGATATGAAATATAAGCCTGAAGACGGATTTCCTTATTACTTCAATTTAGTTAAAGATGATCGCTTACATTCTCTTTTTTCTTCATCTTCTACTCTTACATTTTTAGAATCAATTAGCGAGGAAAAGGCGAACTACCGATACTTGCCTGATAAATGGAGTACTAAGCAAGTAGTTGGGCATATAACTGATCATGAAAGGATAAAAATGTTCAGAGCATTTCAACTTAGTAGAAATGAAGTAGTTGAATTATGGGGCTATGACCAGAGTTTCCTGGTAGATAATGCTCGGTTTGAAGAACTAAAAATGGAACAGTTAATTGTGGACTTTTCAAGTGTTAGAAAAGCGTCCCTAAGCTTCATTAATACATTATCGGAAAGACAACTGAAAATCAAAGGCGAAGCACGGCAGTATCAGATTACACTTGAAGAACTTCTCAAATCAATTATTGGTCACGAAAGGCACCATTTAAATATCATTAAAGAGAGATATTTATAACTAATAGCCCCAGGGTAGATTAAGCAGCAATTCTACTTATCTAAGGAGACTGCGGTTTAATATCCAACGTTTGCCAGCTGGGCTTCTCCAGTGCCAGATACACATCATTGAAGGAATCATAGATGAGATCGTCATGCTTGAGAGGGATAGTGCTACGCCCGTTTAGGGTCACTAAGCCGTGGCGTTTACCTCGGCGGATGATAACGTAACCATTGCCCAAATCTTCCAAGGCATCGTACTTAGGGTGGATGAGTATTTTACCGTTTTCACTTACCAAGCCCACCTGCAGGATTTTCTCTCCACGTAGTTCCCGCGGCTTCTCTAACATAAACCGCGACTGCTGGGTTGAGATGATCCGGCTGTATTCTACCGGAATTATTTCTTCACCTCGACGATTGACCATCCCCAATAAATTATTCTTATTCACCACCGCTAGTTTTCCTTGAAACGGACTGGCGTGGTCAAAGTGAGGCTGTACAATCAGGCGTTCGCTTTTACTAATGTAGCCCCAACGACCTAGTAGCTTTACCGCCGCCATATTATCCTGAAAGTGCGTAATTGAGTCGTAACGGTTAGCAATCCGCAACCGCCCCAGTTCATCCACAAAACCGTACTTGCCGTGAATCATCACTCCCAAAAAGCCATCGCTCATGGGGTGCAGTTCTTCGAATTCGTTGTCTACGCTCACCAGTTCTTCACCCGTACGGTTGAGAATACCGTATTTTCCTTCTTTCTGGAATACGTATACCATTTCTTCCTGAAGGGCTGAAATAGTATCATACTGCACCTCCATCATTCGTTCTCCACTAAAGCTCACCAGCCCGTATTTTCCTTCGGCGCTGCGCTCCCATACACTATTTCCATTATTGATAAGCTTATTGAACGAGGTAAATAATGTCTCACCCTGACTGTTCATCAGTCCGTAACGAATAGGTTCGTAGTGGTATGCCTCGGTCTGAAAAATATACAGATCATCGTGAATGCGATCTAATGATAGTTTCGCCCCTTTGTAGGTAAACGGACGGATTTTCCAACGCCCTCGCTGGTCAATGACGCCTTGCCCCTCAATAAAGTCTACACTGGCTACCCCACCGCTAAATGAAGTAGCCTTGAGGTAACGGCAGGGGATTGTCTCTAGTCCGGTAGTGTCCAGGTACCCCCAATGCTCTTTCCGCTTTACCAAAAACCGTCCCTCCTGCTGAGGAAACATGGCTTGATAAGTAAACGATGTAAGGCTCACTCCCTGATGATCGTATAATGTCCAAGCCAAATGATCTTCTTGCTCACCCACCTGACGCGCCGCCAAGATGAATCGCCCATCAACTAATAAAGAGTCAAACTCCGGAGAAAGAATGACATTGTGCTGGGGCTCGGGGATCTTTATACTACGAAGCACCCCGTATTTATCTCCTTCCGATAACACCGCAAATTCTCCAGAAAGTTGAGTTACCTGCCAGTGAGGAGGAATAATTGGCTCACCGTCCTGGTTAACAAATGTTCGAGTCTCTCCCAAAGATATTTGGTACAGATTAATCCCAACGGGTTGAATCCGCTCAAAGGTATAATCTCGTACCCACTGGTTTTCAGCCGAATACACATGCCAGGTGTTGAACGGCAGTACACTTACCTGCTGAGGTCCATCAATATTAATTCGGTAGTACTGAGGCGCGATAAGCTCACTACCATCATGACGAATAATGCCCTGCTTGCCATCACGGTAAATAATGGCTAGTTGATGAGAAAAATCGGAGATACTATCGTACGCAAACTCTGATAGAGCCTCCCCTTCCAAAGAAAAAAGCGCGGTCTTGCCCTCCAAGTTAGTCACTTCATAGCGGTTAGTACCGCGAGGAACTATCTTTCGGTAATCAAACCCAATAATGGCATCTCCGTCTTCGTCGAGTAGTCCGTAGTAAGGTTTATGGTTGCGGAGAATTGAGGCAATGAGTTGCTGTTGATTTTTATCTAAAGAGTAGTAGCGAAACGACAGTTCAGTTTCACCTTTAGTATTGATAAGTCCGTAACGAGTATTTCCATTAAATTCGGAAACTGCCTTGGCAGCAATCAGTAATTTGTCCTGAAACGGAATAAGAGCCGTGTAATGCGGCTCTGATATTTTCTTGTTCTTGGTATTGATTAATCCCCACAACCCACTTTCACGATAGCCAATCACTTTATGGAAGACCTGAGGCATACCTCGGGTCCAGCCCAAATCATCATAAGCTACGGGAATAATTACCTTTCCGTTTTCATCAAACAGTCCTTTCTTATGATTCTTCTCTACAATGGTGAAGTGTTCATCGTTAAAAGCACTGACTAGAGAGGGTAGAAACAGCAGGAATACAACAAGTCCCTGGATACTTCGCGACATAAAAGTTGTTAAAATAGTCGGAATAGAATTACGTAATACTTAGAATTGGCAGTAAATAATACGAATTTAACGAATGAAATTCTATTTCAAGCAATCAAATTTGGTGCTTTCTTTAAAAGAACGTAAGGTTTGTGATAATTATTCACCGACTTCTGCCTAATTACCCACTTAACCTGCTTACCAAATGCATATACGCTGGCTTTCCATTCTTCTTTTCCTGATTGTCTCAATATTTATTCAGATAGCTTCTTACGCCCAAATAGCGTCTGCTTCAGATTCGGTGTATCTCTTTTCTTACTTTACCGAAAACGGGGAAGATGGTTTGCATCTGGCGTACAGCGAGGATGGCTTTAGCTGGACAGCACTAAATAACGGAAAGTCGTTTTTACAACCGGAGGTGGGAGAAGATAAACTCATGCGTGACCCTTGCATTATCACCGGATCCGACGGGGAGTTTCATATGGTATGGACGGTGAGCTGGAAGGAGAAAGGCATTGGCTACGCCCACTCACCCGACTTAATCAATTGGTCAGAGCAGCAGTATGTTCCCGTGATGGAGCACGAGCCCGATGCCAAGAATTGTTGGGCACCTGAGCTGTTTTATGATGAAGCTACGCAGCAGTATCTAATTTTCTGGGCCACCACTATCCCGGGGCGTTTCCCTGATACTGATAATCAAAGTGATGAAGGTCCACCTACCCCGGGTAACAACCACCGGATGTACTACACTACCACTACCGACTTCAAGACTTTTTCTGATACCCAGCTTTTCTATGAGCGGGGCTTCAATGTAATTGATGCTTCGCTGATTGAAAACCGGGGGCAATACGTGATGTTTATGAAGGATGAAACCAATCGCCCCTTCAGCCCGCAGAAGAATATCCGGATGGCCTTTAGCACTTCTGCCACTGGCCCGTATTCTTTTCCTACCAACCCCATTAGTGGTGGCGACTGGGTAGAAGGTCCTACGGTAATTCAAGTGGATTCTCTCTGGTGCCTATACTTTGACCGTTACCGCAAACAAGAGTACGGAATTATGACCTCACCCGATTTAGTAAAGTGGACTGATGAATCTGAAAAGTTAGTACATCCAGAAGGAATGCGGCACGGCACAGCTTTTCAAGTTTCTCGTATGACTCTAAACAAATTGATTAAATAACAGTATTATTTTAAACAATTTATGCTAACTTAGACATGTTACACTTGGCTTTGATTAGCAATTTTGATCTAGCTCAAATTTCCTCATCCGTATTGGTTCGAGATACTTCTTTGTCCATGAGCAGGTGCTAACTGAAACCTTACCTTACACCTATGGACTCTTTGATTTACGTTAGCCAAGCTACTAAGGATTTTGATAAACAATCCATCCATAAACTTGCCAGCCAAGCCTACTTGCGCAATAAAAAACTATTGGTAACTGGGTTTCTTAATTATTACGATGGACACTTTATACAGTACCTTGAAGGAGAAAAAGACCCTCTGAGCAACTTAATGAATAATATTAAAGCCGATAGTCGCCATACTGATCTTAAGATAATATATCTACCATTTAAACCCGAACGACGGTTTACTACCTGGCACATGCGATACTTACTCTTACAAGAAGGGGCTACTATTGGATTAGGAGATTTATTAGCCGATGCACTACTAAAAATAGATGACGCAGCCTACAGCAAAGCAAAAGTCATCGGCGTAATACATCGTATTCTGGATAGGCTTTCTAATTATTATGCAGATTTTCCCCATATTCCTATATTAATATCCGATGAGCCTTGAGTGCACCTGGAGAATGATGCTTACCAATAGTAAAACAATTTATTTCCTTTTGGTAAGCTTTTCTTAGTAGTTTTTCTTTACTTGCGTATATAATATCCTAAATTGGATCGTCATGCACTCTTTAGTATATATTAGTGAGGCTACTCAGGATTTTGACGAGTTTTCTATCCAGGCGCTAGTAAAACAGGCTTGCCAGCGTAATGAACAATTATCTGTCACTGGGTTTCTTAGTCATTATGATGGTCGGTTTCTCCAGTACTTAGAAGGAGAAAAAAAGGCACTTGATGAATTAATGGGTTCTATTACGGCTGACAATCGGCATACCATCCTCGAGGTAATGCATCTCCCTTTTAGTCATGAACGGCGGTTTGCTAGTTGGCATATGCGCTATTTACCCTCTCAGCGTATGGTAACTGTCAATCTAGAGAAAGTACTAGCTGATGTATTGATTAGGATGAATAGAAGCCTCTACGGCCAAGAGCGGGCAATCTATTTTGTACAGAGTATTATAGAAAAGTTTTCAACCTATTTCGCTGCCTTTCCCCATCCTCCCACTCTTTCATCCCAACAACTACTAAAAGCTGGTAGTAATTTTACGCCTTAATCCCAGTATCCTTGGATACCTTCCCCCTGTTCTTTTATTTTAAAGAAACCTTAAGGGAGTCTATCTGCTTTAGCTGTTACAGATTATTTCTAACGATGATTTATTTTACTGTCACTTAAGCCCAAATACATTTCCACAAAACGAAAGAAAATCATACTAATGTGGGTTATATGTGATAATATTTTATCCAAAGTAATACTTTCTTCTTTTAGATAGAATATTTCACTAAAGCCTTTAATATCCCGTCCCATAGATAGGAACATTCGGGGAAAAATAATCCAGCTATGTTTTTCCTAGAAAATTTTCTTTATTTTTGGATGCCCTCGAGCTAAATTATTTTGTTATGTATTCCTTAGTTTATGTGAGCCAGGCTACCCAGTCCTTCGATGAGCTCTCTATTCGCAACCTAGCCAATCAGGCTTACCTCCGAAATTCTCAACTCTCTATAACCGGATTCCTTAGTTACTATGACGATCAGTTCCTTCAGTATATAGAAGGAGAAAAAAAGGCACTTGATGAATTAATGGGTTTTATTACGACTGACGTCCGGCATACCATCCTCGAGGTAATGCATCTCCCTTTTAGTCATGAACGGCGGTTTGCTAGTTGGCATATGCGCTATTTACCCTCTCAGCGTATGGTAACTGTCAATCTAGAGAAAGTACTAACCGATGTACTGATTAAAATGAATAAAAGTCTTTACGGTAAGGAGTGTGCAGTGCGCTCTGTACAGAGTATTCTGGAAAAGTTTTCATCTTACTTCGCTACCTTTCCCCACCCTCCAGCTCCTTCATTACAACAACTGATAGATGCCGGAAATACTGCTACACCTCAACCATCATATATATCGATTACCCCCCCTCTCTTTTTTTAATTTAAGGCAATCTTCCGAGAGTCAACTTGCGTCATAGATGGAACTGCGGTGCTCAGCATTTCTAGCTGCTGAGGGCGTTTAGCGTAGACAAATTTAGCCGTGCGGATAAAGCCCTCCTCCACTCTTCTACTTGTGCTAGGGTTTCATCGCGCTGCTATTAAATCTTTATAACTCTCCTTTCTCTACCCCAATTGCACTTTCCTAGTAGGTCAACTATCTCTCACTACAACGTCTTACCGGATGATCCTAAGCGAATTCCGGTATCGCCCGCTCAGTAGGAAAGGCCCCTAGGAATTCACCCCACTTAACCGGGTATAGTATTTCATGTAAACATTTGCCCTATTGAAAATAAGATTCATATTTGTCTTGCATATTCCATTGCTAAAGCTCAAAAGTACATTATGAGTATTAAGCATACTGAAATTGAGATAATACCCGATAATCCATTCACTAATTGTAAACTAGGTAGGCAGAAATATGCTGATGTTCTAACAGGTATAGTAAACCTATATGATGATGGATTTGTGCTAGCCATCAATAATAAATGGGGAACTGGCAAGACTACATTTGTTAAGATGTGGGAGCAGGACTTAAAAGGCAAAGAGTACCAGACCGTATGCTTTAATGCCTGGGAAAATGACTTTAAAGATGGTTCTTGGTAAATTAGGGCACATCCCAAACTATATCCTTCATTTATGAAATATCTTCTCTCATTTCTACTACTTATCGGATACAACAGTTTAGCCCAAACACAAGAGACTGAATACGAGACAAAGCAAAACATTCATTACTACTCCGATTCTATCAATCAGTCCGATGCGTATATCAGTGAGCGATGTGTGCTGGATGTTTATTATCCTGAGAATACAGCGGGTTACCCTACAGTGGTTTGGTTTCATGGGGGTGGGCTGACGGGCGGCAATAAACATATTGATGAGGCTCTTCGGCAGCAGGGAGTAGCCGTAGTGGCGGTAAACTACCGATTATATCCTAAAGTAAAAGCTCCTATCTATATTGAAGATGCCGCTGCGGCAGTCGCTTGGGTATTTGATAATATCAACAGCTTGGGTGGCGACTCTACGCAGATCTTCGCCTCGGGGCACTCGGCTGGGGGCTATCTGGCTAGTATGATTGGGCTGGACAAACGTTGGCTAGAACCGCACAGCATTGATGCTAACCAGATTGCGGGGCTTATTCCATTCAGTGGGCATACCATCACCCACTTCACCGTGCGTAAGGAACGCGGTATACCGGGTACGCAGCCTATCGTAGACGATCTAGCCCCACTGTACCACGTTCGGGCGGATGCCCCTCCCCTCACCCTCATCACTGGCGACCGAGAACTAGAGCTACTGGGTCGCTACGAAGAAAATGCCTACCTAATGCGAATGATGAAGGTAGTCGGACACCCCGACACCAAGCTCTACGAACTGGATGGCTACGGTCACGGTATGACGGAGCCTGCTTATCCCCTTTTACTAAAGGAGATCAGGAGAATTGCTACTGATACAACTGCTTTGGAATAAAGTTTTCAACCGAGTCAACATTACGCTTTTATCAAGTAAGCACTAAATCCCCCTGCGCCCCCTTTGGAAAAGGGGATTTCCACCTGATCCTACTTGGAAAGCATACCAATCAATATTAGCATAATATATCGCGAATCGGCTTGATTGGAGGCTGGCTCTTATGAACTTATCCGCAATAATCGCTATCGTTTTGCATTCTTCACCCGGATTAGCTTCCCGTTTTCTTCGTCGGTTAGTAGGTAAAGTTGCCCTCGGGGACTTACCACGGCTTTTCGGAGGCGTACCCGATCATCAATAAACAGTTCTTCGGCACTGATGACAGTCTCATCTTCTACGGTGAGTCGCCATAGGCTACCCTTGCTCAGTCCGGGTACAATCAAGTTGCCCTCCCACTGGGGAAACGCCCGCCCTGAGTAGAAAGTAAGCCCGGTAGGAGCTACTGTTTGATCCCAAAAATGTACCGGATTAGTAAATTCAGTACCGGGAATAATCGGCGGGTTATAATCTTTTGTCCGATAGCCTCCAGTGGTACGATGCGGCCAACCGTAATTAGCTCCGGCAGTCAGAATATTGAGTTCATCACCCTGGATAGTGCCGTGCTCGCTAAACCATATATTTCCCGTAACTGGATCGATAGCTAACCCCTGAGAAGCCCGTATTCCGGTAGCATACAGTCCGGGGATAGCATCTGGCCCAAAGTCGGGATTGTCGTTCGGGATGCTTCCGTCGGGATTAATTCGGATAATTTTGCCTCGCTTATCACTAATATCCTGCGAGAGCGGGGGTACCGGGTTGAGATGCTCGAAAAAATTTCGTTCACCAATGGTGATATAGAGCTTTCCATCTGGCCCAAATATCATTCCGCCCCCATAGTGAAATAATCCGTGCGAATACGGTTCAGCCAGAAACAGTGTTTCCACATCGGTGAGCTGGATTCCTGATAATTTACCTCTGATTACTTTGGTGGTACTAGCCAGCTCCTCGTTTTCGGCAGCGTAGGATACATAGATGTAGTTATTCTCCGCAAAATCAGGATCAAGCAGTACCTGAAACCATCCAGCATTAAAGCTGTGGCGTTGCCCGTGGGTGCTAGAAGGAAATACTCCTTGCTCATGCTTAGTTGTATCAATCAATACTTCCCGCCCTACATCGTTAGGTAAGCCACTAATCTTTTGCCGCTCTTTAGTGGTTAGGTTGACCAGTAGTAAGTCCTCGTCTTTTTCGGCAATAATTGCCTCCTCTTCGGACAGGAAAGCCATACTCCAAGGTCTATTTAAGCTATCTATTACTACTTCTTTGACAGGTGTAGCTATCATCTCCTGTGGAGTCTGAGGAATAGGTTCTGCTGAGGTACACTTAGCTACAATCTTCCATTCGCCCCGAATTTTCTTCAGCAGCAGTAAGTCATAATAACGGTTACCAAAAGTGGGAATTATGAATTGTAGCTTAGCAAAAGCCACATCTAGTACGACATCTATACTGACGATACTACCCATTCGGTTATTCCGAGTACCAGGAGCTTTTCGGGAGTACCAGGAAGCATACTCCTCTGAAGTGACCGACCACACCGTATCGCTGCCGTTGTATAAAAACATAGAAGTCCCTGGGTGAAATGCCGAAGTAATGGTGTCAGGATAGTTATAGGTGGTTCCGTCAATAAATTTATTTAGAACTCTCTTTATTAAGTCCTGATCGGTTTGGCCTAAAGCGGACAAGCTGAATAATAAAAATAAAAGACAAGAGAATATCGCTCGTTTCATGCGTGTTTATGATTTAAAATTCACCCAAGAATACGAATGACAGCCTGTTTAGAATGGTAATTAGGCAGTCAAGAAGTCCTGAACGATCATTCTGGACAACTTTTCCGATTGGAAGTAAGCGTTATCTTGATTTTTTATACTCAGCAGGGGTGCAATTGGCTATTTTCTTAAAGGCTTCAAAAAATGCCGACTTAGAATTAAAGCCCGCTTCGTAACCGATTCCTTCCAGCGATAAATCGTGACGAGTAGTAATAAGTCGCTGGGCTTCTTTTACTCTGTACTCCTTGATATAATGGGAAAACCCACTGGTATACACTTCGTTGAGCACCCGCGAAAGTATGTGTTTAGGTATGTCTGCCTGAGCTGCTAGTTCATCCAGCTTCAGTTTCTGGTTCGTATACAGCTTCTCCGATTCCATTAGCCTGTTTACCTGATGTAACAGTGCCGAACCATTCTCCAACGGACGAGCTGCAGGTTGTGGTGTTACCGATTTATGGGTCAGAAAAACTCTTCCCACTAGATAGTAAAAGGCAAATGAAAAAATGAGAGCGCCCCAAATATAGGTAAACCCTACATACAAGGCCGCTTGGTAGGTAACCGTAATGAACAGCATTGCCAATGAGATGGCTGCAACATACTGCTGATTTTGATTCATCGCCTGCGGTTGAAGAATCACTCTTTCTAACATCTTTCCATTGTAGTATAGACCTAACAAAGTAAAAAATAGCCAGACTGCATAAATTCCGTAGATAATATACCCGTTCCAGATTTCAGGGTAATTAGGATAAGGGAATAGCAGTCCTACTACTAAGATACTTACCAGAAATAACAGCAGCAGCAGTATATCTTCTCGTTTGAAGTTTTGCTCTTGCCGTTGCAAAGCTTTGGAGTAGAGATAGAAAAAGGGACCAATGAATATGCAAGCTGAAAGACCTATTTGCAGAATTAGCCGATCTACATCGGGACTGAAATAGAAAAACACTGACTTACCGATACGAATGCTTAGTGCCAGTAGCAGCCCCCCAAAATAGCTTTCCACTACTGTTCTCGATTTTTTAACAATAAGATACAGCCCAACTAAACTACCATTTACTGCACCCAGACTTGCTAATAAGAATAGTAAAGACATAATAATTGCAAATGGACAGGGCTAATGGATAATGATGGTAAACCAATGCTACTAGGCTTTCTCTTATAAAAATAGATGATTGACTTTCTTCTGAAAAGCTTCTTCCTAACATATTTGAAAGAACGAAATAATAACCTGCTATGAAGCCGGCGAGCAAATATCGTTTTTCATCCGAAAGTAGTATTCGCGCAGGAAGCAATGGTTAGTAGATGGCACATTCCATAATTCCAGAATAAATATTGTATTTTTAGGCGCGAACTTATGATTTAAATTATGAATGAATCTAAAAACAGTCAAAGTCTATTAGAAACCTATATTGATATCTCCCCATTAGCCTATAACATATATGATCTCGTTAAGGATATACTAGTAATTTCTACGAAAGACTCTTTTCAAACTATCGGTATACCTAAAAAAGAGCTCATCCGAATGAGCCACGATTACTATAAAGAAATTATCCACCCGGATGATTACGAAACCGTAAAGTCAAACTTTTTAAAGATGAAGCAGGCAAGACTAGGTGATAAGATTGATCAGGTATTTCGTATTCGACACGGTGAAGGACATTATGTGTGGCTCCACACCATATACAAAATTTTTGAAGTTGACCAACAGGGTCAGGCTATTAAAATGGCAGGTATTGCTGAAGATATTACCAGACTAAAAGTCCTAGAGGAACAGTTAAAAGGTGCAGTAGATACCCTAATGGAGATAAGACATCGTGACTCCCACCTTCTCAGAGGCCCAGTAGCCACAATATTAGGTTTATTAAATGTTATTGAAAATGAAGACCTCATTCAACACCCTAGCAAGTCCCTCTTTAACTATCTAAAAATTACCGTAGAAAAACTAGATAATCTTGTAATAGATGTCTACAAAAATAGTATGAAATGAATACTCTATCAAAGTATACCTCTGAACTAATCAGTTAGTTAGGAAAATAAATATTCATCTATCCCCTAAAAAACAGAACACCACAACCACAAAACCGACCTATGAGTTATACCCGATACATTGCCTTCTTGCGAGGTATCAACGTTGGTGGACATAAGAAAGTACCTATGGTTGATCTACGGAAGCGAATGGAAGCACTAGGCTTTACGCAGGTAATTACCATTCTTAACTCTGGTAACGTCATCTTCTCCGCTTCTAAGAATGAGGAAACTAAGTTGGAGAAAATTATTGCTAAGGATTTGGATCATTTTTTCGGGTTTCCTATTCCGATACTAATCAGAAGAGCCGAAATTGTTACCCATCTGCTAGAAATTAATCCATTTAAGGGTATTGAAGTGACAAAAGACATTCGGCTGTATGTTTCTTTCCTGAAAGATAAGCCTTCTAATGACCTGACATTGCCGTGGGCTACTAAAGATGGCTCGTACCGTATTCTTGAGGTAAAAGATAGAGAAGTTTGCAGCGTGCTAGATCTGTCAGTAACCCAAACGACTAAGGGAATGGAAGCTTTGGAGCAACTGTTCGGAAACAACATTACAACCCGCAACTGGAATACCCTGCTACGGATTACCAAAAAGCTAGATTAACTAGCTACACTTCGTTCAGTAGTTGCTTTTCGGTGTTTAATTTGATTCTTTCGTACGATATTACTAATCACAACCTTATCAATAATGCTGAAGAATAACTTCTCCCATGTGAGTCTTTGTCCATTTTTTTATACCGCATCAACCTCTTTCCTGCTCATATTACTAATTGTACTGCCTTTCTCAGCAGTCAGCCAAAACCAAACGACAGTTTCTATTAAAGGCGAGCAATTCTTTATTAATGGACAACCAACTTACTCTGGCCGAACCTGGAATGGTCACAAAATTGAAGGCTTGCTATTCAACTCTCGTATGGTACAGGGCGTTTTTGATGATCTGAATCCGGAAACTGCCATTAAGTGGAAGTACCCCGATGCAAGTGAGTGGGATCCCGACCGTAATACTGATGAATTTGTAGCGGCTATGGACGACTGGTTGGCGCATGGTTTACTGGCTTTTACCGTAAACCTACAAGGCGGTAGTCCGATGGGCTACGGTAATAAGAACTGGTACAATTCGGCTTACGAGGAAGATGGTACTCTTCGTCCCGCCTACTTCACCCGACTAACTAAGATTCTAGATCAAGCCGATGAGTTAGGAATGGTTCCTATTCTAGGGCTATTTTATTTTGGGCAAGACCAGAACCTAAAAGATGAAGCAGCGGTGAAGAAGGCTACGGAAAATGTGATTGACTGGCTTCTGGAAAAAGACTACCGCCACGTACTGATTGAAGTAGCTAATGAATGTGATAACCAGGCTTACGATCGGGAAATCATAAAAGCTGATCGTATTCATGAGCTGATTGAGCTAGTGAAGTCTAAGAAAAAAGATAGCTTCCGATATTTAGTAAGTACGAGCTACAATGGTAGAAGTATTCCTCGCCCCAACGTAGTACAATCGGCTGATTTCATTTTGATTCACGGCAATGGAGTACATGACCCAGCACGGATTGCCGAGATGGTAGCTCAGACTAAGCAAGTAGATGGATATTCTCCCATGCCCATCGTATTCAACGAGGACGACCATTTTGACTTTGAAAAAGATACTAACAACTTAGTTACCGCAGTACAGTCCTACGCCTCCTGGGGCTACTTTGACTATCGGATGGATGGCGAGGGCTTTGAAGACGGATATCAAAGTATTCCAGTAGATTGGGGAATCAATTCGCCTCGCAAAAAAGCCTTTTTCACCAAACTCAAAGAGATTACAGGATACTAGTCTGACTTTACTGCAAGCCCTTCGTCAGAGCGATATTATTGATCTAATAAATTCACTCAGCTTTTATGATGTACTCATCGTTCTCTGTTTTACCAGAGCATAGTATTTTAAATAGGTGCTTCAAATGAAGATTTCTAAATGATCTTTCAAAGAGGAATTACATCATAAAAAAAGCCCTAACCCTTAACGAATTAGCGCTTTGAAAGCGGTCCGGACGGGACTCGAACCCGCGACCTCCTGCGTGACAGGCAGGCATTCTAACCAACTGAACTACCGGACCGTCCAAAATTGGAATGCAAATATGAAATCTTATCGTCTTATTTCCAACAAACTACTTTAGTTTTTTCTTTTAATTCTATTAGCCAAATATCACCCTAACCTCAGAGTTGGTAAAATTCGCTTTTTAACCCTAGCTTTGAATCCGAAAATTAATACACTATGGCAACGGAAAATTCTGCACAGACCTTACTAGAATTTGAAAAACCAGTAGTAGAGCTAGAAGAGCGGTTAGCTGAAATGAAGCGAATGGCTGATGAGAGTGGAGTGGACGTAAGTGAGGCCGTCCAGACGCTAGAAGAAAAGATTCAGCGCCTAAAAGAAGAGACCTACTCTAACCTAACCCGCTGGCAACGGGTGCAACTCTCGCGTCATCCCGACCGCCCATATACACTAGACTATATCTACGAGCTTTGCGACGACTTTATTGAGCTGCATGGCGACCGCACCGTGAAAGATGATAAGGCAATGGTAGGTGGTCTGGGACGCATTGACGGACAAACTTTTATGCTACTGGGGCAACAAAAAGGACGGAATACCAAGCTTCGCCAGATGCGAAATTTCGGTATGGCTAACCCAGAAGGCTATCGGAAGGCATTGCGCCTGATGAAAATTGCTGAGAAATTTAATAAGCCCATTATTGCATTCATCGATACTCCCGGGGCTTTTCCCGGTATTGAGGCCGAAGAACGAGGGCAGGGTGAAGCCATTGCTCGTAACCTGCGCGAGATGTTCATGCTGAAAGTCCCAGTCATCTGTATTATTATTGGTGAGGGAGCTTCCGGTGGGGCATTGGGCATTGCCATTGGCGACCGGGTAGTGATGTTGGAAAACACTTGGTACTCGGTTATTTCCCCTGAGTCTTGCTCGTCTATTCTGTGGCGAAGCTGGGATTTTAAGGAGCAAGCCGCTGAAGCGCTTAAACTCACTGCCCAGGATATGCACCATTTTCAGATGGTAGATAGTATCATTGATGAACCCCTCGGTGGAGCACACCACGATATGAAGTGGCAAAGCGAAAAGATAAAAGAGTATATCTTTTCCACTATAGAGGAGTTGGGCGCTCTTTCGACCGAAGATCGGATTGAGCAGCGCATTGCTAAGTTCACCAAGATTGGAGTAGTACAATAAGCACAAAATCTACCAGCCAATATGCCGGAAGACTCAGTAGCTGCGGAAGGAAAACGCCAAAAGTTAGGACTGGTTTTGTCGGGAGGAGGTGCCCGAGGTATTGCCCACTTGGGGGTTTTAAAGGTACTGGATGAACTCGGTATAAAAATAGGGGCAATTACTGGAAGTAGTTCTGGTGCCATTGCTGGCGCACTGTACGCCAGTGGCTACTCACCTGATGAAATTCTTCAGATTATCAATGAAACTAACTTTTTCCGTCTCATTCGTCCGGCTATTAGCAAAACAGGTCTACTTAAGATGGATAGTGCTGAGTGGCTTTATAAAAAATACCTTTCGCATGACTCCTTTGAAGACTTACGAATTCCGCTAACTATTAATGCCACTGATTTATGTCTGGGCCGAACAGTTTATTTCTCTCAGGGCGACCTGATTCGCCCGCTGATGGCGTCCACTTGCATTCCGGTGATGTTTGAACCCATTAATATTCGAGGTGAGCTATTTGTGGACGGTGGCCTGCTTAATAATTTTCCGGCTGAAGCCCTAGTTGGTACCTGCGATAAGATCATCGGCTCTCACTGCAACCCTGTTGACGAGACGTTTGAGATCATGAATATGCGAACAATGCTAGAACGGGCTTTTCTACTCACAATCAATGCGAACTCATACTCTCGCCGTAATTACTGTGACTTATTTATTGAGCCTCCTGCCCTGAAAACGTACCATATCTTTGACCTCGGCAAAGCCGATGAAATCTTTCAGATTGGCTACGACTACGCAAAAAGCCGGAAGACTGAAATTCTTAGTTTTTGTAACGGTTTACCCTCAACAACCTAATCATTATGTGGAAAATTATTGCGAAAATTATTTTAGGTGTTTCTGGTTGGTCTTATAACAGGAATTTCCCCAAACATATTAAGAAAGGAGTTATGATTGCAGCTCCTCATACCAGCAACTGGGATATTTTCTACGCACTTTCAGCCCTTCGGCTAATGGGTATACCGATTCGTTTTACCATTAAAAAAGAATGGATGAAACCTCCGGTAGGAATTATACTTAAAGCATTAGGTGCCATACCCATTAATCGAAAGCAAAAAGGGTTAAAACGAGAAAGCATGGTAGATGCAATGGCCAGGCTATTCGATGAGCGTGACCATCTGATTGTGTTAGTAACCCCGGAAGGCACCCGAAAATATGCTAAACGTTGGCGAACGGGTTTTTACCACGTATCTAAACAAGCCAATGTGCCTATTCTTCTGGGTTATCTGGACTATGCTAAAAAAGAAGCAGGTATTCTTATGGAACCATTTTACCCATCCGATGATGTGAATCAAGATATTGAGGCTATCAAGGAAAAGTATAAAGGCTTTACCGCCCGGCACCCTGAGCAGGGAATCTACTAGTTTTTATTTTTTTCATAATTCATGTAACTACAACAGTAGTGCATACGTATTTACAGGAAAATCTATAATTATGAAAGCTGCAAAAATTACCTACTACGTCGTACTCAGCCTGTTCACCTTACTTATGATTTTCTCGGTCTCTAACTACTTCTTCAATCATGAAGCTATTCAAGAAGCCTTTCAATCGTTGGGATTTCCCACTTACCTAATTTACCCATTAGCTATTGCTAAACTTCTAGGCTTAGTTGCTATTTGGGCAAAAAAATCCGTGGTTCTGAAAGAATGGGCTTATGCTGGATTTTTCTTCAATGTGATATTGGCGGCATCAGCTCACCTCAATGCGGGAGATGGACAAGCAGCAGGTGCCTTTATCGCTTTAACTTTACTCGCTACAGCTTACTTCACTGAAAAGAAAGTTGTTCCTGAGAAAGTTTTGACACCAGTGTAGTTTACTGATCCCTTCTCAGCGTTCTAAACGTATCTTCAATTTCATCATTCTTTAGTAGCGCTAGCTGCGCGAAGTGTTCAGTTCTATCTCTCTTCTAATATGGGTAGAGCCAGATCATAGTTGTGCCAAAGACTTCTACATCTCTCTTGCTATCAACTAGCTCGAACTTTGTCTTATAGTGAAAAGTCCCTTTATAATATTTTGTGATATGCATGTCTTTAGTCAATATTGTTAGAAACCTCCACAGCACTTTTTCTACTCTAGTGTCATCTAAGAAATATGATTCAAATACAGAATCTATTGCAATAGTAGCTTCAGTCTCATCATGGCTAACCATCACAGCATAACCATCGCTTTTCTCACTATCAATATAGAGAAGTGCCTTATCAATAACTCCCACTCTACCTGGAAACTTTCTCTCTAAGAAGCTTCCTATCTCGTTTAAATACTTCTTATCAGACATTTTACTCCTCTACTCGCACTAGGAAATGATTTTTCTTTCCGCGCTGCACGAGTAAATATTTGTTTTGCAGTAGCGAAAAGTTGACCTCGGCTTCTGCGGAGGCGATTTTCTCTTTATTGATGCTAACTCCACCTTGTTGAATCATGCGGCGGGCTTCTCCTTTGGATTTAAAAACCAGTTGTTGCGTAGTTTCCGATAGCAGATCTATCACATTGGTAGTAGCTTCGTAATCACTACGGGAAATGGTTCGCTGAGGTAGGCCTTCAAAAACTTCTAGTAGTGTTTGCTCATCAATCTGCTGAATTTTCTCCAGAGCAGCATTGCCAAACAGAATGGATGAGGCATCACGAGCATTTTCAAAGTCTTCAGCCGAATGAATACGGGTCGTCAGTTCTTCGGCTAGTGCTCGCTTGGCTTCATTAGGGTTAGGCAATTTTTCCAGTGCTTCAATTTCTTCTTGATTTTTCAAAGAAAATACTCGCAGCAAATGCGACAGGTCATCGTCGGCCACATTGAGCCAGAACTGGTAAAACTTGTAGGGTGAAGTCATTTGGGCGTCTAGCCAAACGTTACCCGACTCAGACTTACCAAACTTGGTTCCGTCCGATTTGGTAATGAGCGGGGCTGTTAGAGCGAAGGCATCCCCGTTGGCCTTACGGCGGATAAATTCGGTTCCGGTAGTGATATTCCCCCACTGGTCTGAACCACCCATTTGCAGTTTTACGCTGTGGTGCTGGTACAAATGATAAAAATCGTAGCCTTGCAGCAATTGGTACGAGAATTCGGTAAACGAAAGTCCGGTCTCGAGTCGCTTTTTCACCGAGTCTTTCGCCATCATATAGTTGACTGTCAAGTGCTTGCCTGCATCTCGCAAAAATTCCAGAAAACCAATTTTTCCGAACCAATCGTAGTTGTTGACCAGTACTGCCGGATTACCCACTGCATCAAAGTCTAGAAACTTCTCCAGTTGCTGTCGTACCCCGGCCTGGTTTTCCCGAAGGGTTGCTTCATCTAGCAAATTACGCTCCGCTGATTTTCCCGAAGGATCGCCCACCATACCCGTTGCTCCACCTACCAGAGCCACCGGCTGATGCCCACTTCGTTGCAAATGTACTAGCAACATCACCGTAGCTAAATTGCCAATGTGTAAAGATTTAGCCGTTGGGTCAAATCCAATGTACCCCTGCGTTTTCTCTTTAGCAAGTTGCTCTTCCGTACCGGGAGTCATATCGTGAATCATACCCCGCCAATGTAGTTCCTTTATAAAATCAGCTAAGTTTGCCATTTCCCAATGCTTAATATTCTGTGATTATTTTCTGAAGCTGCAAATATAGAATTTCATATTTCTTAGTGCTAAAGTGTTAAGGTGTTATTGTGTTCAGGCATTCGATAGTTAAGAAACTCAAAACTCCGAACTCCGAACTCTGAATTTTAAGCTCTAAAACCAAGAAAGCGGTATCAACCTATCTTATTGCTTCGCGTTAAAGTATTTGATTTACTATTATTCAACCTATCTACTGATGAAAATTCCCGGATACGCTAAATACCTCATCATACTATCTGCTATTATTCTTACCGCTTACTTGCTCATTGTAGCTAAGTCGGTTCTAAGTCCAGTATTTACTGCTTTGATTTTAGCTTTGTTATTGCGTCCGGTTAGCTCCTGGCTTGAGCGAGTCAGAATTCCTCGGGGAATCAGTTCGGTACTATCTATGGTATTTGTGGTATTGGTACTGGCAGGACTTTCGTACTTCTTTTCCGCTCAAGTTCGTAGTATCGCCCGCGATATTAATACCATTGAAGCCCGGTTCAATACTGCCATTGACCAAAGTTCTGATTGGATGGAAGGTACTTTGGGTATAGCACCGCAGGAGCAAATTAATTACATTAAAGACTCAATTACTACCTTGTTACAGGGTAGCACTACTTTTCTTACCCGTACCCTTTCGGCAACCGCTGGCTTCTTTACAGCATTTTTCTTGTGTATCATTTCTCTGTTCTTCTTTCTCTATTATCGAAAGTTCTTCGTTGCATTTCTGTACCGATTATTCTCTCCCCCCAAACATGAAGTAGTTGGGGCTACGGTCATAAAAATAGAGCAGGTAGTACGCAGTTATATCTTGGGGCTATTCACCGTTATCCTAATTGTTGGTATTCTAAACACTGTGGGATTGATGGTACTGGGAATTGAGCACGCGGTATTCTTTGGTGCGCTAGCGGCGGTACTCACCATTATTCCGTACGTGGGAGTATTTATTGGCTCACTACTTCCTATCCTATTTGCCTTAGCTACTAAAGATTCACTGTGGTATCCGGTAGGGGTTGCTCTACTCTTTTGGGCCGTACAGTTTTTGGAGGGAAACTTTATTACTCCCAATGTTGTAGGAAGCAGAGTGAGCATTAACCCGTTTGCCGCTATTCTAGCATTATTCTTTGGCGGGATGATTTGGGGAGCCATTGGCATGATCTTATCTATTCCAGTACTAGCTATCATCAAAGTGATTTGCGAAGCAATAGAGTCTCTTCAACCACTCGGATTTTTACTAGGCAACCCACCTGATGAGTATACTTTAGATTCGCGTAAGAGAAGGTTCCAAAGAATACAGAAGATAAGGATCAGGAGAAAGTCGGCAAGAGAAAAAGAAATGGCTCGTCAAAAAGCCTAAAGAAAATTGAGGTAAGGCAGCGATAAATTATTCTACACTCACGAGCATACCCGCAATGGTAGCCGTCATCATGCAAGCAAAGGTTGCAGCCATTAGTGCCCATAGCCCTAATTTAGAAAGATTGCTCTGCTGCTTAGGGGCAAGGCTGCCAATACCACCAATCTGAATAGCGATAGAGCTGAAGTTAGAAAACCCACATAGGGCATAAGTGGCAATTATTAATGCTTTTCCACCCAGTACTCCGTCGGCTTTCATTTCTGATAGGTCTAGGTACGCCACAAACTCATTAATGACAGTTTTTTGACCTAGTAAGCTGCCTACTTGTAAGGTCTGACTCCAATCTACTCCCATAATAAACGCAAACACCCGGAAGAGTTGCCCCAGCAAATATTCTAGTGAAAATCCGTCAAAAGCCCCATTGGTAGTACGATTCACAAACTGATTCAGTCCGGTCCAGTCACCAATAACTCCTGATAAGAAATAATTAATTGCTGCTATCACGGCAATAAACGCTAGCAGCATTCCCCCAACGTTCAATGCTAACTTTAGCCCTTCCGAAGCTCCTCGGGCTAGGGCATCAATTACGTTGACTCCTAAATTTTCACCACTAATGTCCAAGTCCTGACGAATAGCCTCGGGCTGAGTTTCTGGTATCAGTATCTTAGCAATCACAATGGCCGCTGGAGCATTCATAATAGAAGCGCTGAGTAAATAGGCGGCAAACCGGGTTTGCTCTACTGGATCGCCACCGCCCAGAAAAGCTACGTAACCGCCCAATACCCCGCCTGCAATAGTCGCCATTCCCCCGGTCATCAGACACATGATCTCAGAAAAAGTCATTCCGGCAATATAGGGACGCACCAACAGTGGGGCTTCCGTCTGACCCAGAAAGATATTTCCCGCTGCCGAAAGGCTTTCCGCTCCCGAAAGTCGCATAGTGCGAGCCATTACCCAGGCAATGCCGTACACCACTTTTTGCAAAATGCCCAGATAATACAACCCCGCCGTCACGGTGGAGAAGAAGATAATAGTGGGAAGTACCTGAAAGGCAAAAATGTAACCGAAAGATGTAGCATCTACTAAATCACCAAACAGAAACTCAGCCCCTTGCTGGGAGAAGCTCAGAAACTTTACGAAAGCTTCACTCACTGAGTTGAAAATTGCCTTGACAAAGGGAACTTTAAGAATCAATATTCCAGCGACAAGCTGAAGTGCAAGTCCCGTAGCCACTAGGCGCCAATTGATAGCTCGACGGTTTCGGGAAAACAGAAAGGCAATAAACACCAAGGCAGCAATTCCCAGGATTCCTCGGATGTAAGGCATAGTAGGTTAGGCTAGTAGATGTATCCCGACACGATTAGGATAGGTAGAGTAAGTAGTTAGTTACGGCGGTTCATCTCATCTCGAATCTTGGCGGCTTTCTCGTAGTCTTCGCCTTTTAAGGCTTCGTCTAACATGGATTGAAGACGATCATTTGACAAATCTTTCAGTTTCTCAGTAGGGTTTTTCTTTGATTGAGTCCCAGTTGGGGTAGAGGGAACTTCAGCTTCCCCTTCCTCATCAGTCAGTACAATACCCGCTTCAGACAGTACACTCTCGTTAGTGAAAATCGGTACATCAAACCGTAGCCCGATTGCAATAGCATCTGACGGACGAGCATCTATCTCAGTAGTGCCAGTTCCATCACTACAAATAATCTTAGCAAAGAATACTCCCTCTTTTAGGTCAGAGATCATAATCTCTTCTACGGTATAATGAAAGTTTCGCGCAAATGACTTGAACAAATCGTGGGTCATCGGACGATTTGGAACAATTTTCTCTATTTCAATAGCGATTGCCTGCGCCTCAAACATCCCAATAATGATCGGTAACCGACGGTTACCGACGGTTTCTCCCAATACAAGCGCAAAAGAACCTTGCTGAGACTGACTAGAAGAAAGGCCTAAAATTTCTAATTCTATTTTATCCACAATACGAGCAACTTAGTTTTGAGAGGCTTTGATCTTTTCGGTTAACTGAGGTACGATCTCGAAGGCATCTCCCACCACTCCGTAGTCGGCAGCTTTGAAGAAAGGAGCTTCGGCATCCTGATTAATGACTAAAATATTTTTGGACGAATTGACGCCTGCTAAATGCTGAATGGCTCCCGAGATACCAATAGCCACATAAAGGGTCGGGCTTACTTTTACTCCCGTTTGCCCTACGTGTTCGTGATGCGGTCGCCAGCCTATATCCGAAACCGGCTTACTACATCCAGTAGCGGCCCCTAATGTTTCGGCCAAATCCTCTATCATTCCCCAGTTATCCGCTCCTTTCAGGCCACGTCCGCCGGATACTACAATATCGGCTTCGGGTAATAAAATATCGCCTTCGCTTTTTTCAGTGTTGGTAATAGTAGCTCCAAAATCAGCATCTGACAGGCTAGCTGAGAAGGCTTCTACCGTAGCTTTTCCTTCACCTTCGGTGGGAACAATAGCGTTTTTTCGTAACGCGATGATCTTCTTATCCCGATCAAGTTTGGTATGGGAGAAAGCCTTCCCGGTGTAAATACTACTCTTCACCACAAACCCATCACTCAAATCAGGTAATTCTACCACATTCGCCCCCAAAGCGGCTTGTTGCTTTATGGCTACCCGAGAAGCAACTGGATCGCCCAAAGATGATTTAGATAATATCAGCACATTCGCGCCTACCTCATTCATTGCCTGATCAACCACTGAGGCGTAGGCTTGGATTACTCCTTGGTTAAGCCGTTCATCACTGGCATGAAGTACCCGATTAGCTCCAAACACCCCTAAGTTCTCTAATTCTTCGTTGTCCACCTGATTGCCTAATGCCAAGGCTACTACTTCTCCTTCACCCATTTGCTGAGCCAGCGCCACTGCGTAGGCTACTGCTTCTACTGACGACTTTTTAACCTTGCCGTCGGCATCCTCAATAAGTGCTATTATTGCCATAATTATGTGTTCGGAATGTTGTTAATAATTTACTAAAAACAATGATCTCGTTTACAAGTCAAAGTACCTTAGCTTCATTCTTCAATGCCTGTACCAGTTGATCTAGATTATCAGCCGAGAACATTTTCACCTCACCCTTGGGTGGTGGCAATTCATAACTGATGGTATTCGTCATTTGCTCATTCGTGCTAGGCTCTCGTACTTCTAGAGGCTTCTTTCTGGCCATCATAATCCCTCGCATATTTGGAATCTTCCATTCAGCAATGGGCTCCTGACACCCGGCAATAAAAGGCAATTTCACCTCCAACTGCTCTTTACCTCCTTCGATCTCCCGCGATAATTTGGCGGTATCACCTTCAATGTCTAATTGCATTACGGGCGACATCGAAGGCATTCCAACTAGCTCCCCTACCATGCCATGTACCTGCCCACCGTTGTAGTCAATAGATTCGCGTCCCATCAGTACCAAATCGTAACCGCCCTCTTTTACTACTGCAGCAATTTGCTGGGCAACAAAAAAGCTATCAGCCGGATGAGCGTTGATACGAATGGCATCGTCTGCTCCAATGGCCAGTGCTTTCCGAATAGTTGGTTCCGTTTCGGCTTCACCTACATTAATTACGGTGACTGTCCCTCCGTGCTGTTCTTTCAACTCAATAGCTCGAGCTAGCGAGTAATCATCATAGGGACCAATAATGTACTGTACGCCCGTAGAGTCAAATTTGGTGTTATTATCGGTAAACGATATTTTTGACGTAGTATCGGGCACATGGGTAATACAAACTAAAATCTTCATAACCGTCGCTTCTGTGGCTTCAATATTATTTTTTCTATAACCCGTTTTTTTGCTGCGAAGTTACGTAAATCAAGAATAAATAAAAATCTGATCAGGAATGAGCCAAGAACGTCTGACCCGCCTACTCAATTTCTTAAAAGAAGACCCTGAAGATCCGTTTACTCTTTACGCTATTGCTACCGAATACGCTAAATCTGACCTCAGTCAGGCTCGTCAGTACTATGAAAAATTGTTAACGGAACAACCTAATTACGTAGCTACTTATTATCACGCTGCCAAACTGTACCAAGCTAACGGAGAAACTACTTTAGCCGAAACTACCTACCAAAAAGGTATCACCATAGCGCAGCAGCAACAAGACCACCTCGCCCTTCGCGAATTGCAGAATGCCTACAATGAGTTTTTATTTGAGGAAGAGGAAGAGGACTGAGCGTCGGGCTGGGTGCAAGGAGCTGGGAGATCGAAATGGAAAGCTGAACGTCTATTCCAAGCCCCCTGCCCCCAGCATCCCGCACCCCGCCATCACTCATTTAGGATAAGCGACTGTCTCAGAAGCATAAGTTGCTCCATTTTCTCCTTTTATTTGGTAGGTCACCTGACGGTTTTCCCAGTCAATCTGGATTAAGCCATAGTTGAGAGAGGTTACTAAATCGCTTACCCGATGCCGATTTTCTTCATCAGCTTCTTCGTACACATGCGTTAAACCACTGGAAGTAATATCGTACAACGGGTACGGCATTTCAGGAAGTTTGAGACGGGAAATCTCGCCAATATGGCGGTCGCCACTGAGCAACACTACACCTTCGGCTTCCGAACTCACGATTAAATCATACAGTCGCTGGTGGGATTTGGGAAAGTTAGCCCACTTCTCGAACCCATGCTCATCGTGAATGACCTGAATGCTACTGCCAATTATGTTGAATTGAGCGTCGCTAGCGTTTAGTTCTTCGGTAAGCCAAGTCCACTGCGTCTCCCCTAGCATGTCGCCCTGGGGATTAGCACCGTAGCGTTTTCCTTCCATTGATGATTCCATCAACGTATCACGAAAGTAGCGAGTGTCCAGTAAAATAATTTTCACCCGCTGCCCTTCTGGTCCGAAAGTATATGATTGATAACCTCCTTCCCTACTCCACACTGGACGGCTCGGAGCAACGCTCAGAAACTCTAGCATCAGATCACGACTAGCTTCTTTTTGGGCAAAGTATTTCCCTCCATCGTTAATACCGTAATCATGATCGTCCCAGATACCCAATACAGAGGTAGAGGCTAGCAGCTTTTGGTAATCTGGTTGTTGCAACTGCTTCTGGTATTCCTGATGCATTACAGCCATGTTGGTAGTGTCGCCGTAAATATTATCCCCCAGCCAAACCCATAAATCCGGCTGCTGGTCTACAATCTCTGACCAAAGTGGCTGAGGTTCGGTAACT
Organism: uncultured Flammeovirgaceae bacterium; assembly: GCA_937883755.1. Lineage (GTDB taxonomy): Bacteria > Bacteroidota > Bacteroidia > Cytophagales > Cyclobacteriaceae > Tunicatimonas. The sequence goes on along the minus strand of CAKZYA010000020.1, from coordinate 25,534 downwards.
TTGTTGCAGGAGCCAAACGCAATGGTAGTAAGTATTTGGGTAGTATCTATTGGTATTACTGGTATCTGCGAGATAGGTTGGGTCTGGTTGGTTTTACAGCCCAGCATCATATACACCAGGATAAAAAGAAGAAGCGTAAGTTTTTGCATAATAGAGGATAAAAATAGAGGCTCGTAACGAGCCTCTATGAAAAGTCTATTTAGCTAAGAATTAGTTTCCGAAGATGTAACGTACTCCAATCTGCATTTGCCAGATAGAACTGTTAACACCTGCATTATCAATCTGATAAACATTACCGCGCGGCGCAGAGAAGTTATATTCTGGCGTAGGCCCCGGGCTAACCACCTCAATTAGTCGGTAATTATCATTATTAACAAAGTAGCGTCTTCCCCAGTCTTTATTCAGCATATTACCAAAGTTGAAAATATCTAATGATAGCTGCAACGTATTGGTTTTACCATTCACATCTAGATAAAAGTCATGAAGAATTCGCACATCAAAGATACTCTCAAAAGGAGTTCGACTCGCATTTCGTTCAGCGTACCCACCTCTACGTTCGCTCAAATAATCATCACCAGCAATAAAAGCATCTAATTCGGCCCATTGTTCTTCAGCCGTAGCAAGTACTATCTCATTGCCATCGCTATCTTCTCCCACCCTATCTACTAGATACGACTCTTGGAAATTGCGTGGTACATAGACTAAATCGTTTTCGCTGAAGTCTTCCCCATTCACGTTTTCATTGTACACATATGAGAAGCGTGTGCCCGACTGACCATTATAGAAAAGTGATACTTCGGTACGCATGAAATTAGCATAAGACTTACCATAAGATAATGCTCCCACAATGCGATGACCTAAATCAAAGTCAGAATACGTTAGAGGTAAATTATTTCTTCCCTGAACGTTTTCAATAAACCGCCACTGCGACGAATTTTGTGAAGATGTACCATCATTGATTGAGCGAGATGTACCATAAGTATACGCCAGACTGCTAAACAATCCATTGGCGAAAGGCTTTTGTAACTGCCCAGTAATGCTCCAGGTATATCCCTGATTAGTATTGTAAGCCAATAGAACGTCAGTATATTCCCGAGTGATATTTCCGCTGTAGTAAAGACGACTATCTGCTCCCTCAAATCGTTGGGTAGCAGGAACTTTATTGATATTCTGATAAACTACATTATTTGTTGTTTTGGTATACAACCCTTCTAGTGTACCTACAATTCCGTAGCCTAAATCCTGATCAATTGCCAAACTAGCTCGTAGTACTTGTGGAAGACGAAAGTCTTCGGCAAATAAGTCTATCTGTCCGCCAGCCACATCTTCTCCTCCGAAATCAGATCGCTCGTACTGTTGATTGATATCTGGGCGAAATTCCAAAGGATCACCGTTAGGTAGGGTAATTGGTACAGCAACGCCATTTTCATCACGAGGGCGCTCACGTACTTCGCTCAGTACTACACCACTGTTGGTAAATGAGCCTCCCAACCAAACAAATGGCAAACGACTGGTAAACAATCCTATTCCACCCCGCACTTGAGTGGATCGGTCTCCCTTTACATCCCAGTTGAAACCAAAGCGAGGAGAGAACATCACGTTAGTTGCTGGAAGTTGCCCAGCCTGAGCTCCTCGGATATCATACTGCTGGGCTAGTTCAGGCAGTACATTATTGTTGAAGTTATCATCAGCCACTGGTTTGTCAGAGAATACCGGAATATCTATACGCAAACCACCTGTGAGTTTAAGGCCGTTAGTAGGATACCACTCATCTTGTAAGTAAAATCCTAGTTGGTAGGCATTAAAGCTAGCCGCAGCAGCTGAGCCATCACCGGTGATGTTATCAAGTAATGAATATTGACGGCGGTATTCGGTAGGTGCTGTATCATTAACAAAGTCCTCGATAGTACGATAAGTATACTCACCGTAATTGCGACGAATGAACAGGTTATAAATAGAATAAAACTCGTTGTGAGTCCCGATGGTAACAGTATGCGCTCCTTTGAACCAAGAGAAGTTATTAGTAATAGTGAAAACATCCTGATCTAATTGGTTACCAGTAGAAAATCGCTCACTACCTGCCCGAATATTACCAGTACGGATGAAGATATTGGGGAAATCCTGTCCTATCGGATCACGGTCATCACGTACCGTGGTGTAACCTATAATTAGATTATTTGCAAAGCTATTACTGAATCGGCTGTTAAGTTCTAGCGCTGTAGAGTTGGTAGTACTTGGGAAAAACACCCCCCCGTTAGCAAAGTTTATTCCATTACTATTTGAGTTACTAGGTGCTGTGCTTTCACCGTAGGTATAACTATGCCGCACTGCCAACTTATGGTTTTGGTTAATGTTCCAGTCTAGACGAGCGAAAATTTTGTCACTACGGATTTCGTCTGTCACATTCTCAAAGCCTCCTGGTTCGTAGTTGTACTGATTTCGCAATTGATTAGCGAAACTCTCAACACTAGCCCGACTTACTAGCTCATTGTTATACTCAGAAAAGTCAAAAGGAGCAGGAGTTTCCCGGCGCTCAATTTCTCCGTTTACAAAAAAGAATAATTTATTTTTAACAAGTGGGCCGCCTAAACGAAAACCAGTAACGTTAGCACTAAAATCGGCTAACCTTTCTCGCTCTACATTTGGATCATCAGATGCCCGTCGTCCGGCTAATCGCTCATTTCTGGTCAAGAAATAGGCTGAACCTTCAAATTCGTTGGTTCCGCTGCGAGTAACAGCATTAATACCACCTCCGGCAAATCCACCTAACTTCACATCGTAGGGGGCAACTACTACCTGGATTTCATCAATAGCATCTAAGCTAATGGGTGAGATGTTTGTTTGTCCACCGTTAGTACCACTAGCTGCCAAACCGAATACATCATTATTAACAGCACCATCGATATAAATAGCATTGAAACGGTTGTTTACCCCAGCTATACTGATACCACCATTAGTTAAATTAGCCTGAGGGGTTAGGCGAGTAAAATCGTTAAGATCACGCTGAATGGTAGGTAAGCTCTGAATCTGCTCGGTAGTCACCCTAGTATCAGCACCAGTGCGTTCGCCATTAAGAATTTCATCCCGCTTCCCTAGCACTAATACATCTTCTAATTGAATATCACTCTCTCGGGAGGTAAAATCAATACTATATGTTTGCCCCAGGGATAATGTAATATTATCTTTTACTTGATCGTCATATCCTACAAAAGATGCAGTAACCTGATAAGGTCCACCTACTCTTACGTTAGGCAGAGAGAATCTGCCGTCTACTCCAGTCGCAGTACCATAGGAAGTACCTGAAGGCTTATGGATTGCCCGTATAGTTGCTCCGGGTAATGGTTCGCCATTCTCATCTCCTACTACTCCTACAATTGTGCTAGTCGTAGAACCCTGAGCAAGTAGCTCAGAGAGACTGCCCATAAAGGCGATAGCTACGAATAACGAAATAAGTAAATTACTCTTCATAGATTAGATTTTTTAGTGAAATTTTTTTGGCTGCAAAAGTACAACTTCAATACTATTCTTACCTACTAATTGTTATTTACATAATCATTAATTTGCCCTTAATTTCTTAACATTTAGTTAATATCACTTGAAACAATTCCTTGACTTATGACATAAAGACTAACTATTAACAAGGTGCTATTACATAGAAAAAGCCTGATTTCTTACGAAAATCAGGCTTTTTCAAAAGTAGTTTTTTTAAACATTAAGGAAGTTCAATTTTATAGGCTTGATTAGCGAGTGTACTCGTCACTATCGAGTCATTAATAGGATTTAAATTCATAACTTCTTGAAGAAAGGTATCTGTTTCCCTCAAAACCCCTTGCCAGTCGGCGGAACGGACGTAAGAAGCAATTACATGATTACCCGCTTCGGGAAAGGCCACAGATCGTTTTAGATTTTCAGGTGTACCTAATTTTTCAAACATAGTATGCATCGCTTCTACGGATACCACATCATCCTGTTCTTCTTCACTTTTATAGTAGTAACCCAAGAACACTGGACACTTTATTTTCTGAAATGTCTCTTCTACCATCGTTTCTTCTACCAGACCTGCCAATGCTGCGTAGCCTTCAATGTAGTAAGTTCTTGACCAATACTGCCGAGTAAGCCCTTCACGCTCCTCAACTACGTGGTCATCACCTACCATCATTTCCATCAATTGCATCCCCCAAGGGCGATTTAGTAAGTATAGTTGCTCATCTTTAGGCGCAATAATAGGCGAATACAGTATTAATCCGTTAATGTCAGGATTTTCAGCAGTGATGTAGAGCCCCAGTGCCCCTCCAGTAGAAGTGCCTATAACGATCACCTTTTCGCCTAATGATTTGCTAATTGCTACTGCTTCTTTAGCCGATTCTAACAGGTTTTCGGCAGTCATAGATTTAAATGCACTATCTGACTCGATACCCTGCTCCTTGAGGCGAGACAGGTACAGATTACAACCGTATTTCTGAGCTAAAGTGGTATGTACAGGGGCACCTTCGCCCTGGCTTGCTCCAAAACCATGAAGATACACAATACTGTAAGGCGTTTTCTGCTTAGTGCTATCAGCCCACACAATGCGAGCTTCATTATCCTCCTTTACAAGCAGATTCTGTGATTCGGTCTGGTTAATTTGCTGCTCCAGCGAAACCAGATTAGTAGTTGCTTCGGGAAGTTGACCAGTTAGACTGCCATGATTAGGACGGGGGCCAATTACTATCACGATAGACAAAACTAGCACTACGCCTATCATCCAGCTAAGAAATTTTTTCATATCAACCGTAAATTTGCCGTAAATCTAAACTATTTTTTCTGTCGGTGCTTCTGCATCCAAAGGAAGCTCTAATTTTTAGCATGGCAACAGTTAGCATTATCATCCCTACGTTGAATGAAGAGAAATATTTATCCAGTACTTTAGAATGTTTGATGCAACTGAAACCACCTGCTCATGAAATCATCATTATTGATGGCACTAGCCAGGATTATACTCAACAAATAGCCTGTAGCTATCCGGTTATTTTCAAAACGTCTGCTAAAGCCCAACGATCTGTTCAAATGAATCTAGGAGCAGAGATAGCAGGTGGTGAGTTACTCTGTTTCCTTCACGCTGATACCTTAGTACCTCTAAATCTAGTTGAACGAGTTCGTTTTACTCTTTTAGATGAGCAAATTGCTCTAGGTGGGTTTATTTCACTTATGAAGGGCAATCGGACCCGTTGGCTAACTACTTCCCTAAATTTCATCAAAACCTACCTGGCGCCTTTCCTCTATCGCCCCGACCGATTTTTCTTTCACCATCTACGGCTACTTTTCGGCGACCAGGCCATGTTTTGCCGACAGACAGACTTTTTCCACTGTGGTGGTTTCAATGACAACCTTCCTATTATGGAAGAAGCTGATTTATGTATAAAGATGAATCGAGTCGGGAAAATTAAGCAGATTAATCAGACTGTGATATCCTCCGACCGACGTCTGGCTCACTGGGGCTTATGGAAAGCTCACTTTATCTGGTTTAGCATTTGCGCACTCTGGGCACTACGAGTGTCACCAATATGGCTCAAAAAATTTTATACCGAAATCCGGTAGTTGAAAGTCATAAGACCAAATTTAATTGGGAATGACAATAAAAACTTAATAAAAAGCCTATCCATTTGTGGAAAATGTTTTAGATTAACCACACAATTCTAACCTTAATTTTATTTTTCTCATGAAACAACCCTTTACTTTCTACAAACTCAGCTTAGCCTTACTTTTTCTTGGGCTACCGATGCTGGTAACTGCCCAGAAGGTAGTTACCCTTGACAATTATGTAGTAACCCCTCATTCAGCATCTTCCAAAGTTGGAAATGATTTGATTGAAATGGCCGAGCGTTCTATGACTAATGCTCGTCAAAACTCTACTGCTAAGCCTTATGATTACCCCGATGAACTTAAGACCCGCGGTGAGTATATACTGATTGAAGCTGCTGCTAAAAAAGGAAAAGGCGCAAAATTACTGGCTAAACTTGAAAAAGAAGTTGGCCTTAAAGATGGTATCGTATACAAACATATTGTATCAGGGAAAGTGCCGGCTGCTAATATCAAAGACTTAGAATCAATCGCTGGACTACAATTTGCCCGTCCGGCTTACCGGCCTCAAACGAAAGTAGGAGCCGTAACTAGTCGAGGTGATATTGTTATGAAGACTGACGAGGCTCGTAATGATTTTGGGGTTGACGGTAGCGGACAGAAAATCGGTATTCTCTCCGATAGCTACAATGCATTAGGCGGCGCAGTTGATGGAGTTATCTCGGGTGATTTACCTCCCGGAGTAGAAATTCTTGATGACTTACCTCCCGGTGCGGGTTCTGATGAAGGCCGGGCGATGGCAGAGATTATCCACGACATTGCCCCTGGTGCTGACTTAGCCTTTCATACCGCATTCACCGGACAAGCCGAATTTGCTCAGGGTATTATCGATTTGGCTGATGCTGGTTGTGGCGTTATTGTAGATGATGTTGGGTACTTTGCTGAACCTTTTTTCCAGGATGGTATTATCTCTCAAGCTGTAGACATAGTTTCTAAACGCGGCATTACATACCTTTCATCTGCTGGAAATGGCGCGCAAGATTCTTACGAAAAAGCTTTTAATAATACAGGCTTTCAATTAGCCGATAGTGAAGGAAATATTTTAGGTTTCCCGCATAACTTTGGAAGTGGTGATTTTTTCCAACGCTATATTGTACCTCCGGGAGGGTCATTAATCTTATCTCTACAATGGTCAGACCCCTACTTCTCAGCAAGTGGACGAAACGGCGCTGAAACTGATCTAGATCTATACCTTTTCTTTCCTCAGTTTAATGATGCTTTTGTATCCAATGATGAAAATATCGGTGGTGATCCCATTGAAATTACCGGAGTTACAAATATATCAACCGACACCGATCTAGAAGTAGATGTTCTCATCACTAAGTTTGCGGGTCCTGACCCAGACTTAATCAAATACATTAATTTTGGTGATTTTATTCAGGTGCCAGAATTTGCCGAAGATACTCAAGCCCCGACCATTTACGGTCACTCTAATGCCGGAAGAGGTATTGCTGTTGGAGCTACTGCTTGGTTTAACACTCCCCGATTCAACGAAAACCTATCTCTCCCCCGTATCAACGGGTTTTCTTCTAAGGGTGGTATTCCAATTCTATTTAGAGCTAATGGGGAAGCGAGAAGCCCCCAGATTCGTCATAAGCCAGATATTGTAGGACCTGATGGGGTAAATACTACCTTCTTCGCCCGAGACTTATCTTTTCCAGTTCCTGGTACTGATGAACCAGACGGCTTTGGCAACTTTTTCGGTACGTCAGCTTCGGCCCCTCATGTTGCTGCATTGGTATCCCTAATAAAGCAACTATCTAATAATAGCATCAGTCGCTCCAAAATAAAAGGAATTTTGGGATCTACTGCTTTGGATATGGATGACCCCACTACGGAAGGCTTTGATCGTGGCTTTGACTTTAAAACCGGGGCTGGGTTTGTAGATGCTAAAAAAGCATTACTAAAAGCTTCTAACCAGCCTATTCCGATGGCGGCTGTCCGCCCGGTACTAGAAACAATTGCTTATGACGAGAGTTCCGGAAATTACCGCGCATTATTTGGGTATTTGAGTGAGAATAGTGTTCCGGTATTTATTCCGATTGGAGAAAATAATAAGCTAGTGCCTGGCGATGATTTAGGTCAGCCAGAAGAGTTTATACCGGGGCGCCAAGCGGCGGTATTTGAAGTTGAACTAGAGCCAGGTGAAACCGTAGTTTGGAGCCTTAAAGGTCCTGATGGGAAGACGAGAACTGCCACGGCAACTGCTCCTTCTGATGAAGTTGCTACTCGTTTTGATAATACCATTAATAAATCTGAGTCATCTATTGGCAATAATCTAGCAGATGTATTGCCTGGTACTTATGTATATCCAAACCCAACTTCTGGGCGAGTATTCCTCGAGGTAATTGACACCCCAGAAACTCCTATTCGGGTTGATGTATTCAATGCAGTAGGCCAATCTATATATCAGACCGAAGGAAGCGAATTTATTCGTGAAACAGTAGACTTAAGTGCGTTCGGTCGGGGATTATATGTGGTTCGTACCAAGGCAGGTGCTAAGCTTACTACCCGTAAGATTGTTGTAGAGTAACTCGCTTAAGAGCTAAACCATACGCAAAAAATGAAGCGGAGGAAAATAACCTCCGCTTTTTTATTCGAAAAACCAGAGCTTTATAGCCATAGCAACTACTGCAACCACTAAGATTATCATCACCGACCGATCTCCTTTTTCTACTGACCAGCGGCTGGCAACCCAGGCACCGCTGGAATTTCCAATAGCCAACAAACTACCGTACAGCCAATTTATCGTTCCTTCTAGGATAAAAACTACTAGAGCGGCCGAAGTATAAATTAGTACTACTAATACTTTAGCACTATTAGTCTTCACTAACGAGAAACGATTTACTGAGGTAAGCACCATTATAATTAGAAAACCGACTCCAGCCTGAATAAAGCCGCCCCAAATTCCCACGAAAAAGAATAAGATAATACTGATTATTTGGTGCTTTTCATCCATTCGCTCCAAAAGCTCTACCCCTTTCTTATGGGTAGATTTTCTAACAATGAATACTACCACCACGATCATAATGATCGCTAATAACTTATTGAATAAGTCTTCAGGAATATCGACGGCGATTTTTGCCCCAATCACTGCGCCAACTAAAGCAGATAGCCCTAACCATAAGCTAAACGGAAAAGCTGATACGCCTTTACTTTTAAAACCTAGTGCCCCAAAGATATTTTGGGAGAATATAGCAACCCGATTAGAAGCATTGGCTACTGCTGGTGGAAGTCCCAGAAAAATTAAGATCGGTAAACTAACTAATGAACCACCTCCTGCTACGGTATTGATAAAACCCGCAGCAAAACCTGCCCCCAGAACCAGCAAAATATCGGTCAACTCCATTAGCGAGGTAGATAGCTCGCCTGATGCAGATCGCGGATAGAGCGAATCGGTTGATTAGGATTAAGATAGCGCGCCAGATGCTGGTAAACCTTCGCGCGTACCTCCTTGGCTTTTTGTGAATCAATACGGTCGAAAGAGTGCCCCCCCGGAATGTCTTCGTAAATCTCATACTCAAACTCTTTGTCTTCTGCCTTCAATGATTTTATTAGATGTTCTACTTCAAAGACATTCACATCCCCATCGTTGGTGTTAGTATGAATTAGCAGAGGTGTTTGTAGTTTATAGGCGTTCCAAACGGGCGAACGACGGCGGTACTCCTCTACGTCTTCGTAGGCTGATTTACCAATGTGGTAATCCGCCGAATATAGGTCGCGGTAGCCTTGAGTTTTGTAACCCATCCGGGCAATCAGGTCACTTACGGGTACACCTGCGTAGGCTACCTGGTAATCTTTAGGATGTTCAAAAATGTTGTGTAATGTAATTAATCCGCCATGACTCCACCCTAGAATACCTACTCGATTCTTATCTATAAAATCATAATTCTCTAGCATATAATTACGACTGGCGTAAGTATCTTCCACCTCCAGTCCGCCGTAGTCAATCAACTCGTAGAAACCTTTACCGTAGCCAGTACTACCGCGGTATTCTGGAGCCACTACAACGTACTGCTGAGCCATTAGTTCCCGAAGTATATGGCGATAGAACGTATTAAAGTTGCTGTGTACGCCCCCGTGGGGTAATACCAGTAAGGGATGCTTTTTGCTTAGGTCAATACCACTAGGAATAAAGACATATGCACTAAAACGAACCGGATTTTTGGCTCCCTGCCCGGTAGGGTTTTCAATTACGCGAGGTGGAGGTCCCGTTAGCGTAACTTTGTCAATAAATGCGTACTTACCCACTTCCTGTTCCCAGGCCAGGTCATCAATAGCTTTGTTTAAGCGGCTAAAAGAATGGCGTAGGTCTCGTACGGTCTCCTGCAATTCCTGAACCTGCGTGGCTAAATCAGCATTAGAATCAGACTGAGCGAAAAGGAAGTGGGTAGTGTAGAAAAAGAGCGAAAGAAATAAAAAACGTATTAGTATCATAGGGCAAGGCTAGGACTTTTGGGGCTAAAATAAAAGAATTTGCCTAACCCACCTATGAATGAAAAAAATTATACGCTTTGAGTAGCATTCAGAAGCTTACCCTCTTCAGTATAGTATAGTGTTACTGCGCTATTTTCATCTTCCATTAGCAATTCATACAAAATGACTGATGAAGAGATGGCATTATCAATTTGCAAACGACGCATATCGCGTTTGTTGAGCACTCTGGCACGGGTAATAGTTAAATGTTGGTAATCTCCTTGATCTAAGGCATATAAAATGCTTTGAGGCAACTCCATCTCCATAATGATAGCAGGCTCATCAGCAGGTTCGTGAATAAACATCTCCTGATTTTCCTGCATTTCTTCCATCCATATCTCATCCTGTGCCTGGGAAGCACTCCAAGAGAGTACACTTAAGGTGATGATTGCCAATAGTTTTCTCATAGCTGATGGTTTTACGCTTAAACATTACAAAGAATCATACCATAGCCTGGAAAGTATAAAGAGCTGATAATAAGCATCTTACATATATTACTATTCTAATAATTAATTGATTTCGAGGACTGATTGAACAAGTTGGGGAATTATTCCCCACTTTAGAATAGTAATTTATTTTTTGTGCTTCGGAGTGAGCTACTTTCTTACATTCAACAGTTTGCTATTAAAATAGTATTGCATGTATCATTACGCTCGGAAAAATTAACACAAAGAAGCTAGACATTTCTTTCTAAAGCCTAACCTTGCGTTCAATGATTCAAGCAGTTTACTGCCTTTATGGCAATACAGCCTCTGGTCAGTATAATCGGTCATCGGGTACAACTTCAGCTAGCGAATTTCGTACCCATATCTAGTAAAAACTTAATATAACTACATAACTTATGGAATTACGACTCGGTGATACTGCCCCTAATTTTCAGGCTCAAACCAGCCAGGGCGAAATTGACTTTTATGATTATTTAGGCGACGGTTGGGGAGTACTTTTTTCTCACCCAGCTGATTACACTCCAGTTTGTACTACCGAACTAGGTCGTACTGCTCAACTAAAGGACGAGTTTGCCCAACGCAACACTAAAGTAATGGCTCTTAGTGTGGATGATCTTGATTCGCACAAGGGGTGGATCAATGACATTAACGAAACGCAAAACACCACCGTAAACTTTCCGATTATTGCTGACCCTGACCGTAAGGTGGCCGAGTTATACGGGATGATGCACCCCAATGCCTCGGATAGTATGACGGTACGCTCGGTTTATATCGTTAGCCCGGATAAGAAAATCAAACTAATGCTGACCTATCCAGCTTCTACCGGACGAAACTTTAACGAAATACTTCGGGTAATTGACTCTCTACAACTAACTGCTAATTACAGTGTGGCAACTCCCGCTGATTGGAAAGAAGGCGAAGATGTAGTGATCGCCCCTGCCATCTCAGATGAAGAGATTCCCGAGCGTTTCCCTAAAGGCCACACGAAGATTAAGCCTTACCTAAGAACTACCCCGCAACCGAATAAGTAAATACGGAAACCGGAAAAGGAGAATGGAATACGGAAAGTATATATCGCTTAATCCGTTTTCCCTCCTCCGTACTCCTTTTTCCCTAAACTCATAGCAAATAAAAAAGTATATGAAACAAGCAACATTTGGATCAGGCTGCTTTTGGTGTACTGAAGCCGTTTTTCAGGATGTAGAAGGAATAGAATCGGTAGTATCGGGCTACTCAGGTGGACACATCAAGAACCCTGCCTATCGGGAAGTATGTAGCGGGCGCACCGGGCATGCCGAAGTAGTGCAGATTACCTATGACCCAGCCGTGATTTCTTATGATGAGCTACTGGAGATCTTCTGGAAAACCCATGACCCTACTACCCTGAACCGACAGGGAGCGGATGTAGGTACGCAATACCGTTCAGTAGTGTATTACCACGACGAAGAACAAAAACAGTTAGCCGAAGCGTACAAGCAAAAGCTGAATGAGTCAGGAGCTTTTACTAACCCGATTGTAACAGAAATTAGCCCACTAGATACGTTTTATCCGGCCGAGGATTACCATCAGAATTACTATAAAAATAATCCCGAACAAGGCTACTGTTCGTTTGTGATCCGCCCCAAAGTGGATAAGTTCAAGCAAGTGTTTAGCAAAAAACTAAAGACAAATTAGATATTTACTAATATTTCCTCTAGAGTCTCAGGCTAAATTTTATTCGTCAATACTGAGACATTTCAAACAAAAAGAACTGAGCTTTAAGTCGTCTGTCTAATGTTAACATTAGAACCTTACGCCCTTTAGTAATGAAATGCTCGTCAATCCTAACCCATTCACTGACCGATTAAATCTTACTATGAGTGCTGAAGGGAAATCTAATATCTCTGTGCATGATATATCAGGTAGATTAATCTGCCGCAAAGAATACTTTCGTATTCTTAGTGAGGGAATAGATATGGCTAATCAACCGGCGGGTATCTATATGCTTAAGTTAACTAATCAATCAGGAACACAGGTCAGAAAAATAGTTAAAGAGTAATACTCTTGCACTCTTTCGGTTCACCGAAAATTAGCGCCTAGCACAGGAAGTTAAAACGAAAAAGCAGCTCGCAAGCTGCTTTTTTCATACTATTTTTACTTTTTTATAGATTATACGTAAGAGTTAAAGAGAATGAGATACCGCGGGTGAATGATTCAAAGACAGGCTGCCCATTGAAATCATACGCTTGCTCAAAAGCGGGATTCAATAAGTTCTCAGCTTTAAACCCAACTGCATAATTATCACTAAGGCGCTTTCTCGAAGTGAAGTTCAGTATTGGACGAGGTTGGTCGTACACGTCGGGGTCTAAAGCTCCAGTTGCAAAAGCTAAGCGTTCTCCCCAGACATTAAAAGAAAGTGAGTTTTCCCACTCCAGAAGGTCGTTGTTGTAAAACAAAGCTACATTTATGATATACGGAGACTGTCCTTGAAACGGACGGGTATCATCTAGATTAGGACGGTCTGACTGCCGGATTGCTTCTAGCTCCTGTTCTGTTCGGTCAGCCTCAGAGAAGATATAGCTGGCGTTGACTGAGAAACGGACATTCTCCAGTACAGGAGAAATAAAATCTAATGACTTCCTAAATTCAACTTCGGCACCTGCTACCAATCCACTTTCTACATTTACCGGTCGGATTTCAGGGGTAGAAGTGGTGGGAGTAAGTTGGAGGACAATCGGCTGATCAAAGCTTTTATAGTATGCACTCACGGCAAATAGCTCGCCCGGCCGGGGATAGATTTCGTACCGCAAATCATAGTTTTGAATCAGCGTTCGGTCTAAGTCAGTATTACCCGTAAAAATTGGAATAGAAATACCACTAAACGACGTAAATGGTGAAATCTCCCGTAAGTTAGGTCGAGCCAATGTCTGACTTCCGGCTAAACGCACGTTAGAATTATCGTTAATTTTGTAGATTAGATTCAGAGCTGGCAGTACGTCTGTTGCTTGAATTTCGCCTGTCTCGCCATCGGAAGCTTCCGAGAAAAAATCAGTTGTCTCTACTCGGGCACCAGCAATCGCTTTTAAGCGCTCAGTTAAATTATAAGACGCCATTAGGTAGGCTCCGATAATAGTTTCCTCTCCGGTGTAGATGTTTCCGGGACGAGTTTGATCGGCATAGAAGTTACCAGCACCAAAGGCTCCAGTGCCCGTACTTTCGGGGGTGTTCACAATACCGAAGTTGGATAAAGCAAAGAAGTCAGATACATCACCATCCTCCCCTGCCTCACTAAAAGTTACAAAGTCTGGGTTTAGACGATCTTGACTTTGACCTACTAGCGAAATGAAGTCTTCGCGGAAATCGCGCTGCTTATTGGAGTACGATCCGCCAAACTTAATTATATTATCTGTCTCTTCGGACGAGAGCGGGATCGTAATATCTAGTTTTCCATTAATCTGATCATCTTGTAAGTCACGGAAAATCCGAGATGGTAAAATGCCAATTTCCGATTGGTTGAGTGAGTATCCTAAATTACCACTGGGTATACCAAAACCTGTCAGACGAATGTCTGGTTCTTCTTGGGTAGAGGTAGCGTAACCGACTGTCCAATCTAGCTTAGCTCCATTGAGTAAATCTGCAAAAAAGTGCTTTCCCCGAAGTTGGGTGTTATTCAGCTCTCTTTCCTGAAAAGTAACTAAGCGATCTTCAAAGTTGGAGCCACCTCGGAATGATTGCCAGAAACCACGATAAGTACGAGCAGAAACCTGATTATCATGGTTGTATAGATGCTCTAACGTAATTTCCTGATTGGGAGATAGCTGGTAAGAAACACTTAAGATACCGCCTAGCTGCGTGTTTTCGTCTCCGTTCACCACACTGTATCGCTGTTCATTAATAAGCTGATCTACCCCACCGTCAAAGAATAAACCGTACCGACCGTCATCATAAAAGGTGTATCCTTTTCCGTAGCTGATGGCAGCACTATACCCTAAATTTTTACCGAATACTGTTGTGCGACTTCCTATTGAGAAATCAGCTCCGTAGTTAAGTGGTACTGAGCTTTGCGTGGCTAAGAATGGAGTATCAAATGCCCGAGCCGTTTGATTCAAAATATTTCTTTCCTCTTCATTGGCCGGACTGCGAGCAGCTCGCTCTAGGCCGTTTGCCTGAGAGGCACTAGAAATCTGATCCCTAAACTGGGTGAAATCCTCTGGTAAAGCTCGGGTTCCATCGTCGTACCCTAACCAATCTGTTTCTCCTTGAGTGCCGTCTGTTAAAAAATTATCGATGAATGATGATTGCGTATTATAGGTTGCTGATACTCCAAAGTTTAAAAAGAATTCTTCAGGTAGTGATTTGGTAGTGATGTCTACTTTTCCCCCGGTGAAGTTACCCGGTTGGTCGGGGGTATACGTTTTAACAGTCACAATATTTTCTACTACATCAGATGGTATTAAATCCAGACTAGAACTATTGCGATAAGGATCAGTACTAGGTAATGTTACCCCATTGAGTTGCGATATGGAGTATCGATCACCTAATCCGCGCATTACTACATACTTACCCTCTTCAATAGAAGCTCCCGTTACCTGTGTCATAGATTCGGCAGCGTTAGCCGTACCTAGTTGAGCAATTTCTTTAGCGGAGATACCGTCCTGCACAGCTAAGGCATTTTTTTGTATTTTAAGTAAGGCTACGTCGTTATCCTTTATAGCTTGAGCAGTAACGACAATCTCCTCTAGCTGCGTATTTTCTTCTGCCAAAGCGAAATCAAGGGTCTGGTTCTCACCTTCGATTACCACTACCCCCTCCACTTTTTGAGTAGCATAGGAAACGTAGCTAATCATGAGCGTATACGTTCCAGCATCTAGCTTTAGTTGATAGTTTCCGCTTATATCGGTCACTGTTCCAGTTCCAGTACCTTCCACCTGGACGGTAGCTCCAATAAGCTCTTCACCAGATTGAGTATCTACTATCTGACCGCTTACCGTACCTTGGGCTAATGCCAAAGAGCACCCTAGGGCCAACATCAGGATAAGAGAAATTGAAAATCGGTAGAAAAATAGCTTCATGCTTAAATAATTTGGTAAGGTTTAGCGACACAAATATGCAAAAAAGGAAGCCTACTGGCCTCCTTTTCTACTAAAATTCTTATATATCCTATACTACTCAAACAAGATACCTAGCTGAGAGAGAGTAGACCATCCAGATAACCAAGTAGCTTCACCTGGGACAAAGGCACCTCGGTAGTCGACTTGCATCATACCTTCTGGCACAGTTGTAGTAGCTTCGGTAGCCGCAGCTGGACGAGGGTCTAATCCACCATCAGTAGTACGGCTAATGCTGGTTACAACCGAAGCAGCAGAATAATTATTAGCATTATCGGTCAATTCCGAGACAACATCCTCTGATTCTCCTTCAAACGTTTCATCTTCTGCAGTGTCAGGGTCATCACTAATGGAAGTAGCTTGTACTAAGCTCGCCAAGTCAGTTGCTCCGCCAAACTGCGCCCAAGTGTTATTCAGAATTTCTATTTGGAATCCATCAGCAGCAGTGGTAAGGCGAGCGTAGGAGTCTATATTGCTGTCAATATCCTCTACCTGAATACCAATGCCAGGGAAATCTTCAATAATAGAGTTTCCTAGTTTACCAGCAAAAGCATCACGCATGATTAAAGCTCGCTGAGCACCAGTTGAAGATTGTCCAGGACCAATGAAAGTGGCATTGTAGATATTAGGAGCTGCAAACAGAGCAGCATCATCTGGAATAGCACCATCCCACTCACCTGCTTGGTCGTATACGGTTTCGTCACCATCTAGCTGAAGCACAAAGGCAAACTGAATATTACCTCGATATCCTTCGTCAAAGTCAAACGCATCATCGGTAGCAAATGCTACACTAGCGTAGTTAATATTTACTGTCCCACCAAAGATCTCAATACCGTCGTCGTTACTTGAGTAGACATCAATGTGATTGATTGTAGTTCCGCTACCTACACCACCTAGAGTTAAGCCTTGAATCTCACTATTGGGAGCAATACCTACTCCAGTATACCGGATCGATACGTACTCTAATATACCAGAATTATCGGCCGGATCAGAACCACCGTATACTGCTCGATTTTCATTAGAATCAACTCCTTCAATTGAAATATTAGAAGTCACGCCTCCTTTTTCTGCCGGAGCATTACCTAAAATGATGATACCACCCCAAGCACCCCAGTCGGTAGGTAGCAACGTAGCACCTACTGTATCGGCTTCAGCAGTAAAGATGATTGGATCAACAGCAGTACCCTCCGCATTAATCGTTGACCCTTGCGTAACAATTAGTGCTGAGGTGTTATCCGTTCCAGTCTCTTCAGTAAAGCGGATGGTAGTACCTGCTTCAATATTCAAAGTAGCACCGTCCTCAACGTATACCAGACCTGTAAGGTAATAATCATTATCAGCTGTCCAGTTATAAGTCTCGCCAGGAGCCAAATCAGCATCAGTGATGTCCACTCGGGTGTTGGGGCCTGCGGGGGTAGCAGTAAGATTAATCACTGAGTCAATAATATGAACGACACCATTGTCAACGATAATATCTGCTTGTACTACTTGAGCACCATTTACAAAAACGTTATCTCCTTCGGTAGACACCCCAATCATAGCACCACTAGTTCCAGCAGTTGCTAATGAATCAGTAGCTGCAATTACTTCAGCAGCACCCAGAGAGTCAGCTACCACGTGGGATAGCAGTATCTCCGCCAAACCATCAGTACCTACTGCGGCAACCACTCCGTTTAGATCACCAGCTTCTAGTGCCTCAACAAGTGCGGTAAAAGCAGCGTTGTTAGGAGCAAATAGGGTGAATGGCCCATCACCACCAAGAACAGTTGCTAAATCGCCATCAGCAGCCAACACAGCAGCTTCTAATGAACTTAGATCATCCAGAGCTACAACCGTATCAGTAACTGTAGTTACACCTGGCGTGGTAGTAACTTCCGTTACTTCAAAGTCAGAACCAGCAGAAGTCTCACCGCCAGCGGTTACGGTTACACTTACTGTTCCGGCAGAAAGTCCAGTAGGAACAGTAGTAGTAATAGAGGTAGCTGAAGATGTTCCTACGGTAGCCGAGGTACCACCAAAGCTTACTGAGGGCGAATCGCCAAAGTTAGTGCCAGCTATGGTTACCGAAGTACCAACCGGACCGCTACTAGGGGTAATTGAACTGATAGTGGGGGTTTCTGCCGGAGGTGGGGTATCGTCGTCCTCATCACAGGCAATAAAAAGAGTCGCAAAAAGTCCCAGCATCGCTAGGAGCGAGAAAGATAATTTCTTCATACGTAAAATTCTTAAGATTAGATTAATTAAACAGTTTCGTAGTAGATTTATGAATTACTCCGCAAAAGTGACTATTGTATATTAACCTGTGAAGAACCTAATGTTAATTTATCGTTAACAAAGTTATATTAATGTTATCGAATTGTTAAGAATACGGATTACTGCAGCATTTAACAGCTATTCTGATAAACAGCGAGTTAGTGGACGATTGTTTAAATGATGGCATGAGAGGAAGGATTAAGCTTTAGGTATTAAAACAGCGGACAGATGAACATCGGTAGTAACGCTTTTCTCGATTTTCGTCATTGTCCCTTATCACCTTTCAATTGTCCACTGCTATTGATTAATCGGTACCTTCTGAAGAATAGTTTTAATAATGTCGCTCGTTTTCACTCCATCGGCTTCAGCTTCATAATTTAGAAGAATACGGTGGTTAAATACGTCATTAGCTACTTCTTTAATATCTTCGGGCAACACATAATCGCGCTGATCAAAGAAGGCGATGGCTTTGGCAGCAATATTCAGATTGATACTGGCCCGAGGCGATACTCCGAATTGAATATAGTTTGCTAAATCATTCATTCCGTAAGCTTCGGGGTTACGGGTAGCAAAAACCAGCTCAATAATATATTTTTCCAACGATTCAGAGACACTCACTGCATTAATCTCGTTTCGTATTGAAAAAATGTCATCTTTAGTAAGTACTGAAGCCACCTCCCCACTAAATGAAAGATTTGCCATCCGTCGCATTACTTCTAGTTCATTTTCTTTGGTAGGGTAATCTACGTACACTTTCATCATGAAGCGGTCTACTTGAGCTTCAGGTAGCGGATAAGTTCCTTCTTGATCCACTGGGTTTTGTGTTGCCAATACTAAGAATGGACGATCCAGCGGATAGGTAGTCTCGCCAATAGTCACTTGCTTTTCCTGCATGGCTTCCAGTAGAGCTGACTGTACTTTGGCAGGAGAACGGTTTACCTCATCAGCCAAAATCAGATTAGCAAAGATTGGCCCTTTCTTCACCTCAAAGTTGGAGTTTTGCTGATTATAAATCATCGTTCCGATCAAATCCGCCGGAAGCAGATCAGGAGTAAACTGAATACGCTTAAAGTCCAAATGCAGAACCTGAGCTAAGGTATTGACTGTGAGTGTTTTAGCTAATCCAGGAACCCCTTCTAATAGAATATGTCCGTTAGTAAATAAGCCAATGAGCAATCGGTTGACCATGTACTCTTGCCCAACCACTACTTTCCCAACCTCGTGGAAAACCTGATGAATTTTATCTTGATGCTGTTTTTTTACTGATTCGTCAATTGCCTGATCCATATATGAAGATTGAAGATTACAAATTGAAAAATTGTGTTGCTGATTGTTAAATTGTTCAATAGCGACCGTCGCGCGGCTCAATTGTCATTGATGCTAGAGGTTAGATTTTAGATAAAGATCTTTCACTTTTCAATTATCCATTGTCAATTGCTAACGGCGCCCGGTTCATTGCACATTGCTAACTGCCCTATCTGTTTTCTGCTGGCGGGTAGCCACCAAATCAATGGCTAAAACCACCCCGGCTCCAATTATCATAAATAGTATAGCCTGACCAAGATACGGAGTTTGTCCGGTAACCTGTTCATAGGCACTGGGTAATACATTTTCAGTGATAAATGGTACTTCTTCCCCCTTGCTATTCGTTCGGGTAGAAACTACTTCTTTCCAAGGCCAGATCTTATTTAGTGAACCAATCATGAATCCCGCTAGTAAGGCTATAGCAGTGTTATAGAAACGATCTAATAGCCAAGATATTAAGCGGGCAAAACTAAGCAGCCCTACTACGCAACCAGCACCAAAGACCGCAATAACCAACAAATTAAGTTCGGTTAAAGCAGTAACAATATATTCGTACTTACCTAGAATTAGTAAAATGAAGCTGCCAGAGATTCCGGGAAGGATCATAGCACAAATGGCAATAGCCCCTGATAAAAAGATGAACCACGTATCGGTAGGAGTTTGAGCAGGAGTTGCTACCGTAATAAAGTAAGCAATAGCAATTCCAACGACCCCAGCAATAATCACACTTCCACGCCAATGAGAAATATCTTTAGCAACGACGTAAGCGGCGATAATTACTAATCCAAAAAAGAACGACCAAAGCTGAATAGGGTACTCATCTAGTAAAAAATGAATAACCTTAGCCAGAGTTGCAATACTAAGCGCTATCCCGCTAAGCAATACCAATAAAAATGTGCCATCAATGTGCTTCCAAAGGGCTTGCCAACGGAACCTTAACGCGTACTGTAACGCATCCTTGTCGAAAGAGCTGATAGCATCTAGCAAACGTTCGTAGATTCCGGTAATAAATGCCAACGTACCTCCTGAGACTCCCGGAACTACATCAGCTCCCCCCATGGCTACTCCCTTCAGGAATAGCGGCCCATACTTTCTTAAATAATTCATCAGGAAGTCTGCTTATTCTCATCCAGGAAATGGGTAAATGTATCACCCCGTAAGCCAAGTCGGATGGTTTCCAGTGGAATAATTTCATTAGGTGCAATATTTCCTAAGTTCACGTTAGCTCCTAGCAATTTGATGAACCAAACCTGCTGCTCTTTTTGGGGCGCCTCCCAGATAATGCGTTCAAAAGGAATTTTAGTCAGAATTTCTTCTACTAGCCCTGAGCGCACTTCGCCGCTAGATCGGAACAACCCAACATTTCCTCCCTCCCGGGCTTCGCCAATTACCTTCCAGGCACCGGCTTCTAATTCGGCCTGCATGAGTTCAATCCACTTATAAGGGGGCATAATTTTGGCGGCATCCTTAGAGCCCACCTCAGAAAGTACAGTTACTTGCTGAGAAAGTTCCTGAATATAACGGAGCTTTTCATCGTGGGAAAGTTCAATAGAACCATCCGACACCTCAGCAAACGATAGTTTATACTTATCTAAAATTCGCCGATAGTCATCAAACTGGTCTCGGACAACAAACGCTTCAAATAAAGTACCACCAAAGTACACTGGAATATCCGCCTGATGGTAGGCTGTAATTTTTTCTTCTAACTGCGGGGTAACGAAGGAGGTAGCCCAACCTAGTTTTACTACATCCACGTAATTTCCAGCTACGCTAATAAAGTCTTCAACCTCTCGTAGGCTTAAGCCTTTATCCATTGCCATAGTATAGCCAGAGACCCGAGGTTTGGTAGTACGCTCGGGCACATTCTTAAGCGTATAATTCATTTAGGTTCGGTATTGATCAATGATCTTGAAAAGCGCCTTCTGTGTTTCTAACTTTGGGAAAAAATCGTATAGGATTTCGTGCTTATCAAAATCCAAAGTTAAAGCATTTTCCAGATAAATAAAGGCCTCTTTGTATTGACCATCGGAAATAAGATAGGCCGTAGTATAATACAGTAGATCAGGATTATCTGGTAACTCTTCCAGTCCGCTCATGGCTACTGAAACAGCCAATTCAAAGTTACTATGCTCAAAGTATAGGTATGACCAGTCCTGCCATATTTCCAGGCAAATGGGATTGAGTAAACTAGCTTCCTCATAAGCCTCACTACTTGAAGCAATATTACCTAATTTCCGCTCGGCTTCAGCTAGTGTATACCAATACAGATAATTCTTATCATTTAGCCGAAGAGCCTTTCGTAATGCATGACCTGCTTCCATCCACCGCTCCTGTAGGTATAGGCAACTCCCTAGCCCAAACCAAGCTTCATCATATTCTTCGTCTAGCTTAGTAGCTCTAGAATAAGAGCGTATTGCCCGGTTGTAGGATTGCATCTTCTCTAAAGCGGCACCCATACAGCAGTAGGTTTCTGCGTTACCACCTTCAATATCATGGGTTTTACGGTAGGCATTATATGCTTCCTTATACTGCTTGAGATTCATATAGGTGTTGCCCATATTAAAGTAGGCCGACCCAAACGTCTCGTCAATCAATATGGCATACTCGTAAGCCTGAATGGCTTCTTCAAAGCGTTCTAATTTATTGTAGACAATACCTAGATTATACCAGGCTTGCACTGAATACGGATCCTGATCAATAAATTGCTGGTAATACGCAAGGCTCCCCTCTAACTCCCCCGCCATATCTAAACAATAGGCTAACTCATACATGGCATCTTCGTGGTGCAAATTCCACTGCAATGCTAGTTTGTAATACTTTGCTGCCTGCCGATAATCTGCCACATGCTGAAGAGACAGCCCTATCTGGTAGTAGATCTCATCTTTCTCTTCACTCAACTCTGCTAACCGCTTCAGTTCTTCAATAGCTCCTTGGTGGTTTCCCATCCAAGACAGAATGTTGCTCCGAAGCATCAGAATATCATAATCGTTAGGCTGTAGGTTAGCGGCTCGGTCCAATATACTCAATGCCTCATCATATTGCTCTAAATGACTGAGGGTCTGTGCTTTATTGAATAGTAATTCGGCTGAGTAAGGATACTGGGCGATTCCCAGATTACAGGTTTTAAGGGCTTTTTTGTATTTTTCCTCGTCTAAATAATCCTCAATAACATCAATATATACATTCAAATCCAGAAAGTGAGCATCGTTATTTTTAAGCTGGTTTTCAAACCATCGTATCAAATCCTGCCCATCTTCACGGTTTCTGAAGTGCTCGCTCATATCGTCAGAGATTAGAAATCATTACTCCGTAGAAAAACTGATGTGGCTATGTTGTTCGTGGATAGGGATAAATATAGAAAATCCCCTACGCATGACCAACTATTTATTATCTGTTCTCTACTAAGGTAATGTCAGGTGTTTTTTTCTTCTTTTTTGAATAATTCTTCGCTACACCACTGAATTGTTTCATTCAGTGAACGAAATTCGATGCTCAGGGTTTCAACAGCCTTTTGGTTGTTATACGTATGCTTATTCCGGGCTACCTGGGCTAATTCATCGGTAACTAAGGGCTTTTGATGAGTTAATAATGTACGAACCCGATCTAGTCTACTCAACCACTTTATAGTTGATGCATTGATTTTTATACTAGGTGGACGTTTGCCTAAAGCGTCGGCCATCATATCAAACAATTGTTTATACGATACGCTTTCCGCACTGATAATATACCGCTCGCCGATGGTCTTTTGTTTAATTGTCCGCAAAGCTGCCTGGGCAACATCCCGAACGTCTACATAGTTTACCAAGCCAGTCGTATAAAAGCGTTTTTCTTCCTTAATATACTTAAAGAGCTGAGTGCTGCTCTTTTCCCAATCACCCGGTCCTAGCACTAATGAGGGGTTAAGGATTACAGCGGGCAACCCTTCCGCAATTCCTCGCCATATTTCTACTTCAGATAACCATTTACTTCGGGCATACCCTGTTAGTTGATCATCCTGATCGATAGTTCGTGTTTCATCTATTAGATTATCTAGAGTTTTTTTTCCTACTGCTGCCACTGAGCTAAGGTGGAGAAAATGGTTAATATTTTGCTTCAGGGCAACATTTACCATATTAGCTGTTCCTTCCACATTAATTTTCTGCATCATTGGTTCATCCCGACTATCGTAAGAAATGAATGCAGCACTGTGGACAATTCCAGTCACCCCTTCCATATTTTTCTCTAGACTCATTACATCTAACAAATCGCCCTCTACCCACTCAATCTCAGACTGAATATCGTTTACCAGGCTCATGTCGCTAGTCTTCCGCTTTAAAGCTCTTATCGAGTAACCTGCTTCTAGCATGACTCGACAAATAAAACTACCTATTAATCCGGTAGCGCCCGTAACTAAGTGCATAGTATATATATTTAATAGTAGCAGGTTACCTCACAAGTACTTTTGTATTTCTTGTCTTCCCTGCAATTTGTATGTAATGTGTACGTCCTAGACGTATAATAAATATTTTCTATGAAAAAAAATTTCCTCAATAAGGATCAGTTTAAACATCTTGTTGGAATTTACCAATTCATTCTTCCTTACAAGTGGAATTTTGCAATTGGTATGGTTGGATTGATTTTCTCTAGTTTAACTCTTCTGAGTTTTCCACTTATTTCTGGCGAGTTGCTTGATGTAGCTTCTGGTAACGAGTCATGGCTATCCAATAATTTAAACTTCATTGCACTTTGTCTGCTAGCTGTGTTTCTGATACAAAGTATATTTTCTTTTATTAGAGTATACTTCTTTGCACAAGTAAATGAAAAGTCATCAGCCGATATACGTTTAGCACTTTATCAAAAGCTAATTACTCTCCCCGTAAGCTTTTACGATAAACATCGCACCGGAGAACTACTAAGCCGCATTACTTCCGATATTTCGTTACTACAAAGCACTTTTTCAGTAACGCTCGCTGAATTTCTTCGCCAAATAGCCACTCTACTGATTGGTACTATCGTCATTATTTCAATGGCTCCCAATCTTACCGGATTCATGTTTGCCTCTTTTCCTCTGTTAATTGTTGCTGCTATTATTTTCGGACGATACATTCGCCGACTCACTAAAAAAACTCAAGACCAATTAGCCGAAAGTAGTACCATTGTTGAGGAAACTCTACAGGCAGTGCGAGCAGTTAAAGCTTTTACTAGCGAGTTTCGCGAAGTCTCACGATACAGGCGTTCTATCAAGCAAGTAGTAAATACCGCACTGAAGGCAGCCCTATTCCGAGGGTTATTCGTAGCCTTTATCATCTTCGTGCTATTTGGAGCTATTGTCGCAGTACTTTGGTACGGTGCCACACTCGTCCAACAAAACGTCATTTCTATTGGTGATTTAGTATCATTTATTTTGTATACGACACTTATTGGCGGATCCATTGCTGGGCTCGGTGATTTGTACGGGCAAATTCAGCGTGCCATCGGTGCTTCCGAACGAGTGCTGGACATCCTGGAAGAGAAATCAGAAGCTGTTACTTTAACATCTTCCCAAGCGCAAGAATCGAGAAATATCATCCAAGGTAACATTCGTTTTGAAAATGTATTATTTGCTTACCCTTCCCGGCCTGATATCACTGTGCTAAATGATATAACTTTTTCGGTAGAAGCTGGTGAAAAGATTGCGTTAGTTGGGCATAGTGGGGCTGGGAAATCTACTTTAGCTCAATTGTTATTACAATTCTACTTAGTAACTCAAGGGTCGATCACTATTGATGATACTTCAATTGATAATTATGAATTATCCGTTATACGCCAACACATAGGCTTGGTGCCTCAAGAAGTTATACTTTTTGGTGGAACAATTGAAGAAAACATCCGCTACGGAAAAGAGAGTGCTACCCTGGATGAAATTCGCGAAGCGGCTAGACAAGCAAATGCTTTGAGTTTTATAGAATCCTTTCCCGAGGGTCTGTCAACGATCGTAGGAGAGCGAGGGGTACAGCTATCTGGCGGACAACGACAGAGAATTGCCATTGCCCGGGCAATTTTGAAAGACCCAGCAATTCTAATTCTTGATGAAGCTACTAGCTCGCTAGATGCAGAATCAGAGCATTTGGTACAGAAGGCTTTGGAGAATCTTATGGAAAACCGAACTACTATTATAATCGCTCATCGTTTAGCTACTATCCGTAAGGTTAATCGTATTTACATGTTAAAAGAGGGAGAAATTATTGAGCAAGGAACACATGAAGAGTTGTATGAACTAGACCAAGATTACCGTAGCCTGGTTCAATTGCAAATGCTAAATTAATAATATTGTAAGAGGTGATGGGTAGTAGGAATAGGGCAACAAAAAAGCCCCACATCTTATGAAGA
>CAKZYA010000019.1 GCA_937883755.1 uncultured Flammeovirgaceae bacterium | reverse complement strand
GTTCTAGTGATAGTGATGGTACGATCGTTAGTTATGAGTGGGTTGAGAACGGCTCACAAATTGCAACTGGGGTGAATCCAAATGTTGACTTATCAGTAGGTGTCCATACCATTACATTAACGGTGACTGATGATGATGGGGCGACGGGAAGTGATGAAGTGGTCATTACGGTGAATAGTCCGGCGAATGTTCCGCCGACAGCCGTGGCCGATGCGAACCCGACCAGTGGAATTGCTGCCTTGACTGTGGACTTTGATGGTAGCTTCTCTAATGATAGTGATGGCACGATCGTTAGCTATGGCTGGAACTTTGGGGACGGTCAAACTGGAACTGGGGCAACGGTTTCTAACACCTATGCTACGGCGGGAAGCTACACAGCAGTTCTGACGGTAACCGATGATGAAGGAGCTACCGATACTGATGAGATTATCATTACCGTGACGGCACCAAACAGTAT
Source organism: uncultured Flammeovirgaceae bacterium (assembly GCA_937883755.1). GTDB lineage: Bacteria > Bacteroidota > Bacteroidia > Cytophagales > Cyclobacteriaceae > Tunicatimonas. The sequence continues at coordinate 51,804 of CAKZYA010000019.1, read as the reverse complement.
ACCAATTGCCAATGCTGGGGCAGATCAAACAGTGGAAGATACAGACGAAAATGGTACAGAAAGTGTATCACTAGATGGTAGCGGTTCTAGCGATAGTGATGGTACGATCGTTAGTTATGAGTGGGTTGAGAACGGCTCGCAAATTGCAACTGGGGTGAATCCAAATGTTGACTTATCAGTAGGTGTCCATACGATCACGCTGACGGTAACTGATGATGATGGGGCAACGGGAAGTGATAATGTAGTTATTACGGTCAATAGTCCAGTGACGAATCCTTCGGAGATCGTAATAGAGGCAGAGTGTGCGAGTGTGATAGGTGGCGATTGGCAGATAAACAGTGATGGTAGTGCTTCAGGCGGTCAATATGCTGTAGTGACTGGACAACCTAACAGTTTTTTCAACCCCCCAACGGGCAATGATAGCCGATTGCGGTTTGAAGTAGAAGTAGGGCAAGCGGCTAATTATCATCTATTCGCCCGAATTCAAGCACCTTCATCGTCTAGTGACTCGTATTGGGTACGGGTGAACGGGGGTAACTGGATCCGTTGGTCAAGTGGTATTACCCGAGGATCACAGTACAACTGGAACCAGGTACCGAATTCGCCTTTTAGCTTGCAAGTAGGCACCAATACCATTGAGTTTGCCTACCGGGAGAATGGGGTTCGGTTAGATAAGTTGCACCTGAATCTGGATGGTACAGTGCCTACGGGACTGGGTGGCCCAGAAGGTTGCTCAGGTACCCCGAAAGCGACTATCATAGCTAGCACCACCGAAGGGATTGCGCCATTGACAGTCAACTTTGATGGTAGCACTTCTCGGGATACAGATGGAACGATTGTAAGCTATGCATGGAACTTTGGGGAAGCAGGTGCTACGGGTAGTGGTGCTCAAGTGAGCTATCAGTACACAACTCCGGGTACGTATACCGTCAGTCTGACAGTGACCGATAATGACGGCCAGAGTGATATTGCGACTACAGATATTCAAGTAACCTCAGATGAGCCTGTTCCGGGGCAAATTGTAATAGAGGCAGAGTGTGCGAGTGTGATAGGTGGCGATTGGCAGATAAACAGTGATGGTAGTGCTTCAGGCGGTCAATATGCTGTAGTGACTGGACAACCTAACAGTTTTTTCAACCCCCCAACGGGCAATGATAGCCGATTGCGGTTTGAAGTAGAAGTAGGGCAAGCGGCTAATTATCATCTATTCGCCCGAATTCAAGCACCTTCATCGTCTAGTGACTCGTATTGGGTACGGGTGAACGGGGGTAACTGGATCCGTTGGTCAAGTGGTATTACCCGAGGATCACAGTACAACTGGAACCAGGTACCGAATTCGCCTTTTAGCTTGCAAGTAGGCACCAATACCATTGAGTTTGCCTACCGGGAGAATGGGGTTCGGTTAGATAAGTTGCACCTGAATCTGGATGGTACAGTGCCTACGGGACTGGGTGGCCCAGAAGGTTGCTCAGGTACCCCGAAAGCGACTATCATAGCTAGCACCACCGAAGGGATTGCGCCATTGACAGTCAACTTTGATGGTAGCACTTCTCGGGATACAGATGGAACGATTGTAAGCTATGCATGGAACTTTGGGGAAGCAGGTGCTACGGGTAGTGGTGCTCAAGTGAGCTATCAGTACACAACTCCGGGTACGTATACCGTCAGTCTGACAGTGACCGATAATGACGGCCAGAGTGATACCGAGAATGTTCAAATTACAGTTCTTGATTCCACCCCTGTCAATCAAGGACCAGTAGCAGATGCCGGTTCAGACCAAGTGGTAGTCGATACAGATAACAGTGGTAGTGAGACGGTGAGTTTGGACGGCAGTGGCTCTAGTGATAGTGATGGTACGATCGTTAGTTATGAGTGGGTTGAGAACGGCTCGCAAATTGCAACTGGGGTGAACCCCGATGTTGACTTAAGTGTAGGTAGTCATACCATTACGTTGACGGTGACTGATGATGATGGGGCGACAGGAAACGATGTGGTTCTTATAACGGTAGATACGCCTCTACCCACTATTCCAGTAGCAGATGCTGGTTCAGACCAGATTGTAGTAGACTCTGACGAGAATGGTACCGAGAGTATTACATTGAATGGGAGTGGCTCAACGGATGCTGATGGAACTATAACTGACTATGTATGGACAGAGAGTGGTACACAGTTGGCAACGGGCATCAATCCCACTATAGATTTGACAGTCGGTGATTATATTATCACTTTGACGGTGACTGATAACGATGGAAATACTGATTCTGATGAGGTCGAAATATCAATACAAGATCCAGGGTCAGTAGCCGGGTATGCCATTCATGTGAACTTCAGTAATGATGGGTTCAGTCCACAACGATTTGTAGCCCCCTGGAACTATACCGGACGAGCAACTAGTCAGAACCCAAGAATTAATGATCTAAAAGATGTGAATGGCGCATCTACCGGGGTTAACTTGAAATTATTCGCCTCGACAGCCAGTGGTGACCGATGGAACGGCAGTAGTAACAACGGAGTAGGTGGTAGTCTCTACCCTTCTGAAGTTATGGATAGTTATTATTCTGTTGATTTCTGGTCGCCAGTCACTATGACATTAGAAGGACTGAATCCGGCATTAATGTATGACTTCACTTTCTATGGTGGCACTAACGAAAGTAACCGAACCGCTGAATACCGAATTGGTGGACAATCAGTAACTCTGAATGTTAGTGGTAACGCCACTGAAACTGTATCCATTACTGGAGTAAGTCCCACACCATCTGGAACAATAGACATTACTGTAAGTAAAGGTAGTGGTAACCGAGGTGTATTAAACGCAATGATTGTTGACGCTTATTCTGCTAACAATAATGCAAGAGTTGCAACTGCTTCAGAAGCATCTCTGTCAGATGAAGAGTTGATAGAAGAGTTTGGGCAGAATATACCCAGCCTTGAGCTAGTTCCTAACCCAGCAACGTATAATAATATTCAGCTTGTGCTTAATAATTATAACGATGAGTCAGCATTGTCAATAGAGTTGATTAACGCTATGGGTAACATAGTATTTAGTCAAGGATATGTCTCAAGCGGAGATGAAGTTGAAGTACTAAAGTTGGACATGGTAGATGATATTGGTAGTGGAGTGTATTTTGTTAGAATTACTCAAGGTTCTTCAGTCGTACAAGAAAGATTAGTCGTTTATTGATATATTACGGGGGATATAGAACAAGCCCCCTTTCATTTAAGGTTAAATAATGGTAGTTCAAGCCCAATCGGAGAGTTTCGATCTGATCTTAGTTGGTACTGGTTTTGCCTCCTCTTTCTTTCTAAAAAAATATTTAGAGAAGAAAGAGCAGCCAGTTAAGGTTTTGGTATTGGAAAGGGGGGTAAAGTTTACTCATAGAGAAAGACTACACTTTAAACAAACTGACGACACTTACAATGGTATAAGTTGGAAAAGTGCTCGGAAAGCAATTATTAATGAAACACCCGAAAAAGAGTGGGTATTTGATCCTAACTTCGGAGGGAGTTCTAATTGCTGGACAGGGTGTACGCCCCGGTTTATGCCGAGTGATTTCAAGCTAAAATCAACGTATGGCGTAGGTGAGGACTGGCCGTTATCATATACTGATCTAGAAACTTACTATGAAGAGGCTGAGGAAATTATGTCTGTGTCAGGACCCGATGCAACTCCTTTTCCCAAAAAAGGTAAATATCCCCTTCCACCCCACCAACTTTCTTCAGTAGATCAAATACTACAAAAAGAATACGGAAATTTGTACATCAGCCAGCCTACGGCTCGAGCTAGTCAGGCTGTAGGAAAAAGGGCAGCCTGTTGTAGTAGTGCTGTTTGTAATCTCTGCCCGGTCAATGCTAAGTTCACTATTGAGAACACACTAGCGTACTTATATGAAAAGGCTGATATTGAAGTACTACTAGGAGCAAAAGTTTACGGTTTAGATCTATCAGGAAATGTAGCTCGTTCAGTACTATATGAAATAGACGGGAAACGAAAGGAAGCCCATGGGGAAATTATCGCTTTAGGGGCTAATGCCATCTTTAACGCTCACATTCTTCTCAATTCAGGAGATGCTAATAAAAATACTGGACGAGGGCTGTGTGAGCAAGCCGGTGTGTACGTCTATTTACACTACGACGGACTAGAGAACGTAGGGGGAGGGTCGGTTATTCCTGCTAATGGATTCATGATGTACGATGGAGGTCATCGAAAGGATAGAGCCGCCTGTTTGATTGAGCATCATAACTTGCCGTACATTCGCAATGAACGAGGAAAATGGCGAATGCTTTCCAAATTTAAGTTTGTGTATGAAGATATTCCTGACGATGGTAATAAGGTGATGCCTTCAGATGATTTATTTTTACCTAAGGTCAATTTTGAAGGGCATTCATCCTATACTTTGCGAGCAATAGACCAGCTGAGTACAGACATTGAGAAGTTCTTCAGTGTACTTCCAGTAGAAAAGGTGATAAAGGATAGTTATATTCAGAAAACGGAGGCTCATATTTGCTCTACTACCCGGATGAGTAAAAACCCTGACGAAGGTGTAGTTGATGCAAATTTAATACATCATCAATATCGAAATTTATTAGTACTAGGTAGTGGGGTATATCCGACAATTTCGGCTGCTAACCCAACGCTTACCCTGTCGGCGTTATCGCTTAGGGCAGCTGATCATCTGTGAATACGAACCTATGAACCGGAGAAACTTTATCAAGATAATTGGAGGAGCTGGAGCTGTTGCTGGAACCACTTACTTGGTATTCACGGATTTTTACGATGTGGTGGAAAAGATAATTCGGCAGGAGCTCTCTTATTTACCAATTAATGAAGATGTGCTCTCGAGTTTTATCGCAGACGTTAGAGAAGAAAAAGCAATAACCCAGTTTGGTTTTAGTAAGGAGTGGTTTATCCGGACTCACTTTCTAGTGGGAAGTATAGGAAAACAGATACTACCATATCGATACAAATATTTACAGTATGAAGAACAGATATTAGCTACTTTTTTGCTTTCTACCGACTTCTTCCTCAACAAGATGGATGAAACCAAGCCAATACGATATGTGAAACTCTATCATCCGTATAAAAGAGCTTGTAGTAATCCCTTCTCCAGCATATATTACAGCAACCTTCAACCACTAGTATGATTACGTTAGACAACTCAAAAAGTGTTGCCAATATTGACGACAGTAAACGTAAGAGTCAGTTTCTTCCGTATATTCATAATTTTCGGGGAATAGCTATTTTGTATATCGTAGCTTTTCATTGCTTGAGTTCATTTGGTTGGGGAGACAATATTCTAGAGAAAAGAATCTGTAATTCATTAGTGGTGTATGGAACAGTGCTTTTCGTTTTTATTGCCGGATTTTTATTTCAGCACCTCAATGCTAATCACCACCATAATGACTTTAATTTTAAGGTCTACTTAAAAAAAAAATAGCTTATGTTATTCTTCCTTATATACTTGCCTCAATACCAGCAATTATAGATAAGTTTTATTTTTCAGCATCTAACTTTCCCTGGATGCCATCGGCTATTGAGGAAAGTAACTGGCTAGTTCAAGTAGTATTCATGTTGATTACAGGCAAGCACTTTGGCCCGTTCTGGTTTATTCCCATGATTACCCTAATCTATCTTATAGCTCCAGTATTACTATTTTTAGATCGGCTCTCCTGGTTTTATCGTTACCTTTTCCCAATAATATTTTTAGCAGGCTGCTTTCTATATCGGTTTGGTTACAACTCTTCAATCGTTGAGTCATTTTTGTATTTCCTGCCTATCTATATATTTGGCATGTGGGCGAGTCGCTATCGGGAATCAATCTTGAGTAAAGGATACCACTTACTTATTCCTCTGGTTGTATTTTACAGTGCAATCACGTGTCTAGAAATACTCGATATACTAGCAATAGGTAAGTCATACGCCTATGGTGAAGATCTAAAGGACAATGCTTACCTATTCAACCTTGGTAAATTAAAGGCATCTTTCCTCTGCATTATCTTCATGCTATTGCTTCACCGTTTACGGCATATAAAAGCAGGTATTTGGGGGGTACTAGCTACCTGTAGTTTCGGAATATTCTTCGTTCACCTGTACTTGATCCGGTTTGTAGAAATTATAGTCGCCAGGGTGAATATAGATATTATTTTTAATAGCATAGTATACCTAGGGCACGTCGGTTTAATCATTATTATTTGTTTGGTGATTGTTTGGTTGGTCAAGATAGTTACAGGAAAGAAAAGTCGCTATTTGATTGGTTGTTAGAGTTTATTAGGGTCTATTCTTGAAATTGGATGATAAAAGATAGATTGATCATTGTTGTTTTTGCTTGTCTGGTGTTCATAGTTAGCAATATGCTACTGAATGGCTACCTGTCATCTTATCAGTCATTAGGTGATGAGATTGCTGCTCCAGCTGACGCGTTACACGAATGGCATTTAAATAAAAAAGCTCCTTTTGAGTACCGAATACTTTTTCCGGCTATTGTGCTGTCCGCATGGACGGCTACCCGAGGAGAGAACACAGCCTTTTATTGGTCTTATGTATCAATAAGTCTAATTTTTTTTATTGGGGCAGCTTTAGCATTCTTCCAACTTTTGCTGGAATTAAGGTTTTCCCGTCGACTTTCATTAACGGGGGTAATCATTTTCTTATTACTACCTCCTTTACTACTGGCCTATACTCTGCCAGTACATACACGCGAAGATACATTAGCATATCTCATTCTATGTCTGGGGTTACTTTTTCTATTGAGAAAACAGTACGTTTGGTTCTTTAGTATTTGTTTGATTGGTGTTCTGTGTCGGGAGACTTTGCTGATTTTGCCCTTTATATTCCTGTTCTTTGTCAAAGATTTTTCATTCTGGAAGCGAGCATTCTTAGCATCACTTCCTATAGTAGCCTGGCTTGCCCTACGGATACTGGTAGAAACGAATAAAGCAGCCTATGACCCCCTGGAGGGGTTCAAATGGAACTTAGCCAACCCAGCACAGGTCGTGGTATTTGCTTTTATTACTTTTGGTCCGCTATGGATATTGTGGTTAGGAGGGCGAAAACTCGTCTTACGAAAAGAAAGCTCTAAAAATATGAATGAGAGAGTTCAGATGTTGGCAAGATCCGCACCCTGGGCGTTGACCTTGATTATAGTTACTACCTTTTTAGGTGGAATTTATAACGAAATTAGACTTCTTTATCTAGGGTTTCCATGGGTGATTAGCTTATCATTAGTTTTTATAAAAGCCTATCAAGATCAATTAAGATCAGCCATAAATTCTAAAGGCTACATTAGAGGCATTACAGGATTAATTTTGCTCGCTGGTGTAGGGTACTATTTTATCTTTAAAAATCAGGATGCTCTTCTAGCAATTACCCAGCATGATATTCCAGTGCTTATTTGGCTAACAATAGGGTTAGTAATGACTACGATAACGGTCGCAATATTACTGCTTATTGGGGTTGCTCATAGGCAACGTACACTTAGTCTAAATTTTCATGAATAATAATACTGTAGTACGTCAAAAACAGAAGCCCAAACTCTTATTCACAACCATTAGTGAACACTATTGGCAGTGGGGCGAATGGCTACTCATTGTTGGTTTCTGTGTCATTCCGTTATTTGTAAAATTTCCCTTCAGAATCAATCTGTTTCTTGCCTGGGAGGGGGCGTATCGCTTGGCTGAAGGCCAAATACCCTTTCGTGATTTTGGTATGCCCCTGGGTTTTGGTTTTTGGATCATTCCTGCATTATTTTTTAAGCTGTTTGGCCCTCAAATGATTACTCTGATTAAAGCTCAGGTATTTATCAATGCTATTACCTTTATTTCGTTTCGATCCATTATAAAAACTTTGGGGTTAGGAGCTGATCGTAGAATAATAGTATTGTTGGTAATGGGGCTCACGTATGTGCTAGTCAATTTTTGGCCCTGGTATAACAATATGGTCTTTGTGTACGAGCTGTTAGCAGTTCAGATGCTATTGCTAGGCTGTTATCGTTTTCAGCATTGGAAAACTCATTTGTTTATAGCTCTATCTACGCTGTTTGTTGTACTGTCCATTTTTACTAAGCAAGATGGTGGTGGTTTAACACTCATGCTAGTGTCAGCACTAGCACTACTTTATACGTATAGACACCGTAAGTGGCAGCTATTAGGTAGCTACGTAGTGAGTGGTACTCTTTGGGGAGCACTATTTATTGTTCCATTTCTATCCCATGATTTTAGCTATTGGTTCAATTTTGGTCAGCCGCCCCATTATTCCCGCATCAATCTATACGATTTCCTGGGTGATATTTTTGGGGGTTCCCTGGTTATCAAACTATACTTGGCTTTAATACTAACTCTCCTAATATATCGCTATCGTAGTTGGGTTAGTTTCTGGCAAGATGAGAAAATGGTTATGTTTGCCCTGCTTAGTTTCGGTATACTAGGGCAAGCCTTACTCATTCAGGTAACCAGCTATATTCCGCATAATGTAAATGTCTACTTTCATAGCTTTGCTATCGCTATGCTGTTATTTCTGGCTGGTAATACCCTTTTCCAATGGAATAGCGTAGTCGGGGTGTTACTTTCAATTTTTTTGACATTCTTTTGTTTTTCAGGGGACTACTGGCTGTATACTAACCGAGTCTTCCGAAAGATATTATCCCAGCAAAGTAGCGAAAATGTCATTTCTAAAAGTTCTTGGTCGGCTAGTGATGATGAAGAACAACCAACCCGAGCCAATTGGGTGGAGTCAGACTATGAAGTATTTGAGGATGTAAAATTGCCTGAAGAAACTATTCAGGGTATAAAGAATATAGAGAGTCTCGAGGTAGTTCAGCAGAAAGGAGGAAAGCTGAGGGCATTGAATATGTCTGAGCTAACACCATTAGCCCAGATTCTGGATTATACACTAGAAACCGGGACTGATTATCCATTATGGTTTCACTACGGAGTTTCTATGTTTGATCGGGAAGTAGATATGTTTTGCAAGAAAATAGAGCAGCAAGAATATGATTTGGTATTGTTTGAAACAATTCCCAACCTGAATAATTTTTATCCCGAACAGGTGCAAAATTGTTTGCAGCAGAATTACAAAATGATTGACCGTTTTTTAGCCCCCAGAATAAAGCATAACGCCCACGTTGAGGTTTATATAAGAAATCAGAAATGATTCAGTGAGGATTTTACCGTTTCCCAGAAGGAGACAACTCGGGCTTTCCAGCTATTTTGCTGGGCAAAGGAAACTCGCTGTTGAACTAAGTCATTGTCATTAGCTTGGATAACAGCGTAGGTAATTAATTGAGAGAAAGAAGCATGGTCGGAAGAAATATGGCAGATATCTTTGAAAGAAAGTACATCTTTAGAAAAGTCAGTAGTGACTACCGGTTTTCCCATTGCTAGGTACTCGTTAATTTTTAGAGGATATATACTTGCGGTCAGTGTAGTCTTCACGAAAGGAATGATAGTACAGGAGACAAACTGTAGGTAGTGGTGAAGCTGATGGTGGGGCTTAGGGCCGATGAATAAAATATTTGGCAAGCTACTAAAGTCTAACTGATGATAGCCTTGGTCGTTTCTGGGGCCTATGATTAACAATAGTTTATCGGGGTGATTCCGGGCTATCTTGAATAAAAGAGGATAATCCACTCGCTGGTCTAAGTTGCCAACAAAGCAGACGATTTCTTCTTTAACAGAAGCAATTTCAGAAGGTTTTTCATTATTAGGTGGAGGGTAGGGAAAAGAGTTAAGGTCTACCGCATTTGGTAAATGGTGTACTGGGCATTGGGTTAATGATTGAAGCTTTCGTGCTAATTCTTTAGAGGTAGCAAAGGCAATATCAGATTCCTGAATGGCTTCCTTTTCTAGTTGAACCCCGTGTTTTGCCCCGTAAGTGACCTGACTTATATCATCGCGTGACTGGTAGACAGCGAAGGCTGGCAATTGGTCTTTGGGAAGAATTGCGTGATAAAATGGATTAAAAGAGTTGAAAAAGATATAGTGACGAACGTCGTAATGCTGAAGTAGAGACTGTAAATTCTTTTGAATAATTCGGCGATTCTTCCGTAGAAAAAATCGGTATAACCAGCTCCCTTTAGGTAAAAAGTTAATGGGTAATGTTAGCGATGGAGTTACTGCATAAAATTTAGCGCCGAGAGTTGGTAAGTGTTGATAACGATGTTTTGTAGAAAAGAAACGCTTAAGCCGGGTTCTAATTTTGGGTTGCTGGAAATCAGCAATAAAATCTTTAACAGTGAAGGGGTTATCGAAATAAAATACCCGGTGTTGTTTAGAGAATTCTTTAGCTAAGGATAATGCTGCTGAAGAAATGTCATTATCCCAGCTTGACATGCTAATAAAAATCAAATCCATTGGCAAGAATACTGTTAAACAATATGAGTATTAGTTGATCTATTTCGGAAATAGTAAAATACATTGAATATTTTACTTTAAAAACTGTAAATTTAACCAGAAATAATTTTAGAATGACTAAACTGCCTAACTTTCTGATAGTAGGGGCTGCAAAATGTGGTACTACATCTATGAGCGAGTACCTGAAACAGCACCCACAAATATTTATCAGTGAAGTAAAAGAGCCCCGCTTTTTTTCTAGCCAAGCCCATTCGTTTCCACTCAATGGACCAGGGGATGCTAAGCGCGAGAGTAGATACATTAAGAAGTACGCTGATTATCAGCAACTATTCCAATCAGCCAACGGTCAACTAGCAATAGGAGAGGCCAGTGCCGATACCTTGTACTACTACCAAAAAACTATTCCAGCTATCAAACAATACGTAGATGAACAGCCAAAGATTATTATCATGCTACGAGATCCGGTGAAGCGAGCATTCTCTGCTTATCAGCATCTTATTCGCGATCAGCGGGAAACTGCTTCTTTTGAAGAAGGATTGCGTAAAGAAGAAGAACGTACTCAAAATAATTATGAGTTAATATGGTACTATCGAGGAGTAAGTCGTTACTATGAAGCTGTAAAAGCTTTTATAGATAACTTTGCTCAGGTACACATTATCATCAATGAAGATATTCGTAGAGATGAGAAAGGAGTCTTTCAGAATGTGTTTACTTTTCTGGAAGTAAATACTGATTTTACCGTAGATACTAGCATTCGATACAATGCCTCGGGAGTTCCTCATAGCAATTGGCTTCATAACTTTCTGTTTGAGGAAAACTGGTTGAAACGATCAGTCCGCCCAATTACTTACCGACTCACATCCCAAAAATTCCGGCAACAAACGTCTAATAAAATGTTGACCCGCAATCTGCAGCGAATGGAGATTTCACCAGAAATTGCTGATATACTAAAGGGAGAGTTTTTGGATGAGAAGGCCAAACTAGAAGAATTACTAGGGCGAACGCTGCCCTGGCTGAATTGACTTAACCATGCGTAATACCTCTTTCAGTGCCATTCTTTTTGGCTTTATACTTTTAGCATCGCCCGGTTGCGGATCTTCGTGTCCAGAATGTAGTCTGGAAAAGCGAATTCTACTAAAACCAGATATGGTTATTAACGAAAATGCAGTAGGTAAATCACAGCATCTCGTTGATGAACAGGCCAATTGGAAATCTAAATCACTTGCCTTCCAGCCCCAAAGTATATGGCGACCCGATTTTTCTTGGAATGAGCCATTGCACCTAGCTATTGACTTACAGGCTACTTACCAAGTACAAAGGATCGCCTTATATCGAGATGCTGAATTTTTGGATGATATTGAAGGTGAAGTCAGTATTTACTACGGAGAACCTTTTGATTGGAAGCCCCTATTAGAAAGGGAATCAATTGAGCGAAATAAATGGCAACAACTTACCTTTGAACCCACTGAAACCCGATTTCTCAGAATTAAAATAGAAGGTGGCAAGGTTAACCTTGGTGAGTTATTTTGCTTTGGTGACCTGGTTAGTAAAGTTGCTACTGATCTTTCAGTTGATACTGTAACAACCAGTGTGTCTGAAAAAACAACCTTTGATGAAATGTTGGGGATCAACGCATTTATCGATGATCCCATTGGTCGGTTAGATTATTTTGGCTTCATCCGCGAGTATCATAACTGGCGGTGGGTAGAACATGAAGATGATACCCCTTTTCCGAACAATGTAAACCATTGGAGTCCGGGAAATAGCAAGTGGGATTTTGACCAGTTTTACCGGAATATGCATAAGGCCGATATACTGGCCTGTCCTTCGATCAAAGAAAACCTCAAGTGGCTTCGTCGTAACCATTGGGAAATTAATACTCGTCCGGCACTGCCAGATGATGATGCTAGCGATCCTCGCTCTTATATCGCTCATGCTGATCATATGTTTCAGTACGCTGCCCGCTATGGTTCCAGACAAATTGCTGATTCTTTATTAAAATTAGCCGATGACCAGGTAGTAAAAAGCGGATTAGGTTATCTGCAATATTTTGAGAATTGGAATGAGCAAAATATTTGGTGGAAAGGTCGGGCGGAATACTTCACACCCTATGAGTTTGCTGCCATGAGTAGTGCTGATTATGATGGTCACATGCAAGAACTTGGGACTACTATTGGGCTGAAAAATGCCGATCCAGAAGCTAAGTTAGTAATGAGCGGGTTAGCTAGCCTAAATCTGGATTACGTGAAAGCAATGAAGTTCTGGTCAGATCATCATCGCAATGGTAGTTTTCCGGTTGATGTGCTAAACTTCCACCACTACAGTCGTTACCAAAAGGGTAATAAACGCCATGCTATTAGTCCGGAGGATGATAGTTTACAGGCGCAATTAGAAGAACTAGTTGCTTATCGGGATCAACACCTTCCTACTCATGAGCTTTGGCTCACTGAATTTGGTTATGATACTAATCCTAACTCACCCCAAGGAGTTCCGGCCATTGGTAGTTTTACCAACGAAGAGGTGCAGGGCATTTGGTTAGTAAGAAGTTTATTAGCTATATCAGCAGCAGGTATTGATCGGGCATCTATTTATATGTTAAAGGATGTTAAAGACGATGATCCATCGTTATACAATACCAGTGGTATTACCAGTAGCAAGAAAAGTGGTTGGCAACCCAAACCTGCTTGGTACTACCTGAAAGCACTGTCAGGATACTTGAAAGGAATGCAATTTGAGCAGGTCATATCTTCAACTAATCAGGAAGGTGTTTTCGTATATAAGTTCATCCGAAAAACTCCTGATGAATCCCGCCCTAGGTCAGCCTACGTTGTATGGAGTGGGACTTCTGAAGGTAAAGTTGTTGACGAATATCAACTCAAACTTCTCCCTCAGGAAAAATATGGTTTGGTGGTAGGACTACCTTCCAACAATTCGCAAGATCAAAATACTGATATACAGCAGGTTAACAATATAATTCTCCTTTCAGTAACGGAGAAACCAACCGTGGTTCTGGTGAATGACCAGATGTTTAATAAGTCTCTTTTTACTGTTAATGGAAGATACAAAGTTGAGTTAACCCCGTCCATGCTGTCCTTTGATGGCTCTGATGATACTCAGGTCGATGGAATGTTAGGGTTAGTCGACGAGCAAGAAGTGGTAGGTAACCCAATTATGGGAGGCACTACTGATCCTAAGACTAATTGGAAAACAATGAAGCTAAAGCCCGAAGCATATCCTTACTCAGCCTACTTAGATTTGGGAGAGATTACGGAAGTGAGTATTGTTAGCTTATTTGATACTAATAATGAGGGGGATTTCTCAATTTCAGTAGGTGAGTCAGGTAATTGGCAAACTATAGCTACTGATCGGCTGCAACAATACAAAAAGTGGAGTCATCATATTGTTAACTCTGCTACGCGCTATATCAGATTAACCAAACATAGTCCTTCAGCCAATGTAGGAGAAGTAGTTATTTATGCTCAGCATCAGGAGTAGATTGATCGAGATACCTTAGTCTATCCATTAGCACAAAACAGGCGTAGAATACAAAGCCCATAGGACGTTGAGTAATTGATTCCTGTACGTATCCTGCTACGGTTAGGGCAAAGAAACTGGCAAGGTATGCTGCATACAGAGCTTTGACTCTTGGGTCATTACATCTCCTATAGTTGAGAAGACCCACGGTGAGTATTACGAAGAATACTAGTAAGTAGAGACTAATACCAATCCACCCTAATTCTAAAGCAAGAGCCATATAGTAGCTATCAGGAGGAAATCCGGCTAAGGGATGATCCGGCACAATTTCTTCCCCTAATGCTCCAGTAGTGTTTAATCCGCCTCCAATAGGATGAGAGCGCATATAAGGCTGAATCCTTTCTTTATTTGCCACCCTCACGTTAAATGAGGCATCCTCGGTAGGAGAGAAGGTAGACCGAATAGAATTGATAGTAGCACTGCCGTAATAGGGAACGTACATAATAGCTAGTATGGCAAAGACCGTACAGACACCTAAGACCAGTGTGCTTTTTCGGTGTAAGGTCAAAAATCCGTAAAATACAATACCCACCACGGTCATAGCTACGGCTGTACGGGTTCCCGAGTAGGTCATAGACACTATAAAAAGCCCGCCCATGACTAGTAAGACGGCCTTTTTCTTCAAGTCTCGTATCCCCATAGCCAATACAACTGAAAATATGCCAGCAAATGACATAAACATCCCAAAAGTTGCTGGATCAGATAAAAATGACCATTTACGCCAGCGCCCTCGTATAAAGTTCAAACCTATACTCTTAGGGCTACGACTAATCCACGCTAAATCATAGGCAGGAAGCCCCGCAAACTCCTGATAAAAGGCATATAAGGCAGCCAACAAGCTAATAGCTAGCCAAGTGATGGTAAATACCTTCACATAATGCTGGGTATCAAAAAGCCTAATGAGTATAAAGTAGGTGATTATGTAACCAAGGATTCCGCGCACACTAAAAAGAGAAGCTTGAAGAGACGGGTTGTTAGGGTTAAATAATTGTATTAATAAATAACTTATCCATAGCAACACCATATAGAAAATGATGCTATTATATGCAGTTATTTTCTGAAAATGATGCTCTTTATTGACAAAGATACCACAAAAGGTGAGCAGCAAAAGGACATCGGGAAGGGAGCCGAATGGGAAATCATAAATACCAATGATACGAGGGATAAAGAAGGTAAACGAGGAAATAATAACGATCAGGATGAATCCAATTCGTATGTTTAGTAGACAGGCTAGGGCGATTGGAGTGCCTGTAATGAGTATAAGCAAGAATGCACCAATTTCTATCCCTATTCGCGCCGTAGCCCAAGCCGCAAAAACCGAGAATGCACCTAATAAAACATATCCCAAAGGGTTGTTTAGTTTCTCAATAATAAAGTGTCGATAGAGCTTTTTAGCTATCCAACGGTAAATCAGATCTTTCCAGATGACAAACTGCTTTAGTATATGGTTAATAGTAGTAATCACAAGAAAACGATTTTTACTAATATATAAGCATAGGTAGCTGCCACAAATAGAATAGTAAGTAGTACACTAACATATTCAGGTTCTTCGGTCAATCTCTTCATAGTGAGTTATGATTATAAGTTTCGGGAGCGAAGAGCTACTAACTTGTCAATACCAAATTTATACCAGTACCCCGTCTGGTTTATTATCTCGAGAAGGTTCACTCCGATTATTTGATTTAAGAAATATTGGCGAATGAAAAATCCGAGTAAGTGGGTAGTGACAGTAGCTACTGCTGCCCCCATAACCCCGAAGGAATGTATCATAAAATAATTCAGTACAATATTAAGCACTGCACTACTGAGCACAAAATAGAATGTCCAGTGAGCTTTTCCAATAGCATCTAGGGTATTTCCAAATTGGCGATTAAAAGGGGCAATTACCCCATATAGCATAACAATTTGAAGTATCGACCCAGCCTCTTCGTACCCCTCTCCAGCAATAAAAACTACGATAGTCTTTGCTAAAATGATCACTCCTAATACAATAGGAATCATGGTCGCCAATATGGCAGCCACTGATTTCTCGTATAGTACTTTAGCATTGCTCAGAGAGTTTTTATCTGACCCTACTAATTTTGGATACGTAATAGCAGCTACGGAGGACATGGGCACTTCTACAAGTCTCGTAATTCTGAGAGCGGGGTTATAAATGGCTACTGCTGCAGGTGAAATCATACCTCCTAGCATCCAACTGTCAATATTATTCAGTATCATGGAACTTAAGTTCGTACCGAAGGAATATTTTCCATGCTTAAAAATTGCCCGTAAATACTCTAGTTGATAACTAAAGCGGAAAGCTTGATATTTTCTAATATGCCATACGGATACCCCAATACTGAAAATGATAGCAATAATCTGAGCGACTGCTAAATTGAATAATGACAAAGAGATATTCTCATAAAAAAATGCCAAAGCGACATAAAGTAGGAAAAGTAGTTTTTGTACGAAGTAAGACCAGAAAGAGGCTTTAAAATTTAGGTGAGCCTCGTGTAATACGTTATAATGAAGAAAGAAAGTATAGAAAAATGCATGAGCTACGTATACATAGCAAAGTAACTGTAAGTCGGGGGCACTCATCCAGCTACTAAGCGGTGCTGCCAGAAAAATCAACACTAGTGAAAGCACCAGAAATAAAATAATATTTAGAATCAATGCTGAACCTGCTACTGCCGCCTGATCTTTAGTGTCACAGGATACGAACTGACGAATTAAGGGGTTTTTAATGAAACCTTCCCGTACTAACTCGACTACTGCAGTAAATGACATATAAAGAACCCATGTTCCAAAGTCATTAACATCTAAAAACCGAACCAGAATGATAAAGGAAAAGAAACCGAACAGAGTAATAGAAAACCGTTGCAGGAAAGTGAAAAAACCTGAGCGGAGCCAATATGACTTTTGTATAAGTTGAACAATTCTTTTCAAGAAAATAGATTATTCTTCTTCTGCAAGTACTTCTTCTAAAGGAATGCTTATGAAACGCTCTATTCGCAAGCGGGCAATTGCTACTTGAGACTCTAATTTTATTACTTCAGCTTGGGATGCAGTGTAAAGCTGTTGGGCTGAATTATAGTTGACTAGGGTTTCCTCCCCTGTTTTAAATTTTTCTGATATTAGCAGAAAGTTAGTATACGCCTCCTCATTTTGTTCGGTGCCAATTTGATAGAGGGATACAGAAAGAAGATAGTTTTGGTAGGCTTCTAGTACTTCAGTACGTAAATCTAGCTGAGCATCATTCATTCGGGCTTGTATAATGGATTTTTGCTCCTGGGCTATTCTTACCTGCGCCGGATTGCTAATCAGGTCGCCAAAAGCTAGCGTTAACCCTAAGTTATATCGAGGGAAAAAAGGGAAACCTTCGCCCGGCTCAAAATCATCACGGATTGTAAATTCATTTAAATTGAAGGAAGCTTGAAGATTATCACTCCACGACCAGCGAGCTACGCCAATTTCTTTATTGGCGATAACCAGTTCGCTATTCAGAATCTTTTTATCAGCTCGTGTATTCCAGGCTAGCCATACCAGTTTTTCCTCAACAGAGAGATTTTCATAAGAATCCTGAGAGGAGTATGGTGGAGGTGCTACCTGAGCAATAGCGACATGGGCACTATACCATATGCTAAGTAGCAAGAAAATCTTCTTCATTACTATTAATATTAATAGATTGACTAAATATTGTCAAGGTTGCATTTATTGAGAACAGCACCCAAGAACTTTTCAGAGCTCTCTTTTAGAAAATCCAGAGATTCCTGGTCATGAGAATTAATAGGTTTTTCAGCAGATGTTACCAGTAGTAGTTGATCGGCGTAAGAGAGCAGCTCTTTAGTATCTGCAAAGTAATTTAAGGCTGGCCCTTCCAAGAAAATATAGTCATATTTAGCTCTCAGGTTTACAATAATGGAAGTAAGGGTATCTTTAGAGAATAGTTCTTCAGGGGTAGCTGTACCTCCCTCACAGCCAATGACTTCAATACCCTTAAATCCAGTACCAGAGGGGTATTGGGTAAAACTACCTTGCTCACCATAGGGAATACGCTCAAGTAGGGACTTGGTAGAAAAAAGCTTAGTAAGTGAGTTGCTTTTAAAGTTAGTATCAATAATCAGTACTCGATTTCGCTTCAAACTAAGAGCTAGAGCCATTGATAAAATAAAAGTTGTTTTGCCTTCTTTTGGTTTAAGACTACTTACCAGCCAAACCTGAGAGTTGGTGGACTCAATCTCATGACGAATATTTTTAAGTAATTCCCTAAACTTATTTATCGCACTATCTTTCAGGTCAGGGTGAAAGAAATATTCAGGACTAGTATATTTTGCCGGAACCTTGTTAAGAAACCCTAATGTAGGAAGAGCAGTCAGCCGCTTGAAAAGGACTAGATTGCTAGGAGACAAGTCAACATATGTTAATATAACTAGGGTAATCACGGTTAGGAAAAAGCTTACTGCGGTAGATATTACCACAATCAATATATCTCGGGACTGAACTGGATCATCGGCAGGGTAACCAAACTCGACTTGGCGTAGAGAGCCTCCGAGGTTTTGGGATAGTAGTCGGGCTTCATTCAGTTTATTAACAGCGTTGATATATTCATCCTGGGAAACTTCGATATCCCGTTCATATGCTTTGATTTGCGCTTCTTTGGAGGCAAAACCTGAGACGTTACCTCTCAAGCGACTAATTTCACGGTTAATAGAAGCTAGACTAGCTTTGGCAATTTCTAGTTCTACCTCACTGTTCACCCTATCAGTGAGTAACTTTTGTCGGGATGATCCAGTATTGATACTTTGGGAAGTAGCTTCACCTGCAATTAAAATCTGTTCATTAAGTTCTTTACGGAGCTGATCCAGTTGGCTTAATAAAGCCTCATTTTGCCCTGAGCGGATAATACGATTATTAAGCTCATTGATCTTATCTTTCAAGCGGACAATCCGACTATTAATGAGTTGGGCCTGCCGTTCCAATACACTCAAGTCGCCCCGGGAAAGCTGTTCATTGATTTTCTTAATAGCCTGTTCGTATCCGATAATCTTTTTCCTTTCACCTTCCCGGCTTTTCTCAAGATCGGTTATTTGCTGAATAATCGATTCACTTTGCATGTCTAGGTTTACCACTTCGTTAGAGGACTTGAAATTCTTTAAATCATTCACTCTAGATTCTAACTCCTCGCGTTTATCCTGAACCAAACTGACTAAAAACTGGATTGAACTGTTGGTACGTTCGCCTCGGGCGGTTAAGTAGTATCGAATAAATTCCTGACTCAAGGTGTTGACTGAAAATGCTGAAAGTAAAGGGTTCTTGGAAAAGTATTCAATCTTTACATAATCAGTACTTGGAATACGGGTGATAGTCAGGTTCTCTTCGATGGTGGCAACATCATAGTTAAGGTCTTTTAGAAGGGCTATGAGAGGAATATCCTCTTCGTTGAGCCGACTTAGTACTTGTATTGAGTCTAGTTTGTTTTGTAAGGCGACTGCATACGTAGAGAGATCTACTGATGCATATTTCTCACGGAATTTTGTCAAATCCTGAAAAGGAGTATTTTCGCGTAAGTCGTGAAGGGCTAACTGATATGAAAGTAGACTCAACATTTGACGAGAGTTCATATTCTCGATGAGGTTGCTGAACTTATTTTGCGTAGCAAAAAACGTCATGGCCTGTTGCTCTTGACTCAGCGAGATGTCTTGATTATCCGTAATTCCGGTAGCGAGTTGAGCAGAAGATTTGTATATATCTGGTGTGATAAACGTGACTAAGATGGCAGTTATTGCAGCAATGGCAACTACTGTTAAGATGAGCCACTTTTTTCTCCAAATAACTCTAACAAACCTAATTAGCTCCATAAATAACTCATCTTTATGTACACGTATTTCAGTCTTTGACGACCAATAGCCAAAAGTGCTGAGATAACCACATCTACTTACATTTACAGATGTAAATTTATATATTTAAAACAGCAAATTAAAAAAATTATATTGATTTATATAAAAATATTACAATCACAGATAATTAAGACGATCGTATCTGACTATTATTCAGACAAAAAATAAGGCTGAAAAGTGCAATTATTCACTGAGAAAGGACTCAATTCTTGTGAAAGTTGCAATCGATAGACTAAAAATAGTACGTTTACTACAAAATGTTACACATCACAAATTTCAACTCCTTGCTGTAACGAAGCCAAAGCATCCTCTTCCTTAGGAATAAATTCTTGAGCTACGTAGCCGTCAAAGCCAGTATCTACGATGGCTCGCATGATGGCGGGGTAGTAGAGCTCTTGGGTTTCGTCAATTTCAGCACGGCCGGGTACGCCACCAGTATGGTAGTGAGAAATATAAGAGTGGTATTTTTGAATAGTAGCAATTACATCCCCTTCCATAATCTGCATATGATAGATGTCGTAGAGCAGCTTAAAGTTTTCTGAACCAATCATCTTACAGAGTTCAACGCCCCATTCGGTATGGTCACACATATAGTCGGGGTGGTTGACTTTACTGTTGAGTAGCTCCATCACTACTAGTACATTGTTCTTCTCGGCTAGTGACATTATTTTCTTTAAGCCTTCCGCGCAGTTCTTCATACCCGTTTCGTCATCCATACCATCGCGATTACCCGAGAAAGTGATGACTTGCTTAAGTCCGGCTTCGGCTACCATGGGAATACTCTCTTCGTAGATTTTAATTAGATCACTATGATGGTCAGTACGGTTCCAGCACTTTTCAATACTGTAGCCATCTCTCAAAACCGAAGCTAAGGCGCAGGTAAGTCCATGTTTTTCTACTATTGGCCACTCTTCGGGCCCAAGCAACTCTACCGACTTAATACCCATTTTCTTAGCTGAAACACAGAATTCCTCTAGCGGTATGTTACCGTAGCACCACTTACAAACAGAATGATTGATATTGCCTTTCAAAGAAGTATCGGAAGAATGTGGCATAGATTGAGCGATTGATGAAGTAGAAAATAAGGCAGCACTGCCCGCCATATGTTTGATTGCAGATCGTCGGTTGGTTTTCATATGATATTTTTCTTAGTGTAGTTAATAATATTTAACCTTGGTAGTTCATACGGGTTCTTATTTCAGTAGCTGCTTCCTTGCCTACCCATTTTTCGCACAGATACAATCCCAAATCTAGAGAGGCGGAGACAGCACCTGCCGTGATAATGCCACTGTCCTCAACAATTCTGTCGGTAGCTACTCGCTGGCAATAGGGCTTGAGCGTTTCGTATTCGTTAAAGTTGGTGGTGGCAGTTTTCCCTTTTAGAAAGCCTGCGGCACCTAGAAGTAGACTACCTGTACAAATTGATGTCTTAAGCGGTACTTGATTGGCAGTCTTTATCCAATTCATAAAACCTTCATCGTACCTTAGCTGGCGAGTTCCAAACCCACCTGGGACGATAATAGCATCGTAGTCAGCTAACGACTCTCGAACTTTATGTGGCTTCACCTGCAAATCGAAGTTATCGGTTGCCATATCAGTGTACGCACAAATATCCCAGCTAAGATCAGGCAAAAAATTCATGGATTTCAGTCGGCTTAGAGGATCGTAAATTCCGAAAAAATCTAACCAGGTGATTCCGTTAAAAACAATGTAAGCAATACGTTTAGGGATGTTACTTGCAGTATTCTGTATTTCTTGGGCGACAGAGGTAGTTTGGGAATAAGCTATTCCAGTTGATAATAGTGTTGCTGTGCCTGCTAAACCTTTTAGGGCGGATCGTCGTGTAGTTATCATAATGGCTAATTAGACCTGGTTGCCCAAGTAGGCAATATACAGGTTTTGGGAGCGAAGCAAAAATATTTTCCTGATTGTGGGAAGTTTTGCGTACCTTAGCCATTACAAATTCCTCGTCGCAAGTTGGTAATTTTTCGTTCCAAAGTGATTCGGTGCAATGAGCTAATAATAAGCCATTTTACCTGTTGGACGATAAAAAGGGTGGAATTTTTTAGTGTAATACAACCAAACCAATCTTTGCAAATGCTACCAAAAGAAGTAAAGCACCAATAAATACTGAAGATTATAGATAGCAAAGTCTTTCGGTTCGTCCTTTAAGATGTAACGGAGAGAAGTTGATAAATATACTACCAAGTTGTTCATTAAACACAACGTACCTATGAAGAAGTTAAGTAGTCTAAAGTTAGGAATAGGAGCCTTATTCTTTATATTCACTATGCAATCCGGGTTTGCCCAAGATTTTTGTACCTGTAACCTAGCGCGGGAAACCGAGTGGGACAGTGATACACTTATTTACAGTGCTGATCTGACGGTGTTCTCTGAGTCTAGAGTGCATGAACTGTTTTTTGCCATTGCCCAGGATGACAATCAGACCTACTATATCCAGAGTAATGTGAGTCCTAAATTGTACATCTTCTCTAAAGCTGACCGTAGCGTCTCCGACCAATGGGGAGAGTTCGGTCGGGCGGTCAGTTTACGAAAAGCCATCCTGGAAATTCTGGGCGAGGATATGTTTCGAACTCAATGCCAAGGTGTGTACCTGGATAAACGTACTTACGATTTTTCTTCTATCCTGACGTATCTTGCTCCGGCTGGAGGAGAGAAGTGATTCTCAGATAGATTCATTACAACCCCTTGATTAAGAAAGGCGTAATATGAAGTTAATTATCAATACGATTGTGTTGATATAACAATACCAGTACGCGTTTCAAACACCCTTCAATTATCTCTTATGAATACTACTTGGACTGAAGAGAATTCAAAAGATTTTATACAGTACGGGAACGACTTTGTTCCGTACCGTGCTGAGCAGCAGCACATTATCAGTGAGTTAATTAAACCATTACCATCCTCTGCTAATGTGGTTGAGTTAGGCTGTGGGGCAGGTTTGTTGAGTTATCACCTACTGAAAGAATATCCGCAGGCTACGGTGTACGGCTACGATGGTTCACCTACCATGTTAGATCAAGCTACCCGACAGGTAGGGCAGTATCAAGACCGCTTTCGTACCCAGCTATTTGATTTAGCAGCTATTGACTGGCGACAGCCTGCTTTTCCGGTACATGCTTTCGTTTCCTCGCTGGTGATTCATCATTTAGATAATGCTGGAAAAGCACAGTTGTTCTCTGATCTTTACCAAGCACTAGAACCGGGTGGGGCGCTAGTGATTGCCGATATCATTCAACCTGCTACCGAGATTGGCTTTTCCATTGCCGCTCAACAGTGGGATACTTACGTGCAAGGACAACAGTACGAGGATGCTTACCAAATTTTTGTCCAAGACCACTGGAACTACTTTGCTTACCCTGACGAAGACCCCATTGACCAGCCTTCTACGCTACCAGATCAGTTGAACTGGTTGCGAGAAGCTGGATTCCACTCAGTAGATGTTTACTGGATGTTTGCCGGGCATGCGATCTTCGGGGGAAGAAAAAAATAGCTAACCGTCCTTCTCTAGTTCATCCAGATAGCTCTGTAAGTCTGCAAAATAAGTAGCAAACGTACTTTTATAATACTTCCTAATTACAAAGAAGCTTACCGTGGTTAGAAGCAGTGAAATACCAATTGTCACGATGAACGCCAATGGAGTATCGGGAGCGATAAAGTAATTGAGCTCTAGAAGATATACGGTAAAAAGTAGCAGCAAAATAATAACAGTAAATACCCAAAAATACCGCCGGAAACCAGCAAGAACGTTTGCGATAAAGCTACTGACCGATGACGAGGTAAATTTTTTGTTTACCAATCTATATTCCGCAAAACCAGCTAGAAACAGTAATGAGAAAATGACAAACGCCAACAATTGAATAGGCATAAGTTTAGAAGTATCGATCCAGGGATGGTGAGTAGGATCGTAGAAAAAATAGAAAAATACTAAAGCCAGGCTACTGATAATTGTTGCCATTGCCGTTAGCACCATACCGTTGAACAGCTTTTTATTGATTCCCGCCACCAGTTGAGATGTTCCCTGACTTATGATGTTTTTAATATCACTGGGGTTATGCATATCCAGTCCCTCGGCATGAAATCCTTCCCAGTTGCTTTTTAATTCATCCATGTTCATAACTCTTTTTCTTTTAGTTTATCGCGTAGTTTATTTTTTATTTTATTGATCTTGAAGCCAACGTTTGATACACTAATACCAATGATTTCTGCGATTTCCTGATACTTCAATTCTTCCAGATAAAGCGTGATAATAGCTTTCTCTACTTTCGTTAGGCTCTCAATGGCAGTGTGTAGAGAGCTAACAGCTTCCTTTTTGGTATTATTAGAATCGAGATGATGCATGACCAAATGCTCAGTTATTGACTCTTTGGTAGGTAGCCTCTTTACTTTTCGATATCTCGATATAGCAGTATTCAGGGCAACTCGGTAGATCCACGTAGATACTTTCGCTCGGTGATTGAATTTCGGAAAGGATTTCCATAACTGAATAAGAATATCCTGATACAAATCCTCCCGATCTTCGGTTTCGCGACAATAGACATTGCAAACCTTAATGAGAATTTGCTCATTTTCTCTCACCAACTTTGTGAATTCCTGCTCCAAGACCCGTAATTTTAATTACTCTTTACCCTGTTAGTCGTTAGGCTTGAAAAATACTTAGTAGTTTTGATAAAAAAATTAGCCTCTTACCATGTTTCATCGTCTTTATAAATACAACCACGATACCAATGAAAAACTCATTCATTATATGGATGAGAACGCGGTAGGCCATGAGCAAATCAACCTATGGATGAGTCACCTACTGAATGCTCACTTCGTTTGGCTATCCCGACTCAAAGAGGAAGTGTCGCCTTACACTGTCTGGCAGCAGCATGATCGTTCGCAGTGGCTTAATATCAATCTGCAGGCCTGGGAAGCAACACAGCAATTTTTAGATAATACTGATGATCTGACGCAAACCATCATCTATCAGAATACTAAAGGAAGTTCATTTCAAAACCAGATAGATGATATACTTTGGCATGTACTGAACCACTCTACCCATCATCGGGGACAAATCAGCACGATTATTCGTCAGCAAGGATTAGCGCCTGAGCCAATGGACTATATTTTTTATACCAGAGAAAAGATGGAGATATGAAATGTGAGAAGTTGGAAGAGGGAAGAAATTAGAAACTAGAAATTGACGGTTCGCCGAGGCGGCGGCATAGGATGCCCCGCATCGGCCGTCTGACCCGCCGTGCGATAGAAATTAAGATTTGTAGGTGTGTTTAGAAATTGAGAAATTTCGGTCTCCGGTACCTAATCCCAAATCGAATCATCGAGTCATGAAGATATTATTCTCTGAACACCAAACTGACTACTCAAGTTATACCTTCTCCTACGCGGTTTACTGTGTGAAAGAGAGTCAGGAAGAACTACCAGAAATTTACACTAAAGGCTTTCTGCCCTATACTGGTGATACCGACTGGAAGGAGGACGTATTTTACTTAGCTCGTAGCCTGCGGGTGAATCTGGCTGAATTTAAAACACTCTCAGAAAACCGCCGGATAGACCGAAAGATGGAACCGCTGCAAGCTGGAATGTTGGTGCAGCCCAAGTTAGAATTTGATACTAACAATCCTGAGTTTATAACTTTCTGTACTAACTATGCTGAGGAACGCTTTGCTGGGGGTAATATGGATGCCTCACGCTTGCAGTACGTACTAAGTCGCCAACTTATCAGTCATATCTTTACCTTTCGTAATACTGAGCAGATACTCGGCTATGTATTTGCTATCGTGGAAGACAATACTTTGCACTACTGGTTTTCCTTTTACGAGACCGAGTATATGCGCTCTCATTCACTGGGTAAGTGGATGATGTGGAAAGTCATCGATTGGGCTAAGGAGCAGGGCTTAGCCTACGTATACATTGGCACTTGCTACCGTGAGAAATCACTGTACAAAGTGCGTGACCACAAAGGCGCGGAGTTCTTTGATGGGCTACAATGGAATACTGATACGAGCCTGCTAAAGGAACTCTGTCGTACCGATGAGCAAGCCAAGCCTATTGACTTACTTAAGTCGGAACGAAAATATCAATTGGGAAAGGAGTATTTCTCCGAAGATGGTGATTAAACGCCTAACAGGCGAGTGAGTAATCCGGTCTTCACTGGTTTTGCGTAGAAGCCCGCCAGGTTTACAATACTAACTACATCTTGAGGGTGAAGCCGCTCGCAGCCTTGTACTGTGAGCAAATGATCCTCTGTATTCGTGTCGATTGACCAAGTTACAATGTCCTTGACATTATCCAGGTAGGAGGCAATTCGCTCTACACAGTTCATCTCCTGGATGTTGGTCTTAAACTTCAATGTTCTCATACCAATAAGCGAGAATTAAAAGACAATCATATAAATTTCTTTTGTACAAAGAAAGCTCCTAAGTCAAATTGAGTAAAAAGTCAATATGTACTATTTACTTTTTTGTACTAAAAAAAGTATCTATTTACCTAGAAGCAATATTAATCAACATGATATATTGGAAAATTAATATTATATTTTTTCTCCGAATAATATAATTAGGTCGTCTCTTTCCTTCTACTATCTTTGCGCTATGAAGTGGTTGATCCAGTGGGCAATCCGTTATGTGCCTCGTAAGTATTTGCAGTTAATTAGTCAACCTTTGTTGCGTTTGATAGCCTTTTTTTATCAGGGTGACCAGGTATTTTGCCCGGTTGATGAGCGAAGTTATCGCAAGTTTTTACCTTACGGACGCATTGAAACCCGCCAAAATGCGCTCTGCCCAGGTTCACTCACACTAGAGCGCCATCGCCTGCTTTGGCTCTATTTACAGGACAAAACCGACTTCTTTGTTGAGTCTAAAAAGCTACTACACGTAGCTCCCGAAATCTGCTATATTCCAAAATTCTCAGCGATGAAGTCGTTAGAATATACTACAGCTGATCTGGATTCGCCCTGGGCGGATATAAAAATGGATTTGCACGATATTCCGTTTTCAGAAAATACTTTTGATGTGGTGCTTTGCAACCACGTGATGGAGCATGTGCAAGATGATATTCGTTGTATGAGTGAAATTTGTCGGGTGCTGAAACCGGGTGGCTGGGCGATTATCCAGTCCCCAACCTACGATATTCCGGTAACCCAGGAAGACCCATTGATAACTGATCCTAAAGAGCGAGAACGACTCTACGGGCAAGACGATCACGTACGTCGCTACGGACATGATTACGGTGATCGATTACGCCAAGGAGGTTTTCAGGTTACTGAAGACGACTATGTAAAACATTTTACACCCGAACAAATTCAACGATACGCCTTGCTGGATAATGAGATTATATACTTTTGCCAGAAACCTGAAACGGATAACGGATAACGGAAACTGGAAACCGGAATTAATAATAACGACTGCTTGCTGTGGACTATTGACTGATAACTAAGATATGAAAGTACTCATTTTAGCCGGAGGGTTTGGTACCCGATTAAGCGAAGAAACCCATCTGATTCCCAAGCCAATGGTAGAGATCGGGGGGCGGCCCATTCTGTGGCATATCATGAAAATCTATTCTAGCTTTGGTTACAACGAATTCGTCATTTTATTAGGCTACAAAGGCTACGTCATTAAAGAATATTTTGCCAATTATTTTCTTCATCAAAATGATGTGACCATTGATATTGCTCACAATCAGATTGAATCGCATAGCCAGCACGATGCTGAACCTTGGAAAGTAACCCTGATCAATACCGGGCTAGAAACGATGACCGGAGGGAGATTAAAACGGGCGAAAGCCTACCTGAACAATGGACCCTTTATGTTCACCTACGGCGATGGGGTATCAGATGTCAATATTAACGAACTGGTAAAATTTCATCAAAGCCATGGCAAGTTAGTGACTATGACCGCTGTACAACCCGAGGGACGTTTCGGGGCGATGAAGTTTGGTGAGAATCAGGTGGTGGAAAGTTTTGAAGAAAAACCTGAGGGTGAGGGTGGCTGGATTAACGGCGGTTTTTTCGTCTGTCAACCGGAAGCTCTGGACTACGTAGCCGGAGATCATATCATGTTTGAGCGCGAACCCATGCGGCAGTTAGTGGTTGATAGTCAGTTAGCCGCGTACAAGCACCACCAGTTCTGGCAGTGTATGGACACTTTGCGCGATAAAAGAGCATTGGAAACTATGTGGAACGAGGGTAGCCCTCAGTGGAAAATCTGGTAGTTTCAAAAAATTCTATTTTTAACTATACGTATATTGGTGAACCTCAAATCGAGAAATCTACAATATTGTAATAGTGTTTGAATAGAAAAGGTATGGACGTACTTATTGACGTCACCAAAAATCTAATCGATCAGTTTGCCAAGTATTTTCGACTAATACCTCAAGGGGGCTGTTTCATTATTCCTCCTGATATCGGTACCAATAATGCAATAACTCGATGTGTATCGTTCCCCGGCGAATTAGAGATTTACCATTTCGGTCTTACCCAATTTAAGGTGCCGATTAACATGCGCTCGGTCAACCCGCCAGATACTAATTGGTTCATCATTCATGTGAACTTATCTAACATTCGGCAGGAAAAAGTGGTCAATGGATCAACTATAGCATTTCAGAAGTACCTGCCTATTGGATTATTATTGTATGGACCTAATCTGAAGATTGATACTTTGATACCGCCCGGAGTAGACTCCGAAGTGGCTACCGTCCGTTTCAGTCGGCAGTTTCTGAAAACCTATTTTGGTGGAGTTGAACAGGTAATTGATCTCAATCGAAATATTGTTTTTGAAGACCTGGATCAAAACCTTGCAAGTAAGTTTCAACAGGCTCTCAAGGCATTTGATAATAAGCTAGAATGCCATCTACGGGTGCTAGAGTTTTTAAAGGCATTTTTTGAGAAAACCAAAAAGCATGATCAATCTCAAGAATTAGAGGATGTACATCCAGACGATTTAAGAGCAGTATTCAAGATTTCTACCCTATTACGAGACCCTCTCAATAATGAGGTACCTTCTCTTCAAGAACTCGCCAAGCAGGCCAATATGGGGGTTAGTAAGTTTAAAATGACCTTCAAAAAAGTATTTGGCAAACCTCCCATGGAGTATCGTAACCGGGTACGGATGGAGTTTGCCAACGAAGAGCTGGTTCGTCAGCGGCAAACACCTACCGAACTGAGTTATCTCCTGGGCTACTCCCACCCCTCTAATTTTACTGCTGCCTACAAAAAGTACTTTGGGAAGACTCCCTCTGCTCATTAAAGTTTGCCTTTTAGCACTAACGTTTCAACCTCTAGCACTAACATACTTGCTCGATAAGCAAGTAATTTTGAGGAAAAACAACGATGAAAACTATTACACTTATCTCCGTTCTCTTTCTTCCTCTTTCTCTTATCGGTCAGCCTGATAGTTTGCTAAGTGTGGAAGCGCAAAACAAGCAAATTGCCCGAGATTTTTATCAAGATTTATGGTTTACCAACAACACTGACCAGTATAATAAGTACGTAGCTGAAACGTATACTGCCCACGACATTGGTGACCGAAAAAATAGCCGGGAAGTTGCTTTTAGACAAAAAGAGATTGCTGATTTCTTTTGGGAAAACGGACGATTGAACGGCAAGATTGACTATCAAATAGCCGAAGGAAACCTGGTTGCCACTCGCTGGATTAGTGATTTTGGACCTGAAACGCTAGTAGGCAAAATCTTTATTGGTGAAGGTAAAATTCCGATCATTAATGTGTTTAGAATTGAAGACGGAAAGATTGTTGAGTTTTGGAATCATCGGCACGATATAGATACCAATCAGACGATAAAGTATACTTTTAAAGGATTCTTATTCGGGCTAGTATTTGCCCTGGCCTCTGTTTTACTGTTTTTTTGGTTAAGGAAGAGGCGGATAGCTGCAGGTGCTTAACCTAATCGTATCCCGGTCTGGAAGACCTTCTTTGTACTTTCTGCTTGGTGGTTCAATTGACTTTTTTAGTGCCCACCGTTTGGCGCGATAGCGAGTGATGATTTGCTTTTGTGTCAAGATAAAAATGTTCATATTTGGGCTGAAGTTTTTTGAAAAAACACTGTATGAAGAAACTACTCATCACTGGGGGACTCGGTAACCTCGGTAGTTGGCTCACTGACTATTTTGCCAAACAGCCGGATTACGAAGTATTTGTACTAGCCAGCCGGCAACGAAATATTCTATCCGAAGCTAGTTTCAAGTTCATTACCTGCGATATTTCTGATTCTGAGCAAGTGAATTCGGCACTAAGCCCGTACCAGTTCGATGTTATAGTTCACACTGCTAGTGTTAATGATTACTTCAAACCCAATTTCGCACGGGATGCTTTGCTGGTAAATGCTTTGGGCACTCGCAATTTGCTGGAGCACTTTGCTAATTACTCGGAGGCCAAACCGCATTTTGTTTACTTTTCCACTTTTCAGATTTACGGTAGGCGTAGCGGATTGATTACGGAGGATTTGCCTCCCGAACCCAAAAACGACTATGGTACTACCCATCTGTTTGCTGAATACTACGTAAAGCAGTTTCACGCCAATCAACAATTACCCTACACTATTTTCCGGTTGACCAATAGCTACGGCTGCCCCAAAGATTATGATTCTTCTAAGTGGTATTTGGTACTGAATGATCTGGCGCGGATGGCAGCCACTGAGAAAAAGATTGTACTCAAATCTAACGGGAAAGCTACTCGTGATTTCATTTGGATGGGCGATGTTTGCCAGATTGTAGAAAAAGTGATGCAACTTTCCCAAGCCCCGAATGATACATTCAATATCTGCGGTGAGCAAACGTTTTCTATGCTAGATGTAGCCCAGGAAGTGCAAGCCGCTTATCAGAAAGAGTACGGTGAACAATTACCCATTACCACGAATGAGCAGGATACCACTCAGTACCCCGATGATTTGCAAGTAAGTGCCCAGAAGCTAAAATCAATTATCAACTACTCCCTCACCCAACGTTTTCAAGAAGAGGCTACGGCTATTTTTCACATGTTAAATAATATACCATGAACGTATTAGTCACCGGACATAATGGATACATTGGTGCTCATCTGGTACCACTATTGAAAGCGAATGGGCATACGGTTACTGGCTACGATATTAACCTTTACCAGGGAACCGCTTGGGAGGAGATGACTTTGCCTGACCAACAACATAGCTACGATGTGCGCGATCTCTCAGTGGAACATTTGCAGGGTTACGATGCGGTGATGCACCTGGCGGCCTTGTCTAACGATCCGATGGGAGATATTGATCCTGAGTTAACGTATCAGATCAATCTGGAAGGCTCGGTGAAGCTAGCGGAGTTGGCGAAAGAAGCGGGAGTATCTCGTTTTCTATTTGCTAGCAGTTGCTCCATCTACGGAAAAGGGGCTAAATTAGATATGGATGAAAGCGACCCGGTGAACCCACTCACCGCTTACGCTAAATCTAAGATTGAATCGGAAAAGCGCATCTCTGCCTTGGCCGATGAAAATTTCTCGCCAACCTTTTTACGAAATGCTACTGCCTACGGACATTCACCCATGCTTCGTATTGATCTGGTCGTGAACAACCTGCTAGCCTGTGCGGTATCTAAAGGCAATATTGCTATTAAAAGTGATGGTTCGCCCTGGCGTCCGCTGATTCACTGTAAGGATATTGCCCGGGCTTTTGTGGCTTTAGGAGAAGCCCCTCGCGGTAAAGTGCATAATCTAATCGTCAATGTAGGGGGTAATGAAGAAAATTATCAGGTGAGAGACGTGGCCGATGAAGTGCAAAAACTATTACCTGATGCCGAAATTGTCTACACCGGAGAAGTAGGCGAAGACCCCCGTAACTACAAAGTGAATTTTGACCTACTCAATTCAGTACTACCTGGTTTTCAATTGGAATACACTCTGAAAAAAGGAATGCAGGAGCTATATCAGAAATTAGTAGAGCACCAATTTAACGAGCAAGATTTTGACGGTGACCAATTCGTGCGGCTTCGTACGCTAAAAAAGCGGCTGGAGTTGATTCAGTGAGATGAATTTCTAGTATGAGCGATCGAATACCTAAGATACTGAATGATGTACAGGATCGAAACTCGGTAGCTTGGAGAACTTTATGTGACTATATTGATCAAATTGAAGCAATTGGATCGGACGAATTTGTGCCAAGCGAGGAGCTTGGAAAAGATTTATTTTTTCAGATCTATACTCTACCAGAATCAATTTCAAAACTAAAAAAGGTTAAGAAGGTAGGACTTTATGGGAGCAAATTAAAGCGACTTCCACCAGAGGTTGGTCAGATGGATTCGTTAGAGTATCTTGACCTCTATACTTCTTACGATTTACACTGGCTACCTTATGAAATAACAAAATGCAAAAATCTGAAGGATAGTCGAATTAGTACGCGCGCACTCTACGGAAATTTCAAGACTCGCAAGAAGTTTCCTCGTTTAGAACACAATCCGGTACGATATAGTGGCAGAGTGCTAAGATGTAGTGTATGCGAAAAAGAAATAACATACGGAGAGACTAATCAGCTTTGGATTACTTTGCTGATTGGAACTGATGTTGTGCCTCTATTAGCTAATTTATGCTCTAATGAGTGTAAAGAAGAGTTACCACATCCTCCTGAAAATTATATTCAGCATCCACATAATGGAGGAGCTAATTTAGTTCAGCCTATTAGTGAGGAACAGCTTTGGAAAGCGGAAATGACCCAATGTGAGAGAGAAAGACTAATTACTGGAAAGAAAATCAGTGTTCCTAATTCAGGAATCAACTTTTCTGACTTGAAACCAGTGAAGCTGATTAAGAAAATATGGGAAAAATAATTAGAATGCTTCTTTTCATTCGCATTCAATTCTTTAAAGCAGTTTCATCTAATTGTTAACTAAATTAACCACCTCCCGGCTTTCCTTACAGATGATCACCATGGATGATCTGGACGATATTCATTACTTACACTCTCTGCCTGAAACTGATCGTTACAATACTTTAGGTATCCCTAAGGATAAAGCGGCAACTCACAATCTTATACAGCACTGGCTTCGGCAACAGCTCGATAGACCTAACCAACACTTCGTTTGGCGAATATCTGATAACAAATCAAAGAGTTTTGTTGGGTTGGTTGCACTGGATTTGGGTGCAGAACGGTTCCGTTTGGGAACGGTCTGGTATAAACTGCTGCCTGAATTTTGGCGACAGGGCTTAGCGACTGAGGCTCTGAATGAAGTACTTAGATTTAGCTTTGAAGAGTTACATCTGCATCGAGTTGAAGCCGGCTGTGCTACCGAAAATGTTGCTTCTGCTCGAGTGTTAGAAAAAGCGGGAATGCAGCAGGAAGGAAGTAAACGAAAAGTGTTACCTATTCGGGGCGAATGGGTCGATAACTACGAATACGCTATTTTGGAAGAAGATTGGCAAGCAAGAAAAATATCTAAAGCCGAGGGACACTAACTTTCGGTTTCCAGCAACGGATAGAGCACTTCCCAAATGTTATTTGCTACGATCTGTTGGCCTTCGGCAGTAGGGTGGATGCCATCAGGCAGGTTTAGTTCCGATTCTCCGGCTACACCCTCTAATAGAAACGGTATCAGTGCCACTTCTTGGTTTTCTGCCACTTCAGGAAATATTTTCTGGAACTCGGCGGCATACTCCGATCCCATATTAGGTGGAACCATCATACCCGACAGAATAATTTGAGCTTCGGGATATGTTGCCTGCACCTTATCAATCATTGCGTTCAGGTTCTTGTAAGTTTCTTCCGGGCTGATTCCCCGTAAACCATCGTTGGCTCCCAACTCCAACACAAAAATATCTACCGGCTGACGCTCTAGCACCCAATCCAAACGGGTATTGCCACTAGCAGTAGTCTCCCCGCTCAAACCAGCATTTACCACTTGATAAGTTAACTTTAGGGAATCTATTTTCCTTTCAATCACTGCCGAAAATGCTTCTGAAGGATCTAGGCCGTAACCCGCCGTTAAACTATTACCGAAAAATAAAATGACAGGTTTATCCGTCTCCTCTTCAGTAGCCGTTTTGGTTTCAACCGTTGGCGAATCCGTTTCTGTTGAAGTCTGTTCGGTAGGTGGTTGACAGGAAAAGCTTATGAAAGCAGTTAGCCAGATAAAAACTAGAGCAGCAAATCGCATAGGTGCAAAATCTTTTGTTGATACTTATCGTAACTTACTAACGAAGTATCCTTTATTCAGTTATCAATATACTCCCTGAAAAAGTAGTATGAGTCATTCTATCTTACAAATACAAAATCTTAGTAAAACCTATCAAAGTGGTAGTCGGCAACTTACCGTGCTGCACGATGTTTCATTTTCTCTAGAAACAGGCGCAACCTGCTCTATCGTGGGGCCATCGGGTAGCGGAAAAACTACTTTGTTGGGGCTATGTGCCGGATTGGATCGGGCGACTTCTGGCTCGGTAATTTTGAATGGAGTGACTTTAGATAATCTTAGTGAAGACGAGCGAGCTGAGGCTCGAGGCCAACACGTGGGTTTTATCTTTCAGAGTTTTAATCTGATGCCTACACTTACTGCTCTCGAGAATGTGATGGTTCCTTTAGAGTTACAAGGTAAAACTAATGTGAGCCGCTACGCATTAGAGTTGCTGGATAAAGTTGGGCTGGCGGATCGGCAACATCATTATCCTAGCCAGCTTTCAGGAGGTGAGCAGCAGCGAGTGTCCATAGCTCGGGCATTTTCTAACCAACCGAAAATATTATTCGCCGATGAGCCTACGGGCAACTTAGATGAAGAAACCGGACAGCATATCGAATCTCTAATCTTTGATCTCAACCGAGAAGCCGGAACTACGCTAGTCATCGTTACGCACGATTTGGCATTAGCCGAGAAAACCCAGCGTATACTCCGCATCAAAGGTGGGCGATTGATAGAGGATAGACTTGTGGAAAGTACGGTGAATCGGAAGGCGGTATAATATGAGGTTAGAAGCATATAAAGTAAAGACAAAGATCAAAGGACGTACTCTGACAATTGAACTGCCAGAGGAATTTGAAAATGCTGATGATAAAGTCCAATCCAAAGAAGAAAAGATAGCGATTATTCAGAAATTTAGAGGTATTGCGAAACCACCTTTCTACGAACCAACTGAGGACGAATGGTACAAACAATAAACTAATAACCTTTTAAAAGAGAGATGGCAAGTAGCAATAGTAGTTATGATGAAAGTGCAAGTTTAGATTGGTTACTTCTTCGTAGTGGATCAGTAGTAAAATATTTTAGTCAGGATATACTGAACGAAGATATAGACGGACTATATAATCTGAGATATCAGGTTTTAGATATGAATATGTTTAAATGGACTTCAAAGACAGTTCATAAGCACCTCCAAGAGAACTTTGATTTTCCAGAATATTACGGTGAGAACCTCAACGCTTTTAGAGACTGTTTAGACGATATGTTTGATCGGAGATACAGAGGTCTAGCTATTGTATTTCGTCGGTTTGATAGTTTTTATTCTGATAATAAACAATTTAGTGAGGCATTGCTAGATACGATCTCGACAGTTGCTTGGGATTGGCTGTTAGTAGATCAGCGATTGATTTGTATGTTACAATCCCACGATCCAGATTTAGAGGTTGGCAGTATCGGTGGGAGATGTCCTCATTGGAATCGCAGTGAATGGGCAAATGCTAGTAGAGTGACCAAACACTGATTCCAAAACTCCCTGAAGTCCTCTTTTGAGAGCATATTTTATGAATACAATTTGCTCACTACCAATTTTCAATTATCCCCCCGGAACTCGTCCGGGATAAACCTTTCAACTAGTACAAAATGAACTTCTCTTGGTTTTTAAAGATGGCGTGGCGTGATAGCCGTAAGAATCGCTCGCGTTTGCTGCTGTTCATGAGTAGTATGGTGCTGGGCATTGCGGCATTAGTTGCGATTAACTCCTTTGGCGATAATATGCGACGAGAGATTGACGGCGAGGCAAAAAAGTTGCTAGGAGCTGATCTGGTTGTGGAAAGTCGCTTTCCAATAACCGATACTGTACGCACCTTCTTTGACTCGCTAGGTACAGAACAATCTGAAGAAATTAGCTTCGCTTCTATGGTGCTATTTCCCGAAAGTGGTGGGACGCGATTAGTACAAGTGCGAGCCTTAGAGGGAGAGTTTCCTTATTATGGAGCCATTGAAACGAAGCCAGTAGAAGCTAGTCGGTCGTTTCGAACCGGGCAGGAGGCCTTAGCCGATAATACGCTGATGCTACAATTTGATGCCCAGGCGGGCGATCCAATAAAAGTTGGTGAGCTTACTTTTACCTTGGACGGCAGCATTCATAAAGTGCCGGGTCAGCCGGGTATTGCCGCTACCGTAGCTCCACCCGTCTATATTCCTCTTTCGTATTTGGAAGAAACGGGATTGTTGCAAAAAGGCAGCCGGGTTAACTACAAGCTGTATCTCAAATTTCCAGATAGAGCCAATGTAGCTCAACTGATGGAAGAAACTATTGAGCCGTTTCTACAAGAGGAGGAAATTCGTTTTGATACCGTAGATGAACGCAAAGAAGAAATTGGCGAGAGCTACCAGAACCTGACTGGGTTTTTGAATCTGGTAGCATTTATCGCTTTGCTGTTAGGCTGCCTGGGGGTAGCTAGTGCCGTACATATTTATCTTCGGGAAAAAGTGCTCTCAGTGGCAGTTCTGCGTTGCTTAGGTGGGAAAGGCTCTTACGGAGTCTGGATTTTTCTAGTTCAAATTACGATAATGGGGCTACTCGGAGCCATTGTAGGGGCAGCACTAGGAACAGCTATTCAGTTTGTGTTACCAGAATTATTTGCTGATTTTATCCCAGTCGAAGTAGATATTGCGCTTTCGTGGTCAGCCATTTTCCAGGGAATTATTACCGGACTGCTGATTGCCGTGCTATTCGCCTTATTGCCATTACTCTCGGTGCGGAAAGTATCTCCGCTACGAACCTTGCGAGCTTCGTTTGAGAGTGACCAATCACCTGACCCATTGCGGTTCTTGGTCTTTGGGTTAATTGCTGTGTTTGTCTTTCTGTTCTCGTACTTTCAGCTAAATAATTGGTTAGATGCTTTACTATTTACTGGTGGCACTTTCATCGCCTTTCTGATTCTGGGCGGTATGGCTCGTTTACTCATGCTGGCAGTTAGAAAGTTCTTTCCAACAGGCTGGAGCTATTTGTGGCGACAGAGCTTAGCTAATTTGTATCGCCCCAATAATCAGACGCTGGTGCTGATCGTTACCATTGGGTTAGGCACCGCCTTGATTGGCGTGCTGTTTTTTGTGCAGCAAGTGCTCATTGATAAAGTTGCGCTCACTGGAAGCGAGCATCAGCCGAATATGGTATT
The DNA here is from genome assembly GCA_937883755.1 of uncultured Flammeovirgaceae bacterium. Taxonomy (GTDB): domain Bacteria; phylum Bacteroidota; class Bacteroidia; order Cytophagales; family Cyclobacteriaceae; genus Tunicatimonas. The sequence continues at coordinate 14,698 of CAKZYA010000019.1, read as the reverse complement.
GTTTGATATTCAATCCGATCAGGAAGAAGAATTGGCTCAGTTAACTCAATCGTTTGATTTACCACTCATCCAACAGGTTCCGGTTGTAACGATGCGGTTGGGAGGTTTGGAAGGACGTACTGTAACTCAGATTAAGGAAGACACCACCGATCAAGTGCGGGGTTGGGTGCTTAACCGCGAGTACCGGGTTACTTACCGCGACAGCCTGATTGATTCTGAAGAAATTGTGCGAGGTGAATGGGTCAGTTCAGTAAATAGTCCTAACGACTCAGTTTTTGTTTCACTGGAAGATGGTTTAGCAGAATCTATGCAGGTGGATATTGGTGATAAAGTGACTTTCAATGTACAGGGTGCGCTAATTGATACTTACGTAGGTAGCATTCGTAAGGTGGACTGGCAGCGGGTACAGACCAACTTTCTGGTACTTTTCCCAACTGGAGTGCTAGAGCGAGCCCCTAAGTTTCATGTCATTATCACCCGAGTAGAGTCCGACCAAACGGCAGCGGATTTTCAGCAAGCCGTAGTGAAGCAATATCCAAATGTATCAGTCATTGATCTCAAGTTGATTCTGCAAACGGTGGATGATATTCTGAATAAAATCGCCTTTGTCATTCGCTTTATGGCGTTCTTCAGCATTATCACCGGAATCATTGTACTAATCGGTTCGGTCATTATCAGCAAATATCAGCGGATTCAAGAAAGTGTATTATTGCGAACGATTGGGGCAACCCGAAAACAAATTTTTGGTATTAATGTACTGGAATATTTCTTTTTGGGCAGCCTGGCCTCGTTAGCCGGAATCGGTATCGCCTTACTCGGTGGATGGCTGTTGGCTCAGTACAGTTTTGAAACTCCCTTTACTCCCTCATTGCTGGTAGTGCTGTTAGTATATTTGGCCATCACTGGGCTGACGGTACTCATCGGACTAGCTAATAGTCGTAGTATTGTCAACAATCCACCACTAGAGATTTTGAGGAGGGAGGTATAAGTATTTGAGTGTTAGCCATAAGACCTAAGATAAATGATTACAAAACCGGACATATCTCGTGCCCTGTCAAGTTTAAATCCTGATCTGGTCTCAGAAATAATGGTTTCGGGCTCTACCCAAGACATTCCGAAAAACACTGAGATACTTAGAGAAGGGCAGTACGTAAAAGTGGTTCCGGTTGTCTTAAAAGGATTAATCCGGGTTTTTACTAGCTACGAGGGGAAGGAGCTACTGCTGTATTATATCAAGCCTAATGAAAGTTGCATCATGTCATTCTCGGCTAGTTTGAAGAATGAGCCTAGTAAAGTGTTTGCATACACCGAAGAAGATACTACGGCTTTGCTGCTTCCAGCTGATAAAGTCAGTAGCTGGACTCGGCAATTCCCAGATATTAATACTTTGTTTTTTCAGCAGTACAATCTGCGGTACAGCGAATTGCTTGAAACCATCAATCACCTGTTGTTTGATAAGATGGATAAACGACTGTACGATTATCTAAAAGAAAAAGTAAGCTTGACCAACAAAAACCCACTGAAAATATCGCATCGTCAGATTGCCAATGAACTAGGAACCGCTCGGGAGGTAATAAGCAGAATAATGAAAAAACTCGAGAAAGAAGGAAAAGTAGTACAAGGTACTAATAGTATAAAAATACTGTAGTGGTGACAATGGTCACTGCATAGCAGCTACCCTATGAGTAGTTTTGACAAAAAGCATGAACAATAAAGCAGTAAAATTTCTATTGGTTTGTCTGACCTGCATTGCGTTGGTGACAGGTACCGTACTGCTCGTTCAGTATTTGTCAAATTAAAAACCTATTATCATGAAAAAAAACATGGGATCAGCCGACCGGATTATCCGAATAATAATTGCCGCAGTGATTGCAACCCTTTATTTCACTGGTATTTTAACCGGGACTGTGGGTATTGTACTCTTAGTTCTTGCTGGAGTATTTGTACTGACGAGCTTAGTCAGTTTTTGCCCACTCTACGCACCTTTTGGCCTGAAGACATGCTCAGTAAAAAAGGCGTGAGCATGAAACTGGCTTAAGTACTGTAAAGAAGACTAGTAAATATCTAAGTGGCGGTAGACAGTTCAGTAACTGGAAACCGTCACTTTTTTTACCGTAAATCGGATAAATTGTCATCAGCTAGGCATTATAGTTCCTACATCCTAACTTTTTGCATTTTCAACCTAGTGGGTGTACTTTACACTTCACAACTTACACCTATTACGTTTGATGAGTCAACCTACTATTGCCCTGCACTCGCTGGAGACGAGTGTGAAATTTTTATCACTGGCGATGATATTCGCGGCTTTTTTATTCGTGCTTACAAATTCTCTGTTTTGGTTTCTGGGGGTTTCGGTAATCAGCGTGATTAGCTGGGTACTTTGGCATCGAGAGCAATGGCAGATGTTTGGATTGATGGGTGGTGTTGCGAATACGCTGACGGGAGTGCGGTGGTTAGGAATTGCGATGTTAGTTGGGTTTTGTTCGCAACTACATTCTTACGCTATTTTGGTATTGGGCATTTTGGTACTAGTGTTAGATGGCCTAGACGGCTACTACGCCCGCAAGTATCAGACTACTTCCGAGTTTGGTGATGTTTTTGACAAAGAAGTCGATGCGTTTTTTGTGTTGGCCTTTGGAGTCATAATAGTTATTTCGGGTCTGGCCAGTAGTTGGGTCTTGTTACCCGGTTTACTGCGTTATGGTTATGTAATCATTCTGGCTTACGTTGATAAGCCGCCTACTCCAGTAGGCTATTCGTTTCGACGCCGCTTTGTAGGAATGTGGATGATGGGAACACTATTGGCACCTTTTGCATTTCCTGCCTGGGCATACGTTCCGTGTCTCGTTGCTGCTATTATTATGATCCTCTATTCTTTCATAGTAGATATTCGCAGTTCGTGGAAAACTAGTGACTTATAATTGTCCAAGTATGTTCAAGAATCTTTTCTGATTTCTCCGTAGTTCTTGGCATAAGTCTCACCAAACTTACTAATTTGATTAAGCAGCGGAATCAGGTTTTTACCAAAATCCGTTAGGCAATACTCAACCCGAGGTGGTACTTCTGGGTATACTTTTCGTTTGATAAGACGATAGTTTTCTAACTGACGCAACTCGCGAGTTAGCACTCGCTCCGAGATGGAAGAAATTTCTTTTTTCAACTCGTGAAATCGTAAGGTGTTATCTATGAGGTACCACAGAATAACAGCCTTCCATTTTCCGCCGATCACATCCATTGAAAGTTCAACGGGACAGTAGTAACTCTTACCGGTCACCTCAATTATAAAATTTTCTCCGTTTTTCTGCATAGACGATTCTTTAATTTGCTGATAATCACCAAAACAGACTAGAATGTCCGTTACAGTCTTGTCAGTCCGTTCTTTCTTTTGCAAAAAGAAGCTATTACCTTAAGCTAAAAATAGGCAAAAACGTAAAACAAATGTCTACCATCACCTCATCCGTATACGAATAGGCCAGGGTGAAGCGGACGGCTCTTATATATCATAAAAGCAATAAAATAACAAGGTTATGTATCTTCTGTCTGCGCCTATTTATCTTGGCTTTTTATTCCTGTTTATGGGAAGTTCCTCTAGCAACGACTTAACCTCCAATTTTTCTAATATGAGTATTGAATATATTCGCTATACTATACCAGTTAGCCAGCATGAGCAATTTCTAAGCGATTATGCTAAGGCAGCTGAGTTTCTTCAAGTTTCACCAGTTTGTTTGGGTTATGATTTGACACAGGGCGAAGAAGAACCCAACAATTTCATTTTAAGAATCACCTGGACATCCACGCAAGACCATTTGAATGGCTTCCGCAAAAGCAGCGACTTTAGTAAGTTCTTAGGGCATATTCGCCCTTACTATAATAATATTCAGGAGATGAAGCATTATAGGCCTACTTCGGTAGTTTGGGAAAAGTAGTACTACTCGGTAGCGAAAATATCGTTGTGGTCAACAATGATTTCCAGAGAGCGATCGTGTAGTTGTTTTTTGCGGGTCTTTAACCACTGGCTGAACAGGTCTTGTTCTTCAAAAGTCAGATTCAGCTCAGCCAAAGCAATTTCTATAAAATGCAAAATATAATGCTGCATCGTCGTATTACTTCGCTTTAGGTGCCATTGACTGCTCTCCTGCTCAATCATGAGGTGATGCTGGGTAAGCAAGTCCAACATTTCTTCGCAGCAGTCAGCACCCATAGCAATACCGAAGGGCTGCGGACGCTTCATGTGCATATGATACCAGCGCATAACCTGGTGATCTTCTTCTTGAAACGGGTAGAATGAGGTCTCGTAGTAATTAAGGGTAGACAAAAAAGCGATGTTGTGGCGAGCAATCTTACCAATAAGGGCATCAAACTGATCGAAAGAAATAAGGTCGTAAAAAGCATTGGCAACCAGTACATCGGTCTGCTCCATATCTGTCAGCTCTTCCAAATGCTCTACGTCTCCGTTAACAAACCGAATAGTTGCTCTTTTATTATTATCAATGAGTTGGACCCGATCCGATTGTTCATCCCATAAATACCCCTGCTGTTCAGCAAGTTTTCTCAGTCGTTCACGAGCTGCTTGCAGTAGAAAATCGTATCGTTCAATCAACGTCCACTCTTGCTGATGTTTTAGTTTATCAAAATAGTAGCATACATTGGTAGCTGTGCCCGCTCCAACGTCAGTGATATGTAATACGGACTCATGGGGGTTAAAAAAAGAAACAAATTTCTTCTCAATGCTGGCGTTACGGGCTTGCACGTCGCAGGTGTATCGATGGTCGAGCCAGGCGATTGGGTCATCATAGTTAAGGTGCATAGCGAAAAAATTGATCAAATTGCTGAACGAGCGAACGGGCAGTTTGCGACCAACTTGAGTAAGTGACCGAATCCTGTTGGGTTCGTTGGTATAAAGTAGTAAATTTTGCGGGTTCCCGTATCAAATTCAGGAAAAAATCTCCCAGCGAAAGCACATTGTTAAATACGTACCCGTTGTCTCCTGCCTCAACATGATGGGCACTATATCCTCCCTCCAGAGCTAATATCGGCAGGCGATACATCCGAGCTTCTTGTAATGCCATCCCGAAGGTTTCCATAGAAGCAACTGAAATAAATAGATTAGATTTCTGATAAAAAGCAGCCATTTGGTGCGAGGGCTGACTGCCGACTAAGCGGAGTTGTTTACGCAGCATCGGGTGATTTTCTATCGTAGACTGGCAGTATTGAGCGTAAGCTGGCTCAATATCCGTTCGCCCCACGATCGTTAGCGAGAATTGATCACGGTCTTTCAGGTTCTTTGCTAGCCATTTCAACCAAGGTAATATACCTTTCCGCTCTACTAAATTAGCGACTATTAGAACCCGAATGGTAGTTGTATCCCGATCGGGAATATTGTTGGCAGAAATATCAGTACCCGGCTCAGCGACTATAATGGATTGAGAAACTCTCTGTTCTAAGAGATAAGCTTTTGTGAAGTGGCTAGTTGCTAAAAAACCCTGAAACCAGTCTAACCAGGGTTTCTCTTTTGCCCGAAGGTCTTTGGCAGATTGTCCTGCGGGTGGAGCTAGACTTTCCAGATGATGAGCAATAAGCAGTGAACGTGCCCGGAATGGTTGTAGTAATAATACTTCCCGGATAGATTCTAAGATCAGAGTATCTACCCAATAAGTACCTGACTGACCTTGATAAATTGCTCGTAGGTAATCGTTTGCTGAAATAATTTCTACCGATTGTTCTGCTTGCCGGAGTGCCTGAATAATGCGCTCATTATAAATATTCCCACCCGAAGGTTGGCTTCTTTCTTTCGGTAGCACAAAGTACCAAGGCAGGCGCATTACTTTATTGGATCTTCGTAGATAATTCTGAGCAGGGAGTAGGTTTTTATCTTCTACCCGTATCAGCCTCGAACAAACGTTACTCGTATAATTTTTCCGTCAGCTACTTCGTAGATGGCTACTGCACTGAAAAAGCGTTCGCCAGCTCGCACACATTCCTCATCAATCACTTTATTTCCAATGACTATTCTATTCTTTATTTCAGCGTGCAGGTTAGGTGCTCTCTCAAATAATCCGGTATAGGTAACCCGCATTTCTTCTTTTCCCTTCATGGAAAGTTGGTTAGGAAAGTTACAAACTTCCACGCTGTCAGAGTAGGTAGCAAGAAAAGCATCAATATCTCGGGCATTGTAAGCGTTGAGCTGTCGCTGTACTACTTCTTCGGGTGTTCCTGATAATAGTGCATCAACCGATAAAAGTTGATCCGGTTTAACATCATATCTCTCACTATTATTGATAATAGCTTGATCAGTGTTCGACGAACCAATATTTTGGATAGCTACTGTTGATTGAGCTACTACAGAGAGACCCGTTATTAGCTTAATAAAAAGTAAAAGGAAAAAAAGAGGACGGCGAAAGTATTCTTTCATTGTAATATTAGTCAAGAATATATTGGTGTTCTACGTTCGTTAAGATAGTCTGCCTTAGTAGCAAACAGTATAGATTACTTTATAGGAGCTTCATAAGTAGCCCAGGCTACGTGCGATTCGCCCAATGTGATTTTCAAGCTCCCGTTAAACCGACTGCGAACAGCATTGCTAATCGTGTCGTGAACATATTTTGCCAAAAACTCAGTAGTGGTTAGTTTGCCATTAAACTGTTCTAAGTTATCCAGGTTCTGGTACTTGAGAGGAGACAGTGCTTTTTGCAATTCTTTGGTAGCAATATCAATATCAATAACGATATTATTTTCATCCAACTGCTCAGTCTTAAATTCGGCATCTACTACGTAGGTAGCTCCGTGCAGTTTCTGAGCCGGACCGAAGGCTTCACTATCTAATGAATGGGCAATCATCATGTGATCGCGAATAATTACGCTGTACATAGTTAGATTTATTTGTGCGATTAATAAGTCTAAAAGTAATAATGTTTATCGTAGGTATTCTGTTCAAGAAACTGTAAAAATAAAAGTCTTTCGCAATAATAGGATTTACTATTGAGTAACAGTTTTACGTCTTTAAATGAAACTTACGCAAGTCCCAGAGGATTACGAGTCATATGATGACTATTTATAAGAAGTGGTATTATTCTGCTCGGATGCGTATATTTAATGAGCAACCACGTTTTCCCAATGGTAATGGATCGGCAGCTGCCTAACTTGCTTATTGATTTTGTATTAGTAGGAGAGAAGTTATATCTCCGTTTTGCTAACATTTCTGATGCTGAAGCATATGATGTATCAGTTAATTTTAGTCAGCCAATTTTAGCCTTAAATCAGTCGAAGGATTTAGCACAAATCAATCTCTTTCGGAAACTCGCCTACTTTGCCCCAAAGAAAGAATTTTTGCTGTATATTGATGAAGCATCCCAGTTTTTGAGTACTCTCGAGAAAACCATCGTTCAGTTTACTATTCTCTGTTACAATGCCGAGCGAAAATTCTTCAAGAAAGAAATTATCCACGATTTAGCGATATACCACGACTTACCTATCATTTTAAAACCGTAAAAATATGGCACAGTATCCGCTTCCAAAATTTCATTTTCAGGTAGATTGGGGTGGGACGAGAATAGGCTTTTCTGAAGTACAGAACCTAAGTTTTGATGTTGAAGTTATTGAGTACCGCGAAGGTAGTCTCGTTGAGCACGGATCAATTAAGATGCCGGGACGTCCCAAGTTCAGTAATATCATCTTAAAACGTGGTGTAGTTTCGGGTGATAATGAGTTTTACGATTGGTGGAATTCCATTGCCCTGAACAAGGTTGAACGAAGGGATATTATCATCAGCCTACTAAATGAAGCCCACGAGCCAGTGGTCGTTTGGAAGGTACGCAACGCTTTTCCGGTAAAAGTTACCTGGTCTGATTTAAAAGCATCAGCCAGCGAAGTAGTAATTGAATCAATGGAGATAGCCAATGAAGGAATTGTGGTAGAACATAGTGGGTAGGAAATACAGCTCCTGATAACCAATAATTTCCTAGTTATTGTGGCTCACTTATTATAATATTCTTAGGTATAGTATCATCAATCTCTTGCTTTTGCTGAGCCGATAATGCTGAATATTCAGTAGAAAATTTTTCTTGAGCCAATTTATTCCTATGTTCATCAAAAGTCGCATTAGCGAGATCTATCACTCTAAGGTGAAGATCGTATCCAGTGTCTCGGGTGGAGACAATTTTAATCACTTTTTTGTCTGAAAATTCGACGGTGAAGTCATTAATTACATCTGTAAGTTGATTTATTGTTATCGGTTTGCTCGAGGCAGTAATTTGATCTCCGTTTATTTCAATTAGCAGTACTTCCTTATCGGATAAATCCGTTTCTGGTTGATCGAGTGGCATGTAAGTTGTCGTTAGGTAATGAAATATCAGGAGTGAAGAAATCCGGTAGTATTCCAGGTTGAAGTCATCGGGTGTTAGATTATAAAGTGATTTAAACTTTTTAGAGAATATTTATGCTAAAGCTTTGATTTTCAATTCATTAAAACGAATAATTTGCTCAGCTTTTGATACAATTTATGCTATACTTTGTATCACTTAAACTTACTGAGTATGAAGCTATTCCTATGAATCTAATACCAAAAGTTTAAATCACTTCTATCTGTAATTCGTTTAGTTATCATTCCAGGAGTTACATTTCCTTCGTAAGCTTGAGCAATCGCTTCAGTAGCTTTAAGATGGCGAGGGGTCATTTCCAATAGTTGCTTTTCAGTAAGTAACTTGTAGAAGCACTTTTGCAGTAGAAAATAATCTAAGGAATCAAGTATTGGAAAAAACTGAGTCCTATTGAATATTAGATCATTTTCTTTACTAATCTTCTGATAAACAGTATAGTAGCTTTCCCCTGATTTATCCGTAAGTAATCCAGACTGAACAAAGTACTGCTCTAGTTGATTAAACTCTTCTTTTAATTCCGGAATCAAATTTTCAGGAAAATTAGAATCACAGAATGCTAAGCGGTCGGCAATTAGCTGGTCAGACGGCTGAGTACAAGCATTTATAGTGGTAGTCAACCATACCAGAAGTAGCAAATAGACCCTTCTCATGTTAACTCACTTTCTAAAATAAGTGATTTTCAGTGTCATAAAATCTTAGGCACTAAAAGCCTCCATAATCTGAATTACCTCTTCCCCAACCTCACCCGAACAAGGGTTTCCGGCTTCGCCCCGAAAGTAACTAACCACTTGCTCAATCATGGGTTGTTGAATATGGGGTGGATGATCAAAAGAGAATGTTTGCTGCTGGTCGCCCTGCCGAAGATGAATCTCGCTACCGTAAAAAGTAAACGTAATTTTTCCTTCGCTGCCGACAATTTGCACTTCTTCTTGAGCAAAAGCTTCGGGCACTGAAAAACACCAGGTTCCTTGAAACAAAACCTGATTCTCAAAAACGATAGTACCATTTACCGTATCATCGGCTTCATATAAATTAGCTTGATTTAGGGAATTGCCAGCGAAAGAAATTGGATTACCAAAGTAGTTCAACATCAAATCAATCTGATGAGGGGCAATATCGTGAAATAGTCCACCCCCCGATACTTCGGGCTGTACCCGCCAGTTGGTTTCAGTTTGAGCGATGATGGATGACTTAGCAGGTTGCAAAATCCGTAGCAACGCTAGTTTAGGAGTGCCGATCGCCCCTTCTTCCAGTAGATCTTTTACTTTTTGGAAAGCCGGTAATGCTCGGCGATAGTGAGCTATTACCAATTTACGGCCACTTTGGGCTACGGCTTTATTTATAGTTTGACATTCCTCGACACTCATCGCCATCGGCTTTTCTAAGTATACATCTTTCCCTGCTTCCAATGCCATTAGGGCGTACTCTAGATGCGAATCGGGTGGGGTAGCGATGTAAACGGCGTTAATGTCAGCTTGCCCGAGCATCTTGGCGGCATCATCGTACCACTCAGGAACCTGATGACGACGAGCAAAATCAGCGGCCTTTTCAGTGTTACGCCGCATTAGAGCTACTAATTGAGAGTGCTCTACTCTTTGAAAGGCCGGACCACTTTTTACTTCGGCTACATCGCCCGCGCCAATCATGCCCCACCGGATGATTTTGTTACTCATAATTATTCTTTACTGCGGAAGTTACAAAATCAAAAGAAAGGATACTTACGATAAACTAATTTTCGGGTATTTCGTCGTATTTTGGTAAAAACGAAACTCCTATGCTATCACACATTAAATTAAATAAACCTACGCTCATTCGCTGGAAAGTGTACATTGACCGGGCTCGGATGTATATCGGCTACATTCAGTTTTTTATGATCGGCGTTGTTTTTATGGAGGCCTTTCGAGATCAATCCTTTGGGCAGTTTATCTTTCAATACATATACATCTCTATTCCAATCTTATTCATACTATTCATCGTTGGTTCTATTATTATTGGCTACTTGGATTCCCGCTTCGGGTTGCGGGAAGAAGAACTGCGCAATCTATCTAGTTCCAATCCAGTGTTACGTGATATTCAGCAAGAACTAAAAGAAATTAGGCAATCAGTGCAGTATTTAGAGGCCAAAAAACCTTCGGAAACATAATATTTAGCATGGCAATTCGTAGGGACATTCCGCAGTACTATCCTGAGACTCGACAGCAGTGGCGTAAGTGGTTGGCTGAGAATTACGCAAGTTCTGATGGAGTGTGGCTGGTGTATTACAAGAAAGACTCGGGCAAACCTACCGTTACCTACGATGAAGCTGTAGAAGAAGCCCTCTGCTTTGGCTGGATTGACAGTGTACCTAATAAATTGGATGATGAACGGTTTAAGCAGTTATTTTCGCCGCGTAATATTAAGAGCCCTTGGAGTAAGCTGAATAAAGAGCGAGTAGCTCGATTGTTGGAAAACGGAAGCATAACCGCTGCCGGACTAGCTAAAATTGAAGTCGCCAAAGAAAACGGTTATTGGACAATCTATGATCCAGTAGAAGCGTTAGAAATTCCAGATGATCTACAACAGGCCTTGATGGCAAATCCTTTAGCTAACGAGTACTTTACTGCTTTTGCCCCAACCTACAAAAAGGGAATTTTATGGTGGGTCATCAGTGCGAAACGCCCGAAAACCCGTCAGAAGCGAGTAGCTAAGACAGTAGCCATGGCCGAACAAAATTTAAAAGCTAACTTTGACGGATGAATCCCATTCTACTTACTTCCCGGTTACAGCTTGTCCCGTTTTCTAAAGCTGATCAAGAGCTATTACACCAAACGTTTATCGATCCTTTTGTCCGTGAGTTCTTATGGGATGACGAAATTATTTCTGAAGCTCAGGTTCAAGAAATTTTGAAACAAAATGAGCAGTATTTTCGCGATGACCATTGGGGACTTTGGAAAATTACCCAGAAGACTGATGACACGTACCTAGGGTTCGTAGGTTTATGGTATTTCTTTGAAGAAGATCAGCCGCAGCTACTATACGGATTATTGCAAACTGCTACCAAAGAAGGCTACGCTACCGAGGCATCGAGAGCAATTATTAACTATGCGTTTGAAGAAGCTGGTTTTTCGTACCTAATTGCCAGTTGCGACAGCCCTCATGCTGCATCCCGAAAAGTTGCTGAACGATTAGGTATGCAATTTGTGGAAGAACGTACTGAGCTGGGTAAACCTACGGCTTTTTATCGCTTGGATAAAGATAATTAAATAAGTATATCCCATAATTCATCACTACGCAACCAATTTTAATTCAGAGTGTGTTTGGATTTTATTTTTAGAATTTATTATGAGGAATTTTGCGTTTAGACGAGGCTCTTTTTGAGGAGGATAGCCGGAGCTATCGTCTGAAAAAAAGCCGAAGAATAGGCGAAAAATAACCATAAGAAAACTAAAAGGTAAAGTTCAAATACGCTCTAAGATTTCACCGTTAATTTGGTTGTATTATGAAGCTAAACGGATGGTTTTTAGGGAGCTGGTTGCTGATACTGGCATGTTCATCGTGGGTAACTGAAGAACCTACGTATAATTTTACTCAAAACGGAAAGGCTTCTTACTACGCTAACTCACTCGCTGGTAGACCAACCGCTAGTGGAGTACTTTACCACCCCGACAGTTTAACTGCTGCTCACCGTCACCTTCCTTTTGGAACAAAAGTACAAGTGATTAATCCCGCTACGCAACAAGAAGTAACCGTTATTATTAATGACCGGGGACCGTATCACCCCCAGCGTATTATTGATTTATCGCGGGCAGCTGCTCAGCAGATTGGTATCATTCAAGCTGGGGTCGCTCCAGTAACGGTGAAAGCTGCGCTACCTGCTGAAGTCGCGGATCGTTTGAAAAACTCAATGAGTAATGAAGATTGATGGTAAAAGGGTTGAAAATGCGAAGTGCCTCGCACGAAGTCAGAAGATGGGAAGAGGGTAGAAAGACAGATGATTAGTGATTACTACCAAAGGTTAAGCCACAATTAATCAATTTTCTCATGTTCCCTACACTACAATACTTTAACACAATAGCACTAAGTCACTTAGCTAGGATATTCCCTCAAATCCTGCTAAATCGCAAGCAAAACCAATAGAATTGTCCATTTTTAATTATCACCTTTCAACTGAATAATTGTGTGCGGAATCACCGGATTGTACGCTTTTAACGAGCTAGGTAAGTTTCATATGATCAAGTTAGCTGCGGCTACGGATGCATTGGAGTCGCGTGGCCCCGATTTTGGGCAGCATGATTTGTTAGATCACGTGGGACTAGGGCACCGCCGTTTGTCTATTATCGATACGTCGCGGGAAGGCAGTCAGCCTATGAAGGATGCCAGTGGACGTTATACTATTGTCTTCAACGGCGAAATTTACAACTACCGCGAGCTACGGCAAAAGCTGGACGGATCAAATATTGACTTTGTTTCTCAATCCGATACTGAAGTATTACTGTATTGGCTGATTCACCGTGGTATATCTGGGCTAGCTGAAGTAAACGGATTTTTCGCTTTTGCCTTTTATGATAAGGAGGAAAACCGAATGTGGTTGGCTCGCGATCGGTTTGGCATTAAACCATTGCTGTACTACTACGATGAAGATAAGTTCTTCTTTGCCTCTGAGATAAAGTCGATGCTTACTTTCGGAGCAGAAAAACAACTAGATTATTCATCGCTCTATCATTATTTGCAACTCAATTACATTCCGGCACCGTACACCATTCTCAAGAATGTGAGAAAACTGATTCCGGGGCAGTATCTGGAAGTTGCGAAAGGTAATGAAGAGCGGGTACGAGTGGGTACGTATTATGAGCTTCAACTCAACTCATCGGATCAATCAGTAGCTAATCTCTCTTACGAACAGCAGCAGCAACACTTACGAGAATTACTTGATCAGTCAGTACAGCGTCGGCTAGTAGCCGATGTGCCACTTGGCTCTTTCCTGAGCGGAGGCATTGATTCTTCGGTAATCACTGGATTGGCTAGGCAACACGTAGATTCATTTAGTACCTTTTCAATCGGCTACCGTGATGAGAAATTTTTTGACGAAACCCGCTATGCTAAACTGGTTGCTGATAAGTTTGAGACTAATCACACTGTATTCTCACTGACCAACGATGATCTTTATCGTCACTTGCATGATGTATTAAACTATCTGAGTGAACCGTTTGCAGATTCTTCCGCCTTACCAGTCTATATCCTAAGTAAAGAAACCAAACAGCGGGTAACCGTAGCCCTTTCGGGCGATGGGGCTGATGAGATTTTTTCGGGATACAATAAGCATATGGCAGCTTACCGAGCAATGCACCCTGGCTGGCAGGAAAAAATGGTGACCTCGGGGTTACCACTTTGGCAGCAAATGCCTAAATCCAGAAATGGTTGGCTATCAAACAAAGCTCGTCAGTTTCAGCGATTTTCCGAAGGAATGCAGCTAAGCCCTAAGGATCGCTACTGGCAGTGGGCTACGTTTCTTTCTTCAGAGCAAGCTAGTCGTTTGTTGAGTAGTCAGTCACTAGAGCAACTTGCTTTTGAGCAAGCTGATGATCGTCGGACAAAGTGGTTAGAGTCTATTTCGGGTGAAAGCATGAATCAGTTTTTACTAGCTGATACCCAGCTAGTGCTACCTAATGATATGCTAACAAAAGTGGACTTAATGTCGATGGCAAATGGCTTAGAGGTGCGAGTTCCATTTTTAGATCATGAAGTGGTAGAGTTTGCCTTTCAGTTACCGGAAGAAAGTAAAATTAACCGTCAGATGAAAAAACGTATTGTACAGGATACTTTTCGGGATATATTGCCGAAAGAACTGTACCAGCGACCCAAGCATGGTTTTGAAGTACCATTGCTAGGCTGGTTCCGCACCGAGCTAAAGAACACTATCACTAACGATTTACTAGCTGATAATTACGTAGAAGAGCAGGGCATTTTTGATGTGGAAGAGATCAGACAATTGAAACAGCAGCTATTCTCTAACAATCCGGGAGATGCCCACGCAACGACCTGGGCTCTAGTAGTTTTCCAGTGGTGGTGGAAGCGATACGGAGGTTAATTGATAGTAACGGTTGAGTTTTCTTGGTTTGGGGTTGAATTTTTGAACAGTTAATCTCAAATCAATCTTAGGATATGATACTGATTTTAATGTTCTCATCAATCAAATTTTCTACGAACAAGCCATTCTCCGCCTTTTATCCTGTTTTTTATAAGGCCTAATAGTACGGTGCTTAAAACCCTACACGTACTCTAAACTTTAAGAGCGTGTTTGGAGACTTGACTTAATAAAAACAGGTGTCAGTATCTTTGGGTAA
>CAKZYA010000018.1 GCA_937883755.1 uncultured Flammeovirgaceae bacterium | reverse complement strand
CAACTACAACTGGAAATCTCTAATTACTAATGTTCCTAACTAAGGGAAGCTTACAATACAACTTATATTAGTTTGTTTTATGCTATATTATTACGTAGGTTTGTTTATACACATGTTGCTACGACATACTCGCTTCGCTCGTACGGTCGCACAACAGGCGGCTAGAACTCATATCTTGTCCAGATACTTCGTCTCTTCCCAAAATCCGAGCTCTAGCCACGCTCCCGTTATGGCAAATTTGCCAAAAAACCCAAAATCGAACTATGAAAGAAAAATTTATCCTATTAATTATCTTCTTAATATTCGGGGTAAATACTTCATTTGCGCAGAAATCTAAAACAATTGAAAAACTTGAGTTTGAGAATTATGAACTTAAAGTTATATTTTTTGACCCTTACGAAAATTTAGTTTCAGAAAATCCTGAATTCAAAAACCTTGACTCTCTAAAACAAGGAGAAATTTGGAATAAATATTTACTTAACAATGTCATTTATGATTTTCAATTAATTCAAAAAAAGAAAATTGTTAAACATTATATTTTAAGAGGAAATTCATCGAAACACATTTACCCAATAGATTTAACTAGAAATAATGTTTATTTATTAGATATAGTAAATCACAAAAAGAACACTAATTTTTTTAGATTTTCTGACTATTCAAATATGATTGATAAAACAATCGATAAGTTCAGTTTTTATGGAACACTATTCGAGAATATGGAACTACTGAAAGATAATGATGGAAAATTAGGCAAAAACCTCTTTGGTAGATTTAGATTAAAAATTCCTTATTCCACAATCCAGAATAATGTAATGACTTTAATAGGTTTTGACCTATTTGGAGAAATAGAAACTGAGTGGATAGTATATAACACAGAAGAATTTAAAAACTCATTTTTCGATTATCAAGAAAAAATCAACCAATATTTCAAAATCGAAAGAATTAAAAAAACATACGTAAGAACTTATGACCAGAATGGAGAGATTCAAAATGAATATCCAAGGTTAAATACTGATGAGGATATCAAATCCTATATTGGAAAAATGAACAGAATTGGAGATGTTGTTTCTTTACCATAAAGTGATTTAAACTTTTTAGAGAATATTTATGCTAAAGCTTTGATTTTCAATTCATTAAAACGAATAATTTGCTCAGCTTTTGATACAATTTATGCTATACTTTGTATCACTTAAACTTACTGAGTATGAAGCTATTCCTATGAATCTAATACCAAAAGTTTAAATCACTTCCATTTTTCAAATCTACAGATAAAGCAATTTTAATCGAAAAAGATAGTTTAGGCTCAAAATATAAAGTTGAAATTACAAATAATGAACCAATTGAAAAGTATTTAGAAAATATTGTCGTTGTAAAAAATTCAACTGGAGAAATTGATAATATTACAGCTACTCTTTTAATTCACGGTTCATCAATAGACAGAGGAGACTATGTTGAAAGAGAAAATTATATTGCGTATTTCAAGACTTTTAAAGATTTGAGATTACCTTATAAAATTATGTTTTCACCATTAACTGACGAAAAATTTGAAAAACCACGAATTGAAATTGAATTAGATTATTTGTTCCATAAAAAATAAAAAACTTGCCCTAACAATGTATAAAAATAATAGCGGTTTAATTGCTAAAGCAAAAGTAAATGAATATAAAAAAGGTCTGTGTTTAACCGAAAATTTAATGCGTGAAAATCCGCTACTATTCTTATACTAGACCGTTAGCATTCTGAACCATTTAGGCTGATTTTCGGTATATAGTAAGCAACTATGACCGTTAGTCATTATGAAAGTCGGCTCTAAACACCAATCAGCAGAGATGCGTCGCCAGCAAATATTGTCAGCGGCTGATTTGGTACTTATCGATGTAGGCGTTGAGGATTTTACCATTGATCAGGTAGCCGAACGGGCTAATATTGCCAAAGGAACAGTCTATAAATATTTCAAAAGTAAGGACGAGATCTTAGCCGAGATTAGTACCAAAGCTATCGGTCTTCTACTACAAATTTTTCAGCAAGCAACCGCTAGTCATACCCACAGCGTAGAAAAGCTCAAAGCAATATGCTGGGCAGCCTACCGCTATTATCAAACTCATTTAGCCTACCATGAGTTACTGGCCTATATTGAACGTCCTGATTTTAATATTGATTTTCAGGGATACACTAAGATCAGCCAATCAATTCAAGAGTTCTGCGAAAATATTATTACCGAAGGACAACAAAAAGGCGAGATTAAACCTTCTCTCAATCCCGAATTATTAGTCAGAGTCATTTGGGCTACCAATATTGGCGTTATTCAGTTTGTGCAAACCAAGCAGAAATTGATTCAAAATATTCATGATACTCCTATAGACGAAATGGTCAATATCTCCGTACAGATAATGGCTGATGGCATTTCTGCCACCAAAAAAGACTGACAGTCATTTTTTATAAAAATTATTTTTTCGCCTAATTGACTGATTCTCTTCACTTAATGGGCGACAATTGTTTATTTTCTTTAATTTTGTTTAAAAAAATTTCCTATTTAACTAAACAAAATGATCCAAACTGCGATTAAGCAATAGTGACCGTTAGTCATTTTATAAAAATCTTAAAACGCAGTAATGAAAAACCTGAAGTTCACCGCACTAGGGCTACTTGGAATAGTTCTGAGTATCACCCTTATTTCGTATGTCACTAAATCCGAAAGCGAAGCTGCTAACGCCTCTTCCGAAGAATTTAGTAGAAAGGAGGCCGCTAGTGCTTCTAATGCCGTGCGCCATAGCACACTAGAGTTACTTCCCTTAAAAAACAGAGAGAAAGCTATTCAAGTACCTATCAGTGGACGGGTAGTTCCCAAAAATCAAACTCAATTGTTCGCTGAAGTACAAGGGCGAATTTTATCCAACTCCAGTAATTTTAAGGCTGGTCAGTCATTTAAGCAAGGGGAAGTGCTACTTTACATCGATTCCCGGGAATTTGCCCTGAATTTAGAGGCTCAGCGTAGCGCGTTCCTTAACATCCTCACGGGTATTATGCCTGATCTAAAAGCTGACTACCCCGATAACTATCAACAATGGCTTACTTACGTGCAAGCCTACGATAGTGGTCAGCCTCTACAATCACTGCCCGGAACTTCTTCAGAAGGCGAAAAGTACTTTATCACTTCAAACCAAGTGTACAATACCTTCTACTCAATTAAGGCGCAAGAAGAGCGATTAAGGAAATACACCATTCGGGCTCCTTACGCCGGATTAGTGACGAACGCTCAGGTAGATATTGGTGGTATGGTGTCGCCGGGGCAACTGTTAGGCACCCTCATCAGCAATAATGATTACGAACTAGAAGCTGGAGTGAATTTGGAGGCTACCACTCACCTAGCTGTTGGCGATCAACTTACCTTTCATAGCAATGAAGTAGTTGGTACTTGGATCGGCAAAGTAATCCGTATCAACGACATCGTAGATCCCCAAACACAGAACATTCCGGTGTTCTTCCAGATGGAAGGGCCTTCTCTTAAGAGTGGCATGTATCTGGAAGGAGAGTTTACTACCCGAAATTATGAAGATGTGTTTGTTATTCCACAAATCGCTCTGTCGCGCGACGAAAGTGTTCTGGTTTTGGAAGAAAATGTGATCGTACGCAAACCCATTACTCCCTTAGAGTATCTACGCGACTCTATTATTGTAGATGGCCTTACTGAGAACGATCAACTGATCATCAACCAATTCAGCACGCCGGTAGAAGGTAAAAAAGTACGTATGTAGTATGAAAAAGGCTATTGAATTTCTCGCCCAACGGCCTGCACTGGTCAATATCTTTATCGGATTAATTGTGGTGGTCGGAGTATTTACCATGCTCTCCATGCGGTCTAACTTTCTACCGCCAGAACCCGTCAGCTTCATCACCGTCAACACCGTCTACCGAGGAGCCTCCCCTGAGGAAGTTGAGGAAGAGGTGGTTAATAAAATAGAAGATAACCTTCAGGATATTAACGGTATTCTGCGGGTTACTTCTACCGCAACTGAAAGCAATGGCAATGTACGAATTGAAATAGAGGAGGATGCCAATGTTAACGAAGTGTTACAAGATGTGAATAATGCAGTGGATCGGATAACCACCTTTCCGGATGGGGTAGAAACTCCGGTGATTCTTAAAGAAGAGGTACTTAACTACACCATGACCTTTAGTTTGATCGGCGAGGTGGGTTTGACCACGCTGAAGGATTACGCCAAGCATATTAAAGACGAACTGATCCTTTCCCCCGACTTATCGCAAATTACCATTAGTGGTTATCCAGAAGAGGAGATTGAAGTGCGGGTACGGGAACATGACTTACGGGCCTATCAATTAACATTTGAGGAAGTAAGTCGAGCTATTCAGCAAACCAATATCAAGGCTTCAGGTGGAGAAATAGAAACCAATGATCGTGATATTCTTATCCGACTTAATAGTCGCAATTACTACGCCCAGGGTCTCCTAAACGCGGTAGTGAAAGCTACGCCTGATGGTAAAGTAATCCTTTTGAAGGATGTAGCCGAGGTGAAAAACCAGTTTGCCGACAAACCCGACCGCACGTTTATCAACAATGAGCAGGCAGTTACCCTCAAGGTATTCAGTCGCAACGAGGAAGACATTCTGGAAAATGCTGAGTACGTGGCCAACTACCTATCGCAGTTCAACGAGGCTCATGAGGGAGTAGATGCCGTAATCATTGAGGACAAAAGTATCTCACTGAGCAGTGCGATCGGAACTTTAGTGAATAACGCCTGGCAAGGTATTCTGCTGGTATTGATCGTACTGGGGTTATTTTTGCACCCTCGTATTGCGTTTTGGGTAGCCTTTAAGATTCCGGTAGCGCTGCTGGGGATGTTTATCTTATCCAATTTCTACGATCTCACCATCAACCAAGTATCCCTGTTTGGTACCATTGTCGTGCTCGGTATCCTCGTCGATGATGGGGTAGTAGTAGCGGAAAATATTTATCAACACTATACCGATGGAAAAAACCCACTACGGGCAGCCCTTGATGGCACGTTGGAAGTGCTACCGGCCATCATCTCTTCGCTAACAACCACCGCGCTGGCTTTTTCGCTCTTCTTCTTCTTAGATGGACAATTAGGCGACTACTTTTCGGATATTTCGTTTGTCGTGTGCGCTACGCTGCTAGTTGCCTTGCTCGAGAGCTTGTTTTTCTTACCTGTGCACGTAGCTCGCTCTAGGGCATTGAACAAAGATGACAAGCCTTGGAAACTGACCCAAAAAACGAACGAATCACTCATTCGCTTCCGCGATAAAGTCTATGTACCGATTATTGGGTTCGGCATTCGCCAACCTTGGGTACCCATTGTAAGTGTGATCGTGGTGATGGGACTTTCCATATTTGCTATGGGATCAGGTACCATCAAGAGCACGTTCTTTCCGACCATTGACCAGGATGTAATCACCGCGAATTTGGAGCTACCGCTGGGCACCGACGAAACCGTGGTGAATGAGCGGCTAAAGCAAATGGAAGAGGCCGTCTGGAAAGTGAATGAACGCTACAGCACCAAGCGCGATGATAGCGCTCAGGTGGTTAATTATGTAGAACGAATCATCGGTCCCCGTAGCAACGAGGGCAAACTGAATATCTACATGATGGAAGGTGACAAGCGAGGTATCCAATCGTTTGAAATCGCCAGTGCCATTCGTGATAAGGTGGGGTTCATTCCGCAAGCCCGTAATTTGTCATACGGCAGTGTGGCAGTATTCGGCAAACCCGTTTCCATCGCTTTAGTCGGCAATAATCTAGAGGAGCTACGCGCCGCCAAAACCCAGCTACGCGACTATCTGGAGCAGCGTAGTGACTTGAAAGATGTGACCGATACCGACAAACAAGGGGTACCCGAACTAGCGATGAGGCTAAGTCCGAAAGCTCGCCTATTAGGTTTGTCAGAGGCTCAAGTATTCAATCAGGTGCGTCAAGGCTTCTTCGGGCTAGAGGCCCAAAGCTTACAACGAGGCGACGAGGAAGTAAAAGTATGGTTACGCTACGATAAGCAAGACCGGCGTTCGGTCGATCAGCTCGAGAGTGTACGACTCCGGACTCCCAACGGGGCTTCCTACCCTATTCGTGAACTGGCCACCTTTGATAACCAAACCAGCGTAGCGGCTATCAATCACCAGGAAGGTGCCCGCGAGGTTCGTGTAGAAGCGGACGTAGAAAACCTGCTGGTATCGGTACCCGCCGTGCTGGCTGAAGCTGAGGCTACGGTACTAAAGGACATTCAACAGCAGTTCCCCAGCTTACGCTATACCCTGGAGGGTGAGGCGCGCTTGTCAAGCAAGACCCAAAACTCCAGCCAGGCTCCGAGTATTATTATCTTAGTGCTGATGATCACCGTGCTGATGCTGAACTATCGCTCAGCAAGTAAGACGTTAGCAATCCTGATGATTCTCCCTTTTGCCTTTGTCGGTGTGGCCTGGGGTACGTTCTTGCACGGCATTCCATTCAGTATTTTCTCAGTTTTGGGCATGATCGCCCTCTGGGGGATTTTGATTAATAATGGGCTGGTACTCATTTCTACTTACAACGAAGAATTGAAGAAGGGAGGCTCGGTAGCCGAAAGTCTAAAAGCTGCGGCTATTTCCCGCTTCCGTCCAATTGTGCTTACTACCATCACTACGGTGTTTGGCTTAGCGCCACTGCTTTTGAATAACTCCATCAGTGCCCAGTTTATTAAACCTACTGCCATTGCGGTGGCCTATGGCCTGATCTTTGGAATCGTGCTCACACTATTCTTCTTACCCGCACTGATACTGTTTTTTCATAAACTGAAAGAGTTTTATCATCTCAAGATACGGAAAAGGAACATGAAATCAGAAGAGCTGGATGTAGTCTTCCGCGAAATGAAGCATCAAATTAGCTAAATTTTAATGATTGATGATTAATGACGAATGACTGATATCACATGATTCATTCATCATTATTCATCAGTCATCAATCAATACTCATTAATCATCACTATAATGAAAGCTTTATATATTCTTATTTTTTTCTGTTTCTTCAGTGCAACTCCGATTGTGTACGCCCAGGAGACATTGACTTTGGAAGAGGCGATTGATATGGCGCTGACCAACAATCAGGAGATTGCTATTCAGCGCAAACAAACCGATATTGTCCGTAACAATGTGTACAAAGGCAACGCCGGATTACTCCCGACGATCAGCCTAATTGGTAACGGAAGTTACAGCAGCGGTAATACAGAAGTAACCCTTCGGACGTTTACAGAGAACCCTGCTCAGATTACTATTGACGAAGAGAATGTCGTCACTGAACAGGCTTCGGCAGTCGTGCAGGCTGACTATGTACTGTTTAGTGGATTTAGTGGACAGTACCGCTACCGTCTGTTAGAACATTCGGCTACCATCAGTCGCTATCAGCAGGAGATACTGGTAAACAACACGGTGTTATCGGTAGCTGAACTATTTTTGGAAATCGCTAAGCTTCAACGTCGGGAGGAACTGCTACGCGAAACCATTGAGATTAGCCAGGAGCGATTGGCAAAAGTCAACGACCAGTTTTCCTTTGGTAAGGCCACCGGATTGGATATTCTGAGGGCAGAGACGGATCTAAACCAAGATCAAAATGCGCTGGACGATGTGCGCTTGGCTAAAAACAACCTGCTGAAAGACCTCAACTTTTTGGTTGGTCAACCAGCCGAATCTAACTACGCAGTGTCGGCAGTCTATCAACTACCCAAGGTAGTAACTTTGGATAGCTTGAAGCAACAGGTGCTTCAGAGTAACCCCGAGCGTAAGCTACAGGCCGAAAGCCTACTGACCGCTCAGGATCAGCGCAAACTTACCCAAGCGAACCAGTACCCTCAGCTAAGTGCGTTTGCCAACTACGGCTACCAGTGGCAACGAAACGATGTGCAACAGTTAGCTGAGTTGCAAAACATTGGGTATACCGCCGGAGTCTCGCTCCGCTATAACTTGTACCGAGGTGGACAAACCCGCCGGAACTTACAAAACGACCGACTGGCAATTGAGGCCGAAGAGGTTCGCTTACAGCAGGTGCGTGAGCGTCTGGTTAACCAAGCCATCAAAGAATATAGTACGCTGGAGTATCTGCAAGCGCAGTTGGCTCGAGAGGAAAAAAACCTAGACACGTTTACTGAGAGTTTTCGCCGAATGCAAGAAAGGTATTACAATGGTAAAGCAACCTCACTTGATATCCGAGATACCCAAACCGCTTTGCTAAATGCAAATATCACCGTGAGCGATATCCAAGCTGAGATTATTCAGTCGTTTATGCGGCTTGAAAACCTACGCGGGGGACTGATAGGAACCACTCCCTGAGCGAGAAAGGTAGCGTATAATTTACTTAACCCGTATAATTAGCGATTATGAAATCCACCGAATCAATTACTACTTTATCGATGCCCCAAAGTTATCAACAAGGATGGAAAACGGCTCAACAGCAACTTGATCGTCAGCTTTATTTACGCCCGACTAAAGCGAAGGGTCGAGGCAAGAAAGATCATTAGCCTTAGCTTATATTCTCCAGGAACCTTCTCGGTAAAGCAACTATCACCACTTCTTTCATCGGATATTTATGCTCTATTTGCTAAAAAAATACCCTAAGCAAACCGATACTGCCCTATTAATTCTAGGGTTTGTCATTGGTATGAATTTTTTGGCTTACGTTAAGTACGCCGGCGTAGATTGGCAATATTTCTACCAGCTTCATCCTTCATTTCTGCTAATCACCCCTACGCTGGAAGGATTGGTGTTAGGCACCACGCTAGCAGTGATGGAGTACGCTCTCTTCAAGCGGTTTTACGTTAGGTACAGCTACAGTCAGGCTTTGTTGATGCATATTATCATCACTGCAATAGTTATTGTCATTACGTTACTGGTGGGAGAAATTTTCAATCAGGTGGTATTTAATAAACAAGATTGGGGCGTAGCTCTACCCACTGCCTGGCAGTTTATACAGTCTCCGTTGAATGCTTCTCTATTTGCTTACTCACTGGCACTAGCAACGCTACTCAACTTTTTTCGACAGTTGGGTAACCACTTTGGCCATAGTATCATCATGGATTTTATTACTGGAAAGTACGTTCGCCCTCAGGAGGAGCACCGGACTTTTATGTTTTTAGACCTCAATCAGTCTACTACTATTGCCGAGCAACTGGGGCACGTGAAGTACAGTCGCCTATTGAATCAATGCTTCAACGATCTTTCGAAATTTATTTTACGCTACGAAGCAGATGTATACCAGTATGTAGGTGATGAGGTTGTACTCACTTGGCGTACTGATCCAACGAAAGAACCCATTGATATAGCTGGATTGTACTTTGATTTTCGGTCGAAACTCCGCCAGAATGCCGCTAGCTATCATGAGAAGTTTGGGGTAGCTCCTCAGTTCAAGGCTTCAGTACATACTGGTTTAGTCTCTATCACCCAAGTTGGGCACCGTCGAAAATCAATTGCTTACCACGGCGATGTACTCAATACCGCGGCTCGCTTAATCAATATTTGCAGTAGGCTTAAGAAAGATTTACTAGTAACGGCTACCTCTGCTTCGTTTATCCAGTGTAGTCCCCAGTATCGGGTAGATAATGTAGACACGCTACTGTTGCGTGGTAAGCATAAAACAACTCAAGTATTTGAGGTGATACAGTTACTCGAGCCTTGGTCGGCTCAATTACAGGATAACGCTCCTATTTCTCGAGCTACCCTATAAAAAGCCTTTACTATTCAATGACTGAAGCACATTCGCTTTCGTAATTCCGCTTTCTATGAAACAAGAACCCATTGATATATTACTCTCTCCCTTACGGCGCATATTAGCGCACCCTTCTACTAGTGGTTTACTTCTGTTGTTTATGGTAATAGTCGCAATGGTCTGGGCGAATTCGCCTTGGGAAGCGTCCTATCACCATCTGTGGGAGACTTACTTTACCATCGGATTTTCAGGTTTTGCTCTGGATAAGAGTTTGCATCACTGGATCAACGACGGGTTAATGTCCATTTTCTTCTTTGTGGTCGGCCTGGAAATCAAACGAGAAATCATTAATGGCGAACTATCTAGCTGGAAGCAAGCCTCGCTGCCAATTGCTGCAGCCGTAGGTGGAATGGTTATCCCGGCGCTGCTCTATTTGATTTTCAACTACGGTGGGGAAGGGTCTAGCGGATGGGGTATCCCGATGGCTACTGACATTGCATTTACCTTAGGCTTGCTCTCGCTAGTGGGTTCACGGGTGCCGCTTTCGCTTAAAATATTCATCACTGCTCTGGCTACGGTCGACGATATTGGTGCGGTGTTAGTTATTGCCATTTTCTATACCCCGGATGTCAATTTTGTACACCTTACCATAGCTGGTGTATGCCTGCTCGTGATGCTCAGCGGCAGCCTACTGGGCATTCGAAGTGTCTGGTTCTACTTGTTCTTTGGCATAGTAGGCTTGTGGACAGGTATGTTATTGTCAGGAGTACACGCCACACTAGCCGGAGTATTGGCCGCACTCACTATCCCAGCTCGGGTAAAAGTGGAGGATCAGGAGTATCATCACCTGTTAAAAAGCTGGTCGAGACACTTTGCTCAAGCACCTTCCATTGGTGGCCCACTCATCTCCAGCGACCAGCTGCATATTACCTTAGAGGTGGTCAAAGGAAGTGTGCGAGCCACCCCACCCTTGCAACGGCTGGAGCACGTTATGGCCCCACTGGTTACTTTCGGAGTAATGCCTCTGTTTGCTCTAGCTAACGCTGGCGTGAGCGTGAAGGGTGATATACTAACCATGCTGGCTCACCCAGTCAGCCTGGGTATCATCGTAGGCTTGGTGGTTGGAAAAATTGGAGGAATCTGGCTGTTTTCCCGCATTATGGCTACTGCTGGTTGGGGACGTCTGCCCAAGCGTAGCAATTGGTCACAGATGGGCGGAGTAGGTATGATGGCTGGTATCGGCTTCACTATGTCGCTCTTCATTGCCGAGTTGGCCTTTACCGACCCAGTACTGGTGCAACACGCCAAGATTGGCATACTAACTGCTTCGTTTCTGGCCGCCGTGACGGGTATGTTGTGGCTATACTTTCTACCGACTCGGGCTACTAGTATTCGACATTCCTCACGCCCAATAGCTAAAAAGTATGTCCAATAACTTCTGTGTTTCAATGATCTTTAATTTACGCACTATGAAAACCTTCCTATTGCTGATCCGCACGTCAAAGCACAGTGGGCTGCTATTTAATAGCATTTTAGTAGGTTTAGCTAATTTAACTCTACACATCAATAATTCTTTAACCTATTACTGGTTTTACATTAAGGCTTTTCCATCCAGCTCCTTGGTGTAAGTGTCGTACAATTAGCCTTAATTTTTTACTATGTCTAAGCAGTTTCTTAGGAAGGTTCTCTACTTCGGATATATATTATGCTTCGGATTACTAATTCCCTGTTTAGGAACAGCCCAACCCATTGATCGGTTAGTTGATTTTTTTACCCTTCAGCCTAACCAGCGAGCCGCTCGGCAGGATACTAGCCTATACCCTGCTAAACTTATTTTAACTCCGTTAGTCGCTTTTTCACCTGAAACCAGCTTAGAGTTCGGGGTTGGGGCTAAGTACCTATTTAAGTTCCGAGGATCAGGTTCAGAAACTCGCACCTCTAATATGCCACTTTCAGCTACCTACACGCTTAACAATCAGGTGTTGCTATTTTCCGGATTTTCGATTTTCTCCAAAAAAGAACGCTATATACTAACGGGTAACCTGTGGTTCCGTGTATTCCCTCAGTTTTTTTACGGCATTGGTCGTGATAGTCCTTCATCGGCGGAAGAGGAATATTCATTTACCCAAGTGACCATTGAGCCGATTTTACTCAAACAGACTTGGCTACGCTACCTGTTTGTAGGGGGCGGGGTGCGCTATAACTATATCGGTAACATGGAGTTTGAAACTGAGAGCACTCTAGCCGATAGCAACATTTTGGGGGTAGATGGCTCTACTTCCGTAGGCATTGAAGCCGCAGTAGTTTACGATAGTCGGGATAATATTTTAACCGCGCACCGAGGGTGGTACGTTTATTTGACACACGGTTTCTACGAATCGTGGCTAGGGAGCAGCTCAACTTTTCAGTTAACCCGTTTCGATGCCCGCCGATTTATTCCACTCCTCGACCGCAGAAGCGTGCTGGCGTTACAACTACTAGCAACTTTTTCGTTTGGCGATGTGCCCTTGAATGAGCTAGGCGCACTGGGTGGAGACCAGATTATGCGAGGATACTACGACGGACGGTTTGTTGACCGTCATCTGCTGGCACTTCAAGCCGAGTATCGATTTAAAATACTGGGGCGATTGGGTGCCGTAGTATTCGCCGGAGCGGGCGATGTGGTTTCGCAGACCCGGGATTTTAAGCTAGGAAACTTTCGCCCCACCGTGGGCGCTGGTTTGCGCTTCCTGATTGACCGACGAGAAGATTTAAACATTCGCTTTGACTACGGCATTGGGCGTAGTACACAGAACTACTACTTTCAGGTTGGAGAAGCCTTCTAAATTGATAGTGATAATGACACTCTTTACTTAGAAAATGCATAACTAATCGTAAATCAAACCCCAGAGAATAATGAGTTTTTACCAAGTATTGGATTTTTTACGTGACCTGAACAAAAACAATAACAAAGCCTGGATGGACGAACATCGCGGCCGCTACCAAGAAGTTCGCCAGTTCATGCTTGGCTGGATCGAGAACCTGGACAAGCGGCTTCAGAAAATTGATCCAAGCTATACGCCTAATCCCGCCAAAAAGGCGATTAGTCGCATCAACAACAATTTGGTCTACAAGCCCAATGCCCCCACTTACCGCGACCATTTCGGTGCTGAGATGAATAAGGCGAAAGACAAGAGTAGTTTTTACGTCCACATGAGCCTGAAGGCAGTTTTATCGGCGGTGGGTTCTATGGTCCTTCCAAAGATCAACTAGATAGCATCCGCGATGCGATTGATTACAACGGGGAAGAGCTCAAGAAGATCATCTCCAAAAAATCGTTCATTAATGCATTTGGGGAAATGAGCGATAAGAATGCACTTAAAACAGCACCTAAAGGCTTTGCACAAGACCATAAGCATATTGGTTTAATCCGGATGAAGCACTTTGCCGTAATGCATACCATCACCCAAAAAGAAATTACAGCCGATGATTTCACCGACAGAGTTGTGAAAGTATACCAAGAAGTATTACCGTTCAATCAATATTTAGAAAAGGCGGTGAGTGTCTAACCAGTAAATAAACTATTCTCTCTCAGTAGCTATGTCTTACGTAACTCAGTTTTCTTCCATGCGCGACTACGCTGAGCGTATGAATTTGCCTCTTCGAACGGAAGTGGTTGATTTTGCCATTTTTGACTTTACCGATCTCCCACCAATGGCTAACGTTTCGCTTACAGCCTACCAGCAGTCTTTCTTTGAAATCACTCTAGAAATTACGCCTATGTGCTCGCTTCAGGTAGATGAATTTCATTTTCCTGCCAGCGGACATCGTATCTCTTTCATTCGGCCTTCCTGTCTACTTTCACTTCAACAACCGGCAGACATCACCGGAAGAGGCTTTACCGTATTTATTGGTCAAAAGATAATAGAAGAACTCTTTCTCACTACGCGCTCTTTGGGTATATCTCCCCTTTTTGATCCTACCCGTTCGCCAGTTATCTCTTTGACTTCTAAGCTATTACACGAAATAACGGATATCTTTGCACAGCTATACTACGAGTACACCGAATACGGTGCAGCCAGCAAAACTATTCTTAGAGCATATCTGGGCATTTTGTTAGAAAAAGTGGCTCGCCACTGTGCTTCCACAACGAAACTTCCGTCGGTTTCACGGGCTGCCGAACTCACGGCTAACTTTCATCGATTCTGTCAGCGTCATTTTCGGACCCACCGA
Organism: uncultured Flammeovirgaceae bacterium; assembly: GCA_937883755.1. Classification (GTDB taxonomy): domain Bacteria; phylum Bacteroidota; class Bacteroidia; order Cytophagales; family Cyclobacteriaceae; genus Tunicatimonas. The sequence goes on along the minus strand of CAKZYA010000018.1, from coordinate 37,770 downwards.
ACAGTGAAAGATATTGCTTCGGAAATGAATGTATCGCCCAAGTACCTTTCGGAAGTAGTGAGTCGTACCACTGGCCAGAAGGCACTGAGTATTCTCAACCGCTACCGGATTGATCACGCAAAAGCGCTTCTACTCCAGACAACACTTAGTCCAACCGAAGTGGCTTACCACCTTAATTTCGAGCATCCCAACTACTTTTTCACACTGTTTAAACAAACTATCGGTCTAACCCCTCGGCAATTCCGGTATATGTAGAGTATTATCCGACTTTTCCGAATAAAGCCTCTGCTTGTGCCTGTGTATCTTTATGAAACGCCTTGGTAGTTTCCTGGGCTATTAATCTATCTTAAGTATTCATACTAATTAGTTTAATCATGAATGATACCCATCAAGCATCGAATCAAGAACAAGTATTGCGCCAGATGATCGAGCAAGACTACGCGTTGCTCTGGACCAAAACAGCTAAAAATTCTTTAAATATGGCTCAGGCCACTCAGGTATACCTCACTACCAACGAACTTATTGTAATTGACCCAGATTTGGGAATGGCTGACCCCAGTACCCCTTCGCGGGCAGTAGGTTATGAGACTATTTTCCCGCTATGGTCGCGCATGTGGGAGTACGTAGAGGAAGGAGGAATCACTAGCGTATTTAATACGAACATTCACCTCCAATCCGAGGAAGCTTTTGTGGCCTTTGATGCAACTGGAGAGATGAAATTCAAGAACGGCGAACAAGCATCGCTCTTCCGTAACGTTACCCAGTGGTGGGTACGCACTTCAGCCGGATGGCGTATTTGCTACGAACATGTATCAGAAGGTAAGCCATCGGAGTAGCTACATTATATAGCGTATTTGCTGAAAAAGTGCCTGGGAGGCCCCGCCTTGTTTCGCTCCAAAATTCGCTGTTTCCGTCGGGCGCCGAGCGCCCTCGAACTAATAACTGAAACGGCTTCTTAATAATTATTTGTCTTTAGAGAGTATCATGGTTGTGCCAATAGGCTTAGCTAATACCTAAGACATTGATTAAACGGCAGAAGATGAGCCAGAGCAAGATGGCCTTAGTTTTTGGCATCGTCTCTCTTTAAAGTGCGAGATAAAACGGGAGCTAAGCCAAACTTAATGTGCTTGGTTAAAAAGCTTGCGGGGGGCTACTAGTACCAAGCTAAACATGGTGTAGAAGCTGGTGTCAAAAGTATAAGAGTTTGCTTCGTTCAGACCCTCGCTGGTTGCTTGCCAGTTGGTGCCCAGAGGGGTATTCACTCCTGCTTCTAGCCGCAGCCAGACCCAATCGTGAATCTCTCGCTGCTCGCTAACACTCCAGCGAACCTCGCTACGCTCAAAGACATACTGATTTGCGGCTGCAGCTGCGTAATTGAGGGCAATGTTGTATTCAGGGCCATTAAGTTGTACTCCAGCCTTCAACACATTTTTCTGGTTAGCACTGTAGTATTGCACCGCCGTCTGCACCGGCAGCAGGGCGTCAATGCTCCAGCGATCGTTAAAGGAATGCTGGTAGGCCAACAAAGGAACTAATGAGCCGCCGTCGAAATCTCTTCCGTAAAACAAGCCTGCACCCAGTACGGTATTCTCACTCTTTCGCCAGCCGAGCACCGATGCTAAGGAGTAGTTGAGGTACCCTTGCTCACTAGGCTGGTTAAAGTCTCCACTCAGTGAGGTCTGTAACCGATTGATGAGAAACCAGTCGCTACGAAACGGCTTTACCACATAAAATGAGGCGTTAAGACTACGAAGAGCCTTGTTGTGTAGTGCTCCAGTAAACGAAGGCGACGCTTCTTCCGATACAAATTCAAAGTCTTCGTCGTAGTAGGTAAAGGAACCCACCACTTTTAATCCAGGACGCAATACTAGAGGTGCTCGCAAGCGGACAGCAATGCTGCTATTTTCTTGGATAGCAATATTATCTCCAGCCGAATTGCGTAGTTGATACCCACCCGATTGGTAGCGGTCAACGCTAAAAAAAGTAGGACGGGGTTGGTTAGGTAAGCTAGTTTGGCAAAATTCTGCTTGCTGAAGAACTGTTTGAGCACGGCAACTCAGCGAATAGTATACGAGCATTGTAGCCAAGAGGCTGCTTACGCAAACCTGTAATACCATAGAGATAGCTTTAGTCTTGTTAGCTTTTCCGTCAACGGATGGATGTCAAAAATAGTTTGCACCAATCCTAATGAAACTTTTCAATGTACGTTATTTCACTTCTTTTGTCAAATAAATGACGCAAAATGGCTAACTATGCTCCGTAGCTACAAGTTCTGCAAGCCCGTCGGTTCGCCCATTTTACTGAAGTTTATGGAGCGAGTTCCCGCTCAAGCCACTGATAAGTGGCCTCTTGAGCCCGAATACCGGTCTCTTCTCCACCTCGAGGCACATTATGCAATGTTTCGTTTAGCATCACTGCCTGCTGGGTATCCTGCTCCTGAAAATATAGTATTTGTTTAATCTGCTCTCGAACGGTGGTATCGTACACCGGAAACGCCACCTCAATGCGTCGGTGCAGGTTACGGTGCATCCAGTCGGCCGAGGCCAAATACATCTCTTCCTCACCCCCATTGTGAAACCATATTACCCGGGCGTGCTCCAAAAAGCGGTCGACAATGCGAATGGCCGTAATGCGTTCGCTCAATCCAGCCAACTGGGGACGTAAGCAACAAATGCCCCGTACCAATAAGGTAATGTTCACCCCAGCCTGGCTGGCTTCATAAAGCTTCTCAATCATCTGCTTTTCTTCCAGACCGTTCACTTTGAGCGTGATACGCGCCGGTTGACCCTGCTGGGCGCAGGCGATTTCCCGATCGATACACCCCACAAAATATGACTGCATATTGAAGGGAGCTACCAACAAGTGCTTTATCTTCTTTATTTCTTTGCGCTGGTATAAGAAACGAAACACGCTGGCCAAGTCTTTAGCCAGTCCCCAGTGGGTAGTGAGCAGAGCTAGGTCGGAGTAGATACGAGCCGTTTTCTCGTTGAAGTTACCGGTACCAAGGTACGCGTAGTAGCGAGTATCGCCTTTGGCGGTCTTCCGCTTCACTAAGGCAATCTTAGCGTGCACCTTCAAATTGGGCATACTGTACACAATTTTCACTCCGGCTTCTTCCATGCGGCGAGCCCACCGCAAATTGTTTTCTTCGTCGAAGCGCGCCTTCACTTCCACAAATACCCGCACCTTTTTGCCGTTGTGAGCTGCGCTCATCAGGGCTTGAGCCACCTGCGAATGATGCGCAATGCGGTAGAGGGTGATGTTGATCTCGGTAACTTCGGGATGCACGGCCGCCTCATTAAAAAAGCGAAGTACGTAGTTGTACGTCTGATAAGGAAACATCAATAGCTCGTCGTGGGCTTCCAAATGATTAAGCAGTCGGTCGACTCCCCGAAGCGAGGTTTTATCTAAGGGTGGAAAGAGGTCATACTCCAACGCAGGGGACAGCGGATTGGGCAATGCCATAAAATCGTCGAGGTTGTGGTATCTCCCTCCCACAACCAAATCTTCTTCCGCTAACTGAAAAGCCTTCTGCAACTGGTCGAGAAGTTCAGTCGGCAGTTCCGGATCGTACAAAAACCGCGTAGCCTGGCCCAGATTGCGTTTGGCTACCTGTTTTTTTATTTTCTCTACTAGGTTGCCCTCATACTCATCCTCGATGCGTAGGTCGGCATCCCGACTAAGTACCACACTGTAGCTACCCACCACGGTGTCACCCGGAAAGAGGTAGTCAGCGTGCAGTCGGATAATATCATCCAAGAAAACCAAATGATGCTTATCAGGCGAGGGGCTGACCCGATAAAAACGGGGTAAGGCGGTTGGAATATTGACGTATGTCCACTGGGTCGATGCGAATTGAAAAATCAGGTACGGCTGATGATCTTCTAGAAACAGCTTCGTATTATCGGTCACTTTCCCCCGCACAATTCGTAAATACGCGAGCACGTGGTGGCAAAAGTACGCACGAAGGGTATCATGAAGTTGCTCCGGTAGGGGTCGGTCGAGATGCAGATAAATCCCTTCAACTTCCAGCGCCGGAATGATACTCATTCGCAGAATTTGTCCGTACTGCTCTAATTGTTGGTTTACCACATCCGCTATTTGCCGGAGCAGCACCTTAGGGTCGACATCCAGTCGTCGGCTGATCTTTTGGGACGAAAGCTGGGCCAGCCGCCGGTGGGTGGCTACCCGCACTCGGTAAAATTCGTGCAGGTTCGAGGAGTAAATGGCCAGAAAGCGAATGCGCTCGTAGAGCGGTACATTGGCTCGACCCGCTTCCTGAAGAATACGCTCGTTGAAAGAAAGCCAACTGAGGTCGCGAGGGAAAATTTTTTTAGAGTCCATGCTAAAAATGGCTAGAACACAATAGATGCGGTAAGAAAAGTCAGATACAATGGACGAGGCAACAATATAAAGCAAAAGTAACGAATACTACTAATAGGTGCATTTCAAATGGTCGTGGAAGACCTAGGGAGTTTACCGATAGTTTCTCTATTGAGCCAGGGTACTTCCAGGTCTTAAATACGAAAAAATGGTAAGCACCCTAATAACCCTATCGGAGCAGATACTTTGCCGTGATCTGCTGACCATAGCACCGCTCCCACTCCTATCTATTGAAGATAGGCGAAAACAACGCTAGCTGGGTGTACGTATAGCCTTGAACGGTTCACTTTTAACTCCGTTATAGTATTCACCATGATCATTCGCCCTTACTTTTTTACATTCACCATGCTACTGAGCGGACTTTTGCTGTCGTGCACCTCGCTCTCGTCGCTTGACGCCGAATATCCTATCAACCCGGTAGCTCAGGATACTCCGGTATTCCGGGATGCTGCTGATCGTATTGTCATTGATCTGGCACTTCTGAGCAACCGACTTTCGCTGCCGATCACCGTGTACCATGGCACATCGTACGAGAATATCAACCAAACTACCCCTCTAGGTGCTAGCCACGACTACAGTTTTGTGTGGGAGGGCGAAAAAAACCAGCAGCATTTCTTCGAGCTGGTAGATACCACGGGTGCCTCAGTAATAGTGGCTGAGCGACATATCCGCTTCAAGGGAACCGAAAATACCCGCGATCTGGGGGGCTACACCGCGCAAGACGGACGTACTGTACGGTGGGGGATGCTCTATCGCTCCGGCGACCTGAACGACCTCACCCGCTCCGACTGGGAATACTGGCAGCACATAGGTATCCAGGAAGTAATTGATTTTCGGGAGCCAGAGGCTCTGGAGCGAAAACCCGACCGCCTCCCTCCCAGCAGCTCGTTAGTTATACAGCAGTTCTCGGTATACGATACCAGCGTTACGCGCCAGGAAAACCGCAAATTGCTCCAGCAAGCAGACTCGTACACATTCAATGCTGAAACAATTTTGCTAGAAAACAACCGGATGTACGTAGCGCAGTACACCAACGCCTTTGCCCAGGCATTCGACGAATTACTCCAACAAGAAGAGCCCCTGCTGTACCACTGTTCAGCAGGCAAAGATCGAACGGGATTTATGAGCGCGATGCTACTGTATGCCCTCGGAGTGCCTCACGAAACCATTATGCGTGATTATATGGCCTCGAACTACTACCGGCAGGCGCGTATCTGCCGTCGGGCAAAATTATCACCGTTAATTGGCATCAACCCACGCGTCTCATTACCTTTACTGGAGGTACGCCCCATCTACCTACAAGCAGCTTTCCAAGTAATAGAAGAACAATACGGTTCGCTAGACGAATATTTGGAAAATGGATTAGGCGTATCGCCTCAGGAGCGAAAGATGCTACAAACCAAGTATTTAGAATAATAGCCGATTCTTTTGAAGCAACCACTGCTACTTACCCTGGTCTTTGTCTTTACTTACGTCATTCCGGCGGTAAGCCAATCTTCTTCGAATGTCTCAGGTGTAGCAACATCGGATGCCGCCGCACCAAGTAATGATAGCATAGTATATGTTAGTGTTACCGATCAGTACCAAATGGGCCGGTTTGGCCGATTCATGTATGGCAACAACTACCGGAAGGCGTGGAATACACCAGTTCCACTGCGAGTCTTCGACATTGACCGGGAGAAAGGAGGGCTCAAAATCATTCAACGAGGGGGAGGTGGGCAGACCCGCTCACTGCGACTAGAGGCTCAAGACGGCCATCAGTATGTACTGCGTTCAGTTAATAAATACCCAGAACGTAATCTCCCTCCTCCGCTGGCGAGTTCGTTGGTAGTAGAAGTTGTTTCGGATCAGACCTCAGCAGCGCATCCGTACGGAGCTTTAGTACTGGCTCCACTCGCTGAAGCTGTAGGGGTACACCATACCAATCCTGAGATCGTGTATGTACCGGATGACCCGCGGCTGGGTGAACACCAGGACTTTATGGGCGGTGCCGTTGCTCTGTTCGAGGAACGACCCGACGATGACTGGTCACACGCGGCGTACTTTGGCCATTCCGAAGATATCGAGAGTACTGCTAAGTTGCTGGAAGAACTACAGGAAGACAACGACAACGAAGTAGATGCCCAAGCGTATCTGCGGGCTCGGCTGCTCGATGTAGTAGTCGGCGACTGGGATCGACACGAAGACAATTGGCGATGGGCTAGCTTCGATAAAGAGAAAGGACGTCGCTTCGAGCCCATTCCTCGCGACCGCGATCAGGTATTCTACGTCAATGAGGGCGTACTCCACTGGGTGGCCTCTCAAGATTTTATCCTACCCACCTTCCAGGGCTTTGATGAGACTATCCGCAACGTAAATACTTGGTCGGGACAAAGCCAGGACCTAGATCGACTGCTGCTCAACAGGCTCTCCCGCTCCGACTGGCAGGCAACAGCCCAACAGATGCAACAACAGCTAACCGACGAAGTTATCCGCGAGGCGATCTATCAGCTGCCGGACACACTTGTCACACTAACTGGAGCCGATATTGTGCGCAAGCTCCGACGAAGGCGCGACGACCTGCCCCGCTACGCTGAGGAGTACTACGTTTTTCTGGCCCGTCAGGTGAATGTAGTAGGCTCCGACAAACATGAGCTTTTTCAGATTGAGCGTTTACCCGACCACCGTACGCAGATAACAGTAGAAAAGATTAAAAAAGATGGCGAACGAACAGGGGACGTTACTTTTCAACGTACCTTCTTGGGATCGGAAACCCAGGAGCTCCGCTTGTTTGGCCTCGGCGGACAAGACCGTTTTGAGGTGACCGGTCAGGCTAATCGAGCGATTAAGCTTCGTATCATTGGGGGCGATGACACTGATCATATAGCCGACCACTCCCAAGTGCGTGGATGGGCTCGAAAAACAAAAATCTACGATACGGCTACCGATACCTGGCTCATGCTGGGAAAAGAAGGCCGTAACCATACGTCTGTTGATGATACCACCATCAATCAGTACCACTATAAAATGTTCAATTATAACAAGCTGGCTCCACTGATTGCCGGGGGGTATAACAATGACGATGGTATTAGTCTGGGAGGTGGTGTTTCGTACACCACGCAAGGATTCCGAAAATATCCGTATGCTACCGAGCACAAAGTGAAAGGGGCTGTTGCCTTTGCTACCGCAGCCTACAATTTTTCTTACAACGGTGTTTTCAACCAGTTAATGGGATCGTACGATTTGCTAGTTGACGCCGAATTGCGAGCTCCCAATTTTGTCAATAACTTCTTCGGCCTGGGCAACGAGTCGAGCTACACCCCCGGCGAGCAGAATATCGATTTTTACCGCTACCGGTTCAATGAGTTTCGGGGGCAGGTTCAAGTACGCCGCTACGTTACTCCTTACGCGTACTTAGCGGCCGGTCCGCTCTACCAAACCATAGAGGTACAAAATACTCCCAATCGGTTTGTTACCGACTTTAGTGCCAGTGAACTAGACCCCACGAGCGCGTTTCTTCCCTACCAGTACGCCGGAACGAGCTTTCGCTGGGAGATCAATCGGCTGAACAACGCTGTTCCACATGCCCCAGTACCTCCTAGCGACAAAGCTATGCTAGGCAACGTATTAGGCGACCTCTCAGGTAACCCGTTTCCGGAGTACGGATTCTACTGGCAGGTAGATGGTGAATGGTTGCAGGGTATTGATGGAGCTAACACTATCCGGCGACTTTCGTCGGAGGTACAGTGGTACCATAGCATCCGTACTCCGTCGCTGCTAACGCTGGCCGTGCGCGTAGGCGGCGGACACATCTTCGACGATGATTTTCGGTTTTTTCAAGCTTACCGATTGGGTAATCTGACTAACCTGCGGGGTTATCGTCGCACCCGGTTCTACGGTCAAAGCAGCCTCTACAACAATATAGAGCTGCGCATGAATGTACTACGGTTCAGCACATATTTGGCGCCTATTCATCTCGGAGTCATCGCCTTCAACGACGTAGGGCGAGTATGGCTGTCTGGCGAGTCGTCCGATACCTGGCACCACGGCTATGGAGCGGGCATCTACCTGTCGCCCTTCAATTTGATCAGTGTGTCGGCCATGTGGGGGTTTTCCCGCGAAGATAGTTTACCTTTGATACGTTTCGGATTTTTATTTTAACCCAGTAGTATGCGCTACGCCCTTATCGCCGGATTAGCTGTTCTTTTTTTTATAGCCTTACTTTGGCAGCGACCCTCTCCACGAACGGACTCCGAAACCGATGCAAACCAGGAAGCTATCTTGATCGACGATAACCTAGTCTACCATCTGCATGACCCTAGCCAAGTGGCTCTTCTGGAGAATGACTTAGACGAGATTTCGGGTCTAGCGTACGTAGACGAAACTACCCTGGCCACTGTGAATGATGAGGAGGGGATTATTTTTCTGTGGAATACCCAGGAAGAACAGATCATCGGTGAAATAGACTTCGGCAAAGATGGCGATTACGAAGGGGTTGAAATCGTGCAGGCACCGGACGGCAGCACGATAGCCTACGTGCTCCGCAGTGACGGCGACCTGTACGAGGTTACCTCTTTGCACGACGATCCGCAAACCCGCAAGTATGAGAATGCCCTCAGCGACAGAAACGACACCGAAGGCTTGGCCTACGACACCAAGCAACAAACATTACTAGTAGCCTGTAAAGCCACTGGCGAGGTAAACGACCTGCCCAGTGACCGAGAAACGTTAGTATATGCCTACCAACCCGAAGCACCTGATCCTCTGCAGGCGGTGCTACGCCAACCCGACGAAGAGAAGAAGCGGCTTCACCCTTCGGGCATCGCCCGACACCCGCTCACCCAGCGACTCTACGTATTATTTTCGGCTAACCATAAAATCGCTATTTTTGACAGTGCTTCCCAACTTTACCAAATGATCGATCTTCCTGTTGCTTGGTTTCCGCAGGCCGAAGGCATTTGTTTTGCCTCTGATGGTACCTTGTTCATCGCCAATGAAAAAAAGAAAAAAGGGAAAGCAACTATTCTGCGGTTCACCGCTCAACTAAAAAATACCCAACCATGAGCGATTATCCATCCCTAGTAGCACAAGCTACTTCGTGGGTTCGGGAACAGTTTGCGCGCCACCCTGACGCTTCGCTACACTACCACGACTTAGCGCATACTGAGTATGTGGTACGAGCGGTACAAGAAATGGCTAAAGCCTACAATCTGCCAGAAGAAGAGCGGAGCATCTTAATCCTTGCTGCTTGGTTTCATGACGTAGGTTACTTAAAAGAGTACAACGATCACGTAGCTACTAGCATTACTATGGCTCGTGCATTTTTGCAGCAGCATTCCACCACTGACCAATTTACTGAGCAGGTTATCCGCTGCATTCAAGCGACTGAGTGGCCCCAACAACCGGACGGTCAACTGCAAGAGATTCTCTGCGATGCTGACATGTCGCACCTAGCGGTTGATGATTATCTTACTCGGGCGCAAGATTTGCGAAAAGAAATCGAGGAGCATTCTGATCAAAAGCTAGGGCGTAAAAAATGGACTCAGGCTAATCAACAATTTTACAAAGAACACCATTATTTTACTGACTACGCCCAAAAGCACTATCAACCTAAGAAGGAGAAAAACTATCAACAGTTGGTAGAACAGGTTAAAAAAGATCAAAAGGAAAAAAAGGTAAAAAAAGCCAAGGAGATATCTTCACGCGAAGCAGGGGTATTGTATCGTATTATATTCCGTAACCATATTGACCTGAGTTCCATTGCTGACACTAAAGCCAATATCATGATCTCGGTCAATTCCATCTTGTTATCAGTGCTGGTGACAGTGCTCTTCCGTAACTTGGACGATTATCCTAACTTATGGCTTCCCTCAACGATTCTGGCTACGGTCTGCCTGTTGGCTATAGTATTTGCCGTGTTGGCTACCTTGCCTCGCGTCACGCAAGGTACATTTCGCAAAGAGGATGTCAAGCAAAACAAGGTCAACCTTTTGTTTTTCGGTAATTTCCACCGGATGTCGCACGAAGATTTCCAATGGGGTATGCGCCAAGTCATCAAAAACGACACCTTGGTGTACGACAGTCTGACCCTAGATTTGTACTTGTTGGGCAAGGTACTACATCAGAAATACACTATGCTTCGTAAGGCCTACCTGACATTCGTTATTGGCTGGGTAGTTTCCATTATCGCTTTCGTACTCACTGCGTTTTACGATGCACGAGTGTTATAATTCTTCCATCGAAGAAAACTTGCCCCAAGTATTGGATATTGGTTGCCAATGAAACGAGTACCTTCTTTGTCCCAATACTGATTTTACTGACTGTATTCGCCGGGTTCGTCCTGACTATCTAAGAGCGCTAAAGAATAACTTACAAGCTGTTCATCTACCACAAATATTGAGTTAAGTAGAATTTCATAAAGAAACATCTGGAAACTTCGTTGACAGGTAAGAAAAGAGTATATATTCAAACCGACCGGGGCTAGCTTTTAAAACGCTGTTGCATAGTGACTTGATACTGTTTCCCAATAGGAATCTCTCGCCTACCAATTTCTACGTCCTGTTGGGTATAGGCAGTTACCTTATCGGCATTAACGATATACGAACGGTGAATTCTGAGAAAGCGGTCATCAAGTATCTTATGGAACGCCGAAATACTGTACTTGACGGTATGCTTCTCATCGAGACAATGAATGGTAATATAATCTTTCAGACTCTCAACGTACTCAATGGTATCAAGCAGCACTTTTACCTGCTTCCGGTCTTTCCGAATGAAAATATGTTCTTTACGGTCAATGCTGGCGATCTGAGTAGTGACCGGTGCCACTTCCTGTTGCTGACTCAAAAATTTTTCGGTAGCCTTGAAGAGGCGCTCAAAGGTGATTGGTTTTAGTAGGTAGTCTACAGCATTCAACTCAAACCCATCGAGAGCATAGTCTCGGTAGGCGGTCGTAAAAATGACCTTCGGCTTGTGCAGTAGATTTTTGAAAAACTCAGTGCCCTTCATGAGCGGCATCTCGATATCTAAAAACAGAAGGTCAATCGTATGTTGTTGTAATACCCTTCGGGCTTCCAGGGCACTGGCGCAGGCGGCGACTACCTCAAACTCGGGTAGCTGCGCTAAATGGGTAGCCACCAATTCACGCGCCAACTCTTCATCATCAATAATCAAGCAGGTGTACCTCATAGCGTTTTAATGTCTAGTGTAACAGTGTAGTACTCTCGCGACTGGTCAATACGGAGGCGATGGGCATTGGGGTAGAGTAAATCAAGCTGTTTTTTCACATTCTGCAAACCAATGGTAGGCTTCGCTTTCCCGTTGCGGCACGCGGCTATGGGTATAGAGTTTGTAATACCGAAGGCTATCGCCTTATCATCAGTTTTCAAGGTAATATCAATAGTAGCCTGGTTAATCTCCTGACTCACTCCGTGTTTAAAAGCATTTTCAATGAACGTTAGTAACAAGAGCGGGGCAATCTTTACCTCACAAGCCAGCGAAGTGTCAAACGCCATGGCTACCCGTTGGCCGTAGCGGATTTTTTCTAATGTGAGATAGTTTTCAATCAGTGCTACCTCTTTAGTAAGCGGTACGTAGTCTTCGTTGCAGCGGTACAGCATATAGTCCAGCATATCCGATAGCTTGCTAATGACTTCGGGGGTCTTGTCTGATTTTTTGACCGCCAGCGCATACACATTATTTAAGGTATTAAACAGGAAATGAGGGTTTAATTGGTGCTTCAGAGCAGTTAGCTCAGCCGTTCTTTTTTGCTCGTTGATCTTCGCCAAACGCTGCTGATTTCGATAGAACTGAAAGAGCAGCAACAGTACTGTAGGCGAGAAGAAAAACACCGATTTGCTAGCCGTTGTAGAAAGATCAGCTAACCGCTCGGGAACCGACAAATATCCGAATTTTTCAAACTGCCAAGCGTAAGACTGAGGGTAGGTAGGCTCGAAGTAATAATACTTTGCGGTATGATATCCAGTAGTGGCCAACACCAACAAAGCTGTAAGCAGTAACCCAAACACAATTGTCCGCTTCTTGTCCAGAAACTTTGGAATCAAGAAGTTGAGTGTCACGTAGGCTACCACCACCTGTAGGACTGTCATGACAGCCATTACCCCTACCAAATGCCAAACACTACTATAAAGTGCCCGACTGGAGGTGATGATATGAAACACAAAAATTACTACCCAAAAAAGTAGGTGTCGCAGAAAAGGAGTATCTACTCGGCGGTATGTCTCTTTCAGAAAATGCATAGCAATGGGTAAAGATACGTATAGCCCAGCGAACTACCCGCAAAAGTAGCCAAAGTGGCGGACTAGGTAGTCACACCACTCATTACCGTAGACGAACCCTGATTTTTACCCTCAACAACAGTCTGATAGCGAGAACCAGCGGTTGGTCTACTTTTCAAATAAGGAAGTACATCCATAGCTAGTATTGCCAGCATAGAGGGCTCACCCTCATTCACCCAAACCTCTTGCATATGCCTTACTTTCTAAAAAAAGTACTCCTTATAGAATGCCTGATCACGCTCTCTTTCACAGCGCGTGCCCAGTCTATTCAGACCATTACTGGCCAAGTGGTAAACGTTCAAGGGGAACCGCTCTTTGGAAACGCTATGATCATCTCACCTACCGACTCGAGCATTATTCAAGGCATACCTTTTTTGGATGGAAAATTTACGCTCACCGAGCTAAACGATCAACAAGTGCTGCTTAAATTCAGCTCCCTCACTTTCCGGGATACCATATTGGTTGTGCGCTATGCCACCAATGCTCACGTGGATTTGGGAAGGATCACTGTTCGGGAAGCAGCTAACGAATTGGAAGAGGTAACGGTAACCGCGAAACAATCGCTCGTTAACGAACGACCCGATGGCTCTCTGGCCATCAATATTGCCAATACTCCGCTGGCAACGGCCACATCGGTAGACGAAATTTTGAGCCGATCACCGACGATTGTGTACGACGAAGATGGAAACTTACAAGTGTTTGGAAAAGGAGCTGCTATTCTGTTTATCAATGGGGTGCGGGTAGCCAACGAACGCTTGTCTACCCTGTCACCTTCCAACATCCAAACCATTGAAATCATCAGCAATCCCGGCCCCCGCTACGATGCTGAAGGCAACGCCGTGATTAATATCATTACCCGCACCGACCGTGAGCAGGGTGGACAAGGAGCAATCAAAAATTACTACAGCTACAGCGATTTTACAGGCTACGATAACCGAACCGACATCACTTACAGCTACGCCCAAAGCAACTGGTCGACCCACGCCAACTACGGCTTACAGTTGGGGCACAATCGGCATATTCAGCGCACCAGTCGTACCCGCAATATTCCTGATAACTTCTTTCGTTCTATGATCAAAAACGATTGGCAGTACGAATACGATAATTTGTCTAACTACGGATTAGGGCTTCAGTATAACTTTACGACGGATCACTACTTTTCGGTACAGTACACTGGGGCACACGAAGACTTGGGGGGACAACAACTTAGCGATAATACCATTGAGGATAGTCAAATTATTGTCTACAATACCAATATTGCTCGAGATGACCTGACACAGAAAAATACACTAAACGCCAATTACTACCGCAAGGTAGATAGCCTGGGTTCCAGCTTATTCATCGGTAGTCAGTTTGCTGGCTACGCCAACGACTTCGACAATGATATTGCTGAATCCAGCACAATTGATGCTATAGAGCAAGTTGCCCTTATCAATAATGTGGGTGGTAATGACATCAACATTTTTAGTACCCAGCTTGATTATACGAAGGTCTTCAGTGAGCGATACCGCTTAGAATGGGGCGGGAAGTACGGGTACGTACAGATCAACTCCCACACCACATTTTTTGATCTTAGTGAAGGTAACACCCGCATCCGAAATGAAGAGCTGTCTAGTAGTTTTGCCTACCGCGAGCGGGTTCCCGCTGCTTACCTCAATATAAAGGGAAGTATTAATCAAAATGTTGATTATAGCTTAGGATTGAGAATGGAGCTCACGGATTACGCCCTTTTCACTGAGGTAGACGGAGGCCGCACGATCGGTGATACTTATCTTAACGTGTTTCCCAGTGCTTCACTCACCTCCCGACTGTCGGAGCAGGTTAATGTTTATGTTACTTACACCTCCCGTATTATTCGCCCGCCTTACCAAACCCTCAACCCGTTTGTAATCTACCAAGATGCTTTCACGTCTATTCGGGGCAACCCCGACCTTCAGCCCTCACGGGTGCACGCTCTCGAGGCCGGTGGAGCGTGGGCGGGACTCAGCCTCAAGCTGGGCTATAACTATACTATTGACCCCATTGATGGTGGTGCATTTCAGTCGGAAGATAATCCTCGTGAATACATTTTGCAGCGGGTTAACCTAAGTGAGCGACACGCATTCTTTGGTACACTGTCTAAGAATATTAACCTGGCCTGGTGGCGATCTAATAATACTGCTACCCTTAGCTTTGACCGATTGTTTGACGATACCGGAGTTTTTGCGGTAAATAATAGCGAGCCGTACTACTACCTCTACTCTCAGAATAGCTTTGACATTAAAGATTGGTTCACGCTTTACCTTACGGCTTGGTACCTGAGCGATAAACGGGACGGCATCAACTTCGAGAAAGACTATTCTTCGATCAACCTAGGAATCGAGAAAAAGCTATTAGAGGGTGCCCTCACCGCCAATATCGACTTCAACGATGTATTCTACCGGGTACGGGCTAGCGGGGAATACCGGGTAGGCCAAACCGATGTGATCTATGACAACGTGTGGAATACCCACTACGTCCGGTTTTCGGTAGCCTACAGTTTTGGAAAGCTCAAAAAACTTAACTACCGCAATAAGAACGTGGGTGAGTCAGAAAGCCAGCGAGCGCACTAAGGCATTGTTGAGCCAATGATCTACCCAATGAAATTTTGTCATTATGAGTAGCCTGAGAACGGAGCGGACGTCGCGTGGGATAGAGTGGTTGTAACCAATTGGGGTATCCCTGAAGCATTGAATTTTATTGAAAACGTTAAATATTGAAATCAACAATTTAATTTTACGTTGTTTAAAATTGTAGATAATGTCTGAAATAGAGCAAAAAAATATTGGTTTTGAAAATGCACCTGCAAAAGTTAGAGAGATTGTTTTTGCTCTTAGAGATGGTTTACAAAACACACTTAGCGACAAACTTTTTGGTTTGTACCTGTATGGCTCTCTTGCTTATGGCTGTTTTAATTCCGAAACGAGCGACATAGACTTTGTTGTCGTTTTGTCTGAACCGCTAACTTCCAAAGAAGAGCAAAAAATAGCTCAATTGCATGGGCGTTTGGGTAACGATCCCGAATATGGAAAACGTATTGAAGGAACGTACATGACCGAAGAACAGGTAAAAACCGATGATTACCCACCTGATTTTTTGTTTTACGTGGAAGGTAAAGAATTTGTAAAAGCAAAAGAAGGACAGGGCGAACATGATTTTCCTATGCATCGCCAACACTTATATGAATCAGGCTTAAAGATATTTGGATATGAACCGCAGAAATTATTTTTGCCCGTACCGTGGGAAATTTTGAAGCGTTCTCTCCAACAGGAAATGCCATTTATTAAAGAACAATTTGAAGAAAGACCCATATATGCTGTGCTCAATTTGTGCCGAGTTGTTCGAGCATATGAAACTCACAAACTTTCTTCAAAGAAACAGGGTGGCGAATGGGGACTCCAAAATTTCCCTGCTGAATTTCATGAGATGATTCAAACTGCGTTGGAAGGATATGCGCACAAAAAAACGGACAGACAAAAACAATTCTTAACAGAAAACCTCTCTCGCTTTTTTGAGTATTGTATTGAAAGAATTGCTAATAGTTGAAAACAAACAACAAAACAACTGGCTACAACGCTGTATATAAGCAATAGCAGGTAATTACCATGTTGATAGGGTTGATTTTTGGGAGATCAACTTGCGCCTGCGCAAAGCTTATCCGGTGAAATTTCGCAACTACTCATAGCCAAGACCGTTGTAAAACATTTATTGAGTAAGCGTCATTCAATAATTTAACCCGATAAATAGAGAGCTCTAATTATACCATAGCTTCACAAGGTCCGTAATTTTCTCTTTCGTTACTTCTAAGATTTCATTAATTCTATTTGGATATACATTCAAACCATAAGCCGAGATGTGTTGTGATGGAATACCAATAATACCGAAAACAGTAGTGATTAACCCTGTCGCATGGTTCATTGGTTTTGCGATTTCAAGATCATAGTCTCCACCTGTAGTCATCAAAACGGCTGCCTTCTTACCGTGGCAAAGCCCTTCATAACCTTTCTCCGTTAATTTAAAGGTTTGATTGGGTTGTAGAACTGCATCAATCCATGCCTTCACTGGGGCAGGGACAGTAAAATTGTTCATGGGATACGCTAAGACTATAAAATCAGATGCTTTAAGCTGTGATAACATTTCGTCATTTTTCGCCAGTAGCCTCTTTTCTTCTTCTGATAATGCTATATCAGTGAAATTTCTCTTGAGCATTATATTTAAATTGTCTTTTAGCAGTAAATCTGGTGTATGAGTTACAAGATTTAAATAGGAAACCTCTGTTTTTCCTTGGCTTTTTGTCATGAAATCTTGAACAAGTTTTTGGGTATTCGAATTAATCCTAGGCGTGTAGCTCACTATTAGTGTTTTTGTCATTTTTTTAAGTGTTTTACATTTGAATAAGAAATTGATCTTGCTTTAGATTAATCAAAGTTATAGCTTAAAAACCCCACTCATATGGGTCAAAAATAACAAAGTGTATGGGTCAGTATCCTTGGCATGGTTTGCTAACTATAGAGAATGAATCATCAATACCTGTGAGTCTTCAAATCGCTAATGCAATCATCAAAGAAATACACACTGGGCATATGCAGCCTGGGACAAAACTTCCAGGGGTTCTGGATGCTGCACAGATATTTAAGGTCAATAAAAAGACTATAGAAAAAGCATATTCTGAGTTATCATCTCAGCAATGGGTTAATATCTTACCCAAGATAGGGACATTCATATCCGATAGTCTTCCAGCGATGAAGTATCAATCCCTGAAGAACTCTAGTCAAGTAGTTATATCAACTGATCCAAATTATTCATTAGAAGAGCATCATATAGATAGGTTCTCAGAAATTACTAATGGAAATGAAATTATATTTAATGACGGCTTACCTGATAATAGGTTGATTGACCATGCTCTTATAAATAGAACATATCGAAGCATTCTAAAGCTAAAGAGTTATAGAAAGTTACTGAGCTACACGACTTCTCTGGGAGATGAGGTCTTACGGGAAGTGCTGGCAAAGTACTTAAATGGAACTAGAGGAATTCCATGTCGTACGGAAAATATCATGATAACAAGAGGAAGTCAAATGGCTCTTTATCTTAGTATGAGTCTTTTACTGCGGAAAGAGGATGTCGCTATAGTAAGTGATCCGAATTATTTCTTTGCAGACGAAACATTGAAGTACTTAAATGCGGATATTAAAAAAGTGAAAGTGGATAAAAATGGGATTGTAGTTGATGAGATTGAAGCGTTGTGTAACAAGGGGAAAGTACGACTCGTGTATGTAACACCACATCATCATCACCCGACTACAGTGACTCTGAGTGCAGACCGCAGAATGCACTTACTTGAGTTAGCAGAAAGATATCGTTTTGCAATTATAGAAGACGACTATGATTTCGATTTTCACTACAAACACAATCCTATTCTTCCTTTAGTCAGTGTAAACTCTAACGGATCTGTTATTTACATTGGTTCGTTCTCTAAGACTATTTCACCTTCATTCCGAATTGGTTATATGGTAGCCCCAAAGAAAATCATACGACAAGCTGCGGATTTGAGGAAGATCATTGATTTCCAAGGAGACACTATTTTAGAACGAACCATTGCTCAGCTTATTGATCAGGGAGACCTTCAAAGAATGGTACGGAAATCATTGAAGGAGTACAGAAAAAGGAGAGATTTCTTATGTGACAATTTGAAGCTAGAGCTAGGGCAATTTTTTTCATTTGATAAACCGAGTGGAGGGATGGCCATTTGGGGTAAGTTTTCCAATGACGTATGTCTTAAGAACCTTTCAAGTACGGCAAGAGAGAATAACATAGTGATTTCAGATGGTACACCATATCGGAGTGACAACTGTCTTCGTCTAGGGTTTGCATCTTTAGAACCTGCTGAAATGACAAATGCAGTTTTAATACTAAAAGATATTTTGTTAAAACAAGTAAGAGAATAGTTCTAAACTATAAAATGAAATAGAACTTTCTTGAGAGTACCTTGAATATCAGATTTGCACTGAAAGTTTCCGAAAACTGAAAAGATGAAAGGCATTTCTAATAGACTTGGAGAAAAGATAGTTAGATAAAAAACGTTTTACAACACTGTGCATGAAGTCATAGCCGCTTATCGGCAGGCAACGATTCACATACTAACCGTTAACATAAGTAAAAGAAGTGACATCCCTCCGTAATTCTGTAGCACACCACCTATCAGCTAAAGACAACATTCTAAAGCAAGTCATCGCCGAAGTAGAGTGGCTCTTGGTAGCCAGTACTCGCAATGTGTTTCACGATCTGCTAAGTTGCATCATCGAGCAGCAAATACACTACCGTAGTACCAAAAAGACTTTTGCAAAACTATTAGCCAAAGCTTCATTGGAAGAACTTACCCTGGATAATTTTGAGCAGTTGGAAGAGGTGCTGGGTGACGTAAAACTCTCAATGAAAAAGTACGAAACGCTGGAAAGGATTTTGGAATTCTTCGATTTGCATTCACCTGATTGGACTCGATTAAGCGATACCGAAGTGAGGGAAATTCTCGGTTCTATTACGGGAGTAGGCACTTGGACCGTAGACATGATCCTGCTCTACACCCTGGAACGCCCCAACGTATTTCCGGCTCAGGACTATCATCTCCGCTTGGTGATGGAGCAGTTGTACAATATCGGCCCTAAACGAATTACCGCCGAAATGAAAAAAGTGGCTAAAAACTGGGCTCCTTACCAATCTTTCGGGGTCAAATATTTGTTAGCCTGGAAGGAAGCGAATAAAAGCAGAAAGCTATGAAACAATCAGGATCAGCCGATTTAGCCCTGATGGGCGGGGGCATTCCGCCCTGGCTATTTGAGCGAATGAAGAAGTTAAGTTTAGCCATTGTAGAAAGTATTCTTACCGAATATGGTCATCAAGCCTTTTTGGCTAAGTTATCCGATCCCTTTTGGTTTCAAAGCTTTGGGGCGGTCATCGGCATGGACTGGAACTCGTCAGGAGTGACTACCGCGGTTACTCGCGCCCTGAAAGATTCTATTAATCCTCACGCCCAAGAATTGGGCTTGTACGTTTGTGGCGGAAAGGGAAAACAGTCTATGCGAACCCCGGTAGAGCTAGTTTCGGTGGGTGAGAAGACCGGGCTGGATGGTACGCAACTATCTCGTTTTAGTAAACTAGTGGCAAAGGTAGACAACACCGCTGTGCAAGATGGCTTTCAGCTTTATCTGCATAGTTTTCTAGTCAGTCGTGAAGGCGACTGGACGGCTATTCAGCAGGGGATGAACGGCGGCACTCAGCAGGCACGACGCTATCACTGGCACTCTAAAAATATTAGTTCGTTTGTCAATGAACCTCACGCGGCTGTCTGCGGAGCCAACCAAGGAGACATTTTGAACTTGGTAGCTCAGAATGCTGAACCAACCCGTGGGGGAATTTTGGAGATCGCCCAAGAAGCTCCCGATAAAATGATACGAGAAGTGCAAAAGATGATCTTACCCGGCTACTGCGGAGTGAAGGCCAAAGACGTTAATCTCAAGCGATTGGGGAGCATTCTGTGGCTAGCCCAAGAAAACGAGACCAAGCAATTTGAAGATTTACTGCTACTCAAAGGCTTAGGTCCTCGCACCTTACAATCCCTCACCTTGGTGAGTGAAGTCATCCATGGAACTCCTTCCCGTTTCTCCGACCCCGCCCGATACTCTTTCGCCCACGGCAGCAAGGGTAGCCGCCCGTTTCCCGTGCCTACCAAAGTATACGACGAAACCATTGGCACTCTGAGAACTGCAGTAGACCGAGCCAAAATCGGGCATACCGACAAACAGAAAGCTATTAGCAAACTCACTGATTTAGCTCAAAAAGCCGAAGAGAATTTTACTCCAAACGATAATGAGTCGGCCGTCCGATTTGAACAATTACTGGAAAAAGAACGTCAGGATTCGTGGAAGCACGGCGGTCGAACAATTAAGGGCTTTGTGAAGCGACCCCAAAACGGGCAGATGGATTTGTTTAATTCTTGAGGGATCAAACAAGCCAAACCTACAAATCAAAGTGTTGTTCCCCCATCAACAATCACTTTTTCGCTTCTTAGGACTTGTGATTTATCCGAAAGTAAGAACTCAACAATTAGAGCAATATCCGTAGGCTGAACAATACGACCGATAGGAGAAGTTGATGAGAAATGTTCTAACAGATTACTAATCGCCTCTTCTGTCATACCAGACTTTTTTTGAATAGGGGTTTCGGTAACTCCAGGGCTTACCACATTGACCCTAATTCCCCTGACAGCAAGTTCTATGTTCAAAACTTTTGCAATACTTTCCAGTGCTGCTTTACTCGCCGTGTAAATACTGGTATTAGCAAATGACCTAAAAACAACAATAGAAGTATTAAGCACCACACTAGCTGGATTATTCAGAATTGGAATAAATTTCTGAATAGTAAAAAAGGCTCCTTTGAAATTCACATTCATAGTTTCATCAAATAAGCTTTCTGTGGTTTCTTGAAAGCTGGCGGCTTTAAAAATACCAGCATTCACAAATAAGCCATCGATCTTACCGAATTGATTTTTGACCTTTGCTACCAAATCATCTATGTCTTCTAAAGAGGAGGTATCAGATAAAATTCCAATACAATTGATGCCTAGTTTGGCAACTGCACGGTCTAAGTTTTCTCTGGTTCTTCCTGTAATTATTACCCGATAATCAAGACCCAGTAGATAATCGGCACAGGCGAACCCAATTCCGGTGGTTCCTCCTGTTATCAACACTATTTTGCTATTCATTTTGCAAAGCTGCAAAACCGCTTTACATTTAGCAAGTACTTACTTTTTAGTAAGTAACTAACCGTTAGCTCGGAAAAATGTAATCTGTATGGAAACAGCCGAAAAAAACCTGAAAAAAATATATCAACAAGCCAAAGAATGCCCCATCACGATTTTTATGGATCAGATAGGAGGAAAATGGAAACCCGTTATTATTTGGCTTTTACTCTTAAATGAAGTGATGCGCTTCAGCGAGTTGGATAAAGCTATTGCTGGAATTAGTCAGAAAATGCTATCCCAACAATTAAAAGATTTGGAAAAGATTAAAATAGTGAAAAGAAAATCATACCCTGTAATTCCACCTAAAGTTGAGTACCGGTTGACTGAAAAAGGGAAATCGCTAAAAGAGAACTTGACTTTGATAATGGAATGGAGTCGCAAAAACCTGTCATGAATTACGCAAGTTAGTGCTGTGTATTACGGTCACGCTCAGCAAAAGCTGGTTGAGTCGCATGTCGGTAATAAGTTAAAAGACAAAATATGACGAATAAAAATCTATCAGTAATCATCATTTTCCTGATCGCTATAAGTTGTCAAGAAGTTAAAACGACTGATAAGGATAATACGGCAGATCAGAAGGTAGATATTGAACAAGAAAAAAAAGCAATTTTAGAAACGCTTAATGACGAGACCAAAGCTGCCTTTCAAAGAGACTACGAAGCTTGGAAAGAAAATTGGGTTCATGACCCAGACATAACGAAAACATACATAGATTTTGTCGACAGTACCTTCTCAGAATCAGTTGGTTGGAACGAAATAAGCCAATTTGTCAAAACATTTATTGAAGAACATCCTGAACCTGAGCCTGTCCCTAAATTGCTGGATAAAATTGATATTAGGCTTTACGAGAATGGGGCTTGGGTTATTTATGAACAACAGGATTCGTTGCGTGGCCTAAAACGTGAAACTAGACTCATGGAAAAAGTGAATGGCGAATGGAAAATTGCGGGAATGCAAACAACCATTTACGGATTTAAAACAGCTGAGAATTAGCCAAGGTTATTATAGCTGATGATTATGCGCCTCTCTGAGTCTCACAGCGAGGCCCCTGAAAAGAATAGATCAGATCGACTTAAAACGCAGTAGTGTAAGCTCTTTCATAGCTCGGGAAAAATACTGTTTGCACAAGGACGATTTTGATAGTTTAATATTTAATCGTAACATTGCGATTAAACGATGATAATAGAAAATGGGATTAGCAAAAACAGAAATATTCACTGAGTCACAAAATGAGATTGCACTATTTGCTAAAGCATTCGGGCATCCTGCGCGAGTGGCGATTTTGCAGCACTTGTTTAAGGTTGATGGCTGTGTTTGCGGCGATATCGTTGATGAAATTGGACTGGCTCAGCCAACGATTTCTCAACACTTGAAAGAATTGAAACACCTTGGCTTGATTAAAGGAAATGTGGAAGGAACCCGGGTTTGCTACTGTATAGACACTGATAATTGGTCTAAGATGAAAGAAATAATGACCCAGTTTTTAAACCAAGACATTTCAGAGACTGCGTGCTGCTAAAAAAATTTGAACCTATTTATCGTATTATTACAATAAAACTATCGACATGGAAAACGAGCAAGAATTAAAAAGCCTAGTGAGAGAGCGTTACGCCAAAATCGCAGAACAGGGTAAAGCCGAAAACGCCTCTTCTTGTTGCGGGGCAACCAACCCATCGGATAAAGTATACAACATTATGGTGGATGACTATTCCGAAACCAATGGCTACGTAGAAGATGCCGATTTAGGATTAGGATGTGGCCTTCCAACTCAGTTCGCCAAAATCCAAAAGGGAGATACAGTCATCGACTTGGGTTCAGGTGCTGGTAATGACTGCTTTGTTGCCCGGCACGAAACTGGCAGTGAGGGTAAAGTTATCGGGATTGATTTTACCCCAACGATGATCAAAAAGGCTCGTATCAATGCAGAAAAACTGGGTTATAACAATGTAGAATTTAGAGAGGGAGATATTGATGATATGCCCGTAAATGAAAATGTGGCCGATGTGATTGTCAGCAATTGCGTGCTAAACCTGGTACCCAACAAGAAAAGAGTAATTGGGGAGATCTACCAAGTATTGAAGCCAGGTGGTCACTTCAGCATTTCAGATATTGTTTTGATAGGTAACCTTCCGGATGCTTTACGGCAAGATGCTGAGATGTACGCAGGTTGTGTTGCCGGAGCCATTCAAAAAGAAGAATACCTACAGTTTATTGTCGACCAAGGTTTTCAAAACGTAAAGATCCAAAAAGAAAAACCGATTGAAATACCTACCGATATTCTCAGCCGATATCTTTCCGAAGAAGAGGTAAAATTGTTTAACCATAACGGAACCGGAATCTTTAGCATCACCGTATACGCAGAAAAGCCCGGAACTAAACAGGAAAAACCGCACCTAAAACTTTCCGAGATTCAGT
Source organism: uncultured Flammeovirgaceae bacterium (assembly GCA_937883755.1). Classification (GTDB taxonomy): domain Bacteria; phylum Bacteroidota; class Bacteroidia; order Cytophagales; family Cyclobacteriaceae; genus Tunicatimonas. The sequence goes on along the minus strand of CAKZYA010000018.1, from coordinate 13,881 downwards.
CAGCCGATGCCTGCGAGCCTGGAAGCGGGTGCTGCTGATCCAGGAATTTTGATGGGGAATAAACCATCGTAGGTACATCACGGTCCGCCGGGGCGACCCCGTCGCGCGACTAATGATGTGCCCACGAGATTATTCGGTTTAGAATCTTGGGATTGGAACTACACGGTTCAGGTGCGGCCTCCGGCTTCAGAAGTGCAAAACTCGAGTAGCGTTAGCTCCTTCATAGTTCGGCAGAAATCTAGAAACTTAAAGTACTAATTATTCACTCGTTCCAACACATCATCAGCACCCGAACTACGAGCCTGCCTTACTTTATCACCAAAATTATATGAGTAAGAAAGTCTAATGATGCTGCCCTCGATATCGTAATTCCAATCGTACACCACGCCCTCCTGTGGCAATTCATTGATAAAACCTAAGAAAGAGCCTGTGTCAAAAATATCTGTCCATGAAAGCCCTAAAGTGCCGCTTTTGAGTTTTTTCTGTATGCCGACGTTTACGAACGTTTGTTGTGGTTGGTAAATGGTACCTCGCCAGGTGCGAGAATTCCAACGTCCGCTGAGTTCCAGTGACCAGTCTTTTGGCATTTGAAAGCTTTGTGCGATATCAATGGATAGAAAGGGGTTACTTTCCGTAATGGTCTCATTACTAAAACGTACTTCATCGCTTCGCCAGTAACTACCTACGTTATAGCGAGAACTCCAAAAACTGGTAAACTCAATCGGAAAACCAATATTCAAACCGATTTGATGGCGATTTTCGAGGTTATCCGAAATCAGAAGTAGTAAGTTATCCGTCTGGAGAAGCTGTGGAACAGCACCTCTTAGCAATGGAGCATCATCATGCGAGTAACTCAAAGCTACAAATAGCGCCTCGTGGTTGAGTGTTAGCTCTACAGTTCGATTGATGTTGGCAAAGGCTTGAATATTGCCCGTGAGCACTGTGTAGGGGTTAAGAAAGAAAAAAGCAGGAGCTAAATTTCTAAACCCTAGTCTTGCAATCCGCTCGCGATACGCTAGTGTTAAGCGACTCACTTCCGAAAAGTTGCGAGTCAAACTCAATGTTGGAAATAGCCTCGAAATCTGGCGGTCAACATCGCCCTGATTGGCAGTCAATTCCAAATCAGAATATTCATAACGAACACCACTGGTGAAGGTATAATTTTCGCCCGCTTGCCCATCTAGTGAAAAATAAGCAGCATAAATCTGTTCGGTCATATTTATTTGGTCAGTGAAGAGTGGACTAGGCGAGAGCTGACCATTTTCATCCAACAGAGCCGTATTGTTTTCGACATTTGAAATCGTGGCTTTTACGCCTGTTTCAAAATTGATTTTTTCGTTAAGCTTACCTTTGTAGTCTAGCCTCGCCACATGAAAATCAAAGGGGGTTTCCTTGTCTGTTTCAAAAGTTTCACGACTGAGTGCATCATCATTTCCGTTAAGATTTTGCAATTGATAACTTGTTGGATTGATGGTTTTAAAATTCAAATAATCATAATCTGCTGAAATTGTATGTCCATTGTTGAGTTGGTGTTGAACCCGACTGCTCAGGTTATATTGGTTGGTAGTATTCGTTTCATCACTGGTCAAAAAATCCTTTTGAATAGGTGAAATCTCACCGCTGTAGTCGGTAGTAGTTTCAGCGAGCATTTCCCAGCGTCTTCGGCTGTAAGACCCAAAAATGTCAATGGAGGTTTTGGCTGTAAAATCATACGTTAAACCCAGTTTACCAGCATAATTTCCCAAATAAGCAGGTCGGATACTCTCTTGGTCGGTCGCCAAAAGTCCATCATCAAACTGAATGGACGTACTAATATCCGAGTTTTGAAAAGTATAATCTTGCGAGGTAGAAGCATCACCGTACAAATTGAAATTACCTGACTTATATTTAAATACCACGCCACCGCCGTATTTTGAACGTTGACCGTAGCCACCAAAAATATTCGCACTACCGTTGAACCCATCGGCTTCGTAATTTTTCAAAACGATATTGATCACCCCACCGGTACCGTCAGCATCGTAGCTGGCCGGCGGATTGTTAATGAGCTCCAACGAAACAATACTCGAGGCTGGAATAGAGGTTAAATATTGTATCAAATCATTGCCGTCCAGTCTAACACGTTTGCCATTGATAAAAGTCAAAGCACCATTTCTACCCAACAACGACACTTCACTACTTACCCTATCCACCCGCACCGAAGGCGACTTCTCGAGCAGTTCAAGGGCGTTGCCACCTGCTGCGGTTGGCAAACTTTCCACATTGACTATCGTTCGGTCAGCTTTACGAACGAAAGCCGCTTTTTGAGCCGTTACGGTGACTTCTTCTAATGTAACATTGCTTGTTTCTACGGTAACTGTTCCGATATTTAGATTACCCATTAGCTCTATTTTTCGGCGAAAATTAACGTAACCAATTGCCGAAACACTCAAAACATAGTTACCCGAAGTCAGATTTTCAATTTTGAAATTTCCATCTACGTCTGCTACTTCGCCTTTTACTAGTTCATCTGTCTCGCTTAGCAATAGCACATTTGCGAACATCAATGGTCCATTATTTTCGTCTTGAATTGATCCTTGTAAAATGTATTGTGCCGAAACTGAAAAGCTACTTAACAATAGTAAAAGTATAAAGAGATAAAGTCGCATCACTTGAGGCATTATTTTGTAATTCCCTGATTTTTTGATGACACAACATAAGTCGCTTAAAAACAAAAAATTGCGGAAGAGGACAAATGGTGAGGCGAGCTTGACAGAGGGTAGAAAACAAGTTTTTAGCGTGCTAAATGAAGCTTTTGGTTGTTCGTCCTTTTATTTAGTCGTTTATCCTTTTTGGGTGAACCTTCGTCAACTTGAGTCTCAATACCCACCTTAACTTAGTATTTTTATGCCTTGGAAATTTTAAAAAAATATGACCACTGGACTTGGGAACGCATTAGCCGACACATCATTTATTGGTTGGCGTGGAGTGTTTTTTGGATTACGGTTAATAATCTGATTAGCCACGCAATTGATTTGGCCGATGGTAATTCGGTGCTATGGCAGTGGATCGCTTTTGAGGCGGTGGTACTGCCCATCAAAATTGGTTCAGCCTACTCAATTGCCTACGTTTTGATGCCTCGCTTTTTGTACCGGAAGCAGTATATCACTTTTTTCGGATTGAGTGCTCTGGTTATATTATTTTTTACCATTTTACTATACTTTGCTTATGCCTATTTTGTCCACCCCATTATTTTTTCTGATACAGATTCCTACACCGTGGCGCAGTTTACGTACCGAGGAATTGAACTGATTTACATTGCTGCTTTGGTCGTAAGTATCAAGTTTTTTCAAAATTATCTGTTTGAGCATCAACACAACCAAGATTTAGTACAGCAAAAAGTTGAAGCTGAGTTGAAATATCTGAGAAATCAAATTCAGCCGCACTTTCTGTTTAATACACTAAATAATATCTACGGCATGGTGCTTTCCAATGATAAAAATGCGGGCGAAGCAATTGTAAAATTATCCAACCTATTGAGCTTTATGCTTTACGAAGGAAACACAAAAGCTGTTTCTTTATCTAAAGAGATAGAGATGTTGGATAGTTTTATTGAATTAGAACTACTGAGGTATCGCCGAAAACTGGATTTCACGTTTTCAAAAAATAACCTATCGCCTACGCTAAAAATCGCTCCGCTTCTGCTCATTCCTTTTGTGGAAAACGCTTTTAAACACGGGCCAGCCGAAGAAGAGGGACAATCTTTTATTAATATTCAAATGGAATCTCAACAAAAGATCTTACACTTTTCAGTTGAAAACTCTTTCTCGAGAAATGCTAAAAAAAGCAAAAATATTCAATCAGGTATTGGTTTAGACAATATCAAAAAGCGATTGAAGCTGTTATATCCAGATCGGCATACTTTGGAAATTTCTAAAAATGAAACTTTCAAAGTGTCTTTGATGATTGAACAATCGGCATCATGAAACAGGGCGATACAAAAACCATAAAATGCATGATCGTTGATGACGAAGAAATGGCGACCAAAGTGATTGAAGCACATCTGGCGCACATTCCTGGTTTTGAAGTCATTGAAATTTATCATAGTGCGGTTGAAGCGTTTTTATCTTTGGACAGGATCGAGGTTGATGTCTTGTTTTTGGATATTCAAATGCCGAAAATCACTGGTGTTGAAATGCTTAAAATGCTCAAACGAAAACCTTTGACGGTACTTACTACCGCACATCGAGAATATGCTTTAGACGGGTTTGAATTAGAAGTAGTCGATTATTTAATGAAACCCATTGGGTTAAATCGCTTTTTAAAAACAATCAGTCGCTTAAAAAAGCACTTATATTCTCCCGAAGGAAAAATACAAGAAATACATGATGAAGTTGATAATGTCGCCCTAGAGATAGCAGAAAACAAAAAAAATAATCCAACAAAATACATTTTCGTCAAGACTAATCGAGCCTATCATAAGATTAATTTTAATACTATTTTGCATATTGAGGCCATCAAAAATCATATTAAAATCGTTACCAAAGATGAAACGTATATTAGTTTGATAGCAATTTCGGAATTTGAAAAGCAGTTACCTGAAATATTCTTGCGAGTGCATCGGTCATTTATCGTTAACACGACCAACATTTTAAAATTTGACAATTATTCGATTCAAAACGAAAAAGCTGAAATACCAATCGGGCGGACTTATAAGGAAAACATAATTCAAGTATTAAGAGCATTAATTAATAGTTAGAACGGCTAGTCAGAAAGAGAAATGATAAAAAACAAACAGATGAGGAGGTAGTCTGCTTGGTCAGATCATTAGCAAAAGTACAACTAAGAAGAAGCTAATTCAAAATCCTCAGAGTAAGTCATTGCATCCATTTACATATGGTTACAAAGTTTCAATTCATATCACTTGATCAAAGAAAGCAGCCTCACGCAGACTTTTTTTGGGTGCAGGAAGGAAAAGCTTCTCATACTAGGCCATACATCCATTGTGTGCTACCAAAAGGTATCTGTTTGCTGATCTACGTTTATAAAGGTTCTTTTCAGTTGGATCACGATGATTATGTATTTCAAGAAGGAGACTTAGTAATTGGTGGCCAGCTTTCAAAGATTGGTAGGTTCATAGTCAAAGAAGATTTTGGGCTATTTGCACTTTGCTTACAGCCTTATGCCATTCCAGCACTGCTCTCCTTGCCAGGAAGGGATTTCATGGATCAAGTGATACGTAGTACGGCGTTTAAATTTGATTGGCTTGATGTATTACAGGATAAATTAAGGGCTACTAGCACTAACCAAGAGCGTATGCAATTGATGCTTCAGGAGCTATCTTATATGAATAAGAGGCTGATAAAAATAGATCCTAGGTTTAGTAAACTCCTCAATGAAATGAGAAACCCAGATCCTAGGCACATGCAAAAGATACTTGCAAAAAGTAATGTTTCTCAAAGGCAGTTCCAAAGAACATTCAAGCAGCTCACAGGATATACGCCCAAGCAATTTCAACGTATAGCTAGACTCCAACCTATACTAGATAAATCGTACCCTAGCAATCTTACCCAACTTGCATTGGAGTTCGGATATTATGATCAGTCGCATTTCATCAATGATTTCAAAAAAATCACGGGAGGTATCACCCCTAGCCAATATTATGAAGGTGTAGAGGCTCTCAAGTGGAAATCTCTTGGAGAGAGCATCGCTTTTTTCCAGTCCTGAGTAGAGATAAACACGTACATTGCGCTTAACTGTCTACCCAAGATAAGGCTCTGAAACTTGAATTTATCAATTCATCCGCCATAATGTTATAAGCCCTTCTTTATTCTAAATTTGGAATTGGCGATGAAACATCCACCAATGTTCCATTAGGGTCTTTAAGTAGCAATCGTCTCTGACCATAAAAGGTGTCCAATGGTTCACTTATAACTTCAAGACGTTCCTTTTTTGCTATTTCAAACACTTCATCAGCATTATTCACAACAAATGTCACATAAAATCCTTTTGGATCGTGCTTAAATGCATCTGGGACGATTTCGCTAGTTCGGCTAACGATTCCTAATTCAAGTTGTTTATCTCGTGAAATTAGGTGTATAAACCAATCACTGTCATAATCGACATTAAAATCGAAAAGTTTGGTATAGAAGTCTCTGCTCTTTGCTAAGTTGTCCGAGCAGATGTTTATCATTAATCTGTTAATTGTCTTCATATTCCTTTTTATGTTTACTTACTCTAAATGGCACACTATGGCTTGTAAATGAGTCATACCGTACAAAAAAGTTCTATGGTTTCATATGGACTATTTGCTCTTGGCTTTATTCTTCATTATTTCAAGTACTTCTTTAGCTTGTTCATAGTGTCTCTGTTCGTGTGTTACGATAATCTCAAACGCTGCCCCTAAAGAATAGACAATATTTTTATTCGCGGGCGAAGAAATAATTGTTCCTTTTTCCACCAAGTCTTTAGAATTTTCAATCATAGCTTTCAGTTCTGATTGATGCTCTTTAAATCTGTTAAGAACTCCTGTGGGGATTTCACTTTTCGCGGGTTCCCAAACTGGAAAGGTTTTCATTTTCTTTTTCCTATCTGGCTGAACTGCTTTCAATACCGTTCTCTCAAAGAACGAGACTAAAAACCCCAGTTTTGCCAAAATTGGTGTTTTGTATGTTCCCTTTCGGATCGAATTGATTACTGGAAAATAGGTTTTATTGATGACAGTTAGATGATCAATATTTTGTGCAATACTCCACGTTTCTGAGTTGGGTTTCCAATTCAATTGCTCTGAAGTCAATTCACCAAAAGATTCTTGAAAATCCTGAGTTGTTTTGTCAATTGTTTCAACCCACTTATTCATAGCTTTTACTTGTTAATTTACCGTCAAAGAAGCTAATAACTATATCTAATACTTTTGGTGAACATTTCTGCGAAATATCATGAGTGTATTTCATTTCAGTCCGGAATAACTTGATAAAACTCTAAAGTATTCTTTTCAGAATCTCTCAATTGAAATAGATGATAGTTACCGACATTATGTAAATGTAATACTACCTCTATATCCTTTTGCTTGATCTCTTCATAAAAGGCATTTACATCTTGGGCCTCTATGGTTGGGATACAGTTATTTCCGACTACGTGTTCTTCATTTGCTACCGCAGGGTTAAAAAGACAAAACTGAAAAGTGTCTATTTCGAACACAGAAAAGCGTTCAGACTGATCCTTTGGTGATTTTTTAAAAATATGCTTAGCATAAAAATTTACTGCACGATCCATATCGAAGACAGCCACGTAGAGCGAGTTGATTTTCATTTGATTACTATCTTTAGAACTACTTTAGTTCAAATGTAAGAGCTAATCAAACCCAAGACTTGGAAAAAAACGACATATTGATTTCTGTAAAGCTCAAGGGCTTACTGACCCTACAGCACAGCTGCCGCTTTTAAATAGCTCACCTTCAAGTGATCTCACACGGATGTGTTGAATCCGAAGGTCGGTTCATACCATTTATCTTCGCTTGTCCTATTATAAGATATTGCCTAGGTTTGTTTATACTAGCGTTCATTGCAAATAAAAACTACACCCACAAAACATGAAATTTTCTCTGATCTCTCTAGTCCTCATATTTTCCCTGAATAGCTACGCTCAAACGACAGTTACTCCTGAAGACCTTAAAGCTGTTATTGGTGAATGGACCGGGAGTATCACATATCTGGATTACCAAACGAACGAACCATTTACCATGCCTGCTGACTTGATTGTGGAGCCAGGTAAAAATGAAAACACACTGGTGTTGAACTATATCTACCCTGATGAACCTAAAGCCAACAGTACCGACCGAATCAGGATTACTCAGAATGGAACCTTACTAAACAAGGATATTATCACCTTGAGGAAGGAATTAGCCGATGGCCAGACTCAAATCCAAACTGAGCGAGAAGGTAAGGATGACAACAAAGATGCTCTGATTCGGCAAACGTACATTATGGGGCAAGACCAGTTCTTGATGAGAAAAGAAGTTCAGTTCGAGGCTTCAGAAGATTGGATTAAAAGAAGTGAGTTTAGCTATCAGAGGAAAAATTGATACTGCTACGAAATTTGCCATTAAGTTTTCAAGTATATGAGTCCACAAAGACTAGAATCATACAGGAATATAATAGGTAGAGAGCATACTCAGCAAAAACACCGTAGGCCCATCATGAATGATGAGCCTACGAGATTATTTGGTTCAGAGTTTTAAATTAGACTGCCCAAGCGCGGCCTCCAGCTTCTTCTACTGAGATACAGCCTTCGTAGCGTCCCGGAACGGGTACATGCTGAAGCACCTGGGTAGCTCCAGCTTCGGAAGTGCAAAACCCAAGCAGGGTTAGCTCCTTCATGGTACGGAAGAAGGGTTTTACGCCTTCTTGCTTATTTTCCTGAGCTTCGGCTTCTAGTTTGGTGAGCAGGGCATCCATCTGTTCCGGCTCTAAGTCAGCAAACCCATCACTGTACTCACTCTGGCTCATTTCTTCTAACTGGGTAATTCCAGCTACGAACTGCTGCTGGTCTTCTTCACCGAAGATATCCTTCATCATCAAATCAATAAACTCAGGTACGCCTACGTCTTTAGCCCCGGGTGTATCGGTAGCTGGAATAATTCGCTCGGCTACTTCCGATACCACAGTAGCTTGCTCTTCGGATAGAAATCCGGGCTGCCAGTTTAGCTCTTTTTTAGGAGTACAGCCTTTCATCACTCCCATAATAGCCGGAGCGGAAATTGCCCCACCCATCAGGTAGCTAGCTCGTTTTATGGCTTGTCTTCGATCCATGTTCAATTATTTTAAATATCAGAGATTCATTTTTTTAAGCTCATTTACCGCGTGGTCAGCCGCTCGGGCGGTTAGTGCCATATAAGTCAATGAGGGGTTCACGCAAGCGGCCGAAGTCATGCAGGCTCCGTCAGTCACGTAAATATTAGGCACATCGTGTACTTGGTTCCACTTGTTCAGTACCGAAGTTTTTGGATCACGACCCATGCGGGCGGTTCCCATTTCGTGGATTCCCAGTCCAGGCCAGCTACCAGCATCGTAAGTCTGAACATTTTTGAAACCCGCTGCTTCTAGCATTTCAGCGGCTGAGTTCGCCATATCGGGCCGCATCGCCATTTCATTCTCCTTAAATTCGGCATCGAAAATCACGGTAGGTTGTCCCCACTTATCAGTATTTTCATAGTCCAGTGTCATCTTATTTTCGTGGTAAGGCAGGGTTTCGGCAAAAGCCGTCATACCCATGCGCCACGGACCGGGTTCTACAATTTGCTCCTTCAGACTAGCCCCGAAGCCCATCTCTGCCACGGCACTCTGCCAGCTCTCCCGGCTTCCTCCGCCTTGGTAGCCAAAGCCCCGCACGTAATCTTTTCGTTCGCTAGCTTTATCCACATTGCGGAAGCGAGGAATGTAAAATCCGGTAGGTTTACGTCCATAGTAGTATTGATCGGCGAAACCATCGTACTCACCGTTGGCTCCGGTACGGAAGTGATGGTCCATCAGGTTATGGCCTAGCTCGCCACTACTGGCGCCAATCCCATCCGGGAACGCATCAGACTTAGAGTTCATCAGGATGGAAGTAGAAGCAACAGCCGACGCACAACAGAAAATCACTTTGGCGTTAAACTCCATAGCTTCATTAGTCTCCCGGTCAATCACATTTACTCCCACGGCTTTTCGCTGTTCCTTATCGTAGATGATTGAAGTTACGATGGAGTCCGGTCGTAATGTTAAGTTTCCGGTTGCCTGCGCTGCGGGTAGGGTAGCGGCGTTACTGCTGAAGTAGCCCCCGTAAGGACAGCCCCGAATACAACGGTTACGGTACTGACATTTTACCCGCCCGTTATGGTTCTGGGTCAGATTAGCCGTACGTCCCATCGTCACCACTCGTCCGCCAAAATTCTCTGCTACTTTCTCTCGAAAGTGTTTTTCCAAGCAGTTAAAATCCATTGGGGGAAGAAAGTTACCATCGGGTAGTTGGGATAGCCCTTCATTCATTCCGTGAATTCCGGCAAATCCTTCGGCGTAGGTGTACCAAGGCTCTATTTCAGCGTAGCGGATCGGCCAGTCTACCCCGTGCCCATCGCGAATATTGGCTTCAAAATCTAAGTCACTGAAGCGGTAGCTGTGTCGCCCCCACATAATAGAACGCCCACCGACGTGGTAGCCCCGCATCCAGTCGAAACGCTTGGTTTCTTGGTACGGATGTTCGCTATCTTTTACAAACCAGTGCTTAGAAGACTCCCGAACCGTGTAACCCGTACGGCTCTGTTTGGGGTAGTGTTCTTTGATTTCTTCAGGTGATACTCGCTCCCGTGTGGAAAACTCCCAAGGTTCTTTGGTAGCAGTAATATAATCTTTGACATGCTCTACCATGCGCCCCCTCTCCAATACTAGGGTCTTTAGCCCCTTTTCACAAAGTTCTTTCGCGGCCCAACCGCCACTAATACCCGAACCGATGACAATAGCATCGTAGGTATTCTCTTCCATGCCTTTGGAATTTACGTACATACAAGTGTGATATTTAGGTAATTATTTATAATTCTTGACCGCTTAATTTACAGTATTCACTGCAATTAGAAAAACAGGAATTATAAAATTAGCTGCTAAATAGAAGTAAACTTTCAAAGAATAGTAAGCAACTCAGGAAGTGATTGAATCTCGTGCGTTACTGCCGAGCTATGCGGATTTTGATCAGGATTAAAATACACACTGTCAATCTTGGCATTCTGCGCTCCGAGAATATCGGACTTCAGATTATCACCAATCATAATGCATTCGTCGGCAACAGCGGGAATACGATTGAGAGAGTAATGAAATATGCCTTGGTGGGGTTTACGATAGCCCGATTCATCGGAGGTAGTCACTGTTTGAAAATAGTCCGTTAGCCCAGCGTACTTGAGTTTGGTAGCCTGAACATCGGAAAAGCCATTGGTGATAATATGTAGCGGATATTGCTGACCTAGTTTTTCCAATAGCTCGATCGCCCCGGCTATCACATAGCCTTTGGTGGGACAGGTGGCCAAATACTCTTTGGCTAACAAGGGTGGTAAACTGTCGTCATACTCCATATCTAACTCATCCAGTACCATAAAAAATCGTTCTCGCCGCAAGCGTTCTGAGTCATACTCACCCCGATTGTATAAATCCCATAAGCGGTAATTCACCTGGTGAAAAGCTTCGCAAAACGCCTCAGCAGAGGGGCAACCCAACCGCTCAAGCTGATTAGCCTGATAAAGCTCTACCAAGGTTTCGGTGGCACAGCGGTCAAAATCCCACAAGGTGTGGTCAAGGTCAAAAAGTATGTGGGAGTATGTTTTCAAAAGTGTTCGGGTATTAATTTGTTATTGTACGAAGTGTTCAAGTGTTTTTTACTGCCCTCACACACATGAAGATTGGAAATTCATTGAGCTCTTTAAAGTGCTTGGGGTCGTGTTTTTCAAATTCTGGTACGGGCAACGGTTCTAATATTTTATCTACGGTGAATCCATTCTCAATGAGCGGATTTATGCAATCCATTAACGACCTTCTAAAGCTTTCTACTTCAATGGCTCCACCGAAGCCCGTCCAGGTAGCACTTACCTTTTCGGTCGTAAAGTAGTCCTTAGATTTATAATAGGTGTAGTCGGAAAAGGGATGGGTGATGGAAAAAACGAAAGTACCTTGGGGTTTTAAAACTCTATTGAATTCTTTGAATACGGGTTGCCAGTCATAGATATACTCTAGTACTAACGGGCAAATAACAATATCAAATAGTTGATCTTCAAAGCCCAAGGGATGAGTTAAATCATGAACCGTAAATTCACCATTAGAACCATTTCTCATTACCGCCTCTTCAATCATTCTCAGACTCAAATCTATTCCGATAACTGTCGCTCCTTTTTCCATCAGAATCTCCGCGTATTTTCCCGGCCCACAGCCCGCGTCTAGCACGTGTTTTCCAGCTACCTCTGGTAACAGACTCAGTGTGTTGGGGCGGTCATAAAAAGCATTATGGGGTTTATAGTCTATTTTATCAGAATAGCTTTTCGCTAGTTTATTATAAGTTTCTAGGGCATTTATCTCGTTCATCACTGCAGTATTTATTATACCCTGAACGTCCGGTTTACGCAAGTTGTTATGGATTTAGGCATTTTGTAATGCCCGTCAATTCACTATTTTTGCAAGCGATTTAATTTTTAGAACACAACACAACTATGGCAGAGAAATCATATGATCTTATTGTAATTGGAAGTGGGCCAGGAGGCTATGTAGCCGCTATTCGAGCAGCTCAGTTAGATATGAAGGTGGCAGTAGTAGAGAAGGCTGAACTAGGAGGTGTATGCCTCAACTGGGGTTGTATTCCTACCAAAGCACTACTAAAAAGCGCTCAGGTTTTTGAGTATATCAAACACGCGCAAGAATACGGCATCAGTGTAAAAGATGCTGAAGTAGACTTTGCCGGAATGGTAAAGCGTAGCCGGAATACTGCCGGAAAAATGAGTAAGGGGATTCAGTTTTTGTTCCGCAAAAACAAGATTGAAACCTTGGTAGGTCACGGTAAATTAGCTGGAAAAGGAAAGGTAGAAGTGAAAGGGGAAGACGGAAAGTCACAGACCTATTCGGCTAAACACATCATCTTGGCCACTGGCGGTCACGCCCGGGAATTGCCTAGTATTCCCATTGATGGAGAGAAAATTATTGAGTATCGCAAGGCGATGGTCATGGACGAGCAACCTAAGAAGATGGTAGTGGTTGGCTCAGGAGCCATTGGCTGTGAGTTTGCTTACTTCTACAATACTATTGGCACCGAAGTGACCATTGTTGAATACCTTCCGAATATCATTCCTCTGGAAGATGAAGAAGTATCTAAGCAGCTAGAGAAAATCTACAAGAAGAATGGTATTAAAATCATGACCAACTCTGAGGTAACTTCAGTAGATACCAAAGGGAAGGGCTGTAAAGTGAACGTAAAATCGAAGGATGGCAAGGAAACAATCATCGAGTGTGATGTAGTGCTCTCAGCAGTAGGAGTTGCCACCAACTTGAAAAACGTAGGTATTGAAGAGGCTGGGGTAAAACTCAACGAAAGAAAAACTCATGTAGAGGTTGATGATTTTTACCGTACCAATGTGGAAGGAGTTTATGCCATTGGCGATATTGTGAAGGGTCCTGCTCTCGCCCACGTAGCTTCCGCCGAAGGCATCACTTGCGTAGAGGCTATTGCTGGAATGAATCCCGAGCCGCTAGACTACAATAACCTACCGGGCTGCACCTACTGCTGGCCCGAAGTTGCTTCGGTAGGCTATACCGAAAAAGCAGCTAAGGAAGCTGGTTATGACATCCGCGTTGGTAAGTTCCCCTTCTCTGCTTCAGGAAAAGCTAGTGCGGCGGGAGCCAATGAAGGTTTCGTAAAAGTGATCTTCGATAAGAAGTATGGTGAATGGCTCGGTGCTCACATGATTGGCGCGAATGTAACTGAAATGATCGCCGAGGTGGTAGCCGCCCGTAAGCTAGAAACTACCGGGCACGAAATTATCAAGTCAGTACACCCCCACCCAACCATGTCGGAAGCAGTGATGGAAGCTGCCGCTGCTGCCTACGATGAGGTGATTCATCTGTAGAAATTCTTAATTGATATTTGATAGAAGGTAGGTTCGTGGTGAATCTGCCTTTTTTGTTTTTGGGTAGTTAGATGATTTGCGAATCGGATTGCAAAATATTATACTTTACTTTTTACTTTAATAGAGCACTGGTGCACAGTACTCGTGTAACTGATAATCTTTGATCAACCGCTTAGCCCCTTTTGTGCCCCGCGCTGCATAGTAGAATAGAAAGTTAGCAGTAGGCGATGTAAACGGCGATGGGCTGGAAGATTTTTTTGTAGGCAACGCTGCTG
>CAKZYA010000017.1 GCA_937883755.1 uncultured Flammeovirgaceae bacterium | reverse complement strand
TGAACCCAAAGTTTACAAGCTGACCTGCTCTTTTCAAAATTTAAACATGCTCTTAGTATAATCAAATAAATAATGTTCGTGATAAGTTTTTTCCACTATATAATTCCTCATTCTGGTTACGATCGTGGGAAACTTAAAATCCCACATTTTTACAAATCCAGACAGCTCATGTTCTTCACTTTCGGCTATATAGGTAAATACCTCATCTTCCAATAGTATCCGGTCAATTTGCTCTGGTTCGGCAAATATGTAAATGAAGCCATCTTTCACTACCTCAAATTCACTTTTAAGAATATTGAATCGGAGCGGAAGGTGGGAGACTTCGTTAAAACCATTATAATACACCGTGCCCATGATAAATTCATCATAGAGGTAGGGCGATCCTCGCACTACATCGATCTGGGAGAATTTACTGTCATCGACAAATCCAGCGTAAGGCAGCAGATTCGGTGCTCCCCAAATATTGCCAGAATAAGGCTGAAGCGTCTGAGCGAAAGTAGATACCGATGCCAGACAAAAAAATAGTGTTAATGATAATATTCTAGCGTTATTCATAAAGCAATAATTTATGCGACCCCCTATGAATTTACTTTATTTAACTCGCTTTTCAAAGGAATGGTTACCACGTAATGATTATAACCAATACTCACTACTTGTTAAGCGCTCAGGCAGTTTTGTTGATCCATTTTTATTATTTTTTTCAGTAATCTAAAGCACAAGTAAAGTTTGCCCTGCTAATGCATTCTCTCTATCTTCGGGCAAATTCTTACTATTTATGCTGAAGATCAATCATCAACTTACTCCACAATCTTTGCAACTACTGTTAGACACGTTCTGGGAGCTATCGGGCCAGAAAATACTACATATTGAAAATCACTACGATGCTGCCAAAGGCTCACCTGTATTCACTGTGAAGGGAAAGTACACCACCCGCGGTTGGACAGAGTGGACACAGGGTTTTCAGTACGGTTCGGCGATACTACAATTTGACGCTACCGGCGACGAGCAATTTTTAGAAATCGGGCGCAACAAAACCGTAGAAGAAATGGCTACGCACGTAAGCCATATTGGCGTGCACGACCACGGCTTTAACAATGTGAGCACTTACGGCAACTTGTACCGCCTAATGCGGGAAGGCAAGACTCAGCAGAACGATTGGGAGCAACACTTTTACGAAATGGCGCTGAAAGCTTCGGGTGCCGCCCAGGCTACTCGCTGGACGAAGACGAAGGAAGGAGGGTTTATTCACTCCTTCAACGGACCGCATTCGCTGTTTGTAGATACTATTCGCTCCTGTCGGGCACTGATGGTGGCGCATCAGTTAGGCCACGTGCTGCAAACTGAAAACGATGTCAAGATCAATTTACTGCACCGGGCACTGCAACACCTAAAAGCTACCGCTGATTTTTCGGTTTTCTACGGTGAAGGACGAGATACTTACGATGTGCGCGGACGTACCGCTCACGAGTGCATTTTTAACACAAAAGACGGTAACTATCGCTGCCCTAACTCTCAGCAGGGCTATACCGGTTTTTCTACCTGGACGCGCGGACTAGCCTGGGCCATGTGTGGTTTTGCCGAAGAACTGGAGTTTCTGGATACACTCAGCGATGAAGAGCTAAATGGCTACGGCGAACGTACCGAGATTGAAGATTTTATGCTAAAGGCGGCTGAAGCCACCTGTGATTTTTATATAGAATATACGCCGACCGATGGTCTTCCTTACTGGGACACGGGAGCCCCTAATCTTCATCAACTGGGTGATTATCTGGATAACCCGTCTGATCCGTACAATGACTACGAACCGATTGATAGCTCCGCAGCAGCTATTGCCTCTCAGGGATTGCTACGCTTGGGTAAGTATCTGCAAAGCAAGGGTAAAGACGAAAGTGGTAAAAAATATTTTCAGGCTGGCCTCACTGTACTAGACACACTGTTCCGCGAGCCATATTTGAGTACCGATGCTGATCATCAGGGACTGATTCTGCATTCTATCTATCATCAACCCAATGGCTGGGATTATGTGCCCGAAGGTAGTAAAATTGCCAATGGTGAGTCTAGCATGTGGGGCGATTACCATGCTCGCGAAGTTGCACTACTTACCCAGCGTTTGGCTAAGAGTGAACCGTACTACAAGTTTTTTATTTAGATTGAAAAATGGCAAATTAGAAAATTACAAATTACAAAGTCTTCAATTGCAAGGCGACCGTTGGTGATTTTCAATTTCTCAATTTGTGATTCTTCATGAGGTATTTAGATGCTACCCCGGAAGCAGGGAAGATGTTTTATCAGGATTTTCATGATAAAGGAAAAATAGTGATGATGAATTTGTTGCGGTTCAAACCTAAGGCGGACTATACAAATTTGGAATCACTGAAACCCGACCAGGAAATCACGGGTGAAGAGGCGTATCAACTTTATATGGACTATACCTTGCCTGAGCTAGAAAAAGCAGGTGGTAAAATTATATTCTATGGGAAAAGTAACAGCTTTCTAATTGGACCCGAATCCGAAAATTGGGATGCAATACTGTTGGTGGGGCACCAATCTGTAGCGAAGTTTATAGAATTTTCGCAGAATAAAGATTATCTGAAAACTGCCGGACATAGATCAGCAGCACTGGAAGATTCCAGATTACTTCCGATAACTGAGGACAAAAAATACACGTAAGTGCCTATTTTGAAGCATGATAGATCAGAAGCAATGAAAATCTTTTCTAAAATAATCATCTATCTCTTACCACTCACTATTCTGCCTTCTGTAGAGGGTTGTGCCCAATCATCAGTGCCTCTGATTGAAGCCGACTCATTGGCACAACTCCTTCAGCAAGACGATAGCATTGTACTACTTGATACCCGTTCGCCAGAAGAATACCAATCTGGACATTTGGAAAATGCTCGCTTTGTCAATTACACTACTTTTCAGCTAATCGATATTCAGGATCTTGCGAAAGAAACCCCGATTGTGGTGTATTGTCTGTCGGGAGGGCGAAGCGGGCGAGTGGCGCAGCAGTTACTACAAGCGGGTTATCAAGATGTGAAGAATTTAAAAGGAGGAATACGTAGCTGGAAAGCCGCTGGACTTAACGTAAAAAAAGAATGAAAGAGTTTTTACGGATAATGATTGGGCTAACTCTTCTGGGAAGTGTTTCGCTTTCAGCCTGTGGACAGAAAAAATACGATGAAAAGTTAGCGTCGCTTTATGAAAACACTGTTCCACTGATGCAGCCAACTACATTAGATAGCCTTCGGCAACAACCCGTGAATGTAGTGCTTCTGGATACTCGCGCCCCGGAAGAATACAACGTAAGTCATCTGCCCGAGGCGCAGCTTGTTGACTATGATTTGTTCGATATTGATCAACTAGACAATCTTTCTAAGGAAGATACGGTTATTGTGTATTGCTCAGTAGGCTACCGTAGTGAGCGCGTGGGCGAAGCTATGAAGAAAGCGGGTTTTCAGCATGTTTACAATTTGTACGGCGGCATTTTTCAGTGGAAAAACGAAGGCAAGGAAGTCATCAACTCCCAAAATCAACCCACCGACAGCGTACATACCTACAATCGAAGCTGGTCTAAATGGCTGAAGAACGGCGTGAAAGTGTATTAACATGATGAATAATGACTAATAAATGATGATTAATACTTTTATTTATTCATCACTAGTCATCAATCATTATTCATTCATTATTGACTAATGGCAAAAGGCAAAGAACTACTCATCATATTTGCGAAAGTACCTGAACTGGGCAAAGCCAAAACGCGGCTAGCGGTTGACTTGGGCGATGAGCAAACACTGGAAGTCTATCGAGAATTACTAGAGCACACTCGGAGAATTACGTTACCACTATCGCAAGATAAAATCGTGTACTACACTCCCTATATTGATACCAATGATCAATGGTGCAACCAATATTACCAGAAGGCATTGCAGCCAGAAGGTGATTTAGGAGAACGGATGCGTTTCGCTTTCTCCCAGGGTTTTGCCCAAGGCTACTCCCGCATCTGCATTATCGGCACTGACTGTTTTGACCTAAGAACTGAGCATCTGGAGCAAGCGTTTGATGCACTACAAAAACATAATGTGGTGTTAGGACCTTCGCAGGATGGCGGGTATTATCTACTGGGAATGAACCAACTGTACTCCTCCTTGTTTTCTAATAAAGTGTGGGGTACTGAGTCAGTAGCTGATGATACACGTCGAGACATAAAGCAGCAGCAATTATCTTTAAGAGAATTGCCTACGCTCAATGATATTGACAATATCAATGATCTGAAACAGTCACCTTTAGGCAGTAAGTACGTAAATAAGATTGTAGAATAGGTTTTTACTCTAATTCCGCTAAAAGCGAGATAACTACTTCTCAATTATGAAAAATGTTATTGACACTAATATTCTGATGTCGTTTTTGTTTATTGGACTGGTGAGCGTACTTTACTCCTGTACTGGAGGTAACGCTCAAGACCGAATTCCTTCAGCGGAGCACTTTAACCAAGAATGGGCCAAGGAGTCTACTTGGGATCAGGGTAAAGCCGAAGTGGCTAAGTATCAGGCTACCCGTACCATCTATGGCAAGCCTCGGAATTTTGAGTACGTTTTCGTCCTGGTAAAAGAAACGTTTAACGAAAAGTACAAGGTGAAAACCGATGACTATTCTCGCAACGATTTGTTTGAAGTAATGAAGGTCAATAAGTTCGCTCGCATTCCGACAGATAATTATCCCTACCACTTTATGACTAGTATTTTTTACAAGCGCGACCAGCCTGCTACGACTTATAAGCTGACGAACTCTTCCCAAGAGTGGTGCGGTAACACTGCTAAATACTTTATTGCTGACGGTAAGCAGTATAAATTCGGTTACAATAGCTATTGGGATGGTCAAGGAGTTGGTGAGACGACAATTAAAGGTGGGTTTATGTTTGAGGATCAGCTATCTCACTCGCTACGAGCCTTAAATTTTACGGATGGACTTTCATTCCAGCAAGCCGTGGCGGAGTCGCAGATTAGTAGCAAAGCCAAAGAGCCTATGATCTACAACGCTACATTTTCCGTGACAAAAGACGGAGGTTTACAATTGTCTACCGAGTACGACATGAGCCAAGCCAATGACGTATGGAAAGTGACGGTACAATTAGGTAGTGATAAGACCAACGAATACTGGTTCGCCAGTGAGTATCCTAACATCCTGCTCAAGCAGCAAACCTGGGATAACCGTAACTACGAACTCAAAGAGCGGTATATGGATGATTACTGGGTGATTAAGGGAAACTCTTAGCCGATAAGTTACTCATCATTAACCAAGATTATACGGAGGTGAATAGCATCAAGCTATATATTGCCAGTACTATCGACGGGTTTATCGCTCGGGAAGATGGCTCATTAGATTGGTTGGAGGAACTGCCCAACCCTAATCAGATTGATTACGGCTACTCGGATTTCTACGCCACCATTGATAAGGTAGTAATTGGGCGGAAGACTTAC
This sequence comes from uncultured Flammeovirgaceae bacterium, assembly GCA_937883755.1. GTDB lineage: Bacteria > Bacteroidota > Bacteroidia > Cytophagales > Cyclobacteriaceae > Tunicatimonas. The sequence continues at coordinate 46,331 of CAKZYA010000017.1, read as the reverse complement.
GAGGAAGTACTGGGGTTCGGCGTTGACTGGCCGTACGAAGATTGTACAACCTACATGGTAACGTCAAAAGAGGATTACCAGCCTAAAACCAACAATACCGAAGTGATCCACAAAGTTGACCAAGACACGATTAACCGCATCAAATCAGCAGGTGAAAAGGATGTTTGGGTAATTGGTGGCGGGCTGATCATTACGGAGTTTCTCAATCTGGGTGCTATTGATAAAATGATTCTCTGTGTGATTCCTACTATACTGGGTAGCGGAATACCACTCTTCCCCAATCACCCCAAAGAGACTAAGTTCAATTTAGTGAAAGCCGAACCCTTTGAAACCGGAGCTGTAATTCTGACTTACAAGAAGAAATAGCTGCTCTTTCTTGTCAACAAAGCAAATTGGGCGAGTATACACTCCTGGTGTTTTTGCTTTCACTGCTCGGCATTTTTATAGCGATCTTTAATAAACTCACACCACCATCTGATACCAGGATCACAAGCTGAACCATCGCCGCCTAGATCAAAACGCGGGGGCACATTCTGAAGCCAGGTAGAGGCTAGTAAGTAGCCATGTCCTTCATCTAATAATTCCTGCGTTCGCGTTAGTTGCTGGTTTTTCTTCCCTTTAGTATAGATACCTACGTTGATGTAGTGATCCAATCCTGCTTCCTTACTGTAATCGCCCCAGTATTGGCTAGGAGTTCCTTCGGTTTCTATATAAGGTAGCTGCTCGGTTTGGTTAGCAAAATGAATATTTAGGTCGGCACAAGGAGGTGGGTAGCCTCTACTATTGTAAGCAATTGGTAAGTCCGCATTAACTTTCTTTCCCTCGCAGATCATCTCACCAATATCAAATGAAGCTGCCCGCTCTGCCATTCCTTCATTATCAGGATCAATGAAAATGTTACGATATTCTTTGTCAGTGAGCCATTGTACCGTATTTCGCATGGCAGTATTTACTTCTTCTTGCCCCCAGGTGGCGTAATGTTCGTTAGAACGACCGTGCTGACTACTTCCCCAGTAAAGTATCCCTACCAGTACCACCATTTTCCGCTGGTCACAGGCTTCAATAATCTGCTCTAACCTTTGTTGGTAGACTGGATCTAGAGTGCCATCCTGATTGTAGCCATAAATATTACTATAGCGAGAGCCTAACAAGTAAACACTGATCGTATTCAGCCCGTACGATCGATATTCGTCCAGGTAGTTGATAAGACTATCTACCGCCTGATCATTTATAAGTGCATTGGAACAGCGTAATCCTATAGCCTGAAACACAGTATCGTCCAGATACGTCTTATTTCCCTTCACGGAAAATATATGCTGAGCTACCAACGTATGCACGAAAAGCGAGAAAACAATAGCTAGGAATACTTTCATTGCAGTATAAGTTACTTACCGAAAAGTAGATATCACTAGTGTGGAATCAAAACTAGATCAATACTATTCAGGTATCGGCAAGTATATACTAATAATTTTTATTCATCCACCTGAGTAAACTCTATCACCGCCTCCCGGATGCGGGTAAAAGTTTCCCGCAGAATTTCTTCGTCGTTTTCCAGTAGTGTGACCCGGAAGCCCTGAAGGTCGGAGCAGAAAGAAGAAATGGGTACTACGCAAACACCTTTGGCGGCGAGTAGATAGTAGACGAAACGTTTGTCTAACGCCATATCCGGCTCCTGCTCCAGCCACTGGTCCAATAGCCGGGTCGCCTGTTCATCTTCAATCGCCAATTGCTGATCAGGTTGTAGCACCCCATCCTGAAAAATTATGGTATTGTAAAACGCCCCGTAGGTAGGGTTAAAAGTGATAGAAGGAATATCCGCCAGTAACTCGCTGATAATCTGGCTCCGCCGTCCAATCGCCTCGTTAAATCCTTGCCGGTATTCAGGGTAGCGGGCGTTACTCATAATCTTCGGAATAGCCAACTGAGGCAATTTGGTAGAGCAAACCTCAATCATTTTGGCGTTTTCCAGCGTGGAGCAGTATCGGTCAAAATCCTTTGACTGATGCCGGTTGTAGAATTCCATCCAGCCGCAGCGAGCACCCGGCCAGGGCAGTTCCTTAGAAATTCCTTTCATAGAAATACCCGGCACTTCCTCAATTACTTCCGCCAAAGAGAAGGCCTTCGCGCCGTTATAAGTGATATTTAGATAAATCTCATCAGCTACCAGAAATAGATCGTAGGCGCGGGCTATTTCTACAATCGCCTCAAGAATGTCTCTAGGATATACTACCCCGGTTGGATTATCCGGATTAATTAATAAAATGCCTACAATATTAGGGTTATACTTGACCTTCATATGCAAGTCGCCCAGTTCAGGATACCAGTTATTGTTAGGGTCAAGATTGTAGGTAATTGGGTGATGATTGGCGTGCGACGCTTCCGCTGAAGAATGGGTAGAGTAGGAGGGCGACGGGCCGATGACGCGGGAAGTGGGTACTAAGTACTGGTACAACTTAGAAATAGCATCACCTAGGCCATTAAAAAATAGCACGTCGTCGGCCGTGATCTGTGCTCCGTTTCGTTGGTTATTCAGTTCAGCTAGAAATTGCCGAGTTTCTAATACTCCCTTAGAATCGCAGTAGCCAAAAGTGCTGTTTTCTTGCACCAGCGATACTACAATTTCTTTAATCCAGTCAGGCATTTGATAATGCTTTTGCACTGGGTCGCCGATATTTTCCCAAAATATAGTATGCCCTAGCGCTCGTATCTGGTGAGCTTTTCGTACAATTCCTCTTATTTCGTAGCTCAGTTCGCTGGCTCCTTCGCTTAGTAACCGTTGTCGCATGCTTACTCGTTTTATAGTCGGGCGAAATTACGTAATTTTAGCCTCGCAATAATATCAAATAAGTGCAGATTGCGATTTCAAATTAAAATCACATGGTAAAATAATTATGAACATAGAGTTACTGAAGAAAATTTGCGAAGTAGCCGGTGCTCCTGGCTTTGAAGAGCGAGTACGCCAACTGGTCATTAAAGAAATAGAACCGCTGGTAGATCACTGGGAGGTTGACAATATGGGTAGCGTGGTTACAGTGAAGAAAAGTAAAGATAACCCGGATGGTAAGAAAGTAATGGTAGCCGCTCATATGGATGAGATTGGCTTTATTGTTACTCACGTAGATGATAACGGCTTCATTCGTTTTCATACGCTAGGTGGTTTTGATCCTAAAACTTTGACTGCTCAGCGAGTAATCGTCCACGGAAAAAAAGACTTGGTAGGAGTAATGGGTAGCAAACCCATTCACGTGATGACTCCTGAAGAGCGCAATAAGAACCCTAAGACTACCGACTACTTTATTGATCTCGGTATGAAAGCTGATGAGGTAAAAGAACTGGTCAGCGTCGGTAATCCCATTACCCGCGAACGAGAATTAATTGAAATGGGCGATTGCGTAAACTGTAAATCGATTGATAACCGGGTATCGGTATTCATTCTGATTGAGGCTTTGCGACAGCTCAGTGATGTGCCCTACGATGTGTACGGAGTATTTACTGTGCAAGAAGAGGTTGGTTTGCGGGGTGCGAATGTAGCTGCTCATGCTATTAACCCGGATTTTGGTATTGGACTAGATACTACAATAGCTTTTGATCTACCTGGAGCGCAAGCGCACCAGAAAATCACTTCGCTAGGCGAAGGTGCCGCCATTAAAGTGATGGACGGTTCTACCATTTGTGATTACCGCATGGTAGAATTTATGAAGCAAACTGCCGAAAAGAATAATATTAAGTGGCAACCCGAAGTGCTCACGGCTGGCGGAACCGATACCGCTGGAGTACAGCGTATGGGCAAGCAAGGTGCCATTGCCGGAGCGATTTCCATTCCCACCCGTCATTTACATCAAGTTATTGAAATGGCTAACAAAGAAGATATTGATGGCTGTATCCAACTGCTAAAAGTCTCCCTAGAAACACTTGATCAGTACGACTGGGCGCATCGGTAGAGGAGGAGTGTGATAACAAAGGACATTTCAGTTTTCCCATATGCCAATAATCTAGGAGAGTATTTAACTATTGCTCTCTTTTTATGCTAGAGTGCATAATTCTACTCCCATCTAATCTAAGTCTGCTGTAATTAGATGAGCTTTATCAGATATGTATTGTTTGTAAAAAAATATAACTATTTTAATAAATAATTAAATTTATATTTGTTGATAATATTGACAAATCTAAAGAATTATTTACAATGAAGAATTTACAGAAATTGTTTTCAACTGCCCTTGTCACTTGTTTGGCAGTTGCTCTTTTTTCTTGTAGCAACGATGACGAACAAATTTCTACTGAAGTAGGTATCATTGGTCAGTGGACAGTAGAGTCTGCGGATATGACGATTGATGGAAAGTCACTGGAAACGTTCATTGAAGAATCTATCAATGATCTAAAAACTCAATTAGGTGATAATTACGATGATCAGATGGCAGCCCTATTAGAAGAAAGCTTTGAAGATTTTGACCTTAGCGAGGAGTTTGAGAATACTACGATAGAATTCAAAGAGGACAAGACTGCTATCGTTACTGACGAAGATGGTACCCAAAACGGTACTTGGAGCGCGAATGATAAAGAGCTAACTATCACTTTTGACAACGATTCTCAGAAGTATACCGTACGCTCGTTAACCGGTAACAACGCCTCATTGTCTACAAGTTTAGAATTTGAGGATATGGAGTTAGAGGGAGTAGACGCCTCTACTTTGGTAGAGATCGTAATGAACTTGAAAAAGTAATCGTATCCTACTTAGCACTAAGCCTTATTTTCTTCGGGGGGTAAGGCTTTTTTTATAACCGATACCCCACGCCAACCCGTAGAGCAGCATTGCCTCGTTCAAAATAATAGTCACCAATTACTTCAATGCGCCAATCATTATTGATAGCTCGGCCATAGCCTAGCCCAGCGGCATAATCTACTTCGCCACTAATCAGAGGGCGCAAGCGGATAAATACCGGATCAACTGGGTAAAGGCGCATACCAGGAATAAAACTTAGGCGATTGGGTGCTGTCCAGTATTCTACGCCAGCCGTGAGGGCAAGCTGCCGAATTAAGAAATAGTTCGCTTCAGCACTGAATTGAGCTTTATTCACAAACTTAAACGGGTCGCGATTATCAGTTTTGTAGGCATCAATACCAAAATTGAATAGAAACTGAGCTTGGGATACTGAACTGTAAAAAAGAAATAAGAAGAGTGTCAGGTAAAAAATGTGTTTCATACGATAGTCAGGCTAGGCAATTTAGTAAGGGGCGAAATTAGGCATTATTCCTGATTTTCGTACAGCTTCTTTAGATCATTCAATTCGTCGCGCAGGCGAGCCGCTTCCATAAAATTCAGTTCTTTAGCCGCTTTTTCCATGCTTTTCCGGGTTTGGTTCATTAGTTTCTCTAAGTCGGGCTTGCTCATGTAGGCAACTACCGGGTCAGCCGCAATACTGGTCTCACTGGGTTCGGTATAGGCTTTAGCCGGAGCCTTTCGTGAATCGGCTACTTTGGTTTGCCCGATAATAGATTCTTTGGATTTGAACACAGTTTTGGGCGTGATGCCGTGCCGTTGGTTATACTCCATCTGCTTGTTTCGGCGGCGGTTAGTTTCATCGATCGAGACCTGCATCGATCCAGTAATTTTATCGGCGTACATAATACACATACCGTTTTCGTTTCGGGCGGCACGACCAATGGTTTGTACCAGTGAGCGTTCGTTGCGCAGAAAACCTTCTTTATCGGCATCCAGAATAGCCACCAGCGACACCTCCGGTAAATCTAACCCTTCTCGCAGTAGATTGACTCCTACCAACACATCGAACTCGCCCAGGCGTAAACCACGCAGAATCTCAACCCGGTCAAGTGGCTTTACATCCGAGTGAATATACTGACTTTGCACTCCGGCTCGCTCCAGAAATTTCTGTAATTCTTCAGCCATTCGTTTGGTCAACGTCGTAACCAGTACCCGCTCGTTTTTCTTCACCCGGTCATCAATCTCTCCTAAGAGATCATCAATCTGATTCACGCTCGGTCGTACTTCAATCACCGGATCGAGTAGTCCCGTGGGGCGAATTACTTGTTCTACTACCACACCCTCCGATTCGCGTAGTTCATAGTCACTGGGAGTAGCACTCACATAAACGATTTGATTGATCATGGATTCAAACTCATTAAATGTGAGCGGGCGGTTATCTAAAGCCGAAGGCAAGCGGAAACCATAATCTACCAGATTCACTTTACGGGAACGGTCACCACCCCACATGGCCCGAACCTGAGGTACGGTTACGTGGCTTTCATCAATGACCATCAAGTAATCTTCCGGAAAATAGTCTAGTAAGCAGAACGGGCGTTGTCCTGGCTCTCGGCGGTCGAAATAGCGAGAGTAATTTTCGATACCGGAGCAGTAACCCAGCTCCCGAATCATCTCTAGGTCAAACTCAGTACGCTCTTGAATACGTTTAGCTTCTAGATAACGTTGTTCTTTCTCAAAACTACCAATCTGAGCTACCAGGTCATCTTGTATTTCGTGGATCGCTTGCTGCTGAGTGTCTTTACCCGTTACAAACAGGTTAGCCGGATAAATTGTAATGAGTCGTTCATCGGCTTGCTTCTTTCCTGTGTGCGGATCAATTCGGTGGATAGCCTCAATTTCATCGCCCCAGAAGTAGATACGGTAGGCAAAATCAGCGTAAGCGATAAAAATATCAACGGTATCTCCCTTCACCCGGAAGTTGCCTCGCCGGAATTCACCTTCAGTACGACTGTACAAAATATCTACTAATGAATATAGTAATCTCTGTCGGGAAAGCACATCACCCTCTTGCAGTTTAATTACGTTTTTGCCAAACTCATCGGGGTTACCCAAACCGTAGATACAGGAAACTGAAGCAACAATCAGTACATCGCGCCGCCCCGAAAGCAGAGCCGAGGTGGCACTCAGCCGCAGCTTTTCAATTTCATCGTTAATTTGTAAGTCTTTTTCTATGTATAAATTATTAGTGGGGATGTACGCTTCGGGTTGGTAGTAGTCGTAGTAGGAAATGAAGTATTCCACCGCATTTTCCGGAAAAAACTGCTTGAATTCACCGTAGAGTTGAGCGGCTAAGGTCTTGTTATGGCTGATGACTAGGGTAGGCCGGTTGAGTTCTGCTACTAGGTTGGCTACGGTAAATGTCTTTCCCGAACCTGTTACGCCCAATAGGGTTTGGGCTCGATCGCCAGCTTCTATTCCCTTTACTAATTGCTCAATAGCATCGGGTTGGTCGCCGGTTGGTTGATAGTCTGAGGTGAGGATGAAATCCATAAATCTTCAATGTACAGTGTGGAGCTTATCCTAGACTTGTTCTAGGGTGTACAATGAACAATTACCACTGAATGTTAAGTTTCTTTATTACTTATTTTAAGAATATAAAGTAGCTTTTGATTTACCTCAGTGCTTTTATTCATCTCTGTTCCAAAACTCCCAGCTCTTTTCGGCTTGTAAGTGCAGCATTTCTAGTCCATTTTTTACCTGAGTACCTTGCTCTCTCGCCAGCTTCATAAAGGCTGTTTCTTCAGGGTTATACACCAGATCGTAGCAGAAGTGTTTTGAGGTTAATTGCTGATAGTCTAGGTCGGGATAAGTTTCAGTATTTGGACTCATGCCGAGTGGGGTAGTGTTGATAATGAGTAGGAAATCTTGTAGATTTTTCTGTTTTAAGTCAGCGTAAGAAATAGCTCTTTCGCTAGTTCGACGGGAAACGTAACTGTAATCAATGCTCAAATCTTGTAGCACACAAACTACTGCTTTAGAAGCCCCGCCCGTGCCTAGTACCAATGCCTGTGAGGCCGACGCTCCATCCAACCACGGTAGTAACGAGTCTCGAAAGCCATAGTAGTCTGAATTAAAACCTACCTTTTTGTTATTTTCCACTCTAACCGTGTTCACGGCGCCGATGCGTTCGGCTACTGGATCGAGCGTGTCTACGTACTGCATTACCTGCTGTTTGTAGGGAATAGTAACGTTCAGTCCGCGGAGATTCGGTTGCTTAAGCACCTCAGATAGTTCGTGAATGGTCTTTATTTCAAACAGCTCATAGGCTGAGTTAATAATACTCTCTCGCTGAAATTTTTCGGAAAAGTAACGCTTGGAGAATGAGTGGCTTAATGGGTAGCCGATCAGGCCAAAAAGATGTTTAATCACGACTATAGTGTGGTTTTAAGGAAGTAAACATACCAATTTATACTTTAAAAACGGTGGTTACTGAAACGAATAAAGTATGAAACTGATGTTTACCTGCTGATGCTAATGGGTATTAAAGAAAAAAAATACTCATGAAACTTATCCAATCCTTTTTCATTTTACTTTTAGCAGTTTCACTTTCTGCCTGTCCGTCCGATGATGATCCGGAGCCATCCAGAGCGGAAGTTGAAGGAACCTATCGCCTTACCTTCTATGAATTTGCGGCTACAAATCTTCACGAATTTGATGGTGAGTGGATCGACAGTGAGCTGGAAGAGCCATATAAGGCAGTTGACATTGATATGACTGTTACCTTTCATTCAGATGGAACCTTTCAACCCGAAGGTGGATATACCTTACAATCTGCAACCGGAGTAAGTACTATTAGGCGACATCTTTGGGGAGAGTATAAATGGAAAATAGAGGGCGATAAGCTCTATTTTAGCGATGATAGTTTTCTTGACTATCAAATTTCGTTCAGTCCCTGGACAGGTGTAATTAGAAGTAATGGCGAGGAGTTTCCTGTCGATGGTCTTAATATTTTAGGTATTACTGATACTAAGATCACCCTCGAGATACTCGTAAATAATACTTTTACCTGGGCAGAAATTCCCCGGCAATTTAAGAGAGTTGGTACTATTGTTCTCGAAAAGTAAGCTTCCAAATCAAAGTTGTGATGAAAAGGTAGAGTAAAAGTCGGGTTGCTAAACGAGTAGTCTTTTAATAAGTCGCAGAATTTGTGTTATTTGAATAAACAGTCAGGTAAAATACATCTACCTATGCGTTTTACAGCTTCTTTAACTTTACTGCTTATCTTCATAAGTCTACTGGGCTATTCTCAGGATAAATCTTATTACGATTTGGTGGTTGACCACTTTACTAAGCGGTTAACTAGCGGAAAAGATGTCTACGGCCCCACCGAGACACCATTTTGGATGGCTAGTCTAAATACTGCTACCGGAGAGTATCCCGAGGACGATACCCGTCCGGAGGATCGTCCCCAGCGATTGTACCAAGACCGCCCCGTGGAAGCTCCTAAAGGTTCTAGCATGTATTGGGATATGCCTCAGGTGGTTATGGCGTATTATCTCGCCGACAAAGCAGGAAACACTATGTTTTCTGAATCGGCTGATGCCTATATTCTAGCGTTTTTTAATAATTGCGTAGCGAAGAATGGGCGTTTTCTCTGGGGAAATCACTTTTACTACGATGCTTTTCGGGATTCTACCGTCCGGTTTGGTTCTAACGGCATTGCGAAGGGAGTAGATTTTGAAGCAGAAACCGGAACTTTGCACGAGATGCGTCCCATTGTTCCTTCTTGGCAAGCCCTATGGGATATTGATCCAGAGATTACCGAAGCCGCTATTCGATCGGCCATTGATGGACACCTTACCAATCCGGCAACGGGAGAATTTAATCGTCATGCTACGGGCAATCGGGGGCACGCTTTTTTGGAGGCTGGGGGAGTTTTGGTGTACAGTGCTGCTTGGCTATATGAAAAGACTCAGGATGCTTCCTTGCTTAATAAAGCCCAACGAATGGCTAACTACAGTTTCTTTAATCGGGGAGCAGAAACCGGATTGCTGGAAAATAGCCCTAACCAAAATCGGTGGGATAAAATATACTCTACTACTGAAGTCGGTCTTTGGGCTCGAGGTTTGATCGAGGCTGCTAACTACGTAGATGAGACTACCCGGCAAGAGTGGATTAGAATGGCGGATGAAGCAGTAAGTGCCTGGCTAAAGTACGGGTTTGATGATGAAAAGTGTGACTACTACGGCATTTTGCGCGTATCCAACGGTGAACCAGTTTTTGAGGAAGATTTTTTATCTGATTTTGAAAGCAAAACCGTGTATAGTCCAGATAACTATACCTCTTTTTGGGAGCCTCTGTTTCCGCGTCACGATTATCCTATGTCTTTTGCTGAAAGCTGCTTGAAATTGTACGAACTTACGGGTAAAGAACATTATAAATCAGCTTGCTACCGCTGGATGACTGCCGTAAAAAATGATTTACCCGCTTGGGATGGTAAAGGCGGTTATGCTGACCTCTACGGACGGGTGATCCACTTTTTATTGGGAGGTTATGAAACTTTCTCAGACGAACGCTTCCGTATTTTAGCCCAAGAGGTGGCGGATGAAGCAGTAAGCCAACTGTATGCTCAGGGAATGTTTAGATCTCACACTGGAGAAGATCGCTACGATGTAGCCGATATGTTTGGATTTTTAGCTGCCTCATTAATCTGGTTAGAAACCGGGGAAGAACCTGATTTGATGGGAATATTTTATTAGTGATGAATAATAGGGTAACTTTCTGTTTGTAGAGGTAGTTTACTCCCATACTAATAATAATAACCATTGCGATGGCAAATTACATTCTGGAAAACGATTATCTGGTTGCTACTTTCAAAGCGGGAGGAGCAGAGCTGACTAGTGTTCGGAGAAAAGTTGATAATCAAGAATGCATTTGGCAAGCCGACCCAGCGGTATGGGCTCGTCACGCTCCAATATTATTTCCCATCGTAGGGCGCCTGAAAGGTGATCAGTATCAAGTAAACGAAGCAGTATATTCAATGGGGCAACATGGTTTTGCCCGCGATCAGAGTTTTTCGCTAGTTGATCAGTCCAGTACCGAAATTACGTTTGGTTTGACAGCATCGCCAGAAACGCAAAAGGTATATCCATTTAATTTTGTACTGGACATTCGCTACACTCTGCGGGAAGACGAACTAAATGTGGCTTATCAGGTCATCAATCGAGATCAAGCTGTGATGCCTTTTTCTATTGGAGCACACCCTGCTTTTTACTGCCCGGCTCAGCAAGAGCAACAGTGGGAAGAGTATCATTTGCAGTTTGAGAAACCCGAGACCCTAGATCGACATTTACTGGAAAATGGACTTCGTAGCGGGGGAACCGAACGTCTACTAACTGATAAGAATGTTTTACCACTACACCAAAAATTATTTGAGTTAGACGCTATCGTTTTCAAGGATGTAAAGTCTAATTGGGTGCGTATTGTCCGGCAATCTGATGGGAAACCCATGGTTACAGTGACCTTTACTGGTTTTCCTTATTTGGGGATTTGGCAGAAGGTAGGCGCTGACTTTTACTGCATTGAACCTTGGTATGGTATTGCTGATGCAACCAATAGCTCCGGGGACTTTATGGAAAAAGAAGGTGTTCAGCAACTGTCACCTGAAGAACAATTTGCTACTGAATATCAAATAAAATTCCACTAAGAGGGTTTACCTTTCAGTAGAATAGCGAAAAAAGGTAAAGTTTTTGTACCTTTAAGGGTTAAGTGCTTAAGGATTATCGTAGATATGAAACTAGAAGGTGGTACGTATTGGGTAAGAGGTTGGGTTATTTTGATGGTGGTGGCAATTTGTTGGAGCTGCCAGAAGGAAGGAGTACAACCCGAAGCAAACGGCCCGTCCGTTCGGGATCTTTCCCGCGAAGAGCAGGAGTTGGTACGCTCAGTAAATGATTTTGCTTTTGACTTAGTTCGTCAGGTTACTCGACAATCACCCTCTCAAAACACGTTTTTATCACCCTTGAGTGTAAATCTGGCGATGAGCCTGATGCTCAATGGCTCAGTTGGCTCTACTCAATCACAACTTTATCAGTCTCTTGATTTTGATGTGCTTTCGCCACTGGAGGTCAACAAAGCTTACAGTGAGCTAATCCCGCTACTGCAGGAGCTTGATCCTCAAGTTAACTTCTCTCTGGCAAATGCGGTATGGTACGATCAGAAGATGACGATAAGTACGTTTTATCAGGATATTCTCTTAGCGTATTACAATGCCCACGCTATTGACCTGAACTTTCGTAGTAAACGGTCGGCTACCGTTATCCAGAAATGGATAGAAACGCAAATGCCGTACAAATTAGCCGAGCCAATTACTGCTCCGTCTCCTCGTACTACTTTGTATATGACCAATGCGGTTCAGTTCAATGGGAAATGGGCGGTTCCTTTCCGAGAGGAGTATACTCGTCCGGCTGAATTCTTTTTACCCAATGGCAATAGCATCACTACTGATATGATGTATACTGATCAAGCAGCCTACCGCTACTACCAAACTGATCAGGCTTCTTACATCGATGTACCTTATGGTAATGGGCAGTACAGCATGACGTTGGTAATGCCTAAAACAGAGGACAGTTTACATCATTTGGCCAGTAATCTAAATGCAGAAAAACTGGATCTTGTTTTAGATGCTGCTGACACGTTAGAGCAAGGATTGTATCTACCCAAGTTTGCTATCAACTATCAGTCGTCCCTCAAAAATACACTCTCTCAGTTAGGTATGGGAGTTGCCTTTCAAGATAGCGCGAATTTCTCATTATTCTTCTCAGAAGCTAAACCTCGGCCGCATTTGGATAACCTGCTGCACCAGGCTTCTATTGAGATTAGCGAAACTGGAGTGAAAGCAGCTTCACTAACTTCTTCTTTCCCAGTAAAAAGTACTTCTCCCTCAGTGCGGGTAAACCGATCTTTTCTGTTTTTCATTCGGGAACAGCATTCGGGAGTAATTTTATTTGCAGGAGTGCTTACCAATCCTGTCATTTGATTATTACTTTAGCGGCCTAATTTCCTACTCACCTTTCTCTATTCATGCGACAAAGAGTTTTGCGTATTCATCCCGATGATAATGTCATTGTAGCTCTAGACCAATTGACTGCGGGTGAACAAGTACAGTTACAATCAGAAACTTACGAAATTCGTCAGGATGTGCCTGCCAAGCATAAATTTGCTCAAGTCGATTTTAAGCCGGGTGATAGTATTATCATGTACGGGGTGCAGGTTGGAAAAGCAGTTCATTCAATACAAAAGGGTGAAGCCATTACAACACAGAATATTCATCACGCCGCTGAAAGTTATAATCTGCGGGAGAAACAGTACAGGTGGACACCCCCCACAGTAGATCAGTGGCAAAGCATGACGTTTAATGGTTATCATCGGGCGGATGGTAAAGTGGGGGTGGCTAATTATTGGTTAGTAATTCCTCTGGTGTTTTGTGAGAACCGTAACCTTCAGGTGATGCGTGAAGCTCTGGTAAAAGAATTAGGCTACAACCGCTCTCGCAGTCACCGATTCGATGTACGGACGTTGGTTGAACAATATCAATCGGGAGCTAGTGCAGATAGTCTACTTGCAACACCCATTGCCCTCAGCAGTGAAACAGCAAGTAAACGGCGTACTTTCCCTAATGTAGACGGAGTACAGTTTTTGACTCATGAGGGTGGCTGTGGAGGAACTCGGCAGGATGCCCAAACTTTGTGTGCGCTGTTTGCCGGTTACATTACCCACGCTAATGTAGCGGGGGCTACGGTTTTGAGTCTGGGATGTCAGAATGCGGAGGGTAAAATACTACTGGAAGAAATCAACAAACGGGATGCTAACTTTAGTAAGCCGCTGTATATTTTAGAGCAGCAGCAAAGTAGTTCAGAAGAAGACTTCCTAGAAGAAGCGATTAAAAAGACCTTCGTAGGACTAACACAAGCCAATCAGATTGAGAGAGAGCCAGCTCCACTTAGTAAACTGGTGGTTGGGTTAGAATGCGGAGGCTCTGATGGCTTTTCGGGTATTTCAGCCAATCCATCCGTTGGTCATGCTGCTGACCTGTTAGTATCTTTGGGTGGCTCTGTTATCTTATCTGAATTCCCTGAGCTTTGTGGGGTAGAACAAGAGTTGACGGATCGTTGTACTAACCCAGCTACCGCTGAGCGATTTATTAGTATCATGCAGGCGTACAGCCGTCAAGCGGAAGAAGCCGGAAGTGGTTTTGATATGAATCCCTCGCCCGGAAATATTAAAGACGGACTAATTACCGACGCCATCAAGTCAGCCGGAGCGGCTAAAAAAGGGGGGACGTCTCCGGTAGTAGATGTGCTGGACTATCCTGAACCAGTTACCAAGCCTGGGCTTAATCTACTTTGTACTCCTGGTAATGATGTAGAGTCTACTACTGGGTTAGCTGGAGCGGGAGCGACTATTATTCTGTTTACTACAGGCTTGGGTACGCCTACCGGAAACGCCGTAGCACCTACCCTGAAAGTCGCTAGTAACACTAAGTTAGCCAAGCGGATGAGCGATATTATTGATATTGATACTGGTACTGTAATTTCGGGGGAAGATACCATTGAGGACAAAGGTGAAGAAATTCTAGATTTTATTATTCGTACTGCCGGAGGCGATTACACGCCTAAAGCAGTTCACTTGGGGCAAGATGACTTTATTCCCTGGAAGCGAGGAGTTTCGCTATAGTGGTAGCGACATTTGCTTCTGTTGGGGTACGGGTGCTACTGCTGGAAGGCAAACGATAAAAGTAGTTCCTTCACCTAAAGTAGAATCTACGTGAATTCGCCCCTTCATCTTGTTAACAGCTTCTTTCACTAAGTATAAGCCCAACCCCGAACCTTCTTGCTTAACACTCGCCCGATAAAACATATCAAATATGTTATCAAGGTGTTCCTTAGCGATACCTAATCCGTTATCGGATACCTGCAAAGTAGCTTCCTTCTCAGAAGCGAACACAGATACCCGGATTTCGCCCGGGCGACGGTGAGTGCTACTGTATTTATAAGCGTTACTGATGAGGTTATTTAAAATCACCTTGATGCTATGAGGGTCAGAGTAAAAGGGAGCTTTCTGGTGGATATCAACAATTTTCTCTATTTCAACTCCATTCGAACTGTATTCCAAATGCTCAAAAGCATCATTCACCAATACCTGAAAGTCAACCGTTTCCCGAAGCAATCCTCGGTGTTTGCGCTTGGAATAGTCCACGATCTCATGCACGAACTCATTAAGACGGTGAATACTTTTTTCCATCAATTGTAAATATACTTCCTTCTCTGCCTCATCATCTTCATCCTGAAAAATATCTATTAATCCTAGTAAGGAAGCTAGAGGTGCCTTCAGGTCGTGAGTAGCTCCCTGGAGAAAGTGCTGAAGATGGTCATTAGAAGCCCTTAGGGATTGTAGGGTCTTGGTAAGCGCATCTTCTAACCGTTTTTGGTCGGTTAGTGATACCAAGCAAACTACCTTGGTTTTTCTTTCGGTTAACTGAGTGTTGGCAAGCATCCAAAGAGGATACTCACTCTCGGGGTTCAATTGCCATTCGGCGTTCTCCCATTCAGGTCTTTCACTAAGCAGTTCGGCAATAGTAACTGTGCGCTGAATAAGTCCACTGTAAATGGCTACTGACTGAAGTAGCATTTGCTGAGGATAGACACCTAACTTCTGTTGTGCTAGGCTGTTACTTTGTAGGCACATGCCTTGAGTGTCACATTCAAACCAGAAAACACCTGGTAGAGAGGGAGCGGCGGTTGGTGGCTCAGTTTTAGGGGAAGGAGATGGCAAGGCAATTAAGGTAATGAGTTGTCCTGGTTCTCCAGAATCCAAGGTGATATCTTCGGTGGATATTTGAACATACTGCTGTTCGCCATCCTTTCTTTGAATAAACTGTAACCCTTTGCTGGTATCGCCATGAACGTAATTCTGGTAGTGTAATCGTGCTTTATCACGAAAGTGCTGGGGAATTAGTTGGTCTATGGAGCGACCTATTAGTTCAATGTGTTCATATCCGTAAATAGCACAAAATGTCGGGTTTGCTTCGGTCAGTCTACGCTGGGCATTTATAATTCCTAATCCGATGGTGGGGGATGTCCACAATGGCTGAGTAAGCGTAGCTGATTTAATGGTCATTGGTATTAATATCCGGTTGTTAATAAGCGAGTAATAAGGGTAGTTAAGCCCGAATATAAGCCAAGAAAAAACAAAAAGTGAGTGTTTTTGCTCAGTAAGTTGAAAAAAAATATTGCGTAGCGAGTAGCATTTTTTAGAAGACAAAGAGTATCAATGATTTATAAGAAATGTTCGATATTCTACTTCAAGGCAGATTTTTTTGGTCGCTTGTAAATAGGGACAGTGCTACATGGCTCGCCGTACATCATGCTGCTAACATACGGTTGAAGGAGGCGGGTAATCTCCACATAGGCAAAGTCTGGTACAGGAAGGTTGCCACAGCCTTTTATGACTACCTTCGCATCTTGAAATTCAGTTGGATCAATGTGCGATAAAACTTCTTGGAATAAAACTGCCTCTAGTGTCTCTAACGAGCCGAAAATTACTCGTTGGGTATAAGGTTCTAGTTTGGTTGCTAATAACATATACGCCCAAGTAGGGACTATGGCATCTACCGAACAGGTTAAGGCTACATATTTATCTTGATACTGCGACCAGTCATGCTCTTTGACAAATGTCCGGAAGTCTTTCTCCCGCAGGATCATTTCCTGGAATAAGTTATCCTTGATATTATACACCACTCGCTCACCTTGCGGGTAGTAATCTTCCAAGTCAAAAGTGACTAATGGACTATTTGCTACTCTATTGATAATTTCGTTCTCGTAAGCCATAGTTTACTTGATTATTGTTTAAGTATCTGGAGAAGACGGAGACTGTTTATAACTTTTAAACCTGCTAAACTTGATACCTCCTCACTAAAACATAAAACCCGGTCTTCTGTCTCTGTCCTTCGGTTTCCAATTTTAACGTAATAGCTTATTATTCGGTTGGGTAGCTCGGTACTCTTTCAAGTAGAAGGGCGTAAAATAGGCTAAGTCTTCAAATTCCTTCTGTTTAAACTTCTCTTGAGCTAACTCGCCTATCCAACGAGCCGATGGCGTTATATCGGGTACGAAATAGGCTTGAGAATGGTTTATCACAGTGTGGCATTTATCGCTGCCATTGCCAAAAAAAGTAATCGGGTGCTGCTCTAGTTCTGAAGCGAATGAATCTTGGTCAATCACCACTGGTTGAGTAGGATGAATAATTTCTCCCATTTCGTTTTGCAGTAGGCAGTATACCTCCATTCGGCGGGCATCTAGCATAGGACAAAGCCAGTTTTCAGCTAAATTGGAATCTTGCATTCCTCTCGCCATTGCTTTCAGCGTATTGATGGTAATCACCGGAATACCTAGTGCGTAGCTAATGCCCTTTACTGTGGACACGCCAATCCGCAACCCGGTGTAAGAGCCCGGACCAACCGATACTGCTACGGCATCTAGTTGATCACGCTCTATCTCGCAGTACGTTAGCAGATTATCAATCATTAGGTGCAGCAGTGACGAATGTGACTTATCCAGATGCACTTCCTGCAACCCTAGCAAAGTTTTATCTTGGTGCAGAGCCACCGAGCAGGTTTTAGTAGTCGTTTCTATACTTAGAATTAATGACACAACAGACAATTAGCATTTTGCAGTTAACAATGAACAAAGCTGGGAGGTGGGCGCAAAGGACTGGGAGTAATACGTAGCATTCTTAACCCCAATAGCCCCTAACCACATTCCTAAGCTATTTAACAATTGAGCCATTTAACAATCGGGTAATTTGATAATCAACAAAATCCTCAGCAACTTTGACTCATTACATCCACAAAAATATGAAAACCACCGAAGAGCTTTATGAAATATTCCTGCGTTGTGGAAAAGTATCTACCGATACCCGGCGGATTGAATCCAGCAGTATGTTTTTTGCCCTGAAGGGAGCTAATTTTAATGGGAATCAGTTCGCCACTGAAGCTCTGAAAAAAGGGGCGGCTTATGCTGTGATTGACGAAGCTAATTATCAGCAAGGTGAACGGTTTTTACTGGTAGAAGATGTACTTACTGTTTTACAAAAATTAGCCCACCACCATCGGATGCAGTTGGGTATTCCCGTAATTGGCATCAATGGAACCAATGGCAAAACAACCACGAAGGAGCTACTTCATGCAGTACTTAGCCAGAAATACAATACATTGGCCACCAAAGGAAATCTCAATAACCACATTGGCGTACCACTGACGTTGCTAGAGATTACAAAAGATACTGAGATTGCGATTATTGAACTGGGCGCTAACGCAATTGGCGAAATTGCTACCCTCTGCCGGATTGCCCACCCCACTTACGGACTGACCACTAACATTGGCAAAGCCCATATGGAAGGTTTCGGCGGACTGGAAGGGGCGATTCGGGGCGAGAGCGAGCAGTACGATTATATGCGAAAAACGAATGGCACTGTATTCATTAGTTCTCAGAACCCGATTTTGAATAATATGGCGAAACGGTTTGCCAATCCCTATCTTTATCCAGCACAAGGGGACTATTTTCATTGCGAATTTATTTCAGCCGATCCTTTCGTTCGCTATCGGTACGAGAACGGGCAAGAAGTAGAAACCCAACTAATAGGAGCTTATAATTTTGAGAATATTGCGGCAGCCCTATGCTTAGGGAAATTTTTCAACGTTCCAGTCGAGCAGGCTAACCAAGCCGTAGCTGGCTACCAGCCTTCTAACAAACGCTCGCAGATTGTGAAGAAGGGTAGCAATACCATTATTCTGGATGCCTACAATGCCAACCCCGACTCCATGCAAGCGGCAATTGAGAACCTGAAAGCTATGCAAGCTCTGCAAAAAGTAGCCATTTTAGGCGATATGTACGAGTTGGGCGAAGACAGTCCGCAGGAGCACCGAGCTATTGGCGAACAATTAGCCTCGGCTGGATTTACCCAAGTATTTCTCTGCGGTGAATTGATGAAAGATGCGGCCGAAGCATATCCTAATGCCCAGTACTTTCCGCAGAAAAACGAGTTAGAAACCTACTTAAAGGGAAACCCTATCCATGAAAGTACCATATTGCTAAAGGCCTCCCGAGGTATTGCGCTGGAGACATTGGTTGAGTTATTTTGATTTTGTAAGTTGACGCACCTATGAATACCACTCATATTCTTTCCTTTCTCAGCGACCTTCAGGCGAATAATGAAAAAGCCTGGATGGATCAGCACCGCGACCGTTACCAAACCGCTCGCCAGCACTTTATTGACTTGGTAGGGCACGTCTTGGGCGAACTCAGTATTGACGACGAAAGCCTGCGCGGATTGAACCCCAAAGACTGCATCTTCCGCATTAATCGTGATATTCGTTTTTCTAAGGACAAGTCGCCGTATAAGAATAACTTTGGAGCAGCGATGGCTGAGGGTGGCAAAAAAACTGACCAGGCACTCTATTATTTACACCTTCAGCCCAATGGCGAATCTTTTCTGGCGGGAGGAATCTACCAACCACCCCCTCCCACGTTGGCTAAGGTACGCCAAGAGATCGACTACAACGCTAGCGAGTTAAAAACTATTACCGACGCTCCTGCATTTAAGAAGTACTTTGGCGAAATCCAGGGGGATGCCCTTAAACGAGCTCCTAAAGGCTACGAACCCGATCACCCCAATATTGAGCTACTCAAACTTAAAAGCTATTTGGTGATGCATAAACTTACCGATAAGCAAGTAGCCGATAAGCAATTTCCCGCCACAGCAGTCAACGTTTTCCAAAGTATGCAGCCCTTCCTAAATTACCTAAATGTAGCGGTGAGTTAGTGTACTATGCCTATATACCCTCACAGGTTGTGTAATCTCGAGTACTCAGAATAGTTATGCTATTTGTACATCACAAGCAGTTAATAAGGGTTCAAGTAGTTTATGCAACCTTAACTTTCTTTTTTGCATCAAATAATTAAACACACTATCTGTATGTACAAACAATATGATTTATCGCTATTTCTACTGATTACCCTTCTTCCAATCTTGAGCTTCGCTCAAGGAGTGAGGGGCGATGGTAATGTAGTAACTGAGACTCGCCCTATTTCATTTTTTAATGCTATTGCAGTTACGGGTAGTGTAGACGTATACTTGAGCCAGGATGAAGAGGAGGCGGTAACGGTAGAAGCTGACCAGAATTTGCAGGAGATTATCCAAACTGAAGTGAAGGGAAATACTTTATACATTTCTGAAAAGAAAAATATTCGCAAGGCTGAATCGCGCAAGGTATATGTGAGTATCCTGGAACTTAGCAGTTTGATTGCCGAAGGTGCTACCGATATATACAGTCGCACCCCTATCCGAGGCGAAGCCCTGGAAGTAGGCATTAGCGGAGCTAGTGATGTCACGCTAGAAATATACGTAGACGAACTTATCTGTCGGATTAAAGGGGCAGCTGATGGATACTTGTCTGGTGAAGCTACTACCATGATTGCTCGTGTATCCGGATCATCTGATCTGGAAGCGGGTGATTTAGTAAGTCGGAGCTGTCAAGTAGAGGCTTCGGGTGCTTCTGATGCTTTTGTCCACGCTACTGAGTCGCTAGACGCCAAAGCTAGTGGTAGTAGTGATATTGAATACCGGGGTAATCCCCCCACTCTCCGTAAAGAAGAAGGTAATTCATCTGATATCAGCTCTCGAAATTAGCATGAGAGCGTAGTGCTGAGAGCATGGCTCTAAAGTGAATGTGAAATCGACTTTGTAATTCTTTAATAGAGGATATTATTCTCTGCCCTTGTAGTAGACATTATCACGGGTGAATTCCTATGGAACCTCTGATTGGCAACAATCCCCTGGTACGGGTAACTTTCGAGGCTGTTAAAGACATATCAATGGCTACTGAGCCTCTTTCTTCTAAATTCACCCGACTCATTCCTAATGATGATCGTACTCCTTATACCCAAGTGAATCTATCTTGAGCAACCCCTCTCAAGTACAGTGAGATGTTGAAGAGGAGCATAGCTGAATCGAGTCTGCTCGTTAGTTCAATGTATATTAGTGTCAAGTGACTGATACCTATGTTGATTTACTGCGTATAAAACGTCTTCTTCCAATCAAATTTTCAGTATGAAAAACGAACCGTAATAAAGTTTACCCAACAAAGATAGCTGAAAGCGTCCCACCTTCACGTTAAAAAGCCGAGGCCTTACTCATGTAATGTAATAGGTAAGTGAGTACACTTTTGTTAAGAAAACCTCAGTAAGTTTGCAGTGATTTGACTTCTTAACTATAAGATCATGTTAAGCTTGAATGATTTTGATGATCTGTCATTTTACGATAAGGCGCAGTATCTATGGGACTACGGAACATATGTAGCTGATCGTACCTACAGTCAATTTCGGATTACCCTATACCATATCGACGATTTTTTCGTGGAGGTTATGTATAATCGCATTGGGAATAAGATCATCAGTATTGCTAGCTATCAACACCGGAGTATTCTCAACAAATACGTGGAGGAAGTATCTCTGCCCAACTTGTTCTAGCGCACTTTTCGTGTATAATTAGCTCCCCCCAGGCTTTAGGACGAATAAATTCCTTTGCACAGACTAGGTGTTATCTCAATTCAGATAGTAAATAATGCAGAAACTTACACTGATGGTTGTACAACTTTTTTCTTTTTGAGTATAGCATGGATTAATTCTTTTCAAGAAAAAAGGTCGTATAGTCATGTTTTATATGAGTATAATTTATTTTTCTGAAAATGCGATTACTACCTCTTTACTTGTAGCATAGAAAAGTTAGCCTAAATAAGAAAAAGTATTACGTGTAGTTTCAAATCTAGAAGTAATACGATACTTTTAAAAAGCGATCATATCAATTAATATTGATCTCTGATAATGGGTGAAACGAACTTTAACTATCTATATATGGTGAAAATCTTACTGATTGATGATGATGAGATCAACAACTTTACGGTAGAGGCTGTACTTGATAAAGTAGACTTTATTGGGAGTTATGAAATTAAGGAAAGTGGATGGGACGCTCTTGATTATCTGAAGAACTGTGAAGAAAACGATAATTTTCCCGATCTAATTTTTGTGGATATTAATATGCCTGAAATGGATGGTCACGAATTTATAGAGCGCTATGAGGCAATTTTCTGGAGTAATCATCCCACAACAAAAATAAGTATGCTCAGTAGCTCAGTAAGTGAATCTGACCGAAAAAAATCTATGGCTTATTCTTCAGTTTCTGACTATGCTTTTAAGCCGCTTACTAAAGAAAAGCTCACTGTAATTGCAAAATAAAAAAGCCTTGGTAGCAATGCTCCAAGGCAGTTTATCTATGATGTTGCTGTTCTGGCAACACGCCTACTTACCGCAGGCTGGGCTGTGTGTTATCTGTATAGTTATTATCTAAAACGATGCCAACTCTGCAAGTAGTGACAGAATGTTTTCAGTAATGTGTCATTTTGTCTGGTTACTCTTCAAATGTGGTTCTGGTGTGCAACCAAGCTTGCTTCTCTAAAATGTGCTGGCACTCTTGCTTCACTCGTCTAATTTTATCTACTGTCCAGCTACGATGTAGCTTCTCTATCGCTAGCCAATGCTTAATAAAATGATGGCAGTAGCGTTCAGTGAAACTTCCAATTTGTGTGGGGGTAATTTCAATATCAGATTGAATAGAATCTACATTAAGAGTAGGTTTAATATCATCTAAAGGAGAGTAAAACTCCTGCCGGTATTTGATAAAACAGCTCGCTATGGGTAGTGCTGGAAGTTCATATTTTTGGAGTACTTCCTGAACTAATGGGCTAGATTCATACTTTTCAGTGAAAGTACATAACACTAGTCTTATCTCATGGCGAAAATTTTCATGTGCTAAATCTGCTAAAACGGCTGTTTTAGCACAGCGGCTTCCCCCTTCTTTTACAATCTGAGGTAGAGTACGTATTGAACAGTCAGATATAGTAGGGCGCTGTCTCACAAAATTAATAGCCGCATAGAAATCTTTAACTCCTTGGCTAGTTAAGAAGTGAGAAGTGTCAGATTGGGTGGTGAAAGTAAAATTAGGAAGTTGCTTCATCACGCAAAAAAACTGGGGTTGATTACTCATTAGATGCATACTTGAGCACGATGGTTGCATTACTATACGCAAAGTACTAATTAATGTTAGGTACAATGTAATGCAAAGTAGTTGGTTATAAGAAAAAAATCAAATTTTTTTATGATTATGAAGGTTACTGGCAATTTTTAGCGTGAACTAACGACTATCAGCATGATAGCGATGTATAGGTATCATGTAACTAGACAAATTTTGATAAATGTTTTAATGATGCTGAATAGATGTAAGGTCTGGTATGGTTTTTTCTTGTTATTTACTTTAAAAGCGATTTCATAAGTAAAACATCAGCCTAAGCATAAACCCCGTTTACAAGCTACTTACCACTTAATCTGCTATCCATGGTAGCGAAGTACCACCTTTAACTCTACGAATGTTGAACACTATGAAAGCTATTAAACTATCGGATTACGGTTCTCAGATTAGATTAGCAGCCAATGTTAGCTATCACGAAGGATGGGTGAAGTCGCTAGAGAACTTTGAAAAGCACTTACAGGATTCTGCTTTCAAGGGAAGGCGACCTCGGTTATCTAGTCACTAAAGAACTTGCCTATTTGCTTTAGTTCGTGGTAAAGTCGGTTGACGGGCAACCCCACTACATTAAAATAAGAACCCTCAATACGGCTAATACCAATCATGCCAATCCATTCCTGAATGGCATAGCCTCCTGCTTTGTCGTAAGGTTGATATGTTTCTATATAGAACGACACCTCTTCTTGGGTAAGTGGGATAAAATGTACGGTGGTTTGCTCAGAAAAACTTCGTTGCCACTGCTGAGTGGTCAAACATACCCCAGATATTACTTGGTGTGATCGCCCTGAAAGCTGTTTGAGCATGGCAGCTGCTTCAGTAGTATTCGATGGCTTATTTAACACCTGTTCATCTACAACTACGGTAGTATCAGCCGTAATAACCAGTTCATCGTATGCAAGCGAAGAGAGATGCGCCTTCCCTTTCTCTTGAGCCAAGTATTCAGCGATATGGTTCACAGCTAAATCTTCTGGAAAATGCTCGTCAATACTAATTATTCGGGTAGTAAAAGAAATACCCAAATCCTGCATAATTTGATGCCTGCGAGGCGATTGCGAACCCAAAATAAGTTTATAATTCTTGGTCATAGATAGAGCCAAATACAAAGCCACCAATGGCTTTAGGGTAAAAATAGGTAGACTTTTGGGGCATAATGTTACCACTATAACAGACTTTTTTCACTTCTTCTACACTAACACCATTGGTAACCAATCCTATTTGTACTTCTTGCTGCTGCACCTTTGCAAAACAACTAGCAAAACTTCGATCGTACTGAATATATAGTGAACGTGATTGTTCGGTACGCGGTATTCCTAAGATTTTCTCAATGAAGAAATAATGAAGTACTACTGTTTCCAAAGATTTTACATCAGGGTGTAAATTCCAGTCTAGGGTTTCTGCTACTTCGGGCTTAAGACTGATTATGTAGCTCTTATCATGAATGAGTAGACCATATGTCCGGTGCTTTCCCGCAATGATCTCAGGAAGATCAGGCGCATTCTCAATAGCCTTAATCGTAAAATATGCAGCGGTTTTCTTCAGAATAGCTTCCGTAGAAATACTGGGTTGTTGATGGATTAGACGATGAGTAGGTAGAATAATCAAATCTTCTGACTCGGTATTCGTCAGGTACATCATGTGGTAATTGTAACCTTCTTCGCCCGTATGGTTTGGGTTATTTTGGATACAATTCCGACGGTAGATCAGTGATCCTTCATAACGGTGATGACCATCAGCAAGAATAATGGGTTTATCTTGTAGTACGCTAACAAATTGTTGAGTTACGTCCGGATCAGTAATCATACTAAACATATCGCGTACTCCCTGGTAATCTTCAGCTTCATAAAGCACCTCAGCCATACTCTGATCCATTAAATCTTCTAATTGATGCTCTGAGTCAGTATATAGACCGTGGGTAGGACTCGCGTGAAGCTGGGTTGCCTCCAGTAAATCTACTCGGTCATTTACTGAGTCTGGTATTGTGTCTTCGTGCCGAAGAATGATATTTTCTTCCCAGAACGTAGCTTCTATCATGGCAATAAACCCCTTACGGCAGAAAGATTTGGGCAAGCCCGGTAACTGAAAGCACTGATAATAGATGTAAATGGCGGGAGTAGTGTCTTGTTGTATGATTCCCTCGGTTTTCCATCGGTTGAGTAGGCCAGCGGTGTTTCGGGGTGAATGTTCTGGTTTGGGAACGGACAGATGAATACTATTGTAAGGTTCCTGATACAAAGCCATGCGTTGCCTGAAAGAGACTACATCAAATGGCGGAGAAATAAGTTTACTAATCTGATCAGCCAGATGAGGTGAGTATCGCCATCCTCGAAAAGGTTTAATTACTGCCATCTTTATTCATTCAAGGCATCACACTAGCTAAACCTGCGTTTTTTCCATTGACCTTCAGTAGTATGATGAGAAGCTAAGAGTGGCTGGTAATTTTTAGCCTGTTGTTCAAAAATATGGGCAGCCAAAGCAGTAGCAACTGTTTTGGCCGCCTGGCTCGCTTCTTCGGCTAAGTCTTCAGCATGAAAGTGATCCTCTACAAACTTAGTCGTAAACTTACCTGAAATAAATTCTTCGTGTTGAAGCACAAAACGACAGAAGGGTAGAGTGGTAGCCACCCCACTAATTTGGTATTCAGCCATTGCCCGTAACATTCGGGCGATGGCTTCGCTGCGGTCTTTTCCGTAAGTAACCAACTTAGCAATCATGGGGTCGTAGTATACCGAAATGTCCATACCTTGCTCAATGCCATCGTCTACCCGTACTCCGGGACCCTGAGGGCGTTGGTAAGTTCTTAGAGTGCCTGTGTCGGGTAAAAAATTATTAGTTGGATCTTCGGCGTAGACTCGAACCTCTAATGCATGCCCCTGGATAGCAAGATCCTGCTGGGTAAATGAGAAAGGGTGTCCTTCGGCTACCCGGATTTGTTCTTTCACTAGATCCAACCCGGTAATCAGCTCAGTTACGGGGTGTTCTACCTGCAAGCGGGTGTTCATTTCCAGAAAGTAAAACTGCAGATCACTACCCACTACAAATTCTACTGTACCTGCTCCTTCGTATTGGCAAGAGCGGGCTACCTCAATAGCAGCATTTCCCATGGCTTCTCGCATTTCGGGAGTTACTATCAGAGATGGTGCTTCTTCTATTACTTTTTGGTAACGGCGCTGGATTGAGCACTCTCGTTCAAAGAGATAGACATAATTACCGTGTTGGTCCCCCAATATTTGAATTTCAATATGTTTAGGAGCAGTAATAAATTTCTCAATAAAAACGGATCCATCCCCAAAAGCGGAAATGGCCTCGCTAACGGCCCGCTCCATTTGTTCTTCTAATTCATCGGCATTATGGACAATTCGCATTCCTTTTCCCCCGCCGCCAGCACTGGCTTTAATCAAAACTGGATAGCCAATCTCCTGGGCTACTGCTTCAGCTTTAGATAAATCTTCAATTGGCTCAGAAGTGCCCGGCACTAAAGGAACATCAAAGGCTGAAACAGCTTCTTTAGCGGCTAGTTTGCTTCCCATCGTACTGATGGCAGAAGGGCTGGGGCCAATGAAGATGATACCTGCTTCTTTTACTTTTTGGGCAAACTCCGCATTTTCGGATAAGAAACCGTAGCCCGGATGAATAGCGTCTGCTTTCGTCTGATGGCAAGCTGTCAGGATATTGGTGATATTAAGGTACGATTGCGATGATGAAGCTGGACCAATATTGACGGCATAGTCGGCTAGTTGCACATGAGGAGCCGCCCGGTCAGCATCGCTGTATACCGCTACGGTTTCAATGTCCAATTCTTTAGCTGAACGAATAATGCGGACAGCAATTTCACCTCGGTTGGCTATTAAGATACGGCGAATAGATTTTATAGCCATAGACAGTTTTATCTAAAAGAAATAAAATAATATGGAATTATTTTTAAAATATTATAAGTTATAGAGCGAAATATGTAATCGTCTGCATTGGACTAGAGGCAATTAATAGTAAATTTGCTTGATCATACATTTTTGTAAAAATACGATTAGTAGGCTAAAACCAAATACGAGTGGATTTATTTGAAAAATTTACAGTAGATATGGGACCCCTTGGCAAGCATGCCGGGATTGAAGAAGGATACTTCATGTTTCCTAAGTTGGAAGGTGAGATTGCACCCCGTATGAAGTTTAGGGGAAAAGAGGTACTTACCTGGAGTTTAAATAATTACTTAGGGTTGGCTAATCATCCCGAAGTGCGCGAAACTGACCGTAAGGCGGCTGAGAAATGGGGTCTGGCTTACCCAATGGGAGCTCGTATGATGTCGGGTAATTCCGATTTGCACGATGAGTTGGAACGGCAGCTGGCTGAATTTGTGCATAAGGAAGACGCCATGTTGCTGAATTATGGTTATCAGGGAATTCTCTCGGTCATTGATGCAATGGTAGATCGTAAAGATATCATTGTGTATGATGCTGAGTCGCACGCCTGTATTGTAGACGGAGTGCGTTTACATTTAGGCAAACGCTTTGTCTACCCACACAATGATGTAGAGAACCTAGAAAAACAGCTAGTTCGGGCTACTCGGCTGGCGAATGAAACCGGAGGCGGCATCTTGGTAATCACCGAAGGTGTTTTTGGTATGTCCGGAAATATGGGAGCTTTGCAGGAAATTGTTGCCCTTAAAGAGAAATATGAATTCCGGTTGTTGGTTGATGATGCCCACGGTTTTGGCACTATGGGAGCTACCGGAGCCGGAGCTGGTGAAGAGCAGGGAGTACAAGATGGTATTGATCTGTATTTCTCTACCTTTGCTAAGTCTATGGCAAGTATTGGGGCTTTTGTAGCGGGAGATAAGCAGGTTACCCGATTTTTGCGTTATAACACTCGATCTCAGATTTTCGCTAAATCGTTACCAATGCCTTTTGTTGAAGGTGGGTTAAAACGGTTAGAATTATTAAAAAGTACGCCAGAATTAAGGGATAGACTCTGGACGGTAGTGCGAGCGTTACAATCAGGCTTTAAAGACCGAGGCTTTGATATTGGTACTACTCAGTCCCCGGTAACTCCGGTAATTTTGCAGGGTAGTGTTATAGATGCTGCCGGGCTAGCCTACGATCTTCGAGAGAACTATAATATCTTCTGCTCAGTGGTAATTTACCCCGTGGTACCTAAAGATGTGATCATGCTTAGAATTATTCCTACCGCTATGCATACTTTAGCTGATGTAGAGGAAACAATTAATGCTTTTGAAAGTGTGAAACACAAATTGGAGACAGGCGTTTACCATACAAGTGAGCTTGCTGCAGCATTTGAATAGCAACAAATTCTGTTGTTTTTATTGTTTTTAAGCCATATTGGCTATATTGGCGTATAATTGTAAAATTTTTTGTCCACAACTGAACTAACTATGAAACGATTCGATGAATTAAGAGATTTAGTAATGTCTTTAGAAGGTGACTTTGAGAAGTTTTATGACAAAGATAATCAAGCTGCTGGTACCCGCGTTCGAAAAGGAATGCAAGATCTAAAGAACTTAGCCCAAGAAATTCGGGTAGAGGTACAGGAGATTAAGAATAAAGCATAAAGCTTGAGGACAAGATTAATCTTAGCTAAAAAGCAATTCTTCTCAGAATTGCTTTTTTTGCTTTATGATGCCTCGGCTCCTTCAGGGGTAGAAACGATCCGAACGTAGCGCATAACTAGTTCACACAAATCATAGAGTGTTTCGGCTCGGAACATCAGTTCATAGTAGGGGTGGTGCTCAGCAATATCGCAGCCTATACGGCATTTAGCTTGGCTCAAGGTTAAGACTTTATTTAACACTTGGTTCGACTCTGTATCAAGGTGAATAAGATAATCGAAGCGACTGTTAACAAAATCGATAAGGTGCTCTGCCTTGAACCGACCAAAAGCTGAAATGTCCCGGTCGCTGAATTGTAGGTAGCCAAATATTTTATTTCTCGCCCGACGTCGGTCGTAACACAGCACCTGTACTTCTTTGTGGTCAGCCGAAAAGTGAGCGATAAAATCGTCAATGGTATGTTGTTTTTCGTGGTCAGTAAGTGTGACAAGTATGCCAATACGCTCGGCATTTTCGTAATTTACCGTTTGGCGTTTTACAGTGCTTTGCTTGAGTAATTTGGGCAACTGAAGACCAATAAGTTTTTTAGTGAAGAACCACATTATTGAATCGTTTAAATTAATCTAGCATTGCTAGAAACTCTTCTTCAGAGATAATCTGTACTTCTAGAGATTCTGCTTTTTTACGTTTGGCTGGCCCCATATTGTTTCCAGCCAGTAAAAAATCTAGCTTACCAGAAACGGATGAGAGCACCTTACCACCGTGCATTTTGACCTTTTCCTTAATTTCTTCTCTACTAAATTGCTCAAATACTCCTGAAACGACAAATGTCTTGCCAGATAATAACTGATTTTCAGGGCTTTGAGTATCTACTTGTAAGCTGAACTGCAAGTTTGCCTCTTTTAGTTCATTCACTAGTTGCTGATTTTCTGGGTCACTAAAATATTCTACCACACTTTGGGCGATGCGATCGCCAATTTCTGGTACTTCAATCAGTTGCTCATAAGAGGCCTGTGCTATAGCCTCAATAGAGAGAAAATGTCCAGCTAGTTTTTCCGCTACAGTACGACCCACGTAGCGAATGCCTAGTGCAAATAATACCCGAGGAAAAGCGATTTGTCGGGAAGCATCTATACCATCCAAAATATTCTGGGTAGCCTGTTCCTTAAAACCTTCCAGGGCAAAAATATCATCAAACGACAGTTGATACAGATCAGCTACGGTTTTCACCAGCCCTTGCTCGTAAAATAAAGCCACAGTCTCTTTGCCCATACTGTCAATATTCATGGCATTTCGCTGGATAAAATGTTCAATACGGCCTTTAATTTGCGGTGGGCAGCCCGATTGGTTGGGGCAAAAGTGTACGGCTTCTCCTTCTTGACGTACCAACGGAGTATTACACTCAGGACAGTACGTTATATACTGAATGGGTTGGCTGTTGGCAGGGCGTTTACTTTCATCTACTCCGGTAATTTTTGGAATAATTTCTCCACCTTTTTCTACAAATACTGTGTCGCCGTAGCGAATTCCAAGACGCTCAATTTCATTAGCATTGTGTAGCGATGCTCGCTTCACTACTGTTCCCGCCAGGGCTACGGGTTCTAAGTTAGCAACTGGTGTGATTGCCCCCGTACGACCTACTTGATAGGTAATGTCACGTAAGATAGTAGCTGCACTTTGGGTTTTATACTTATACGCAATGGCCCAACGAGGGCTTTTAGCAGTACTCCCTAGCAACTTTTGTTGTTGGGTACTATTCACTTTAATAACAATGCCATCGGTATCCAGTGGTAACGATAACCGTTTTTCTTCCCATTTATTAATGTAATCTAACACTTCCTGAAGCGACCGGCATTTTTGGTACGTTGGTGAGACCTGAATCCCCCACTTTTCTAGTAAATTGATTGCTTCCTCATGTGTATCAATCTGGATTCCGTCCGTAGCTAAGGAGTACAGATAACAATCTAACTTACGCTTGGCAACCATTGAAGAATCTTGCATTTTTAGCGTACCCGAGGTTGTATTACGAGGGTTAGCCAGTAGAGCCTCACCCGTGGCTTCCCGCTCTTGGTTGAGCTGATCAAAAACTGACCGAGGCATGAACACTTCCCCTCGCACCTCAAAAGAAGTTGGTAGATTATCAGCATGTACTCGTAAGGGTAGCGACCGGATGGTTTTGGCATTTGCGGTAATGTCATCGCCCCGTACCCCATCACCCCGGGTGGTAGCAAGAGTCAGCAGACCGTCTTCGTAGCGAAGGCTAATGGCAACCCCATCGAACTTGAGTTCGCAAAAGTATTCATAATCCTGATCAGGAAGGGCTTTGGCTACACGTTGGTCAAACTCAGTTAAGTCCTCTTCAGAATAGGTATTGCTCAGCGAGAGCATAGGATAGTTATGAAAAACCGTAGTAAAGTCTTTAGTAATTGTGCCACCTACCCGCTGACTAGGCGAATCTGGATAACGAAACTCAGGAAATTTCTCTTCAAGTTGAATGAGCTGCTCTAATAATTGATCAAACTCATAATCAGAAATTTCTGAGGTATTTTGCTGATAATACAAATCGTTATGATAGTTGATCTTAGTGCTGAGCTGTTCAATTTCCTGTTTTGCTTCCTCGTTGGTCATAAATCCCAGTTTTATCTGGTTACTCAATTTCTCGATTGTTATGTGATTAAATTGTCGTTGGGGATTAGGGGTTAGAAATTAGAGTGAAAATCAATCATTATTCATTAAAAATTACTCTCAATACTAATCTTTTCTAGTATTCCTTTTCCGCTATCAATTATTCACTATTTACGTGTAATAATCTCGAAATGCTTGGATATTTTGCTCAGCTCCTACAATAATCATCGTATCGCCCATCTCAAACTTCAAATCACCCGGGGGGTTAAACGTGAATCGTTCGGTCTGGTGCCGGAAACCAATTACAGTCGCTCCAGTACGCTGCCGGATATTAAGCTCCCGTAGGGTTTTATCCCGGTAGGGCTCCTGAAGTTCGTCGTACATAATATCTTCCAACTTTAGGCTATTCGTTCCAGTTCCAGATAAAATATTCAGAAACTCAATTACTGAAGGTTGAGTGATAAGCCGTGCCATATGGATCCCACCAATAGCGTCGGGCATTACTACCTGGTCTGCGCCCGCGCGATACAGCTTTTTTGCAGCAGTTTCTTCCGAAGCCCGGGCAATAATTTTTACTTGAGGGTTAAGTTCTCGGGCAGTAAGAGTAATGAACACATTATCAGCGTCGCGAGGTAAAGTGGTAATCAGGGCTTCAGCCCGCTTAATCCCAGCAGATAGTAATACCTCATCGGCAGTAGCGTCGCCAATAATATACTGCAAATCGTGTGCTAGAGCGTACTGTTCTATCGAATCAGGTTTCAACTCAACAACAACATATGATCGTTGACTTTTTTGTAGTTCCTCGCAGGTACGGGAGCCATTTCGCCCCATTCCGCATACGATAATGTGATTTTGTAATTTATCCACTTTGCGCCCGATAGTATAGCGTTTGTACAGCTCAGCAAATTCGCCTTCTACAAAGTAGGAAGTAATTGTACCGATGGCGTAGGCAAATATTCCCAAATTAATGATAATATAAAAACTAGTAAAGATCCTTCCGGCATTGGATAACTCCTGCACTTCGGTAAAACCTACGGTAGAAAGAGTGATAACCGTCATATAGAAGGCATCTACCATCGAGTAGTTTTCTATGAGAGTGTAGCCAACTTGACCTATTACTAGGCTAAAAATCAATAGAAATAAACCGAAACTCAGACGGTTAATAATTAATTCTTTAGTCCAGCCCAACCGTGGTTTCCAGAATTTTTTTAGCATAGATAATTGAAGGCAACCTAAATCTTGGGGCTAAAGTAATCACATCCGCAGATTTCTGGATACTTCCAACCTAAAAAATTGAGGCTAATAAGCTATCTGGCCTGAAATAGAGGGGAATCCTCCAAAGTTAGTAGATACAAACGTGGGTAAGTCTTACCAAAGACAATTTTGATGGGTTGCCAAACTATTCTTGATTCTGCTACAAATCTTAAAAAAATAAGTGTATTATAGCCCTTGTTTTGTATAAAAAAATAAATGCTACTTACAAGCAACCTTTAGCCTGTTAAGAATTATTGTAACGTCTCGGGGTTGGCACAGTTTTGGCAAATAGTTGGGAAAGTCGCATGATTCTATGATTTATTTGTGCAGAAAAGCATTTTTATGGATGATAATCAGCATGTTGGCTGGCGGGATACAACCGCTTCAGGCTCAGGCTGATGTGATCAATAGTGTGCGAGATGCTTTGAAGTCGGGTAACTCTCGAGAGTTGAGTAAATACCTGAATAATACAGTAGAAATTAGCATAAATGGCGAGAAATCTAGCTACAGTCGCAACCAAGCCGAGTTTGTTCTAAAAGATTTCTTCACAAAGTATCCCCCGCAAGACTTCCGGTACGTCCACCAAGGTTCTTCCAAGGAAGGTCTAAAGTATACTGTTGGAACGTTTGTTCACGAACGGGGCGAGTTCCGAGTGTTTATGCTCATTAAGCAGTTTGGCGGAAGCTACCTGGTTGATAAGATTGACTTCAATCGGGAGTAGTAAAAAGATCGCGTAAGGTGGTGGTGACTACATCTACATGTATGGTGTTGTTAAATAATTAATTCATTGGGTTGAATATGTTTTTTTAACTCACTTTTCACCTGATCAAGTGCACTAACTTTTCTAAAGCAAACAAATAAGTGGCTGTCTACCAGAAGCTTAATATTTATCCCTAGCCTAAATATTTCTCCGTATACTTTTTCCTTAATTTCCCGATTAATCCCATTCTTTTTTCTGAGATTCTTGCGATAGTTAATTAAGTTAGATAGGTAAATCAACGGGTAAAAAAAAGGTAGTAATAAGGTAGAAGTGGGGCGGGCACGGGTAAACTGTATATCGATGATCTCAAAACCTGACAATCGGGCAATGACTCGTAACTTTTGTATTCCTATTAGGAATATATGTCCTAAGTAAAAATCCGAACTATCATCGTCTCCTGAAAACCATATAGAGTCTAATTCATTGGGAGGCATTAATGTATTATATCTCTCTGACTCTCCTAAAAAGTAACTCAGGCGACTGCGTAAGTTGCCATAATTAGGAGTCGTTATAATTAGCTCCCCACCAGGTTTTAGCACCCGGTTAAACTCACGAAAGGCTTGAATTTGATCAGAGAAATGTTCAATGCCTTCCTGGCATATAAGATAATCTGCTGTATGATTATCAGTAGGGATACCCTCATGAATATCAGCTTTCTGACATACAACACCTTCTACTTCAAAAAACTCGGGAAAAAGATCAAAAGGCATTGGGTGAGCCCCCACAGATTTGAGTATTTGTGAAGTGATTCCACTACCTGTTGGAAAATCTATCACTATCTTCTTAGAAAACTTGGCGCTATTCTTTAAAAGATAGCGTTTCACATAATATTTTATACTCTTCGGGTTATCTTCATATCCCATATGAACGATCGTATTTGTACAGACAAAGATATAAGATAGACTTACATAAATATAAAATAGGTGTGACTTTATCTAATGAGTCACACCTATTTTGCTATTCTAATATTGATCTACCTAAAGCCATTTCCATATTACGGCACTTATTTCATTATCCCAGTTTCGGTCTTCGCCGTATCTCAGATCAGGCCAGAAGAAGGTAGAGTAGGAGTTTAACTCCTTAGCATACAGCCATCCACTATAATTACCATGTTTGTTGAAGTGAACTATCATAGGGTAATTAGTATCATTTCGTACTACAATTGATGATGCTTTATCGGTAAAGCTCGGAGTATAATAAAATAGATTATTTATCCCTCTCCAGAGGTGGTGCTCATTTGGACTACTACTACTACCACCATAAGGGTATTCAGTTAAGGACGCGGCGATAGGGTCATTGATTACATCTATTTCAGGATAGTTATTATAATTCGGGTCATATGCATTTGCATCTCCCATCCGAATATAACTGTTCCTATACCCACTAAAAGTACTTCTGGCATTTGATCTAGTAGATGTATACCTTCTCTCTAGGAAAACGTCGTACTTACCTCTATCATCAAATAAATACTGGTAGTTCTCCTTGTCAGCAGGATCAAATATTATTAAATCTGGATTATCTAATACTTTACTTATAAAGCTATTTTTGTCTACTAATTGAAAGCCTCCATCTTTCTGGATTATTTCGGTGAGATACTCCTTACCAGAGTACACAAAGGTAAAGCTTTCCACACTTTCTGTATCACCAGCTTCTTGTATTATACTTGGTTCTTCCTCTTGACAGCCGTAAAAGAGTAACATTATAAAAGTCGCTGTAAACAGACTGATCGTTCTCATGAACGAGAATTCCATTAAATCTTTCATGATGATGTAAGTTTGAATTAAAAGGTTGCTAAAATAGAATACTTACTGGCTTTTAAAAGATGAAATTACAAGTCGACTTTCAGTAAGATACTGATGTAATGCTACAATTTTTGTGTCCAAAAATACAGTACTGGTATTAATTTTTTGTTAATCTTTTAAAATTGAAATTAACTACTTCACCTGGCTCAGTATAGAAGTAAGATTCTATAGTATGGCTGTAGGCAATAGGAAAATTGTAATCTTCTTTTAACTCACTTAACAGGTTATAAAATGCACTTCTAGATAAATTTAGCCTTTTTGCGGCTTATGTTGGTGTTCCGGTACATTTACTACGAATCATTTGATTGAACTGATCAACTCGATCAAGATATTTTTTGATAGGCATGGTTGTTTTTTTTGTTATGAAGTTAAGTCTTGCGAAAATTCTTGGGCTTCTTTAGATGTGATTTTGTCGTTCAAATGAGATATATTGGTAAAGGTAATAGCACTTATAAAACGTTCGAATATTATCATTAATTATTAGCTAATGTTACTATGTAATATTTTTACGTTTTTTTAATTGGAACTACTAAAATGGGTGTGAAAAATCTAATTCTTAATACTATACTCTTCGCCGTAAATGGCTCAAATGGTAGTTTTGAGAATAGTGGGAAAAGCGAAACGGGTCAGAATACAGAGAAATCTCTTTCTTTATAATACAGGAATATTACTAGATATTTAGAGTGTCTTTGATAAGAATGCTTGCTTCTTCTAGCGCCTTATCTAACCCTGAAATATCTTTTCCACCTGCCGTAGCAAAGAAGGATTGGCCACCGCCACCACCTTTAATGTGCTTCGCCAATTGTTTTACCAGTTGCCCGGCGTGTAAATCGTGGGTTTTGGTGAGGCTTTCATCAATTACCACCGAAATCTGGGGCTTTCCTTGAATGTCAGCCGCTAGCACCATCACCAAGTTCTCAACCTGGTTTTTCAGGTTAAACGAAAGTTGCTTGAGCATATCAGCCTGAGGCAAAGAGACTTTTTCAATAATCATTTGTATGCCATCCATCCTTTGAGCTTTACGGGCAAGCTCTTCCTGTACTCCACTGGCTTTTTCTTGCTGAAGGATATCAATTTGCTTCTGCAATTGATTCTTTTCTTCTACTAAGGCACTAACTGCTTTTTGCAGGTCACGAGGGTTTCTTAAGGTTTCTTTAATCTCATTGAGTATTTCTTCCTGTTCGCGCACGTAGATTTCTGCCGCTCGTCCAGTAATTGCCTCAACTCGGCGAATTCCGGACGCTATCGAGCCCTCAGAAGTGATTTTTAGAAAGCCCAAGTGACCCGTAGCTGGAACGTGCGTACCTCCGCATAGTTCTACTGAATAATCGCGATCAAAAACGATTACACGTACCTCATCGCCGTATTTTTCGCCAAATAGTGCCATTGCTCCCATCGATTTAGCCTCATCGATCGGTACTTGTCGTAGCTCTTCCAGTGGGATATTTTCTCTAATACGCTGATTTACAATATGTTCCACCTGCTGAATTTCTTCATCAGTCATCTTAGCAAAGTGTGAAAAATCAAAACGAAGCAATTGATCGTTTACCAATGAACCACGCTGTTGTACATGATCGCCGAGTACCTGACGCAAAGCAGCGTGAAGTAGATGCGTAGCACTGTGGTTATTTTCGGTATATTTTCGCTTGTCAGCATTTACTCGGCAAGTAAAGATAGTTTCTACATCCGTTGGTAGCTTTTTGGTAAAATGAACAATCAGGTCATTTTCTTTTTTTGTATCAAAAATGAAAACCTGTTCGCCGTCCGATTCTAGAACTCCGGTATCACCCACCTGACCACCACCCTCGGCGTAAAAAGGGGTTTTGTTTAGCACCAGTTGGTAGTACGAAGATTTTTTCTCCTGAACCTGCCGATATTTCACAATTCTTGACTCAGCCGAGAGCGTATCATAGCCAACAAAAGTAGTTTCAGCACCTTCCAGTAAAACTGTCCAATCCCCTGTATCAGTAGAAGTAGCTGCTTTAGAGCGATTCTTCTGTTTTTCCATTTCTTGCTCAAATCCGGCTTCATCCACTGAATAGCTGCTTTCCCGGGCAATTAGAGCTGTCAAGTCAAATGGAAAACCGTAGGTGTCGTACAGCTCAAAAGCAACTGCTCCCGGAATTTTCTTTTCGCTCTGATACTCTTCCTTAATCTGGTCGAGTTTTCGCAACCCAATGTCCAGCGTTCGTAAAAATGAGCTTTCTTCTTCCTGAATCACCTTGATAACAAAATCTTGCTGCTGAGTCAGTTCAGGAAAAACACCTTCAAATTGCTCACTCAGAACTGGGACTAATTGGTACAAAAACGGTTCTTTAAGCCCTAAAAACGTATAGCCGTAGCGCACTGCTCTACGCAAAATGCGGCGGATAACATAACCTGCTTTGTTGTTGGAAGGCAATTGTCCGTCAGCGATAGTGAAGGAAATCGCGCGGATATGATCCACAATAACCCGGATGGCAATATCAGTTTCCTGATTATTGCCGTAACGTACTTTTGCTCGTTGGCACACTTGTTCAATCAGGGACGAAAAAGCATCGGTATCGTAGTTGGATTCTTTGTTCTGAATCGCCATTGCTAACCGTTCAAAACCCATTCCGGTATCAATATGCTTGGCGGATAAGGAGTGTAATTCACCCGAAGCCATGCGGTTAAACTGCATAAAAACCAGGTTCCATATCTCCACTACCAGCGGATGATCCTGGTTGACCAGTTCTTTTCCGGGTTTTTTATCAATTTCTTCTTGGGGTCGTAAATCAATATGAATTTCAGAACAAGGGCCACAGGGACCAGTATCACCCATTTCCCAGAAATTGTCCTTCTTTGAACCGAGAATAATTCGGTCTTCGTCAATGATTTCTTTCCAATAGTCGTAAGCTTCCTGATCAACTTCTAGTTTATCTTGCTTATCACCCCCAAAAACTGAGGCGTATAGTCGGTCTTTGGGCAGTTTGTACACTTCTGTAAGCAGCTCCCAGCCCCAGGTAATGGCTTCTTTCTTAAAATAGTCGCCAAACGACCAGTTGCCGAGCATCTCAAACATAGTATGGTGGTAGGTATCCAACCCTACCTCTTCTAAATCGTTATGTTTACCGGAGACCCGCAAACATTTTTGACTATTAGCAGCTCGGGAGTAAGGTGCGGGCTTATTTCCGAGAAAATAGTCCTTAAACTGGTTCATTCCGGCATTGGTGAACATCAAAGAAGGGTCATCTTTGTTCACAATTGGGGCAGATGGGACGAACTGGTGCTGTTTTTGTTTGAAAAAGTCGATAAAAGCAGAACGTATTTCCTGAGAAGTCATAAAAACCGGATTAATCGTTCACGGAGAGGGTTTTATTAGAATAATACAATATTTTATAACCTCTCTGTAAATTTTTTAGCACAAAATGATGTTTAGTATAAAGTAAGCTGCAAAAGTATAACGAAAAGCGATTCATAAGAACTTCTTATGTCAAAAATTAAATATTACTACGATACAGAAACCTGCAAGTACGAACGAGTGCAAGTCAGTCGTTGGGACGTGTTGCTGAATATTTCCGGCTTCGTGGTGTTGGTATTAGTAGCAGGTATTAGCTTAGTTATCATATTTGATACCTATTTTGAGTCTCCCAAGGCGGCTCGATTGAAGAAGGAAAACGAAGAGCTGACTTTCTACTATGATATGCTTAGTAAGGATATGGAACGGGCTAACAAAATGCTGGAATCCTTACAAGAGCGGGACAATAACGTATATCGGACTATTTTTGAAGCTGAGCCAATTCCACTATCGGTAAGAAATGCTGGGGTAGGTGGGGTAGACCGTTATCAGAAGTTATTGGAAAACGGGCTTGAGCGAGAAGATATTATCGTCAATACCTTTCAACGAATTGACCAACTTAAGCGGCAACTATATATCCAAACCAAATCGTACGACGATCTGTTGGGGATGGCAGAGAATAAATCAGAAATTTTGGCTACTATTCCGGCTATTCAACCAGTGTCTAATAAAGAATTACGCCGTTTGGCTTCGGGCTTTGGAATGCGAGTTCACCCGATTTATAAGGTAAAAATGATGCATCCAGGGGTTGATTTCTCAGCTCCGCAGGGAACTCCGGTTTACGCTACGGGTGGAGGAAAGGTAAAGGAAGTACGAAGCTCATTTACGGGTTACGGTAAGCAAGTAATTATCGATCATGGCTATGGCTATCTGACCCGCTACGCTCACTTACAGGACTTTAATGTTAAAGTTGGACAGACAGTAGAGCGAGGGCAAAGTATAGGTTACGTGGGTAACACTGGAACGTCTACTGCCCCCCACCTGCATTACGAAGTGTTCAAAGATGGTGAGCGAGTGAATCCGATCTACTACTTCTACCAAGATATTACCGCTGAAGAATACGAAATTCTAGTACAATTAGCGTCCATTGAGAACCAGTCGTTGTAAGTAGTACAAATTGGTTGAATATTGAAGCCGCTACCAAGCGGCTTTTTTTATGCTTAAAACCCTGAATTTGAGGTTGACAAAGCAGTAAAAACACTTTCAAAGAAAAAATTTTTGGCTTAAAGTGTGATTTTTTGATTGCTCGGACGAATCATAAAGTGAATACTAATTAATTCGGTAATTAAGAATCAATATGTCGCCATTCGATCGTAAACAGGTTTTTGTCCAAATGATAGAGGAGCATAAAAAGCTCATCTATAAGGTGGGTGCTATGTACTGTCCTCAGGCAGAGGATCGGCAGGGTTTAATTTAACTGTAGCAAGCCATACTTAACAATCACGCGCTCTATGATTTCTTTCGCGGTAGTAATCCGGCTTAGGTCCTCATAAAGCTCTCCAGTTTGCCCAGAGTGATGCCCGTGACCTACAGTTTCCATTAAGGTATATTTTTTACTGCTTTCTACGGTTGTCTCATAAATTAATGATGGCTGACCTAAGAGTCCGGCTCCACTATGAAACAATGAATCATACGGAAAATCAAACTCCGAAAAATATTCATTGTCATCAAAAGCGACGTTTACTTCCATCAACACTTTAAAGGTGTTGAGGGAGTCGTACGAAGCTTTTAGTTTGAAATTACCTTGGGGAGTGGCCCCCGAAATACCGTCTGGTAATGGTGCCTCGGGGTGAGGGGCATACAGTCCATCTTGATATTTGACTCCTCGCTTATGAGACCAATATGGTAAGGCATCTACCCGAATAATGCGCTTTCCTGCTTCTGGTATTCCTTTGTCTAGCTCCTTAAAATTTTCTTTTGTTCGGTCACCGTAGAATACCCCCTGGGAGGTAGAGTACGTTACTAGCACGGTTTCCAAATAATTTCCGGCAGTGTCTTCAATCCATACTGCAATTTGCGGAAACCAGAAGTGATCGCCGGCCAGAATCTCTAGTTCTAGATTAGCATCTTCACTGGCTAAATCATAAATGGCATACTCTTCCGGTACCTCGCTCGGGGATTTCGATTTAAAAGACTCGTACCACGATTTGGCTCTCATAACCGGAGAAAATGAAGTTATAGCCAGTGCTACAACTAACAGCACTAGTATTGGTATTGCCCAGGTATGCTTTCTTTTCAGATACTTGAAAATAGACTTCAGATTATGCCTGAGGTGAAAGAATACTCCCCCCAGAAACAACCAACCAAAGAGTACGTGAAGAAAGATATTAATCGAATGATACCCGAAAAAGAAAGCATACAACCCGGAAGTAGCCAGCGCAAAGAAAGAAGCTCCTACCAAGACGCTTACTATGGGTCGACTCATCTTATTACCCTCTCTTCCTGAGTTCTGCTATTTTATTCCGTATCTCCGAAACGGTCTGAGCCTTCGACTGAGACGATGATACTTCCGTCAGCCCCTCTTCCTTGAGGAGTGCATTAACCACCGTTAGCATAATTTGCAGGCTTTCATCATCTGTACTCCCCGCTTCTATTTCCTGTGAGAATCCCAAAGAAGATTTTACGGTAACTAACTCTTTTCTAAGCTCAGTCAATACGCTTGCCTCAGAAGTTTTAGTGTTTCCGGGACTACAAGCTTGTTTGTTTTTAATGCTACACGTCTCTTTTGGCTTATCACAATCAGGTTTTACCCCTACTTGAGCAAAAGAGATTGTGTAAAACACAATCAAAAGAACAATTAAGAATAATTTTTTCATGGCTTTTTTATCAGGTAGACGAGCCCAATAAAAAATGATGCAATCAGCAAGATCTTTTTTTACAGGAAATCACCTGTCCTATTTTATCATATTCCAGAATACACTCCGTCTCAAATTGATCTTTGATTTTCTTTCTGGCTCGCTGAACTTTCGAACGAAGGCTAGGGTAGGGAACACCCAGATTTCCAGCTATTTCCTTTTGACTGATTTTGTTTAAATCCACCTTAGTTATCAACTCTCGTGACTCCTGATCCAGTGCATCAATATATCGCGATTGGCATTGTAGCATCTCGTCTACCAGCTCGTTATAGTCTTCTTCCACTTTTAATACTTGCATCTCTTTCCTATTCTTGCGGAAGTGATCGGTTAATAAGTTCTTGGCTATCTGAATGCCGAAAGCTTCAGCACTGAGTATCCTTTTTCGACTTTGATAGGTGATAAGTTTTAGCAGCGTTTCCTGAGTGAAATCAGCAACCAGACTTTTATCATCTAGCCTGGAGCTTATAAACTTTGAAATCTTTTGATGTAGTTCTTCCATATTAAAGTCAAACACGAATTCGCCTAAAAATGGTTATGATCAGATCTGATTCCAGGGAAAATTG
This sequence comes from uncultured Flammeovirgaceae bacterium, assembly GCA_937883755.1. GTDB lineage: Bacteria > Bacteroidota > Bacteroidia > Cytophagales > Cyclobacteriaceae > Tunicatimonas. Next base: position 4,678 of record CAKZYA010000017.1, on the reverse strand, counting down.
ATATAATGATTCTTAAAGTTACCTCTTTGCCATTGCGCTCTCTTCGCCCACATGCTTTTGGTACTTCTCCCAAACTGCGTGAGCTACGTCCCTTCCGAGCTTTAAGCCAGCTACATTATCAGCCTGAATATGGTAGCCGCCCAATACTCGCGAGATACCCGCCATATCGGCGGTTTTGGTAAATGTGGAAAAATGGATAGTAACGGTATCGCCTAAGTTATCTGGTTCGGTGAGAGCACCGGGCACGAGTTGAACTTTATCCCCAAACTCATCACTACCAGTAAATAATCGTAAAGCTTCAGCACAAGCGCCGCTTACGCAACTATGTCCGGAAACATAGCTAGGAAACGGGGGGCAAAGAAAGGTTTCGGGTGAATAAGGGCGCCATTCCTGCCCTTTCATTTTTACCATGCCTTTCTCTGGGCCACCCCAGGCTTTGATTACCTGATCCTGATAGTAATCATGCACCAAAGCGTAGGGGCGGGCGTAGTCGTAGTACATTTTAGAATCCCAGGCGGCAATGAACGCATCCATAGCGGTGGCCTGATTCAGAAAGTACATTTTTACGTCCTCATCTAACGTGTGCTGATCGCGTACTGAAACTTTTTGAGCAAACACTAACCAATGACCCGCTTGCTGTACCGATTGTGGGCCATCGCGCATAAACTCTACTAAAGCCTTTTGCTCATCGGTAAGGGAAGCTTGCAGATCGATAACCTCCTTTACTTCTTCCTTTAATTGATCTGATCCGATCATGGGAGGAGGGCCAGGGCGAAACTGACTGGCTGAGTCTAGTGCAATAGGTTCAACTAGCTGCCAGTAGGGAGTCAGGCAAGCGGGAGCGTATTTACCTCCTTTTCCATCAGAGAAGTATTTAGGCTGCCAGCGGTTGCCGTCAATATTTTCGTCGGGAGAGTTTACAGGTTGATATGCTGTGTAATCAAAATAGGGTTCACCATTGGAAACGCCTACGTTTCCATACTGATTAGAACCGTCGTTTTTCCGTTGCTCAATTACTGTTTTAGCGGCTAGGTTACCGATTCCCTCAGGGGTAGTTGGGTCTAACGACTGATTTGCAGGGTCTAGTCCTAACTTCTTCATAAACTGTTGGTAGAGCGTACTGTCGCTGTAGTAGTATTCGCTCATGGTACGGTAAGCGGCATAACTAATCGCAATTTCTTTATTTTTGAGCGTCCGCTCTTCTGCCGGACGACGTTCAGTACCAGTAAGATACACTGGTGTGGCTTGTTCATCGTAGTGCGACCAGGCATCAAAAATTGCTGTGAAGATTAACCCTAGATAGCGAGAAGTAATTGTTGGGCGGGGATTGAAACGTTCGGTATCCCGAGCGGTAGCTTCCAGAGCAAGTTCGCCCCATCGGTAAGCGATATTATCTTTTCCGGTGGGCTCTGGCTCAGTCTCAGTAACTGATGAACCGGACTGACAACCCCACAAAATAATCAAGCCAAGTAGTAGACTGGTAAAACGCATTGCAGTAGTAGATATCTTTTTAAGAACAGATAACCGAATACTGAAGATACGTATTTTTGCACGATCTTTTGGAAAGCTATTTCAAAAATTATGAAGCAGGAAAGTACTTAGCCAGATGCTCAGAGAGTATTAGCTCTTTTTCTTTCGTCCCCCTCGCCCTTTCTTCTCAGGAGCTTTTTCAGCTAGTTCCAAACATTCTTCCAAGGTAAGTTCTTCTGGTTCTTTATCCTTGGGAATCTTCACATTCTTCTTGCCCACTTTAATGTAGGGACCATAACGTCCGTTCAGTACCTGCACTTCGGGGTCAGAGTCAAATACTTTAATATACTTGTTCTTGTCGGCTTCCCGCTTAGCCTCAATAATTTCTATCGCACGATCTTCTTCTACCGTATGCGGATCATCTTCTTTGCCAAGCGAGTAGAACTTACCATCATGGCGAATATAGGGACCAAATCGTCCGATAGCTGCTGTCATCACCTCACCTTCGTATTCACCTATTTCTCGGGGTAGTTTGAATAGTTCTAAGGCTTCTTCCAGTGTAATTGTCTCGATAAACTGACCATTGCGTAAGCTAGCGTACTGGGGCTTTTCTTCGCCTTCACTCTCACCAATCTGAGCAATAGGTCCAAACTTACCCAGGCGAACAATGACAGGCTGCCCCGTTTTAGGATCTTCGCCTAGCAGCCGATCTGTTTTTATAGTCGAGCGATCAATTTCTTCTGATGTTTTGATCTTGGGATGAAACTGCTGATAGAATTCATCGATCATTTTATCCCAGGCTTTTTTTCCTTGGGCAATCTCGTCAAACTCTTTTTCTACCTCCGCAGTGAAAGAATAGTCAATAACCGTATCAAAGTGTTCGGCCAAGAAGTCATTCACGACCATAGCTACATCAGTAGGAAAGAGTTTACGCTTCTCAGTACCAGTACGCTCAGTCAGGGTTTTTTCGTGTACCTGGCTTTCCTTTTTCACCAAAGTCATTTCCTTATACTCACGGTCGTAGCCATCACGGTCTTCTTTTACGATGTAGCCCCGCTTCTGAATAGTTGAAATGGTAGGAGCATAAGTAGATGGGCGTCCGATGCTCATTTCTTCCAGCTTCTTTACCAGACTAGCTTCAGTGTAACGGGGTGGATGACGAGTAAACGTTTGGCGGGCTTTCATCTCATCCAGGTTGAGTTTTTGTCCTTCGGTAAGAGGCGGAAGCATTCCTTTCTTTTCTTCCTCATCCTCGTCGTCCGAAGACTCAATATATACTTTCAAGAATCCCTCAAATTTGATAACCTCACCAGTAGCAACTAGGTTAAGATCACTGTTAGAGATATTGATAGTAGCGGTAGTTCGTTCTATTTGGGCATCAGCCATTTGAGAAGCAATTGCCCGCTTCCAGATAAGCTCGTAGAGGCGTTGCTGGTTACGGTCGCTACTCACTTCTTTCTCTGAAAAATTGGTAGGGCGAATGGCTTCGTGGGCTTCTTGCGCCGATTCGGATTTAGTTTTATACTTACGCTTTTGCAAATACTGGTCACCATACGCACTTAGAATTTCGCCTGAAGCACTTTCTACTGCTTCTTCCGATAGATTGGTAGAATCCGTTCGCATATAGCTGATCTTTCCCGCTTCGTATAATCGTTGCGCTAAAGTCATGGTCTGCGATACTGAGAAGCTAAGTTTACGGGAAGCTTCCTGCTGTAAGGTAGAAGTAGTAAACGGGGGTGCAGGAGACCGTTTTACTGGTTTTTTCTCTAGTTTGGCAATTGTAAATTCCGCACTGAGGCAGGTATTGAGAAATTCGCGGGCTTCTTCTTCAGTGGCAAACTTTTTGGGTAAATCTGCCTTGAGTACACTGCCATTATCTAGTAGAAAACTAGCAGTAACTTTGTAAGACGACTTAGATGTAAAATCAGTAATCTCTCGCTCTCGCTCTACCACTAATCGCACTGCTACGGACTGTACCCGCCCGGCAGAAAGTCCTCGCTTGATCTTTTTCCAAAGCACTGGTGAGAGTTCGTAGCCTACCAGACGGTCGAGAATACGCCGAGCTTGTTGAGCATTTACTAAGTCGGTGTCAATACCCCTTGGCGATTGAATGGCTTTCTGAATTGCCTTTTTGGTGATCTCCCGAAAAACAATGCGGCGTATTTTTTCATCCTGAAGTTTCAACACTTCTTTCAAGTGCCAGGAAATAGCCTCCCCTTCACGATCATCGTCACTAGCGAGAAATATGGTATCGGCGTCCTTAACTAACTTCTTTAATTGAGATATTACTTCTTTTTTGTCAGGCGAAACTTGGTATGTAGGTTGATATCCGTTATCTACATCTACTCCAGTGTCGTCTTTGGGTAAGTCGCGAACGTGACCATAACTAGAGGTAACAATATAATCACCTCCCAAATATCCTTCTATCGTTTTGGCCTTGGCAGGCGACTCAACAATCACTATATTCTTTGCCATAAATAGTACTACTTTTGTGGTTTGCGAGGATTTAAGGTTTCAAAGGAACACTTTTTTATCACAAATCGTACAACAAAATTGTTTAGTTCCTTACAAATGGAATTACGAGTAAATAAAAAGAATAGTGTCCACTTTAACTACTTCTGGAAAAAATGGTTAAACAACTACTGCTAATTCGTCATGGTGAGGCACAGGATTCTCAAGGTCGTCCCGATGCTGAACGAGAGCTATCGGCCTGGGGATATCAGGATATGGTGCGAGTAGGGCACTATTTAAAAGAGCAATCCTGGCATCCGGATGTAGTTTTTAGTAGTACTGCAGTACGAGCTATGAGTACGGCTCAGATTGTAGCTGAGCAAATTCAGTATGCTACTCAACGCATTCAGTCAGCATCAGATTTATACGAAGCGTCAGTGCGGACATTTCTTTCAATCATTAATGAGCAAAGCAATCAAATCAGTCACATTGCTACGGTAGGGCATAATCCAACGTTAACGTATTTATTAGAATACCTAACTGGCGAAGAGGTGGGTAGTATGGTGCCGGGCGGATTCGCCCTGATAGAATTTACGGTAGAAAACTGGGCTGAGGTATCTCAGCGCACTGGTTCGTTAGTAATGCATAAATCGCCTACTGAGTTAAAGTAATATTATATCGCCTCTTATTATAGTAATCGTAGTATTAGAGCATGTTTAAATTTTGAAAAGAGCAGGTCAGCTTGTAAACTTTGGGT
>CAKZYA010000016.1 GCA_937883755.1 uncultured Flammeovirgaceae bacterium | reverse complement strand
TAATTCTGACTTTCAAATAGTTAATCCCATCAACTGCTTTTATCAGGGACGACTACGTAGCTAGGCTAGGCTTAACATTCCAATGCGATCAAGAATTTGAACTGATGACTAACCGTTGCTCAATGAACGCTTTGCACTCCCAATACTTCCTCTTCCAGTGCAGCCGGTAGCATATCAAAAATTACGTGGATACGATCCTCATCGCCATCGTTGCGGGCTTCGTGCATTTGGTTATTATCAAACCACCAAAGTTCACCTTCCTGCATACGTACCTCTTCATCGCCCGTTTTCATCCAGGAACCCAAACTTGAGCGAAGGACAAAATGATAACGATTGCGAACGCGATAGTATTCACCCCGATCAATATGCGGGTACACGCGCTTACCAGCGGGTAAACAGACAACTTTTGCTCGTCCGAGTATTTCGTTTCGCTCCTCGGCAAAGTCGTTTAGGAAATCAACAAACATAGGATACTGTTGACTACCGGTTGTCCAGCGGCTTTCGTGTACATCCCGGCGTTTTCTGTCGCCGATGGCAGACTTTCTCAGGCCACGTAAAGGGATTGCAAGTGCTTCGCGTTGCACTTTTATTTTATCTTGGCGTCCGGTTGAGCCAGCCCAGGCATCCTCGATAGAATCTATTTGGGCTAAAAAAGGTTGGGTAGGAATGTTCTGTTTAATGCGCTTAAAGTATTTCATTTTGTTGTTCTTGTTAAGTGAAACAGGTTTACTTTTTAAAAATGCTTTTAATGCCCCTATGTCGCAGTGGGCTGACCGAACGTAACTGCTTCTTCCGAAAAAAAATCAACTTTTTAATCGGCCTCTTTTCTACTTTCTTGGTTACACGAATTCACCGCTTGGCAAGCAAGCGCCAAACTTGCCATTTTACCCAAGCTACTTATGCATGGGAATTACCGGGGCTAACAGAACATTTCGGGAGGTTTTCTTTAGCAGAAACTCGTAGAACTAAAAAAGTGGATTTGCTTCAATACGATATTTACTTGTTTCACAACAAATAATCCTGGTTCTACAACATCACCCTGATATACATCAGCATTTGGTCTCATCTTGCATCGGTAAATCAATTATTTAATCTTGTAAATTTCTAGTATTATGAAAACGATGTTAATGATTTTGGTAGCAGTGATGACTAATTACAGTGCATCCAATGAGAAGGCACCAAAGGATGCAATTCAAGCCGCCAAGGATTTTGTAACACTTGTAGACGAAAATGATGCGAGCAGCCTGGAGCAAGTCCTGCATCCCGAAATGATGCAGTTTGCTAAAATTGGTGACAAGTTGATGCCCTTCAAAAGAAGCGACTTTATTCAGATGGTTGCCGACAAAAAACTGGGCGGCACTCCGCGAGAAATTACCATAAAAAATGCCCACGTAATTCGAGGCGAAACCGTGGATGTTATGCTGCAAGCAATTAGCCATGAGTACGATTTTATGTACCAAATTTCCTTAGCCAAGGAAGCCGAAAAATGGTTGGTAGTAACGGTGTTGTCGGATATAAAACCAATCAAAGAATGAGAATACTTGTTTTTTTATTGACCTCTTGTATTGCGTATTCAACTCAGGCTCAAATGGAATTGTCTCTGGGTGGCATGAGTTGGAAATGCAACAAGGAGGGCGATTTTTTAGTGATGGAATTACGTGCTCCCACCCGAGGCTGGGTGGGGGTTGGGTTTAATCAAGAGAATGCCATCGTGCAGAGTGATTTGCTTTTGTTTCATGTGGTTGATGGTAAAGAAGAAAGTACAGACATGTACGTTAAAGGATTTGGCAATCCCAAAACGGATGAATCGTTAGGAGGTAGTCACGATATTGAGATTGTCGATTTTAGCGAGACTAACTATGAAACCTACATTAAATTTCGCCGCTTGTGGAAAGGAGAAGATATATATGATTATCCGTTGAAAAATGGAGAGCCATTTTGGCTAATATTAGCCTACTCAACCCACGATGAGTTTGAGCATCATTCTAGAATGAGGCGGCACGAAAAAATTGTATTCAATGTAGAATAATATGGTGAGGTTTAACCAAAAGTTCTGGCTTTATAATTTGCTGTTGTGGTCAGTGGTTTCCGTTTTTACAGCCACCCAACTGCATCTTAAATCCTTACAATCAGGACAATCCAGTAGTTGGTTAAGCATTTTTTGGATACAATTAGCCGTATGGTGGGTGTGGGCCTTGATTACACCCATCGTTTTTAGGCTTGCTGCGAAATTCAGAGTTGAAAAGGTGAGCCTGTCTAATTCCTTCGTTTTACTTCTTGCATCCGTCGGGCTGGTATTGGCGTATTTGAGTATCTACACTAATATTTGGTTACTGGCAATGCAGGGGACTATAAGCTGGGAAAGCTTTAATAATTTGTATCAGATTCTTTTTGTCAACCTTTTTCATTGGCACTTTTTTATTTGTATGGCCATTATCGCTGTGGTGCATGCCTACACGTACTATAAAGATTCGGAAGCTGAGAGAATCAGGGGCGTTCAGTTGGAAAAGGATTTGATTAGCAATCAACTTCGGATGCTGAAAATGCAACTACAACCCCATTTTCTTTTTAATACGTTGAACAGTATCGTAAGCGCTATTCACCAGCAAAAAACCGAAGTTGCTAGCGAGATGACAACGGGATTAAGTGAGTTACTACGTATTTCACTAAATGAAAACGGACGACCTATTGTCTCTTTAGCGGAAGAGTTAAATTACGTTCAAAAATATCTGCAAATAGAACAGCGTCGGTTTAAAAACTCAAAAGTTGTGTACGAAATACAAGAGGAAGCACTTCAAGTAGAGGTACCCAATTTCTTTTTACAACCTATCGTGGAGAATGCTGTGAAGCACGGTATAGCTAAAAGTGTAGGCGCACAACTGTTAAAAATCAGTATTCGGATCATTCCGGTTGACCAATTGCAAATTGATATTTACAATGAAGGGCCATCACTGGTTCAAAAAACGGGGGGAATTGGACTTGAAAACGTAAGGCAAAGATTATATTCTCACTATGGCGACACGGCTGAACTAAAGTTGTATAATTTGAATGGTGGGGTGAATACCCAAATAAACCTTCCAGCTTCATGACAGATACTATTTCAGTGGTGATCATTGATGACGAATTGGATGCTCGTTCGCTAGTGAAACTTCACCTGGATCGGCACAGTCACTTAAAACTAATTGGAGAAGCCGAAGACGGAGCGAAAGCACTAAACTTATTGAATGAGCTACATCCTGATCTAGTTTTTTTGGACATACAAATGCCCGGTTACAATGGAGTAGAAGTCTTAAAACGGGTAGTCGAGATTCCCCATGTTATTTTTATAACGGCCTACGATGATTTTGCCGTCAAAGCATTCGAGTTGAATGCGGTAGATTATTTGTTGAAACCGTTTACGACACAAAGATTTGATCAAGCCATATCACGCGCTGCCAATCGTCTGGCAACCCCTATCACTCAGGAAATTGTCCACCAACTCATTGGTCAATTTAAGTTGAAAAGGGAAGATACGTATCTACAACGATTACCCTACAAACATCGCAACATCACCGAGTACATAGATACTAACCAAATACTTTTTATAAAATCGGCTGACCAATATGTTGAGGTTTATGTAGAGAATCAAAAATATCTGATTAGGCAAAGTCTAGACGCTCTTGAGAAACAATTATCTCCCGAAGTTTTTATCCGAATACATCGTTCAGTAGTTGTACGCTTATCTCTGATAAAAGCTATTCAGCAAGATGAATTCAGGCATTATCAGGTTATTTTATACTCCGGCGAAACTTTACCTCTCAGCCAAGTGAGAAAGCCATTATTAATAGCGAAACTGAAAGCTGAATGAAGTGAGCGCTAAAAGATCTAACCATTAACAACGTGTATGTCGCCCATTATCATCAGAATCTGGTGGTGCTGTATATCTGAAAACATTGATGCATAGCAAAAAGTAGCACTAAAAAATCTTTAGTGGACAATTACAGAGACTTAGCTAGCCTGACTGTTTTAGCTTTTTTCTTTACCGATTTTTTAGCGGTCTTTTTCAACGGAGGAGATTCTGGTAAACGGGCGTAGATCTGGTTCATCTTCTTAATTTGACGGACAAGCGGAGCAGTAATGGCATCAGGTTTCATCTGCCATAGCCAGTTTCCGGTAGCCGTAGATGGACGGTTCATTATTGCCTCTTCGCCCAGGTTTAGAAAATCCTGCATGGGCACTACGCATAGCTTACCTACTGATTGCATTGCCAGACAACTCAGTAGGTAGGCTACATTTTTTTCGGTCACCTCCTGCTGAAGATAATCTGACAGTCGGCGACGGTCAGTTACTTTTAACCGTTTGAACCAACCTCGGGTAGTGTTATTATCGTGAGTTCCGGTGTATACTACTGAGTTGGATACATGATGATGGAGAATATAGCTACTCTTAGGCATGTCGGCACCAAAGGCAAAGTGCAGGACTTTCATTCCGGGTAAGCCAAACTCACTCATCAGATCGTGAACAGGCTGGTCAATATCGCCTAGGTCTTCAGCAATGATGGGTAACTTCTTGTGCTTCTTACGTAGCTTTTTGAAAAATTCGCTTTGCGGCCCTTTCTTCCACTTCCCATTGATAGCTGTTTTCTCAGCAGCATCTACTTCCCAAAATGCTGAAAATGCCCGGAAATGGTCGAGTCGAACCAGATCGAACATGCTGAGGTTGTGGCTGACCCGGTGCATCCACCAATGGTAGTTTTTCTCTTTCAACTGCTTCCAATCGAAGATAGGCATTCCCCACAGTTGCCCTGTTTTACTAAAGTAATCAGGCGGTACGCCCGCTACCGCTTTGGGTCGCTTCGATTTTTTGAGTTTGAAGATTTCCTGATGCGCCCAAACGTCAGCACTATCGTAACCAGTGTAAAACGGAATGTCGCCTAAAAACTTCACTCCCTTTCGCCGGCAGTATGCTTTCAGCGCATTCCATTGACGAAAAAAGATAAACTGCTCAAACTTAGTTTGACTAATGCGATCTTGCACTTGGCTTCTCAGTTCATCTACGGCTAATACATCGCGGTCACGGATTTCTGTTGGCCACTTATCCCATCGTTTCCCTCCGAAGTGCTGACGAAACGCGGTAAAGTCGGCAAAGTCATCTAACCAATCGGCTTCGTACATACAAAACTGTTCGTAAGCTTGGCGGAGGCGTTTACTACGGCTACGTGAGAACCGAGTGAAAGCCAATTGCAACCAGGTTTGTATAATGGGAACTACCTTTTCAAAATCCACTTTGTCTTCCGAAAAACGGGAAGTAGGCGTTATTTCTTCTTTTCGTAAAAGGCGCTCTTTCACCAGTAACTCAGGACTAATAAGTAAAGGGTTTCCGGCAAAAGCTGATAACCCACTGTAAGGGGAAAAGCCACTTGCCTCGTCTACCGGATTTAGTGGAAGAATTTGCCAGTAAGTAAGCCCCGCCTGTTTCATAAAGTCGGCAAAGCGGTAGGCTTCGGAGCCTAAGTTACCAATGCCGTACACTGAAGGTAAAGAAGTAATATGAAGCAGGACGCCGCTCCGCCGTTGGGTAATCATGGTTGCTGGTTGGTTAAAATCGCTACTGGAAAATGCTGCAAGATAGTAGAAATTGGGAGAGATGTTTCGGAACAGCTAATGATCTCATCGGTGAACTCGTTTTTCCAGAAATCCCGAGGTAAATTGGGTAGGGTAATGGCAGTATCTTCCCACAAATCGCCCAGGGGAAAATTCTGCCCTTTAGGGAGTAGTTTTATAATTTCCCGAGGGATGATCGTGAGCACATAGCGGTCTTGATGTCGGCGCAGAAAAGCTAGTATATGATCGGCGTATCGTCCGGTGACAACCAACGGCTGATAAAAGCTTTCGGCAAATAAGGCAGGCCAGCGTTTTCGTAATTGTAAGCTACGGTAGAGCGTATACATCTTAATTGCCGGATCGTCGGGGCTAGCCGCCAATTGCTGCACTTGGGCTAATGCATCGGTAGTTTGGGTAAATTGATCTATCCAGTACTGACGGGCGGGATAGTCCACCGGACGGCGGTTATCAGGATCAACCATGCTCAAATCCCAGAACTCAGTTCCCTGATAAATATCCGGAATACCCGGAGCCATAGTCTTTAGCACTACTTGTCCTAGTGAGTAAGTAACTGCCTGTTGGGCAACTGGTCGGGCAAATGCGGCAAATTCATCAAGAAAACTGGAGTCACTGAGTATAGTTTGAATGAATTGTGTTAAGCTCTTTTCGTAATCCTGATTGGGGGATGACCAACTGGTATTAGTCTTTGCTTCCCGCACTACTTTTTCCATATAACCTACCAATCGCTCATTGTAGTTATCCCCCAATGGGGATAGGTGAAAAGGGTAGGTTCCCACTAAGGTCTGGTAAAGAAAGTAGATGTCATTATCGGTAGGAAAATGCTTTCCGGTTACTTCGCTACGGTAGGACTGATGTTGTTCTTTCCACCGCTGGCTCACTTGAGTCCATTCTTCAGTCATCTCGCTCAGTAGGTTGATTCGCAAACGAGCATCCTCGCCCCGTTTGGTATCGTGGGTTGCCGTAGCATTCATTGTTAGTAACGATCGGGATTGTAACCACTGATGAATCTCTTCAGTAGCCATGCCTAACTGAGCCGGATTATCGCCCACTTCGTTTCTAGAAACTAAGCGGTTATATTGATAGAATGTAGTGTCTTCAATGCCTTTGGCGGCGAGTGGTCCCGAAAATTGCTGGCATCGCTGAATAAAATACAGCATATTCTGATTAGTCTCATCGTCATTATCAGGCACACCGTTGAAAATAACTCGGAGAGTTTGAAAGGCTGCAGATAGGTGGGGGGCTTTTTCTTCAGCGATACTAAATATTTCACCGAGTAAAATTAGTGAGGTTTCAGAAAGTGGCAACTGATTATCATAAATGCGGTATACCGGAAAGACTACTAATAAATGAGCCAACGCTTCTTGTAACTCGTCGGTAGTAGCTGTATTGGTTTTGGGGATAATCTGGAGTGTTTCTAACAGACGAGTGAGGTTACTTAATTCGCCTTGCATCCGCTGCCGGAGAATAAGCATCTTATTTTCGTAGACCAGCTCTTCGTAAGTTTTCTGCTCAGGGTTCCACTGCTCATAGAGTTTGTTCAGGTCGCTCTCGGCTGAATTACTACTAAAAAACTGGTTGGCCTGTACTAAAAAATCATAACCGGTTGTTCCCTGAATAGGCCATTCGTTAGGGATAGTTTCGTGGCCTTCTAGTATTTTTTCAACTACTATGTAGGTGTCTGTTCCAGTCAGGTTTCGTAATCGTTTTACGTATTGGGTAGGATCAAATAGCCCGTCAATATGGTCAATCCGTAAGCCTTGAATATCATTCTCCTGAATAAGCTTATGCAGTAGTTGGTGATAATCCTCAAACACTTTTTGGCTTTGCATATTAAGGCAAATGAGGTCATTTACCGTAAAAAATCTTCGGTAGTAAATTTCTCGCTCAGTTTCTTTCCAGTGTACTAACCGGAAATACTGCTGATTAATTAGTTTCTCCAGGGCTTCGGTATCTTGGTTCAACTTTTCAACAGTATGGGTAAGTGCCAAACGAAAAGTATCATGATGGAAGAGCTCTTGCCATTGGTCTTTGAAGTTCTGCCACTCTTTCGGCGACACTTTTTCCTCCTGGCCAGGAGGAAAGCGTTCTAACACCGATAGTAGTTGAGTGAACTGGGCGGTATACTCAACTTGGCTGGCTTGGTCAATAATCTGATTGATTAAGCCAAAATACGAACGGCTATTAAGTGGTATTTGGTGTTCGTAATACTGCAACGCCAACCCCCGCTTGTTGTAGGAGAGCTGAGTTTGCTGGGTAGCTATAATATCGGACAAAGGGTCGCCCAAAATCGGGAGCATCAATTTTCCGTGATTATCGGGATGGTCGCTCCACCAGTCAATATCGAAGTGCTTAAAAAACGGAGATCGAGGACCGAGTTCCAACAGGCTTTCTATCCAGGGGTTTAGGGTGCTGAACGCCATATGATTGGGCACAATATCTTGTACCCAGCCCATATTTCGCTGCCGAAGTTGCTGCGCTACATTTTGGAGTGATGTCAGGTCACCAATCTCCGGGTTGATTTTAAGCGGATTGATTACATCGTAGCCGTGGGTGCTGCCTATTCGGGCTTCCAGAATGGGCGAAGCGTAGATGGTAGAAATACCCAGTTGTTGCAGATAATCTAAAATCTCCGATAGCTGTCCTAAGTTAAAGTTCGCATGAAATTGCAAACGGTACGTTGATTGAGGAATATACATAGTTGTGGTTTGGTCTAAAAAAATTGAAGACGATAGTAGCCTGGTACCGAAGCAAAAAAAAGTCCGTTTACCTCAAATAAACGGACTGACTAACATACTGGTTTTTAGACCTGGGGTACAGGGCTGTTTTCAACTACGTGAATATTGAGTTCCTGAAATAGCGTTTCAAACGTATTACACCAGGATTGGGCTTCCCGATCATTCTCATCGCGTAGCTGACATTTTTGGTGATAGTTTCTGCGGTGAATAGTAAACGCAATATTCTGAGCTTCCCACAAGTCGGGAGTAAGATGTACCTTACGGCATACTTGAATTAACTGAACTACTCTCCTCATCAATTGATCGCTTTCCGGGCTGTGTTGGAAAAGTTTCATGAACTGGTTGATGCGTTCAGCCGCTAGGTAGTTTAGTCCTACTTTATCAATATCTACTGAAAGGTTTTCCAAACTGTCAGCTAACATATTAAGCTCCCGGTCATCGATCTCATCACTTTGCAACAATCGACGTAAATTGGCATTTACTGTAAATTCTCCCGGAAACTTCAGAGGCTTGGGAGGATCAATGCTAAGTGCTTTCATGGCTTGTAACAGGGAGTAATTATCTTCGTAAATCTTGCGGAAGGTTCCTTCTACTGAGGTTAAGGTCTGCTCCAGTACCTGATCTAGTATTTTCTTCTGATCATCTTTAAACAGGTGCCAGAACGAGTAATTATGCGTGCCAAAGTGTTTATCAAGTAACACAATAGCTTCGTGTACCCGACTATTTCTGAAGGCTGGAACAATTTCTTCTCGCATGGCTTGAAAAAACTCCTCGCCTGAGTAATCACGTACTCCCCCAAAAAGGTGATGATCGCCTAAGTGCAAAATAGCGAAAGTGATTTGGGCTTCTTCTAACGTAACTTCCGAGCGTAATTCAGCCTTGCCAATAGCCAGTTTATACTTCCCCGCCTCCAGCGATTCAAAGTTTTTGGTCTTAGCGGCGTAGCTGTACACCCGAGCTTCTTCCGGATACTTGGAGAATAGGGAAGATACAGCGTAGTGGGCGCCTACCCTAGGCATATCAACGATAGACGGGCGAACGAACTGTTCGTAAGCCACGGCAGCATTCTGGTGTTCGGGAATATTACTCTCCGCTTCGGCTAGTAGTTTCAGAAACTGACTTTCATAGTTAGTTCCGGTGATATCTTCAGTAAGTTGTAGCACCCGGGCAGCATACAGAATATCCTGCATGGTTTCAATGCCGGTGACTTCATCGAAGAACCAGCCACAACTGGTATACATCAGCATAGCATGGTGCTGAATCTCCAGCAGTTTAAGTAGCTTTATTTTTTGCTCACTCGAGAGCGTTGTTTCGGTATGTTTCTCAATAAACTGTTCTACATTTTCGTGAGAACGGTCGAGTACCACGTCAATATATTCATTACGAAGCTTCCAAGGATCTAGGCCAAAAGATCGTGTTTCCTGTTCGTAAATGGGATTTACTGTATCGCGTAGCCAGTTAAAGGCAGCTCGTAGAGGTTTACGCCAACGTTGGTGCCATTCAGGATTACCTCCGGTATTTCCGCCCCCATCTTCTGACCAGCGTTCTAGGTGAGGAGTACTACTCCAGGCAGTGTTTTCTATCACCTGAGCTTCGTGCTCAGGAGGGTATTTCTCCAAAAAGTCGCCATAGATGGTTAGTGATACTTCCGCATCGTTCTCAATTTGGTGCAAACAGTAGGCGAGACCCATCTCGCCGTAGCGGTGGTGGTGGCCATAGCTTTCGCCATCGGTAGCAATATGCATAATTTGAGGAGCATCGTTGCTCATATCGAGCTGCCCCATGAGTCGTTCGGCAAAAGCTGATCCGTTGTTTAGTAATCCCTCAAACGCAATCCCCTGTGATACCGGACCATCGTAGAAAAACAGAGCGATGGAGCGACCAGAAGGCAGTTTGCACAAGTAGGGGCGACGTGGATCGACTTTAGCTCCGGTAGCATCGTGCCAGTCTTTCGTCCCAATCTTACGGACTTTTAGTGCCTGGTAAGGAGATAGAATGGTAAACTTAATGTCGTGTCTGGCCAACACTTCCAGGGTATCGGTATTTACCGCCGTTTCCGGCAACCACATACCTTCGGGATAACGGTTGAAGCGAGATTCAAAATCCCGAATTCCCCAAATTACTTGAGTTTCTTGGTCGCGAGAGTTAGCTAGAGGTACAATCAGGTGATTATATGCTTGAGCAATGGCCGAGCCATGACCATTGAATTGTGACAGACTAATACGATCGGCTTCCAGAATAGCCTCGTACACATCGGGAGCTTGGAGCTTCATCCATTGAAGAAGGGTAGGACCAAAGTTGAAACTGATTTTGGCGTAGTTGTTAATAATATCCTGAATTCGCCCCTTATTATCTAAAATACGGGCGGCTGAGTTGCGAGAGTAGCATTCAGCCGTGATCCGCTCATTCCAATCGTGGAAAGGGTAGGAGGAGTCTTGCACTTCTACCCGGTTCAACCAGGGGTTTTCTCTAGGAGGTTGGTAAAAATGCCCGTGAATACAAACGTATTTATTCTTATTGCTCATAACTTCATTAGGATACCGGAGTCCGTATGCCGGAAACCGGAAAGGTGATATGTGAATTGATGATTATTCATAGTCCATAGACGACAGTCCACAGTAGTTCTCTATTAGATTGGTCATTTACTGCAAAGTGTAGTCATTATTTCCCGTCTCCGGTCTTCGTAATCATTCAGTGCTTCGTTGGTAAATTACTAGATTATAGGGAAGAAGCGGACTTTGAGTTTCGTGATCCATTATTAATGTCGCTTGTGGAGTCTCTCCACCCCAGGCAGTGTCTTCTGAATCAAATATCTTCTCGTAACTTTCGTCCTGACTCATGGGTAGAGTAAAGACCGTAGATTCTGAGGAAAAGTTCATCACAATTATACTAGGGTTAACCGACTCATCAGAAGTGTGTTGGCGGATTAATAAGATAATATTTGGCTCTAAGATTTTTACTTCTAGTGCCGGACGGCTGTCGTCTTGCCAGGCAGGGAGCTCTTTTCGCAGTTTGATGAGTGCTTGATAGTATTTAAATAGCAACTGGGATTCTAGTACTGACCAGTTCCACGATAGTTTGGAGTTATTGAAAGTTTCCTCTGATTGTGGGTCGGGTACTTCTTGCTCTTCTTTTTGGAAATAGGCAAACTCTCGTTTGCGTCCCTGGCACACCGCTTCCACTAATTCAGGATCAGTATGACTGACAAAATACTGAAACGGTTGGGTCTCGCCATATTCTTCGCCCATAAATAGCATTGGAACATAGGGTGAAACTAATACTGCTCCGGCAGCTAATTTTAGTGCCGGAAAAGGTAGGGTTCCGGTCAGACGGTCGCCCAACATGCGATTACCCACTTGGTCGTGGTTCTGAGAAAATACTACGAACTGCGAATACGGGCGACCTTCGGCGCTGTTGCCAAACGTGCGTTTGCGGTAAGGAGAATAAACCCCATCGTACACATACGTTTTTTCGTAAGCCTTCATTAGGTGGGAAAACTCACTGAAATCGGCATAATATCCGTCGCTTTCTCCGGTGAGTACAGTATGCAGGGCGTGATGAAACTCGTCAATCCACTGCCCATCCAATCCGTATCCACCTACTTTGTGAGGACTAATATATTTATGGTCATTCAGATCACATTCGCCGATTAGTACGTAGTTGCATCCAGTCTGTTCTGAGAGATCTGAGCTTGCCTGACTTAGTTCAGCCAGGAAATGTTTAGCGCCAGTATCTTTAATTGCGTGGATAGCATCTAGCCGCAGACCATCCAGGTGAAAATCCTGGAGCCACATTAAGGCATTCTGTAAAAAATAATGACGAACCCCATCGCAGTAAGCGTCATCAAAATTGATAGCCAATCCCCAGGGAGTAGCGTGTTTGTCCGTAAAGTACGGACCAAATGCCGAGAGATAGTTGCCTTCTGGTCCGAGGTGATTGTATACCACGTCTAGCAATACCGCAATGCCTTGTTGATGACAAGCATTCACCAGTTTTTGTAAACCGAGCGCACCACCGTACGAGTGTTGTACAGCGTAAGGGTAAACACCATCGTAGCCCCAGTTACGATTTCCCGGAAACTGGGCAACGGGCATCAACTCAATGGTATTGATACCAAGATCTTTCAGGTAATCTAGCTTACCGATCATTGCCTCAAAAGTGCCTTCAGCGGTAAAAGTGCCTACGTGTAGTTCGTAGATCACCATATCTTTCAAGGTAATTCCTTTCCAGTTGGCATCTGACCAGCTAACTGCTTGTAGATCAACTACCGCCGAAGCATTGTGAACTCCATCGGGTTGCGACAGAGAGGCCGGGTCAGGGTGTAAAGTTTTTCCATCAATTCGGTACTGATAACGGTCGCCGGGCTTTAGGTCATTAAACTCAGTGCTTGTCCAGTAACCAAAGTTGTCAGTAGTTAAAGAATAAGTATCCTGATTATTAATGACTACTTCTAACGAGTTTGCCTGGGGTGACCATACCGTAAAAGTAGTTTTACCTGATTGATAGTTAGCTCCAAGAGTAGGTACCATGGAAAAAAAGTATTACCAAAAAAATGCGTTAATACGCGTTAGCAAACGATGCTAACACGAATAGTAGCTGATAAAGTTCGCAGAAAAGTGGGGTATTAAAAAGCAAAATTACCAATAGTGAGAATTAGGCGGAAATTTATTATCCAGGCTGAATAAAGTATCCTATGGTTGCCCATTCTTCTGATTCGGTTTTACTCATGACTACGGTTTCAACTAGATTTTGCTGGTTGACAAAAGAAGCGGTGTACTCAATGAGGACATACTCACCTTTGGGAGCATTGGGTAGAGAGTTAGTGTATTCAGCTTTTCGTAAATCGCGTGATTTTACGTTTCCCAGAGGTTCTCGCACTTGCTTGGCAGCCTGCCCCCATTGCTCTTTAGTAACACTCTGCTGAAAAACTGAAGCGGCTTCTTCCCAACTTCCGGCGTAGTTGCCTTCATCTACTAAAGGTAGCCAAACTTCGGCCTGCTCTTGGGCTTGCTGAGTAGCTTCTTCATGTTGAGCAAAGGCAGATACAGAAAAGAAAGTAAGACCTAAAATTAGTATGAAAAGTTTTGAGTATTTCATAGCGTAAATGTATGGAAAGTTTATGCTGAGAAGCAAGTGTTTATTTTAACACCTCCTCATATCAGTAATAACTACCGTCCTGGATATAGCTTCTGTGCTTTTTGTATATGCATCCTTACTTTTTTTCGATCGGACGTTCCTTTGGTAAGTAGCAGCGTAAGCCCTCCAGCGGTTGAAACTCCGCCAACAATAATCATCGCACCGTAGCGAGATACATCAAACTCCTGCGTACCCAATGAAACAGCAGCAATAACTGGGGTGAATATCAATCCCACAAAGCCGATTGAAGTTAGTAGTCCTCCTGAAAATATCAATCCCGATCCGCTAGCAAAATAGAGCGTAGAACGGTTGCGGTATTTTAAAGCTTCTTGCAGGTGAAGATTAACCTTTGGTTCAGTCCACCGATAGCTACTAGCCGGAAAACCTTGTCGTTCCATCCACCGGATTTTAGATCGTAACTCACGAGGAATGTTGTCTAAGCTGCTCTGTCCGTAAGTAAAGATAAGACCACCAAACCAAAAAAGTAGCGCAAAGAAGCAAGCATTTTTCATGGTGAAGTAAGTTGATTACAATCAGTATGAAGACATCTAAATGTAGCAAACCGTTGGAAGAAAAAGTGCTTACATTCTTTAATAGAAATCTACTAAGATAGATATCATGGATGCTCTATTGGTGAAATCTGAAAAATATATTTACAGGGCCTTTGTTTTATTCAAACTTAAAATTAAGTTAAATTATTTATAAATAAGTTGATTAACTTAAAATTAAGTTGTAAGCTTGTCTTGCTGATCAATAAAACTCAACAAGTGATGACGACTTTAACTAAGGCAGAGGAGAAGATTATGAAAATTCTCTGGGACATTGAGCGCGGTTTTATCAAGGATATTATCGAGCAATACCCCGATCCAAAACCTCCTTATAATTCGGTTTCAACCATTGTGAGAGTACTGGTGCAGAAAAATATTGTAGACTACACAGCTTACGGAAAATCATACCAGTACTACCCACTAATTTCTAGGGAGGAGTACCGCAAAGGGCAGCTTTCCCGACTGGTATCGGATTACTACAATAATTCGCTAAAGCAAGTCGTCAACTTCTTTTCGGAAAGTAAAAAGCTGGACGAAAAAGAGCTGGATGAAGTTATGAAAATGCTAGAAGACTTAAAGGGAAAGAAAGATGACTAGCCTTATTGTGTATTTGCTAGAGGCTAGTGTGATACTGATAGTACTTTACGCTTTGTATTTACTATTGCTTCGTAAGGAGACCTTTTTCGGACTCAACCGCTTTTTCTTGCTAACTATTCCGGTGTTCTCCTTCTTGTTTCCGTTGTTGAGTATTGATGTATCATCCTCAATTAGCAGTGCGATAAATAAGCCTATTGAGGGGCTGAGTGAAGTCCGATTTTTCTACTACGATGCATTTGAGAGTTGGTCAGCAAGCGTAAAGGATCATGCTGCCGAACCAGCCAGCGAAGAAGCATTGGTTCAAGAACAAACCAGTTTTCACTCTTTACTAGTAACCATCGCCCTTGCCATTTATGGAATTGGGTTTGTGGTAGTAATTTTTCGGCTTATTGGGCTGTACGTTTGGGTTCACCGACTCATGAGCCGTAGTGAGAAAAAAGTGATTGATGGGGTGAGAGTGATAAAAGTTTCACATTCAACTGCTCCTTTTTCTTTCCTAAACTTTGTTTTTGTATATCAAGATGTAGTGTCAAGTGAAGACTTTGGTCAAATCCTCGCGCACGAAAAAGTGCATATCCGAGAGAGGCATTCCGTAGATTTATTATTTGTTCAACTTTCAGCGGCGATTCTCTGGTTTAATCCGGTAGTCTGGCAACTGATAAAATCCCTAAAAACAACGCATGAATACATAGCCGACAAAAAAACGATCGATCAAGGTTACTCCTTAGTTGCGTATCAAACCTTGCTTTTGAGGCAATTGGTCAGCACCAACTCTTACGGGTTGATACACCATTTCAATTTATCATTCATTAAAAAGAGAATAACCATGATGAACGTAAAAAAATCAGGATGGATTGGCAAGGTCAAAGTAGTCCTAACCATACTCGCAGTACTAGGTTTCAACTTAGTAATTGTGCAGTGTAACTCTAAGCTTGATGAGCAGATGCTCCTTGAGACTGAAGGTCCTGCAACTGATATTAGCCAGGAAATTGATATTCCGGTACTACCAGAATCAGAGTTTAGGTTTAAAGGTGATCCCAGCACTACGGTAACGGTAGCTTTAAATGAGGATGAAATAAGTATTGATGGCGAAACTGTTGAAATAGCCAATATTGCTTCAGTGCTCCAGCAGGAATCGGAAGAACATGATGTAATAATCTTTCGAGTTGATCGCACCCAACCTATGTCGTTAGTTCAGAAGGTACAGCAAGAGGTGAGAAAAGCTAATCGTTTAAAAGTACTGTACTTGGGGCAAACGCAAAATGGACAGCGTGTGGAAGTACCCATAAAGCTTCCACCTCATCCCGAAAACAATTCAGAGACGAAGGTTCCCGCTATTGATGATGAATATGCTAAGAAAAATAATCTGAGTCTGTTTAAGGTTGAGATGGGCGAAAATACTGGTCTGGATAATCAACAAAAGGTATACGATTTTGTACAAGATCAGGTGGCCCAGCAAAAAAACAATTACGTGGTAAGCGCTCGCTTTAGCGATGATAATACCTACGGTGAGTACCTAACGAATGTACACCATCTCCAAAAAGCCTTTTATCAGCTATACGAAGAGCGAACCCAAGCAATGTACGGAGAAGGTTATTGGGATGTTATTGAAAAAAAGGACACGGATGAAGAATACGCAGAAATGTATTCTTCTCTTAAGAAAGAAGCCCCTATGGCGATTTCAATCGCGGAGGATTAGTGAAGAAATTTTTTGTCATTAATAAAGGACTCATTAGAGAGTCCTTTTTTCAGTTACTATTAATTGTGACGAACCAGTGAGGAGAATAATACAAATTACGGTACTGACTTTTTACATTATGGTTGGATGTAACTCTGAACAACAACCTAAATATGAGATTACTGGAGAGCAAGGCAGAATTATAAAGGAAATGATAGATGCGGTGAATGAACGGGATGCTGAAAAATATGTAAAGAGTTTTGCCGATGAAGTTCAAGTATTTATAGAATCAGAAATAAAGGTTGACGGAAGGGAGAATTTAATCAAGAACAGAGCTAAACACTTTGAGAGTCACCCCAATGTTCGCTCAGAAATACAGCATCTTGTGGAAATAGACGATAAAGTGATTATGCACGATAAAGTTTGGCTCGAAGAAGCCGATAAGGTTGGGCAAAATATAGTAGAAGTTTTCACATTTGAGAATAGAAAAGTAGTCAGAGTTGATGTGATTCAGCCTGAGGGTTTGTTTCAGAATCAATAGGCTACAACGATGAATAAGTAATCTCACCGAAGAGCTTACACAACCAATTGCGTGCGCTTTAGGAATGAATTGCTCGGTCTAGATGCGTGTAGCCACCATCAGGAAAAAGAAGTTGACCAGTGGTGTGGGAAGCCCGGTCGGAAGCTAAGAATAGTACGGTGTCAGCGATTTCCTGAGTGGTAGTCATGCGCTGTTCCAAAGGAATACGCCGCTCAATCTCAGCCTTCTTCTCATCAGGATTATTGAAGCTCTTTAGCCAACTCTCGTACATGGGAGTAAGCACTTCGGCAGGAAGTACCGCGTTTACCCGGATTCCGTAGGGGAGTAGCTCAGCCGCCCACTCTCGGGTTAGGGCTAGTTGGGCACCTTTAGCGGCGATATAACCCGAAGTGCCGCCTTGACCAGTCACTGCCGTTTTAGAGCTTATATTGACGATGTTTCCTTTGGTCTTCTTCAAATAGGGTAGAGCGTAGTGTGCTAGTGAGTAGTAGTGCTGCAAATTATTTTGGAGCGACTGCATAAACGCCTCGGGAAAGCCACTTTCCAGTCCAACTCCATCGTTAATTCCAGCATTATTAACCAAGATATCAAGGCGGCCGAGCTGATTAACAGTTTGGGTAATGGCTTGTTGGCACTGGTCAATCTCACTCAAATCGGCCTGAACAAAGAGGCATTGATTTCCGGCTTGCTCAAGTTCAGCCACTAATTTTTGACCTCGTTCGCGTCGTCGGTTTACGATCACCGGAATAGCTCCTTCTTGGGCTGCCCCGCGGACGATGGCTTCGCCAATACCACTGGCTCCACCGGTAACTAGTATTACTTTATTGGTGAGTTGTAGATCCATAAGAAGTAAATGGTTAAATTGTTGATTGCTAATAAGTATTGGAGACCGGAAACCGGAAATTCCGGACTTCTAACCATCCCCGCAAGTCTTAATTTCTATCAATTTCTAATTTCTGGTCTCTATTTGCTAACCTTCAGTTTCCAATTCTTCATGCACCGAGCCTCCTGCTCCACCCTCTTTAACTTCAGTCTTCCAGCTTCTGACTTTTTATATCTCATATCTTCATTGCCTAAAGACGATAGAAATCCGCTGCGTTTTGGTAGAATACATGTTGGCGTTCTTGTTCAGAAAAAGGTGCAAAGTACTGATTCACGATCTCCATCACTCCTTCGTACTCAGCGGCTAGCAAGCATACTGGCCAATCAGAACCAATCATTAGGCGATCAGTTCCAAAGGCTTCTACTACCGTATCTAAATAAGGGAGTAAATCATCATATTTCCAGCTTTGCCAATTGGCTTCGGTGACTATTCCGGATATTTTACAATAAGCTGATGAGTTTTGAGCCAGTGCAGTAATATTCTTTTTCCAGGGCTGTAGTTCCCTTTCGCTAATGTTGGGTTTTGCAATATGGTCGACGACGATAGGTACGCCAGATACTTGTTCCACAAACGATAAAGCAGAGGGCAGATGCTTTTCAAAGATGAGCAGATCGTAAGTTAGATCGTATTCCGCCAGTAGATTTACTCCCCGAATAAAATTAGCTTGCAACATAAACTCATCATCCGGCTCATCCTGAATGACGTGACGTACTCCTTTCAATTTGGGATTTTTAGATAAGCGATGTAATGTGTTAGCAAGTTGAGGGTCTCGTAAATCTACCCAGCCAACTACTCCTAAAATAAAATCATTTTGGGCAGCCAGGCTGAGTAACCAGTCGGTTTCAGCTAGGGTTTGGCTAGCCTGCACTGCCACACAACCCGTACAATTGTTCGCCTTGAGCAAAGGAGCTAGATTGTTAGGTAGGAAGTCTTGCTTGAGTACCGCCATTTCATCGCTAATCCATCCGTGAGTTTCAGGACTGTACTGCCAAAAGTGCTGGTGGGAATCAATCTTTTGCATCGCCTAGAATTCAAACACTTTTTTCATGTTCGCCCACTTTTCTTGCGGCTGAGCTTCGGGTACTTTCTCCTGAAATGTTCCCATCAGATCTTCCCACTCCCGACAACGAGGATGTAATGTGAGGTAGCGGGGCATATCTACATTCAGGTCAAATTCGTCTTCAGTTTGCATAAACATAAACAGGCGACGACCTAATCGGTAGATTTTCATATCAATAACGCCTACCTCTTTAAGTGCTGCGAGCACTTCGGGCCATACATTAGCATGGTACTCTTCATACTGCCGGATCACTTCCGGGTCATCTTCGAGATTTACAGTTTGTGCGTAGTCTTTCATAATTTCAGTTAATAGTCCACAGACAACAGTTCATAGTCGACAGTTTATCTAGAAGCAACTAAAGTGGACTGTCGACTGTGGACTGCTATTATCCTTGATACGCTTTTGCTTCTTGACGGGAACTACCTAGTCCATCAATTCCCAGTTCTACTACATCTCCAGCTTTTAAGAATACTGGAGGATCAAACCCTAGACCTACTCCGGCGGGGGTACCGGTAGAGATGATATCACCGGGATGTAAGCTCATAAACTGGCTGAGATAGCTTACTAAATGAGGTACATTGAAAATCAGATCAGTTGTGTTTCCCTGCTGCTTCGTCTCGCTATTTACTTTGAGCCACAGGTTTAAATTGTGAACATCTTCAATCTCATCTTTGGTAACCAGATATGGACCGATTGGGGCGAAAGTATCGCAGCTTTTTCCTTTCACCCACTGACCAGAACGTTCTAGTTGATAGGCGCGCTCGCTATAATCATTGTGGAGAGTGTATCCGGCTACATAATCCATCGCCTCATCTTCTGAGACGTACGACGCTTTTTTACCAATCACTATGGCTAATTCCACCTCCCAGTCGGTTTTCTCACTACCCTTGGGGATAATTAAATCATCATTAGGACCAACAATTGCCGATGTGGCTTTGAAGAAAATAATGGGTTCTTTCGGAAGCTCCATCTTGCTTTCCGAAGCATGGTCTTTATAGTTAAGACCCACACAAATTATCTTTCCTGATTGTACTAATGGAGGAGCCATTCGCTCGGTATCACTTACTTCAGGACACTCAGCCGAGTGATCATCTAGCCAGTTGTGTAGTCGGTTTAATCCGTCGTTGGCAAAAAATGAGGGAGTATAATCTTCGCCAAAAGCCTGAATATCCAGGTTCTTTCCCTGATAGTTAACTCCTGGTTTCTCGGATGAGGGATTTCCAAATCGGAATAGTTTCATAGCGTAGGTAATAGGTAAGTTCTATATATTTAAAAATAAGGTTTAATCAATTCCAGCTCCTCCCAGAATGTCAAGCACTTGTCCCTTCACAGGCTTCCCGGCGAGTAGCGGCATGGCTTGGGTAATCAGAGCCCGTACTTTTTCATCCTTCAAAGAATTATCGTGGTCTTCTTGACTATCCCAAACCTCAGTAATCCAAACATCATTAGGATATCCCTGGTCCTGACTAACCATATAAAGATGACAACCTTTTATTGGAGCAACTAATTGAGATGCCTCCAACAGGATGGAGGCTAGTTGTTTTCCGTTTCCCTCAGTAGCAGTTAGTTTTCCGTGTAGTCCGTATTTGTTCATTAGGGATTAGGATTTGGGTTTTAGGTATTGGGCTTCATTGCTTTAGAATGGTTATAATCTTTTCATTACCACTTTTTAAGCGCGCGACGGTCACTATCCACTTTCAACTGTTTAAAGTGATAAATCCGCCATCAATAGGATAGAAACTACCCGTGATAAACCCGGCCTCTTTGGAGCAAAGATACAACGCCAAGTAAGCAATTTCTTCGGGGTTCCCCATTCGGCCAATCGGCTGGGTTTGAGAAAGTTTTTCAAACATTTCCACCTCTTGCCCCGGATAATTCTTTTTCAGGAAACCATCAACAAACGGGGTATGCACTCGTCCTGGACCAATGCAGTTACAACGAATATTATCGTGGATGTAATCCTTGGCTACCGAAAGGGTCATGGTAAATACCGCCCCTTTGCTAGTAGAATAAGCAAAGCGATCAGTAAGGCCGATGAAGGAAGCTACTGAAGCCATATTGAGAATTACTCCGCTCCCTTGCTGTTTCATGTAAGGTACGCACGCTCGGATTCCGTTGTACACACCTTTAATATTTACAGCATAAATTCGGTCAAAGTCTTCTTCGGTAGTGGTTTCTACGTTGCCAATGTGGGCAATTCCGGCATTGTTTACCCAAATATTGATTGCGTGGCTTTGCTGAAAGATTCGCTCGGCCACATCCATCACCTTGGATTGCTGAGCAATATCACACGCATGCACAAAGGCATTTCCTCCGGCTTGACGAATTTTGGCTTGGGTTTCCTGTCCACTAACTTCGTTAATTTCCAAGATATGAACTTCCGCCCCTTGTTGAGCAAATACCTCAGCAATGCTCTGACCAATGCCACTTCCCCCTCCGGTGATGACAGCAACTTGTTCAGATAAGTCAAAAATAGGCATAGGTTGGGTTGTATTGGCTAACTAATTTCAAATCTACAAATAATATTGAAGTGAGTTTACAATGAAGAATACAATTTATTGCCGATAAGTTGGTATCATTTCTGCTAAATTGGATTGAAAAACCTAAAAGTGTCGGGCAAACGTAAAAATGTGACTGTTACCAAACAATTATGGCTTAATAGCGTCAGTTAAGTAACTGTTTGTCCTGAACTCAACAAACGTCAGAAAACCATGTATACTACGGAGTTAATTGATATAAAGACCTTAGTGGCCGAAGCCAAAGAAATACTGGCTGGCAACTGGACTGGAAAGTTTACCAAGCCCGCGCCCAATTTATATCCTCATCAGTGGAATTGGGATGCTGGGTTCATTGCTATTGGCTACTCTCACTTTAATATGGATCGGGCAGAATCAGAGCTTCGGTCGTTGTTTAGTGGACAATGGGCTAATGGTATGGTGCCCCAGATTATTTTTAACCCTGAGTTTGACTATAACTATTTTCCAAGCTCTGATTTTTGGGAAACCTGGCGGTCGTTTGATGCTCCTGAGAATAAGAAAACATCGGGTATCACTATGCCTCCGGTGCACGGCTTTGTACTTCAGCACATTTACCAGAATGCGAAGGATAAAAAGCGAGCACTGAATTTTGTGCGGGAGATGTACCCACAAATTCTCAAAATGCACCGTTACTTCTACGATCATCGCGATCCTTTCAATGAAGGGTTGGTATACATCCGCCATCCCTGGGAGTCAGGTACTGATAATTCACCTACCTGGGATGATCCGATGGAGAAAATTACGTTTGAGAAAATCAAAATCCCACCGTATAAGCGGAAGGATTTGGATAATGGTCACGCTGAGCATCGTCCGACTGACTACGATTACAATCGCTATATTCATCTGATTGATATTTATCGTAAGTGCGATTATAACGAAGAAGCTATTTTAGAACGTTGCCCGTTTGTGATTCAAGATCCACTGTTTAACTGCATTCTGGTAAAGTCAAATCAGGCTTTAATTGAGTTGGCTGAACTAGTTGATGAGGATACCGAGCAACTTGAGGTGTGGAATGAGCGGTCGATACAATCGATGAACGACAAGCTGTGGAACCCAAAAACTGGGATTTACGACGCCTATGACTTGCATAACGATGAGCGTATTGAAATGCAGGCCTCATCGGGTCTAATTCCGGTATATGCCCATATTCCTAATCAGGAACAGGCGCAGCAAATTGTTGACCGATTGTTAAGTGAATCTTTTAGTGGCTCGGTAGATCAAAATACCTATCTATGTCCATCATATAATCCGACTAGTCCGAAATTCAATCCTAAAAAGTACTGGCGAGGTCCCGTTTGGATCAATATGAACTGGATGTTGCATCACGGGCTGAAGCACTACGGCTTTACTGATTTGGCAGAACAGCTTAAGCAAGAATCACTAGAGCTTATCAGTCATTACGGCTTTTACGAGTATTTTGATCCTATCAAAGATGTAGTAGGTAAAGAAAAGCAGGGCTACGGTAGCCATCGCTTCTCCTGGTCAGCTGCACTATGTATTGACTTCTTGCAAGAAGAGCTGAAACAGTAATAAAGGTTCGTATTTACCTTTAGGATTAGACCAATTCCAAACTGTAGAACTCGTGTGGTGTGGATGAATTAATCATTATTTTAGTCGGCAAACAACTGCTGATAAGATGGTTCAGGCTGCACAACATGATGAAAATAAGACACACGGTATTCAATCTATTTGGAATCGCTTTCAGGATCATTTAGGAGAGTTTGTTTACGGCGGCATCGATGGCAGTGTTACTACTTTCGCAGTGGTAGCCGGAGCCGCCGGAGCCGAACTTGGCTCGGCTGTCGTCATTATTCTGGGCTTTGCCAATCTCTTTGCCGATGGGTTTTCCATGTCTATCGGCAGTTATCTTTCTACCAAATCGGAGCGGGATAATTATCGTAAGCACCAGAAAGTAGAATATTGGGAAGTAGATAATTTACCTGAAGCTGAGCGGCAGGAAGTTCGAGAAATTTATCAGGCGAAGGGTTTTGAAGGTGAGCTGCTGGAACAAGTAGTAGCCAAAATTACCGAAGACCGCGACCGTTGGGTTGACGTGATGATGAAGGAGGAGCTGGAAATGATGAAAGAACAAAAGTCACCGTTGGCAATGGGGTTGGTCACCTTTATTTCCTTTATTGTGATCGGTTTTATTCCTCTGTTGGTTTACGTGTACGATTACCTCACCGATGATGCTGTATCCCAAAATTTTCTGATCGCCTGCATTTTTACTTCGCTGGCGTTTATCGGTATTGGCTGGCTAAAAGCAGTGGTAACCCAAACTAATCGCTGGAAGGGAATACTAGAAACCTTGGGATTAGGAGCTTCAGCCGCCGTATTAGCTTACTGGGTCGGGGATGTGCTGGAAAAAATCGTTACCTAAGAGCAATTGAGTCACACACATAAGTTGGAGTGATTCCGGTAGAAAGTATAGCCTGTTCGGCTAAATGCGGGGCGGTATTTCCCGAAAGTACCAGCACGGTATCCAACCCAAATTTATTGCCTCCAATAATATCGGTTTCTAAGGTATCGCCCACCATCAAAATTTCATTTTTATCGGCTGGATGAAAGGGCTGTACATGATCGTAAGCAAAGACAAACATTTGGGCATCGGGCTTGCCAAAATGTAGAAATCGTTTTCCAATTAAACTTTCCATCATATCGGCAATGGCTCCAATAGCAATAGCAACGCGACTCTTAGATACCGGGTAGGTATAGTCCGAGTTAGCGACAACTACCGGAATATTACGTCGGCGCAGCAGGTTGAGTAGTTTGTTTAAGTCTTCATTCCAGTCAAAACCTTCATCATCCATAAATACTACAACCTCAATTTCTTCCGACTGCGAAAGTTCCAGATTTTTCAGGGAAACCGTTTTTAGCTTTTGGCTTTCTAGATAATGAGCTGATTCGGGTGTGCCCAAGTATGCTACCGTGCCTTGCTTCACCTTGTAACTTAAATATTCCCGAGCTAACATGCCGGAAGAGATAATTTTATCAGAGGTTACCTCGGTGAGTCCCAGTTGCTGAAAACTCTCGGAAAGCTCAGACGGGCTGCGAGAGGCATCATTCGTAAGCACGTAAAACCCAATATCTCGTTCGTGCAAATAATCCATAGTCTCCTTTACACCATCAATCAACCCTTCATAATTTTTCAACACTCCAAATGCGTCAAAAAAAATAACCTTATATTGATCGGCAATCGCCTTGAATGACTGAATGTTCATGAAGTTTAATTGAAAGTTAGTGGTTACGGGCGGATGCCGCGCGGTTCGAGAAGTTGAAGGTTATAAGCTAAGACGTCTGCAAAGATAACTTGAAACTTTCCAAACCTATAACTTTTAAACCAATCAGCAATTCATAAATTCAACCTTTGAAGAATCTTATCCGCATCAAATTTTTGATCCAGTTCGGGGAAGTATACAGTGTGGGCTTCTTGTTGCAGGCGAGAGGCATAGATCTCGTGGAAGAAGTATCGCCCATTTTTAATCACATAATTTAGAATAAAGAACCGATAAGCTTCTTTCATGAATAATACTTCTACTTGTGAGAGCGGATACACTTGATGATATTCCTCTAAAAACCACAGAAAGCGTTCTTCCATTATCGGGTCAATCAGGTAACTGAAACTAGTTCGGTCACCAATAGAAGAGCAAACTCGACTAAAAAAGTAAAAATCCATTATCCGAGAGCTCATCCGAAACCAGTCATAATCCCAGCGGGAATAAAAGTTTAGATCAGTATCCACCGAAAAGTTGCCAATATTCCAATCCACAAATACCGGAATGGCGGGCAAATTATTAGCACTCAGTGCATCCATATTTTGAAAAAGAAGATCACACTGCTGACGAATATTATCGATGTGCATTCGGTGTTCAAAGCGCCCCTCTTCTGAGTGGAGTATCTTCAGCAAGTGCTCAATATCAATCGCCATTGTTTTTGACCAATCGGGAAGAATGTTTTTTAGTTTAAAGCAGGCTTTATGAAACTTGGCTACCTCTTGCCCTAATCGCCTGATCTGAAACTCATTTAATACTTTAGGTAGTCTCTGCTGTACATCAATAGGATTATAGAAAACTACCCAGGCATTCAGCTTATTCCTCGAGTATTGGTAAGTATACAAGCTATTGCCTTTCATCAGAGAGCGAGCCAGAAAGCCATCGTAAGGGGTGTTTAGGTTATTTGCCAACGCGTTAATTAGGGTATGATCTTCTACGAAGTGCTCATATTTTCCGAAATATGAGAGCTTGGCAATAACCATATCATCGTTCTCTAGCTTGACACGAAACACATGATTCGTGGATACCTTCGCACTGATATCAGTGACAGATATAATACTTCGGGAGGCATCGTAATTCTCCCAAGCACGTTTAATAATCTTTTCAAAGTCTACTACTCTCATAAAAAATTTAGGCTACCTATTGGTGATAAACGAGAAATCTTGCTCTCGTGATGAGTAAATAGCTATTATTTTATTTTTTGACTATTATTATTCGATAGTCAGATTCGGATTTATGTCCGCTTTCTGCATCTTCAAAAACGTACTTGAATTTCTTGTCAGCAAGTCGATTAAGTTTTCGTTTGTAGTCAATTGCTTGATTCAGGGTTTGAACCTTATTTCCCGTATCTTGGATACAAACGACTACCAAGCAACCATTTTTGATTCTCAAGATTATTTTTCTGATGAGTCCAACTTCTCTTGCTCCGTCCTTTTTAGCGAAATGGAACATACTATTGAGCAGTATAAAATCGAATTCATCAAAATTTTCGAGGGCATAAATATCACCGACCTGCCCAACCAAATTTAAGCTTCCAGCTCGAGAGACGTGATTCATCTGCTCAATGCCAACTTCAGAATTATCAATTCCCGTTACAGAGTAACCAAGGCGAGCTAAAGCGATGGCATCTCGTCCTTGTCCACAGCCTAAATCAAGTACTTTTCCCTTTTCAGGATATTTCGCAAAAAACTCAATTAATTCGGGATAAGGTTCACCGAATAAGTTTTCTGTCTGATAGTATTGGTCATAGGTCACTTTCATTTTGGGTTTTTTGTACTAAACAAAACGTTATGTGTAAAAAGATGCTTTCGTGCAGTTTCGGCTTTATTTTAGCTGTTTTCATTATTTCCACCACCTATTACCGAAGGATTTAGAAGATCTTCTAAATCCCCTTTTTTCAAGAGGTCAGCAATTGTTCTCTCGATATAATCTCTGGCTAATTCCTTTACAAACAAATCAGGTGGAGTTTGGTATAATCCGCTCAAGTTTTCTTCATTTTCAATGTCTTGCTTGACTGAGGTTGCTAAGAATTTGTAAGTCCAAACGTTTATTCCATAGTTTTGACCATCTGATAAGTCGACATGAATATTGGTAAATTCATTTTTTTTGTTCCAGTTATCCTGGTCGATTTCTTCAAATTCCAACCAAAGTTTAAACTCTGTCATTTTCCAAATTAACTATAAGTGGTCAACCTATACCAGGGACGTACAGTCTTGATCGTTTGAAACTTTTTTCCCCCGGCGGAGGCTAAACTTGTTATAATGAGAACGGATAATCACCTATCTCCAAGGCTTTTTTTGGGGTTTTATAGACGATATTTTTCTCGTCTACCACAGTTCCCGCCATGTCGAAGACAATCAGACGAATATCAGGTGTGTTCATTGGTTCAAAAATGATATTGATAAGCAAATTTGAATCTATACAGTATTAATTTCAAGGTGAAAAGTACTCGTTCGGGCTAGGGTGCGGAGCTACCAAAATGTTTATCGGCAAAATCGAGATACTGTTGCCAATCGTAAGCGTTTATGTCGTGACCACCGTGACGAATGTGGTAGCCAATGGTTCCCATAACGGGTTGGTCTATCTCAGGCATTTCGGAAACAGGTAATCCTTCTTTTCCGAGCAGCTTATACACTGGGGTAGCGTGAACCGCAGAGAGAAATTCGCCTCTGGGGTCAGCCCACTGGTCTTCTTCGGCACTGGCTACGTAGAGTGGGCGAGGGGCAATTAGTGCTAGTAACTGATGTTGGTCAACCGGAAGTCCCGCTTCGTTTTTGTTGTACTGCTCAAAATTGTTGCAGAACCAGTGGGGAAACGAATGGTTAATCCGACCAACAGTTTCTCCGTAGGCTCGCTTAGATAGAGCCGCCCCCCCGCAACCTGAGTTATTAGAAATCACCAAAGCAAACCGTGCATCCTGAGCGCCTGCCCACAAGGCAGCTTTTCCCAGCCGAGAGTGTCCGATCACAGCTATCTGATTATCGTTGATAGCTTCTTCTTGTTGCAAGTGATCAGCCGCCCGGCTCAACCCCCAAGCCCAGGCACCAATCGTTCCCCATTCATTAGACTCTGGCATAGACTGGCCGGACTGATAAAATAGGGGATGAACCCCATCTTGAAAATCGTTTTTATCGGGATCGATATCACCACAATAGACGGTAGCTAGGGCGTATCCTCGGTCAATAATCATCTCTATTGGCCAACGGGAGGCTCTTACTCCCCTGGAGCTTTCTGTCGCTCGATGATTCACAATACCAAAATCTTCGTTAGCCCGCATCCATTGATCAGAGAGTGTAATATTAGGGGCGGTATGTACTGTATGGTTTCCGTAAAAGTTTAGTCCTAGGAAAGCCGGGACTGGGCGAGTTGCCTGATTAGGCGTAAATAGTAGAATATCAATATAGGGGCGGGTTTTTTTATTAGTCAAGAAAAGCCGGATTTCTTTTCGGGTAGCTTTCCCGCTTAATGCATCATTATCAGTAGAAAGCACTTTGCTCTTGGTATTCAGGGGGGGACTTGGAGTTACCCCATAAACCTGAGAAGAAAAAAACTGTAAAATCTCTGCACGACGTTGCTGCCACTCCAACTCACCTTTAACTTCGACGCCATTCTTAAAAACCAGTGGGTCAGGTAAGGTATAATTAGGCACTTGACCTTCGTCGTAGTTCGGTACAAAGTCAGGTTGAGCCGGAAGTTCAGATGGAAACATAGAAAAAAAGTATAGCAGAATTAAAATAGAAGAATGCTTTATCATGACGGAATAGGTTAGGCTATCCAAGTTAGCAAAAGAATGCATTTCCTGCTATGCTATTCTTCGTTGAGTTTTGTGTAAGCCTTAGGTTTTACCTTCGTACACACTAGATGAGTTAGAATGGGGAACTAAGCGATAAACGGAATAAATATTGGTCAGAGTCATCCTGATAAACCATTTGGGTATTCCATCCTAATAACGTTGCCATTCTTTCTAAGGTAGTTGCATCAACGTACAGCCAAGAAAACCATTCACTGTACTCATCTTGGTATTCGTACTGAAACTGTACCTCACCGTAGTAGTAATCAGTAGGTAACGGTTGATCACGGAATAAATAAGCTATATCACTAGAGTCAAATAGTAGTTGTCCGTTTGGTTTTAAGTAATACTTCGCCCAACTCAAAAAGTCGGATAAGCCGGCTAAATTTCCTACTAAACCAATGCCGTTCATCAGCATCAGCATTGTATCTATTTTGTTTCCCGAGTAGTCTTGGTAGGTGATATTTCTAATTTGTTGTACTCCTCGGTCAGTCATAATTTCTGCAGCAAGGGTTGATTGTTCCAGGGCAGTGACGCTAAACCCTTGTTGTTGTAAATAGAGTGAGTGTGGGCCAACTCCGGCACCAATATCGAGTATTTCGCCTTGGCAGAGCGAAAGTGCGTATTGCTCTAGCTCAGGAAACTCTTTAGGTAATCGGAAAAACCAGGGGAGGGGCATTTCTTCCCGGGTGCCATAGCTGGTATGCACCCACAGTGGCGACGGTAATTTTCCGCGAAAATAAAAATCCGCTAATGCCTGGCCGTAAACATCTGGAGTAGAATTTATATTGCTGTTCAATGTTGGTTAGTAGTGAAACTAAAGATGGCTTCTATTGGTTTGAAAGCCAATGTGAGCCACTGGTCGATTTTGTTTGCGTTTTTCTTCCGAGTATCGGAAATAGTATTTTGCAAAACTGAAGTTCAAGCTAAATAATTCTTCATGATTATCTTAAGAGAGGAGCTTTTTGCGCCTCTTTTTTTCGATTGATCTTAAAAAAATAGGATCAGCGTTTGAGGGCTCATTTAAGTGGGAAACTGGTATATTTCTGTGAGGTAACTTCTTTCCTTCACAATCTTAAATTTTCTTCCTGATTGTACCTTATAAATCCATTTAGTATGCATTACCATTACTAAATGAATTAACTTTATTCAGTCATAATGAAGTAATAAGCAATCCACATTGAAGACTATGGGCTTCCTGAAAATTATTTGTTTTTACCTTTTCACTTTTCTATTGCTTTCTCCAGCGTATTCTCAGAACATGGATAACGAAAAGCCGGAAAAAATTCTCTACGTAGTTTCTGATACTATTGCCGGAGAGAATGGCGGCTGGGAATTTTCGGTAAATGGCCTCCCCATGCTTTGTATTACCGACCAGGTGAACAATCGGATGAGGATTATCGCCCCGGTTCGTGAAATGAAAGATGTTTCTGATGACCAACTTAAAGAGGCAATGGCTGCCAATTTCCATTCGGCACTTGATGTGAAATATGCCATTTCCAACGATCTCGTGTGGGCAGCTTTTATTCATCCTCTTAAAGAACTTTCTAAGGATCAGGTTATAAGTGCGGTCTCACAGGTTTACAATGCTTACTCCACTTTCGGAACCACCTATTCCAGTACTGATTTGGTATTCCCCGATCCACAAAACCGAGAGAAAGAACAGGAGAAAAAGGAGAAACTAAGGCGTTCTAAGATTTAGTACTTTCCGGGTAATGCGGTTTCTTTATAGTAGGTTTCGTATGCAAACATTTACAAAAAAATCTAGAGATGATTTGTTGTTTCGTTTCTCTTCAGCTGCTTTCGCAACATAATTTTTAAATGTTGAGTCTCATTTAAAGCAGTACCTCGCCAGATCATCCATTCTTCAGAAAAGGTTAATTCCCATTCCTGTTGTACTTCTTCAAAAAGAATTTTTCCTCGTACATCTGTTGTTTCTGGTTGGATTAACCGTAATCGGTCACCTACAATTTTCCATTTACCACGAATCCCAGTTTGTCTGCTTCCTTGCTGAAATTTTCCCCAACTGGTAAATATCACCGAGCGGCTACCTAGTACTTCATCTAAATCTATTCGTTCGGCTCTAGATGTTATTTCCACAATAGTCCACTTCCCAACCAATCGCTCGTAATGACCATCTGATGTACAACTCATACATGAAGTAATAAATAAAATAATACTGTTTAAATTATTGATTATCAAAGCTTTATTGCTATTCATTTAAACCTACTTGTTATGTATCGTTTTGTTCTAACTTTCACTCCTGAAATCTACCAATACGTCTACAAAAGCGATGGAAGCCCGCTCCATGTCGTTCACGATACTGTCGATTTTGGCTACACAATAGTTGTAGAATAATTGAAGGATAATCGCTACAATCAGTCCTGCCACAGTGGTTAGCAGAGCTGTCTTAATCCCACTAGCTACCAAAGTAGGCGAAATATCACCCGCCGCTTCAATAGCGTCAAAGGCGTTAATCATGCCAATGACGGTTCCCATAAAACCTAGCATGGGCGCAATAGAGATAAACAGAGAAATCCAAACCAAGCCTTTCTCTAGTTTACCCATTTCTACCGAGCCATAAGAGATAATAGCTTTTTCTACGACCTCAATACCGTCCTCCCACTTTTCTAAGCTTTGCCGAAAAATCATCGCTACCGAGCTTCTTTGCTTTTGCAGTCGGCCTAGTGCCTGATTAACCCCGCCATTTTGTAGATCATCCCGTAGATGAGTAAGTGTGTGGTCTACGTTTGACATAGCTAGATTAAGGCGGACAATTCGCTCTATAGCGATTAGCAGTCCAAGAATTAGGCACAGTAGTACTGGAGTCATAAACCTCCAGTCGCCATTAATGAATTGCTCACGAATGACTTGATGCAAATTAGGCACCGCTTCTCCTTCAGGTGGAGCTTCCTCCCCATCTTTGAGTGTAACGGTTTCAGAGTCAAGTGTATCTTGTCTCTGACTTACTTCTAGCTGACTAGAATCATTCTGAGCGAAGATGATTTGAATGGTTCCAATGAAAAAGAGAAAAATGAGGCTGGATAGGCGGAGTTTTTTTGTTGATAGGTGCATGGTCTTTTTTCCCAGTAAAGAACCAGAATTAAACCCCATACTGGCAAATCAGAGTGATAGACAACGAATCAACACCGCGCTTTTTAGGCTATTTTGTTTAGGTAAACAATCAGATCAGCCTCTTTATGAAGGTTTAGTTTTTTGCGAAGACGGTAGCGGGCAGTGTTAACGCTGCCGGGCGTGATATTGAGTTGTTCGGCAATTTCTTTAGATGAATAATTCTGATGCAATAGAGCGCAAATCTTTAAATCGTGAGCGGTCAAATGAGGAAACCCTCTGAGTAATTGATCTTCAAAACTCTCGCTTTCGCCTACCGCCCACGATTTTTGAGCGTGAAGCTTTCCCTGAATTGACTGAATGTATTTGGCCCGATTGTTCATTCGCTTTAGTACCGCGCGATTGCGGTAAATGCTTATAACAAAAGGAACTACGATGAAAGTCATTCCGATTCCCGCCTGCAAAAAAAGAACCAGATTAACGTAAGTACGGTGTTTGGCGTCGGAAATGACTGATTCTGCATAAGAATTCATAATCAGCTCATTTAGGTCGGCGGGAGATGTAGTCACCCGGGCAGTTTGATAAAAATACAGTACGATACAAAACCCAAGAACTGCTATTAACAGCAATGGTCTAGAGGATATTTTTGAGGAAAAGCTGCTGTGGTACGTTATCATCATACTTCAATCGGTATCACTATGGGTGCTAGTTCTCATCGAGATAACGCTGTTTTGATTCGCGGTACACCGCAATAGCCGCTTCTCTATCTTCCCAACCATCAATACCTACTTTTTTCTTTTCTAAGTCTTTGTACACCTGGAAGAAGTGCTCAATTTCTCTTTTGAGGTGCGGGTTAATCTCATCTAGTGTATTCACCTTGTTCCAAATCGGATCACTCACTGGAACGCAGAGCACTTTAGCATCGGGGCCCTTTTCATCCCGCATTCGAAACAGTCCAATCGGTTTCACCTCGATCAAGCAACCGGGGAAAGTTGGTTCAGTTACTAGCACTAGGGCATCCAGTGCATCACCATCACCCGCTAGCGTTTCGGGAATGAAGCCGTAGTCGCTAGGGTAAAACATAGAAGAAAAGATCATCCGGTCGTAGCGAATCATCTTCTTTTCGGGGTCATATTCGTATTTATTGCGACTTCCTTTCGGAATTTCTACAATAACATCAAAAGTAAAGTCTTCAGTGGTTTCCATAGAGAAAGGTTGATAGTTAAGCTAAAAAATATAAAGTCCTAAATAGAAAATAAAAAACGGGAAGTAATCTTCAATTTGCAATTTTTAATCTGCAA
The DNA here is from genome assembly GCA_937883755.1 of uncultured Flammeovirgaceae bacterium. Taxonomy (GTDB): domain Bacteria; phylum Bacteroidota; class Bacteroidia; order Cytophagales; family Cyclobacteriaceae; genus Tunicatimonas. The sequence goes on along the minus strand of CAKZYA010000016.1, from coordinate 85,645 downwards.
TTTTCCAATCTCATGAGATTAAAAGCTGACTATACTAAGCATACCCTAAAATTCACCTTTGTAGCCGGAACGTCCCGGGGAACACTTACCGAACATGATACTTACTTCATACTTTTGAAAAGTAACGACGCGGTTGGCATCGGGGAATGCGCCCCACTAAAAGGGCTGAGTCCCGACTATCGTCCTGATTTGGCAGAAAAGATTCAGGATGTTTTAAGTAAAATAGAAAACGCACCTTTCCCAGAAGATGAAGAAGGGATTACTGATTTTATTGATAAGCATATTTCTACTAACTTTCCGGCACTCAGATTTGGGGTTGAAACAGCTTTACGGGATTTGCTCCAGGGAGGCGAACGGAAAATATTTCCTTCGGTTTTTCAGAGTAATAGCTTTCCCCCTATTCCGATTAATGGCCTAGTTTGGATGGGGGATCGGGATTTTATGAAGAGACAAATTGATGAAAAGCTAGTGCAGGGATTCAACTGTATTAAACTGAAAATCGGGGCGATTGACTTTACTACCGAACTATCACTGCTAGTCTATATCCGGGAAAATTATTCAGCCGATAGAATCACTATTCGGGTAGATGCCAACGGGGCTTTTTCACCTGGTGAAGCCTTAGCGAAACTTCAACAGTTGGCTGAATACGACTTACATTCTATTGAGCAACCCATTGCTACTGGACAGCTTGAAGAAATGCAAAAGCTTTGCAAAGTTACTCCGCTGCCTATTGCCTTAGACGAAGAACTTATTGGGGTTACCTCTCTTGAGAGCCAGGCTAAGCTTTTAGATCACACTCAGCCTCAGTACATTATTTTGAAGCCTACGCTTTTGGGAGGATTGGCGGCTACTGAGCAGTGGATTCAACTAGCCGAAGCGCGAAATATTGGCTGGTGGATGACTTCTGCCCTGGAATCTAATATTGGGCTGAATGCTATCGCTCAATTTGCGGCGTATAAGCAAGTAACTATGCCCCAAGGTTTAGGCACTGGAAAACTCTACCATAACAATGTTCCATCCCCACTCCATATCCAGCAGGGCAACCTGCATTACCTTCCCGATCAGTCCTGGGATTTGTCTCTTGTTCTCTCGTAAGTTTTTGATTTTAGACGCCAAATAGCTAAGCTAATTTGTGCAATTTTTTGATGTTTAATGGCCTGAGGAACAAAAAATTATAATTTTTTCCTGAAACTGTAAATTTCTGATAATCAGCTAAATACGTAAACTGCCTGTTTGAATTTAACGAGCTTTTCTTGAAAAATTTTTAATGTAGGCATGATTTTAGCCTCTTTATTAAGAGAATGTAAGTATTTACTGCTTTTTGGTAAAATACTTCTATGTGCAATTTAATTTCTCTGATTATGAAAGCTCCATATAAATTCAATCTGGCTGGGCTATTGCTTATTGGATTCAGTTTTCTACTGAGTCCCTCGACCAGTGAGGCTCAAGCTTACGTTACTTTTGAAACGTTTTACCAAGAGCTTTCACCTTACGGCGACTGGGTATACGATACCCGTCACGGTCAGGTGTGGGTTCCTCGGGTTCGTCGGGGTTTCCGACCTTACGTTACGCGAGGGCACTGGGTTATGACTGATTACGGTAATACTTGGGTATCCGATTATGATTGGGGTTGGGCACCGTTCCACTATGGTCGTTGGTATCTGGATGATTTTTACGGTTGGGCTTGGGTTCCAGGCTACGAGTGGGGACCAGCTTGGGTAGCTTGGCGTTCAGGAGGTGGTCACTACGGTTGGGCACCGCTTTCGCCCGGGCTAAATGTCAATGTTTCTATCAATATTGGTCGCCGTATTCCTAATAATTATTGGGCATTTGTTCCTCAACGTTACATTACTAGTCCTCGGATTTACGATTATTGTCTACCGCGTCGTCGGATAAGAAATGTCTATCGTCAGACTACGATAATTAACAATACCTACGTATACAATAATAATCATCATTATTACAGTGGTCCGCAGGTTCGGGAAATCGAGCGGGTAACTCGTCGTCGTGTAGCTGTTCGTCAGGTACGACCAGCGAGTCGCCCGGGAACTCCCGCACTCCGTCAAGGATCAGTTACAATGTATCAACCTCGTGCCCGAGGTAACCGAGGTTCTCGATCCAGCGTAAGCTCTGGCAGTTTGTATACGAACCAGAGAAACGGTCGGACTGCTACTACCCAACGTTCTACTTACCAGCGAGATAGTCGCTCGTCAGCTACTCGTTCGTCGGGAAGTAGAAACTATACTGCGCCTAATACTCGCAGCCGAACAGATTACTCTAATTACAGCCGTAATGAGAACGCTCGAGGTTCAGATAGCCGTAGTAACTATACTCGCTCTAAAGAACGATCGTCAGTGAATAGCCGTACTCAGCGTAGCACGCCACAGTACAACAGAAGTTCTTCGCAGCCATCGTCAAGAGCACGTTCTAGTAGTTCAGTAACTAGATCAAGTAATCGGTCATCCGCTAATTCAGCTCGTACTTCATCACCATCGAGCCGATCAAGCGTGACCCGATCTAGTTCTTCTCGCAGTAGTAGTCCCCGATCTAGCGTCAGTCGTTCTAGTTCATCACGGAATAGTAGTCCTAGTTCCCGCTCAAGTGTAAGCCGGTCTAAGTCTAGTTCGTCTCGTTCCAGCGTGAACCGTTCTAGCGCGAAACGTTCTAGTTCATCGAGAAGTAGCGGGTCTAGCAGAAATCGACCTAATTAATAAGATTTATTAGTTGCCCTTCCACCTACCCACCCGAGCTCGTCAGATTCAGTTCTGAATGCTCGGGTGGGTTCTTTTTGTCCGACTAGCAGAAGATAGGCATTGTTCAGGATTTGTATATTGCAGTATGCGAGTTACTGAAGAGGAACACCAAACATTGCAGAAAGCACTTCAGCACTGGGAGAAAGAGCAAATTATTAGCGTAGCCACTGCTGAAACCCTTCGTAAGTCCTACGAAGTAAAGAAAACGAAAGCCCGCTTTGACTGGAAGAACCTATCACTGATTGCGTTTTTCTTTGCCATTGCTTGTATCATTCTAGCGACTGTGCTATTTCTGCTGGATGAATGGCTACTCAAGCTTCTATCTTCTCTGTTAGGCACTTCTGATCTTACCAAATCCTTTCTTTTCGCATTTCTGGCAGTAATTACATTTGTAGGAGGAGTATACCGACGAAGAAAGTATCCACGGCAACGTTACAGCAACGAAGCTTTATTAATCTTTGGGGCAATTTTCATCGCATTTGCCCTTACCTATCTAAGTGAAGCTTTGGGTATGGCTGAAGGGCACTTTGCACTATTTGTCGGAGTAGCTACTATCATTTATGGAGTCTTATCCATCTATTTACAAAGCAAATTGTTGTGGGGAATCAGTCTGACTGCTTTAGCTATTTGGTACGGGTTAGAAACATTTTATTTGGTAAACGAACAGTCGTATTTTTTAGGAATGAATTTCCCGATGCGCTATACCGTACTTGGGGGGATATTATTAGCCATCAGTCCTCTGCTATTGCGAAAGGAGAAAACCCATACTTTCTACCCAATCACCTACTACTCGGGGCTACTCGGATTACTATTTTCCTTATGGCTAGTTTCCATGTTTGGCAACCACGGTAGTTTATCTACTTGGAGTGAAGCTCCTCAGTATCAGTTCTGGTACGCGGTTATCTTGTTAGCTTTGGCTTCCTTGGTTACTATTTGGTGGGGTTTGCGACAGCAAGAGCGGTTGACAACCGAAATCGGTATTGTATTTTTATTACTGAATATTTACACCCGTTACTTTGAGTACGGCTGGGATAGCTTGCACCAGGTGGTATTCTTCAGTTTGTTGGCCTTATCATTCTGGCTGATTGGCCGGAAGGCCGAAAGTATCTGGAATCGATTAGAAAAAGATTGAGGTACTTTAGCGTACCTCAACCACCTTGTTTGATTCACCCTCAACTGATTGTTTTACCTGAACTTCTTGCTTCTCTACCTTGTCCATTTCTGAATCCACTCCAGTTTGACCGGAATGAACGCCATCCACTGCAATATGAGGAGCAATAATCAAGGCAACAATAGAGGTTAGTTTAATTAGAATATTCATTGATGGTCCCGACGTATCTTTGAAAGGGTCACCGACGGTATCGCCTGTTACCGATGCTTTGTGGGCATCAGACCCTTTGTACTCCATCTTGCCGTCGATCTCGGCGCCTTTTTCAAATGACTTTTTGGCGTTATCCCAAGCTCCCCCCGCATTGTTCTGGAACATTCCCATCAATACACCCGAAACGGTAATCCCTGCTAATAACCCTCCTAGAATCTCAGCTGACGAAGTATTCTCAAAGACACCCTGAAGACCAAAGCCAACCAGAATGGGAGCCAATAGCGCGATTGCACCAGGCATAATCATCTCGCGGATAGAAGCTTTAGTAGAAATCTCTACGCATTTTTGATACTCTGGCTTGGCTTTATGCTCCATAATTCCCGGGATTTCCCGGAACTGCCGACGCACTTCCTGCACCATGTCCATAGCCGCTTTGCCTACTGCCGCAATTGCCAATGAAGAGAAAATGAAAGGAATCATGGCTCCGATGAATAAAGCCCCTAGTACCGGGGCTTTGTATAAGTCTATAGAATCAATGCCTGCTACTCCTACGAAAGCTGCAAACAAAGCTAACGCAGTCAATGCTGCCGAAGCGATGGCAAAGCCTTTACCAGTAGCCGCAGTAGTGTTCCCTACTGCATCCAGATTATCAGTTCGCCCGCGTACTTCTTCGGGTAGGCCGCTCATTTCAGCAATTCCTCCGGCGTTGTCGGCAATTGGCCCAAAAGCATCAATAGCAAGCTGCATAGCAGTAGTAGCCATCATTCCGGCAGCGGCAATCGCTACCCCATATAGCCCAGCAAAGGAATACGACATAATAATTCCTATAGCTAAAACAATGGTTGGCATTACAGTAGATTCCATCCCCACAGAAAGCCCACCGATAATATTGGTAGCGTGCCCGGTGGAAGACTGGCGGATAATGCTATTCACCGGACGGCGTCCCATGGCTGTGTAGTACTCAGTAATGATACTCATCAGTGCCCCTACAATCAATCCGATAAAGATTGCCCAAAACACATCCAGGCTTGTGAATGCTACTCCTCGGATTTCCATATTTTCCGGAAGCAAATAATCTACTACGAAGAACGAAGCAATGACGGTCAGAATAATGGAAGACCAGTTTCCTAAGTTCAGGGCGTTCTGAACGCTGTCTGTCTCTTTACTGATCCGAACTAGAAATGAACCTACGATTGAGAAAACTAAACCAATGCCCGCAATCAGCATAGGAAGCAATATTGGAGCAATACCACCAAAAGCATCATTTGAAACAATCTCTCTTCCGAGCACCATCGTAGCCAAAATAGTAGCTACGTAAGAACCGAATAAGTCAGCTCCCATACCCGCTACGTCTCCTACGTTATCCCCCACATTATCCGCGATTGTCGCGGGATTACGTACATCGTCTTCGGGAATTCCAGCTTCCACCTTTCCTACTAAATCTGCTCCTACGTCAGCCGCTTTGGTGTAAATTCCACCACCAACCCGAGCAAATAAGGCAATACTTTCAGCCCCCAGAGAAAATCCGGCTAACACCTCCAGTGCTTTTTCCATTTCTATACCGTTCACCCCTGCTCCGGCTACATTCAGCACGTACATTTGATAGAAGACGATAAATAGGCTTCCTAGACCTAAAACAGCCAATCCGGCTACACCTAGTCCCATCACCGTTCCTCCGGCAAATGATACTTTCAGTGCTTTGGCTAGACTAGTACGGGCGGCTTGGGTAGTACGTACATTAGCCTTGGTAGCTACTCGCATTCCAATGTACCCCGCAGTAGCAGAAAAAACAGCTCCGATAAGAAATGAAATGGCAATTACTGGACTGGAAGTTTCTACAGTGGTACCCGACCAAGCTAATAAAATAGCGGCAATGATGGCAAAATACGTTAGGACTTTCCACTCAGCTTTCAAAAACGCCATTGCACCTTCTGCAATGTAGGTTGCTAACTCCTTCATATTTTCGTCCCCAGCATCCTGCTTAGAAATCCAGGCCGAACGAATGGCCATAAAAATCAACGATACGATTCCGAAGACAGGAACGAGATAGACTAAACTATGCATAAATTGAATTTTTTGATACCTAGATAAATTGCGGTGCAAATATAGGGGTTGCTTTTCGTATAAAAAACTCTTTCGGAGCTTTGTTAGTGATGCTTGTTTGCATCGGACGAACAGCCGACTTTAAACCAAACAATTCAAAAGAGAGCGGGGTTATTTAGCAAACGAGCCACACTATGAATAACTCATTACTTAGAATATTACTCAGCATAGTAGCCAGTGTAATTGCCTTTCGTATTATCACAGTGCGACCTATTCGAAATTATTTACTCACGGCTCTATTAGATGGGGCAGTATTTCTCATTAAGCGAAAACTTCGTTAATTCCAACTACTAAAGCCTCTATTATTTACTTTCTGGGACTACATTTGCCGAAGCTTCTACATTTTCCTCCAACTCTCCAGCATAGAGTGTCTCTACCTCATAAGCCTGCTTGCCCTGTTCTTGCAACCATCGGCTAAATACGGAAGTAAACCCATGAGTTACATATACGCTATCGGCTCCAGTCGCTGCTACTGCCTGATTCAGTCCCTGCCAATCAGCATGATCGGATAAAACGAAGCCCCGATCAGCCGCCCGACGGCGTTTGGCTCCCCGTACCATCATCCAACCTGAGGCTACTCCAGTACTGAACGGCTTAAAGCGATTGACCCAAGGGCCATTCAGTGCTGATGAGGGAGCAATGATTAATGACTTGCGGAGATCTTCTTTAGAAACATCAGAGGTGACTTTCGGTAATTCGGGTAAAGCAGCTCCGCCAGCTATTAAGGCATTGTGGACGTTAAAAACTGCACCATGCAGATACACTGGACCGATAGAACGATCGAGTTGGTGAACAATCCGCTGGGCTTTTCCCAAAGAGTAAGCAATAAGTAGAGACGCTTTCTGCTGAGATTGATTATTCTGCCACCACTGATGAATTTCTTCCATTACAGAAGGCTGTGGCTTCCAGGAATAAATCGGTAGTCCGAAGGTAGATTCCGTTACAAACGAATGACAACGAACTGGCTCAAACTGTCCGCTAAAACCATCGTCTTCTAGTTTATAATCTCCCGAAATCACCCAAACCTGTCCCTTATGTTCTAGGCGAACTTGCGATGAACCGTATATATGACCTGCCGGATGCAACGAAACTTTCACTCCGGCAATATCAATCACCTGATTGTAAGCTAACGTTTCCAGAGAAATATCTTGACCTAGCCTCAGCCGCAAAATATTCTCGGAGTCATGGTGGGCTAGATAGTGCTTCATTCCCCAGCGAGCGTGGTCGGAGTGAGCATGAGTGACAATAGCTTTCTTAACCGGGCGCCACGGATCAATGTAAATATCGGCAGGTGGGCAGTATAGTCCTTCGTTAGTAAATTCTATCAGAGACTTCATTCTACCTTACGACAAGCGGCAGAAGAAAATGTTTTAGTTAACCCCTTTATCAATACGCTCCAGAGGCTGATTAGGCTTAGCGTAAGCGAAGCGAGTGGGCTCTTGCACCTTATGGTAAGCGTCTAAACCACTACAAGTCATTGTGCCTGCCTTCACTAGATCTATAAAACCATCTGAGCCCAGTGAATCGTCTGGCAGTAAAATTTTCTGGATCTCCCCAACCAGGAATACCGTTTCGTTACATTTCAACGTGTAATGTTCTACATAAGATAAACCTATCTTGACTGAGGCTTCAGCTACAAAAGGGGCAGAAACTTCCTTATCATACTCCGGTGTTAATTCACAAGCTTCAAACTCCGATTGGTCCCAACGGGCACTGGTGTGGTGAGCCTTAACCACAAAACTATCGCGAATATGATTGATCGTAAAATGCTGAGTTGCCAGAATATTTTCTAGCGTATGCCGGGGCACGGTATGAGGACGAAATAAAACACCAACTAGCGGTGGATTAGCCCCCACATGAATGATTTGAGAAAAGATTGATAGATTGGTGGTTCCTTCTAAAGAAGCGGTTGCTATCAGGGAAACACTTTTAAATCCGGTTAGCGAATTGATTAGGTTAGTACGGAAGCGTTTCTCAAGACCATCAATATCTAAGCGAGAAAAAGCTTTTTGACTCATTACTACACTTCTATCGCCTCCTCAATTGAACCACAGTAGCGGATGTCTAGCTTATCAACGATGTTATCAGGATAATTTTGAATAATCTGACTTTTTGCAATTTCTACCGATTTTCGGAACCATGGTTCATCAGGAAGTATCTTACGATGTACACTTAATCCGTGTTGGTACATATCTTTCTTCCACACGATAAAATACCATTCCATAGAAGGCTGATGGAATGCCCGAAGCGCACGCTTATCGAAAATAAACTTCTGGTTAATACCCTTTCCAACCAACTCTGAAATTCTCAAGAATATATCTTTGAAATGCTCGATGGGTACATATTCTGATTTAAGCTCACAGATGATAATACCTGATTTTTCGTGGTATGCTACCCTAGCAAACCTAGCATCAAAGAAGTCTTCAAACTGAGCAAGTTCAGGTAATTGAGTCAAAGTAGAATCTTTCATGAATAAAAAATTGTCACCCTAAAATTAATGAAAACTTCCTTTCCTTCGATTTTTATCTTCTTCAATTGTTTTTTGTAAGCCATTTATCTCATTTTCTAAACGGCTAGCATAATTTAAAGTTGTTTTCATCATTTGCTGCTGAGAAGAAATTTGCTCTTTAAGGTACGAAAGTTCCACATCCATGTTCCGAAGTTTATCCTGATATTCTTTCTTTAACCGTTCTTTTTCAATCTCAGCTTTCCTAAGCTCTTCCTTGAAGATTAAGTATGCTTCGGGGGGATTTTTCATTAAATCTGCCATTTCAGTATTTTCCTATGTACCCATATCATTTTCAATATTTCTTCATCGCCTGGGTAAGAGCAGTGAAATGCCTATGAATAACATAATAACAGATTGTAGGTCGCTAAAGTTTTGTTTTGTTTAGGTAATATTAAACAAAAATCGCTCCTTAGTTGACGGGCATGCTAACTGATTGCAATATAATTTAACGGATTCTATGCCAGTACTTAGAGATGTTTGACTGCTGAGAGTCCTCCATCTACATGGAAGACCTGACCAGTTACCCAGCTACTATCATCAGAAAGCAGATAGGTTACGGCTTGGGCAACATCTTGGGGCTTACCGTATCGTCCGAGGGGATGCCGTTTATTAGAAGCCTCTTTTTTCTCTTCGGTAGAGAGCAAGTTTTCTGCTAAAGGCGTATCGGTTAGTGAGGGAGCTACTACATTAACCCGAATATGTTTGTTAGCCAGCTCTGCCGCTAACGATCGCCCTAACCCTTCCACGGCTCCCTTAGCCATGGCTACTGCCGTATGAAAGTTAAGACCGACCTTCACGGCTACTGTGCTAAACAATACGATACTAGCTCCTTTCGCAGCCCTCAGACTTTTTAGAGCTGCCTGAATTACCTTTACAGCACCAATTGCATTTAACTCTATTTCCTTCTGAAAATCAGCTGGCTTTAGTGACTGGAATGGTTTAAGGGTAATAGTTCCAGGAGTATACACTACACCATGTAGTTGGTCGGGCAAGGTATCTAGTTCGTCAGTCATATTTAGCACATCTAAGGAAATGTGCGTAACGTTATCATGAGCAGGTGGCTCCTGGCGAGAAGCCACGATTACTGATGCCCCTTCTTCTAGTAATGTTTCTAATGTGGACTTACCGATGCCTGAGGTTCCACCAATTATCAAAATATTCTTTCCCCTAAATTTCATTCTTACTGTTTAAACTTATGTAGTTTATAAATTCTTTTCTTTTGGATTCATCTTCCTGAAAAATACCACAATAGTGCGAAGTCACCGTTTGGCTATTGACATCTTGCACCCCTCGGGACGAAACGCACAGATGGGTTGCATCAACTAATACTGCCACGTCATCAGTTTGAAGCACTTCTTTAAGTTCATTGGCGATCTGCATTGTCATACGCTCCTGCACCTGCGGTCGCTTGGCATAGTATTGTACAATCCGATTAATCTTAGACAGGCCAATCACATTACCATTAGAAATGTAAGCCACATGAGCTTTACCGTGGATAGGGACAAAATGGTGTTCGCAGTTGGAATAAAATGTAATATTTTTCTCTACCAGCATTTCATTGTACTTATACTTGTTTTCAAACAAGGTGATGCTGGGCTTATTCTCGGGCTTCAACCCACTGAATATTTCTTGTACGTACATTTTAGCTACCCGACCCGGGGTTCCCTTTAGGCTGTCATCTTCTAGATCCAACCCGAGAATTAGCATAATTTCTTTAAAATGCTTGGCAATCAATTCAATTTTCAGGTCATCGTCCTTTTCAAAAGCATCAGGTCGTAGTGGGGTATCATAAGAAGTGCCTACATGATTTTCACCTATTTCATCAGCGAGTTGATGACCATTATTACTGTGCCCATTTAGATGAGCTCCATTATTACTTTGCGCAGAATCTTTAATCATTAGTATTTATTAATTAAGAGGGGTATTCAACAAAATTTCGTTCAGTTTCAAATAATACAACTTTTAAATCTAGTTCTTCTTCTAACCGAGGGCGCAACAAGTTCCATATAACTACGGCGATATTTTCAGCCGTAGGATTTACTTTTCGGAATTCTTCAGTATCCAAGTTTAGGTTTTTATGATCAAACCTTGAAGTAACTTCTTCCCGAATGATATCCTTAAGTTTTTTCATATCGTATACATAACCTGTCTGAGGATTAGGGTAACCACTTACTTTCACAATCAAATCATAATTATGCCCGTGATAGTTAGGCAGGCTACACTTTCCGAACATTTGTTCGTTTTGTTCGTCCGTCCACTCAGGATTAAAAAGCCGATGAGCGGCATTGAAGTGCTCTTTTCGACAAACCGTAACTTTATTCATAAAAAACCTTTTGATGAGTTTTGTTTAACTTTTAACAAAAAAATATTTAACATTATTAAGACAAAGGATAAACGGTAATTGCACCTAAAGGTTTTGGAGCAGAAATTACCAAAAAAAATAAATTATAGTTGACGTTTCATAGTTAGCTTACACTAAAAAGAAATGAAGCGTAATGTGTTTACGCTATGGCAATGTTTTTGTTTATTTCTGTTTGATTATCTTATGCTAGTGATGACAAACCTGTATATTCCCCGCACTACCAAAACCCCAGACATTTTTTTTGATCTGGAGATGGGAAACTTTGAGATTAAGGGACGGTCAATTCCTGAAAACTCGGTAGATTTTTACTCTCAGGTAATGCAATGGCTCGACGAGTACGAGAAAGCCCCTAATGAGACTACTCTTCTTAGCGTAAAGCTAGAGTACTTTAACACTTCTTCTTCCAAGTGCTTGATTGATATTTTTCGACGGCTGGAAAAACTCCACGATCAAAGTACTCAGGTTGAAGTACATTGGTATTTTGAAACTGAAGATGATGATATGAAAGAATCGGGCGAAGATTTTCGGGATCTCGTTAAAATGCCGGTCATCCTCCACGAAATCTCTAACAATATCTCCGAACAAATGAGTTAGGTTAGGTTCAGAGCCGCCGTGGTACGGTGCAAATCTCACTTTATTTTTTCTGAGACTGCTAGTATCTGTACAGATGCGATTGCGTCTATTTCTCTTATGCTGCCGCTTGCGTTTCTGAGGTAACTTAAGCTCGAGTGTAAAAAAAATCCACCCTATTTTGTAAGAAACGAGTACAATGGCTAACTAACTGGGCGTAAATTGAGAAAGTATGCCGCAGACGCAGAAATTTCTATCCTTTTTGAACGAAAATACTTCGGTGATCCGTAAGGTATGTCGGCTGTATACGGATAATCCAACTGATTTTCATGATTATTTTCAAGAGGTCGTTCTTCAGTTATGGAAATCGTTTGGCTCATTTCGGGGAGAGTCTAAAGCATCTACTTGGGTATACCGGGTAGCGTTAAATGTCTGCTTATCGCAGCTAAAGCTAAGGAAGCGGCGGGTTGACAGCACCGCTATTAACGCAGAAGCTGCCCAGCTTTGGGCCGATGAACCCTACGATTCTACCGAAGAAGAACAGATTCAACAATTATACGCTGCTATCCGCCAACTTAAAGAACTCGACCGGGCAATTATCTTACTCTATTTAGAAGAACGAAGTTACGATGAAATGGCTGCGATTTTGGGAATAAGCCAGAGTAATGTCGGAGTGCGTATTAACCGGATTAAAAAACAATTAAATAAACTGATTCATGGACGAACTACAAGCTCTGTGGCGTAAGGCTTCAGTACAAGAAACAGAGTCAGTCAGTCAGTCTGAACTAGAAGCAGCCATTAGCCATCGCTCTTCCGACGAGTTGGCAAAATTCCGTCAGGTAATTAAGAGTGAGTATATGCTTACCTGGCCAGTGCTATTTGCAACCGTTTTGGGGATACTGTGGCTGCCAGATTATCTTATGATAACCATTCCTTTGGCTATATTTTTTGGTTATTTGATCTACTTCTATCAGCGGTCGCTGCAGCAATTTGACAATATCCATTACGAAGATAATTTGCAAACGTATCTGCAACGATCTCTACGCTTCTTAAAATCTTATGTCCACCACTATAAAATTATTTGTTGGGCAAGTGGATTATTAGGTTTTCCGGTTGGGTATTTAGCCGCGAAAAATGAGTCAGATTCGAGCTCAGGCTTGAACATACTTGTAGATACTTATCCAACTGCTTTTCTAATAGGAACTACCGTGTTTGTTGTTGGCTGCTTGTTGGGCATCCACTTCTATATCAAGCATCTTTACCAGGCTCGGATAAGTGCAATGGAGAATTTACTGGAAGAGTTCGCAGAAAACTGAGATTTGTGTAAGAGTAGGTAGGCGAGCTATAAAGTAAAATGTAGTATTAATCGCGACCAGCTGATATTAGGCTTTCTACTTATTTTTCGTTCTCGCCCTCTTCTTCAATCTGAGAAGAGGGGTAAGGTATTTCATTAAGCATTTCCTCTATCTGTTCATCATTAGCTACATTGAGTGTTTTAGCAATTTGATGAACGACATGATCTAGCTCTTTCGCTGATGCTACAACATAATGGATAAATTCTCGGTATTCTTTTTCGTGACTGGCGTGCTCTAATGCATAAGCTGAACCCATAATACGAGTGAGCGGTCCCCTAATTTTATGAGCGTTTAGAAACGCATACTCCTTAAGCTGGTCATTCCGGCGGCTTAATAGATTCGTACGTTCCTTGATCATGTACTCCAGATTATTGTTAATAGCAGTTATTTCTTCATTGGCTGACTCAAGCTCCTCACTATGCTGTTGCAAATCAACTTTTATTTTCTCCAATTCTAATTCTCGTTGCTTGGATGGGCTAATGTCTGTAATTCTAATAAGCTGATACTGGTAGTTATGAATTGAAAACACATATACTGAGATCTGTCCCCAAAATGCTCGCCCTTTTGCAGTAGTGATAGGCTCTACCGTTACAAACGTATCTCCTTCTGACTTTAATTGGGTTAAAATGGATAGCGATTTGCTAAGTGAAGTAAAGAACAATGGGGCATACGTATTTAAGTCACTTTCTTTTTCGATGTCGCATATTTGCAGAGCCATACGATTGTACTGCTCAATGAAGGAATCGTTGGTGCGGACTAGGAAGATAGCATCGGGGTTGTGCTGTAATATTTCATACAGCTTTTTTTCACTATCTACGATGTGTTGACGGGCTAGTCTCTCCTGTTGTTGTACCATTCGTCCTATCACGAAAGTCGTCATCGCTAACACTATAGGAGCCGTATCCACCACATAATGTATAGGATTATTGATGTGGATATAAACAAGAGAGGCTATGCTTAAGGTCAGGTTATTTAAAAAGATATCTAGAATGATAGCTCCTGTTGGGAAAAGAAGGCCGAACAAACAACCGCCCAGCACAAACTTTCTCAGAGAGAATCCTCCAGGATCATAGATTACAGACTGATAGCTCGAAAAATTGGACATTTAATGTTCAGCAGAATAATGTTAATTCGTAAATACAAAATTATTATCATCATGCAGATTAATTCAGGATTTTTGAATCATATATTACATGAGTTACATTTGATTTCATTTTTATGAACCGTATTGACCGATTAACGGCTATTCTGATCCAACTACAGAGTCAACGCATTATTCGGGCTCAGGAAATTGCGGATCGGTTTGAGATTAGTTTACGAACAGTATATCGGGACATCCGAGCGTTGGAAGAAGCAGGTATTGGTTATTTTTTGGCGGATGGTTATCGGTTGCCACCCGTACACTTTACTCCTGAAGAGGCTCGTGCCATGCTAGTTTCAGGTAAGTTAGTGAGTCAGCTAACCGATGCTTCGGTTCAAAAATATCATCAGAACGCTTTGTTTAAGATTAAATCGGTGCTTAAAACAGAGCAGCAAGAAATGTTAAATGATTTAGAAAATAGAGTAGCCGTGCTTAACCCTCCTAATCAACAGCCCGATGAACTGCACCTGGAAAAAATCCAGCAAGCATTACTTAATTGCCAAGTAGTAGAAATGGACTATTTCTCACCGAGTAGTGGTCAGTTTACCCGTCGGGGTATTGAACCCATTGGTATGGTTTACTACGGTGATGCCTGGCACATCATCGCCTACTGCCAGCTCCGGCAGGATTATCGTGATTTTCGCCTTGACCGAATGAGCAAGCTAGATGTCACCAATCAGAAATATCACTTACGTGACCGACTCAACCTGGAGCAGTATCTAGATCGGCAAAGTCAGATGACAGATACTGTATTGGTGAAGGTACGATTTCAATCTGTGGTTATCCGCTTTGTGGGGCAAGACCGCTACCGTTATGGATTCGTGCAAGAGAAGGAGGTTGAAGATGGTGTCGAATATTGGTTTCTGGTGTCTCATATCGAGCACTTTGCTCGCTGGCTACTAATGTACGGTAATGGCGTCACAATTATTTCTCCTCCATCACTGAGCGATATGATGCAAAAATTAGTTCACGAATTGATACGGCACTACGGGGATAATAATGATTAATACTGGCAGTACAGTTACGCATCATTACTCACTATTTATTGCCTATTACAAAATGAACTCTGCTGACATAGGGTTGTCACTCCCGGCTATGATCTTTGGTGTATTGTTTCACTAAAACCTTTATCACCATGATGTATCCTGGATTTAACACCACCAAATTAGCCGAAACCAAAGCGTTCTACACTGAGCATTTTGGCTTTGAAGTGATTTTCGAAGATGACTGGTTTATCCTTCTTAAAAAAGGAGAGCATGAACTAGGTTTTATGCTACCGAATCTTCCTCAGCAAAACACGCTGTTTCAACCGGCTTTTGGCGGGGGTAGCTGGTTAGCTTTTCAAACTAATGATGCTCAGCGAGAATACGAGCGATTGAAGCAAGCGGGGGTATCAATTGTAGCTGAAATTAAAGATGAAGTTTGGGGCGATCGCCACTTTGTAATCAAAGACCCCAATGGCATTGGAGTGGACGTGTACCAGCGTATTCAGGTAAATGCGTAAGCAGATGTAAAAATGGGGTAAGGCTTTAGTCTTGCCCGGTTTTTATCGCTTCATGTTCTTGGCCGTTGTAAATCCACATGGCTCGAGTCTCTCCCGCAGGTTTGAAACCACATCGTTCGTAAAAATCAATAGCCCGTCCGTCAGCCACCAGAATCTGCTGATGAAATCCAGCGTACCTTTCCTGAAACACTTCCATCAGCTTTTTGCCAACCCCGTGCCCTTGATACTCGGGCAGTACCAGTAAGTGGGGGTAGTACACGACTAGATGTCCATCTGTAATAGCATTGCCGATACCGACTAGCGTATTTCCATCCCAAGCTGAAACCAGCGTATCAGAATTCATAAGGGCATTGTAGAGTGCATCGGGTTTTTGGGCAGATGACCATTGGTTAGCTTCGTAGAGGGAAAGAATATCTTTCTTCTTTATCCCTTTGGTTTCTCGTATAGTAATATTCATGTCAGAGCAGTGGATAACTACTTTTTGCAAGTCAAAATTGCTGTAATATACGCAAATTCTAGGAAAAAAAATGTTAAAGTTCAATCATAACTCCGTTTACTACTGCATATTTCACTCTCTTTCGCTTTTTTAGAATAAAGTTGGCGCGCTGACCTAGCAATATTGCTTTGCGAGGCTCTGTCCCTCTTGGTACTACATCAAGTAGTAAAGCACTACTAAGGTGCGAATCACTCTCAGTATCTTTTACCTGTACAGTAGTATAGCCTCGCTTTAGTAACCGTTGTGTATTTAGCTCAGCTACTGCTTGCAGATTTTTTTGAACCTTGGGGTAGGTTTTTCCTGATTCAATAGTTAGGCCATTGGCATCTAGTTCTTGGTATCCGAAGTAAGTAGAAAGATCACCAATATTTTGAATTCGGCTAAGGTGATAGAACTGACGGTGGTCAGCCATATCAATTTCGGTACGGTTTACACCTAGGTCGATTATAAACTCTTGACCATTTTTCTCTTGTTTGGCATTGCGGATTACCAAATCGTATAACCGTCGTTCGTTTTCCGGAATGGTAAAGTAGTCTTGTATATTGGCTTTCTGATAATTTTGCTGAGCAATAGCGTGTAATCCGGTAAGGAACAGTACAAAATTGATCTTACGAATTTGCTGCTTTTCAGGATCATCTTTATATCCTCCTGACTCAATAAGAATGGTACTAGTGCCCCACTTTTGCATGTTATCGCCAAAGGCACGGGGTTCAAAATCATCGTTGTATCGTCCCACTTGATTAGGAATGAACGGCTGAATAGCATCATTCAGTAGCACGATTAGTTGCAAAGCCTGATTTCGTACTTGGTTTACCTCTTTTTCGTAATTATAGGCAGGAGCCAGAAACGAAATAGTTGCCGGATGGGGGCTAACTCCAGCGGTATAATAGGTGCTTTGGTCATGCAAATTAAATCCGAAGTCAGCTTGTAGGCTATCCCGTACTCGCTTTAGTATCTGGGATTCAGGCGATTGCAGTCGTATGGCATCCCGGTTGAGGTCAATATCAATGGCATTGTGTCGCTGAAATTGCTCGGCACCGTCGGGGTTAAGCATTGGGATGAAGTGAATATTCAGTTTATCTAAAATTTGCTGGCGCAGTGGATTAAGCTCGTCACTCTGAGCAAAAAAGTTGAAAAGATCGAGTCCTGCCATGGTAGCAGTAGTTTCATCGCCGTGCATTTGCGACCATAGCAAGACAGTAGTTTTTCCGTTTCCGAAAGACACATCGTAGATAGTACGACCTTCAATTGACTTACCTAGCAAAGTGACCTGAAATAATGGGCTATCCCGAAACTTGAGTAGCAGCGGTTCTAAATCGCTATGCTTGAACCGGCGGTGGGTAATGCTAGTCTCGCGGTACTTTTCGTGTGATTGATAAGCTGATAGAGGTACTGAAGGAATCTGCGACCATGAGTTTAGCGAGCTCACTAAAAGTATAAAGAAAAGCGTAAGGTATTTCATAGTGAATAAATGTTACAGGTAAGAATTACCTGAGAGTACGTTTTACTTTTTCATCGATATTCTTTTAGCTCTTTGTGAGTAGTCAATTTTCGGGATAAAATGTATCCGATGACTCTGCAAAAAGTCAAAGCTCTAAGTCGGTTCTTTCGTATCGTACAAATCCGGTTTCTGTGGGAAGTTGCTTTTTCAATTGCCAGTACTTCTTAGCGTCTTTCAGCGTTTTTCTGGCATTATCGTCTAAGAAGTCACGAATATATTGACTAAGCATATTATTATCGGCGATTTCCCGCCTAAATGCCGGATCATTCTTCCTGGCTTCTAGGGCATACCATTGTTCAACCGCATCTTTCAAGGTCTTTCCTTCATTAGCTTTTACCCAATCCATAAAGTCGCTGTGGCAAGAAAACTTATTTCCAACCTGGCTTTTCATAAATTTTCTGAAGTTGGGGCCGAAAGAAACATTATCAGTAATCAGGGTTTCCGGAGTGAGTTCGGACCTAGCCCAATTGAATTTTGATGTTGCCTTTTTCTCGACTGGTTCTTCCAAGATAGCACCATTGTTATCCAAAGCATACATTATTCGGTCGCGCAGGTCAAACTTTCGACCGTGCGTAGGTAGATTGGAATGTTTACATATTTCAATCATTTCCGCTTTCAGCCAGTACCACCGATTAAATTCTTGGCCCGTTTTTATATCCTCAAATGCTGGTCGCTTCATTTCATCACAATTATGTGTAACCAACTGGCAAGGTACTGCCTCAGACGAATATTTACACAGAAGTGAGTTCCTTTCTCTTATCAGGGACTAGCCAATGAAGTGCTTTCGCTATAACTCCTAACAGTCCGACAAATACAGCTACTCCGCCTACGTTAAAGATCAGGTGAGCATTGGCTACTTTTCGCTCTAAACTAGCGCCATTCGATATCCACTCGGCAGCCTGAATAATTTCATCAACGACAAGTACTCCGATAACTACGGTTGTGATATTAAATGCTAGATGAAAGATGCCAGTGCGAATAGCCGCTCGGTCGCGCCCTATGGAGGCAATCAGTGTATTGGCACAGGTGCCAATCTCAGCTCCTAGCATAACGGCTACCCCCGCTGGAAGCGTCATCATTCCCTGACTGGCTAGCGTAATCACAATACCCATAGTAGCCGAAGAAGATTGAATGAGTACGGTAAATCCTGCGCCCACTAGTACGCCTAACCAGGGATTCTCCAGTTCTTGGATGACTTGAATAAAGGGTTGGTAGTTTTTGAGTGGACTCATGGCTTCGCCCATTAGATGCAGACCAAAGAAAATAAGCCCGAGCGCAAAAATAATTCTTCCAATACTCCTCCACCGATCTGATTTACTTACTGATAGAAGCAGAAAGCCAACAAATAGCCCAATGGGAGCGTATTCATCTACATTAAACGCGATGAGCTGACTCGAGAAAGTAGTGCCAATATTCGAGCCCATTACCACGCCCAGAGATTCTACAAAGGTTAGCAAACCTGCGTTTACCAAGGTGATAACCATGATGATGGTTACCGAAGACGAACCGACAATAGCCGTAGCCGCAGTTCCGGTAAGCACTCCAGTAAAACGATTAGTCGTAAATCGGGCGAGCCAAGTACGAATCTGGTCATCAGCAATTGCTTTTACTGCTTCTGATAATAGAGTGACCGCATAGATAAAAAGTACTAAACCCGCTAACAATTCAAGGCTCATAGAAAGCCAATCTAGCGCACTTGCTGTATCTTCCATTCAAAAATTAGGTAGGTAAACCAGCAACCTAGCTAATTTTCTGGGGTAATTAGAAAAATGTAGATTAGGAAAATGTTAAGCTTTTCAAGAAGCGAGTTGTTGAATCAGTTGGCGTACTCGGATAGAAATTTAACTCGGAACAGACGTAACTCTTCTTCGGTATAGTCACCGTCAAATTCATCCAAGGCATGAGTGATACGATCAGTCTCAGCATTGAGGAAATAATCGTGCAACTCATCGAAATGCTCATCGTCTAGAAACTGCTCTAGGTAGTAATCAATACTAAGTTTAGTACCTGAGTAGCAAATATGCTCAATTTCACTGACCAGTTCTTCCATAGAGAGGCTCAGTGCATCAGCAATCTCTTCAAAGTCAACTTTCTTGTCAATCTGCTGGATAATGACAATTTTATTTTTCGATTTGTTGACTGTAGACTTAATTAGTACGTCCGAAGCCGTAGTAATATCATTCTCAGCAACGTACTCTTCAATAACTTTCAAAAAGGGTAGTCCGTACTTGTGTACCTTTCCCATGCCTACCCCGTTGATACTTGCCATTTCTTCTTTGGTAGTAGGGTAGGTCGTTGCCATTTCCTCTAACGAGGGCTCCTGAAAGACTACATAAGGAGGTACATTTTTACGTTTAGCAATGTCTTTACGAAGTTGTTTCAGCCGTACAAATAAATTTTCATCGTACGACTTTCCGTGCATCATTGAGTTTCCTTGCCCAAGTGTGCCATCATTTTCCTCGCTTTCGCTCACATCTTCAAACACATGATTCTTAGAAAGCATAAGTGAGTGAGGATTATGAAGAAACTCTTCCCCTTTCCGGTTCAATTTAATTACGCCGATGTTCTCAATATCTTTTTCTAATAACTCAGCAATCAGGGTTTGGCGCAGCACGGAGCTCCACTGCTCAGCCGTATGTTCTTTCCCCTTTCCGTAAACCGAGAGGTCATCGTGCTTATAGCTTTTTACGTACTGGTTAGCCGAACCGCGGATTACGTCAACCAGATGATTAATGCCGAAGCGTTCGTTGGTTTGTTGTACCGCCTGAAGGGCTGTCTCCACCATTTCTTTCCCCTCGTATTGCTCCTTAGGATTCTTACAGTTATCGCAAAAACCGCAGTTTTCGGGTAAATATTCGCCGAAGTAATGCAACAGCTGTCTCTTTCGGCAGACTGCCGATTCAGAGTAGGCGATCATTTCACCAAGCAAGTGGCGAGCATTGTCGCGTTCGGTTACCGTTTTATCTTTATTAAACTTTTCTAGTTTAAGAATATCGCTATAGCTGTAGAACATTAGGCAGGTGGCTTCCCGACTATCGCGTCCGGCTCGCCCGGTCTCTTGGTAGTAGCCTTCCAGCGACTTGGGTACGTTATAATGAATGACAAAGCGTACATCGGGCTTGTCGATACCCATACCGAAAGCGATAGTGGCAACAATTACATCTACATCCTCATTCAGGAAAGCATCCTGGTTTTTCACCCGGACGTTAGCATCAAGTCCAGCATGGTAAGGGGCTGCTTTAATGCCATTTACTTGAAGGAATTCGGCGATCTCCTCAACTTTTTTGCGACTCAGGCAGTAGATGATCCCTGACTTGCCAGGATACTGCTTAACAAATTTCACAAGCTGCTTTTTAATCTGCGTCTTGGGTCGGACTTCATAGAAAAGATTTTCCCGGTTAAACGAAGATTTAAATAGATCAGCTTCTTCCATCTGTAGGTTGCGCTGAATGTCTAACTGCACCTTAGGGGTTGCTGTGGCAGTCAGGGCAATGATGGGTACGTTGTCTTTCAATTGGGAAATAATAAACTTAATTCGTCTGTATTCCGGACGAAAATCATGCCCCCATTCGGAGATACAGTGAGCTTCATCAACCGCTACGAAAGAAATGTTAGCTTCTTGCAGAAACTTGATGTTATCCTCTTTGGTCAACGACTCAGGAGCTACGTATAGCAACTTGGTCTTTCCCTTGAGAGTGTCATGCCTAACCCGGTTGATCTCAGTTTTACTCAGCGTCGAGTTCAAAAACCGGGCATCAATATTAAAGCCGTTTAACTGGTCTACCTGATTTTTCATCAGGGCAATTAGCGGAGAAATTACAATCGCTGTTCCTTCCTGAAGCAGTGCCGGAAGCTGGTAGCACAGGGATTTTCCTGCACCAGTAGGCATGATAACGAAGGTGTTACGGCGATTAAGGATATTCTGAATAATAGCCTCCTGATTCCCGCGAAAATGATTGAAACCAAAATATTGTTTAAGGGCAGCTTGTAGATCAACTGTTTGCTCTACCATTAGTCAAGAAGATAGGTTACGTAAAAAAACCAACGCCGTGCTTGACTGTTGGCTTTCTGGATCGTTAATACTTTTTTGAAGATAATATTTTACCGAGTTATTACAAAATATATACTGAATTTGTTCTTTCATTAAAATATTCTTAAACAAAATTTAGCGTGATGGGGACGAAGGTTGTTTCGTGAATCGTCAAAAGTTATATTCGCCATTGGGCTAGAGGGCGATTACACTTACTTATGGCAAGGAATAGCAATTTTGTGGTTATCACTACGGGCAATCATTCAACTTCGGATTTCTGGCCGTTCAGTCGTAAAAATATGCCCAAGCCTTTTCTGGACTTACTGGGTATTGGAAAGTCATTGTTACAATTAACCTACGAACGTTGCCAAGCTCTCTGCGACGAAAGTCATATTATGGTGGCCACTACTGAGCCTTATGCGAGCTTAGTAAAAGAGCAATTACCTCAATTAGCTGATCAGCAACTACTTGTAGAGCCTACCCACCGTGGTGCTGCGGTTTGTGCGGCTTACGCAGCTTATAGAATTGAGCAACTCAATCCTTCCGCTGTCATTATTATGATGCCGGCGGATCATGCCATCCTAGGTGAGGTAGCTTTCTTGCGCGATATGGGTAAGGCGATTGAAGTTGCAACAGTTGATCCAAAGAAATTACTGATGATCGGCATTAAACCTTCTCAGCCCGAAACCCGCTATCGCTACATTCAATACCACTACGATAATGCCGGAGTAGTGAAAAAAGTAAAAACGCTCACGGATAAACCCCAGATTGAAATAGCTAACTTATTTGTTAATAGTGGTGATTTTGTATGGAATACCGACATCTACGTTTGGCATGTAAGTGCAATTATTACAGCAGTACAAAAGCATTTGCCTGAGGTTGCTGAAGTGTTTTATCCTGGCGCACAGCACTATAATACGGAACAAGAACTAGCCTTTTTAAAGAAAGCTTACTCTCAGTGTAAAAATATTCCGTTGAGTTACGGGATCTTAGAGAAATATGATCACCAATATGTGTTAGTTGGGAGCTTTGATTGGTCGTCTATCGATTCTTGGCACTCGCTGTTCTCACTGAAAACCCAGGGTAATGGGGACAACACAATTGAGGCTAATGCACTGCATTTCAATAGTAAAGGGTGCTATATTAAGAGTACTGATGGGAAATTGATTATTGTACACAGTCTACATAACTATTTGGTCGCCGATAGTTCTGATGTGCTACTAATTTGTCCTAAATCAGAGGTAGAGCACCTTAAACATATTATGAAGCAGGCTAAAGAGCAGAAAGGAAGCGAATATATTTAATGCTATTGTTCTTTTGTATTCATGTAGCTCTGAACGCCTTACAAATCTGCTACTCGTTGATCTAACCAATTTTTCACATCAGAAAAGCAGGCTTGATTCACTTCATGAGCCATAGCATATTCTTTGAATTCGTAGCTAAATTGGTGTTGCTGAAGATAATCAGCTGCTGAGCGACCTAAAAAAAATGGTAACACGGGGTCTTGCGTACCATGAGTAGCAAAAATCTTGAGATCGTGATGGGCTGAAGTTATCCCGTCTGAGGGAGTAGTTTCCTGAAGGATATAACCACTCATGGCAACGAGTCCACTAATCTTCTTGGGATAGGTAAATGCCGTAGCGTAGCTCATAATAGCTCCCTGACTAAAACCTACGAGGTATACATGGCCAACGTTAGGCTGAAATTCTTGCATGATCTCATCTAAAAAGCCAGAAAACTGTTGCTGGGCTTGTTGAACTTCTTCAATATTAGGCTGAGGAATACCCTTAGAAAAATCAATATTAAACCAGGCATATCCGCCGTAGCCGTAAGAGAGAGGCGCTCGCACACTGATAATCAAGTAACGAGGGTCTAGCAAAGGGGCAAATGAAAATAAATCTTGTTCGTTACTCCCTAAACCGTGTAACAGTATCATCAATGGAGGGTTTTTAGAAGCGACGCGAGGCTTTTGGCTAACGTAGTGTAATGACATAATGCAATATAGTATTATTGTGTCATAGTGTTAAGGTATCCTTGTTTTGAGTTCACAGTTTGGGGTTTAGCGTTAATTTGAGTAACTCCAAACTTGAAACTTAGAATACCAAAACCTATGCAACCAGTATCATTTGGAGTACTTGGAGTCTCCGGCTTTTTTAAAAAGAAAATTGCTATCCCAACCGCTAAATCTTCTCTGATACGTTGGGATGGAATTGCTTCACGATCGTTAGAACGGTCTCAAGAGGCAGCCGATACTTACGGAATTACAAATGCTTATGGTTCCTACGAAGAACTACTGGCCGATGAAACTATTAAGGCAGTATACATTCCTTTGCCTAACCATGTTCATGCCGAATGGATAAAGAAAGCTGCCGATGCTGGCAAGCATATTCTTTGTGAAAAACCCATCGCCCTATCGGCCAACGAGGCTAAAGAAGCTGTAGACTACGCCGAGTCTAAGGGAGTAAAAGTGATGGAAGCTTTTATGTACCGCTTTCACCCCCAGTGGCAGCATGTACTAGAGTTAATCAGGATGCGAGAAATTGGGAATGTACATCTCGTACAAACCTTTTTCGGCTACAATAATGCCGACCCCGGTAATATTCGTAACCAATCCAATAAGGGGGGAGGGGCTTTGTATGATATTGGTTGTTATGCGGTATCCGTCAGTCGTTTTTTATTACAGAGCGAACCTCAGCGGGTGCTTAGCCTGGTTAGCGAAGATGATTCATTTAAAACGGATGTGCTGTCATCAGGTACATTAGATTTTGGCGGAGCACGGGCACAGTTTACCGTAGGCACTCAGGTTTTTCCTTACCAGCGAGTAGATGTGCACGGCAGTAGTGGAGTCATTTCTATTGAAATCCCCTTCAATACTCCGGCTGATATGCCGGCTAAAGTAATCGTGACTACTAGTGTAGGAACCCGTGAGGTGCAGACTGAACCTACTGACCAGTATATTTGTGAGTTCGAGGCTCTTGCCCGAGCTATCCGGGAAGACACCTCCGTTCCAACCCCTCCCTCTGATGCTATCAACAATATGCGGGTGCTGGATGCACTCTTTGAATCGGCTCGTATTGGGGAATGGGTGTTCGTCTGAGTTACAAGTTTTGTACAGGATGATTTCTAAACCAATTACGTATTTACAGTATATAGATAGGTAATATGAGCAAAGACTATTACTATGGTAAAGAAGCTAAAGAAAGGATCAGGCAACTTAAAGTAGTAAAAATTGATGAAGTTAGTTGGTACACCTATTATATCGACAAAACACAAACGAAAAATTTGTGGAGATATACTTAGAATCACACCTACAAGGAGGTGGCCCACCTAGACTGATAAAGATAGATGATTTCCCATTTAGTTTCTGATAAGGAGATAGCAATTAAATTGAACGCTTCATTTACAAACTGCTGTTAGGGTAACGATATCCTTGAGTAAAGCTCCCACATTTGCTACCTTGCTGATCCATACTACCGAAAACAACCGACAATGAAATTATCTGCCCTATTTGTTTTTTTAATTAGTCTTTTTTTATCCTCTTGCCAGACCGAAAGTAAAAAGCAAAGTGAAACGTCGGCTAGTTCGCCTACCGAGAAAGCCGTTTCTGAAACCAGTGTGCTCACTTCAGCTAAGCCTGCTGGAGAAGCTCCAGAAGGCATGGTATGGATTCCAGGCGGGCAATTTATCATGGGTAGCGACCACGAAACAGCTACTGAGGTGGAAGGGCCAGCTTATACAGTAGAAGTATCTGGTTTCTGGATGGATACCCACGAAGTGACCAACGCTGAATTTCGCGAGTTTGCCGAAGCAACCGGGTATGTAACCGTAGCCGAGCGTCCCATCAATTGGGAAGAGATGAAGAAGCAATTACCGCCCGGTACCCCTAAACCGCCGGACGAAGTACTGCAACCTGGCTCTTTAATCTTTGACCCGCCTAACCACGCTGTTCCGTTGCATGATTACTCACAGTGGTGGTCGTGGAAGATTGGGGCAAACTGGCGACAACCCAAAGGCCCCGACAGTTCTATCAAAGGAAAAGATAATTTTCCGGTCACACATATTGCCTATGAAGACGCTCAGGCTTACGCTGACTGGGCTGGTAAGCGACTTCCTACCGAGGCAGAGTATGAATTTGCTGCTCAGGGAGGTACTACTGGGCAAGCTTTTGCTTGGGGTGATGAACTGACCCCTTCCGGTAAGTATTTAGCTAACTTTTTTCAAGGAGATTTTCCGCATAAAAATGTAAGCATTGATGGCTTTGCTAGTGCGTCTCCTTTTAAAAGCTTTCCACCGAATAAGTATGGGCTATACGATATTATCGGTAACGTGTGGGAGTGGAGTTCTGACTGGTATCGCCCCGATACCCATTCGCAACAAAGTAAAATCACCATATGTCGCAACCCTACTGGGCCTGAGCAAAGCTACGATCCTCAAGAACCTTTCACTCCGAAGCGGGTCATCAAAGGTGGTTCGTATCTGTGCAGTGATCAGTATTGCTCTAATTATAGACCCTCCGCCCGTATGGCTACTGCGGTAGATTCCGGTCAGGAGCATCTTGGCTTTCGCTGTGTGAAAGATGCAGGGTAATCTTTTTCTATCTTTCTGTTTGGAGTAGGTGCATCACAGTCACTACATAATTAGAGACGTACTAATAGTGTCTGTTTTATGAAGTTTTGCAACGGATTGCATAAGGAATTTGGACAATGAGGGTGGGTTTTGTATTTTCGAGGACAGTTCCCTATTTATGATACAACTTAACCGTCGGCAGTTTCTTCAGCAGTCATCCGCTGCTGCTAGTCTACTTCCTTTTGCGTCTATGTCTCCTGCTACTTTTTCGTCGGTATCTCCCAAAAAAATTACGATAGATCAGGTAAGCTCTACTTTCGAGCGGGAACCACTCGCTACTCCTTACGGATTTAAAGGAGGTTACATGACTGATGTATGGCAAGCCGTAGCTCGGATGCAGAGTTCATCAGGAAAACATAGTGTGGGCTTAGGTACACAAAATACGCTTTGGTCGGATGCTCAGATATTTCTTAATCATTCCGAAAGCGGTGGTAATGCGTTGATGTATGCTATGACCGAAAAGGGAGTCCAACTAGCTAAGGGGCAATCTTTTACTACTCCTATTGATCTTCAGGAAAATATTCTAGAAGAAGTCTACGCCTACGGTAAAAAGATTACTGATAATCCAGATTTGCGAAAAACATTTGCGTTGAATGCATTAGTAGCGGTTGACAACGCTGCTTGGCTACTTTACGCTTATGAGAATGGCATTTCTGACTTTGATACTATGATTCCTGAAGCGTACCGTCCAGCGTTATCGCATCGACACGAAGGAGTAGTCAGTGTTCCTTCGTTTTCTTTCGCTACTCCGGTATCGCAAATGAAAGAACTCGCTGATGAAGGGTACTTTTTCCTGAAAATTAAACTAGGGCATCCGGGTACCCAACGGGAAATGCTGGACAAGGACAAAGCTAAACTGACTGAAATTCATCAGACGATCGGTCAGGGCGAAACCGCCTACACGGCTGATGGTAAAATTCCCTATTACTTTGATATGAATGGGCGTTACGAAGAGAAGGATTCGCTACTGGAGTTGCTTGATCATGCCCAGAAAATCGGTGCTTTTGATCAGATTGTAGTAGTGGAAGAACCTTTTCCGGAAGAAAACGAATCTCATGTAGATGATGTGGAAGTGAGAGTGGCGGCCGATGAAAGTGCGCATACCGAAGAAGATGTAATCACTCGTATTCAGATGGGGTACAGTGCAGTAGCGTTGAAGCCAATTGCTAAAACACTAAGCATGACGCTGAAAATGGCAAAGGTTGCCCATGAGCAAAATATCCCTTGCCTATGTGCTGACCTGACGGTGAATCCAATTCTGGTAGATTGGAACAAAAACGTAGCCGCCCGACTAGCCGCTTGGGATGAATTTCCGGGCATGGGGCTAATGGAAAACAACGGGCACCAAAACTATCGTGATTGGCAGGAGATGCTTTCCTATCATCCGTATGCAGATGCTGATTGGGTAAAAGCGCAGGATGGAGTCTTTAGATTAGGCGAAAATTTTTACCAAAAGAGCGGAGGTATTTTTCAGATGTCGGATCATTATCAAGGACTGTTTGGGCAGGTAGCGGGGTAAAAGGTGAAAATTAACGATAACTTCAACAACTTTCATTCCGGCTGGGCGGTAATCCGTTCGACCGGAAAACAATTCAGCAATTTAACAATCATCAACATATCCCAAACGTGATTTGGGATCAACAATTTAACCATAATGACTATGAGAACTTTTTTTATGTTAGGTATCGCACTATTTTTTCTGTACAGTTGCGGACCTACCTCTAACAACTCATCTGAAACGACTGAAGAAGAAACTACTACTGCCGAGATGACAACAGTGGTAGAAGAGACTAGTGATAATACCTTAACTGAGCAGGAGCGGCAGGAAGGTTGGACATTACTGTTCGATGGTCAATCCACTGAGAACTGGCGAGGGGCGCATAAAGATGCTTTTCCTGAGCAAGGCTGGAAAATTGAAGACGGAGAGTTAATGGTTCTGGCTTCCGACGGAGCCGAATCCCAGAATGGGGGCGATATTGTGACCGAGAACGAATATTCCAACTTTGAGTTTCAGGTGGATTTTAAGCTGACTGAGGGAGCCAATAGTGGTATAAAATACTTCGTTACTGAAGGCTATAATTCGGGAGCATCGGCTATCGGTTTAGAATACCAACTATTGGATGATGAAAAGCATCCCGATGCTAAGAAAGGTAATAACGGGGGAGGCACTCGCACTTTAGCTTCTCTATACGATCTAAAAGGGGCGCCTGAGAGCAAACCTTTTAAAGGTATTGGTGAGTGGAATACCGCTCGCCTAGTAGTGCAAGGCAATAAGGTAGAGCATTATCTGAACGGTGAAAAAGTGCTAGAATACGAGCGGGGCAGTGATGAATACAACAATTTGGTACAAAACAGTAAATATGAGAAGTGGGAGAACTTTGGTATGGCCGAAAGTGGTCACATCTTGCTCCAAGACCACGGCGACCTAGTGTATTTCAAAAACATCAAAGTTCGAGAACTGCCAGCCTCATAACCGATGTGTTCATGTGTTAATGTCTTCGGGTGTTCTTGTAATGACCGACTCATATATACTAAAACACGTGAACACCTGAGCATATACCAACACCAAATTTTGACAACTAACAAAAAATAGATCATGAATAACTTAAACAGCAATCGTAGAGATTTTATCAAGAAATCAGCCTTGGGAGCCGTAGGCTTAAGTACCGCTTTCTCAGCCCGAAGCTACGGACGTATTCTCGGGGCAAATGATCGGGTGCGAGTCGGAATTGTTGGGTTCTCTAATCGTTGCCGAGGCTCACTGATTCCTGCCTTTATGAATCACGCCGAAGAAATGAATTTTGAGATTGTGGGAGTTTCCGATATCTGGAACCGTCGGCGCGATGAGGCTCAAGCCTACATGGAAGAGAAAGGGATCAAGAAAGTAGATTTGGCGCGTAACAACGAGGAGTTGTACGAAAAGAGCAAAGTAGATGCTGTGATCATCAGTACGGCTGATTTTCAGCACGCATTGCACGGAGTAGAAGCTATTGAAAACGGTTGCGATGCTTACATTGAAAAACCACTGGCCGAGTCAATGGAGGACAATAAAAAAATTCTGGAGACAGCCGAAGCATCTGACCGTATTATTCAGATTGGCTCCCAACGTCGAAGTGGGAGTAATTATCACGCCGCGGAGAAATTCATAAAATCCGGTAAGTTTGGCGACGTCGTAATGGTAAATATGACCTGGAACGTAAATCAACCTGGTCGTTGGCGATTACCTGATCTAGTAGCTTCTATCAAAAAGGAAGATACGGATTGGGATCGTTATCTAATGAACCGACCTAAAGTGGAGTGGGATCCTCGTAAGTATTTAGAGTACCGTTTGTTCTGGCCTTATTCTTCCGGAATCCCTGGTCAGTGGATGTCGCACCAGATTGATACCGTTCACTGGTTCTCAGGCTACGACCATCCGCGTAGCGTAGCGGCCAACGGCGGTATTTATCTCTGGAAAGATGGCCGGGAAAATCCTGATACTATGACTGCGGTATTTGACTACGGCCCGGATGATAATCCGAACGAAGGTTTCCAGGTAGTGTACTCGTCTCGCTTTACCAACTCTGAAGGCGGAACCAAGGAGATTTATTATTCAAATGCCGGAACGCTCAACCTCAAAACCAATATGATTACGCCCGACGGAGGGTTAAACGAACGCCACGCCTCCGCAATGGGCATGGAACCCAACCTTTTAGAAGAGCAAGAACTGAAGGGAGATAAGGTGGTAACTAGCGCGAACACTGGAGCTGATAACATGACTTCTAACCATATGCGAAACTGGATGGATTGTGTTCGGAGTCGTAAAGAGACCCATGCCCCGGTTCGGGTAGGTTACAACCACTCAGTAGCTAATTTGATGACTACTCAAGCACTGCATACCGGTAAACGGGTAACCTTCAATTCCAAAGACCAAGAGATTATTTCTAGCTAATACTATGCGACTACCTAAACTATCGCCAGAGCCTGCTTTTTGCGGGCTTTTGGTTTTTGTACTGATTACTACTCAGTTATACTCCCTTCAGGCTCAGGTAAAGGTTACCGAAAATCCGGCTGAGAAATCAGTGTCCATTACAATCAATGGTAAGTTGTTTACCTCGTATATCTACCCAGAAGAGATTAAAAAGCCCGTATTGTTTCCGGTTGCAACGCCTCAGGGAACGATTGTAACCAGAGCCTATCCACTAATTTCTAAAGAAGGGGAGCGAGTAGACCATCCGCACCATGTGGGTATATGGCTTAACTATGGTAAAGTCAATGGGCTAGACTTTTGGAATAATTCGGAGGCAATCTCTGAAGACAAGCGAGATCATTACGGTACTATCCATCACCGTAAGATTTTGGAGGTAGAAGGAGGGGAGGTAGGGAAGCTAAAAGTAGCAGCCGATTGGCTGACCCCTGACCAAGAAAAACTATTAGACGAGATTACTACTTTCTATTTCTCCCAAAAGGACGAAGCCTACATTATAGACCGGGTTACTACCCTACAAGCAAAAGATCAACCTGTGAGTTTTGACGATAATAAAGAGGGAATGATGGCTATCCGAGTAACCCGAACATTAGAACATCCCTCAGACAAACCTGTAAAGCTTACGGGTGCCAATGGAAATCCTGCCGATGAGGCGATACTAGAAAACGAAGGGGTAAGTGGTCAGTACCATAGCAGTGTGGGAGTAAGTGGAACTGAGGTGTGGGGCACCCGTGCCAAGTGGGTAAATCTAGCGGGAAAGATTGGCGATGAAGCAGTCTCAGTTGTAATGATGGATCATCCAAATAACGTAGGCTATCCTACGTATTGGCACGCCCGAGGCTACGGTCTGTTTGCGGCTAATCCGCTGGGGCAAAAAGTGTTTTCTGAAGGAAAAGAAGAGCTAAACTTCATGTTAGAACCCCAAGAATCAGTTACATTTCGCTACCGCATCGTGATTTACGGGGCGGATGAACCGTTAGAGGAAGAAATTATAGAGTCACTATTTACAGACTTTTCCGAGGCTAGCTGATCACCAATTTTCCTCGCCCTCGATCCAAAACTCCAGTAAGCTTTCTTTATCAATATAGTAACAGAGCTTTTGGGCGAGGTCACCTAGGTGAAGACTGGTTTCCAGAGTAATCTATCTGTGGTAGCGATTCAAGTGACAGAAGCACTGAGCCTGGTAGGTTTCTTCCTTAGTCTTACGAAATTGCAATTTGGCATCGTACTACTGAATCTGACGAAACAGTTCTTTATCATACAAGGTATCTGCTTCGGTATGTCCAGTCTGATATACAAAAATACTTTACTCATCCCGGTTGAGTAAGTAATCTTTTACGCTCTCATGTTGTTGCATCACCTGCTCTATGATGTTGATTTCACCGTCAGTGATTTTACTTTTTAGTACTTTTCTCAGTACAACCCGGGCACCAAAAGGGCATTCATAAAATTCAAAGCCGCGGGGTAGCTGCAGTAGTAGTTCATCATCAGCGTAGCATTCAGGATGGCGAATAATATCGTACCAAGTACCCTCTTTCTTAGTAGTAGCTCGCAAATAGTGCCGATGTCCTTTTCGATTTGTGGTAGACGGTGAAATGAAGGGTTTAATAGGAATATTCTTCCATTCTAGAAATGTTGCTCAAGAATGAACCGGAAATTTTCCTGAATAGAATGCTTAGCTACAAAGTCACTTACAGATTTGTACGCTTTAGCTTTGCCAATGTCTTGTTTTCGTAAAGAAGAACTCACAACAATGAGTTTGGTGTCGGGGTGTTCGGCATAGAACTCGTTTTCGTATAGCTCAATAAACTCAAAGCCATTGTACATGGGCATTTTAAGGTCACACAGTATTAGTTCAGGAAACTCGGTAGATGTACACGAGCGCAAGTAGGTCAGGGCATTTTCCACATTGAGGAAGGCATGAAACGTTGTGCCTTGATAATTAGACTTTAACCATTCTTCAGCGATGAAATTATTGATCTCGTCATCATCAATCAGAAGTATTCTTCTCAACATCAGGATAGGGCATTAGGTAAACAAAAAAAATAGTACCTTTATCGAGCTGGCTCTGTACTTCAATTTTTCCGCCATTCTTTTCAACAATAGTTTTAACAATATGCAGGCCAACCCCCGATCCATTTCCAGAGGGGTTCACTCTTTTAAAGGGCTTAAAAATTTTATTACCGTACCGTTCCACATCAAATCCGGCACCGTTATCTTGTATTTCTAAAAGAATATAACCGTCTGTTTTTTTGGTTCTGATGTGGATATGAGGGGGGCGACCTTCGGCGTGGTACTTTATAGCATTGGTTAACAGGTTTTTGAGAATAGTAACTAAATAATATTCTACGTACTGAACAGTTTTTACAGCAAAATCACGCTCAATAGTAACATCAGTAAACTCAATTTCTAATTCAATCTCGTCTCGGGCGGTTGCTAGAGCTTCATCAAATCGGAGTAATTGGTATTCTTCATCATCAGACTGCTGAATATCTAGAATACGAATAATGCCCTGAAGGGTGTTTTCCAGGCGATTGAGAGATTGGTTGATTTTTTTAACTACCCGGCTATCATGCCCATTTTCAGACTCTAGTAAACTAGAGAGCGATTTAAGGTTAGCCACTGGTGCCCGGAGATCATGAGCTGCTGTGAATACAAAATTGTCCAGATATTCATTGGCTACGCGTAGCTCTCGGTTGGATTTCTTCAGTTTTCGTTCCGCTGTTTTTTGATCATGCACATCAGAAATTACCCCACTTAGCCGAACTGGCTGGCCTTGGTTATTGTAAATGGCTTTCCCTCGCGATCGGAACCATCGGTAACCTTTGATCTTATGCTTGAGGCGCATAGTTACATCATAAGGTGTACCCTCCTTCAGGTGTTTCTCCAATACTGGTTGCCAGGCATCTACATCGTCAGGATGGCTGATAGCCTGAAAACTCTTATTATTAGTCTCTATCTCACCATCTTCATAGCCCAGTAGGTCGTAAAGGCGAGGTGACCACCAAGCACTATCTTTCTGCATATCTTCCCAATCCCAGATACCATCGGAGGTACCACTAATAGCAAAAGCTAAGCGTTCTTCACTTTGGCGAAGTTGCTCGTACGCTTGATTGATTATGGTGATATCTTGTACAATTGCTACAAATATTTTCTGGTGCCGGAAGGTTGATAGCTGTAAGTTTACCAGTACATCATAGTGACTACCATCTTTGCGTTTATGGGTGGTTTCATAGGTAAGTACTTCTTCTTCACCATTGCGGAGAGGGGTGATTAAGTCTGAAAAGGATTCGGCCGTAAACTCATCTTTTAGATCAATCGGCGTTAGTTGTTGCATTTCCGGCATAGAGTATCCTAGGTTATACAAGGCACCCTGGTTGACATTAATAAAGTTCAGACTTTGTGCATCAAAGATGTAAATCTCATTGTATGATTCTTCTAGAAGTTTGCCATACTGGATTTTATCTTCCTCATTTTGCTTTTGTTTGGTAATATCTAGGTTGATACCTAATATTTTGTGAGATTTCTCACCCTTGCTGTCAACTAAACTTCCTTGTCCAATTAAATGGGTAATTTCACCGTTGCTGCGTACTACCCTAAATTCAGTCTTGTACATTTGGTTCTTTTTGATGGCTTGGTCTAAGGCATCAGATACTTGCGGATAATCTTCAGGATGAATACGAGAGACTATTTGCTCAAATTTGAGTTTTCCTTCAGGTAGGTCAAACAGTTCGTACAAACGGGAGTCGCCTTTTACTTCTTCAGTTTGTAAATCATACTCCCAGGTACCAACATTAGATGAATGAAGCACGAGATTAAGCCGCTCGGCAATTTCTTTCATCTGTTGGCGGCTCCGTTCTTTTTCAGTAATGTCAACAAAAGTAATTACCAACCCATTAGCTTTACCTTCTGCTTCGTAGTAGGGGAGCATTCGCATCAGGTAGTAACGATCGTTAAAGTGAATACTAACTTCTTGTTCTACGGTATTTCCGTCGCTGGTAGCTTGCCGAGCTAAATCAACCAACGAAATATCGACGAGGTTCGTAGTGAAATGCTCAAGGGATCGACCAATATCTTTATCATTAATATTAATAATGTTTGAGATGTTTGAGGTCATCCGACGAATCTTCAGATCTTGGTCAATAAAAACCGTAGCAATCTGGGTACTGTTAAATAGGTTAACTACGTCGTTGTTGGCCTCAGTTACCTCTTTTATTTTGTCTTCTAGTTCTGAGTTGAGCGAGTATAGTTCTTCATTTACAGATTGTAGTTCTTCATTAGAGCTTTGTAGCTCTTCGTTAGAAGCCAGTAATTCCTCGTTGGTGGTCTGTAGCTCTTCACTGTGGGTATCTAGCTCTTCACGAAGAGTTTGAAGTAAACGTTGCTTCTCATCTACCTCCTTTTCAAGTAAGGCAACCCGGCGGTCAGTATTTTTAGATTGGCTGATAATCTTTTTGTCATTCTGGTCGGGTTTACGAGGGTTCTGGAATTCAATGTAAACCACTTCTTTGTCAAAGAAGGAAGAAGAGAGTGACTTAAACCGCAGGGTGACAACATGCTTACTGCGCCCTTTCACAAATAATACATCTTGGTGGTATACTGCCTTTTTATCTTTCAGTGCTTCTCGTACCCCACTTTTCACTAACAGATACTCGTCAGTATCCATCACATCCTCCAAGTGCATTCTCAAATCCTTTTTAGGAAAATGAAAATAGTTGACCACATTGCCAAGTGTATAGAGAATGTAACAATCTGCATTTACTAGTACGCCTGCTTCATCGTAGGAATCAGCAATCATGGTCTTAATGGCAACAGTAGTAAGCGGAGCACTTTTTCTGATTCCAGTGGCGTATTGGCCACCAGGCTCAGTATTAAGTTCGCGGGGGGCAACCGAAAGCTGCTTACCCGATGAGGCTACCTGATTCTGGAAAATGTTGACATTCTTAAGGGGAGTGGTAAAAAAACGTTGCAAGTGCCCAATACTCTCGCTTTTTCCCAATATTAGAAAACCATCTTGGCTAAGCGAGAAGTGAAAGTGGGACATTACCTTTTGCTGAACATCATTATTAAAATAAATCAGTACATTACGGCAAGAAACTACATCCATTCTGATAAAGGGCGGATCAGAGATGATGTTATGAGAAGCAAACACAAAATGATCACGGAAAAATTTCTTAACCCGGTAGGTCTTAGCTGATCGACTGAAATAGTACGCTAGATACTCCTCCGGAATACTATCAGCAATACTATGGCTGTATACACCTAGTCCCGCAGTTTGAATGGCTCGTTTGTCAATGTCCGAGCCAAAAATCTTATAATCAGGTTTAAGTTGATGCTTGGCCAGATAGTCGTCAATGATCATCCCGATAGTATATGCTTCTTCTCCGGTAGAGCATCCCGCTACCCATACCCGAAGAGAATCACCATCCCGAATTTTCTGCGCTAAAGCTGGCATTACTTTTTCCTGAAATGCTTTCCACGGCTTTCCATCCCGGAAAAAGCTAGAAACACCAATCAGAATTTCATTTCCCAATTGTTCCACCTCGGCCGCATTAGAAAGAAGGATATTGTAATAATCTTCCAGAATATCGGCATTTACGATATGCATCCGTTTCTGTATTCTCCGTAGGATGGTGGCTTCCTTGTAAAAGCTAAAATCTAGCCGAGTTTTCTTGGCAATGAGGTTAAGAATATGGGCAAGGTGACCCCGGTCAGTGAAAGAGAGGGTATCTCCATTTTCGGAAAATCGAGGAAGACGATTGATCACTCGTTGAGTTTCTTGTGCTAATTGAGGCAGCTCCAGTACAAAATCGGTTAAGCCGGTATGCACGGCAGCATTGGGCATACCGTCAAACTTGGCAGAGTTAGGGTTTTGCGCCATCACAATGCCTCCTTGTTCTTTAATAGCGTTAATACCCCGACTGCCATCGGTTCCTGTACCCGTGAGTATGATGCCCACCGAATTATTCCGCCACTCTCGGCCTAATGATTTAAAGAACAGGTCAATCGGCAGGTTAGGTTTTTCGTAGGCGTCGGGGGGAACCGGTGTAAGTGAGCCATTCACCAGTTCCAGGTTCCGCTTGGGGCTCATTACGTACACGTGGTTAGGCTGTACCTGAACGGGTTTAGTTACCTTAATGATGGTCATTTTGGTGTACTTGGCTAATAATTCATCCATCATACTTTTAAAATCAGGCGACAGATGCTGAATCACTACGAAAGCAGCCGGGTTTTGATCAGGTAGTGCCGAAAAGAACGCTTGAAGAGCTTGAAGTCCACCGGCAGAAGCTCCAATACCTACTACAAAGAAGTTGTTTTTATCAGTCATAGGCTGCGGTTTTCTCAAAGCTAATATTTTGTTCGGAATTTTATAAATATTTGTGTCACTTCACGGTTTTAACTACTATTCCATGTATTTTCCATCTTGCTATGTCCAACCAATTAATATGTTTTTATCGGATAGAGTTTTGTTGGTTAGATTATTTTGAGATGAGGTAAAACAAGCTTCTTTATGTCTAAATACCGTATTGTATTTTTAGATACTGACACTTTGGGGAATGTGCTTAATTTGAACTGTTTTTCCGATTTAGGTGAGTATAAAACGTACTCTCAGACCCGCCCGGAGGAGGTAGTAACCCGAATTGCTGATCAGGAAATTGTAATTACTAATAAGGTAGTGATTAGCAAGACGGCAATGCGTTCTGCAAAAAACTTGCGCCTTATCTGTGTAGCGGCTACGGGTATGAATAACGTAGATTTAGAGGCAGCCAAGCAGCAAAATATTGTAGTGAAGAATGTGGAAGATTACTCTACCTACAGTGTTGCTCAACTAACGGTCGGGGTACTGTTACACCTACTGCATAGGCACGATTACTACAATGAGTATGTCTATTCCGGCCAGTATAGTCAGCAGCCTCTCTTTACTCACTTAGGGCCTAGCTTTTGGCAGCTGAAAGGACGGCAGTTTGGAATTATCGGGCTGGGTAATATTGGAAAGCAAGTTGCTAAGATTGCGGAAGCACTAGGTACTCGGGTTGTTTATTACTCTACATCAGGTAAAAATAGTCATGCTGTCTACCCCCAGCTATCGTTAGACGAGTTGCTTCAGACTTCAGATGTGGTTTCAGTTCACGCCCCCTTGAATGAGAATACGCACAACTTGCTGAATTACGAACAGCTGTGTAAAATGATGCCGCATAGTTTGCTAGTAAATACCGGGCGCGGTGGTATTATCAATGAAATTGATCTGGCACGAGCAATTGATGAAAAAATAATTGGAGGGGCAGCTATTGATGTTTACCAGAATGAGCCGTTTCCATTATCTCATCCCTACTTACAAGTGAAACATAAAGAAAGACTTCTACTTACTCCGCATGTTGGCTGGGCTAGCATAGAATCTCGAACCCTGCTCATTGACCAGGTATTTCAAAACATCCAGCAGTTTATCGCAAATGAATAACGCTTAAGATAGCCAGATACAAGTATCAGAATATGCGTATCTTAAACTAGGGTCGTGTAGAAGTAATGATCGAAATTCGCTAGGTAAGAATGATAACCCCTCTTGCATGCGCTTTGGAGGAGTAAAGTACCCTAGAAAAGTAAATACCTTGCGGAGTAGTTGACGTGCATCAGCGGTAGAGAGGTCGGAGTATTCGTGTTGGGCAATAACTTCGGCCAACTGTTCTATGCTTTCAAATGACTGCCTATCACCGGAAGGTATATGCCAAGCGTCTAAAAAAATAGCCTTAAAGGGCAACGGAAGGATCTCGTTAAACTTGATAGCTTCCTCAAAGCTAGAGTACTGCCGAATTACATCAAAAATAATTTTAAGATGCCGATAATTATCGGTCGGACTGGTATAACCAGTGTGAGCCGATAGCTGTTGGAGTAGGCTATCCAGTTCTGTCGACGAGTTTAGTTCAAGGTTTTTCATAGTCTAAAATGATAGAGGGTCAAAAAATACTAATTAAATATAGTGCATTTTATTGAAAAATGCTTATAGTTTTTGTTGAAAAAATATTTCAGGAGCAAACTGTTAGATATAATACTAAGTGTTTTGGACTAAATTACTAATGACAGTGATCAACCATTGTTTTATATTATATTTTGTACCTTAGTCATGTAGTGTGAGAACGCAAGATGAACAACCTAATGAAGTACCTAACAATAACCCTTGGACTGCAACTGATCTTACTAACGGTCACCCTGGCTGATGATAAGAAAAACCTACTAGATAGCTTACAACAGCGTCTACAACAGCATTCTGCTGCTGACACAGTTCGGGTAGATATTTTGAATAAGCTAGGCTACGAATTCTGGATTGTTGATCCTCATCAGTCGGTACAATACGGAAAAGAGGCCTTAGTGCTGGCTGACTCTCTGAATTACCCTGCAGGACTGGCAATGGCTCGGCGTGTGATGGGAGTGGCTAATTGGGCGCAAGGCAATTACGAGGATGGTCTGTCATTGCTGATGGAATCACTAGTTCAGTACCAGTCCCTAGAAGATTCATTGGGAATTGCTAATGTTCTGTTAAACATGGGGCTAATCTACAGCGATCAGCAGAGCCACGAAGAAGCTTTAACTTACTACGAGGAGGCTTACCATACTTTTCAGAACTTGGGTAATCCGGAGCGACAAATGCATACGGCTATTCACATTGGTGAATTATATCAGGCTGAACAAAATTACACTCAAGCCAGACAATATTTTAACCAGGCACTCCAACTCAGCGATTCTATAGACTATACCTATGGTTTGGGTACTTCTTACTTGCACCTGGGGCAGCTTGCTCTGGCAACCGGGAAATTAGATCAAGCATCAGACTATTGTTATCAAGCTTTACCGTATCAAGAGGCTCAGCAAGATGGCCACGGGAAATCACTAACGTACTTTACTCTCGGTAGTGTTGAGCAGAGCAAGGGTAATTATTCCAAAGCCGAAAAACATTTGTTGCATGCTCTCAAGAAGGCGACGAAGGTAAGATCCCGACAAAATAGACGCGATGTTTATCTCGCTCTGAAACAGGTTGCCGAGGCGCAAGGAAGCTACCAGCAAGCACTTGAGTACCACGAATATTTCTATGCCCTACAAGATAGTCTACTCAATGCAGAAAAGCTTAGAGAGGTAGTGCGCCTGGAAAGCCGCTATGAGTTGGAAAAGCAGGAGCAGCAACTGCTAGTACAACAACAGTCCATGGAACTGATGCAGCAAGAAGCCCGAATACAAAACTTCCTAAGAAATGGGCTACTGATTGGTATGATTACTCTTGGTCTGATGGGATACTTAATTACCAGTCGGCAACGATTGAAAATTCAGAAAAATAAAGAGTTGCTCGATAAAAACCAGGAGGTATTTCAGTCGCGTCAGGCATTGGCACAAGCTGAACTAGAAAACGCTCAGCTGAAGCAAAAAGAACTGACCCATGAGCTAGAGTATAAGAACAAAGAGCTGACCAGCTATACAATTAATTTCATTCAAAAGAATGAATTGATGGAAGAACTGAAAGCAGGTATTCAGCAACTGAAGCGGCAAGCCAAGCCCGAAGTTCGGCAGCAATTAAATACACTCAGTCGGATGGTAGAGCAGAACCTGCACATTGATCGAGAGTGGGAGGATTTTAAGCGACACTTTGAGGAGGTACATAAAGATTTTTTTACTCAACTGAAGAGCCGTTGCCCGGAACTATCTACCAACGAGCTAAAGCTTTGTGCCTTACTCAAGCTAAACATGAGTATGAAGGAGATGGCAAATGTATTAGGCATTTCACCCGATAGTGTAAAGACCGCCCGCTACCGCTTACGCAAAAAACTGGGAATGGAACGAGACGAAAAACTGCTTGATTTCATTATCGATATGGAGCAAAACTCAGATAACCCGGTAGCATCCAGCTAGTAATTTCCCTCAGTCAAATTACGTCTTTGTCTACCTACAATTAGGCAAAGTAGAGATGACAACCTAGTTTCAGAAATTTTTTTGAACACCTTTTTAGAGATGTAGGCACGTGATTAATCACGTGCCTACTTTAGTAGACAATAAGTGTACGAGCTAATCAAGTAATTGATAATCAATACCTTATAATAGGTATTCTTTTCTTGCTCTTAGTAGCACTGAAACTGAAAAGGGTGTCAGTAGTGACATCTTGTTCACTTTTCGTCTACCTGATATTTTCCCATTGTTCACCTCCTGTATACCTCGAAAATTTAACTACCTGGTAGAGAGCGCGTACATTTGTCACAGACAGTAACCCAAAAAGAACGGTGCGGCGAGTACATAAATCTTCAGGTTTGCTTAACCTTCTTCAGTGGTTCAATTAAGTAACGTTACATTTTATTTCAGTCAGGAAAATATCCTGAATTATTAATCAAATCATCATTACAACAAAGTTCAAAATTAATTCTTAAACATCATGAAATCTCTTAAAACCCTTTCATTAATCTTTTCCTTAGTAAGTTTCGCTTTCCTCTTTTCGGCTTGCGACGAAGAGGAAGATGCTACGCCGACCCCACCAGTAGCAGATGCCCCTCAGATCAATTTGGCTACCGACAGTAATCTGGGTTCATACCTGGTTAATCAGGATGGTCGTACATTGTACTTTTTCACTCGGGACGTAGACGGGAGCAGTGCCTGCGAAGATGGCTGTTTAGATGCGTGGCCTATATATTACCAAGCCAGTTTTGAAGTAGGTAGTGGGCTAGATCAATCGGATTTTGGTACAATCACTCGCGCCGATGGTGAGCGACAGACTACTTACAAGGGATGGCCTTTATATTACTATTCATCGGATACTGGCCCTAACCAGATCAATGGAGAAGGAGTAGGCTCGGTGTGGTTCGTAGCCAAGCCTGACTATACCCTAATGCTAGGTACTAAAGTAGTAGAAGGTGTTGAGACCGATCCAATTTCTTACTTGGTAGACGCAGAAGGAAATAGTCTATACTACTTCTTGAATGATCAGAATAACGAAAGTGTATGTACCGATGGTTGCTTGCAAGCTTGGCCAGCGTTTAGTGAAGTAGCTAACATTGTGCTTCCTTCTACGCTAAATGCCGGAGCATTTGCAGTAATCACCCGGGTAGATGGTGCTGAGCAATTGACATACGCTGGACGACCAATGTACTTCTTTGCTCAAGATGCACAACGAGGTGAAACTAGAGGAGCAACAGTAGCTAACTGGACAATCTCTCAATTACCTCAGTAATAGCAATGAGAAGAGTAATTCATACCCTAGCTCTCACTTATTCAGTTCTGGCACTTATCTCGGCGTGTACGTACGAGGTGGTGCCAGAACCTCAGAACTGTGATGACACTCCTACACTTCAACTCATAGAGGCTACTGACGCCGATTGTGGTCTAGCTTCAGGAGCAGTGCAGGTAGGAGTAAGTGGCGGTGTAGCACCGTACACCTTCAGCATCAATGGCGGGGCAGGACAAACTGAGGGAACTTTCTCTGAGTTAAGTGCCGGTAGCCATACGATTACAGTAGAAGACGCCAACGGTTGCGAAGGTAGCCTTGAGGTTCAGATCGCTAACCGCGACGGAGTAAACACCACTGTAGCAAAAGTTGATGCCAGTTGTGGTTCAACCAACGGGCGAATTGAAGTAACTACAGAAGGCGGTGCTGCCCCGTATCAGTTCCGAATCAATGATCAACCTTTCCAGAATAGCAACTTGTTTTCAGGATTGGCACCAGGTGAGTACGAAGTGGTTACCCAAGATGCCAACGGTTGTGAAAGCGTGCAGACTGCCCTACTAAGCAGCGGAGTGGAATTTGAAGCGGTAGAAACAATTGTAAAGAATAACTGTGCGCTCTCTAACTGCCACGACGGTACCATCTCACCCGATTTTCGCACGGCGGTTACTATTCAGGATCGCGCCGCTCGGATTGAAGCCCGTACTGCTAGCCGATCAATGCCTCCCGCTTCTAGTGGAAGAGAACTCACTGACCAGCAGATTCAGGATATTGCCTGCTGGGTAGGAGATGGAGCCAGTATTGAAACTAACCCATAAATAATTCACAAACCAAATTATCATGAAAAATTTAATCCTCATTTACCTAGCAGTGCTCATTAGCAACTCGCTACTAGCTCAAGACAAGTTTATTACCCAAACTGGGTACACCAAATTCTTCTCTAGTGCCCCTCTAGAGGATATTGAAGCCCACAATAACAAAGTGCAGAGTGTTATTGACTTTGCTAAGCAAGAAGTAGTAGTAAGCATGGATATGAAAGCGTTTGAGTTTGACAAGTCGCTTATGAGAGAGCATTTCAACGAAAACTACGTAGAATCGGAGAAATTTCCCAAGGCTATTTTCAAAGGTACTTTTAGTAATGGTAGTACTATTGACCCAACTAAAGATGGAGAGTACGCCGTAACTGTAGAGGGAACAATGACGATTCACGGAGTGACTCAACCGATTACTACCAAAGGAACTATTATAGTGAATGGCTCTAAAATAAATGCCCAAACCAAGTTTATGGTAAAGGTAGCTGACCACGATATTGATATTCCGAAGATTGTCTTTCACAATATTGCCGAAGAGGTGGAAGTAACAGTGGATTTGAAGTACGACCCCCTTAACAGCTAAGCGAAAAGCAACGTAGTTGGGCGACCCCTTGTCACACCCAGCGAGGTTGTATTGTTGATGCATACAATGACCTGCCGATGGTGGGTCACTGTATCCTTCTTTTCCCAATCTTAAACCTAATTACTATCATGAAAAAACATATTCTATTTGTATTTAGCTTCTGTATTCTTTCATCGCTAAGTGCTTCTGCTCAAGATGATTTGATGAATTTACTTGAAGCTAATACTGAAGAGTCTATCCTTTTTACGGAGGCTACCTTCAAAGGAAGCCGGCTGATCAATGGCCACACAATAGAAACCCGTACTCAGGGTGAGCTGGAATTCTTAATCTCTCACCGCTTTGGGCGGCTTAACTCAGGGGCTTACGAATTCTTTGGACTAGATGCAGCTAATGTCCGCTTAGGGCTAGAATACGGTGTGGCCGATTTTCTTACGCTCGGAGTAGGCCGAAATTCGTTTGAAAAGACTTACGATGGCTTCGCCAAACTGAAACTGTTACGCCAAAGTAGTGGCAAACGGGTGATGCCAGTTTCGGTAGTATCATTCTCTAGCGCTGCCATCAATACCCTGACTGAATCAACACCAGGCGAGTTTCCTGATATTACGGCTCGGATGTT
Organism: uncultured Flammeovirgaceae bacterium; assembly: GCA_937883755.1. GTDB lineage: Bacteria > Bacteroidota > Bacteroidia > Cytophagales > Cyclobacteriaceae > Tunicatimonas. Next base: position 42,205 of record CAKZYA010000016.1, on the reverse strand, counting down.
TTATACTCAGCAACTCCTGATTGCCCGTAAGTTTGGTTCGGCCTTGTCTCTACAAATTATGCCCACTTTGGTGCACCGCAATCGCATTCAGGAACGAGAGGGAGAGAATGATATTTATGCGTTGGGCGTTGGTGGGCGCATAAAGCTGACCCAGCGAGTATCCCTCAATACTGAATACTACTACCGTTTGAATGCAGAAGAGTACGCTGAAGGTGATCTTAATCAACTGTTCAACTCGCTGGCTATCGGCTTTGATATTGAAACCGGTGGACACGTTTTTCAACTTCACCTGACCAACAGTCGGGCGATGATTGAAAAAGGTTTTATTGCAGAAACGAACGGTAACTTCTTTGCCGGAGATATTCATTTCGGCTTCAACGTATCTCGAGTATTTTAAAATGTAGGTTTTGGGAATTAGGTATTGGGCGACCGTCGCGCGGTTTTAGAAACCCCCAACTCCTAAGACCCAATCTCCAACACCTAAATTCTTTGAACCCCCAACTTTAATCATTAAATAATAGTATTATGAAATTCCTGAAAAAACTACAGACGCGCTGGAAAGTGGACGGTATCCGCCAAGTCCTACTAATCTTAATCGTGTTCAGCCTTACTGGTAGTACCGTCGTTATGATTCGCCCCTTCGTATTTGAATGGGTAGGAGTAACCGCTGAGACTAGTACATTTACCCGTTGGATGTGGTATATCCTATTTATCATTCCGGCTTACCAAGTGCTTTTGTTAGGCTACGGCTGGCTGCTTGGGCAATACGCATTCTTTGCTCGTCGCTACCAAAAAGTGCTGCCTGCCCGGCTCGTATCTCCCTCTAAATAATCTGATAATGAGACAGCAGATTTCTAACTTCCACCTTATGTACTGTACGGCTATTTGGGTGTTGGTACTGTTACTAGGGTTAGCTCGATGTCAATCGCCCCAACGGTCGGCATCGCTCCAGGCGCCACTGTTTAACAATCTGGGAAATTACACGCTCAAAGTGACGACTGATTCAGACTTGGCTCAGCGCTATTTTAATCAAGGACTAAATCTGACTTATGGCTTCAATCATGCTGAGGCTGAGCGCTCGTTTCGCGAGGCTATTCGCTTAGATTCTACTTTTGCGATGGCCTACTGGGGAACTGCTCATGTTCTCGGAACCAACTATAATGCAGCGATGGAAAACGAGTTGAAGGCTGAAGCCCTGTACCTTACACAACTAGCTGTCGCTAATATGAATGAGGCTTCTGATTGGGAAAAGGCTTTGATTGAAGCTTCAAGGCAACGGTATAACTACGAAAAAACGGACGATCAAGCTGCATTAGATCAGGATTACGCTAATGCTTTAGCAAAGGTATACCAGCAGTTTCCCAATTCCGATGACATTACCGTTTGGTACGCCGAGGCACTTATGAACTTGCATCCTTGGGATTTATACACTAAAAAAGGAGTAGCCAAGCCCTGGACGCCTCAGATTACTGATTTGTTGGAAACAGTGATGGATCGTAATCCGAAGCATCCTGGAGCCAATCACTTATATATCCACGCAGTAGAGGCTTCTGATTCACCCGAGCGAGGGTTAGCCAGTGCTGATCGACTGCAAGACTTGGTTCCCGGTGCTGGGCATCTAGTGCATATGCCCTCCCATATTTACATCCGAACAGGACACTATCATAAAGGGTCGGAGGTGAATGAGCGAGCGATTGTGGTAGATAGTTTGTATCTGGAAGAATGCCAGATTCAAGGTATGTATCCGCTAGCTTTGTACCCGCACAATATTCATTTTCTGGCTGCTACCGCCGCGATGGAAGGTCGGGGCGAGCTAGCCATCAATGCGGCGTTCCGTACGGCAATGCATACCGATACAGTAATGATGCGCGAACCCGGCTGGGAAACCTTGCAGCATTATCATATGATTCCTAATTACTTATTGGTAAAATTCGCTCAGTGGGATCATATTCTAACGCTTCGTAAGCCGGATTCAACTTTACTGTATCCCCAAGGTGTGTGGCACTACGCCCGAGGAATGGCTTACGCCGGAAAAAATCAACCGGAAAAAGCTCAGGAAGAATTAGTTGCTCTGAAAGGAATTGTGGGAAACCCTACTTTACAGAATATTACGATTTGGGAATTAAATTCGGTAGATCAATTATTAGCTATTGCCGAACGGGTGCTAGCAGCCGAGATTTTGCGCCAGCAGAATGATCGTGATGCGGCGGTAGTTTTATTACGTGAGGCAGTAGAAATCGAAGATCATCTGAATTATAACGAACCACCTGATTGGTTCTTTTCGGTTCGCCACCCACTGGGTACAATTCTGCTAGAAATGGAAAAGTTTGCTGAAGCTGAAGCGGTATATCAGGATGATTTATTTTTCTTACCCGAAAATGGTTGGGCGCTTAACGGACTTTATCAAAGCCTGAAAGCACAGCGAAAATTATCTGAGGCTGAGAAAGTGAAAGATCGGTTTGAGCAGGCCTGGCAATACGCTGATATTGAGCTTGCTGCCTCAGAGGTAAAACCTTTAGCTTATCAAAATATCAATAGTAACTCACCCTTTGGCTCATATCTGGCCGGAGTACCCAAGCTCAGTTGGTGTGGGCTGAGTAAGAGATAGTCCTTAAGTTTTATCATAGGTAGATAGTTTAGGTGAAAAGGCACTTCATTTTGAGGTGCTTTTTTTAGTTTACTAATTCTAGGTACCCAGTTTTAGGCTTAGAACCGTCGTTCTTCTCAATCACGTAAAAGTAAGTGCCGTCGGGTAAGCGTTGGCCTCCTACGTACAGCCCCCGATTGCCCATACCTTCAAAGCGAGTATTCTCATTGTTATATCGATCAGCTTCGTAGACAAGCGACCCGGCGCGATTGAAAATCTTAACCGAGTTATTGGGATATAATTCAATAGACTCAATTTCAAGATAGTCGTGGTTGCCATCCCCATTTGGAGTTACGGTGTTATACACACAGATGTCTATACCAATTTCTACCGTGCCATAGTATGAGCAGCCGTTTTCCCAATTTATTTGTACAGAGAGCATTCCGGCGGGTAAATTTTTAGTCACGTATCCTTGCGAAGTAATGCCGTTAGTCTCTGGACTAGCCCATTCTACTGATACAATTCTCAACTCTTCTTCAGGGATAATAGTAGCCTGACCGTTGTTAGCGTCGCAGCTCGCAGGAACAGTTTCTACCCGGAACGGTGGCGTATAGCCTTCGTCCCTGATTTCAAATGGCGTCACGTCTGATACACACTCAGTTAATAGATCAGTAGCGGTTACCTGATAAGTCCCGGCGGCGAGCTGAGAGACAGACGCTTGCAGGTCAGACTCGTTTATGCTAATTAAGGAGTCAGGCAAAGGGTTGCCATCGGAGTCATAGAAGGAGAGGGTGTAACCTTCAATATCACCATCAACTGTTACCGTTGCCGCTCCATCAGGCTGAGCGCAGTGGGTCATATGCGAAATGATTTCTACAGTAGGTAAGCTAACAATTTGCTCTTCTCGTTCAATCGTGCTAAAGGCCTCAGTTATGCATCCAGTGGCTCGATCAGTTACCTCTACCCGGTAGGTCTGTTCGGTCAGGTTGTATGCTCGCGGAAGATCACTGACGATATTATTCAAAGTGTCGTACCAAACGTAACTGTAATTGGCAGGTGATTCTGACACCCTGGCGTGTAATATTCCATTAGGACGTAGAGGGTTACAACTGGTATAAGGGTTATCAATTTCTATCGATACTGTAGGGGAGGTGGATTCGTCCACTACAGTAACGGTGATGGGTTCAGAGACACAAGTGTTGGTAGCAATATCAGTTGCAGTAACTGTGTAATTGCCCGGCATTACTCCTGCCCATACCTGCCCAGCAAAATCAGGCTGGGGCTTCAGCGTATCACCTACATACCAATCGTAACGATAATCGCCTACAGAAAGTGGTTCTACCCGTACTACTCCATCGGCCAAGACCGGATCACAAACCGAAGTGCCTGTGGCACTGGCCGTAATTTCAGGAATAATAATGTCTTCGGGAACAAATATAGATTCAATGGTACTACATCGGGTTCGCTGATTTTCTACTAATACTGTGTAGAAGCCAGAAGGAATGCTATCGATCTCAGATTCAGTTTCTAACACCAACTCTGTTATTGGATTGGTCGTTTGCCCCTTAAACCAGCGGTAGGTATAATCGTCGTAACGTCCGTCAGCTTCAACCGCCTGAATAGTGATGGCTCCAGTTGCTAATCTAGTAGTATCACAGCTAATCTGTACCTGTAGGTCTATAATGTCAATCTTGGGAGTAGTAGACTCATCTCTGATGTCTAATTGTAGTAGGTTTGAAGTCAAGTTAAGGGTCTGGTGGTAGGCTCGCACATAGTATTTACCCGCAAACAGGCTGTCAAATGGGACAGTTCCGTTAAAATTCTCTACTGAGTCAATGGGGGTACTCGGGTAGGTATTGGTGTATAGCCAAAGTTTATAATCCTCAGTACGGTCAGCTTTACCTAAGAAAGTAATGCTATCCAAAGCAAGATTACCGTCAGCAAAGCAAACTGTCTGTGGGTTAGCTTGTACAAATAGTTGAGGTTCTACCTCAACAAAAGGCAGGTAAAATGTAGCCGTACTCACGCAGCTAGTAATTAAGTTAGTCACTTCTAGCAGGTATTCGCCTGAGTCTAGCTGGGCAATGGCTGGAGAAGTTCCCAGCTCGTTACCGGGGGTATAATTATCGGCTTCGTACCATCGGTACTGATAGGTAAAGGCATTGCTTATTGAGTCAAAAGGTTGATTAGGATCTACTTGTACCTGCGCCTGTAAAGCCCCCGTCCAACTACTGGTATCCGTACGATTGAGGCTATACTGATAATCAATAAGTTGAATGCTAACAATAGGATCACGACTAATGTCATCTACTTCTACCAATGTAGGCGAAGCAAGACAATTGTTCGTACTATCAGTGGTAATATAGTAGATACCCTCGCCTAATTCCCGAAACTTATCCGTATCTAAGCCAGTTCCGGCATTAGTCTGAGCGATCAATTGATCATCGTAAAGTTGGTAGGTATAGTCCACCGGATCGGTGTTTATGACTTGCATACTGTTATTAAAGTAATACTCCTCCCGTGTATCTGTAACGAAAGCTGTACCATCAACGGGATCACAGATTTGTTGGGGATCAGTGTCTAGCGTGAGCACAACTTGCAAGTCCACTGGATCTACGGTATAGGTAAAAGTTGCTTCACAACGATTACTGTGCCCGGAAATATCTTGTACTAAAACGGTGTAGTCTCCAGCGGGGAGGTTAATCGCTCGTGAAGGATCGCTTGCATCAATATTAAAAGCTGAAAGTTGATCAGCGGGATTGGTATTATTGGCTCCACTGAACCAGGTAAAGGTGAAGTTTGCCTGATCTGTATCGCCGTCAGAACCTCCGGTAGCCGTAGCGTTCAGCTCTCCCGTTGGAGGACGACCGTTGCAGCTATAGTCTGGTTCTTCTTGAGTTATAGCAATGGCTGGGTTCTGAGATACATTATCTACACGTACTGAAACTAATGCCGATTCACAACCAGTTAACTGATTGATAGCCCGCACAAAATAATCACCTTCGGGAATACCTGTGAATGGATTACTTGCATGACCCGTGCCGCCGTAGGCGAAGCTGGGAGCACTGTTGGTATTGTCTAGTAGTTCAAAAGTATACACTCCAGTAGTATCAACTCCCACCCCATCTTCAGCAACCACTTCAATCCAGATATTTCCTGTAGGATTTGGACCACAGACCGAATCGGGTAGGGTGGTAGTACTAGTGATAGCAATGGTTTTGTATTGCTTGGGTAGGAAGTAGGTTTCAGTGTAAGAACAACCTTGACCATCCCCATCGTTATCGGTGATCCGTAGTGTGTAGAATCCTTCCAGTAGATTGATCGCGATAGAGGGATCAGTAGGATCTATCTGGGTAGCTACATTCAGGGGCGTATTAGTATTAGCACCCTCAAACCACTCGAAGGTAAAGTTTCCTTGATTGTTGTCACCATCGCCGCCGCCAACGACCGATGCATCAAGCGAACCAGTACCATCAGTATTACAGCTATAATCGGCATTAGCAGTAAACGAAATGGTCGGATCGGGATTATTCATATCAATGCGTACTGTCTCACTAATAATTGGGCAACCTGATATAGTGTCTACAATACCAATAGTATATTGTTGGGGAGCATAGTCGGGAAAGGAGAGGTTTACAATTGCGGTTCCGGAAGGGTTCAGAGTATCAATCTCATTGCCTAAATCAAGCGAGTTACCAACGTATAGATAAACGTGATAGCGATCCAATGAAAACCCATTAGGATCCAAGGCGATATCTATATCTCCGTTGCCTGGGCTACATTGATCAGAAGGCGTGGTTGACGCATTAATGATTGGCGGATTAGCCTGAGGCAAGAATAGTGTATCGTATACGGTACAACTAGTAAAGTTATCTGATACTTCCACTACATAGTAGCCGGAGGTAAGCCCTTGTCGTCGGGAGCTAAAGCTATCAGGAGTTGGCAAGTCGGCACCAGGATTAATGGTAGCTGGTCCATTTTTGGAGTTACCTAGAGAGTACCAAGTGAAGTTATAACCTGCTCCTGTGGGTGCAGTATTGCTAGGTGAAGTAACTTCTACCCCGATTTCTCCATTGGCACTGGCGCATGAGACCGGTGAGATTAAATGATCTCGAGTAATGGTAATATCAGGATCTTGCTCAATACTAATGGTCATGGGGGGTGAAATACAACGAGTATAATCATCTTCTACCGTGGTAGTATAGTCATTAAAGTTTAAGCCTGAGAATACTCCGGTAGCGTTTGTAGCAATGGGTGCACCTGTCGCGGTGGCTCCAATGTACAGTCGGAAAGTGTAAGTACGATTAGTAGAAGCATCGTAGGGCAATGGCTGGGAGCCGCCTACTACTTCAAAGATAGCTTCCCCATCCGCTGACACTGCCCGGCAGTCGGTAGTAGCAGTTACGCTCACAGTGTCAATCAGTGCGGTAGGCACCGATACGTCTTGAATAGTGGTGTAGGCAACAGAAAAGCATTGAGTAGTATTGTCAGTAATTCTGAGGGCGTAGGTATTGGCAGCTAGATTGAAAATTGTATCACCGTTGGCAGAGTAATTAGCAGGATTTACGGGCACTCCCGAAGGACTGTTTTCAAACCAGTCAAAAGTGTAATCACCAACTGATCCAGTAAACCCGATAGCAGCAATTACTCCGTTGGGCTGACCAGCATCGCAACTGCTATTGTTGAAGCGTTGTAGAGTAACAGTAGGTTTAGGGGCTTGATCCAGAACTTCGTATTGAGCGGTATTCTGAGCCGTACAGCCTAGCGGACTAGTTACTAGCACTGTGTAAATGCCCGGAGGAATATTACTAAGTGTTTCGCTAGTTTCAGGAAGTACCGTATTGCTGGCATCGCGCCATTCAAAGGTGTAGCCATCTGCCAAAGTATTTCCTCCATCTGCACTAACAGTAATGCTACTGCCCCAGGGGTCAGTACAGTTATCGGCATGCACTAGGGTAGCGTTTAGATCAATCACTGGGCGGACAATTTGCTCGGGCAAAAACCGATACTCTATTGTCTGGCAGCCAGTTGCAGTATTCGTAACTACTACTGAATAATTTCCACGAGGTGCATCGGTTAGCAAACTACCACTGGAGTAAGATGTACCGGGTAGTGTGGTTAGCGTGACATTTCCCTGATACCAATCAAAAGTATAGCCAGTAGTTTCATTGGCACTGCCTCCAGTAGTACTTTCGTCCACTGTAGCGCGTAATGAACCGTTATAGAGAGTCGGGTCGCAAGCTGATTGAGGTGCGACTACTTCAGTATTCACGATGGGGTTAACCGAATTATCGTCAATCGTAACCACTAAAGGGTCGGATAAACAACGAGTTGTCTTATCAGCGGCAAACACCGTGTACGTCCCATCCATTACATTTTGTAGGTGATCCCCTTGAAATAGTATATTCGTTGTAGTATCAGGAGAAGATACGCTACCATTATACCAGTAAAAGTCGTAATCAGCAGTATTTCCACCGACAGATACTTCTGCCTCGCCGTCAGCAAAGGCTGGGTCGCAGACGGTTACATCTACTTTATTATCCAACCGAATGGGTGGGGTTATCTGGTCTTCCGGTAGAAAAATATCTTGAATAGTAGTACAGCCAGTGTTAGCATCAGAAACCACCAACCGATAGTCGCCGGAAGGTAATTGATCTACTGTGGGTCCCCCGGAATAGCCTGAACGCGCTGGGATGACATCATTCAGGCCTCGGTACCAGAAGAATGAGTAGCCAGCAGTTACGGCTGAACCACCTTCATCTACGTAAGCTGACAGCGCTCCCGTAGGATTAGCTGGATCACAAGAGACTTGGTCGTTGGTGACTGAGGCAACTACCACCGGGGGAACGGATAGGTTGTCTACCTCTACGGTTCTGGAAGAAGAATTACATCCTGAACTAGGGGCTTCGGCTACAACTAAATAAGTGCCCCCAGTTAATCCAGTTTGGGTTGCCCCTAGATAGTCAGGGGTAGGTTTAGCTACATTACCCTGGTACCACCGAAATACATAATTGATGGTATCACCACCGACATTAGCAGTCACAATACCATCGCTATCGAATGATCCAGCACACTTGGAGTTATCCTGTACTACCGAAGCAGTTACAGTAAATGGAAAAGGATTTACAGGAGTAGCTAATACATCAGGATTATTATCACACTCTCGGATGGTACCATTTAGTTCATCAAGTGGATAAAAAGCCGAATTAGATAAGCTGCTTCCGGTTACTTGGTCAAATGGACCAATATCGTTTAGAGAGGTATACAGAGTAAAGGGCCCAGAGATACCATTCACCCAAACGAGAGTGTCCAAAGATTCGCCCGGCATCAGGCCACCCAGAACATTAATATTAACAGTTTCCAGATAAGGACTGGCTACTCCATTGCTGTAGGCTAATTGGGGGTCGCTCCTGTAAAAGGAGATAGGAATTGGTTTGCCTACTACGTCATCACCAGTGTTGGTAAAGCGTAGGCGAACCTGAAAGCGAGTATTTGGACAAGTAGGCGGAAAAACTTCGGGTGGAGTTGTAAACTCTAAATTCGGAGCAGGGAATTGTAATTCACCACAATAATTGATTTTAGGAGACTGATTAAGATACTTGTTAAGTGAAAATCCCGGAGTGCCTCCTGGTAATAAGTTACACTCTTGAGCAAAGCCTACATGGTGTTGTTGCTGGTAACGCGGAATCGTTAAGTCATCGTTTACATTTACATTAAAGTAAACATATTGATTCCATACACTGCGTGAGGGAACCCAAAATGTGCCGGGTGCTGCCTTATAAGCTCGTACAAACCCAAACTTCTGGTTACTCCCTCCAGTTCTCGTTCCTTGGTTTGGAAAGTTCTGATCCCGACCACATACAACTACAATTTCAGTTTCACCATCTCCATCCACATCGGCTACAATTGGATATTCGGCGTGAGTATTTGAACTACAAAAATCAGCGCTGGCATAGGCAGTAACGGGATCTCCGGTAAATCCATCTACAATATGGAGATTAATTTCATCGCGGTAAATAATTTCAGATGCACCATCTCCATCAAAATCGAAGACTGCAGTACTGGTGAATCCTGACGAACCTTCCCAATAGTCAGTATAATTTGCCCATTTGAGATTCCAATCGTCATCTAGGGCATACAAACTAGAACCAGACATAAAGGTGCATTCTAAGCCAGGATCATTGTCAATGTTAGCAATATTAAGGGCACCTACTCCTTTTTGCCAAAACTTAGTACCCATGAAGTCGCCATAACCATTGATAAAGCCAGCTGGGATAGTACTAGCCGGGCGGGTAGGAATAAATGAGCGTACCGTGTTGTTATGGATATCCCAGAAGAAAATAGTAGTAGGGCCACCTAAACTTCCAGTAGTACCACTACAGATAATATCCAAATGACCGTCTTGATTGAAATCAGCCACTGAAGTGGAACTCCAATTGTGCTCTCCATTACTATGCTGCTTAGGTCGGTAGCCATCTGTATGGTAGTGACCAATTTTAGTAAGAACATCATCCATATTCAATCGCTCGGTTAGCTGATTAGCTACCAGATCAACAGAATATACCACGTGACCCAGAGCTAGCTCAAGTCCGTCACAATCAGGGCAGCCCCCATTTTGGGGTAGGATATCTACGGCGACAGGTACCCCAGCAAGATGATTATTCCAGTCATTACCACTAGAGTATATATTTTTACCATGACTACCTTCTATAAGTTTGTTACCAGTGGCAGCATCCCGAATCTCGTTTACGTAGTACAGCTCTGCTTTTCCATCTTCATTGAAGTCGGCAAGTAAAGGGGGGCGGGTACGGCTTGCAGGAGCACTTTTCGTAGTCCACATAGAAGTCAGATTGTGGTTATAACCACGTACTTTTCCTGCTCGGTCAACATGAAAAATTTCCCCAAAACCATCTCCATCTACATCTCCTACCGCTGGATAAGACGCAAACTCTTCATTATCGGTTACTTTTATTTGATTCTCTATTGAACCATCTTGACCATTTAGGATGTACATATATCCTGTTTCGTCATTGTAGGAAACTACCTCGGCTATTCCGTCTTTATCTAGATCAGCTAGAGCAAATGACCCACGAGTTGCACTGGTTTGTAAAGGAGAGTCCCACGCTTTTTCAATTGCAAATAGGTTGCCTTGTGGCCTCACTTCGCAATTAGCTACATCAATAATAAAGTCATTGGGGTTGTCAGGTTCGGACAAGCAATCGCCATCGTAATAGTCAAAGAAACCGTCATTGTCGTCGTCTATTCCATTGCTGCAATTAGTTTCAATAGGACAAAATGACGTTCCTTTACAATCATCATCCAGGCAATCTGGCAAACCGTCACTGTCATTGTCTAGGCCATCAGTACAATTATTCTCCCTATTTTGGCATAGCGGTGATAAAGCACAATCATTATCAAAACAATCAACTAAACCATCGCCATCATCGTCAATACCATTAGCACAGTTGGTTTCTTGAGCTTGAACAGATGTAATAAGGCATAGCATTAGCAAGATGCTGAGCCAGATACTTTGTGATTTCATAATTAATAAGAGTCGTGACACTTATTGAGCCATAAAAATCCGTTAGCCTCGGTACATTATAAATTTAACTTCCTTGCTGATCTTACATAAGGAAGATTGCTACTGCTTTCCGTTACGTTGATCGACTTTTTTAAGTAAAACCAGTCATAGCTGGATAGCCCCGATGACAAAGTATTACAGTAGTATACAAATAGCACCTTTAATTGAAAGCCTGCGATAAACTGCGGGACTAGTACTAAATGTTACGTGTAATTTCTCATTTCTAACCTAAGGCATCGACCAAGACGTGAAAATAGCCTTACGTAAGGTTTTACCCCTATTTCAATGAAGATGATTGTATCATGGTTAAGATACTACTCGGGTTAATATGCTGATTATCAATATTTTAATATTTTTTAGCTTTGTTTTTTGAGTGATAAGATGATCATTTATATAGATTTATTCTAAAGAAAAGTCAAATAGAAAAAACATAAAATATAATTTTTTTTATATTGAATTTTTCTTTTTCAAGAAATAAATTGCATATTTGTAAGGTAAAGTTACACAAGTAACAGAAAACAAGTTGGTAAAATGAAACGATTTATTATAAACATACCGCAGCGTTGGCTTAAAAGAGGTTCTCTCTCTTTCGCTCTGCTAATTATGTTTGTTACCGTAGGTTTCGGTCAGCAAACTACGCTGTATTCTCAGTATGTTTTTAATCGCTTGGCAATTAATCCAGCCTATGCGGGCAGCCAAGAGCAATTTCAGCTTACGACCTTACATCGTCGGCAGTGGGATAACTTTGAAGGGGCACCGGTTACTAATACCATTATTGCCCACCAGGCTATCAAGAATAAGAAGGTAGGAATAGGACTTATTGCCTCTCACGATAAGATTGGTGTACATAGCGATCAACGGGTGTACCTAGCTTATGCTTATAAGATCAAGATGATGCACGGAACACTAGCAATGGGGTTACAGGCTGGTTTCAGCCGAATCCAGTCTGACTTCTCAAAGTTGACTCTGAAAACAGAGGATGTATTGGTAAGTGGTTTTCGTGATTCCTTCAATCCTAATTTTGGTACGGGTGTATATTATTCAAATTCTAACTTCTTCGCCGGACTTTCTATTCCCTATTTGCTGAACAGTAGATTATCAGATGGGGCAGAGTTTGAGTCAATAAGCCAGCAGAAACGCTACTACTTTATTACCGCAGGTCGCGTGTTTACTCTCAACCCACTAGTGAAGATACTTCCGTCAGTTTTACTTCGAGTACAAGAAGGAAATGCCACTTCAGCTGAGCTTGGTGCTAACCTAATCCTTAATGATGTACTGACGGTCGGTGCTTCTTACCGAAGTGAGGATGCGCTAGTCGGTATCATGAAGTTGGAGATTAGCGACAATATCAGTGCAGGTTACAGCTATGACCATACACTATCTGATATTGGAGCTTACTCCAATGGCTCTCATGAGTTAATGCTGAGCTATCGCATTCCTTACTCAAAAAGGTGTCACTCTTACTTCTAAAAAACTTTACCCGCAACTACACGCACTACCTCGCCTACTAATATTTAAAAAAGCGTGTATTATGTATCAGATTTCATCCAATACAATAACAGATAAAGCGAAAGTTCTAGCTCCAGGCAAATATGTAGCCAGCTTACTAAAGGGAATAGCCGATATGGTACTAGTGTTTGACCAGAACTGTAAGGTAGTTTATGCTAATCAAAAGGCAGGACATCTTTTAGAAACTGCCCCCGAGGATCTAGTCGGCTTCGATATTTACGAGTTCTTTCCTAAAAAACAATTCGAGTTTCTGCAAGCATTGCTTCAGGAAACTATGGAAAAGGAGCATGTGTATAATCGAAGCACACTGTTTCAATTTGAAGGTGGGGAAAAGATACCAGTATCGGTCTCATTTTCTACTTTATCAGTGGATGATGATTTAGAGGGCTATATGTTAGTAGCGAAAGATAATCGTCATTTAATGCAAGCTACTGATGCTCTAAAGCAGAAAAATGAGCAACTAGCCCGACTGTTCTACCGTATGTCGCACGATTTACAGGGACCACTGGCTTCTATTCAGGGGCTACTGGAACTGACTAAAATGAAAGTGTCAGACTCCCAAGATATTAATACTTATCTTACTCATATCCGATCCAGTACCGATAAGCTTAAATATACGCTAGATGGGTTAACAAAACTTCAGTACGAGGAAAATGAAGATACAGTCAATACCAAGGTTTCTCTTCGTTACCTTATTGAGTCAGTGATTGATGAACTGGATAATTATCCTGGACGGGAAGAAGTGCTTATTCACCTAACCGCCAACCCTGAACACACTACAACCACTGACGAGCATATGCTCACTAATGTTCTAAGGGGAATTATAGAGAATAGCATCAAATTCAGAAAGACTAATGCAAACGATACAGTTATTAAGGTTTCAGTACGACCTTACAAAGAAGGGGTTAAGATCAAAGTGAAAGACAATGGGTTAGGTATGGATCGGGCAATGCAAAAGCGGGCATTTGATATGTTTTACCGTGGACATGGACACGTAAAGGGTAGTGGTTTAGGCCTATATATTGCTAAAGATGCTGTTGAAAAGATAGGGGGGGAGATCACTTTAAAAAGCCAACCTTTTCTAGGTACTGAGGTAAGTATTTACCTACCCCATATCACTACTGAAATTAGCAGCTAAGCTCTAGCAACCTAGCTTTAAAGGAAATTAAGGTTTACCAACTTATAGTAGTAAAGGCATTAGCTGTTAGCTGATGCCTTTCTTATTTCAAACGCTATTCTTATTTGAAAACTTACTTTGTAGGTTCCAAAGTTAATCTGAGACATTTAGCGAAAGACTCTTTCGTAATTTGACGTCAAAAATATAGTGATGAAGTTGAAAAATGGAGTGCTAATATTGTGGGCAGTTATCATCTTTTCAGAGGTAAAGGCACAAATTCTTACGGGACCGATATTAGGAGGGCAAGCCACTATGGCTGGCTACAGCTCACAGTACGATGGGGTGGATTTTCAGCAGGATTTTTCTTTCAGTTACTTGGGTGGCTGGAGTTACGCCTATTCGGTAAGTGATAATCTGGCATTTTACAGCGAGTTGGTGTACAGTAGAAAAGGAAAAGTACAGCGCTATAACTCAACTTCCACCCGGATTGTGACCCACCGAGCTTACGCTAACTTTCTCGATGCCCCAATTATGTTACGTTTTACTATTCCATCCCGAAAGGGTAAAGTTCGTTGGTTTATTAATGCGGGGCCGCAAATTAGTTATTGGCTAGGTGGACGTGGAGAAATAACTGCTTATGAATTTTTCGGTAGTGATCAACTGACCCAAATTGACTACAACATTAGCTTTTCTGAGCGTGAACTTACAGATGGGGTACTAACGGTTGAAGGGGCTAATCGGCTTCAGTTTGCTCTAGCGGCTGGTGGTGGTTTTAGTGTTCCAGTGAACCGCAAAGGGCACGAAGTAGCAGTCAACTTTCGTTATGTTTCGGGCACTACCAATATGGGAGGAAACGAAAGTATTGAAATTGGTACTACCGAAATAGAAGAGTATTTGGGTTTTAAATACAACGCTTTACAATTTTCTACTGCGTATGTTATCCCGATTGACATATTTGGAATGAGGCGAGGTAAATCTACTAAGAAGATAAAACACCGCAAGTAGTATTACTTCTCGGGTAATTTTCTCGTTCTAGAGATACTTCTGTAGCTATGGTCTCGTATATTAAATGCTATGAATAAGTGTGATTTCACCCGACGAACTTTCCTGAAGAAGACCGGGCTATTTGCCTCAGCATCGGTTCTTCCGTTTGATTTACTCAGTAATTCTTATCCTTCTGATGACTTACTTAGCCAGCTAGGTTTACAACTGTACACGGTGCGGGAAACCTTGGCTGAGAAGCCTCAAGAGACACTAGAAGCGATTCGAAATGCTGGCTATAAGCAAATAGAATTGTTTGATAGCCAATTGCTTCCTCAACTACACTCGGTATTAAAGGGATTGGGTATTGCGGTAAATAGTACTCATTTTCTTTCGCCATTACTCACCGGAAATTGGGAACCCATGGAAGCTTTTGGCCTGAGCCGTCCCCCAGCGGATTATACCTTACAGAAAGCCATCGACCAAGCGGCTGAATACGAAGTTTCTTATTTTATCTTTCCGTTTCTTTTCCCAGAAGAAAGGGGTGGATTAGATTCTTATAAGGCTTTAGCCGAACAATTAAATCAAACTGGTGAGTTATGTCAAGAAGTGGGTATTCAACTTGGCTACCACAACCACTCGTTTGAGCTTCAACCGATGGATGGAAGCTCACCCATGAAAACGCTCTTGGCCGAAACTGATCCAGCATTGGTATGCTTTGAGTTAGACGTATTTTGGATATCGGTTGCGGGGCATGACCCTGCCGAGTACATTCGCAGTCATGCTGATCGTATCCAACTGCTACACTTCAAAGACAAGAAAGAAGGAGCTCCTCAAACGTACCGCGCTATCACTATGCCACCCGATAGTTTTCAGCCCGTAGGCAGTGGAGTACTTAATTTTGCTGAGATCCTCAAGGCTGCCCAAGAAGCTAACGTTCAGCACGTATTTGTTGAGCAAGATGCTTCGGATGATCCGCTTGCCGATATTGCCAAAAGCAGCGAATATTTGCGGAGTTTATAAACCTGATTAGTAGGCTTATGATATCTAGAGTTCACAGATTATTAATCTGAACACCTGAACATAAGCAGAACTAAGTTGAATGATGATTGTTATGTAAAGAAATGAAGGCAATGAGCAAGATTTCTTTATATAATGATGCGTTTTTAGATGAAATTCGCCTGAAAACGGATCCGATAGCTGATGAGGCTGTTGCTGCTCTGATAAAAAATAAACGCTCATTACAGTATCGGGAAATTATTCAAGCATTGACCAATAATTCTTATCAACTTCCGAATGGACTTCCTGAAGAAGTAGTGCATTTTTTTGAGATTACTCGTCAGCTTCCCTCTTGGGCTAATCCAAAACTGTTGCAGCAAGGACAGCAGTTTTTAGAAAAGCATATCTCAGATTTGCTACTAATGCTAGGCTTGCTCTCCTTACCTTTTGACTATGCTGCTGCCAACGGAGCACAGGTTTTGCATCGATCAGAGCGATTGCGAAAAAATCCGGCTAAACGTTTGGCTGAAACGGGACAATATCTATTAGACGTAGGTGAGAAGAATGGATTCAGTTCTCAGGGAAAAGCAATATGTAGTGCCCAGAAAGTTCGCTTAACGCACGCGACCATTCGTTATCATATCCGGCAAGGTAATGACTGGAACTCGGCTTGGGGGCAACCGATTAACCAGGAAGATATGGCGGGAACCAACCTGTCGTTTTCAGTACTACCCATTCGGGGTTTACGAAAGATAGGGGTAGAAGTATCACAGGAAGAAGCCCAGGCGTATATTCACCTTTGGAATGTGACAAATCATATAATGGGAGTAGATGAACCATTGCTGCCCGATACCACCAAAGAAGCTTTTTGGCTAGTGAAGAAAATTTCAGATCGGCAACATGCTCCTAGCGAAGCAGGGAAGGAGCTGACAAAATCATTATTGAAAGTTGTACCTGATAATACCGCAGTTGACGGGAAAGAGATTGCGGCTCGCTACATGCGCTTTTTGTTAGGTGATACTGTTGCCGATATACTTGATTTACCCCGAACATCGTTACCTGATGCCTGGTTGGCTGCTCCATTGCTAGGATTCAAGCAACTCCGGCAATTGCTGGGTAATCGAGCGCAACGGTACTACTCGGCACGTCAGCAGTTAAAACAACAAATGAAACAAACCGAAGCCAAACCGTTTCAAATGCCTTCTTCTTTGTCAGGTTAGTAATTTTGAATTCTTGAACGCCATTCCACAGCAACTTGCATCTTTAGCCAACTAAAGCACCCTTTTGCTTCATCCGCTTCAGAGCTTTTTCCTGAATCACCTCTTCTACACTCCGCTTACTGATTTTACTTTCCAGCCAGGAGATAATGTCAAAGTAAATAAAAGCCCGACTCTCGTAAGGGTTATCAATTAAGGTGAGTAATTGCTTGCGTAGTTTGTCAAATCGTCCGATGAGTTCAGCTTCGGTAGTTCCGTAGGCTAAGTTTCTCAGAAACCCCAAAATGTACGCTTGGTACTGTTGTAAATCATCCCGTAGTAGCAGAAAGCGGTATGTGGATTTAATCAAATATTCTATGATGTCGGTATTACCCTGTTCATAGTGGCTAATAAGATTAAGAATCCGGGCAAAACAGTGAATATCTTCCCGAAGATCAACTTGCTGCTCATTAATAATTTTTTGTAGCCATAGGCCAGCTTGTCGATAGTCACTAGCCCCGAAGTACATGCAGGCAATTTTATAGTAAAAAGTAATGGTTGCATGTTTGCCTAACTGATCAACAAACTGGTTTAGCTCCTGCGCCTTTTGAGCTACCAGTTCGGTTCCTTCTTGAAAACTCCCGGTTAGAAAGTAAGCGTTTAATTCGTGAATCGTAATGTACTTGAACAACATGGCTCGCAGATTTTCATTCAGTTTCAGTTTGGGGGTTTTATCTACACTCTTCAGCCGCTGCATCGTTTCTAGAAATTCCTCGTAGCGGTACAGTCTCTGTTGGGTAATTAGTAGTTTGTGCAGTCCTCGGATGTAAGCCATTGGTTGTAGAGGGATAAATTCCGGATAATCCTCAAATAGTTTAGCCCACTTGTAGGCGTAAGCGTAAGCGTCGCTGAAGTTCTGGGTAAACATAAAGTAGGTAACATATACTTCATATAAGTGTAACCGTTCGTGAAACGAGAGGGTGGATTCATCTAGGGTGGGGAGGTGCTCTTGAATATAACGATCAATCTCGGTAGAGTAAGTCTCTTGCCGGACAAACCCTTTGCGGACGTACCAATTATTTAAGCGAACCTGAATGTTTGATAGCAGATTGACATTGCTAATCTTTTGAGTTACATCTTGCACCTCCTGAATAATATTATTTACTTTTTGCTGACTTTCAGCACCGATACCTTGGGCAAAAACTTGTTTTTGCAGTTTCATAATTTCCAGGTTCAGCTCAAGATTATCGTTTTGGGAAGCTAGTCGTTTGGCTTTGTTCAATACTTTGGTACATTGACGATACAATCCTCGATCCAGCAATAGTTGAGCATGATCAATACACTCTCTAAGCTGAATATCTTTGCTGTGCGATACATGGAAATCTCGTAAGAAATGAAGGGTCTTATAATAAAGATGAGCTTTGAGGTTAGATAACTGTTCAGCTTTTATCTCTGGGCAATGGATCGCAATATCATCTTCATCGGTAATTTGATGCAGCGTGTAGGCTTCAAACAGAGAATGTATCTTCAAGTTGTCGCCCAGCTTTTGCAACTCTAAAGTCATGTACCGCTTTTCACTTTTACTTAAAGATGCGAGGAGAACTTGCAGATCAGTCGATTTTGGCTTAGCCATCGTATTTATATTTTGTAAAAAGCTTTCCTATAAGCTAATATTAAATGTAATAATAATAAAAACTAATTTAGCCATCGTAATATCTGCTTTTTTTGTTTTGAATCATAAGTTCTAACTATACACTTTCGCCCATAGAATATTAAAAAATCTAGGTTTCTTGTTATGAAGCAACGAGTTTACATATTTGACACAACACTACGCGATGGTGAGCAGGTACCCGGAGCTAAGTTGAATCCGGAAGAAAAGATCATTTTAGCTCAGCAACTGGAAAAGCTTGGGGTGGATATTATTGAAGCAGGTTTTCCCATTTCATCGCCTAAGGACTTTAATGCTGTAAAAACAATTGCCGAAACCCTAAAGAAATCGACCGTTTGTGCTTTGGCTCGTGGGCTAGATGCTGACATAGATACCGCCGCCCGGGCAGTTGAGAATGCGGCTAATCCCCGGATTCATACTTTTATCTCAGTATCAGATATTCATATTAAGTACCAGATGCGGAAAACTCGCGATGAGGTACTAAAAATGGTGGAACATGCGGTAAGCCGAGCAAAGAAGTATTGCGACAACGTAGAGTTTTCGCCAATGGATGCTTCCCGAGCTGATATTGACTATCTGATTAAATTCACCAAGGTAGCGATTGATGCTGGAGCTACCACAATTAATTTACCCGATACGGTAGGTTACGCGGTACCGGAAGAGTGGGGGGCTATGTGCAAACGCCTGGTAGAAGAAATTCCGGCATTTAAGGACGAGGTTATCATGAGTATGCATACTCACGACGACCTGGGACTAGCCACTGCCAATGCGATTGCCGGAATTACCAACGGTGCTCGGCAAATTGAGTGTACGCTCAACGGAGTAGGCGAACGGGCTGGGAACTGCTCATTAGAAGAAGTGGTGATGATTATAAATAGTCGCTACAAAGATCGCTTTGAAACCGGAATTAATACGCAGGAGCTAGTGCCCACTAGCCGAATGGTTTCTTCAACCATGCATCTTCCGGTTCAGGCTAATAAAGCGATAGTAGGAGCCAATGCTTTTGCTCACTCATCTGGTATTCATCAGGATGGTATCATTAAGATGCGGGAGAACTTTGAAATCATTGATCCGGCTACGGTAGGAGCGGAGGGGTCCGCTATTGTACTCACCGCCCGAAGTGGTCGTCATGCCCTACTATACAAGTTACGTGCTTTGGGCTACGAAGTAGACAAAGAAGAAGTAAATGATGTCTACCAACAGTTTTTAGAACTAGCCGATCAGCAAAAAGAGGTGAGCGATACTGCGTTAAAAGATATGATGGAAGGCCTATTAACTCAATGATTAATGACTGCGGATGCCGCGCAGATGATTAATGAATAGCAAACTTCATTAGTCATTAATCACTAATCATCAATCAATTAAATTCATGTCAGGACGAACACTATTTGATAAAATTTGGGACGCCCACGTAGTGAGTAGTATCGAGAATGGACCTGATGTTTTGTACATCGACCGTCATTTTATTCACGAAGTAACCAGTCCTCAGGCGTTCAATGGACTAACTCAGCGAGATATTGGAGTTGCGCGCCCTAAACAGACCATTGCTACGGCTGATCATAATGTACCTACTATCAATCAGCATCTTCCGATCCAGGAAGCCCTTTCGCGAACTCAGGTAAACAAACTGACTGAGAACTGCGAAAAGTTTGGGGTTGAACTATATGGTTTAGGTCACCCGTTCCAAGGAATTGTCCACGTAATTGGCCCTGAACTAGGTATCACACTGCCTGGTATGACCATCGTATGCGGTGATAGCCATACGTCTACTCATGGGGCATTTGGCTCAGTAGCGTTTGGTATTGGTACCAGCGAAGTAGAGCAGGTGCTGGCTACCCAGTGCATCTTACAGACCAAGCCCAAAAAAATGAAGATTGAGGTAAACGGTGAGCTGGGCGAAGGGGTATCTTCCAAAGATATTGTTTTATACATCATCGCTCAGATCACTGCTAGTGGGGGTACAGGTTATTTTGTGGAGTTTGCGGGATCAGCTATTCGTAGTCTTTCTATGGAAGCCCGAATGACAATCTGCAATATGAGCATTGAAATGGGAGCCCGAGGAGGAATGATTGCCCCGGATGAAACTACGTTTGAGTATATCCAAGGACGAGAATTTGCCCCTAAAGGTGAAGAATTTGATCGGTTGGTAGAGTATTGGCAAACCCTGCCGAGCGACCCAGATGCTGAGTACGATCAAGTGCTGACTTTTGATGCTGCCGATATTACTCCGTTTATCACTTACGGTACCAACCCAGGGATGGGTATTAAAATTACTGATAGTGTACCCGCGTTAGAAGATATTCCCGAAGAAGAACAAAGTTCTTTTACTAAGTCACTGAAATACATGGGCTTAGAGCCTGGGCAATCTCTTTTAGGAAAAAGGGTAAATTATGTATTCATCGGAAGTTGTACCAATTCCCGCATTGAAGATTTACGAAAAGTAGCTGACTTAGTAAAAGGGCAACAGAGAGCCCTTCACGTTAACGCCATGATTATTCCCGGCTCAAAACAAGTTGAACAACAAGCCCGCCAAGAAGGGTTAGACAAAATCTTTGAGGAGGCAGGCTTTGAGCTGCGTCAGCCTGGCTGCTCGGCTTGTCTAGGCATGAATGAAGACAAAGTACCCAAGGGTGAATATTGTGTGTCTACCTCTAATCGAAACTTCGAAGGGCGACAGGGACCAGGTGCCCGAACCTTTTTAGCTAGTCCGTTGACGGCGGCAGCTACGGCCATCAAAGGCTATATTACCGATGTACGAGAGTTATTGACTGAGCCTGAATTAGTTTAATGATGAATGATTTAGTCTTAGATATACCCTCTACATACCTCAAAATAGAGGAAAAGACAAGCCAAGTAGGGTTTAGCATGTCGTCTGATAAGTTTATTGGGTCTCTATTAAAAAATCTATCAGCATCCAAACCGACTGGAAACTTTCTTGAGATAGGTACTGGAACGGGCTTAGCTTTAGCTTGGGTCGTGGATGGTATGGATACCAACTCAAAAATTATCTCGATCGATAATGACCCCAAGCTTCTAGAAGTGGCTGTTGAAGCTTTTCAAGGAGATAATCGAGTTCAGTTAGTTTGTGCTGATGGTGAGCAATGGCTTGAGCAGTATAATGGCGAAAAATTTGATCTAATATTTGCGGACTCCTGGCCAGGAAAATACTGTGCGGTTGATAAAACACTGAATCTGCTAAAACCGGGCGGCTTTTATGTGATTGATGATATGCTTCCCCAGGCTGGTTGGCCAGATGGGCATCAGCAAAAGGCGGAGGCGCTAATTGATTATCTAGAAAATAGAGAGGATTTGCATCTAACCAAAATAAATTGCTCAACAGGAATTATTATCGCTACTAAGATCTAATGTACAGACGCAAAATTTTGCGCCTCAACGAGAAAAAATGGACAAATTCAAAACACTAACATCTACTATCGTTCCTCTGCCATCGCAGAATGTGGATACTGATCAGATTATTCCAGCTCGGTTCCTGAAGGCTACCACGCGCGATGGTTTCGGAGATAATTTGTTTCGCGACTGGCGCTACGATGAGCAAGGTAATCCTAAAGATGATTTTATATTAAACGATCCGAAAGTAAAGGGTGAAGTACTAGTAGCTGGAAAGAACTTCGGTAGTGGTTCCAGCCGCGAACACGCTGCTTGGGCCATTTACGATTACGGTTTCAAAGCAGTGGTTTCTAGTTTCTTTGCCGATATTTTCAAGAATAACGCTCTAAACAATGGTTTGCTTCCGGTACAGATAAGCGAAAGCTTTCTTCAGAAGATATTTTATTACTATGATGAGCACCTAGATATGCAGCTCCGAATCAATCTGACTAAACAAACTATTACGCTGGTTGATACGGATGATGCTGAATCGTTTGATATCAATCCATATAAAAAGTATTGCTTAGAGCAGGGGTACGATGATATAGATTATTTATTAAGTCAACGAGAAAAAATAGAGAAATTTGAAGAGGGGGCAGTTTATTCGGTGTAAACTCTATAATTATGCCCTCTAACTAAACGACTAAACCATGGAAAAAAACATAGCGGTATTAGCTGGCGATGGTATTGGACCAGAAGTAACCAAACAAGCACTAAAAGTATTACGCGCCATAGAGCGAGCGTTCGACCACAACTTTACCTATGAGGAGGGGCTAGTTGGGGCTGCAGCCATTGATGGAACAGGAGACCCTTTCCCAAAAGCAACGGAAGAGTTGTGTATCAAAGCCGATGCAATTCTCTTTGGTGCCATCGGTCACCCTAAATACGACAATGACCCTAACGCAAAAGTACGCCCTGAGCAGGGGCTACTAGCAATGCGTAAAAAGCTTGGGTTGTTCAGTAATGTACGTCCAATCAAAAGTTATCCGGCCATCAGTGGTATTTCACCCCTCAAAGCAGACATTATCAATGAAGTTGACTTTGTAGTATTTCGAGAGCTGACCGGGGGCATTTACTTTGGAGAGCCCCGAGGGCGCAATGAAAGTGGTGATGTAGCTTTTGACACTTGCCTATACAGCAAGGAAGAGATTCGTCGGATTACCAAACTGGCTTTTGAGGCAGCCATGAAGCGAAAGAAAAAAGTTACGTTGGTTGATAAAGCCAATGTATTGGCTACATCGCGTCTATGGCGAGAAACCGTGCGGGAGTACAGCCAGGATTTTCCAGAAATCAAGTTGGACTACATGTATATCGACAACGCTGCCATGAAACTCATCCAGAATCCAGGGGTGTTCGATGTAGTATTAACTGAAAATATGTTCGGCGATATTCTAACCGATGCGGCTTCTGTAATCACGGGATCGTTGGGAATGTTGCCATCGGCATCTATGGGTGAAAAAGCAGCTTTGTTCGAGCCAATTCACGGTTCATATCCCGAGGTGGCCGGGCAACTACGGGCTAATCCAATCGGGGCGATTCTTTCAGCAGCAATGATGCTAAATTATGCTTTTGATATGGTAGAGGAAAGCAATGCTATCAAAGCAGCGGTGCAACAGGTGCTAGATAAAGGTGAGGTAACGGAAGATATCAATCATGATAACCCACATTCAACTGATGAGGTGGGCGATAAGATTGCCACATTAGTTTACTCTCAAGCCAAAGTTAGTGCGTAAATAATTTATCAAAATATTGCAATACTCACTAACGCTCAGTATGTTTGATTTTCAAATTCAATTAGCAAACGATGTTTTCTATTGTCATTATCGTGGTGGTCCTAGTCATTATTATGCCAACAACGGGGTGAGAATAGAGGTATGTTATAACTAAGAAGCTCTTCTCACCCTGAGAAGAGCTTTTTTTATGCACTATGAGCAAGCAACTAAACAAGTACAGCGCAACTATCACACAGGATGAATCATTACCTGCCGCTCAGGCTATGCTCTATGGAGTAGGCCTGAAAGATGAGGATTTCTCCAAGGCTCAGGTAGGTATTGCCAGCACGGGTTACGAGGGTAACACTTGCAATATGCACCTAAACGGCTTTGCATCAGATATAAAAGAATCGGTGCAACAGCACGATCTGATCGGCTTGGTTTTCCATACCATTGGAGTGAGCGATGGCATGTCAATGGGTACACCTGGTATGCGTTATTCCCTCCCTTCTCGTGACATTATTGCCGATTCTATCGAGACGGTAGTGCAGGCCCAGTGCTACGATGCGGTAGTACCTGTAGTAGGCTGTGATAAGAATATGCCTGGAGCCATGATAGCGATGGGGCGACTAAATCGTCCGGCTATTTTAGTTTACGGCGGCACCATTAGTCCCGGACATTATCAAGGTGAGGATTTAAATATTGTTTCGGCTTTTGAAGCTTACGGTAAGAAAATTACAGGTGATATTACTCCCGAAGATTTTAAAGAGGTAGTAAAACGATCGTGCCCAACAGCGGGAGCGTGTGGTGGTATGTATACCGCTAATACTATGGCATCAGCCATTGAAGCAATGGGGATGAGCTTGCCTTATAGTTCTTCTAACCCAGCAACCAGTGCCAACAAAAAAGAAGAACTGAAGCAAGTTGGGGCGGCTATTCGCTATCTGCTGGAACAGGATCTGAAGCCTTCAGATATATTGAGTCGTAAGTCATTTGACAATGCCATGACTTTGGTGATGGCGATGGGTGGTTCAACCAATGCAGTGCTACACTTAATTGCAGTAGCTAAGAGTGTAGGCATTCAGCTTACGTTGAAAGATTTTCAGGAGGTAAGTGATCGCACTCCGTATATTGCTGATCTTAAGCCCAGTGGTAAATACCTGATGGAGGATTTACATAATGTGGGTGGAATCCCGGCAGCAATGAAACTATTATTAAAGGAAGGGTACATCCACGGTGATTGCCTAACCGTAACTGGAAAGTCTGTGGCTGAGAATTTAGATGAACTTCCTGGTTTAGCTGAAAGTCAAAAGATTATTTATCCTGTGAATCAGCCTATCAAGAAGACGGGACACTTACAAATGCTATTTGGAAATCTGGCTCCCGAAGGTTCAGTAGCTAAAATCACGGGTAAGGAGGGGCTAAAGTTTGAAGGTACTGCGCGGGTATTTGACAGTGAGGATGCAGCTAACGAAGCGATTGACCAAAGAAAAGTGCAGGCGGGAGATGTAATCGTTATTCGGTACGAAGGGCCTAAAGGTGGGCCGGGTATGCGAGAGATGCTAAAGCCGACCTCAGCTATTATGGGAGCTGGGCTGGGTAAAAAAGTGGCTTTGATTACTGATGGCCGTTTTTCTGGTGGGACACACGGTTTTGTAGTAGGACATATTACCCCCGAGGCCTACGAAGGTGGCGCAATTGGGTTGCTGCAAGATGGAGACTCTATCCTGATTGATACTGAGAACAATCAACTCACTGTACACCTGAGCGATGAAGAACTAGCCGAGCGAAAAAGTCAATGGAAGCAACCTCCACCGCCAGAAACGTCAGGGACACTCTACAAATATTTAAAATTAGTGGCATCAGCCTCTCAAGGTTGTGTTACCGATGAAACATAAGGAGCAAGGCGCGAGAGGCAGGGGGGTAAAACTACGTATTAATAACTCCAACCTCTCTTCCCTAAGCTTATTAATAATTTTCAAATTTCAATTAATTAGGTATGGCATTAGTGACAGAAAAAGCAGTGAAGAAATTATATGATCATCCATTACACCATGATCATGAGGCGGAAAATATTCTGATTAAAGAGACTGACCAGGTGGTGAGTGGTTCGGAAGCAGTAATACTTTCTCTGATTGAAGAAGGGGTAGATACAATTTTCGGTTATCCTGGTGGAGCGATTATGCCAATCTACGATGCTCTGTTTCATCATCGGGAACAGCTAAACCATGTGTTGGTACGTCATGAACAAGGTGCAACCCATGCGGCAGAAGGTTACGCCCAAATGGCGAAGAAACCTGGAGTTTGCTTTGCCACCTCTGGACCTGGAGCAACTAATTTAGTAACAGGTATTGCCGACGCTATGCTAGATTCTGTACCGATTGTCTGTATTACCGGACAGGTAGCTGAGCCTTACTTGGGAACTGATGCTTTTCAGGAGACCGATGTGATGAGTCTGGCTATGCCTATCACTAAGTGGTGCTACCAGATTGCTAACCCAGACGAGATTCCTTACATTATTGCTAAGGCCTTTTACATTGCCCAATCTGGTCGACCCGGCCCGGTACTAGTTGATATTACTAAGGATGCTCAGTTTAAAAATATGAGCATACCGTTCACTTACGAGAAGCGAAAGCAAATCAAAGGGTACAAGCCCGCTAGCGCCCCGCGGGAAAAAGACATTGTGAAAGCAGCTGAAATCCTAAGCACTGCCCAGCGTCCCTTTTTATTTGCCGGACACGGAATCTTGCTTTCCGAAGCTCAAGAGCAATTGAAAACATTCGTGGAAAAAACCGGAATTCCAGTTGCTAGCACTTTGCTAGGATTATCCGCATTTCCTTCGGAGCATCCTCTTTATGTAGGAATGCTAGGCATGCACGGCAACTACGGACCTAATATCTTGACAAACCAGGCTGATGTAATTGTTGCGGTTGGAATGCGTTTCGATGATCGGGTTACTGGAAATCTGGAACGCTACGCAAAGCAAGCGAAAGTGATTCATATTGATATTGACCATGCGGAAATCGGTAAAAATGTACCAGCTGAGGTAGGTATTATCGCCGATGCTAAAGCGGCACTGACTGAGCTAATAGAGAAAGTAGAAGAACGCCAGCATGATGACTGGTTAGCTGAATTTGCTAAGTGTCACGAGGAAGAATATCAGAAAGTAATTCAGCATGATTTTACCGCAGAAGCTGAGCGAATCAAGATGGGAGAGGTAGTGCGGATGCTGTCTGAAAAAACCAATGGCGAGGGAGTGATTGTCGCGGATGTCGGGCAGCACCAAATGTCAGCCGCTCGTTACTCCAAATTTAACAAGACAGATAGCTGGCTTACTTCTGGTGGTTTAGGTACCATGGGTTATGCTTTGCCTTCGGCTTTAGGAGCCAAAATGGGGGCCCCTGATCGTGATATCTACGCAATTATTGGTGATGGCTGCTTCCAGATGACGATTCAGGAGCTAGGAACGATTGCTCAGACTGGGCAGCCTGTGAAGATTATTGTGATGAACAATAATTATCTGGGTATGGTACGTCAGTGGCAGGAGCTGTTTTTTGATAATCGCTACTCTTTCGTAGAGCTGACTAACCCTGATTTTATTACCATTGCCAGAGGTTTCGGTATTGACGGGCACCGTTGCTCCCACGCTGATGACCTGTCTACTTCGCTAGATACATTGATCAATTCCGAAAAATCGTACTTGCTAGAAATGATGGTAGAAAAAGAAACCAACGTATTTCCCATGGTTCCTTCCGGGGCTGGGGTAGATCAGATACGATTAGAGTAACCTATTACCTACCTACAATTTTTTATTTGCAATATTCCAATCTGCAATCCTTATGAAAAGACGCTATACCATCATCGTATTTACTGAAAACAATTTTGGACTGCTGAATCGCATTACCATTATCTTTTCGCGTCGTAGAACTAATATAGAGAGTCTTACCGTCTCAGAAACGGAACGGAAAGGTATTTCCCGATTCACAATCGTAATTGACTACGATGAAAATAAAATCCAGAAACTCATTCAGCAGATTCGTAAAATCATTGGGGTGCTGTTTGTCTTTCATAATGAAGATGAGCAGGTCTTTTATGGGCAGATTGCCTACTACAAGGTAGCGACCGAGAACCTCCAGGAGCGGGAGGAAGTGATGGCAATTGCCCATCGTCATCAGGCGAGAGTGGCCTACTCAGCCGAAGAGTATATCATTATTGAGAAGACCGGTAAAAAAGAAGATGTTATTACGATGTTGCACCTGCTAGAACCACATGGTCTGCTAGAATTTGTAAAGTCGGGGCGGATCGCTCTAGTCAAAGACCAGTACCGGTTTAGTCAGTATGCCAAAAATATTGGTCCCGAAGGCTGGTACTCCGATGAAGAATTTCACGAACTAAAAGACCCTGAACGCAGTGCGGGGGTGAGCTATTAATGGGGACAGGAAAATGGAGAACGGAGGATAGAGTAGAGTACAAACGTATTGATATTTTCCGTTTTCCCTTAGCCGTTTTCCGATCAGAATCAGTAATTAAGCAATTTTCAATTTTTCATTTCCCATAACTACTAAAAAGAAACAAAACACATGGCAACCATTAATTTTGGTGGCGTTGACGAAAACGTAATCACCCGAGATGAATATCCACTTTCCAAAGCTTTAGATACGTTAAAAGACGAAACTATTGCCATTATTGGCTACGGTGTACAGGGGCCAGCGCAAGGACTGAACATGCGCGACAATGGCTTTAACGTAATCGTTGGTCAGCGTAAAGAGTCTAAAACTTACCAGAAAGCCATTGAAGACGGCTGGGTAGAAGGCGAAACCTTATTTTCTATTGAAGAAGCCTGCGAGCGGGGTACCATCATCTGCAACCTTCTTTCTGATGCTGGACAAATTGCCGTTTGGCCTACTATGAAGAAGTACTTAACTGATGGTAAAGCCCTAGTCTTCTCGCACGGTTTTGGGGTAACTTATCACGAAGAAACTGGTATTATCCCCCCTGATAACGTGGACGTTATGTTGGTAGCGCCCAAAGGGTCGGGAACTAGTGTACGACGTTTATTCCTCGAGGGAAAAGGAATCAATTCTAGCTACGCTATTTTCCAAGATGTGACGGGAAATGCCAAAGATCGTATCCTAGCAGTGGGTATTGGCGTAGGTTCGGGCTATTTATTTGAGACTACCTTTAGAAAAGAGGTTTACAGTGATTTAACGGGCGAGCGCGGCATTCTGATGGGTGCTTTAGCTGGCGTGATGGAAGCACAGTACAATTTGCTCCGCAGCAAAGGCCATTCTCCTAGCGAATCTTTCAACGAAACGGTAGAAGAGTTAACTCAGAGTTTAATCCGACTAGTAGGCGAGAACGGTATGGACTGGATGTACGCCAACTGTTCTACTACTGCCCAGCGAGGTGCTCTAGATTGGAAAGATCGCTTCCGCGATGCTGTAAAACCAGTATTTAATGATCTGTACGAAAGCGTTGCCACGGGTAATGAGGCTCGTATCACCATTGAGCGCAATAGCCAGCCTGACTATCGCGAGAAACTTCAGGTAGAACTTGACGAGTTGAAAGAATCTGAAATGTGGCAAGCCGGTAGCAAAGTTCGTGAGTTACGTCCGTAAAAATCATCTCTGACCTTCCCCTTTTCTTAAAGGGCCGTAGTGGAACTGGGCAAGGGGGATTTTCATACTTCAATTTTACCTAGAGGTTACTAAAATTAACCTCTAGGTATTGTACCACTTTCAACTGTCCATCGCCCGGCGACCCGGTATCCTTTTCCAACTAAAAAAATGGCGTATCAGTGGAATGCTAACTTGTATCAGCAAAAGCACGCTTTTGTTTATCAATATGGAAGTAGTCTGGTTGACTGGCTGGTGCCAAAGGCTGGGGAAGAGATTTTGGATTTGGGCTGTGGTACGGGTGAACTGACTGAACAAATCGCTCAATCGGGAGCAAAAGTAATTGGCGTTGATCAGTCAGAAGAAATGGTGGAGCAGGCTAAGCGTCAGTATCCTATAATTACGTTTTATACACAGGATGCTACTCAGCTCAGTGATTTACCTCAGTTTGATGCCGTCTTTTCTAATGCAGCATTGCATTGGATGAAAGATGCTCAGGCAGTACTAAAGCAGGTTTATCAACATCTGAAACCGGCCGGCCGGTTGGTAGCCGAACTGGGAGGAAAGGGGAACATTGCTCAGATTATTTCGGCATTAAATCGACAACGAGCTAAATTAGGGTATCCAGTCATTGATACTAGTGAGCAGTGGTTTTTCCCTTCGGTAGGGGAGTATAGTAACTTGTTAGAGTTAGTAGGGTTTGAAGTACAGCAAGTGCAGTATTTTCATCGAGATACGGCATTAGCTAAAGATGGAATAAAAGTGTGGATTAAAATGTTTGCCGAAAGGTGGATGGCTGACGTTGAGGCGGATCAGTATGAAGAATTGCTTGAAGCAACTCAAGAATCATTGCGGGCAGCTCTGTACCACGAAGGTACCTGGTACGCAGATTATAAACGTCTAAGAATATTGGCGGTAAAAGTATAGCGAATGGATACAGTAGTACAGAAAACAATGCTTCCAGTTAAGAATATTATCAATGCTGCCCGACGATTGAAGGGAATTGTGCAGCATACACCATTCATGCCTAGCCTGAATCTATCGGAGCAGTACGAGGCTCAAATCCACCTAAAACGGGAAGATTTGCAAGTAGTGCGTTCCTATAAAATTAGGGGGGCATACAACAAAATATCCAGCTTGCCTCGTAAAGCTATGGCTAACGGGGTAGTTTGCGCTAGTGCCGGAAACCACGCGCAAGGGGTAGCCTATGCCTGCCAGCGACTAGGCATTCGGGGTTATATCTACATGCCAAACCCTACGCCTAAGCAAAAGGTGAATCAGGTACAAATGTTCGGTAAAGATGCTGTAGAAATTATTCTAACCGGAGATACCTTTGATGATGCTTGTGCCGAAGCGCTGAAGTTTAGCGAAGAGCAAAAGGCTCCGTTTATTCCCCCCTTCAATGATGAGAAAGTGATTGAGGGGCAGGGCACAGTCGGCTACGAAATTCTGCTAGACTCGCACGAGCCTATTGATTATTTATTTCTGCCTGTGGGTGGAGGTGGACTATCAGCTGGGGTTGGCAGCTATTTTAAACAGATCAGTCCTGATACTAAAATTATCGGAATTGAACCTGAGGGCGCACCTGCCATGCAGCAATCTCTGGAGAAAGGCAAGATTGTCACTCTACCAAGTATCAATAAGTTTGTAGATGGGGCTGCTGTGCAGCGAGTGGGCGAGTTAACCTTTTCCATTTGCCAGGATGTACTAGACGAAGTAGCGCTAGTACCTGAAGGACAAGTCTGTGATACTATTTTGAAGCTCTATAACGAAGAAGCCATCGTAGTAGAACCTGCGGGGGCACTAGCAGTAGCGGTATTGGAGCAGTATCGCGAAGAAATTAAGGGAAAACATGTGGTTTGTATCGTCAGTGGGGGTAATAATGACATCACTCGCATGGAAGAGATTAAAGAACAAGCCTTACTTTTTAGAGGGTTGAAGCATTACTTCATTATTCAGTTTCCCCAGCGAGCAGGAGCGTTGAAAGAGTTTGTTGCAGAGGTAATGGGGCCTAATGATGATATCACCCACTTTGAGTACACTAAAAAAACTAGTCGTGAGAAAGGCCCTGCTTTGGTGGGGATTGAGCTTCAATATCCCGAAGATTTTGAGCCCTTACTTAAGCGAATGCGGGAGAAAAACATAGCTTACGAGTTGCTCAATGACAAATTTGAGTTCTTCAACTTTTTGATTTGATAGAATGGTTCTATGATCAGATCGCTAAATTATCATTAGCGGTCATCATACAGTCATTTGCTCAGCTTCTGATCCCTATCACTAGCGCAAGCGTCCGGCTTATGCAAAATACCACTCCTAGTCGCGCGAATCGATTCTAGTTTCTTTCGACTTCTATCTTCGATCCAGGCAGAGAGCTGCTTCCGTTTTTCATTGTCTATTTGCCTAGCTCCTCAATCTTCTCCAAACAAAAAAAGCCTCGCATTTGCGAGGCTAGTAAGGCGTATAGTGTAGTGGTATCTAATAATTATTGTCCGGCTGAAACGCTAGCTTCTTCCTTGGCTGCGTGCATTGCCTGAACAATACCACTGAAGCGCTGCTTCACATCACTGTCATTAGCAACAGCTTTTTTCACTTTGGAATATGACTTGGCTCCTAGTACTCGCTTAATAAGTGTTTTATAGGCATCGGTGAACTCTGAAGTACGCTCGCTCTTCATATTGTTTACCGCATCAATAAAAGTCTTCTCAGCATCATTGGCAGGTGCTTCACCGCCCGCTAGCTCGTTATAGCGATTCTTAATCTCAGGATCTTGAGCTTCTACATATTCAGTTACCTGAGCAGATAACTCAGATTGAAATAGGCTTAAAGTTTCTTGTACTACTGCATATTTGTATAGTTCATCATTAGTCACTTCATCCTGAGCAAACACAGGCTTAACAAACAACGCAGATAGGAAGAAAGAAGCTAAAAGTAATTTTTTCATTTCAGTAGAATTTAAATAAACGTATGGTTTTTTTGATAATAAAAGTGATTTAAACAAGAAATAACGGGTAAATAAGGCAGATTTGCAAGTTTTATGGAAAATAAATCGCTAAAAAAGCAGTTTTTACCCCTCTTCTCATAAAAAAAGTCTCACCCACTGATTTATTTATAATTAAACCCTTAAACTTTTTACAATATTACATTTCCGCAAAAATACGAAAGATGTAAGAAATAACCATAAAGGCTTGTTTCAATTTTAACGCCAGAGAGTATCAGATTGTTATTGGAACCAAATACCCTGACATTTTGTCATTGTTTCTCATTAGTTTTTCTAACTTTGCAGCCTCATTAAGCTATAGTATATTAAATATGAGTCAGATTATTGAAGCGTTGGATATTCTTACTCCCGAAGCGAAAGCTGAGGATCAGTGTGCGGTAAAAACAACCGTGGAACAGAATACTGGAAAGCAGCGCAAATTATACATTGAAAGTTACGGCTGCCAGATGAATTTCTCCGATAGCGAGATTGTCACTGCAATTATGCAGCAAGAAGGTTTTGATACCACTGATAGTTATGAAAAGGCAGATGTAATCTTCCTGAATACTTGTTCCATTCGCGACAAGGCCGAACAAACGGTACGCAAACGTCTGGGGCAGTTCAATAATTTAAAAGAAGAAAAACCAGAGCTATTAGTAGGAGTGCTGGGTTGTATGGCAGAGCGCTTAAAAAGCCAGTTGCTGGAAGAAGAGCAAATTGTAGATTTAGTGGCTGGTCCTGATGCCTACCGTGATTTACCCAACCTGGTAAAACAAGTAGACGACGGTTCTAAATCAGTCAATACCTTTTTGTCGCGGGAGGAAACCTACGCGGATATTAATCCGGTACGCTTAAATTCTAACGGGGTAACGGCTTTCATATCGATTATGCGAGGGTGCGATAATATGTGCTCATTCTGTGTAGTACCCTTCACCCGAGGGCGAGAGCGTAGCCGTGATCCTCATTCAATTGTACATGAAGCTCAGGATTTGTTTGATAAAGGCTACCGCGAAGTGACGCTACTTGGGCAAAATGTAGATTCATACAAGTGGTCAAACAATACTGAACTGAAAGGAAAAGCCCAGATTGAAAAAGCTGGGGAAACCGATATAGTCAATTTTGCCAAGCTACTAGAAATGGTAGCCCAAGTACACCCTGACTTACGAGTTCGCTTCTCAACGTCTCATCCCAAGGATATTACCGACGAGGTGCTGTACACCATGAAGCGGTACGAAAATATCTGTAAGTATATTCACCTTCCGGCGCAAAGTGGTAACAGCCGGGTACTCGAGCTCATGAATCGCACTTACTCCCGCGAGTGGTATATGGATCGGGTAGATGCTATTCGGCGTATTCTGGGCGAAGACTGCGGTATTTCATCTGATATGATTGCAGGTTTCTGCACAGAAACGGAGGAAGAGCATCAAGAAACACTCAGCTTGATGGACTATGTACAGTACGATTTCTCGTACATGTTCTACTACTCTGAACGACCTGGAACTCTTGCCGCACGCAAGTACGAAGATGATATTCCGCTAGAAGTAAAAAAGCGACGATTGCGGGAAATTATTGAAAAACAACAAACCATTTCTCTAACTCGCAACCAACGGGATGTAGGAAAAACCTTTAAAGTATTAGCTGAAGGTTACTCCAAACGTTCTAACGATGATTTGCAAGGTAGAAATACTGCCAATAAGGTCATTGTTTTTCCTAAGAAGCAATACCAAAAAGGCGAGTACGTCAATGTACGAGTACACGATTGCACTGCAGCTACACTGCTGGGTGAAGTTGTAGATTAGACTGAAATTTTTTTATGCTAGACCAATCAGAGCTCAGAAGCATTAAGCAGCGTTTTGGTATTATTGGAAATTCCCAACGTCTGAACTATGCCCTTACCGTAGCTGCTCAGGTAGCTCCTACTGACATGACCGTACTAATTACTGGGGAAAGTGGCAGCGGTAAAGAATCATTTTCTAAAATTATTCATCAGCTCAGTATTCGTAAGCATGGTAAATTTATTGCTATCAATTGCGGAGCTATTCCTGAGGGAACCATAGACTCTGAACTTTTCGGGCACGAAAAAGGGGCATTTACCGGGGCACAAGACACCCGCAAAGGCTATTTTGAGGTGACTAATGGTGGTACTATTTTTCTGGATGAAATCGGAGAGATGCCCTTGGGAACCCAGTCACGCTTGCTGCGAGTGCTGGAATACGGTGAGTTTATCCGAGTAGGTTCTTCCAAGGTGCAGAAATCGGATGTGCGGGTGGTAGCAGCAACTAATGTGAATTTGGTAGAAGCGGTGCAGAATGGGAAGTTCCGTGAAGACCTTTACTACCGCCTCAATTCAGTGCCGATTTATGTACCACCTTTGCGAGAGCGAGGCGACGACCTGCTGTTATTGTTCCGTAAGTTCGCTACTGATTTTGCGGAACGTAATCGTACTAAACCTATTCAGTTATTGCCCGATGCCAAAGTGGTACTGATGGAGCATCGTTTTCCGGGTAATATCCGGGAACTGAAAAACTATGTAGAGCGAATGTCGCTGCTGGTGGAAAAGCGAGAAATTGATGCTGAGACTCTACGTAACTTTTTACCACCTACCCAATCATCACTTCCGGCATTGTATCGGAAAGAACAGGGGCAAGAAAATTTCAGTGAACGAGATTTGCTCTATAAAGTACTGTTCGAAATGCGGCACGATCTCAACGAGTTAAAAAAGTTAGTACTAAAGATGCTGCAAGACGAAAACCTGGACTCTCGCGTTATACGGGAGCATTCAGACTTATTTAGTGGTGTACATAGTGACCTACGAAAATCGTCAGCTGGGTATTCAGAATACAGTAAGCCGTCATCAGCCCCGCCATTTGAGCAGGAGTTTGAAGAGTCGGTTGCTCCGAGTTTATTAATCAATAATGGAGCGAGTAGTCGGAAAGAGGAACCTACGGTGGAATACTCTAACATTGAGGATATTTCGCCTGAGTCTGAAGAAGATGACGACCTTTCGTTGGAAAAAAAGGAAAAAGAGATGATTCTAAAAGCCCTGAAGCGACATGGTCAGAAGCGTAAGTACGCGGCTCAGGATTTGGGAATCTCTGAGCGAACGCTCTACCGCAAGATCAAACAGTATGAAATTGATGAGTAATTTAGTCGATAGTCCACAGTCCACAGTCCGCAGAGCGTTTGAGTTGAGAACTATTCTGTCGACTATCGACCGTGGACTGTGGGCTATAATCAGTCTGCTCGTTTTTATAACCTTCTCTGGCTGTGGGGTATATTCTTTTACTGGAGCCGCGCTCGGGCCAGAGGTGCAAACAATCTCTATTGATAATTTTTACAATGATGCTGGGAATGGGCCTCCCAACATGAGCCAGATTTTTACCGAAGAGATTCGGGATTATTACCAAGCGAACACTAGCTTGGCTTTGGTACAAGAAAATGGCGATTTGCTACTTGAGGGCTCCATTACCCGTTACGAGTTTGTGCCAGTAGCACCCCAGGCTTCTGGAAGTAATGATGTTGCTGATGTAGCTGGTTTAGTCCGGCTAAACATTACAGTATCGGCTTCGTATGTAAATACTTATAGCGATGAGTTTAATTTTGAAAATAAAAGTTTTACCTTTTTTGCCGATTTTAGTGCCGATCGTGATCCATCTTCGGTAGAAGAAGAACTTATTGCAGAAATTTTCGATCAGATTATTTTCGATATATTTACTGCAACAGTCGCTAACTGGTAATATCTAATGAATGATGAATAATGATTAATGACTAATGTTAGTAGGAGTACTCTTCATTGATCATTTGTCATTACTCATTATATAACTAACCAACATTATGGAAGTCTTGTCTGATACATTACTGAAGATACTAGCTAATCCTCAGAGTATTTCTAGTGAGGATCAGGAAATGCTAGAAAAAGCCATTACTGAATACCCTTACTTTCAATTAGCCCGTACGCTGGTTGCCAAGGCCAAGCATGATCAGCAAGCTCCCGATGCATACGAAAGCTTAGGAATTGCTGCCATTTACGCTCCCGACCGTCGACATCTACGTAAAGTTTTCTACGAAGATATCCATATTGATTGGCAACCGACTGAACAAGTCGAAGAAGAACCCCAAATGGCTGAGAAAAAAGAGGTGGCTACTTCCGATCTATCAGAGGTGAGTCAAGAAATAAATGAAAATTTAGAGGAGAAAGTTGAAGAAACTCCAACCGCAGCGGTTGAAACAGAAGTAGACGATTCTAGTACGATAGAGGCGGATACGTCAGAGGAAGACTTAGCTAACTCTGAGACAGAAGCAGAAACATTAGGGGTGGCCAATCATGATCAGGAAGAGGAAATTGTGTACCGTGAGTTAGAGGAAAATTTACGAAAGCTGCGTCAGGCAAAAGAAGAGGCTAACGCAGATGAAGAAGCAGAGGGTAAAAAAAAAATAGCGAACGTTAACCAAGCCCCACTAGAGGCAAATTATGCTGAGACAGCCACTCAATCTCCGCTATTACTGGACTACCTGCACGGTATAGAACCTATTTCATCTGAGCGGCTGGGCATCCACCAGCAAAGGCAAAATGAGCTAATTAATAAATTTGTCAATTCTGATACCAGCTCAATTGGTCGTTCTCGCCCTTCTTTACCAGATAACGATAGCGAGACCTTAGATCTGTCCGAGAAAAGTGCTGAGTATGATACTGATCTAGTGACGGAGAATTTAGCCGAAATTATGTTGAAGCAAGGGAAAAAGAATAAGGCTCTTGAAATCTATCGACAGCTAATGTTGAAATTCCCGGATAAAAAGGCGTACTTTGCGGAAAAAATTGAAAAATTAAACTGACATAAATGTTTACTCTTGTTATTACACTCACCATTGTAGTTGCCGTATTATTGGTTTTAGTGGTGCTGGCTCAAAACTCCAAAGGGGGAGGGCTATCAAGTCAATTTGGTGGGTCAGGTTCTTCTACTCAGATGATTGGAGTGAAGCGTACTGCTGACTTCCTGGAAAAGGCAACCTGGGCATTAGCCATTGCTCTGATGGTGTTAGCCCTGTCATCTAGTCTATTGCTTGATTCTCAGAGAGCTGAGGGAGGGTTTACCAGCCCTAACATAGAGAGTGCTCAAGATCGAATTGCTCCGCCTACTTTAAATCCCAGCATTCCCGCCACGGGCGATAGTGCTGCTTCTGACCTCGAGGGACTAACGGAGCCCGACTCGGTTGAGTAATGATTAATGAGTGATGTTGAATGATTAATTTTCAGTCATCAGTCATCAGTCATCAGTCATCAGTCATCAGTCATCAGTCATCAGTCATCATTAGTTAGGCTGCTTTGCCAATGTGCTGAATCAGTAGCCGCTTGGTGATGGGTAGCATAGTAGGTTCTAGCGGATAAACTTGCTCAGAAATAGCCAGATAAGTTGCTGGATTAGGTAACTCCTGATTGCTACTAATCAGGTCTCGCTTAATCTGCTCAAATGAGTTGGTCAGACTCCAGCTCACTGTATCCAGTTTTTGTGTTTGGATAGCTCGATAGGCCTCGTCGGCCTGATGAAAAACTGTAATCTTATAGTGATAAACATAAACCACTTTTTGTGAGTGGGTAGACAGCAGCAGATACCCTTCGTTTTTATATAAGGGAGTAATTCCGATGGGCTCAATGCGAATATGTTGGGCAATATCCTCGTAAATCTCTGCGCCTTCTTCTACTCGCTCCTTAAACTGGGGCAGAGCAAAGCTGACGATTTCTTCAATGGTATTCATAAGCTCGCCATCCTGAATAATTTTACGGTAATGGATCTTCAGTTTCTCAAAATCGGCTCGGGATACTTCTTTGGGAAAGTTTTCGTAAATGAGTTGCTTATTCTTTTGCAGGGCTAGCAAGTTGTTGTAATGAAAGACTAAGTCCGACATAAAAGGGTACAGTTCTCGGTCGGTAAACTTACTTTTTACATTCTGCATATAGGCCAACAGTACATACTTTTTGTACTCAAAATCTAGCAAGTCCCGGGTGAGCCAGTCTTGGTGAAGGGTATCCATATATGAGGGGTTTGGTTTTGCGACAAAATATAAAGATTCAAAGTAAACGGTGCAAGTGTGAAACTTTGTCAGTGACAGCTTTTTCTGGCATAGGTAAGAAAAGTCATAAGTCTGCAAATTTGGCAGGGTAGGCAGGCGAATTTCACTTATAGAACGCTTGGCATAAGAACTGTATTACTTAGTATACACTGCTACCATTTTTTAGCAGTTAGTAACACAACATGGTTAAATTAATCAAAACCGTTTAAAACATGTCACAAGTGAACATCAAGCCATTGGCTGATCGCGTTCTGGTAGAACCTGCGGCAGCTGAAGAAAAAACTGCTTCTGGTATCATTATCCCTGATACTGCTAAAGAAAAGCCGCAGAAGGGATCAATTGTAGCAATTGGTACTGGAAAAAAAGATGAGCCACTTACAGTAAAGGTAGGCGATCAAGTACTTTACGGAAAGTACGCCGGAACTGAAATTACTGTGGATGGAAAAGACTACCTAATGATGCGAGAGTCTGACATCTTTGCAATTGTCTAAATCATTCAACAGAACCTAAAAATTCAAAAACATTAGAATTATGGCTAAAGAAATCTTTTTTGACACCAAAGCCCGCGATAAAGTAAAAAAAGGGGTAGATACCTTAGCAAACGCGGTAAAAGTTACCTTAGGACCTAAGGGACGCAATGTGGTAATTGACAAAAAATTCGGTGCACCTACCGTAACCAAAGATGGTGTTTCAGTTGCGAAAGAAATTGAACTGAAAGATGCTATCGAGAATATGGGAGCTCAACTAGTAAAAGAAGTTGCTTCCAAAACGGCTGATAGTGCTGGTGATGGTACTACTACCGCTACTGTACTTGCTCAAGCAATCTTTGCTCACGGTATCAAAAACGTAGCAGCAGGTGCTAACCCAATGGATTTGAAACGAGGTATTGAGAAAGCAGTTGACAAAATTGTTGAAGCGCTTGGTGGTCAGTCTAAGATCATCGACAGCTCTAACGAAATTACGCAAGTAGCTTCTATCTCGGCTAACAACGATGAAGAGATTGGTACCATGATTGCCAATGCCATGGAAAAAGTTGGTAAAGACGGAGTAATTACCGTAGAAGAGGCTAAAGGTACCGAAACTGAGGTGAAGCTAGTAGAAGGTATGCAGTTTGACCGCGGTTACCTATCTCCTTACTTTGTGACTAACACTGAGCGAATGGAGGCTGAAATGGATAATCCTTACATCCTGATCTACGATAAGAAGATCTCAGCGATGAAAGAATTACTTCCGGTGCTAGAAGGTGTAGCTCAGACTGGTAAGCCTCTATTGATTATTGCTGAAGATGTAGAAGGCGAAGCCCTAGCTACTTTGGTAGTGAACAAAATCCGTGGCTCACTAAAAATTGCGGCAGTAAAAGCTCCTGGCTTTGGCGACCGTCGTAAAGCTATGTTGGAAGACATCGCTATCCTGACTGGTGGTACTGTAATCTCGGAAGAGCGTGGCTATAAGCTAGAAAATGCTACTTTAGATTACCTAGGTACTGCTGAGAAAGTAAACATTGATAAAGATAACACCACCGTTGTAAACGGAGCTGGCGAAAAAGAGCAAATCCAAGCTCGCGTAGGTCAAATCAAATCTCAAATTGAAACCACTACTTCTGATTACGATCGTGAGAAACTTCAAGAGCGCTTAGCGAAGCTTTCTGGTGGGGTAGCTATCCTGTACATTGGTGCAGCTACTGAAGTAGAAATGAAAGAGAAGAAAGATCGCGTAGACGATGCCTTGCACGCTACTCGCGCTGCGGTTGAAGAAGGTGTAGTAGCTGGTGGTGGTGTAGCTTTAGTACGCGCCATTTCTGCCTTAGATAGCGTTGAGACTGAAAATAAAGATCAGGAAACTGGTGTAAACATCGTTCGCTTAGCGCTAGAGTCACCACTCCGAGTGATTGTTGAAAACGCTGGACAAGAAGGTTCAGTAGTTATTCAGAAAGTGCGAGAAGGCGAAGGTGATTATGGCTTTAACGCTCGCACTGAGGAATATGAGAACTTAGTGCAAGCGGGAGTTATTGACCCTACTAAAGTAACTCGTTTAGCATTAGAGAATGCCTCCTCAATTGCTGGTCTGTTACTGACTACTGAGTGCGTAATTGCCGATGAGCCAGAAGATGAAGCTGCTGCACCTCCAATGGGTGGTGGCGGAATGCCTGGCGGAATGGGTGGCATGATGTAATCAGCCAGTCCACACTAGACTGTAAATTCAAAAGAGCAACTCATACTGGGTTGCTCTTTTTTTGTTTCTTTCGCACAGAGAAAATAATACATATTTTATGCTAATAATACAGCCTAAAAAGGTTTGCATAACCTACATTTAGTTGAGTTATACGATGAAGTGCGAAAAGGTTGGTTTATACAATTTAAATAGAATGGCATTCTTATAAAATATTAAATGGGTTTGTTTATACCTACGTTAACTACAATTCTTAAAATCTAAATTTGTTACTATGGACACAGATCTTTTAATATCTTTTTTAGGAGCATCTGTTCTTTTGACGATAATGCCTGTGACCTCTTACTAAAAAATCGGACACGGATAATTAGAGAAAATTGGCTTTTAAATCGTAGTATTAACCAAAGCAGATAACGATGAAAAAGTCAAAATTTACAGAATCACAGATTGTGTTTGCCCTTAAGCAGGCGGAAACAGGAACCAAGGTTGAAGAAGTCTGTCGTAAGATGGGAATTAGCGAAGCGACTTTCTACAATTGGAAAAAGAAGTTTGGTGGTTTGGGGATCAGTGAACTACGTGAACTCCGGCAATTGAAGGAGGAAAATGCACAATTGAAGAAACTAGTAGCTGACCTGTCTCTGGATAAACAGATGCTTCAGGATGTCATCAAAAAAAAGCTTTAAAGCCTGTTAAGAGCAAAGAATTAGCCCAACAAATGATGGATGATTATCGGATCACCATTCGGCGAGCTTGCAAACTTGTTTTACTACATAGATCCATGTGGTACTATCAATCGCAAGCTAGGGATGAGCAGACCATCCGAAGGCGAATGCGAGAGATAGCGATGACTAGAGTGAGATACGGTTTAGATAGGGTTCATATTCTGCTTCGAAGGGAAGGATGGCGAGATAGTAGAAACCGTGTTTATAGGCTCTACAAGTTAGAGGGGCTTAATTTACGTAGTAAAAGGCCACGAAGAAGTAGAAGTGGTTCACATCGTCTAGATAGGATAGATGTCTCTAGTATCAATCAATGTTGGAGTATGGATTTCGTAGCTGACCAGCTATTTGACGGCAGAAGATTTCGGGCTTTAACTGTGGTGGATAATTTTAGTAGAAAATGTCTGGGTATTTATCCTGGCAAATCCATAAAGGGGGAAGAAGTTGTTTCTATTATGGAGCATATTACTTGCCTTAACAATGCTATTCCCGATCGTATCCAAGTAGATAACGGGAGTGAACATTCCATGTCGGATTCATCTCAAAAGCCTTGGATAAATGGGCCTACGATAACAAAGTCATATTAGATTTCTCTCGGCCAGGAAAACCCACGGATAATCCCTATATTGAGCGGTCCGCCGCCGCGGTCATTCAATGGGAGTTTTCGGGATGAATGTTTGAACGTCAATTGGTTCTTATCATTGGAAGATGCCCATGAAAAGATTGAAGCTTGGCGGCAGGAATATAATCAGTTTAGGCCCCATAGTTCTATTGATTACAAAACACCCGATGAGGTACATTGTGCATAGATCATAACGGCCGATTTTCTACTTTTCGGCGGTCCGAAATTCAGTAAAGGGTCAGGGGTAGTCTACCATCACTTCAGGAAGTGGACTAAAGACGGTAGTTGGCAGAAAG
>CAKZYA010000015.1 GCA_937883755.1 uncultured Flammeovirgaceae bacterium | reverse complement strand
TGAACACTTGAACACTTGAACACTTGAACACTTGAACACTTGAACACTTGAACACCGCTCCACGGCGGCTTGAACACTTAAACACTTAGATAATCTATGAATTCAATGATTGCATTAGTAACCGGGGCCAACCGGGGAATTGGTTTAGAAGTTTGTCGGCAGTTAGCCAAAGCGGGTTACGAAGTTATTCTAACCAGTCGTGATGAAGAGAAAGGGCGAAGGGCGATAAAAGAATTAGATAATGACCGTATATCATATCACTCACTGGATGTAGCGGATGACAATAGTGTAGCAAAACTGCAAAGCTACGTGGAGGAACGCTACGGACGGCTAGACGTTTTAGTCAATAATGCGGGTATTAATTATGATACTTGGCAAAATGCTGAGAAAGCTGATCTCATAACTGTTCAGGAAACATTTGATACGAATGTGCTCGGGCCCTGGCGGATGAGCCAAGCCTTTATCCCTCTGATGCGAAAACATGGCTACGGACGAATCGTCAATGTTTCTAGTGGAGCGGGTGCGCTGGACGGTATGGGAGGAGGTACACCAGCTTATAGTGTCTCCAAGGCATCGTTAAATGTGCTGACCATTAAACTTGCTGCCGATCTAAAAGGTACTGGTATTTTAGTGAATTCAGTAGGCCCGGGTTGGGTTCGCACCGATATGGGCGGAAAAGAAGCTCCGCGTAGCGTGGCAGAAGGTGCTGAAGGCATTGTGTGGGCGGCAACCCTCCCTAAAGACGGACCAACTGGTGGCTTCTTCCGCGATGGCAAGCGGATTGAGTGGTAATTTTATCGATTACGGCCGATGCGCGGTTCAAGTGCGGACGATGAACCTGCATATGGCTCTAAGCACCATGCGCCCCGCTCCAGGTACTTTAATGATGAATTTTCTCCTGATTTCCGGCTCGTTGAGCTTTTCTGAGCCAGAAAATGCCATTTACGTGAGCTCGCCACTGGGGTAAGCTAGCAATCAGAATAACTTCTTCTAGAGAGTCTACCAATGACAAACCGATCATCACGGCGAATAGCCAGGGTTGAGGTCCAAAGAAAAGCATACTCATAAAAAATATTGCTTGCACCACCGTGGCTGCCCGAGCCGAAATAGTGTGGAAGCTAGAGTAGGTGCCGTAACGAATTAAGGCAAACAGCAATTGAAAAATATAAAGTCCAATGACTGTGAAAATCCAGAAAAAGTTCTCAGAAAAAAAGACTGGTTCAAAAACGTAAAGTCCAATAACTCCGGCGGATAACAAAAATTCATCGGCAATAGAATCGAGCCGACCCCGGCGATCTGACTCCATGTTAAAGGTGCGGGCGACAAACCCATCTAGCGCATCGCTACAGAAGCTAATAAAGTACGCAAAAGCTGCTAAAAGCCTGATTTCTAGACCAATTAGTAGCAAAATGAAGGGAACCGATATTAACCGCAAGAAGGGTATCCACTCCGCGAGACTGTAGTCTTGCACCCTAAATAGAGGCTTCACGGCAATCAGTATCAGTTGGAAAATAGCGACAAAATATCATTCCACAATTCATCTAATTTAAGCGAAAAGGTAAAGCATTACTATAATATTTCAAATGCAATCCGCCGATTTTTTTGGCGACCTTCGGCAGTGTTGTTATCAGCAATAGGTTTTTCGGCACCGTAACCCTGGTAAGCCAATCGTTCGGCAGCTATCCCTACCTGAATTAGATAGTCGTATACTGCTTTGGCTCGTTTACCAGAAAGGGTTTGATTGTATGCATCTGAGCCTACATTATCAGTATGCCCATTGATAGAAACGGAAATATCTGGATTCTCTTGCAAAAAATTTGCGATTTTGTCGAGCTCTGATTTCGACTTTTCTTTGATTTCGTATTTATCGGTATCGAAAAAAACGTTATTCAGCA
Organism: uncultured Flammeovirgaceae bacterium; assembly: GCA_937883755.1. GTDB lineage: Bacteria > Bacteroidota > Bacteroidia > Cytophagales > Cyclobacteriaceae > Tunicatimonas. The sequence goes on along the minus strand of CAKZYA010000015.1, from coordinate 117,463 downwards.
CGGTTTCCCGACCTTTTTCTACTGGATCAAGATAAATATCAATTTCAATTGGCTGCTGTAGGTACGCTTCGGATGGAGTTACGTAATTAAATGTTAAGCTTTTAAATAGAAAAGCTTCTTTGTTTACGTAAAGGGCGTATTCTGAGCCTTCGGTAAGAACCATTAAATATTCTCCATTTACCGGATCAGATGCTACAGATGAGATCCGTTGCTGCTGGCGTAAATCAATAAGCTCAATAGCCGCTTCTAGCGGTTCTTTCGTTTGAGCGTGGTACACCTTACCAAATACATAGTTACTACGGTTTTGCACCCGAATCTCGGTCGGAATTGTAAACATGTAGATTTCGCTGCGGACATATTCACCCTGTCGTTGCTCTTCGTTAGAATAGTAAGCATCCTGACCATCAGCGGTAATAAATAATGAAGCCTGATCCTCAAAGGTATTAATGGGATACCCCAAATTTTTTGGCTCTTTCCACTGCCCGTTTTGCTGTTCGGTCACGTATAAATCAAACCCACCGAAACCTGGCCGGCCATTAGAGGCGAAATACAACGTTTGCCCATTCACGTGAATGAAGGGGGATACTTCATCACGGGTAGTATTAATATCTGCCCCCACATTTTTTGCCTTCGTCCAAGTTCCTTCAGTTTGGCGTTGGGTTTGGTAGATATCCATCTTTCCGAATCCGCTTTCTCGATCCGATACAAAGTAGAGGGTGTTTCCGTCGGCGGATAGTGTAGGCTGAGATTCCCAAGCCGATGAGTTTACCTCAGCTCCTAAGTTCTTCGGTACCGACCAGGTATCACCCTTCTTATAGCTTACAAACAAGTCACATTTTCCGTAACCTTTGCGCCCTTCACAAGCGGTGAAAATTAGCGTGCGCCCGTCGGCAGAAACGGTGCAAGTGCCCTCGTTATGCATTGTATTAATGTTTTCCGAAAGTAACTCGGGAGCCTGCCACTCTCCTTGTTCATTTTTTTCACTTATGTAAATATCCTCGTCGTAGCGGGGCGTAATACCGCGCCTTCCCGTAAAAATCAGGCTTTGTTGATCGACAGTAAGCACTGGAAAGTACTGCAATGGGAACTGATGCAATTGACCTCCCACCCGCTGGGGCTGAAAATCTACTGGCTGTTGAATGGCTTCTTCAGCAAAGTTGATATTTGTTAGTAACATTTGAGCTTCTTCTCGAATTACTCCGGCTGCTTTGGGAGTTTCTAGTGCGAGCGTTGCCTGTTTATGAGCATCTTCATATTTGCCCTGCCGAAAGTAGAGTTTGGCTAGCTGGAAAGGAGCTTCTACAAACTTAGGGTTTCCCGCCTGCTGTTTTACTACTTTTTTGTAATGATACTCAGCCCGGGCTATGTCGGAGAGGGCTTCGTAAATCTTAGCTGTTTGCAATTGTGCTTCGGTAAAAGCTGGGTCTTTTTTCAAGCAATATTCTAGTAACTCCAGTGCCTGACCGTACTGCCGACGTAGAAAAAAAGAGAAAGCATCTTCGTAATACTGGATGGCTTTTTTCGATTTTGATGTATATGAAGAAGTAGAGCGTCGTGGTGGTTCGGGGGGGCGATTGCGTTGAGCAAGGATAGCTTCTGAGCCTAAAGTGCTGATTAAAAGAAAGATAAGGACGGCACCAAAACGAAAATTCATACGAACAAGATCGGGTTTTGAGTCGGCAACACTTTTTCAGGAAAAACAGTGCCCCCTTGTAGGTTATCGGGCAAGTTTGTTACTTTATTGCCTTAATTAAACTACTAAACCTGATGATTCGACGTAGAAATTTTCTCAAACGACTTAGTGCTGGGGCTGCTGCCGTATCGGCTTTTACTTCTCGTTCCTTAGCTAAATCCACTACTAAACCAATTGTGGTTTCTACTTGGGAACACGGTATTGATGCCAACGCTGCCTCATGGAAAATATTAGAACGAGGGGGGAAGGCGCTAGATGCGGTAGAGGCTGGAGTGCGAATCACAGAGGCAGAAGATAACTTGAGTGTAGGCTACGGCGGCTTGCCCGACCGTGACGGTCACGTTACGTTAGATGCCTGTATTATGGACGAAAACGGCGAATGTGGGGCAGTGGCGTTTTTAGAAGGGATCAAGCACCCAATTTCGGTAGCGCGGGCAGTAATGGAGAAAACTCCTCATGTGATGATGGTGGGAGACGGCGCCCTACAATTTGCCTTAGATCAGGGATTTAAACAGGAAAACCTGTTAACTGAGCGAGCTGAGAAAGCTTGGAAAGAATGGATGGAGGAGGCTGAATACAAGCCAATTATCAATGTAGAAAATCATGATACTATTGGTATGGTGGCTCTGGATGCCGATGGAAACCTATCTGGTGCCTGTACTACTAGCGGTCTGGCCTACAAAATGCACGGTCGGGTTGGCGATTCGCCTATTATTGGAGCAGGACTATATGTAGACAATGAAGTTGGAGCCGCTACCGCTACTGGCATGGGCGAAGCAGTTATTAAAGTATGTGGTGCCCATTTGATTGTAGAGCTTATGCGCCAGGGTAACTCGCCTCAACAAGCCTGCGAAAAAGCAGTACGCCGAATCTCAAAACAAAAAAATGCGAAAGATATTCAGATTGGGTTTTTAGCAATTAGTAAGCAAGGAGAAATAGGAGCCTACAGTTTACACCCTGGCTTCAATTTTGCCCAATATGCTGAAGGAACCAATCAGATGAAAGATGTAGAGAGTTTTTACTCTTAATTTGTCAATGATTTTTCGGAAAATTGTGTTTGAAAAGAGGTGCTAACGTTTTCGTGTATTCAGGTGTTAGTGTAGGATATAATCTTGAACACTTTAACACTGTTCCACAGTGGCCTGAACACGTCAAGAAACAAACCACAAATGACAATTTCAGCGAGACTAATTTTCGGATGCTTCGTAATACTTCTAGGTGCATTAGCAGCTTGCACTTCCCAGGAGGCTTACCATATTCCTGAAATGCCTACCTTTGATGAGGAATATTATACCTACGCCCTGGCATGGGTAGATGAGGTCATCCAGGATGAGCCAGATAATGCAGAAGCGTACTACCGCCGAGCTGCGCTATTGCTCCAGCAAAATAAGACTAACAATGCACTAGCGAGTATTCGGAAAGCTATTGAGATTGATAAAGATATTCCTGCCTACCATTTGATAAGTGCCCGGGCATTGCTCTTGAAGGGGCAAAATCGTGAAGCAGTACGGGCGGCAAAACTTGCCCGCAGCAAGGGGGGCGACCTAATTGAAATATACGATATTCTGGCTGAAGCCAGTATCAATAGTAACTATTTTGAAGATGCTCTGCGTTACAGTGATAGTGCTCTGCTGTACGTCCCTAAGAATCCTCAAAACTATTTTCGTAAGGGCAAAGCTCAAGTCATGCTGGGCGATACTCTAGCGGCTGAAAAAAACCTACTAAAAAGTCTTGAGTTGGGAGCCGATGCCGTGGCAGTGTACGGAGTGTTAGTAGATTTTTATGTAAATACTGGTGATTACAACCGGGCAAAATCCTATATGGATAAAATTCTTGAGCAGCCTAAAAATGCTCAAGACAGCCGTTTGCTACTGCAACAAGCTCGGATCTTACGCCAGACTGGCTACGAAGATAGTGCTCGTATGGTACTGTACCGCATAAAAACTCAGGGAGTAACCCCGGTGGTATTAAGGGAGTTGCAAAACGTACACTACCAAGATCGTCGTTACGATTCGGCAGCATACTATTCTCGCCAATTGTTGAATACCCGGTCTGACGATAAGCAAGCTATGCTAACGTTGGCTCGGGTGCAGAATAAGCGCTATAACTATTCGCGGGCAATTAAGCAGTACGAAGAAATTTTAGAGCTCGATTCCATGCAGCAGTACAACATTCATCAAATAGCCCAACAGGAGCTTGATGATCTACGGGGAAAAGTTGCATATTTGTGGCGCAAAAAGCAGGAAGAGGAATTCCAGCGAATGAAACAGGGGGTGCCGTCAATTCAATCGATCACTCCCGAAAAACCGAATCCCTAACCATGGCCGAAGAAATACAAATTACTTTACCTGATGGAAGCCAACGATCGTATCCTTCAGGTGTTACTGGATTGGAAATTGCCCAAAGTATTAGCGAAGGACTGGCTCGCAATGTACTAGCAGCAAAAGTAGATGGCGAGGTGTGGGATGCTACTCGTACAATAGATCACGATGCCCAGCTACAGCTACTTACCTGGAACGATGTGGAAGGTAAATCAGCCTTTTGGCACTCTTCAGCTCACTTGCTAGCCGAGGCTTTAGAAGGTTTATATCCGGGTATAAAATTCGGTATTGGTCCGCCCATCGCTAATGGTTTTTACTACGACGTAGATTTAGGCGACCAATCACTAGGCGAGGACGATTTGCCTAAGATTGAGGCCAAAATGCAGGAGCTAGCTCGCCAGAAGAATACGTATGAGCGACGAGATGTTAGTAAAGCTGATGCGGTTGACTACTTCACCGAAAAGGGTGATGAATACAAGTTGGAGTTGATTGACGGGCTAGAAGATGGTCAAATCACCTTTTATCAGCAGGGAAATTTTGTGGATTTGTGTCGGGGACCACATATTCCTAATACCGGATTTATTAAGGCGATTAAGCTTATGAATGTGGCGGGTGCCTACTGGCGGGGCGATGAAAAAAACAAGCAGCTTACCCGCATTTACGGCATCACTTTTCCGAAGCAGAAAGAGCTAAAGGAGTATCTGGAGCTATTAGAAGAAGCCAAAAAGCGCGATCATCGCAAACTGGGCCGCGAATTAGAGCTGTTCACTTTTTCAGAAAGAGTAGGGCAGGGTTTGCCGCTGTGGCTACCCAAAGGCGTAATCATGCGCGAGCGGTTGGAGAATTTTCTTAAAAAAGCCCAACAGAAAGCCGGTTACCTTCCGGTAATCTCCCCCCACATCGGCCACAAAGATTTGTATGTAACCTCCGGTCACTACGAGAAATACGGCAAAGATTCGTTTCAGCCAATTAGCACTCCGCACGAAGGTGAAGAGTTTTTGTTGAAACCAATGAACTGCCCGCACCACTGCGAAATCTATCAGAGCCGACCACATTCCTATAAAGAATTGCCTATCCGTTACGCTGAGTTTGGTACTGTATACCGCTACGAGCAAAGCGGCGAATTGCACGGACTGACTCGCGTTCGAGGATTTACTCAGGATGATGCCCATATTTTTTGCCGACCCGATCAGGTGAAGGATGAGTTTAAAAAAGTAATTGACTTGGTGCTCTACGTCTTTGGCTCATTGGGTTTTGAGGATTTTACCACTCAAATTTCGCTACGCGATCAGGAAGACCAATCAAAATACATCGGTACTGATGAAAACTGGGAGCTTGCTGAACGAGCTATTGTGGAAGCGGCTACTGAAAAAGAATTAAAAACCGTTACTGAATACGGCGAGGCGGCTTTTTACGGGCCAAAGCTAGATTTCATGGTAAACGATGCGCTCGGACGGCAGTGGCAATTAGGAACTATCCAAGTAGATTATAATCTGCCCGAACGCTTTGATTTGACCTATATCGGTGCTGATAATCAAAAGCACCAGCCAGTAATGATTCATCGCGCTCCTTTTGGTTCTATGGAGCGCTTCGTAGCCATTTTACTGGAACATACCGGGGGAAATCTGCCACTGTGGCTAGCTCCTGAACAGTTTGCTATCCTACCCATTTCCGAAAAGTACGCCGATTACGCCGATGAAGTGCTAGCGATGCTGGAAGAACGAGATATTCGAGGTGCGGTAGATCATCGGGATGAGAAAATTGGCCGAAAAATCCGAGATGCGGAAGTAACCAAGATTCCGTTTATGCTAATTGTAGGTGAAAAAGAAGCCGAAAACCGTTCGGTATCAGTACGTCGCCACGGGCAGGGCGATGTGGGAACCTACAGTTTACCCGATTTTATCAATTATTTTTCGGAGCAGTTGTAGGTTGTCGCGACTGGCAATAATGGCCTCGCAGAGAAACCAAGATGCAAGTAATCAAAGACCAAGTAAGAACACTTTCTCAAGCTAGTGCTGAAGAGGTAGATGAAATACTCGAGCATTTAGAAAAAGTTGAGTTACGCAAAGGGCAATTTTTATTGAAGGCTGCCCAAGTTTGTAAGCAATATTACTTTCTAGAAAGTGGTACCATGCGGCTGTACTATCATAAAAACGATCAGGACTATACGGTTTGGATTGCTACTGCTGGACAGATATTTACCGATCTGGAAAGCTATCTTGATCAAGTGAAAAGCAGAATTATTATTGAAGCTATTGAGCCAACTGTGGTTTATGTCATTTCTAAACAGCAAAGCGATCAACTAGCACAAATATCCAATGCTTACAATACTTTGCTGAGAAAAACGGTGGAAATAGCTTTCGTTAATCTCGCTAAAAATGTAATGTCCTTTCAGAGCGATGAAGCGGCAGAACGATACAAACGAGTAGAAGAAGAAAAAAACTGGCTTTCCCGCTATCCACTCCGCTATATTTCCAGCTTTATCGGTATTACCCAAAGCTCCATGAGCCGATTACGGGCAAAGAAAGGCTAATTTTTTGTCATATGGCAAATTTTGCTAGCAATGTGCTTCCTAAATTTGGAATAAAATTTAAAGCACAAAAAATGGTGTTGACAATTCTACTAGCAGTCGGCGGAGGTATTGTGGTAGCTCTCCTCCTACTTACTATCTTTCTTCCCAATCGGATTCAGTACATTGAGACCATTATCGTACAAGCTCCGATTTCAAAAGTTTACGATGCCATTCGCTTTCAGGAGCAACTAATGGATTGGAGTGCCTGGCCTACCGAAACCAAATCGGAGTGCTTGGTGAAAAATACGGATGGTATCATTGGTGCCCAAACAGTATATTCAAAAAATGGAAAAGAGTTTGGTTATCAAGAAGTTACGGGTTTAACTGAGAATGAGCAAGTAGACTTTTATCTCAAGAGCTACGTAGCTCCCTTCGAGGATGATGTTCGTCTTTCGTTTATACTTAAAGAACTACCCGATAAGCGTACCGAAGTCAGTTTATGGTTCAATGAACTATTAAAGAAACCTCACTTCCTTATTGCTTATTTTGGAGGTATCATAAAGTGGGTACATCGAATGCATTTAAAGGATCTTAGTGGTTTAAAGCAATATGTCGAAACAAGAAATTCTCTTTGAGGAAAAGCAGATAATACAGCAGTTAGAAAAGCGAAAAGGAGGATACTTTTACCTCACTATTCCGGCTGAGTTTGTCAATCGGCTGGAGAACAAACGCCTCACCCGCTTCATCTGTACCCTTGAAGAAAACGTGACATTTCAGTGTGGATTGAATCACTTGGGTGATGGAAATTTCTTTATCATTCTGGGTAGTAAAAATCTAAAAGCTGCTAATAAGAAATTGGGCGATACATTGCATTTCACTCTTCATGAAGATCCAAATCCGTTAGGGGTTGAAATGCCCGAAGTCTTGGAAGCTCTCCTAGAACAAGATGACGACCTAATAGCTATTTTTAAAAAGCTCTCATTGGGTAAAAAGCGTCACGTGATTCACTCAATTAATAAGATTAAAGATATTGAAAAACAGATAAGTACTGCCATAAGAGTTATTCACGAACAGACAAAGCCCAGAAGAAGGCATTTGTAGTGGAAGTTTCTCTCAATTTTATCAGCTATTTTTTCGGGATAATTGTAATCACTTACTTTCGATCGTTGTAAAATAACATACGTTCATGGTTTTAAATGTAACGCTTGTCAATTGGTTGCATTTATTTTCTCTAATCAGCTATATTGAAAAGTAAAGAATACAAACTGCTTTTCAATTGACTGATTAATTAATGAAGATACCATATCTGTTTTGGCAAGGCTGGCGAGAGCTGACGTTGTGCAGTGCCTTCCTTCTGTTCGCCTGGCCATTGCTCTCTCAATCTTCTGACACTTCTATTGATTTGCCGAAGCTTATCCAACAGGCTTACGATATCAGAAGCAAAGATAAAGACAGCCTCCAGCGGCTAATGGAAAAAATAGAAACGTACCAGGCCGATGAGCCAAATGTTCAGCTATATCTAGATTACTTCAATGGGTTTTTAGTAAAAGAGGACACAACGGCTTTTCGTATTTTTCAGCAGGTGCAACAGCAAGCAGTTTTGTCAGGAGACTATCCTCTAGCGGCTAAAGCGGGGCAAAATATAGGAGTATTTCACCGAAAGCAGGACAACTATCGGGCAGCAGAAGATGCTATTGAGCAAGGGTTAGACTACCTGGAGCAAACCGTACGGTTCAGTTATTTTAATCTCAATCAGGTGCGATCGCGGCTTTTAGTAGCTCTTTCGGGTATTCACCACATGCAGGGCAATTACGAAAAAGGCTTGCGTTTTGGTCATGAGGCCGAACGGGTTGCCGAAGCCAACGATTTACCGTATGAGAAAATGGCAACGGCTATCAATTTAGGTGCATTGTACGGGGAGCTTTCCTCGCCAGATAACGAGTTAGGTACTGAAGCTGATCGTATCCGTTATGATGAATTAACCCGGCAGTATCTGGAAAAAGCAGTCGTACTAGCTGAGGCCGATAATCGCCGAAGTGCGGGTATTTGCTATGGTAATCTGGGTACGTACTATTCTATCAAAGAGCAGTATGATACCTCCAATTACTATTTAAAAAAGGCTTTTGAGCGTTCAAAAGAAGTGCGGTTCTTCCCCTTATCAGTACGGTCATTGCGGACAATCACCCTTAACTTTAGGTATCTCGAGGATATTGATTCAACTATTTATTATAATAAACTCACGCTTCAGTACGCCGACAGCAGCGGACGAATTTACACCAAAGCCAACGCCCTAATTAGTTCAGCAAATATTTATGAGCTTAAAGATGATATTCCGATGGCGATAGCTTCCTCCACAGAAGCTGCTCGCTTGGCCGATAGCATTCAGAACTTTCGGATTGCGGCTAATGCCTACGATCATCTGCACACTTTATACCAAAAACAAGGCGATTTTGAGGCTGCACTACGCGCTTACGAGAAGCATATTGTGCATAAAGATAGTATGGTCACCCAAGCCAACTATGCGGAGATTGAGAAATTACGGGCAGAGTATGAGACCGAGCAAAAAGAAGTTCAAATTGCTTCGTTAGAACAGCAAAGTCAAATCCAGTCACTACAAATTAGTCAGCAGCGAATTTGGCTATTTACGGGTTTAGCCTTGGGTGCTCTTTTATTGCTATTAGGCTGGATTGCTTATCGTCAGTTACGATTACGAAAACGACAAGACGAATTGAAACTACAGCAGAAATTACTGCGGGTACAGATGAATCCTCACTTTCTGTACAATGCGCTCAACGCCATTCAGAAGCTAATTTACTGGAACGACGACCGTAAGAAGACCGCCGACTGTTTGGCGCAATTTTCCCAGCTTACTCGCCAGATACTGGAATTCAATCAGCATGAGTTTATCTCGCTAGAGCAGGAGCTAAGCTTTATTGAGAACTACCTGGAAGTGCAACGGATGCGCTACGATCCGCCTTTTACCTACGAAGTTGAAATAGATGATTCGCTAGAAATCGACGAGTTGCGCATTCCCCCTATGATTACCCAACCCTTTCTGGAAAATGCTATTGAACACGGACTAGCCCAAAAATCCGAACCGGGACATCTTTTACTGAAGATTAGCCAGCAGCAAGGGCAACTACAGATCGTAATTGAGGACAATGGTGTGGGCATTGCGATGGCAACCACCCTAACCGATACGGCTCCGCATCAGTCATTAGCTACGACTATTACCCAAAATCGGCTACTTATGTTACGAAAGAGCCTAAAGAAGCAAGCTCGCCTGTGGATTCAGGATTTACGGGAAGAAGGCCAAACGAGTGGCACTCGAGTTAATTTTTTACTACCCCTGATTTATGGATGATACCAAAATCCGTACACTGGTGGTAGATGATGAACCCGCTTTTGCTGAAAATCTGGTGGCTATGCTACGGGGCGAAGCCCTTTCGGTAGAAGTTATTGGAAAAGCCTCAAGTATTGATGAAGGATTGGAAAAGATTGCCACTCATCAACCCGATTTAGTGTTTTTAGATATTATGCTTCATCAGGGAAGCGGTTTTGACCTGCTCCGCCGTTGCCCCGAACGCAATTTTCAGGTCATTTTCGTGACGGCCTACGACCAATATGCTATCGAAGCCTTCAAGTTTAGTGCGGTAGATTATCTGCTCAAGCCTGTCGCTAGCCACGAACTGATAGCTGCTGTAGAGCGGGTACGTTCGCTACTACATCTGAAGCAGGATCAGGCAGATCGGCAATTGCGGGTGCTACTGGAGAATGCTCAAGGTGTATCCTCCCAAAGTCGTAAGCTAGTGCTGCGGGAGAGTGAAAGTTTACACGTGGTAAACCTCGCTGACATTCTCTGGTGCGCTGCCGATGGTAGCTATACCACTTTTCATATGGAAGATGGTAGCAAAATCACCGTTTCTCAGCATTTGAAGGAATACGAAACCCTACTAGAACCGCAAGAGTTTTTCCGCGTCCACCGCTCTCACCTGGTCAATTTACAGAAAATACGTCGCCTCGACAAGGCCGATGGTGGTACGCTTCACCTTTCTAACGGCAGCACTTTGCCTGTTTCGGTGCGAAAACGAGAACATTTAGTACATCGGCTCTCCCAACTAGGGTAGTCTTCCTCCTCAAAACGCTTATTCCGGTTAAGCTTCGCTGCTCAACCCATCGGGTACGCTTATCCATCTGCCCTTGCGTAGTATAGCTCTTACTCTACCTTTCTAGAAACCCGGAATTACTAGGTAAAAAAATCTACGAATTCTAGCGGTTCTTACACCACCTGCCTGACAAGTTTATCTTCACTTAACAAACAGTCATGATGATACAATTTATCAGGTACGCAATCACCCTTGTGCTGTTGCTATCTATTTTCCAAACCTCGCGGGCACAGCAATGGCGCGAGATTCAGAAATTCAGTGCCAACGATCTTCCCAGTGTTTCCGGTAGTTTTCGCTTTGGCGAGTCTATCGATGTAGACGGTGATTTCGCCGTGGTAGGTGCGACGGGCTACTACACTAATCCCCGGGAGGAAGGGGCTGCTTATGTATTTGAACTAGTTAATGACCAATGGGTACAACGCGCCAAACTTACTGCATCCGACGCATCAGGTCAGGGTGAGTTTGGGTTCGATGTGGCGATTGAGGGCGATGTAATTGTGGTGGGTGCCCCTCGGCAGGCGTTTAGTACTTCTTCTTCCGCAGGTAAAGTATATATCTTTGAGAAACCAACGTCAGGTTGGGCAGATGCTACTGAAACTACTTCGCTAACCAAACCTGGAGCCTCAGTGGGTGACTTTTTCGGTCAGGGTGTCGAGTTAAAAGGCAATACCATAGCGGTAGCTACTCCCCTTGCCAATGGGCATACTACCAGCTCAGGTAAAATATTTATATATACCAAAAGCGTAGCAGCTAGTTGGACAACTGCTACATTGGAGGCTGACTTCATTCATCCCACTGTAACTGGTGATAGATTGGGGAATAGCTTGGTACTAACTGATGATTATTTAGTATCCGGAGCTGCTACGGGTGGAGATGCTGGTACTATTCATATGTTTGAGAAAGGAAGTGGCTGGGTATCTAAAAATAGCGGTGATGTAACATTCAAGTTCAGTAACCGAGCCGCTAATCAAGATTTTGGTGGAAAGATTGCGGCTGAAGGCGATTTTGTGGCAGTGTCATCAAGAATAGGCAACGCCGGGGTACTCGTTTTTGTGAAACCTGCGGGGGGATGGTCGAGTGCGCCTCTTCAAGATCAAGATTATCTAATTTCAGTCAGCCTTCCGGGTATTATTGAACCTGACTTCCCCGGTCAGTCAATATACACTGGGATGGATATTGATGACGGTCGGCTATTTTACGGGCTAGCTCGGTCAAGTACGATTAATGTCAATCTAAGACCCGGAGTGGTAATGGCATATGACCTTACTACTAGCGGGGCTACCCTTACCCAAACTATTACTCCTTCGGATACAGTTAATGAAGCTCAATTTGGAGCTTCAGTACGTTCCAGCAGTGGAGATCGTCTGCTGGTAGCTGCTACGGGGCTGGACAGCGGAGTGGTGTACTACTTTAAAAAGCAGTACTTCTCCAGTAGTACTGCTCACCTTTGCTTTGGCGAGACGGTAGATTTCAACGGACAGACGATCTCCACTGCTGGAACGTATACTGCCTCTTTTACTGCCCAAGATGGGCTGGACTCGCTAATAGAACTTACTGTCACCAAAAATTCACCCCTTAGCTTTGCCATCGCCCGCCAAGAAATTGCCTGTCCCGGCGGAACGGGCAGCTTAACTATTGACTCACCCAGCGGGGGTAACGGTGGTCCGTATCAGTATGCTATTGATGGAGGAAATTTTCAAAGCAGTCCGGTGTTCGACAGTCTCTTAGCAGGTAGCTATCAGTTAACCATTACTGACGGGCAGTGTGAACGCACGTTTCCTACCACACTCAATGACCCAACTGCCCTGATCGTCACTAGCATACTGGAAGATTCTCTCACCAGTTGTGCCAATACTGCCGACGGCTCTGCCGAGGTAACCTTAGAAGGCGGTTCAGGAGGCTACTACTACAGCCGAGATGGTGTTACTTTTGATTACGCCGGAGCGGTATCGTCTAGTGGATTGACCTTTACGGTGGATAGCCTACCGATAGGAACCCAAACGATCTACTTTAAGGATGCTAACGATTGCCAGATTACGGATAGCGTTGCTATCTCAGGGCCAGATGTGCTCACACTGAGTGGTACCATAACTGATAATAGCTGCGATGGAAAAAGTGCAGGCAGCATTACCCTGACAGCGGGTGGAGGTACATCGCCTTACAGCTTTAGCCTGGATGGGCAGAATTTTCAGAATAGTACTTTATTTGGACAACTGCCTGTGGGCGAGTACACCGCTACGGTAAAAGATGCTAACGGTTGCTCTACCCGTCAGTCCTTTACCATAGAAAACAGTATCAACATCACCGCTACTGCGTCTGCCCAGGACGTTAGTTGCCCTACCTCAAATGATGGGAAGATAACAATTAGTCAGATCACCGGAGGTACAGCACCCTACGAATACAGTCTCGATAATGCGACCTTTCGGCCGGATAGCACCTTCACGGGTCTAGCTGCGGGTGATTATTCTATCACCGTCAGAGATGCCAACGGATGTGCTGCCGAGTTAGCGGTAACTATCGGCAAGCCTGATGCTTTATCGCTCTCTACCACGGGTAAAGATGAGACTTGCGAACGGTTTTTTATTTTGGTAACTGCTCAGGGTGGGATGGGTTCGTATGAATACAGCCTGGATGGCGAAAATTACCAAGAGAGTAATCAACTAGAAGGAGTTGCCGCTGGGGAGTACACGGTGTATGTACGCGATACCAATGGTTGCGTAGCTACCGAACTGCATACTGTCGCGAAGGTTACCTCACTTTCGGTCACGGCGACCATTAGTGAGTCTACCGAGTTTCCCGAAAACGGGAGCATTACGCTCAACATTAGCGGAGGCAATGCTCCTTACAATATTCTTTGGGGTAGCGGTGATACCACCGAAACTATTAGCAGTTTAGCTCCCAACGAGTACGCAGTAACCATCACCGACCGTGATAGCTGCTCGGTGGATACCACTTTCACCGTGGGTGGTGTGACTTCTATCGCCGATTTGCAGCAGCAGGGCATTCAAATATATCCCAACCCAGTGGTAGATCAGCTTCGCTTGGAATTACCGACAAACACTCGCATCCAGTCAGCTACGCTCTACCGGGCTAGTGGAGAACTAGTTGATCGGTACAAACTTCGGGGTGGGCTCAACCGCTTGAACACAGGAAAGCTCATGCCAGGGGTATACTTGCTACAACTAGATAGTGGGGTCAGTGTCCGCCTTGTGGTCGAGCCATAACCCGATCGAGAGGTCTAACCTGATTACTGCCTTCTTTACACCACCTACCTGCCAGATTTTATCAGAATCAATTATTAACAATTCAAACATTTATGCAAATGAAGAAGGTTCTCCTTTGGCTATTGGGCGTGGTGGTGTACTATCAACTCCCCGCCCAGTCCAAACTCATCATTACTGATGATTACGACGATGGTGAAATTTATGAAGCTCAACTCAATGGTTTAGGCTTAACGCAAACGGTAGAATTCTCCCCCAGAAACCGGGGCGGTTACCCGATCAGTTTTATCCAACACGATAGTAGCTACTACGGTATCACCGATTACTACGGAATTTATGATAACGGTACACTTTATCGTTATGATTATCCCAACGATAGTATTACCGTACTGCACGATTTTGTAGATAATAATCCTACGGCGCTTATCGCGGGACCGAAAAATACGCTCTACGGTACTTGGTATAATGGTGATCTATTTAGCTACAATTTGTTAACCAATACCTTTTCCGAGTTGGGCAACAGTGGGGGTAATGATACTTATCAGCAATTGATGCTGGCTTCCAATGGCAAAATTTATGGTACTACTCGTGAGGGTGGTAATAATGGAGACGGAGTTGTTTTTGAGCTTAATCCGGTAGGTAACGTTATCACCGTATTGCACCATTTTTCAGAAACGGATGGCGAGCGGCCTAGTGTTGAACTAGTACAGGCTAGTGATGGTCTACTGTACGGGGTTACTCGATCTGGCGGGGCCAATGATGATGGGGTACTATTTAGCATTAACCCTACCACCGGAGCATTTGCACTAGAGTATGAATTTGATAGTAGCGTGAGCAGCAGCAATCCTCAAACGAATCTGGTTATCGCACCTGACGGGTTATTATACGGTATAATCAGACAAAACACTAGTAGTAGTGGAGGAGGAGGCTTGAATGAAAGGGTTTCTAATAGCAGCCCTTATGCATTTTTCTCATTTAATCCAGCTACTGACCAATTTTTGCTGAAGGCGGAGCTTGACAGAGACGATATTGGTGATGGAGTGTATGAGCTTTCTCTGATTAATGGCGACATCTACGGGATGACTAATGATGATGGTGGAGATGAAGGGCGAGGAGTACTTTTTAGATACTCTTCTACTGAAGACTCGATTTATCAGGTGTTGTCTTTTGATAGAAATATCGTCTGGGGAGAAGGTAAAGTATTGCTCGCACCTGATGGTCAGTTGATCTACGCCAGTAGCGATGGTGACTATTTCGAGGATGGGGCGATTATTACGGTGAATTCTACTACACGAGAAGCTGGCGGAAAAGTGGTATTCAATGAATATCCAGCTGGAGAAGATCCGAGGGGGAGGGTAGTTCAAACGAGTGATAATCGTTTTTTTGGTTTAACCGATGACGGTGGAAGGTATGATGGGGGAACTATCTACGAATACTTGCCCAGCACAAGGCAGGTAGTAGGTCGCTACAATTTTAACTACGATAGTCTGTATTTGTCTAACTATTACCTGACGGCAGGGTCTGATGGTTTGCTGTATGGAGCAGTAGCCTACGATGGCAACGGGAATATCAATTCTCGAATAAATCCTTTGCTGGTAGGAGGTGGTGGTGGAGGTAGTAGTAGCCCTTCCACCGATGCTCGGTACCTCTTTTCTTTCAATCCAGATACGTATGAGCTAGATACTCTACTAAATTTTAACACGGTAGATGGAGACTATTCTCGCTATGCTTATCAATTTGATGGGGATAACCTTTACGGTGTAGTAACCAATGGTGGAGCAAATAATTACGGAGGGATTTTTCGATTCAATCTACAAACCAAGCAATACGAGTTATTACAAGACTTTGACAATGCCACAACCGGGCGTGATCCTCGTCAGCAAGTGTTGGTGAATGGCTACTTGTATGGATTAACCCAATCTGGAGCCGCTAATGGTTACGGGGCTATCTACAAGTACGATATTGCTAACGACCAGATGGTAATCGTTAAAGGTTTTGCTAATAATGATGCTCGAGCTACCCGATCTGGCTTCATGCTTCATTCTAACGGTAAACTATACCTGGAAACATACAACTTAAACTTTGGTGCTTTACTAGAACTAGATCCGAGTACTGATGTAATTACTACTGAGTTTTTCTTCAACACTCAAGGAATACGCGCATTGAACCAGTCATATTCCAATCAGATTAGCGAAGGAACCGACGGAAGAGTTTACGGTAGCTTTTATAAAACTAGTTCAGGCAGTCCTCGGGGTATCTATGCCTACGATCTATCAACTGATACCTTTGAGGAGCTAATGGCTGTTCGACAAGTAAACTCTTTTCAAGCGCTGGTGGTATGTATCGCGCCACTGGCTACTCAGCCCGAGGATATGACCGCTTGTGCTGGACAATCCTGGTCAGTAATCTTGAACTCTCAAAATACAGCTACTTATGCGTGGAAAAAGGATGGAGTAGTCATTGCCAATGCTACATCTGATGCGTTTTCGATAAATTCAGTTTCTGCAACTGATGCCGGAACCTACACGGCGATTATGACCAATGCCTGTGGAACGGACTCAGTATCGTTCACGCTAACGGTTAGCGATATTCAACTTTCGGTGAATGTTGCTGATGTAAAGTGTAATGGTAGTAATGATGGCAGTATAACCGTAACCCCAACGGGTGGTATCGCTCCTTATGAGTATAGTTTAGACAGTGTTACCTTCCAATCAGATAGTATCTTCTCAGAGCTTACTGCGGGTGATTATTCTATCACCGTCAGAGATGCCAACGGCTGCGTAACTGGGGCGGAAGCAAGTGTGGGTCAGCCCGACGCTTTATCATTCTCTACTACGGGGAAAGATGAAACCTGCGAACCAGGCTTTATCGCCGTTACCGCCCAGGGTGGAACCGGACCTTATCAGTACAGTCTAGATGGAGAAAATTATCAGAAAAGTAATCAATTAGACGGAGTTGCCGCTGGAGAATACACCGTGTATGTACGCGATGCCAATGGCTGTGTAGCTACTGAAAATCACGTAGTAGGGCAAGTTGCTGCTTTAGAAGTAACTGGACAAGTAACGGAATCTACCGAGTACCCTGAAAATGGTAGTATCACTTTGGCTGTAATGGGCGGAGCAGCTCCCTACACCTACGTCTGGAGCACCGGAGATTCCACTGCAACTATCAGCGATTTAGTACCCAATGACTACTCCGTAACCGTGACTGACCGAAATGGCTGCTCGGTAGATACGGCCTTTACCGTAGGTGGTGTGACTTCCATTGCTGATCTCCAAAAGCAGGGAATTTCCATTTATCCCAACCCGGTAGTGGATCAGTGGCAGGTGCGTTTACCAGCCAACACCTCTATTCGGTCGGCAAGCCTGTTTAGTCCCCAGGGTGAGCAAATTCGTAATTTCTCGCTGAAGGGAGGCTTGAACCAGCTACAGTCCGAAGCGCTGAAGCCGGGTATTTACCTCTTGCAATTAGACAACGGAGTAAGTACCCGCCTCGTCATCAAGAAATAGAACAGTGAACTTATTAAAATATAGAAAAATGAATAAAGTGATTATATCCATACTACTGCTAGGACTCATGGCGGTAGCAGCTTGTAAGAAAAGTGAAGAGCCTGCTCCGCAAGCGGTAGATTTTCAGTTAACCGAAGCTACGCTTAACGGGCAGGCCATAGTTCCTATGCCTGCTTACACTATTACCCTACATTTTGATGCGTCAGGCACACCATCTGACTACGAAGTGAAGGGTAGTCACCCAGCAGCCCCAACTGTGGGTCAGCAGGGCACTTGGCAACAAGACAGTTCTCAGATTACCTTCACCTCTAGCGATGGTAGTAGCACACGAACGGTGCAAGTGAGCGGAGCTCAGGTAGATGCACTGAGTAGCCAGATAGAAGTAAGCTGGAGTTTAAGTAAGACTGAAATTGATTGGGAGAAAGTGGGTGATTACACCTACTCTTTCACCCGGATAGAATAAGTGGAGATATAGGTTGGTGAGTGAAGAGGGCACCTTCTGAAAAGGAGGTAGCCCTCTTTTTTTGGTGAAAAAACTGATATAATGTTCCGCTCTGTATTGTAGGGAATCAATATGTCAGAATTGCTTAAAACTTTTTCCTGGATACTTCGGTATAAATAGTAAGCAAATATTGGATAGAATGATTAATTACCGATATTTGCAGGTTCAAAATATTCACTAAACCAGGAGGTAACTATTAGCAAATTTAAACGACGACGAGGGCCCATCAAACGGGAAGAACCTTACAAGGTCAATCAGCGCATTCGCGCTCCCTACGTACGGGTAGTCGGAGAAAATGCCGACAACGAGATTCACGATGTAAAAGAAGCACTGCAAATGGCGCAGGATCAGGGATTAGATCTGGTGGAAATTTCACCGTCAGCCGATCCTCCGGTTTGTAAGATCATAGATTACTCTAAGTTCAAGTACGAACAGAAGAAAAAGCAGAAAGAGATTAAGGCGAAGTCACAGAAAACAGTGGTGAAGGAGATTCGCTTTGGTCCCAATACTGACGACCATGATTTCAACTTTAAGCTGAAGCACGCGCAAGGATTTTTGAAAGACGGAGCGAAAGTGAAAGCCTACGTACACTTCGTGGGAAGATCTATTGTATTTAAGGAACGAGGAGAAATGCTACTTTTGCGTTTTGCTCAGGCATTAGAAGAGGAAGCGAAAGTTGAAGAGATGCCTAAGCTAATGGGTAAGCGGATGTTTCTGATGCTCGCCCCCAAACCCGCAAAAAAGAGTTAAAATATATCTCATAAATTTTCGGGAATCCTGCCAGTGAGGGAACTATTCACCCTTCTGGCAGGATTTCTTATGTCTAACTTAACTAAATAAATGTAACGATGCCGAAAGCAAAGACCAAGTCAGGCGCGAAAAAGCGTTTCAAGCTGACCGGGACGGGCAAGATTAAGCGTAAGCATGCCTTCAAAAGCCATATCCTTACTAAAAAGGAGACCAAGCAGAAGCGCAATCTTACTAAGATGACCCTAGTTCATCCGTCAGACAAAGACCGAGTAAAGAAAATGCTCAACATTTAAAGACTGTGTTCGAGTGTTCATGTGTTCAAGTATAGACATGAACACATGAATACAGCGTACATTAACACAATTATTCTGGTTTATTAATTTCACCCGAGGTTTGGCTAGTAAGTACGAAAAGTCGCCAAACATCAAAAAAACAAAACAAAAATGCCAAGATCAGTAAACAATGTGGCGTCACGCGCCCGCCGAAAAAGAGTCCTCAAGCAAGCTAAAGGCTATTGGGGGCGTAGAAGCAACGTATGGACCGTTGCTAAAAATGCGGTTGAAAAAGGAATGGTGTATTCCTACCGCGACCGCCGACAAAAGAAACGTGAAATTCGCCGACTATGGATTCAGCGCATTAATGCCGGAACTCGTGAGCACGGAATGTCCTATTCTAAATTTATAGGAGCGATCAAAACGGCTGGTATTGACCTGAACCGCAAAGTGCTCGCTGATTTAGCGATGAATCATCCTACAGCGTTTAAAGCCATCGTAGAAAAAGTTAAGTAGACATCATCTGTTTCAACAGACTGACGATAAAGCCCTCCAAGTGAAGGGCTTTTTTTATGGAAGAAATACTATGAGAAGAGTTTTTACATGGTGGATTTGTAAGCTCATAGTAAAGCTCCTATCTTAAACCAGCTTTATCACGAATACTACAACCTTTTACAATGAATCTATCTCCTTACTACATTCTACTCATTGCTGTAGGCCCTCTTTTTTCAGCTTGTAACCAGCCAGCGGAGAAGGCATCAGAAGATCGCCCGCCTAATATTGTCTTTATTATGAGCGACGACCATGCTTACCAAGCAGTGAGTGCCTACGGATACGGTTTAAATGAAACTCCTAATATTGACCGGATTGCCAATGAAGGGGCGATTTTTACCCGAGCCACGGTCACTAATTCTATTTGTGCGCCTAGTCGGGCGGTGGTGCTTACGGGTAAGCATAGTTTCAAGAACGGTAAAGTAGATAATATTCAGTCCTTTGACTGGGATCAGGATAATTTCCCTAAGCTTCTACAGGCCAATGGCTACCAGACCGCACTGATTGGTAAAATTCATTTGGATGGGTTACCGCAGGGTTTTGACCACTCAATGGTTTTGCCCGGGCAAGGACATTACTACAATCCAGATTTTCTAGTAAACGGTGAGCGTCAGCGATTTGAGGGTTACGTCACTGAGATCACAACGGAACATACCCTGAAGTGGCTAAAAGAGCAGCGCAATCCAGAAAAGCCATTCTTGCTGATGTACCACCAAAAAGCCCCGCATCGGAATTGGCAACCAGCTCCGAAGTATTTGACACTCTACGACGATAAAACTTTTGATCCGCCATCCAATTATTTTGATGATTACTCCGGCATGGGAGCTGCTGCTAGAGAACAGGAGATGGAGGTAGATGGTCATGCTCAGTGGGGACACGATTTTAAATTACTGATTGACCCCAATGGCGATAGCACCAACCTGATGGAAAGGCATCTGGCGAGGTTTAATGAAGAGCAGTTAGCGCAGTGGAACGCTGCCTACGAACCTAAGAATCAAGAATTTCTGAAGACCTACTATTCTGGAGAGGAGCTTGAGTTTGATCAAGATCGAGAGAAAGAGGTTGCTGTTTGGAAATTTAACCGGTATATCAAGGATTATCTGCGAACCATTAAATCGGTAGACGACGGAGTAGGCGAAGTGTTAGATTACTTAGATGAAAATGGGTTGGCTGATAATACGATTGTGGTTTATACTTCGGATCAGGGTTTTTATTTGGGCGAGCACGGTTGGTTTGATAAACGCTTTATGTACGAGCAGTCGTTCCGCACCCCACTGCTGGTACGATATCCTAAAGAAATTGACGCAGGAACGGAGATTGATGCTCTGGTTCAAAATCTTGATGTAGCTCCTACTTTCTTGGATTACGCAGGTATTGAAATCCCTGAAGCCATGCAGGGTGAATCATTCCGTAACCTTGTAGGGGGAGAAACTGACGAGTGGCGGGATGCCGTGTACTACACTTACTACGAATATCCCTCGGTGCATATGGTAAAACGGCACTACGGCGTGGCTACTGACCGCTACAAACTCATGCATTTCTACTACGATATTGATGAGTGGGAAATGTACGATCTGGAGAAAGACCCCAACGAAATGCAGAATGTATACGATGACCCTGAGTACGCTGAAATACAGGAACAGCTACACAATCGCCTAACTGAACTACGTGACCAATACGGTGATAGCGATGAAAACAACCAGAAGTTTTTAGAAGCTTATCTGGAAGTAGTGGAAGCGCGAAAGAATAACTAGCAAAAATGATTTTAACTCATCAGTACCTCAGAAGTCAGGTTACTTGGTTTTTTCTGCCACTGCTTATTGTCAGCTGCTCGCCTCAGCCCGAAACAGTATCCGAGCCAGATAGTGAATCTTCCAATCTGCCTAATATTATCTACATTCTAGCCGATGATCTGGGCTACGGCGATTTAAGTTGCTACGGGCAAACCAAATTTTCTACTCCCAACATTGATAAACTAGCGGCGCAGGGAATGCGGTTTACCCAGCACTATTCCGGTAATACGGTTTGTGCGCCCTCTCGTTCCGCGTTGATGACGGGACTGCACACAGGGCATACTCCCATTCGGGGCAATAAAGAAGTTCGACCAGAAGGGCAGCATCCATTGCCCGATAGTGTACAGACTTTAGCGGAATCATTGCGGGAAGCGGGCTATGCCACTGGAGCCTTTGGTAAATGGGGATTAGGCTATCCTGGTTCAGAAGGTGATCCTAATCGGCAGGGCTTTGATGAATTCTTTGGTTATAATTGTCAGCGATACGGGCACCATTACTATCCACGTCACCTCTGGCATAATCAAGACTCTATTATACTGGAGGAAAATACTGGATTTAATAAAGGCAGTTATGCTCCCTCCCTAATTCATCAAGAGGTACTAGGTTTTATTGAAGATCATCAAGAGGAACCGTTCTTTCTTTACATACCTAGCGTCATTCCCCACGCCGAACTGGTGGCTCCCAACGAGATAATGCAGCAATACCAAGGTAAGTATCCGCCCGAAACTCCTTACGAGGGCTTAGATGAGGGCGAAGATTACCGTACCGGACCCTACGAGTCGCAGCAGGAACCTCACGCGGCTTTTGTAGCGATGATCTCACTACTCGATAAGCAGGTTGGGGAGATTGTGGCGATGGTAGATTCGCTGGGCTTGGCCGAAAACACGCTGATTATTTTTACTTCCGACAACGGGCCTCATCAGGAAGGCGGAGCTGATCCGGATTACTTTGATAGCAATGGCCCGCTCAAAGGATACAAGCGTGATTTATACGAAGGCGGTATCCGAGTACCCATGATTGCCTACTGGCCGGGCCAGATTGAAGCCGGAAGCAAAAGTGAGCACGTGTCAGCTTTTTGGGATATGTACCCCACCGTAGCTGAATTGGCGGGTATTGAATCTCCGAACGGAGACGGAGTTTCGTTTGCACCCACGCTAACGGGCGAAGGTAACCAAGCTGAGCACGACTATCTCTACTGGGAGTTTCACGAGCGGGGTGGGAGGATAGCCGTACGGAAGGGCGACTGGAAAGCGGTACGCTACGATGTGTTGGAAGACCCCGACAGTCCGCTGGAATTATATAATCTGGCCGAAGACATTGGCGAGGAGAACAACGTAGCTGATGAACATCCGGAGGTGGTTGATCAAATGAAGGAGATACTGCAAAACGCTCGTACTCCTTCTCCAGTCTTTACTTTCGACCAGGGAACGTACTTGGGTTCAAATTAGCAGTTTATTGCGAAGCCTTTAGTTTTCGTTGGTTTTCAAACTTGGGATCGTAAGCTGAATTTGCGGGAAATGATAAGTCAGCATTGTGGCTTTTCAGCCAGTCGGTAAGCAATCGCTGTAGCTTTTTCTTAATCTCGGGATAGTCATTAACAACATTATTAGTTTCACCCAGGTCTTTCTCTAGATTGTAAAGCTCTAGTGAATCATCTTCGTAGTAATGGTGTAGTTTCCATTTACCTAGCCGAACTACCGAACCGGGGCGAGTACGAAATAAAGGATCGCGCCCTTTGTCTTCCTTAGGGTTATAAGCCTGAAGGTAAATTGGGAAATGCCAATACAGTGGACGCTCAGCAATCTCTTCGCCCTGCAATAAAGGTAGAATATTGATTCCGTCTTGAGGTTGCTGATGAGGTGATGGTATATTTAGGATGCCTTGAAAAGTAGGGTAAAAATCGAGGTTACTTACTGGGGTATTGCAGGTCGTTTGGGGTGCAACTTTTTTGGGCCAACGGACAATCAAGGGTACTCGGATACCACCTTCGTAGTAGGAGCCTTTTCCGGCTCGCAGTGGATCCTGATAGGAGACATCACGAATGCCGCCATTATCGGAAGTGAGGACGACCAAAGTCTGCTCCTTCAAGTTGAGCTCATCAATAGTAGATAGCAGTCGTCCCACATTTTCATCTAACGAAGCGATCATGGCAGCGTAAACCGGATTATCTTGCCCTTCATCAGTTTCCTTTTCTTCAAATCTTTTAATTAGCTCTGGTTTACCAATGATAGGTGTGTGAACGGTATAGTAGGGGAGATACAGGAAAAAGGGTTTCTCCTGATTTTCTTCTAGAAAGCGAATGGCTTCATCGGTTAATCTATCGGTCAAATATTCGCCCTCCAGCCCATCAGTTAGATAATCAACATTATACGGACTGAAGTAACCATTCTTGCCCGGATTACCCCGGTGACTTCCTGCTACATTCACATCAAAACCTTGGGTGGTAGGATCATCTCCCAAATGCCACTTCCCAAAAGTACCGGTAGTATACCCGTTATCGCGAAACATCTCGGCTAAGGTGTAAATAGAGTCGGTAAGTACTGTTTGGTTAGCTACCGGTATCACTTTACGAGTGCGAGTATCACCCCGGTCTGAATTGCCTACCGTATAGATTCCGTGCCGAGGGGTATTCATCCCCGACATCAAACAAGCCCGGCTGGGAGCACAGTTAGCCGCTCCGGCGTATGCCTGCGTAAATACCATACCTTCCGCTGCCAGTTTATCAATATTGGGTGTTTCGTAGTAATTGCTTCCCATCACTCCTAAATCACGATAGCCCAGATCGTCAACGTTGATGAAGACTACATTTGGGGGTTGTTGGGCAAGTCCAGGATTTTGAACAAGGAAGAAAAGTAGAATGAATACAGTTCTAGTCATTGGTAAAGGGAGGGGATGAATAATAAATAAGTAGGCGAAGATCTTCTGTTTCCGCCTACTATCATAAATTAGATACTACCGATAACCGTTATTCGTTGGGTCTGATTCTAGCAACGCCGGGTTCAACCGCAGCTCTTCAACCGGAATCGGTAACAAAACGTGTTTTGGCTGAATGTTGGGAGCTGGATCGTACACCCGATACTCGGTGTTCTTCACTACATCCATCAGTATCCCCCAGCGAATAAGGTCTAATCGGCGGTGGCCTTCACCGCCCAGTTCCCATTTGCGTTCATCGTAAATCGCTTCTCGCAGTTGCTGTTGCGACAAGCTAGAATAGGGTTGGTCTGGTTCATAAGCTCGCTCTCGTACTGCATTAATATACTGGAAAGCGTTCCCCGGGCCATTCAACTCATTCTCGGCTTCAGCAGCCATTAAATACACATCGGATAGCCGGAAAATAATCTTATTATCACCGTGGTTTCCGCGAGGCGAATTAATTTGATCCAGGTTCCACATTTTGGGCATGTAGGGAAAATTAAGTTCGAAGCCTAAGTATGTCTCCACGATGTTCGAAGATCTTCTCAAATCATCTAGCGGGAACTTATTAACGTAATCAGGTAGAGGAACCGAAAGGCCAAACCCGGTGAACCCTTCGTTTCTATCTCCAAGAGCCGCACTTAAAGCAGGTCGTTCGTCGGCGTTCTTAGGTTCGTCTCGAATGCGAGGAGTAAAGTGGTCTACCCAGTTATCAGCATTGATATCTTTCACGAAATCAAGTTCCCAAATAATCTCTTCATTGTATTCATTGTTAGGATCAAATACTGAGGCATAATCATCCAGCAGACGATGCGGTGATTCATTAATGATTTCTAAAGCTTTGTCACGAGCTTCCTGCCATTTTTGCTGAATTAAATATAGTTTGGTCATTACGGTTGCCACGGTCCACTTGTTAACTCGCCCTTGTTCACTATCGGGGTAGCTATCGGGTAGTAAGTCCTGGGCTTGTTGAAAATCCACTAGAATTTCATTCTGAATTAGCGTTTTATCAGTACGGCCTAAGCTTCTGATTTCTTCAATGGGTAACACTTCCCGGTAGTAAGGAACATTGCCCCAAAGGTTAGTAAGGTGGTAATAAGAATACGATCGCATAAATAACGCCTCGCCAATAAACTGATTACGGTCCTCTTCTCGAATGGCCGGATTATCTTCTAGGTTTTCTAAAATGATATTTGCATTCTGAATTGCCTGATACAGATCTTGCCAGGTGAGGGGAGCACCGCCACCCTGGGAGATAGCACTGATATTACCTTCATCCAAGGTGTAACTCTGAATAGCTTCTACCTGCCCAAACTCCCGGTTCGGCCCAATAACGTCGGCGCCATTTTCGTAAAAGCGATCTAAGCCAATTTTTTTGTGGAGCGAGTTATTATGATAGAGGTCGTATAGTCCGTTGACGGCTGATTTAACTTCGGCGGCTGAGTTGAAGAAATTTGAAGGCGAAACTATATCGCGTGGCTCTTCGGTAAGAAAGGTTTCGCAGCCAAACGATGCAAAAAGAAGTAGAATAATAAGAACTGATTTATATCGAAAATTTCTCATGATTTTCTCTAAGTAAAGATTTTCAAAAATTAGTGACTAGAGCGTAATGTTAAATCCGAAAGATACCGTTCGGGCACTGGGATACTCCCCTTCGGAAAAACCTAGGGCTACATTGCGGGCTAAGTCATTGCCACTTTGTCCAAATAAACTGGTTTCTGGATCTACCAACCGGAAGTTAGATAGTATAAACAAGTTGTTTCCGGCAAAGTATACATTGATCCCTTTTATGGTTTTCCAGCCCCATCGGTCGGTCGGCAAATTGTAGGATAATCGTACCGTTTTTAGCCTAAGGTGGGAGCCATCTTCTACCATTTCAGAATTACTCTTGATCTCAGATAAAGCGGCAATCGCTCCGGCCCGAGGAATATCGGAGGTGGGATTTTCGGGAGTCCAGCGGTTTATAGTTTCGGCATATTTGGTAGTTTCCGCTCGTCCAAAGAAAGCCGTTTGAGTGATACTGTTAAAGACCTCGTTTCCGTAAGTACCCTGGATGAAAAAATCAAGACTAAAATTCTTGTAAGAAATATCATTCTGCAGTCCGAAGATGAAATCGGGCTGAGGATGACCTAGAACAATAAAGTCTTCTTCATTTACCTGTCCATCGCCGTTGGTATCTTCAAAGTTTGGACCACCAACATCTTGTCCGGCAATCCCTGAAGCATCAATTTCTTCCTGAGATTTCCAGGTACCCAGGTAGTTTACCCCAACAAAAACCGGCGCGGGCTGCCCTACAATCAAACGACCATTCACCCCTCCCTGATCTGCGGGTGAGACAACATCAATTAAATCAACTCCTCCCAGATCGAGTACCTTATTCCGGTTTCCCGATAGCGTAAGTAAAGTAGACCATCGTACATTTTGCGTAGATACGTTGACAGAATTGACCATGAGTTCTATTCCTCTATTTTGTATCCTTCCTAGGTTCTGCAACCTGCTTACAAATCCGGTCTGACGAGGAATCTGTACGTTCAGTAAAAGATCTTCGGTTTGTTTATCGTAATAATCTAGTTCAAAAGATAGGCGACCCTTCAAGAAAGAAGCTTCTAGTCCAATATCCAACTGCTGCGTAGTTTCCCACTGAAGATCGGGGTTATCCGGACGTCCTAAAACGACTCCAGCCTGCTCTACGCCATTAAAAGTAGTGTTGGCATCGTCTAGAATAGCGAATGTTCGGAATGATTCTATCGCCTGACTACCCGATATTCCGTAGCTTGCCCTAAGCTTAAGATTATCAAATACCCCAAGGTCTTTGATGAATTGCTCATCCGATAATCTCCAACCTACCGCAGCGGAAGGAAAGAATGCGTAGCGATTGCCCGGAGCAAAGCGGGAAGAGCCATCCACGCGCCCTACTAAGGTTACTAGGTATTTGTCCTGGAAGGTGTAATTAGCTCGTCCTAACCACGATACTAGCTGAAAGGCGTTATAGCCGGAGCCTACTGTGTTTCGGGTGGGGTCGGAGCCAAAGCCTAGATTATTGAATTGCGTTACATCGTTTGAAAAGCGGAAAGCCTGCGATAATACAGTTTCTTGATTAAACTGTTGTAGCGTAAACCCGCCCAATACATTAAGATCGTGTCCCTGGCCTAAACTGGTGGAATACGAAAGCGTATTTTCGTTAATAAACCCAATGTCTGATCTAATATCAATTCGGGCATCACCCCCGTCGTTAATTACTAAGTTCTCAGGTAGTACGCCCGGATTAAAGCGATTACGCTTTACTTGATTAATTTCAGGGCTAAAGGTAGTTCTAAACGTTAGCCCATCCGTAGGTTCAACTTCCAAGTATAAACTTCCCAAAAAGTTGGTAATAGCACTGTTGTCTACCTTCAACTGAACATCGGCTTCGGGATTGCGCTGAATAGAGGTAGACACAGGGTCTTCGTTGGTGAATTCTCCGTTCTCGTCGTAAATGGCCCGAGCCGGTACTACTGACTGGAATATCTGGCTGATATTCACCTTATTATTTTCCCTTTTTAACCGAGATACATTGAACCTGAACCCAGTTTTTACCATATCAGAAACCTGATAGTCTAGGTTAGCCCGAAATATGTACTTCTTAATTCCTGAAGAGCGGATGATGCCCTCTTGGTTGAAATAGTTACCCGAAAGATAGTAGTTAATCTTACTATCGGTAGAAGTACCCGCCATAGAAAGGTCAACGTTATGTACCGGAGCGTTTTCCGTAACCTGATCAACCCAGTCCACATCAGCTACATCGTTAACATCCGGAAATGGCAAGGCTGCACTACGGAATTCAGCATCTTCGTTGGCATAAGCCGCGTGTTGAGGACCGTTTAAGAAATCGGCAGTTCCTAATATGGATTGAACTCCAGTGTAGGCGTTGAGCGTAATTTGTGGAGTGCCCGCTCCTGCACCAGCTCCGCTTTTGGTCGTTACCAAAATAACTCCATTGGCTCCTCTGGTTCCGTAGATAGATACCGAAGCCGCATCCTTTAGAATATCAATAGACTCAATGTCGTTGGTATTGATATTGTTCAGGTCAAAATTCTGACCGACAATCACTCCGTCAATAACCCAAAGCGGTTCGTTATTTCCCTGAATAGAGTTACCACCCCGAATGCGAATAGATGTGGCCGCACCTGGCTCCCCGCTAATCTGTGTAACTTGTACTCCCGGCGCTCGGCCTTGAAGAGTTTGGTCAACTCGGGCTGCCGGAATATTTCGTAAATCGCTGCCGTCTACTTTACTGACTGAGCCAGTCAAATCTCTTTTCTGTTGGGTGCCGTAGCCGACTACTACTACTTCTGAAAGCGACTGAATATCGGGAGATAATGAAATATTGATAACTGAACGGCCGTTAATCGCTTCTTCTATTGTTCTGTAGCCGATAGAAGAAAAAACTAAAGAGGTTACTTCATCGGTCACCGTTAAACGATAATTGCCATCAATATCCGTTACCGTTCCGGTAGAAGTTCCCTTAGCCAGCACATTTACTCCCGGAAGAGACTCCCCACTTTCTTCGTCAGTTATCTTACCGGAGATGGTTTGCTCGATCGTCTTATTGGTCGTAGTCGGACGAGTACTCACTTTCGGCAAGATAGGAGGTAAGGGGGTAGAAGTACCCTCAAGGACACTCTTTTTCACTTTTTTTGGCGACAAGGCTTTACCGTCGGGGTAAATTACATAGGTTTTTTCATCAAACTGCTCGAAGGTTAACCGAAGAGGCCTGAGCAAACGATGCAAAACATCCTCTAAGGCTTCTTTCTTTTGTACCGATGAATTAGGTTGAGGGGCTGTCACTTTTCTGCCTTGAAGAAGTTCCTGATCGTAACTAAACCGGGTATTGTACTGCTCTTCCAAACGATTAAGTACTTGGATGAGCTCAGAGGGTGCATCTTGGCGAAATGGGGTTGCCCCACGGTACAATTCGGCTAACTGTACCTGCCCCCAGGTTGAGGTAGTGGCTAAGACGAACCCTAACCAGAGTAGTAATCTGTACATAGTTGTTATATTAGGTATAAAAATAAAACTTAAACTAACGACTGTTTGACCCTATAATCACCTGTTGCCGATTTTGCTGAATATCAATTTGAAACACCTTTTTCATCTGCCCAAACAAACCATCTAAATCACCAGATGCTACTCGCCCAGTAAATCGTTTGTTAGCCAGGCTATTATCCTGAATGTGTATCTCTAGACCGTAGTTATCTTCTAGCATTCGGGCAATATCAGCAATGCTGGTTCCACTAAATATCAGTTCGTCTTGGGTCCAGGCGGTATAAGTATTTACATCTACTTCTCGTTGAATGTAATCAGTGTCCGTTATCTCTACCAACTCTCCAGGCTGCATAGTAATTTCACTCCGTAGTGATGCATCTTTATCCGTGTACAGGCTTACCTTCCCCTCTTGTAAAACTACCTGAGTACGGTCGCGCCGATTATGTACGTTGAATGAAGTACCCAATACCTCGATAGTTACCGAGTTGGCTTTCACAAAAAATTGGCGATGATCGTATGTATGACGAATATCGAAAAAGGCTTCGCCCTCCAAGATTACTTTGCGCTCGGATGACACCCCCCAATTCTTAGTGTAGACAAGTGAAGAGTTTGCATTAAGAATAACTAAAGAACTATCTGGTAGTACAATGCTCTGGGTTTCGCCGTAAGTAGTTTGGTGCGTTATTAAGACCTTTTCGGTCTGTCTTAAGTACAGAAATATTCCAAAAGAGATAAAAAATATGATGCTTGCAGCTATCCAATATTTTCGTGAGTACATTTTAATATTTGGCCGACTCGGATTATCTTGATTCTGTAGATTTTGCCACATTGTTTGCACTTCTTGATCACTCAAAGGTTTTGCTTGTCCACTGCTATTCATTTGTTGTACCAGTTGCCGAGCCTCGGACAAGATTTCTTCCCGCTCGGAACTTTCATTTTGCCACTCCAGCCAGTACTGATCAAGGGCTGGCGTTGGATAGTTCACCCAAGTGATAAACTTGTCATTCAGCAGAAGCTTCTCTAGCATTTGATCGCGTTCGTACATAAGCTATCCAGTAGCAACTCGACAAAAAGTCGCATTCATTTTCTTAGCATTTATTTGCAGGCACTTCTTTTGTGAGGCCTTTATTAATAAGAGGGATAAAGTATATTTTTGTGCACGTACCAACGAAACTATTTTTATTTATTTATGCTTTTCACAAAGAAGGGCTAAAAAAATGGGCTTATGTTTAAAATTGTGGCAGTTATTTTGAAAAATTCAAATAGTAACCCTACTCCTACTATGCTAATAATCCGCTGCATTTTCTTCGGCCAGCTATTTGCCAGTGCATTGATAGCGTTCTTTAAAAGTTGGTATACAGCTCGCCGCTGAATATTCATAATCTCAGCGATTTCCTGGATTGGCACATTCTGGTAGTACCTTAAAAAAATTACTTCTCGCTGGCGTGCAGTCAGTTGATCCAGCCCTTGGTTCAAGTGACGTTGACTATCTAACTTGCTTTGCTCAATTATTTGTTCGCTTTCAAAGGAGGGTATAATAATCGCATCGTCGTCTATTTCGCTGAAAGAGAATCTCTCTTTTTGCTCCATGACCTTTCGCCGGAGGGCTGTAGCAAGATAGTATTGTATGCGATGGACATTATTTAAACCTGAGCGGTGCTCCCATAGATAATAGAACACATCCTGAATTGCATCTTTAATCAATTCGCGATCTGAACATAAGCGACAACCGTATTGAAAGAGAAACTGGACATGCTGGTGGTAAATAGTTGCGTACGCCTTGCGATCACCTTGTTTAAACGATTGCCACAATATAAAGTCTTCCGTATGTTTAGGTTGTTGCTTCATCTTTCAGGCTGTCATGAAGCTATTATACTTAATAATTACTTTTTTGAAAAAGATAGTATGAAATTATTCATTTTCATATTGCTGGATGATAAAAGGTTTCAATTTTAACGAATTTGTAATACCTGCCAAGAGGGGTAAAAATTCCGGCACCCTTCTACGGATACTTTATTCACCCCATTTACTTGGCTTAATAGTGAGCATTCGTCGGCTTTTGAATTGTTCTTGATAGGTTATACAACTAATAGATTTTCATCCTCTTGAAACACTAGGTAAGAATATCTTTCACTACGTGCCCATGTACATCCGTCAGCCGGAAGCGACGTCCCTGAAACTTGAACGTGAGCTTCTCGTGATCGATGCCTAGTAGGTGCATTACGGTAGCCTGGAAATCATGGACGTGCACTCTGTTTTCTACGGCATTGAATCCAAATTCGTCGGAGGCTCCATAGGAGAAACCGGGTTTTACTCCTGCCCCCGCCATCCATAGCGTAAAGGTGTAGGGGTGATGATCCCGGCCCCAGTTGCGGGTATCTTCTATGTTGCCCTGAAGAAAAGGCGTTCTACCGAATTCCCCACCCCAAATTACTAAAGTATCCTCGAGCATCCCTCGCTGCTTCAAATCTTTAACTAAAGCAGCACTAGGCGCATCAGTATCCTGGCACTGAATCTTTAGTTGGTAATTCAGGTTTTTATGCTGATCCCATCCGGCGTGCATACACTGGATAAACCGAACATCTCGCTCGGCCAGTCGTCTGGCCATCAGACAGTTAAAAGCGAAGCTGCCTTTGCGGTGTACATCAGATCCGTACATATCTAGAATGTGTTGAGGCTCATCCGAGAAATCGGTCAGGTCAGGGACGCTCATCTGCATTTTGTACGACATCTCGTACTGAGCAATACGGGTGCTAATTTCTGGGTCGCCGTATTCTTGCAAATTGATTTCGTTAAGTGCTCGCATATCGTCTAGGATTTTGCGGCGCATCGGTCGGCTCATTCCTTCAGGATTTTTCAGGTACAGCACCGGATCGCCCCCGCCCCGAAACTTAACTCCCTGGAATTTGGTCGGGAGGAAACCGCTGCCCCAGTAGTAATCGTAGAAAATCTGCCCACAACTAGCTTCCTTATCTCGGGAAGTCATCGCCACGAAATCGGGCAAATCCTGGGCGGAATTTCCTAAACCGTAGGTGAGCCAGGAACCCATGCTAGGTCGACCCGGTTGCTCTGAGCCAGTAAGGAAGAAGGTGATGGCCGGAGCATGATTCACAGACTCAGTGTACATGGATTTGATGAAGCAAAGTTCGTCGGCGATCTTAGCGGTTTCTGGCATAAAATCGGAGACCCAAGCACCACTCTGCCCCCTCTGCTCAAAGTTACTAATCTCCGCAATCACCGGACGAGCGGTTTGCTTGCCAGTCATGGTAGAAAAACGCTTACCCTCAGTTAATGAATCAGGGATTTGCTTGCCGTGCCATTTGCGGAGGGTGGGCTTGTAGTCGAAAAGATCTACGTGCGATGGAGCACCATTCTGGAACAAATAGATAACCCGCTTCGCTTTGGGAGCAAAGTGAGGTAACCCTAAACCGTTACCCGATGGAGCACCAACATTTGTGGCTGATCCTAGAGAAGAAACAGGGTTCAGCATGGAACTCAACGCAGCCACTCCAATGCCCTGCGCCATTTTTCCAAAGAAGTTCCTTCGGGTGATTCCGGCCTGATATTCTTCAAAGGGGTGCATTCTCTTGGTTTCCTTCATTGTCGGGTGATTGTTTCGTCTAGATTTAACAGTAACGAGCTTAGTATGGAGTAAGCAGCGTAATCAACCATATCTAATTCCTGATTAACCCGGTATTCGCCGATAGATGTGATCTTCTGGGCTTCTTCCTTGTTGTTAGCAAATTCAGTTCGTAAATCACTAAGTCTGCTGTTGAGAATAGTTAGCTCTTCCGAACCTGGTTTTCGGGAAGTAGCCCATTCAAAGGCAGACGCTAATCGGTCACTATCATCAGTTTTAGCGGTAATCACTTTTTCAGCCATTACCCGAGCGGCTTCGGTATAGGTAATGTCATTGAGCGTAGTGAGAGCGTGTAGCGGAGTGTTGGTGCTCAGCATCTTGACATTACAAACCTGACGAGCCGAGTTATCAAACAGAAAAGTGGGACCAGAAATACGTCTCCAGAAAGTGTATAGACTACGGCGGTAGAGTGCATCGCCGTGATCCTGTTCATACTTTATCTTCCCGAAAGTGGCTTCTTCCCAAATGCCTTCCGGCTGATAGGGCTTTACCGGCTGTCCTCCGATAGAATCTACCAATAAGCCACTTACGTAAAGCGCCTGATCGCGAATCATCCAGGAGGGTATCCGCATTCGGGTAGCCCGAGCTAGGTGTTTGTTTTCCGGATCAATCTCTAGCAGTTCATCGGTTACTTTTGACGATTGTCGGTAGGTAGCGCTCATCACAATTTTCTTGAATAGGGCTTTAAGATTCCAACCGCTTTCCTGGAAATCGACCGCCAGCCAGTCCAGTAGTTCGGGGTGAGTGGGTAAGGCTCCCTGCACGCCAAAATCTTCAATCGTCTTCACTAATCCATTTCCGAAGAAAGCCTGCCAGTAGCGATTAACCGTTACCCGAGCGGTGAGCGGTTGCTTGTCGGATACCAGCCACTGGGCTAAGGCCAAGCGATTGTTCTCCATATCATCTGGTAGCGGCGGTAGAAATGCAGGTACATCACTAAATATTTGTTCATCCGTTCGAGGGTTGTCGTAGCCACCTTTCTCTAGCACATAGGTTTTTCGCGGATACTTCAGTTCGTCCATCACCATCACCTGTAAATTTGCGGAAGCCCGGCGATCCCGTTTACTTTTCGCGGCTCTCAGATCGTTAATTAATTTGAAGTAAGCCGGGTCTTTATCTTTAAAGAAGTTTCCGAGCTGACTCAGAAAATAAGAAGTTCTATCGGCGGGTTCATAGGTGAGGGCATAACTGGCTACTCCTTCCAACCCCTCCGCTGCACTCGACTCAGAAGCAGGTAGCCCTGTTTCTCGCGGAAACTTCTCCTGCTCAGTCACTTCAACTTTTTCAGCTAAGGCATAAACAAACTTCTGTAATTCGGCCACTTCCTGCTGATCCTGGGGCGGACTCAGATCCAGTACCGGAGGAATCATTCCGTTGTAGCCCAAGCCTTCTTCGGATGTCTGATTGAAGTAGTCGTAGAACTGATAATATTCTTTTTGGGTGAGGGCATCGAACTTGTGATCGTGGCAACGGGCACAGTTTAGGGTCAATCCCAGCCAGGCGGTTCCGGTGGTTTCCACCCGATCCAGTACATTTTCTACTCGAGTCTCTTCGGGTATGCGTCCGCCCTCGCCATTGTAGGTATGGTTGCGGTTGAAAGCCGTAGCCAGAATATCATTGGTAGTAGGAGCAGGTTTAAGATCACCCGCTAATTGCATGACTGTGAACTCATCGTAGGGCAGATTTTCGTTGAAAGCTCGGATGACCCAGTCGCGCCAGGGCCACATTTTTCGGGTAGGGTCGCCCTGAAAGCCGTTGGTATCGGCGTAGCGAGCCACATCTAGCCACTCCCAAGCCCAACGTTCGCCGTAGCGAGGAGAGGCTAACAGACGATCTACCAAATTTTCGTAGGCTTTTTCGGAAGTATCTTCTTTAAAAGCTCTAATTTCTTCGGGAGTTGGGGGGAGACCATTAAGATCAAAAGACAGTCTACGAAGCAGAGTCTCTTTACTAGCTTCATCTGAAGGTGCTAAACTCAAAGACTCTAGCTTATCCAATACGAAGTAATCTATTTCGTTTCGGAGCCAGTCGGTACGTTCAACCTCCGGAAGTTCTACCTTAACCGGAGCATTAAACGCCCAGTGGGTCTTCCATTCGGCTCCCTGCTCAATCCATTTGATTAAAACCGCTTTCTCTTCAGCGGTAAGGCTTAGATTAGATTCGGGAGTGGGCATTACCATGTCTGGGTCTTCGCTCAGAATTCGGTGAACCAGCTCGCTTTGTTGCGGATTGCCCGCAACTACCGCAAAGGTTTCTTTCTCAGGAATATTGGCAAAAATTGCTTCTTCTTGGTCTAGTCTAAGACCGGACTCCCGAGCATTTTCATCCGGGCCGTGGCAGTGAAAACAGCGATCCGACAGAATAGGACGCACATGAAAGTTGAAATCAACTTTTTCGGGAAGGTCTTGGTAGGCAAGCTGAACGTCATTGGGCATATCGGTTCCGCAGTTCGTCAACCCGAAGCACATTAGCGAATACCAACAAATTATGATGGCTCTTCTCATCTTAGTTAGGGTAGTGCTGCTTACCTGCCGATTCAATATTCACATTCACTAGGTCGCCATAAGCAGCAATTAAAAATACTAAGTAAGGATATCCTTCACTACGTGCCCATGTACATCCGTTAGCCGGAAGCGACGTCCCTGAAACTTGAACGTGAGCTTCTCGTGGTCGATGCCCAGTAGGTGTAGTAAGGTCGCCTGAAAATCGTGTACGTGCACGGGCTTATCAATAATGTTGTACCCGAATTCATCGGTAGCTCCGTAGGTGAAGCCTTTTTTCACTCCGCCCCCAGCCATCCAGATGGTAAAGCAGCGGGGATGATGATCGCGCCCGTAGTTCGTTTTAGTCAATTTGCCTTGAGAGTAGTTGGTCCGGCCGAATTCCCCACCCCAAATGACGAGCGTGTCTTCTAACAAGCCACGTTGCTTCAAATCCATCACTAAAGCGGCAGATGCCTGATCGGTTTCCTTGGCTTGAGTTTGAATAGCATTGGGTAGATTGCCGTGCTGATCCCAGCCTTGGTGGTACAGCTGAATAAAGCGGACATCCCGTTCGGCTAGGCGACGAGCCAGTAAGCAATTGGCGGCAAACGTACCGGGTTCACGAGCATCTTCTCCGTACATGTCGTAGATGTAATCTGGCTCGCCCGAAGTATCCATAATTTCTGGAACACTGGATTGCATTCGATAAGCCATCTCGTATTGGGCTACTCGGGCATTAATTTCTGGGTCGCCTAAACTCTGATGCTGGGCTTCCTGAAGTTGGTTCAGATAATCAAGCTGCATCCGGCGGTCATTAGGATTGACCCCCGAAGGGTTGTTTAAGTACAATACTGCATCTTTTCCTGCCCGAAACTGTACACCCTGATGCTGAGAAGGTAAAAATCCATTGCCCCACAGGCGGGCGTAAAGCGGCTGACCTAGCTTATTTTTGGTCACCAACACCACAAACCCTGGTAAGTTCTCATTCTCGCTACCTAACCCGTAACTCAGCCAGGAACCAATACTTGGCCTACCCGGAAATTGTGAACCGGTTTGAATAAACGTGATCGCTGGATCGTGGTTAATCGCTTCAGTGTACATGGATTTTACGAAGCATAACTCATCTACAACTTTTGCGGTATGCGGCATCAGTTCACTGACGGGGGCACCTGAATTCCCGAACTGGGCGAAGTCAAATTGAGAACCCGCTAGAGGAAAAGAAGATTGCCCCGAGCTCATACCCGTAAGCCGTTGTTCGCCCCGAACGGATGCGGGCAAATCCTCGCCATTCATTTTTCGGAGTAGCGGCTTAGGATCAAATAATTCTAATTGCGAAGGGCCGCCACTTTGAAACAAGTAGATTACCCTTTTCACTTTAGGAGTAAAATAAGGCGAACCCATACCGCCTTGTTCTTTCGCCAATGACTTTAGCGGATTTATTAGAGAGGCGAGACTAGCCGCTCCTAGTCCTAGTGAGGTTTTAGTCAGAAAGTCCCGACGGGAATATTGTTGTTCGTAATTATGACAGTGATCCATTTTCTCTAGCCTTTTTTCTCAATGATAGTAATATAGTTTTATCTCTTGGTATAAAACTCATCATGGTTTAATAATGTGCTCGACACCATTGCCCAGGCGGCAGCTTCAGTTTCATTCAACTGACGATTTACAGGATACTCACCGATTGCCAACAATGAATCAGCCTGAGCGGGCGACGAAGTAAACCGTTCTTTGGCTTCGGTAAATAGGTTTTTTAGGATACCTACTTCCTTTTCGGTAGGTTTTCGTCCGGTAGCCAGCCGGAATCCATAGTTAATTTTTTCGTCAGTCGTTTCCCCTCCGTTGGCGAGTAGGCGTTGTCCCATCACCCGGGCTGCTTCTACAAACTGGGGATCGTTGAGTAGCACCAGCGCCTGCAATGGGGTGTTAGTATTTTCTCGCTTTACCGTACATATATCCCGGTTAGGAGCATCAAAAGCTACCATAGCCGGGTGAGGACTAGTTCGCCGAATGAATGTGTACAGACTACGCCGATAAAGACTGTCGCCCTCATCTTCTTTGTAATGAAGTAGTTCATGGGAAAAGCTGCCCTTCTCAATCCAGAGGCCTTCGGGTTGATAAGGTTTTACACTAGCCCCACCTATTTTTTCTACTAATAAACCACTAGCCGCCAAGGCATTGTCTCGAATCATCTCAGCAGGAAGCCGCTGAGAAGGGCCCCGAGCCAGCCAAACATTGTCCGGATCATCTTTTACCTGATTTTCATTCTGCACCGAAGCCTGCCGATAGGTGCCGGACATGACCATTGTTTTTATTAGGCTTTTCACATCCCAGCCCGACTCCCGGAAGGTAACCGCCAGCCAGTCGAGTAATTCCGGGTGGGTGGGCAGACTGCCCTGAAAACCAAAGTCGTGAGGAGTATCCACGATTCCTCGACCGAATATGAGTTGCCAGTAGCGATTAACAGTCACTCGAGCCGTTAGCGGATTCTCTTCACTAAATAACCACTGTGACAAGCCCAAACGATCGCGACGGAGGTCTTTGGAAAATTGCAATACACTTCCGGGAGTAGAAGGAGGCACCTGCTCAGTAGGAGCATCGTAAGCTCCCCGAGCTAATACATACATGGGGCGGGGTTTGGGCTCTTCTTCCATTACCATGATTTCGGTAACATCATTTACCACTTCCAGTTGCTGTTGTACCAAATCCCTTAATTGTTGTTGCTTTTCCTGATACTGGCGATGATTTCTTTGGAGTACGTGATCCACTTTTGCTTCTTCGGGAAGATCCAGATTGGTAATATTTTCACCTGCTGTTTGGGCATAGAGTTGAGCAATCTCTAGTGGAGTTAAATCTTGATGAAAGACGTAAATTTCATCTACTGCTCCTTTGTAAATGCCAAACTCACCCGTAAAGCCTCGGTACGATTTGCCCAGTTGGATGGGGCGGTTAATTACTTGGTGAGCACCGCTACCTACCGTTTTGATGGATTTATACAGTCGGTCGTAGAGCGTGTTGGTAGCGACGGACTTACCATTCACGTAAATTTCTACGTCAGTTGCTTTCCCCCCACCGTTGTAAGTGAAGGCTACGTGCGACCACTCCCCGATCGGAATATTTCTCAGACTCTTAGTATGAACCATGTTGTGGGGGCGGGAGTGAATCAGCTTTACTGCCGGGTGATTGGTACTATCCAGATAAAATTCCCAGCCTCGCCAGAAATCATTTTTAGCCCCAGCAGTAGCCATTATTGTTTGAATTTTCTGGTCTACATCTGGCTTCACCCAAACCGAGGCCGTAAAGGGTTCATTCATCTCAAACTGCCCAATTTCTTCCAGTGCGAGGGTTTCGTAGCCATCATCAAAATGAAGGGCCTTTCCTCTAATGCCGTCTATTAGCTGTGGTTCGCTGGCGATGCGGGTTTTGCGGTTACGATCAATTATTTGGTACGAATTCCCTTTAGTATCTTTGGTAGAAGATATTCGTTCTACTGGAAAGTAACCGACTGGCTGGGGGGTAGCTACCGAACTTTTATCCGATAGTTCGTCAAGGTATTCAATGAGCTCGTCTTTCTGTTCAGCAATTTCGGTTAAATCGCCTCGTAACTCTTCCGTGAGATGATCGAGTGAATCAATCGTTTGCTTTTGCTGGTTAGATGGAAGGAGAAGCATTGGACCATAGTCGCCATCATCTCCGGTCATGCCAAGCTCGCGGACGTTATTAAAGAAAGCCGCCATGCTGTAGTAGTCTTTCTGAGAAAGCGGGTCAAACTTATGATCGTGGCATTGGGCACATTCTAGTGTAAGTCCTAAAAATACGGTAGCCGTCGTGCTGGAACGGTCAAATACATATTTTAGCCGAAACTCCTCGTCTACTACTCCGCCCTCACCCGTCATGGGGTGGTTGCGGTTAAAGGCAGTAGCCAGCTTTTGGTCTCTGTCAGCATCTGGTAGCAAGTCGCCCGCAAGTTGCCAGGTGGCAAACTGGTCGTAGGGCATATTTTCGCTAAACGATTTGATTACCCAATCGCGCCAGGGCCACATGGTTCGTGCTCCGTCGGCATGTAAACCGTGGGAATCTGCATAACGGGAAACATCCATCCACTCCATCGCCATTCGTTCGCCGTAGGCGGACGATGCTAGTAGTCGGTCAACCACTTTCTCGTAAGCATCTTCCGATTCATCGGCCAGAAAAGCATCCATTTCTTCAATAGTGGGTGGTAAGCCAGTCAAATCTAGGGTCACTCGGCGTAACAAACGTTGCTTATCAGCTGGGTTGGAAGGAGAAAGTTCCCGAGCTTCTAGCGTAGCTGCTACAAAGTTATCAATAGGGTTTTTCACAAACTCAGCAAACTGCTTACTTTCGGGTAACTCGGGCTTTTCCGGCGGAATAAACGCCCAGTGGGGTTTGTACTCGGCTCCTTGCTCAATCCACTTGGCAATAGTAGCTATTTCTTCGTCGGTCAAACTGAGGTTAGACTCGGGCGGTGGCATTACTATTTCGGGATCATCAGATAGGATACGCTGTAAGGCATGGCTTTTACTCCAACTGCCTGGTACAAGTGCCTTTTCGCCACTGCTGAGTGCAGCGTAAGCACCCTCTTCGGTATCGAGCCGTAGGTCGGCTTCCCTAGTATTATTGTCCTGACCGTGACAAGCAAAGCAGCGATCCGACAGAATAGGCTTTACATGGTAGTTATAATCAATCGTTTCCGGCAGCGTCTCATAAGCCTGAGCTACTTCTTCGGGAAGTTTTTGCTGACAGCACCATAAGCTACCCAGAATACAACAGTAGATAAGATTTTGGATATATTTAGAATAAATCATAGTATACATAAATCACAATATGCAAGATACTAAAATTGGTGCAGAATTGTTTCTTTCTCCGCACCCAGCCTCTTACCATTATCACCTTTCAATTGGACGCCAAGTGTTGCTCACTGTTCATTGCCAACAGGTTTTACTATATTGAGCGATAGTAAATCTACACACTATGTTGCTACGAGCTATCCTGTCCTTTCTGGTAATCTTTTTCAGTACTCTTCTAACCGCTTTTGCTCAAACTGATACGGTTCGGATTACTCTCAAAGCCATATCAGGTTTGCAGTACGATCAGGTGCGGCTTAGTATGCCTCCTGCTGCCTGGGTAGAGCTTACTCTGATGAATACGGATGAGATGCCGCATAACTGGATTATGACCCAACCCAATGCGCGGGAAGATGTAGTGGATATGTCGCTGGAACTGGCGAAGCAAGGTAGTACCGATTATGTTCCAGAATCTGATAAGGTGCTACAAGCTATTCCGTTGATATTGCCAGAGGAAAAATATACCATCTCATTTCAAGCACCTCAGCAGGAAGGAATTTATCCCTACGTGTGTACTTATCCGGGACACGGAGCTGTGATGTACGGTGCTATGTACGTGACTAATAATCAGTTGCCTCCTTTAGCAACTGATGAGAATGTGCCAGCCAGTCGCCGAGACGATGAAAACGTGGCTGAGGAAAAATCACCTAAACATCCTTATCCCGATATTCTTCCCGCTATGTACCGCACCTTTATGCCTAACTGTGGCCCGGCGGGTATTGCTGTCGGACTGCTAGGTGACATTAGCTATTGCTGGGATGCCGGGCAGTGCCGACTACGCTATGTCTGGAAGGGAGGTTTTATTGACTTAGAACAGCATTGGTCAGGTAAAGGTAAGGAGTTAGCAGAAATAGTAGGAATGGTCTTCTATCGCGACAGCACCGAATTTCCATTCCGAATAGGGGAAGATCAAGAAACTCCTACCGTAGAGTTTTTGGGTTACGAGATGAAGAATCGCTATCCTACATTTAAGTACCGCCTGAATGATGTGGAAGTTACCGAACGTATTGTGCCTACTTTTGAAACTCCGGGCATCAAGCGAATGCTCACCTTTTCGGGGCTAGACCAGCCCCTGTGGTTTTTAAAAGGCCAGGATAATGTGA
This sequence comes from uncultured Flammeovirgaceae bacterium, assembly GCA_937883755.1. Classification (GTDB taxonomy): domain Bacteria; phylum Bacteroidota; class Bacteroidia; order Cytophagales; family Cyclobacteriaceae; genus Tunicatimonas. Next base: position 76,146 of record CAKZYA010000015.1, on the reverse strand, counting down.
TGTACTACAGTAATCAGGGTGAGTGGAAAGATAAGAAAACCTTGCGCCTCAGCCCAGAGGAAGCCCAAAAATTTACGATAACCATCACCGAAAATATGAGCGAGATATGAGAAGGCACAGTTTGGTAATTATTGTTACGATCTGGATCGTAGCTGGGTGTACTCTTCAGCCCGTGGAACAGGAAGTGGGCATGATTGATGATCAGCGTATCAATAGCTTCTATTCAGTTGAGGATGTGCCATTGCCCGAAGGATTAACTGCCGAGATAGGCGGTATGGACTTTATGCCCGACGGGCGGATGATTGTCTGCTTCCATCGGGGTGAAGTGATGACCTATGACTCCCGGGAAAAAACCTGGGAGCTCTTTGCCGAAGGATTACACGATCCGCTAGGAATACTGGCTTTAAACAATTGGGAAGTACTTGTGATGCAACGCCCTGAACTCACTCGTCTAGTCGATAATGACAATGATGGAGAAGCGGAGGAGTATCTCGTAGCTACCGATGATTTCGGCATATCGGGTAACTATCATGAGTTCGCGTACGGGCCAGCTTACAATGGAAAAGACTTGTATATCGCCCTGAACTGTGCCTCTAAAAACGCTGGAATCTGGGATGAAGTACGAGGTGAAGTCAATATGCTGGGAGAGGTTGCTGGGATGTATTCGGCGGTGGAGCACCGGGGTTGGGTAATGAAGCTGCGGGAAGACGGAGTGCTAGAACCCGTTGCTAGCGGTTTCCGTTCGCCCGATGGTATTGGCTTTGATCTGGAAGGAAACTTGTTTGTGACGGATAATCAGGGCGATTGGTTGGGGACTAGCAAATTGTACCACATTGAGGAAGGAAATTTTTACGGTCAGATTTCCAGCTTAGTCTGGCGAGAAGACTGGAACAGCGATCCCGAAGCAACTCCAGTATCTACCCTGGACAGTATGCGAACGAGAGCTGCCGTACTGTTTCCCCACAATATTATGTCCAATTCACCCACGCAGCCATTGGTTATCCCCGAGGACAGTGACTTTGGCCCGTTTGCTGGGCAACTGCTGGTAGGAGAAATGGACTTTCCTAGGATTATGCGGGTAATGCTGGAGAAGGTAAACGGAAAATTCCAGGGAGCTTGCACTTCATTTCTAGATTCGGCTGGGCTTTCTATCGGAAACCACCGGATGGTTTTCGGCTCAGATGGTAGTTTGTGGGTAGGTAAATCGGCTTACGTTTGGGTAGGTGATCAGGGTATCCAGCGTGTTCGCTACAACGGGGGCATGCCGATGGATGTGTTTCAGATGAATGTAACTCCCCAGGGCTTTAAGTTAACGTTTACCCGCCCGGTAGACCGAAACATGGCCGAAAAGCCAGATAATTACCAGTTCAGTCGTTATTACTACGCCTATCACCAAGAGTACGGCTCACCCCGCATGGACGAGCAGCCAGTAGCCGTAAAGCAGGTTCAAGTCTCGGAAGATGGCAAGGAAGTGCTATTAACTCTAGCCGAGATGATTCCGGGTTACGTATACGATCTGCAAATAGGTCAATTGGCTAGTACCGAGGGTATCGAGCTGAAAAATAAGCGGTTATTCTACACCTTGAATGAGTTACCTACCAATCAAACGGCACTCAGTACTCGGTAAACGAATGTCTGAAATTTCGTATACTTTATTAATTGAAAGGTGGTAGTGGAAAATAAATAATGACAAAGGGCTAATGACGATCTAATAATCTCACCAATTCAACCAACGAATTCTATGGAAATGGAACATTATCTCGTACTACGAGGCCGCCAGATGCATCAGATGACTGATGAAGAGTTCTACCACTTCTGTCAGGATAATCGTGATTTACGCATTGAGCGCAATGAACACCAAGAAATCATTATTATGTCTCCTACTGGATCACTATCAGGATATTTAAATAATATTATCTCTAGCCAACTTTATCTTTGGAATCAAACTGCGAAACTGGGTAGAACCTTTGATTCATCTACTGGGTTCAAGCTGCCCGATGGCTCTAATCGCTCACCGGACGCTGCCTGGGTATCTAACGAAGCCTGGAACCGACTGACTGAAGCTGAAAAACGCAAATTTGCCCCGTTGTGCCCCGAGTTTGTTATTGAACTCAAATCTGATACGGATGATATAGCTGATCTCAAGAAGAAAATGCAGATGTGGCTGAGTAATGGCTGCCGCCTAGCCTGGCTGATTGATCCGGATGAAGAGAAAGCCTATGTATATCGGCCTGATCGGGCAGTTGAATCAGTAGAAGGCTTTGATCAAACTCTTTCTGGAGAAGATATATTGCCCGGTTTCTCACTGGATTTATCCTTGCTGAACGATGATTAATGACTAATAATTGACTCTGTTCATTATTCATCAATCATCATTCATTACTGTTATGCCTCTAATTACCCTTAAAACCAAAATAAATGCTCCGATAGAACGCTGCTTTGATCTGTCTACCAGCATTGATCTGCATAAGCAGTCCGTAGAACATACGCAGGAGGAAGCGATTGGTGGGCGAACTGAGGGCTTGATGCAACGTAGTGAAGAAGTCACTTGGCGGGCGAAGCACCTAGGGATATGGTTTATTATGACCGTTAGGATGACTAACTATGAGCGACCGCATTATTTTTGTGACGAAATGGTGTCGGGTCCTTTTCAGTCAATGGCGCATGAACATTACTTTGAAGAGCTAGGTGAGCATACGCTGATGATCGATAAGTTTCGTTTTGTTTCCCCATTGGGAATACTCGGACGCTGGGCGAATGCTGTCGTACTGAAGAACCACTTTGCCAAACTATTGCTTACCCGTAATGAGGCGATCAAGACCTTCGCTGAAACCAGCCGTTGGAAGTAAATTTTGCCTGAATGATTTATAGTCAGTTGAAAAAACCTTGTTTTTGCCAATCAACCCTCGAGTTTATGAGAAAAATAGCGTAACATAGCTCATTAATTCTAGCGTTTTCAAGTACGCAATGTCGCACTATCTACAATCACTACCTATTCTATGAAGTATTCTTTACCCCACCTCGGTATATGCATCGCTTTACTTTTCTTGCTTGCTTCTTGTGGCGATGAAGGACGGTTCGCTGTCTCATTTCCTGAATCTCTCAGTGAAGAATCATTAGATGGGCGCTTACTGCTCTTAATATCAGATAACACCGAAAATGAGCCTCGCTTTCAAATTAATGATGGTCCCAATACCCAACTGGTATACGGAATAGATGTCAATGAATTAAAACCGGGTAAAGAAGCTTACTTTAGCGATACCGTCTTTGGCTATCCGCTAGAAAGTATGGCTAACATTTCGGCGGGGGAATACTACGTGCAAGCACTGCTACATAAGTATGAAACTTTCAATCTGGCAAACGGCCATACGGTAAAGTTACCAATGGATCAGGGCGAAGGGCAGGTTTGGAACCGATCGCCCGGCAACCTATACAGCACCCCACAGAAGATCACCTTTGATCCTGAAGACGATGAAACCTTCTATATCACGTTAGACCAAGAGATACCACCAATTGAGAAGCCGGAAGATACGAAGTATATCAAGCACGTAACCATGCAGAGCGAGAAGCTCACCGAGTTTTGGGGACGACCAATGTATTTGGGAGCTAATGTATTGTTGCCGGAAGGGTTTGACGAACATCCGGAAGCTAAGTATCCTATTTGTATTTTCCACGGGCATTTTCCTTATACCTTTAGAGGTTTTCGTGAAGACCCGCCTGACCCGGATTTAGTGCCGGATTTTAGCGAACGCTTTCAGTTAGAGGGTTATAATCGTATTCAGCAGCAGGAAGCTCACAATTTTTATCAGACCTGGACAGGACCGGATTTCCCTCGGATGATCATTATTGAAATTCAGCATCAGAACCCGTACTATGATGACTCCTACGCAGTAAACTCAGCGAACCTCGGTCCTTACGGTGATGCGATTACGCACGAGCTTATTCCCTACATTGAAGAACAATTTCGCGGAATTGGCGAGGGTTGGGCGCGTTTTCTGTACGGAGGCTCTACTGGCGGATGGGAAGCCTTAGCCGCTCAGGTACTGTATCCCGAGGAATATAATGGTTGCTTCGCTGCCTGTCCCGATCCGATTGATTTTCGAGCGTATACGGTAGTCGATATTTATCAGGATACGAATGCTTACTACTTGCCTAGCAAGTACAAAAAAACTCCTCGCCCCGGTCGTCGTGATTACTTAGGTCACGTAAGCTCCACACTCAAAGATATGAACCACCGCGAACTGGTGTTGGGAACCAACAGTCGTTCGGGGCAGCAGTGGGATATTTGGCAAGCAGTGTATTCCCCGGCCGGTGAAAATGGCTATCCCAAACCCATCTGGAATAAAAAGACTGGAACGATTGACCCCACCGTAGCCGCTTACTGGCGCGAGAACTACGATCTACGTCATATTCTAGAGCGCGATTGGGATAAACTCGGTTCTGAGTTACAGGGGAAAATTCATATCTACTGCGGCGATATGGATAATTATTACCTCAACAACGCAGTGATGCTAATGGAAGAGTTTCTAGTAAACACTGAGAACCCCCACTACGACGGGGAAGTAGCCTACGGCGACGGTGCCGAACACTGCTGGAACGGCGACCCCGAGCAACCCAACGCCATCTCTCGCCTCCGATATAACACCATGTACGTACCCAAAATCCTAGATCGTATCAAAGAAAGTGCCCCCGCCGGAGCTGACTTGACTAGTTGGCGTTATTAGTCCCAAAAGGTATCCCCGGATAAGCGGTAGCGCATTCCGGGGTCTCCCACATAGTAAGGTAGGAGATGCCGGAATTTGCAGAGCCTCATCCGGCAATAAGTGGGAATCTATGTCCGGTTTCGAACAAGGGTGGTCGCTGATGAACAGGTGACGATCCAACAATCGGCATATTGAAGGATTGAAGCCTATTACCATAGGTGGCATACGAATTGAACTAGGGTTGTTGTAAACAACTAATACTTATGCTTCGACACACCTTTCTACTCATTTACCGCAACTTCAAACGCTTCCGTAGTACATTCTTTATCAACCTGATCGGCTTATCATCCGGTTTAGCCTGTGCGCTGTTTATCTTTCTTTGGGTAAACGATGAATTGAAGGTAGATAAGTTTCACGAGAAAGATGCTCGTCTTTACCGAATTATGGAGCGGCAGCAACATGCTAATGAAATTAGTGTGATAGATCATACCTCGGGGCTACTAGCTGAATCGTTGGCTGAGGAAATGCCAGAGGTAGAATACGCAGCCGCCGTGGCTCCGGCTGAATGGTTTGGTGATTTTACGCTGTCGCTGACTGAGAAAAATGTGAAAGCTCCCGGACAGTTCGTCGGTGAAGATTTCTTTTCTATATTTTCTTACAATTTGTTGCAGGGCGAGGCCAGTCAGGTATTGATGGAGAAAAATTCTATCGTCATTTCCGAAGATCTGGCTCGTCGCTTATTCGGCACAGCAGATAATGCAGTAGGTAAAACACTTGAGTGGAATATACTAAGCTTTTCGCAGCCAGTCATCGTCTCTGGAGTATTTGCTAATATTCCGAATAACTCAACCCCTCAGTTTGATTTTGTCCTGTCTTTTGAAGCGTTTAAGGAGATTAATCCAGGAGTAGTAGAATGGGGCAATATGGGGCCTAACACTTTTCTGGTTTTACAGGAAGGTACGGATGTTAATCAGTTCAATGATAAGATTGAGCATTTTGTCAGCACTAAAGCGGAGTATCAAGAGTTTCGTACCTTGTTCGCCCGTCCTTACTCCGAGAAATATTTGTACGGAACCTACGAGAATGGAGTACAAGGGGGGGGGAGAATTGAATATGTCCGCCTATTCTCCATCATTGCCATTTTTATCCTAATTATTGCCTGTATCAATTTTATGAACCTATCCACGGCCAAAGCATCCCGTCGAGTTAAGGAGGTAGGAGTTAAAAAGGCCATTGGTGCCAGCCGTTCCACACTAGTCGCTCAGTACTTAGGTGAGTCATTCCTGATGTCAATCTTATCGCTGATAACCGCTATTGTGCTAGTAAGTGCATTGCTACCGCAGTTCAATATGATTACTAGTAAACAGTTATCACTGGAATTTTCCCTTCCTTTGGTTGTGTCCTTGCTGGGTATTATTCTGGTGACTGGCCTGATTGCAGGTAGCTATCCAGCCTTGTATCTCTCAGGTTTCAATCCGGTGAAAGTGCTCAAAGGCAAATTAGAAAGCTCGGTAGGAGAAGTGTGGGCACGAAAAGGACTGGTGGTATTTCAGTTTGTGCTTTCAGTCATTTTAATTGTATCGGTTTGGGTAGTATACCAGCAAATTTCCTTCGTGCAGAACAGAAATTTAGGCTATGATAAGAGTAACTTAATCTCTCTGCCAATAGAAGGAAAGGTAGCCGAGAATCCTGAGACCTTTCTGTCTGAAGTGAAGCGAGTTCCGGGTGTAATCAATGCTTCAGCCATGCAAGGGCATATTATCGGCAATAGCAGTTTTACGACTGGACTTGACTGGGACGGAAAAAATCCGGATGATGTGGTTAAGTTCCAAAACTTTAGTGTTGGTTATGATATGATTGAAACCCTGAAGTTGAATGTAATGGATGGGCGTAATTTTTCTCGAGAGCTTGGTTCTGACAGCTCTGCTATCATCTTCAACGAAACAGCCATTGAATTAATGGGGTTATCAAATCCCATTGGAGCTACTGTAAATCTTTGGGGAGAAGACCGACAGATTATTGGGGTAGTAAAAGACTTCCATTTTGAGTCGCTACACGAGGAAGTAAAACCCATTTTCATTAAACTAGACTTTAGTTTTATGATGAGCGTAGTGGCTCGGCTAGAAGCTGGCAAAGAGCGAGAAACTTTGGCTCAGCTTCAGGAGTTTTATCAGGACTTTAATTCCGGTTACACGTTTGATTATCAGTTTGTAGATGCAGACTATCAGGCACTTTATGTGGCTGAGCAGCGGGTCTCTACGCTGTCCAAATATTTTGCCGGACTAGCCATTCTTATCTCTTGCTTAGGCTTATTTGGTTTAGCTGCTTTCACCGCTGAACGCCGGTTAAAGGAAATTGGTATCCGCAAAATACTGGGCTCTAGTGATTTTGGTATCGTTCGTTTGTTATCGGCTGATTTTACCAAGATGGTGTTGGCATCTATTGTGATTGCGTTGCCCATTAGCTACTTCATCGCTCAGCAGTGGCTAGAAGGTTTTGCCTTCAGTATCAGTTTGCAATGGTGGTATTTTGCCGGAGCCGGATTAGTCGCTTTACTAATCGCTTGGTTTACCGTAGGTCTACAAACCGTGAAGGCTGCCCGAATAAATCCAGCGGATTGCTTGCGGGACGAATAAAGAAACGGCTAAGAACTCTAAAGTGCGAGGGGCTAATTATAAGCCACTTTATTAATAAAAAATACTTTACGAGTTGAACTTAGGCCGGAATCAGCAATAGAGCGTATATCTTGGGTGCCATGCACGTAAAAGTATTCATCGTACCACTTTTGGATACCAAAAACCTCTTTATCATTCCGGCGTATCTTATCCTCTGGGCTGGGTAAGGCTACCTCGCTGGTGGCTATATCCTGCACTTCGCCATTATCCTGAATGACCTTAGAAGTAATCTCACCGTCGAAGGAGTACATTAGTACTACTCGGTCTTGTTGAGAGTTTACATGAACTAGCTGCCTGAGCTGCATACTTTTAGCATTGTCTAGTTTAAACGCATGATCCCACAGTAGCTCCCCCTTTTTGTCGAAACATACCGCAATGGCGTGAGTGTAGCGGTAACCATCAAAGTACATATTATTATCACGGTACGAGCCGTATCCACCAAAGCCGCTGTAATAGTAACTGTTGTACTTAGGATAGTAAGCCTCACCCAGCATAATATACTTATCGCCATCGGCAATTAGTTCGTGTACTACCATTCGGTAATTAAGGCGGATTTTTCTTCCTTCCTGCTTTTTTTTCTCCAAACGGCGTTTTACCCGCTCTTCCCGTCGTTCACGCATATAGCCAAAGAAATTTTCCAGGTCAGCATAGCTGTAGTAGCGCATCTGTTGATCGCCACTAGGGCTGAGGGTTGCCACAAACAAGCCCCGGGAGTAGCGAGAGCGTTTGGGACCATACGTCCCCGCCAAGAACTGTTTTTGGCCATCAAATTCAGTAACCTGAGCATCCAGTAGGTTGCGTCGTCCCTGAGGTTTGAGCGGCGCACTTTGTAGCATATTACTGTATTGGTCGTAAGACTTTACGGTTACTGTTTTGATTTTCTCAGGAGTTACCTCAGCAATTAGCACATCAAAGGTGTTATCTCTTTTATTGGGAATAATGTCGATGATCTCGCCATTTTCCCGGTATATATCTCGCAAAACGTTGATTTTCCGCATTAGCATATCATAATGCATGACTACCGGGCGGTAGTTAACGTTTCCGCCGAGCACTACGGTTTGACCGATAATCTCAAAAAATTCTAAGTTAACGGGCACAATACGTCTGACAGTATGGTAAGAAGTATCGCCACTGAAAACATTCATATTGATCATTTCCATGGCCTTATCCTGATACTGCCCTTTCTGAAAAAGTATGCATAGCTGTCCCCGATCATAGTCGTATCCCCGCAGAGATAGCAGACTGCTCAGCTCATAGGTTCGTTTCCATTTCTCGTTAAGATTAGTGTCGTAATGAATAAATTCCCACAAACGAGTGCCATTCTTTTGCCGAATATCGGTCTCCCGAAATAACATCAAGCCTCGCTCTTCGGCTGAAACGACAACATAGTTATCGCTGTTATTATCAATCTCAATCTCAACCCGCTCAGGCTGGACGATTTGAGTCAAGGCTAAACTTGGCATAAATCCAGCTAGAAAGCTGATTATCAGTATAGTATAAATCCAGTTCTTCATAAAATCAGGATGAGGGAAAAGCTGTTCGCCTATATAACACTAAAAATACCTAAAGAAATTTACGGAATTTTGAAAAAATTTAAAAACGGAATGTTAATGACCAATGAATAATGATTGATGAATAATAAATACGATTTACATAATTCTCAGTCATTACTCATTAATCAGCGTTCATTAGTCATCATCATATATATTTGCTACATGGCGAAACAACTCAAAGTACTCATTCTGCGCTTTTCCTCCATTGGTGACATTGTGCTCACCACTCCTGTACCTCGTACTCTTAAAACTCAACTGGACGCTGAAGTACACTACGCTACCAAACCTCAGTACCAATCCCTACTAACAGCTAACCCCTACATTGATAAAATTCATCTATTAGAAGGTAAACTATCGTCGCTTATTGCTGCACTAAAGGTCGAGAAGTACGATTATATTATTGACCTGCACAACAACTTACGTACTCGTATGATCAAATGGAGAATGGGAGTGAAGAGTTATAGTTTTCCCAAACTGAATGTAGAAAAGTGGCTCATTGTCAATTTTAAGATTGATAAATTACCCAATGTGCATATTGTGGATCGCTACATGCAAACGGTAGAGCCGCTGGGCGTAAAGATGGATAGTTTGGGGTTAGACTATTTTATTCCGGATGCTGATGAAGTAGAAACCGGTTGGCTGCCGGAAACTCACCGTCAAGAATTCGTGGCTTACGCTATTGGAGCGCAGTATAATACCAAAAAGCTACCTGTTGAGCGGATGATTGAACTTTGCGATCGTATTAATAAACCAATTATCTTATTAGGTGACAAAAACGATTGGGAAACAGGTGAGCAAGTTGCTAATTTTTTCGCCCGGAACGAATCTTCAGATGAATATGAAGAAAAACTAAGCGAGTTGGGTAAGAAAGCTCTAATCTGGAATGCCTGCGGGAAGTTTAATCTTAATCAATCGGCCTCTATTGTGCGACAGGCTCGCTACGTATTTACGCACGATACGGGGTTAATGCATATTGCTGCTGCGTTTAAGAAGAATATTTTCTGCATCTGGGGAAATACTATTCCATCGTTTGGAATGTATCCCTACCGCACCAAGTTTACGATACTGGAAAATAATCGAGTCAATTGTCGCCCTTGTTCCAAAATAGGCTATCAGCAGTGCCCTAAGAAACATTTTCGCTGTATGCACGATATTGTTTTTGATTTTTATCTACCTTAAAGGGCGAGAAGCAGGGGGCGGAGAGCTTGGAGTAATTTTTAGCAACTCCCTGCGCCATTCGCCTAGCTCCCAGCTACATTAATCCAACTAACCAATACCAATGGAAAATTACAGCTTTTTTGACAACGTTAACCAATTTGTAGAGCAGGCAGCGGGTCATTTAGAACTACCTCAAGGACTTCTAGATCAGATTAAAGAGTGTAATAGTGTATACCAAACTAACTTTCCAGTTAAGCTGGATAATGGTCACTACGAAGTAATCACGGCTTATCGGGTCCAGCACTCTCACCACCGCCTTCCGGTAAAAGGAGGTATCCGCTATAGTATGGCAGTGAACGAAGATGAAGTAAAGGCTCTAGCAGCTCTGATGAGTTACAAGTGTGCTTTAGTAGATGTACCTTTTGGCGGGGCCAAGGGAGGAGTGCAGATTGATACGCGTAAATACAGCGAGAGTGAATTGGAGAAAATTACTCGGCGGTATACCACCGAACTAATTCGTAAGAATTTTATTAGTCCCGCCCAAGATGTACCTGCCCCTGACTATGGAACCGGAGCTCGAGAAATGGCCTGGATTGCCGATACGTATTCATCTATGCATACAGGCGAGCTTAATGCGCTAGCTTGTGTTACTGGAAAGCCTATTTCTCTGCACGGTATCCGCGGTCGGACTGAGGCTACCGGACGTGGGGTGTTTTATGGTATCCGCACCGCAGTTTGTATTACTGAGGATATGCAGAATTTAGGCTTAACTCCAGGTTTGGAAGGCAAACGAATTATCGTACAGGGATTGGGTAACGTAGGCTATTACTCAGCTAAATATCTACAAGAAGGCGGAGCTATCATCGTAGGAATTGCTGAGTACAACGGTGGTATCTACGATCCTAATGGGCTAGATGTAGAGGAAGTACATCAACTGAAGCAGGAGAAAGGCTCAATTCTGGGTTACAAGAATGCCAAAGATATTCCCAACTCAATTGAGCTGTTAGAGTATGAATGTGATATTTTGGTGCCAGCTGCATTAGAAAATCAGATTACGGCGGAGAATGCCCCGCGTATCAAAGCTAAAATTATCGGTGAAGCTGCTAATGGCCCAGTAACCACTGAAGCAGCCAATATCCTTCAGCAAAAAGGTGTACGGATACTGCCCGACTTTTACCTGAATGCAGGTGGGGTGACAGTCTCTTACTTTGAGTGGCTTAAAAATCTCTCGCATGTGGCCTTCGGACGAATGGATAAACGCTATGAAGAACTAACTAACCGGAGTATGGTGGCAGCAATGGAAGAGATTACGGGTCACCAACTTTCGGAAGTACAACGAAGCGCTCTAGTGCGAGGAGCTGGTGAGATTGATATTGTTAATTCCGGTTTGGAAGAAACGATGATGAACGCCTATTATACCATTTGGGAAATTATGCAGACCAAAGAGACCGGTAGCCTACGAATTGCTTCGTTCATTAGTTCCATAGAAAAAATTGCTGCAGCCTATACTTCTCGAGGCATTTTTCCTTGATGAGTCTTTAGATGTTATTGAGTTAGAGTGTTTTAGTATTAAGGTGTTCAGGTTTGCGAGTTCTGAGTTTTGAGTTTGTGCTAACATAACTCAAAACCCTAAACTCTAAGTATCTGAAATCTTCGTTTTACTTCCAAAAATGTCGTATGTAGTATTTGCCTTAAAGAGTCAGCCACGTGGCACATTACTGACCCAATTTTCGCTAGTAAAAAGATAAGGAAAGTCGCAGCGAAATTATGGGAATTCTCCGGCGGGTTGGTCATCCAATACTCATCTCATTTATTCTAATTATCATTGCTCTGAGTCAGGCAGATTTTGCTCAGGCTCAGAGTCGTACCTTTCGTCTTCCTGGTGGTATTTCCGATTCAGATTACATTCCCGGTATAATTGTACTCAAAGTACGTTCAGAACGTAGCCCCGGTGCCCGACTCTCATCAACATCAGTTATAAAGCAAGTACAGGAAATTGCTCAGGCTAACCAGATGACGTCCGTACTTCGCCCAGCGAACAAGGTGAGCCCATTAGTGCGGCAAGAATCTACTGCTCAAATCTATCGTTTGCATACCGACCAAGATATAATAGCTACAATTAATCAGTTACTGCAACTGGAGGGTGTGGTGTATGCCGAACCCTACTACCTACTAAAACCGCTCAACGAATACATTCCTAACGACCCCGAAGCGGCGGAGAATGGACAGCAAGATTATCTGGAAAGTGTTCAAGCCTATGAGGCATGGGCGATTGAACGAAGTAGTGAAGATATGCTGATCGGTTACCTGGATACTGGAGTAGAATTTGGTCATGAAGATTTGACGGATAATCTCTACCGTAACGAGGCTGATCCTATTAACGGGATTGATGATGACGGTGATGGTTACATAGATAACTACGTAGGCTGGGATTTTGCTGACAATGACAACGACCCTACTGCTGATAAAAACCAACATGGAACATTGGTAATTGGTATGGGAAGTGCCAGTGCTGATAACCAAGTGGGTATGGCCGGATTAGGATTTAACGCATCCTACATGCCCATCAAGATTTTCCAGTCTGATAATAATCTGTTTGGATTTGGTTATGAAGCAATTGCCTACGCCGCCGACCAAGGCTGTAAAGTAATTAACTTATCTTGGGGAGGGGCTGATGCTTATTCGGCCTTTGGTCAGGATATGATTAATTACGCGGTACTAGAAAAAGATGCCGTAGTGGTTGCTGCCGCTGGCAACAGTGGTGAACAGGAAGATTTTTATCCGGCGGCATTTGACAATGTGATCTCAGTAGCTATGTCTGATAATGACGGTAATCGGGTAGCGAACACCACTTCCAGTTACTCGGTAGATTTAGTGGCTCCCGGAAGTGGAGTGTATACTACTAGAAATGGTGATAGCTACGGAAGTAGTTCCGGTTCTTCTTTCTCAGCTCCTTTGGTTGCGGGAGCCGCTGCCTTAGTTCGATCCAGGCATCCCGAATTAAGTGCCCAGCAGATAATGGAGATTTTGCGGTTATCAGCCAAAGATGTAAGCGACCTAGCTGACAACCAAGGTTACGATGAAACCCTGGGGCGGGGAATGTTGCAAGCTGCCCAAGCACTAAAGCCAATCAATTCTCCGGCATTGCGGATGACAGCGTTCTCTTATCAGAACCAAGCGGGACAGTACGCTTACTACGGCGACACGATTACCATCAACGTAGATATACAGAATTTTCTTTCGGCTTCTGCTGCTAATACCCAGATTACCCTATCTTCAGTTTCTGAATACGCCACGGTACTGGATTCCGTATTTCGCCCCGGGGCAATTGATTCTTTAGGAACGGTTTCTAATGCTACTCAGCTATTTCGGGTGGTACTGAGTGACAACCTCCCTAGTTTCGAGCAACTATACTTTCGTTTAGGAATGGAAGATGGTAGCTATCGAGACTATCAGTATTTCTTTATTGTTTCATCTTCGGGCAATCCGGTGATTACTAATAATGACCTGCAAATTACCGTGGGCAGTAGTGGCGAAATTGCTCATGATCCTACCACCTTTTCTACGGGAGATATCCGCTATCAGAACCAGGTAATCAGTACTGGAGCAGGACTGATGGTAGGAGTAGATTCCAACTACGTTTCCGATAATCTTATCAATGATTTCTCAGAGCTCAATAGAGAACAGGATTTTCAGGTAGAAGAAGATATTCGTTTCACGTCGGCGGCAGTCCCAGCGCTTCAGCTTCGCTCAGTTTTTTCAGACACGAATGCCACTAATCCGCTTAGTTTAAGAATAGAACAAACCTGGCTGGCTGACACTACTCATACTGAAAACTATATTGTGTCTGAATATCGAGTAGTTAACCGAACCGATAGCACCCTTTCGGATGTTGCCGTTGGTTTATTTGCTAATTGGGATTTAGATGAAGCTTTGGAAAATCGCACAGGTTGGGATGCTGCCCGTTCGCTAGCTTATTCCTATAATTCAGATGAAGACACGTATGCTGGGTTAGCCTTGTTGACGGAGCAAGCAGTTAATCACCAACCCTTAAACCTTCAGGGGTTGAATGGAAATACAGCCGATGTTGGCGAAGAAGTATCTGAGCGAGAAAAGTACGATTGGGCCTCCCAGGGAGTGAGTGGTTCGCAAGCTGGAGTTAATGGTGATGGAAACGATGTAGCCCAACTACTAGCTGCTACGATAGACAATATTTCCAGCGAGCGAGGGGCTACTGTAGCTTTTGTTTGGGTAGCCGGAAATAGTTTAGCTGAATTGCAGGCAGCCGTAGAAAAAGCTCAGGAATTTTACGAGACCTATCGACAGGAACCTGAATTACTCACCGCGATATTTGTATGTAATGATAGCACGGCAACTATTCAATTAGTTGATGAACACCGATTTTACCAAGATGCCTTGGGTACTGATCTAATTACTGAAAGCAACGAATTGATCACAACCACTATTACCCAAGATACTGCGATTTATGCTGCGTCGCTTGCTGACGGGTACGAAGGAAGAATTCAGAAAATAGATATTCTGATTCGTGAGCCTACCGCTGCTTTTTCGGTAGTAGACAGTTTGAATATGGGTTGGCAGAATGATACACTTTTTCTGGATGAGACTAACAATTATGAGCTGAATTTCCGAGATGAAAGTATGAATGCCATAGCCTGGGAGTGGAATTTTGGCAATGGCTTCTCGAGTACACAGCAACACCCACAAACATCCTACGTTCAGCCTGGAACATACTCATTGAAATTAACCGTAAGCAGTTCGCCCGGTTGTCAGGCGACTATTTCTAGAGAAATTGTGGTAGTGCAGCGGGCAGTTATGCCACAAGTGAGAGGCAAGCTCATTTGCAGCGGGGAAACGGTCACATTACAGGCGACAAATACTGATGCTATCGCGGTCTACGCTGACGATAGCTTGAGCAACCTGCTGTATCAGGGCACAAGCTTTATCACCGGAGAGATTACTCAAGATACCATGTTTTATATGGTCAATGTTGCCGAGGAATATGATAGCCGACCCCAACCCGTGACAATTGAAGTATGGCAACCTGGGTTGCAAATTTCTTATGCCTTAGACACAACTGACCTGGCGACCAAGTACCTCTTGAATATAAGTTTGATTGGTGATACCAGCCACATTAGTCAGTATACCTGGTCAGTGAATGATACCGAAGTCAGTCAGGAGACTAGTTTCACTTATGATTTTTCGGGCTTATCAGAAAAAGATTGGCAGATAAAGTTGGAGTATTCTCTAGATTCAGCCAGTCTGAGTTGCATCTACACAATGGAAGAAACGATTATTCGTAGTCCGGCGACTAAACCAGATTTGACTAACCTGCGAATTTGCCAGGGAGAAGCCGTTACTCTCTCGCCTACCAATGGAGATGTGTTTTATTTTTATCAGGATGCTAATCTCACGAATCCTATATACGCAGGAAGAGCCTTGCTACTGGATTCAGTAGTGATGAATACCACAGTTTACATTACCAACGTAGACGGATTTATAGAGAGTGAAGCCGTAGCCGTAGCGGTAGAGATTAATCAATTCGCTGACTTTAAAACCCTGGCAGATACGATTTATCTTTCTGAGCCTGATATGGCAGTATTCCAGGCATTTCCACTTGACGAGAATGATTCATCAATTAGTTGGCAGTGGGATTTGGGCAGTGGTACTTTCACGCATCAATCGTCGCGTATTATTCCTGAGTTTAACTCAGCCGGAATCTATACTGTCCGCTTATTAGCCACTCGCAGCGACGGTTGTACCAACCTGATTAGCAAAACAATCACGGTACGCAGTGTGACGAGTGTTCGTTATGACCCCGAAGATCGAGCATTGAAAATTTATCCTAATCCAGTACAAAGTACCTTTTACCTGGAAAATTTGCTTTGGTATCAAAAGAATATTATGGTCAGCTTGCTCTCGCCTGATGGGCAAACTATACTCCACCAATCGCTATTCTACACTGAATTTCCGTTACCTGTTGATTTATCTCGCTTGACTCAACCCCTGCGCTCCGGCTTGTATCTGCTTCGTCTTCAACGCGATAATAAAGTTTTTCTAAGGAAATTAGTGATTGAGTAAACTAGCCGAAGCTTTGTAAAGTGATAACTCAATTTGGGAAAAGCCATATATAATTTCCCGTTTTGGGATTTTACCCACCAGCACTAATTAATCCATATTTTCAAAAAATATAACTGTTTATAGTTTTTGCTGTGCCAATACTGGATTGATAGTCAAGTGCTTAATCATTATTAATACTATAAGATTTCACACATAATTGTTTATTCAAAAGAAGCATGGTACATGCTTTGTACATTATAAAATGTTTATATACTTGTACGCCGAGATATTATGGGAATGACAAATATTACGTGGATTCAGAGAGAAAATATAGAATATTTGAAGATTAGTTTCGTGGGTATTTTCACTTACAAGGATGCAGAGTGGGCAAGTCAGCAGTGGAAAGAGCAGTTTCAAGCTAAGCCAGAGCAACGGATAAAAGTTATATTTGACGCCCTAGAGATGATAAACTACGAGCCTTCTGCTCGATCGGTTTGGCAGCAAACTATCGCCGAATTATCGGGGCAAATAGACAGTATCTGGTTGGTAACAGATTCTAAGTTGATTGTTGCTGGAGCAAAGATCATGAGTATCTTTACTTCCTTTCGTATCAATACAGTATCTTCTGAAGATAAAGTCTATGAGATTAATGCTAAACTCGCAAAAGTAGGAGATAACCAGACACTTAGAGAGCAACTAGCATAACCAGCTTAAAGGATTAAAGACTACACTGACTGATCTTCGTTTACTTCAGAAAGAGGGCGGTAGTTATCGGGGGCTTCTTGAAACTTAGTGTCTTCTTCTTCGGAATCGTAAGGAAATACTTCTATAATGGGGCTTTCTACAATCTCAGTCACCCGAAAATCTACCAGCATATTGTTCAGGCTTTGATACATTCTATCGTAGGCCTCTTTCACATTGGGTGCGGTGAGTAAAACATAATTGGTAATTTTTTTCTCCTTGCCTTTTCCTTCTTCTTCCAGGGTGTACGTCATTTTGCAGCGGTGCCACTGATCGCTGTCTTCGTAGTAAAATACATCTGAGAGACGGGCTTTGGCAATACCCGTAACGTAAAACTCACCCTGGATCATAGTTTCCATTTTTTCGTAAATACGTCGCTCAGCTTCAGTAAAAGAAACTGCATCAACCAGGTAGGCTTCTGATACGTTCTTCGCTTTTCCTTTCTCATCTATTTTTTGATACTTAATCTTGCAGGTAAACCAGGTATTCATGTTAGTTGACAGTTGAAAACGGATAATTGATAGTTTATAGAATGAATGTTTGAATAGGTACTTTTTTTATTCACTCAGTCAATCTTCTTCAAAAGGGCAGCAAATCTACGGGTTACCAATTAAATCCCCGCATGCTTGGGGTGAAAATTATGAGGTGAATTCACTTACGGCTGATTCTCAATCCATTGCAGTATTTTTGCTTCTAGCATGTCGAGAGGCAATGCTCCTTCTTCCAATAAAGCATCGTGAAATACTCTGACGTTAAAGGCTTCGCCCAGTTGGCTTTCTGCCCGAGAGCGAAGTTCCTTGATCTTTAATTCTCCAACCTTGTAGGCCAACGCCTGACCCGGCCAGGCAATGTAGCGATCTACCTCTACTGCAATATCGTGCTCAGTTTTTGCCGAGTTTTTCTGGAAAAAATCAATCGCCTGATCGCGTGTCCAGCCTTTCGCGTGAATACCGGTATCAACCACCAGTCGTATAGCCCGCCACATTTCGTAGGTAAGCTGCCCAAATTTTGAGTAGGGATTCTGGTAAAGCCCGATTGTCTCGCCTAGGCTTTCAGCGTATAACGCCCAGCCTTCTACAAAGGCCGTAAAAGAAAGGGTTTCTCGAAACATTGGTACGTTATCCAACTCCTTGCTAAGGGCAATCTGTAAATGATGACCCGGTACTGCTTCGTGCAACGTTAGTGCTTCCATTTCCCAAATTGGACGACTGGCTAAATCGTAGGTGTTGGCATAAAAATATCCTGGACGGGCTGCTCGGTACGATCCTGGATTATAGTACGCCGTAGTAGCTGTTTTGGCAGTATATTCGGGAATGGCTTTTACGCCGTAGGGCATTCTCGGAAGCTTACCGAATAGTCCGATTAGTTGAGGATCAATTTGTTTGCAAATATCCCGGTAGTGTGCAAGCAAGTCTTCGGCGCTAGAATGATAAAATTGGGGATCGGTTCTAAGAAATTGCGTGAACTCATCAAAACTTCCCTCAAAACCACTCACTCGAATTACGCTATCCATGGCTTCTCGAATGCGTTTCACCTCAGATAGCCCGATCTGATGAATTTCCTCGGCGGTCAAAGAAGTGGTGGTATACCGCTGAATGTTGTGCTGATACCAGGTTTGACCGTTTGGTAGTGCTGATAATCCAATTGTACTGCGGGTTTGGGGAATATAGGTGTCGATCAGATAATCATGTAGCTTTTGATAAGCAGGCTTTACTTCTCGCTGAAAAATACGGTCGACGTTATTCTTTATGTTCTCCTTTTGAGACTGAGTGAAAGAGTTGGGTAGCTTCCGAAAGGGTGACAGTAGTGTTTCCTGGGCAACTTCACCCATGATAGCTTGCACTTGATCGGGAATATCAGACACAGTAATTCGAGGGGGTAGAATGCCCTGACGCAGCCCTTCGTTCATCAGCGCAATAAGCTGATCGATAAATATGGGAATGCGTTGGAGGCGCATCATTGCTTGCTCATAGTCTTCTTGAGATGTAATTGACTGGATGGACAGAGTAGTAGTGAGATAGTGATGCTTTCCCAAGAACACAGTGTTGCTGAGCGGAATCAAATGATCGGGATAAGAATAGCTGGCTTGTTGTCGCTCGAGTGTCTGGCGAAATAGGGTGTAGTTAAGCTGATCATCCGCAGGAAAGTCAGTAGTATCAACGGTATTGATCATTTGAAGAAACGCTTCCGTATCCTGCCTACGAACTTCATACGCCGATAAGGACAAATCCGTCCATTGGTCATTGTACTGATTGATACCAGCCCGGGTGGCTGATTCTGGATGCTGCTGCCAATACCAGTCCATGAAGTGCTCAAATAATTGGTGCATACGTTGCTGGTCATCTGCTATATTATTTAGAGAATCAGTACTGATCTGCCACTCAGTTTGGGCAGATATTAACTGAGGAAAAAATAGAAAACTCAATAGGGTAGTTAAGAGTAGATTGCGAAACATTCTCATAAAAAATCTTTTGTGTTGGGAAAACTAATGATTTTTTCCGTAAGTAGGGAAATATGTCGTACACCCGAAAAATAGTAGTAACCTGTGCTCCCCTTATTAGTTCGATTTTGGCTCAGGAGGTTGAGGCTCTAGGTATGCCAGTGAAAAGTATAAATCGTTTGGATGTGGAAACGGAAGGTACTTTGCTAGATGCCATGAAGCTAAATCTCCAGCTACGCACCGCGCATCGAGTACTCTACCAACTACAAACGTTTTCGGTCAATCAGCCTGACGAACTTTACCAGACTATCTACGATTATCCCTGGGAAAATCAGATTCCACTCGATGGCTATTTTTCGGTGCAGTCCTACGTAAACCATCCCTCAATCACTGATAACCGTTTCGCTAACTTGAAAGTGAAAGATGCAATAGCTGATCGTTTTATGAAGCAATTTGGGCGGCGGCCTGATTCGGGACCCAAAAGCGAGCAGGCAGTACTATTTCTCTACTGGACTGAGCAGGAAGCAGCCATCTACTTAGATACTTCTGGTGAAAGTTTGAGCAAACGCGGCTACCGGGAGGTAACCGTAGCGGCACCTATGCAAGAATCATTGGCAGCGGCTTTGCTACTTTCTACCAATTGGCATCCCTCCCAACCGCTAGTAAACCCCATGTGTGGTAGTGGTACCATTGCCATTGAGGCGGCGCTCATGCAACAGCGTACTCCTCCTGGATTGCTTCGAGGAAATTACAGCTTTATGCATCTGAAATCGTACCAAAGCGGTATCTGGAGGCGACTTCGGCAAGATTTGAAGCTTGATCAGCAATCGCGACGAGATGCTCAGCGAAACATTGTGGCCACGGATAATAATCCAGACGCAATTGACGCAGCAAAAAAGAATGCCCGAGCAGCAGGAGTAAGCCATCTGATTCAGTTTCAACTAAGTGATTTTTCGGAGACCCCAATTCCTGATACCACAAATTCTTCTGCGGGGAAACCAGCCATTGTTATTAATCCTCCTTACGGTGCCCGACTGGGCGAGGAGCGTAAATTAGAATTACTTTATGCCCGTATCGGGGATTTTTTCAAGCAACAAGGGGCAGGCTACTACGGCTACGTATTTACCGCGAATAAGGCGCTCGCTAAAAAAATCGCCCTGAAAACTAGTAAAAAGCAAGAATTTGTTAATGGAAAGTTACCTTCTCAGCTTTTAGAGTACGAATTATATACTGGCAGTAAGTAGGGTACAGTTCTTGAAGCTAAGAGTTTAAAGTTGCGGGTTACAAGTTAGGCGACCAAACTGACCTGAAACTTGTAATCTCTAAACTTATAACCTGCTACAGAAATTAATACTCAAGCCATAAGAGACACGTTATCACTGTGTAGTGAAAAAGTTGTTTAAAACGATAGTAGAGCCCGTGTATTATTCACTTCCGATGCAGTTACTCATCCTGCATCTGCGGAAGAACCAACTGCTATTGCTCTGCTGGATACTGCTAATCTCTATCGTCACGGGATACTTTGGCAAGAGCTTGGGTATTCCCTATCTTTTTCTTGACCCTGAGTATTTAGGGCAAATTAATTTTTTCAGCTTTCTGTGGGTAGGTATGACTTTTGGGGGGTTTACTATGGCCTACCACATTACCTGTTATATTCTTGACGGACCAGGTTTTGGGTTTGTCGGTACACTATCCCGCCCTTTTGCCAAATTTGCTCTTAACAACAGTGTGATCCCTATTTTCTTCGTAGGCATGTACCTTCTCTATGTGGTCAACTTTCAGTTGGCTAATGAGTACAATACGTTTTGGGGAATTGCTGAGAAAATCGCAGGGTTTTTCTGTGGACTAGTGCTGATCATCTTATTGACCTTTGAGTATTTCCGTTGGACGAACCAAGACATTGTGCGGATACTGGCATCAACGGTGAATAAGAAGTTAAAGAAAGCTCGTTTCTCCCGGGTTCGTATCATGTCAAACTGGAAGGAAGCCAAGAAGGGAGCCCGCCGGGTAGACTACTACCTTGATCTAGGATTGCGCTTGCGCCCAGCGCCAGACGTTCGGCACGATAAAACGCTAGTACTGCAGGTATTCAATCAGAACCATCTCAATTCGGTAATTATTGAGCTGTTCATCTTTGTGCTAATACTTGTCCTGGGTATTTTCAGTGGCATTCCTTTCTTTCAGATTCCAGCGGCGGCGAGCGGATTACTTCTGATGACGATGATTATGATGGGGGCAGGAGCAGTATCGTTCTGGCTAAAGGGTTGGGCTACCACCACAGTAATTGTCGGATTTTTTCTGCTAAATATGTTTGTTCGCTACGAGTGGGGGGAAAATTCGTACCGAGCATTTGGGCTAGATTATTCTATACCATCCACTGAGTATTCGCTCTCTCGTCTAGAGGCTCTAAACGATACTAGCTACTACCACCAGGACTACGAGGCTACTCAGAAAATCCTAGACACCTGGTCGGAGCGGATGCATAATCAGTACGGTTACACTGAAAAGAACCTACCTAAAATGGTCTTAGTTTGCACAAGTGGAGGCGGACTTCGTTCGGCGATGTGGACTACCGTAGCTCTACAACACGCCGATAGCATCACCCAGGGAAAATTGATGGATCATACTCGGATGTTTACCGGAGCATCGGGAGGGCTGATTGGGGCAGCTTATTTTCGGGAATTGGCTTGGCAGCACAAACCTAACCCAAAGGCAACCCCTCCCGTAGTACTAGCCCGGCAGGAAGAAGTTTCCTCTCGATCCATTTATGATCCTTTCTATGCTAGAATGATTGCTCAGGATAATTTAAACCCAATTATCCTTACTCTACTGGTTAATGATCTGCTAGTACGCAATCAGAGCTTTTCTTACGGAGGGTTTACCTATACTAAAGATCGAGGTTATGCCTTTGAGGAGCAGTTCAATCAGAATACTAATCATCTGTTAGATAAGCGACTGGGTGACTATCGAGTTGCCGAACGAAATGCTGAAATTCCGATGATTCTACTGACACCCGCTATTGTAAATGATGGTCGTAAGCTGTACATCTCACCTCAGCATGTATCGTATATGCACATCCGCTTACCTCATGAAAGTCACAATCATCCTTCAATTATTAAAGGCGTAGACTTTCGCCGTTTGTTGGACGAGCAGCAGGCCGATAGCCTACGCTTTCTGACCGCTCTACGGATGAACGCTGCGTTTCCTTATGTGACACCGAACGTGACTTTACCTACTTCGCCGGCCATTCAAATTATGGATGCCGGTATGACGGATAATTTTGGCATATCCGATGCCCTGCGGTTTATGTTCGTTTTCCGGGATTGGATCAACACCCACACCTCCGGGGTCGTTTTACTTAATATTCGCGATTCGGAAAAAATTGAAGGAGTGAAGGGCCCGACCAGTGCATCTCTCATTGAGCGAATGACTGCTCCTTTCCGCTTTTTCTACGATAACTTATTCAACATTCAGGATATTAGTAACGATGACCGAATTGAGCTGGCTCAGGCCTGGCTAGATGTAAATCTACACAGTGTTTACTTAGAATACACTTCAAAAGTGCCGGAAAGCTGGAAGTTACTGAATCCGAACCGGCGTACCCTGGAGCGACCTTCACTCAGTTGGCGACTCACTAGTCGGGAAAAAAATAATATTTTTGAGAATATTCGCCACCCAAAAAACATAGCAGCACTGAATCATCTCAAGGAGCTTCTTTCTACTCAAGGTGATGAGCCGAGAGAACTCTCCGTTACAGAAGAATCAACAATACTAAGTGAGTGAGATGATCTTAGCAGGCAGTTACTAGTGTTGAGTGATTTTTTTGACCTTTTGTAGATCAGTTGAAGCATCCACCATCAGGTGCCAACCTACTTCTTTACCATTCTCCATTGATTCGTAAGCTAACCCCTTCTCGGTAGCAATTACCCGGCACTTTCCTAAGTCATAGCGCAGCGATTCAACGATATCCCCTTCTTGCAAAGGCTCATTATTTAAGTCAGCGAGAATAGGAGTATGGGTTTCTTTCTTTTTCTTAAAAAATCCGAACATGGCAACTGATTAATAGATGCATGGTATTACGTGAGAAAACAATCCCAGGTTTAGTAATTAGTACATAGCTATGTTACTACTTTTTAGCTTCCTTCTGCTACTTTCTCCTGTTCAGGGCTGGTAGGCATCCGCTGACCACGTAGTTGTACGGGATTTCGGCTTTTGCGCAACCGCATGTTTAGTACTTCTACCAGCAGTGAGAACCCGACGGCGAAGTAGATGTAGCCCTTCGGTACATGGAAATGCAGCCCTTCTACAATCAGCATAAATCCAATAAGTATTAAGAAAGAAAGCGCTAGTATTTGCAACGTAGGGTGCTTGTTGATAAAGTCGCTGATTTTACCCGCTAACGTAATCATTACTGCCATAGCGATAATAACGGCCACAATCATAATCAATACCTGATCAGTCAACCCGACGGCGGTCAGGATTGAGTCAAAAGAGAAGACCATATCCAGCAGAATGATCTGCAAAATAGTAGCGGAAAACGATACTTTACGGCCACTGCCCGCCTCGGTATCCTCTTCGCCCTCAATTTTATGATGAATCTCAGTAGTACTCTTCGCCAACAGAAAAATACCACCAGCCACAAGAATAAGATCACGACCACTGATTTCAAACCCTAGCAGAGTGAATAAAGGCTCAGTAAATCCGATAATCCAGGTGATACCCAGCAGTAAGCCAATTCTAAAAATGAGGGCTAGAATCAGCCCTAAATTACGAGCTTTAGCTTGCTGCTCGACCGGAAGTTTGTTGGAGACGATGGAGATAAAGATAATATTATCAACTCCAAGCACAATTTCTAAAAATGCGAGCGTCAGTAAGGCAATCCACGCTTCGCCACTGGCAAAAATTTCCATACGGTTTAGCTAGTACTATGATCTTTAAAAGATGTGGGAGCTTATTTCCTCCTCACCATTACAAAAATTGCTGAAATATGTTTCAGTTCCAAAAGAATGGTTGTATCAGATATGAGCTTCCTGGAAACTTGAAACTGCTTTTGCGTTTGACCATCTTTTCTTAGTCAAACCCGTTTCTATAACTAGAAAGCGATGGCACGACTATTATAATGAACAAAAACATAAAACTAACCCTAGTAGAGTTGAATTTGGGTGATATTTTGCTACGCCCTTGGCAGGAAGGTGACGAAGAAGGGTTGGTAAATCACGGTAATAATTATCAAATCTGGAAAAATGTTCGGGATCGATTTCCTCATCCGTATACAATGGAAGATGCTCGGATTTGGGTTCAAATAGCAAATCAAGATCCTATGGCAATTAATCTGGCTATTGTAGTTGAAGAGGAAGTAGTGGGAGCGGTAGGAGTGATTTTTAAAGATGATGTGTATCGCCGTTCGGCTGAAATTGGCTACTGGCTAGGTGAAGCCTATTGGAGACAAGGAATTACCACCCGCGCGGTGCAAGCTCTTTCTGACTATGTATTAGAACACTTTGATATTTGTCGTTTGTACGCGGGAGTGTTTGACTACAATAAAGCCTCGAGCCGGGTGCTGGAAAAAACTGGTTATCACTTGGAGGCTCGCCTTCGTCAAAGTGTTACTAAAGAGGGACGCACGGTCGATGAATTAATTTATGCGCGCTTGGTGGAGTAGGGGCAAAGATTAAAAAAAACCAATAAGCCGATTCGCTGAATAATTCGGAACCCGACTTTATTTCTCTATATTACCTTTAGAGTTGGGAAATCTCTAATTTTGAATGAACGCTGATTTCTACTTAGACGAAAAAGCGTATCAAGTACTGCTTGATGCTTGCAATAATATGCACTTTACCGAAATTGTGGGCGGAGTGGTAGATTTCAATTTATTGTACGACGATTACTGGCTGCAAGACTCCGCCGTTATCGAGAATATCAGATTTGCTAAGGGGGAATGGGAAGTGTATTTAGTGTTTGCTCATTATAAAAACCCTTATCGTCTGATTAAACGTAAGATTACCAGCTGCTTTTGTAAATCGAAGGCTGAAACCTGTGCGCATTATATGAGACGGTTAGCGGCTAAAGACCAGCGTGGAACATTACAAGTAGATAAAAATCTATTTCAATATAATGGTAACTAAGCTGTTCCAGCAGCTCTGGATTAGAGAAAGTACCCAATGCCCAATTTGATTTTTTGGCTCACAACCAAGAAAATGACCTAATATCGCCTATTATCAATGGTCAATACCAAGCAAAAGATTATTCAGGCTGCGGCCGAACTTTACAATACCCACGGTGTAGCATCAGTAAGGCTACAGCAAATAGCCGACTCGGCTGAATTGAGTATCGGAAATTTGGCTTATCACTTCAAGAACAAAGAGGCAATTACCCTTGCCGTATTTCAAAAGCTAACGGATGAGGTTAGGCAGATTCTAAACGTATTTCGACAATCCTCTGATTTTTTAGATTTTGATCAGCAACTCGGTAAATGGTTTTCCTTTCAGCAACGATATGCCTTTTATTTCTCCGATAACACTCCTTGGCCTGAAAAAAAACTTCAACGCTTACGAACGCAGCTATTTTCTCGTTTGGTGTGCCAAATTCAAAAGCGGTTCGATTTTCATTGTAAACGTGGAGCTGTCCAACCCGATACTGCTCAGCGCGATTATCGAGTAGTAGCTGAAACGATTGGTATGACGGTTACTCTATGGCCGTTGTACCGGGGATTACAGGGTAAGTTAGCAGACAATGAGAAGGAATATAAGAGAGCTATCTGGAGTCAGTTCCTGCCCTATTTTACTTCTCGTGGGCTAGCTGAGTACAATGAGTTAATACAACCCCTGCTTGCGCCAAAAGAGTAGTAGTGAACAATTTTCTCTTATTTAGAACCAATACAGACTTTAGAAAAATTAGAAAATATTTTCTAATTAAGCAGCTTTCCTATATATTATCAATTCGTTAAAAATAGTGCTCAAACAAGAGCAGTAAATTGCTACCTTTTGTCAACCAATCTACTTGATTATGATTAACGTATTATGGCTTCAGGGCGGAGCTTGCAGCGGCAACACCATGTCGTTCCTCAACGCTGAAGAACCCACTGTGGTGGAACTGGTGACCGATTTCGGCATCAATATCCTCTGGCATCCCTCCATCGGTCTAGAAATAGGCGAACAAGTCTCGGATCTTCTTAAAGATTGTATTTCCAAAAAAGTCCAGCTTGACATATTAGTGTTTGAAGGTTCTATTGTTCAGGGACCTAACGGAAAAGGCACGATGAACTACTTTGCCGACCGACCTATGAAAGACTGGGTAAAAGAGCTTTCCGAAGTTGCCCAATTTACCGTAGCTATTGGCGACTGCGCTACTTGGGGAGGGATTCCTGCCGTACCACCTAACCCCAGTGAGTCTACCGGAATGCAGTTTTTGAAGAAAAGCAAAGGTGGCTTTTTAGGAGCCGACTACAAATCGCAAGCCGGACTGCCCGTAATCAACATTCCGGGTTGCCCAGCTCACCCCGATTGGATCACCCAAATACTGGTCGGAATTGCTACCGGACGGGCTAAAGATATTCTGCTAGATGATTATCACCGTCCTAAAACCTTTTTCACTGATTTTGTACAAAGTGGCTGCCCTAATGTGAATAACTTCGCTCAGAAGGTTGATGGGCACTTCGGTAAGCGGGGTGGCTGCTTATTTTATGAAGTTGGGTGCCGAGGGCCGATGACTCACGCCAGTTGTAACCGTATTCTTTGGAACCGTCAGTCAAGTAAGACTCGGGCAAATCACCCTTGTTTGGGTTGTACCGAGCCGGGCTTCCCTCACCACGATTTACAGAAGGGTAGTGTCTTCAATACTATGAAGTATCTGGGCGTATTCCCCCAAGATGTGCCTACCGGGCAATCTAAACTAATGTACTACGCTCGCGCCGGTTGGGAAAAAATACTGCCGACGAATAAAGAACTTACTGTAACATCCAAATAACGAGCATATTATGGAATCAAAAGAATTAAATATTTCGCCCGTAGGTCGGGTAGAAGGTGACCTGGATGTGAAGGTGTACATGGAAGATGGGGTTGTAACCCGTGCCCATACACAAGCCGCTATGTTCCGGGGCTTTGAGAAAATTATGCAGGGTAAAGATCCTCAGTCAGGTTTGATTGTAACTCCGCGTATCTGTGGGATTTGCGGGGGCTCGCATCTCTATTGTGCTTCTTCGGCACTGGATACTGCCTGGAAAACACAGCTTCCTCCTAATGCTTTATTACTGAGAGCAATCGGTCAGGCTACCGAAACTATTCAAAGTATCCCTCGTTGGTTTTACGCGATCTTCGCCACCGATATGGCGAATAAGAAGTTTGCCAGCAAGCCTTTGTATCAGGAAGTGGTAAAGCGATTTGCTGCTTACGTAGGTACTTCTTTCCAGACGGGAGTAACGGCGAGTGGTCGTCCAGTAGAGGTTTATGCTTTATTCGGTGGACAGTGGCCTCACTCCAGTTATATGGTACCGGGTGGAGTGATGTGTGCCCCGACACTGAAAGATATTACTCGGGCGCACGCCATTATGAACCAGTTCCGAAATGATTGGTTAGAGCCAGTTTGGCTAGGTTGCTCCATTGAGCGTTACCTACAGATTAAGTCTTGGGATGATCTGATGGCTTGGGTAGATGAAAACGAATCGCAGCGAAATAGTGATTTAGGGTTATTTATTCGAGCTTCTCTGGAGTTTGGGTTAGACACCTTTGGTCAGGGAGTAGGTAAATACGTAGCGTACGGAACCTACCTTCATAAGGACATGTATAACAACCCTACTATTGAAGCTCGTAATAATGCGCTGATTAGTGCCGGTGGTTTTCATGATGGTGAAAACTATCATGCTCTTGATCATATGCAGATCGCTGAGCACGTGGAGCATACTTGGTTTAAGGATCACGCTCCGGCGCATCCTTGGGAAGAGCCTATACCCACCCCGGTAGAAACGTCTACCATACTCACAGAAACGGACTTTACTGGAAAATACAGTTGGTCAAAATCTCCTCGCTATATGACTCATGCGGCGGAAGCGGGGCCTTTATCACGAGTAATTATGGCAGCTAATCCGGCTAATTTAGAGCACCAAAACCGTGATCCGTTGTTCGGGGACATTATGAAAGAAAAAGGCCCAAGCGTATTCACTCGTACTTTAGCCCGAATGCACGAAGCCCCGCGCATCTACGAGTATATCAACGAATGGCTTGGCCAGATCGATCTGGATTCGGAATTCTACATCAAACCCGAAGAGCGCGATGGAAAAGGCTGGGGAGCCACCGAGGCAGCTCGCGGAGCGTTAGCGCACTGGATTGAAATTAAGAATGGTGTGATTGAAAACTACCAAGTAGTAGCCCCTACTACCTGGAATGTTGGTCCGAACGATGGCGAAGGCAAGCCTGGGCCGATTGAGGCAGCTTTAGAAGGAACTGAGATCGAAGATGCTCATGATCCGGTAGAAGTTGGTATGGTCGCTCGATCCTTTGATTCTTGTCTGGTGTGTACCGTACACGCCCACGATGCTAAAGACGAAAAAGAATTAGCTCGTTTTAAGCTGTAGCTCTGTAGCGGAAGATTTTCTTTAACGAGAAGTAGTGAGTATGACTATGACGGGAAGCACCTCTCACCGTATCGCCATTATGGGTTTCGGAAATCCAGTCCGAAGCGACGATGCGGTGGGAACTTACGTAATTCAGCAACTTCAGCGCGCCCTTTCCGATAGGGAAGACGTTAGCCTGTTTGACATGGGTACCTCAGCCTTTGAGGTGCTCTTTCAATTGAAAGGGCACCAGCAAATTATCTTGGTGGATGCGGTAGTTAATACCGGTGATCCGATAGGGACATTGTACCGAGTTCCGGCCGAGGAAGTCCGAAAAGCACCTCAAGATGACCCTATGGTTTTTCTGCACAGCATCAAGTGGGATCAAGCCCTTTCGTATGCCAAGAAACTGATGCAGGATGAGTACCCCGAGGATATTCAGGTATACTTAATTGCAATTGATAACACCCGACTAGAAGTAGGTATGTCCGAAGTAGTGCAACAAGCGGGCGACCGGGTAGTAGAATATATTTTAGAGGAGGTAACATGGATAGCATCACCCTAAAATCGTCTCATTTATACATCCCAGGTGAGATCGCCACGAAAGTATTTGGCGATGATCCGCAAGCTTATTTGGCTTATCAGGCCGAGCGTGGTACCCTACTCGTTGCCCCGGTTTCTCAACAGTGGTTTTACAAAATGCATAAGCCGAGTCAGCATCTACTCAAAACGAGAAATTTGCAGGGAGACAAAACCATTGCTTTGCATGAAATCCTGATTGACAACGCACTTGATGATGAGGATCGTGAGTTGGCGTATACTGTTCAGGATACCTCGGGTATTTTGAAGATTAATTTGTAAGAACAATGATAACCATCTACCTAAATAAAACCTATCAGACCGAAGTAGCACAAATCATCGATTCGGTGCCTCGGCTATCGGAGTTAATAACGATTACTACCGAAGACGCTTTAGTGGCAGATTTAATCGTGGACGAACGAGGTATCATCATGCCACTAAATTGGGATAATAATGCCCCGCCTTTTCTAATGAACAGTCCGGTAGCATTTAGTTCTGAAACCCTGCTGGGCTACATTTTCATTGCCTTAGGTAACTACGCCGAAGCTCAGCGTTACTTTGCCCAGTATCCCCAACTCTACAATGAAGTGGTTAGTCTTGGTTGCTTACAAACCAATCAACGGCTACCAGTAGAAGTAGCTGATACTCTGGATAAAGAAGATTATCGTTCCGAACACAACAGAGCTTTGCTTCAGCAGTATGGTCTTTGGCCTTCTTTGGTAGCACTGGCTGATGTGCAGCAGATGTACCAGAAAGCGTTAGCATCGTCTCCTGATAATGAACACTATGCCTTTACGCTCAAGCAGTACGCTACTTTGTTGCTGGATACCGACACCGACCAGGGGGTAGAAGCGGAAAAACTATTGCAGCAGTACCTCTCCCAAGATTTATCGGAAGAGGCTTCTTACGCGCTGAAGTCGGTACTAATTAGTACCTGGATGGCGCGATTGTCCGTTCCTTATGATCCGAAGCATATTGATGACCTTAAAGATTTGCTTTGGGATACACTGACGTACCTGGAGCGACAGGAAAGACTGGCGGAGGTAGGCTTACTACTAATTGATGCTTCCGAAGTAGCCAATATTTCTGAGAGTTATTCGGAATCACTAGGATATGTCAATCGGGCATTAGATATTTTTCGGGCGCAGGATTTACCTGAACTAGCCGGAAGCAGTCTGCTTCGAAAAGGCGCGCTGCTGTACACTTGGGCGCAGAACGGTAATCCTCAGTTTTATAAGCCAGCCATTGATACCTATCAGGAAGCTTTAAAAGTTTTCAAGCGGGATGAGGCTCCGGAAACATTCGCTCAAATTCACGCTCACTTAGGAGTGCTTTACGCAGAAATGTCAGATCTGCAGCAGAAAAAAGGGATTTGGGCAGCGGTATCGGCTACTTCATTTCAGGAAGCCTTACGTTTCTTTACCAAAGAAGCGCATCCGTATGAATACGGACTGGTTTGTAACAACTACGCTAATGCTCTAACGAAGTACCCAACTGCTTTGCGAATTGACAATTACGAAAAAGCGTTAGATTTTTATAAAGAAGCTTTAACGGTTCGTACCTCGGCGTACCCTTACGAGCGGGCAATCACGCTGCTCAATTATTTAGAAGCCAGTTGGTTTCTGGATAATGGAGAAGATGATTTTAATCAGGTTCGGTATCAGGATATGCTCAATAAAGCTCAAGAAGTGAAGTCGCTAGTAGATGCTCCTGATTTACTAGCTGAAGCCGAGCGTCATTTGAAGGAGTTATTTCGCTTAGAACAGGAAGCTAAAAGTGAAGGCTATGCATGAGATGTCTTTGGTTCGTAGCATCTTTCGAACGCTGGAAGATGAGTTTTCAGCCGATAAAATGAATCGATTAGTACAAGTAAACTTGCAGGTAGGGTTGCTCGCGAATGTAGAACCTATTCTAATGCAAAACGCCTTCCAAGCTCTAACCGAAACCGAAAAGCAGTACGAAGCAGTAAAGTTAGAGATTGAAACCGTGCCCGTAGCCATCTACTGCTCATCCTGCGACCGTAAGTCAGAGGTACATCAGTATAAATTTGTGTGCGAAGAATGCGGCCAACTAAACAACAACGTAGTTCAGGGAACTGAACTACTGATTCATCAAGTACACTTCGACGAACAATTAGCAGTTAGCAGTTAGCAATGAGTAATGAAAATATGAGATGTGAGATATGAGATATGAAAGATGAGAAGTTAGATAATGATTAATGACTAATAACTAATGGAAAGTGAAAGATGGAAAAGATAAAGGACAGAAAGCGAAAATTTAGCTACTATCTACTTTTCCGGTCTCCCGACTCCAGTTTCCGTTCTACAACACATAATCCTTAACCCCCAAAACCTAGTAACAATCATGGCAATAGAAAAATCAAGCAAGGGAGCAAGAGGAAGCGTACAGTGCGAAAATACCTCGCTTAACCTATTAAAAGCTAACGACTTTGTGGCCGAGAATATCCGTAAAGAAATGCAACGGAGGAACATTCTGATGATTAATATCACTTCGTCGGCTGGTAGTGGAAAAACGACTTTGTTGCAGGAAACGGCTCGTCGTATTAGCAACCAGGTAAAAATGAAAGTGCTGGTAGGAGATCTGGAAACTGAGCGAGATGCCGCCCGAATCCGCGATGCCGGAGTAGATGCATTACAAATTGTAACTGGAGGTATTTGTCATCTAGAAGCTCAAATGGTATGGCAGGCGATGGATCAGGTTGATCTGGACGGAGTAGAACTGCTGATTGTAGAAAATGTAGGCAATCTAGTATGCCCAGCTTCCTTTGATTTGGGAGAGGATTATCGGGTGACGCTGATGGCGACTACCGAGGGCGATGACAAGCCGAAGAAGTATCCCCGAATGTTCCTAACCAGCGATTTGATGCTAGTATCGAAAGCTGACTTACTACCTTATCTGCCCTTCTCGGTAGAAGCGGTTACCCAGGACGCCCGGGAGGTAAATCCTGATATTGAAATGATCCAGATTTCTAGCACCAGCGGCGAAGGTATTGATGCCTGGTGTGAGTGGTTGCTGGATAAAGTTCGAGAGAAACAAGAAAGTCAGACTCAAGAAGCAGCTGTATAAATTCTTTTGCCAACCTATCAAATCCATATTCAAGGTCAAGTGCAGGGGGTGGGATTCCGTCCCTTTGTCTATCAGCTTGCTCAACGGTTTAACCTTACCGGACAGGTAAGTAACCGTAGTGATGGGGTACGGGTTTTATTAAATGCTTCACAATCAGTAGTGCAGTTATTTCTCGAGGCAATTCTAGAGGAGCATCCAGTGGTAGCCCAAATTACTAACCATAGCCTTCAAGAGATAGCTTGGCAAGAGTTTCATAGTTTCTCAATCGTTCACAGTGAAAGTACCCACCGCCGAGACGTTTTGCTCACGCCTGATTTGGGTTTATGTTCTGCCTGTCGATCTGAGATAGCCCAGCAAGACAGTCGCCGCCACCAATACGCCTTCACGAATTGTACTCACTGTGGCCCTCGCTACTCCATTATCAATGAACTGCCTTACGACCGAGCCACTACTGCTATGGCTCCATTTGAATTATGCGTGGATTGCCAGCAGGAATATAATAACCCTGTCGACCGTCGATATTACGCTCAGGCTAATACTTGTTCTCAGTGTCCAATCACGCTCACACTCTACGATGCCCAAGGAAGTTTAATCACTAATCATCCCGGAACGGAGTCCGGGACAGGTCAATCATTAGTCATTAAAAAGGCTGCTGAAAAGCTGCGGGGTGGAGCGATCATCGCTATCAAAGGAGTAGGTGGTTATTTACTAGTTTGCGATGCTACCAATGCTAAAACAATAAGTACATTACGAAAGAGAAAGCATCGCCCGACTAAACCCTTTGCAGTGATGTACCCGTCGTTGGCACAGTTGCAGCAGGATATGTTTGTGGATCATGAAGTTGAGAAACTACTAACGGGTTCAGTAGCACCCATCGTACTGCTTCCGGCAACTGATGCGGTGAAAAAGCGGTTGGCATTTCAAGAGGTTGCCCCCGACTTACAGCAAGTAGGAGTAATGTTGCCCTACGCTCCGCTATTTGAAATTTTAATGCAGGAAGTAGGCAAACCAGTGGTTGCTACCAGTGCCAATATCAGTGGTTCACCCATTATTTATACTGAAGAAAATGCCGAACGCCAACTATCCTCATTAGTTGATTTTCGCCTGACGTATAATCGGGAGATTGTCATTCCCCAAGATGATTCGGTGGTTCGGTTTAGCTCTGAAACCCACCAAAAAATTGTACTACGACGCTCACGAGGAATGGCACCTACATTGGTGCTACCTCAGTCAACTGTTTCTGAAAAGAATGTGCTGGCGATGGGTAGCGACCTAAAAAGCATTTTTGCTTACACGCACTACGGAAACCAATACATTAGCCAGTACCTGGGCGACTTAGCCAGCTATGATTCGCAACAAAGCTACCGTAAAGTATTATCTCATCTTCTTGAATTATTTGATACTCAGCCAGAGGTGATCTTAACTGACCAGCATCCGCAGTATTTCTCTACGCAGTTCGGCAATCAGTTAGCCGAGGAGTTTCAAGTATCCGTAGCAACCGTTCAGCACCACCAAGCCCATTTCGCAGCAGTGTTAGGTGAGAACCAATTGATTGATCTTGGTGAATCTGTGCTGGGAGTAATCTGGGACGGAACCGGTTTAGGCGACGACGGACAAATCTGGGGTGGCGAGTTCTTTCAGTATAGTAACTATTCTTTCGAGCGAGTAGCTCACTTCGACTATTTTCCACATTTGATGGGCGATAAGATGGCTTATGAGCCTCGCCTGTCGGCTCTATCCCTAACCAATGGAAGTGATGTTTCTAAGGAGAAATTTTCTGCAATTGAATGGCAGTACTACACCCGACAATTGCACCAAACCGATAGATTACGAACTTCTAGTGTAGGTCGCTTATTTGACGGCGTAGCCAGTGTTTTAGGTTTGATTGATCGGGCTACCTATGAAGGTGAAGCTGCGCTATTGCTAGAAACATTGGCTACTGATTATATCCAACGTCATGGTTATGGGAAACTAACCAGTTACTTCAGTGAGTTTGAGGTAGAGAAAACTATATCTTATCAATCTTTGGCAGATGGTATTCTTCAAGATAAGGGAGAGCATAGCAATGGATTCATCGCGGCTCGCTTTCATTACTCACTAGCTGATTGTATTCGGCAGGTAGCCAATAAGCTGAGTATTAAAAAAGTAGCAATGAGTGGCGGTGTGTTCCAGAATGCTCTGCTAGTCGATATGATTTATAAACTAATGGCGGATGACTACGAATTATTCTTCCACCAACAGCTATCGCCCAACGATGAAAATATTTCTTTCGGCCAACTAGCCTGCTATCAAATACAACAAAAAGCTCAGGTGATTACCATAGTAAAGAATGAATCTATTGAAGTCTAGCGACTATATTTTAAAAGTAGTATTTTATACACTATCAACTATCAACTATCAACTATCAACTATCAACTATCCACTGTCAATTAATAACTTATGTGTCTAGCAATTCCTGGAAAGATCAAATCAATAGAAATGCAGTACGATGGTACGGTGCGAATGGCGCAGGTACTGTTCGGTGGAATTACCAAAGAAGCTACGCTTGAGATGGTTCCTCACGCCCAAGAAGGAGACTACGTGCTGGTACACGTAGGCGTTGCGATTAGCGTCGTCGATGAGAAAGAAGCGAAGGAGACCTTTCAGTACCTAAAAGAAGTCGGCGAACTGGATGAATTGAACCCAGAAGTGTAAACTCGCATTGAATTGAATACACTTGGTTCTTTTCTATCTTAAAGATAGAGTCTCAAGATAATCTTAGAAAGCGTCAGTCGCCTTGACTGTTATTCCATAATTTTAAGTTACCTACTATGAAATTCCTAACCGAATACCGCGACCCTGAATTAGCCCAATCTTATTTGGAAGAGATTCGTAAAACTGTGACTCGCCCGTGGACAATTATGGAAGTGTGTGGCGGGCAAACCCACAGTATTGTAAAAAACGGATTGTTGGGTCTGCTTCCTGACGAAATTACGATGGTACACGGCCCCGGTTGTCCGGTCTGCGTCACTCCCCTTCATCTAATTGATAAAGCTGTTTACCTAGCTGAGGAGAAAAACGTGATCCTCTGCTCGTTTGGCGATATGCTGCGGGTGCCAGGTTCGGAACGTAGCTTACTGAAGGCCAAAGCTAAGGGGGCGGACGTTCGCATCTTGTATTCGCCCTTAGAAGCCGTAAAGCTGGCGCAGGAAAATCCTGACCGTGAAGTGGTTTTCTTCGCCGTAGGTTTTGAAACAACGGCTCCCGCCAATGCGCTTTCGGTACTGCACGCGCAACGCGCCGGATTGACCAACTATTCTATTCTGGCTTCGCATGTGCTGGTACCTCCGGCAATGGAAGCGGTGTTAGCTGACGATGAAAATGTGATTCAGGGATTTCTGGCTGCCGGGCACGTTTGCACGATCATGGGTATTGATGCCTACTACCCCATTGCTGAGAAATATCAAATTCCTATTGTGGTAACGGGTTTCGAGCCGGTCGATTTGCTTCAAGGTATTCTGATGACGGTACGGCAGTTGGAGCGTAATCAGCATGAGTTAGAGAATCAGTACAAACGAGTGGTTCGTCCCGAAGGAAATTTAGCCGCGCAAAAAGCCATTGAGCAGGTATTTCAAATAGCGGACCGAGAGTGGCGCGGAATCGGCACCATTCCGCAAAGTGGCTACGAGGTGCGCCCGGAACTAGCGGCTTTTGATGCTAATAAAAAGTTCTCAGTCAATATTCATCACGCGCAAGAATGTGCAGCATGTATTGCCGGGCAGGTACTCAGAGGACTGAAGAAGCCCTTTGAGTGTTCGCAGTTCGGTAAGGCTTGTACGCCTTCTACTCCGCTCGGTGCACCCATGGTTTCATCTGAGGGAGCCTGCGCGGCCTATTTTCACTATCAGGAAGCCTAATTATCGGCTATGACTCAATTCCGAATGCAACTGAACTGCCCGCTACCTGAACTCGACTTCGACGTAATCACGATGGGGCACGGCAGTGGCGGATTACTAACCAATAAGCTACTGGATGATGTTATTCTCAACCTATTTTCTGATGAATTAGAAAGTGAGCGTCACGACGGAGCGCAGCTCTCGCTAGAAGGAAATACCGCATTCACTACTGATAGTTTTGTGGTTTCACCACTTTTTTTCCCAGGAGGAAATATTGGTGATTTGGCAGTTAACGGAACCATCAATGACTTAGCCATGTGTGGGGCTGTTCCGCAGTATCTTTCCCTCAGCCTAATTATTGAGGAAGGTTTACCCATGACTGAGCTTTGGGAAGTTCTTTTAACTATTCAGCAATGTTGTAAGCAAGCCGGAGTGAAAGTAGTAACCGGCGATACTAAAGTGGTTGAGCGAGGCAAAGGCGATAAACTTTTCATCAACACCGCCGGAATAGGGAAAGTACACCCGCAAGCAGATATTGGTATCAACCGTGTACAAGCAGGTGATAAGATTATCGTGAGTGGGCCATTAGCAAATCACGGAATGGCAATTATGTCGGTGCGGGAGGGCTTAGAGTTTGAAACGGAAATTCAGACAGACTCTGCACCACTTCATCAACCCGTGAAAAACCTTTTAGACGAATTTGGTTCATTGGTACACCTACTGCGCGACCCAACTAGGGGTGGAGTAGGCACTGTACTTAATGAAATTGCCCGCAGCGCTCATCTGGGCATTAATCTACGACAAGCAGATATTCCGGTAGATGAACAGGTAGCCGGGGCTTGTGAGCTACTAGGGTTGGATCCGCTCTACGTTGCCAATGAAGGTTTATTTTTGGCAATCGTGGCGGACAATATTTACCAAGCCGCATTAGAACAATTGCAAGCCAGTGGTTTCTCAAGATCGGCCTGTATTGGTGAAGTAACCAGCGAACACCCTCGTCAGGTAGTTCTCACCAGTGGTATTGGTGGCCGACGAGTAGTGAATATGCTAGCTGGAGAACAGCTACCCCGAATCTGTTAGCTATGCCTATCCATCTGCCTGATGCCAGCGCCAAGCTTCGTACTTTTAAGGGAGCACCCGACAGTCCATTTCTGGCTCCACGTGGAGTACACTTGTTAGATAATAAATTACTAGTGTCGGATACCGGGCAGAATCGAGTTTTTATCTGGAACCAACTACCTACCGAAGAGTTTCAGCCTCCCGATATAGTTCTTGGCCAGGATATAGCTACAGGCACTGAACGTAATCAGGGAAGCGGTGCGAGTGCTTCTACTTTGCAATATCCTTCCGGGTTATGGAGTGACGGAAAAATATTAGCCGTAGCCGATGCCTGGAATCACCGGATACTCATTTGGCATAATTTCCCAACTCAGTCAGGGCAACCAGCAGATGTAGTGCTGGGGCAAACGGATTTCTCAAGTAATGAGCCTAACCAAAAGGGAGTAGGAAGTGCGCCTTCTGAACATACTTTATATTGGCCCTACGGTCTCACTTCAGATGGAGAGCATTTATGGGTAGCTGATACAGGCAACCGTCGCGTTTTGTACTACGATCAAATTCCGATTAAAAATAATACCTCGGCAGA
Source organism: uncultured Flammeovirgaceae bacterium (assembly GCA_937883755.1). Taxonomy (GTDB): domain Bacteria; phylum Bacteroidota; class Bacteroidia; order Cytophagales; family Cyclobacteriaceae; genus Tunicatimonas. The sequence goes on along the minus strand of CAKZYA010000015.1, from coordinate 38,065 downwards.
TAAGTTGATTGGCAAGGATAACTTTCAGGAACGGGACTACGATCACACGCAACCTATTTGGCCCTATTCAGTGAAACTCAGTTCACAGGGACAATTAGCCATAACCGATACACAGTACTATCGAGTACTACTATGGGATCGTTGGCAGGAGGCTTTTGATCAATCAGCCTCGGTAATTATCGGTCAACCTAACTGGGAAGGTAATGGTCAAAATCAGTTCGGATTATTTCCTCAGGCCAATACGCTAAACTGGTGCTACGATAGTTGTTTTGATGAAGGTGGTTTGTGGGTAGCTGATACCGGTAATAGTCGGTTACTACGATTTAGTCAACTGCCTCAACAACATAATCAACCGGCCGATAGCTTAATCGGGCCTAAAGATTTTACTACCGGCAGCGAAAATGCCGAGACAATTAGCGGAACGGATGGAGCATTGTACTGGCCATTCTCGATAGCTATTTGCCAGCAGACAATGGCTATTGCTGATACCGGAAATCACCGAGTGGTGTTGATTAATTGACCGACTCCGGTTTCCGGAGTCGGGAGATTGGAAAAAGCAGGTAATATGCCTTAAATAGGAAAAGTAATCAAGGTAAAATTAAATAGTAAGCACAGTATTACGGTCTCCAGTTTCCAGACTCCGGATACCGTAAAACCCGGATTATGGAAAAAATAGCCTTAGACGTAGTAGCACTTACCGATAGCGAATCGCACCCAGGTAATTTCGCCCTGATACTAGAGGAACGCCCTAATGGACGTCGTTTGCCGATCGTAATTGGTAGAGGTGAAGCGCAAGCCATTGCTATGACTTTGGAAAATATGCAGCCTCAGCGGCCGCTTACCCACGACCTATTTAAGCAAACATTAGAAGCTCTCCAGGTTACGTTAAAAGAAGTGTTTATATACAAGCTAGAGGAAAATATATTTTACGCGCAGCTCCAGCTAAAGAATTCATCAGGAAAGGCCATCACCATAGAAGCCCGAAGTTCCGATGCCATCGCGCTTTCGGTGCGTTTCACTTGCCCTATTTATACCACTTCAGAGGTGCTTAATGCAGTAGGATTTACTAATGAGTTATCCGCAGTAGTAGGCAAAAAGGGACCTTTCTCTGACTACCCACTAAAAGAACTGGAAGCTTTGCTAGCTAAACTAATTGCTAAAGAAGATTACCAAAGTGCGGCTCGTATCCGTGATGTTATCGAGAAGAAAAAGAACAAGAAGTAGGACGAGCTATCTCTGTAGTCACACGATCAAATACAGATCCTAATTGATGATTGTGATCATTCTAGGCAAATATTAGCTTGGAGTAATACATGCTTTTTTAATAAGTATTTCCGATTAAACACAAATTTACTTTTGTCGTAAGTAGTTTGTCTGAAATTTTCTTGAAATATAATATTCAGTTAACATAGGTAATAATTCATTCACAGAATGGTAAAATTGAGGTAACTGTTCGGCAGAGGCTTAGTACTAAATTGAGCCCAGTTTTCATCAATAGTACAACCTTAATTTTTATCATGAAAAAGTATTACTTGTCTCTTTTGGCAGTTGTATTCTTCTGCTATAACTCTCACGCTCAGTTTTTTTTCGATGTTGAAGTAGACACCACTTGGCTGCCCGAAACCGTGGTGATGCCTCCTTCGCCGCTCAAGTATCAAGTTCTGTTTGTTGGCCAGTCCGATAAAGTTCAAACTACTGCTACCTATGGCAATGCTGCTGGTGAAGCTCTGGCGAAGCAGTGGCACGATTTCATTGGGTTTACCCCTGACCCTGATAGTGATGATCTAGGTTGGGTTTCTGTTAACCATGAAATGATTTTAGCTAACGATAGCATCGGTGACGGCGGTGGTATGACCGTTTTCAAAGTACGTCGTGACCCGAATACCGATACATTAGAAATAGTAGAACAAATTCTTTCTGATGGAAGAAGTGGTAAGTTCTTCAATGTGGATTTCGTAAACACTGTGGGTGAAACTGGTATGAACTGCGGTGGTATCACCTCGGCTTACGACGGTCGTATCTGGACTGCCGAAGAATGGTTCCGCACCAGCAATGGTTCAATTTATCGCGACGGTGGTGGAGTTACCGACACATCGGATTTTACGATTACTACTGATCTTCCTGGTGAGTTCGCTGGGTCCACTATTGAGAAGTACCAGAATTTCAATTATATGGTAGAGATTGATCCCCGCGAAGCCAAGGCCATCCGTAAGCAGTATAACTGGGGTCGTCAGCCGTTTGAAGGTGGGGTTGTCTTGCCTGATAACCAAACGGTTTATCTGGGAGCTGATGCTACTCCTGGTCTGTTTACCAAATTTGTAGCTGATACTCCGGGCGATTTTACTCGCGGAACTACTTACGTATACAAACATGATCTTAACGACACCATCAACGGTAACTGGCTCATGATGGATAACATGTCGCTCGATGAAATGCTGTATTTTGCTGATTCAGCACTTTCCCGAGGAGCTACTATGTATAACCGGCTCGAGTGGCTTACTTACTACGATGGGAAAGTCTACATGAGCGAGACAGGCCGCGACAACTTAGGTACCCGATTTGTAGATGCTACTGCTATGGGCGGTGTTTTAGATTACCACTGGCTAGAGCCGGTGCGCGCTCGTCACCCTAATCTGGAAGCTAAGACTGACGGTCAAGTACTGGACTTTGTTGAGGCTGGTTTTTTTAACGATTACTACGGAAGAATTCTAGTATACGACATCGCTACCGACAAAGTAGAAACTTACCTAGATGGTGGACCTTTCTACGAAGAATCGCCAGAGGTAGCTGCTTATCCCAATAAGCATCTAACTAATCCTGATGGGTTGAACGTAATGGTGGTAAACGGTCAGCCGTACATGGTTATCAATGAAGACCTGAACGGTACTTCTAATGCCCGAGTTCCCGCTGGAATCAATAACCGTACCTGTGAAGCATTTTTACTGGATATGAATAAGTCAAATCCTACCGTAGATGATTTGGTTCGTATCTCTATTGTACCAGTAGGTGCTGAAGTAACCGGTGCTCAGGCTACTCCTGATGGAAAAACATTATTGCTGAACTCTCAGCATCCATCTACTGACAACCCTTTCCCCTACAATAACTCGCTTACCTACGCTATCACCGGATGGGACGATGCCGTAGCTGCTATTACTTCTATTGACGACCAAGTAACTGAAGTAGAGGGTCTAAAATTCTGGGCTGATCATGTTCAGCGCGTGCTTCGGACTAACGAGCGCGTAGATATGGCATTGTACGATGTGATGGGGCGTCGTCTACGAGTGATTCGTAACGTAACGGAGGTTGATGTTCACGATCTTCAGCCGGGTGCCTACATCATGAAAGCTTATGGCCTCGAGTCCCAGAAGGCAGTAGGAGCTAAATTTATCTTAGAATAACATTTCAGACATATCGGAAGGCTAAAGTGTAGTGCGCTTTAGCCTTTTTTTCTCCTAATCTATCCGTCTATGAAAAGATTATTACTACTACTATCTATACTAATATTCGCTGGTGCGTTAACTACTTCTTTCCGACCGGAAAAAAAGCAGGTGTTAAGTCCAGCCGCAGAAATCAAGACCCAGTTCTTAGATGATCTACGTACTTTCCAATCAGCTTGCGAGCGACTGCATCAGAATACCCTTCAGTTAGCTGAAACTAACCTAGAGCAGGCTCAGCAGGATTTTATAGAAGCTCGCTACGCTTATAAAACCATTGAGTTTCTGGCGGCTTATCTTGATGAAGAGTTTATTGGTAACTACATCAATGGTGCGCCACTATTGTCGCTAGAACCTAATGCTCCTCAGCTAAGTATTGTGGAGCCGGAGGGATTCCAGATACTAGAAGAGACACTATTCAGCGATAATCCCTTAGAAGAAAAAGAAGCAATTGTAGCTTATAGTGAAGCCTTGAGCCGAAGTGCTCAGGAGCTATCGTTTTTGCGCCAAACGTATCTTACCGACCGTCAGGTAATTGAAGCCGCACGCATGGCGTTGATCCGGGTATTTACGTTAGGAGTGACTGGGTTTGATTCGCCGGTGCTAGCTAACTCATTACCGGAGGCTTCTCGAGTGTTAATTTCGTTGCAAAATGCTATTCAACTTTACATTCCGTTGGTAGAGGCGAAAGATGCTAAGCTTGCTCGAGAGTTAGAAAGTACGGTCGCCGAAGCAGTAGATTATCTGGCAAAAAATCAAGATTTCAATACGTTTGATCGCCTTGGTTTTCTAAAGGATTATATTAATCCGCTGTACGCTGACCTGTTGGACGCTCAGTTAGCGCTACAAATTGAAACCTACTACGAAACTACTTCACCCTACCGTAAACACGCGATTAACTACTTTGCTAAAAATATTTTTGACGAAGATTTTCTGAACCCGTTTTACTACACTCGGATGTCTTCTCAAAGTTATACTGATGCTACAGTGCAGCTAGGGCGAACGCTCTTCTTTGATCCTATTCTGTCTAATAATAACGAACGCTCCTGTGCCTCTTGTCATCAGCCGGAGAAAGCTTTTACGGATGGTCTGGCGAAAAGTCTGGCAACCAACAGCGAGGGAACCGTAAAACGAAATGCTCCAACCTTGCTTAATGCAGCCTACGCTGATCGTTACTTTTACGACTTACGTTCGGAAGTATTAGAAGATCAGATGGATCACGTTGTTTACGATCATCGGGAGTTTCAGACCAGCTACTTGGCGGTATTTGAAAAAATCGAGCGAAGCGAAGACTACCTAGCCATGTTTTCTGAGGCTTTTTCCGAAATGAAGGATGATCCAGTAAACAAGCACACGCTAACGACAGCATTAGCTACGTACATCGTTTCCCTGAAAAGTTTATCATCTCCTTTTGATCAGTACGTTCGGGGTGAACAAGAATTGCTGGATGCCTCAGTGAAGCGAGGATTTAATTTGTTCATGGGCAAAGCGGCTTGTGGTACTTGTCACTTCGCTCCCACTTTCAATGGTTTAGTTCCTCCAATCTACCATGAGTCAGAATCAGAAGTGTTGGGAGTACCTAATACAACGGATACCGCATCGATGGTGATGGACGATGATTTAGGAAGGGCCTTAGGCGTAATTAAGGAATATGTAGATTTCTACAAGCACTCATTTAAAACCACCACCATACGAAATGTTGCCCTGACTGCTCCCTATATGCACAATGGGGTATATGAAACGCTGGAAGAAGTGGTTGATTTCTACAATCAAGGTGGAGGGGAAGGTATGGGATTGGATGTGCCTTACCAAACATTGCCGCCTGATCCGCTCAACCTAACTGACCAAGAGCAAGCTGATCTTGTGGCCTTTATGGGGTCCCTGACAGATACGGCTCAGGTAAATCAAGTACCCCAGAAATTACCTACTTTTGCCGATAACGAAGACTGGAACCAACGCAAGGTTGGCGGTGCGTACTAAAAATAAATAGGGTAATTGGGTAGCTCAGGAGATAGTTGCGAATTTTTTAAATCCCCCTTGCCCTCTTTGGAGAAGGGGGAGAGCAGCTCGTTGTTTTTTTTCTTCGTGCCGTTACCTTACATCTTTGTTTTTCTTTTAGTACTAACTACCCCGAGCTGGGGGCAGATGCCCGCAGGAGAGGTGTATCAGTTTCATGTCACTGAAGATGGCGTATACCGGATTGACTATGAATTGTTGAAAGAAGCTGGTGTAGCGGTTAATCAGCTTGATCCAAACCAGATTCATGTTTACAGTCAACGAGGGGGAGCTGTACCGCAGAGTAATTTAATGGAAGTACCTCAGCTTACCGAGTTGGCTATTTATCCGTTGGGTTTTACGGATAGTACCTTTGATCAAGAAGACTACTTTCTAGTGTATGCTGAAGGGCCTGACCAGATGGTCTACGATCCACTGAATAATTTTTATGAAATTCAGCAAAACCCTTACGCCCGAGAGAATTTTCTGTTCTTGGTAATTGAAGATAAACCACTGAATATCATTCCTAAGAAACCCAGTCTGGCCTTTGGCTGGGGTTCACCCGTTGAGACTTACGTGGGTGTCTACCATCACGAGAGGCAGGAAACAAACATTGTGAGTTCGGGTAGAGAGTGGTTTGGTGAAGCCTTTGAAGAAGAAAATCCTACGCTGATTATTCCTTTTCAGACCGCAGCGGTGGTAGCCGGAAGTGAGGCTAAACTAAAAACATCAATCGTATCTATTGCTAGCACCAAATCTAGCTACGAGGTTTCTCTAAATCAGCAAGCTGTCGGTACGGTTGAACCCAATGCTGCCCAGCAAACGCTGTACGGTTATCGGGGGCGTTCTGCTACTGTTCAGTACAATGCTCGTCTCGAGAGTGAAGAGCTAGGTTCGCCAACTGTGCAAATCAATTCAATTGATGATGGAGGAGTAGGCTACCTAGACTACGTAACGTTGAATTTGGAACATCCGCTTCGGTACGCAGGGCAACCTGCCTTGTTCCGCAATCCGATGATGAGTGTCCAGAGCATTTCGCAGTTCCGAATTCAGCAACCTAATGACAATATGCTGGTTTGGGATATTACCGACCCACTGCAAGTAGAGCAGCAGCGGTGGAATTTAGTAAACGAACGAGCCACATTCCAGGTGTTTGCTGACACTCTTCGTCAGTATATCATGTTTATGCCTGATGATGTTACGCTTCGTCCGACGTTTACCGGAAAAGTAACGCATCGTGACATACTCAACGCCGATGCCCCTGAATTACTCATCATTACTACCGAAGCTCTACAAAGTGAAGCTGAACGGTTAGCTCAGTTTAGGCGCGAACATGACCAACTAAGCGTACAGGTCTCACTACTTTCCGATGTTTATCGTACATTCTCAGCCGGGCGGCAGGATGTAACCGCGATTCGTAATTATATTCGGCATCTTTACAATCAAGATAATTCGCTACGCTACGTTTTGTTATTTGGCGATGCTTCCTATAATTATCTGAAAGCGGAAGGGAATACCAACGTGGTGCCTACCTATCAGTCTTACGAGTCGTTACACAACGTACACAGTTACGCTTCCGATGATTATTTTGGGTTTCTGGATGCTCAGGAAGGGCAGTGGCGGGAATCTACTCAAGCCCTTCCCCACGATTTAGATATAGCTATCGGACGGCTTCCAGTGAATAGTCAGGAAGAGGCGAAGGTTGTGGTAGACAAACTGATTCATTACGCCACTCATCCAGCAACACTCGGTAAATGGAAGCAGCACCTGCTGTTTGTGGCCGATGATGGCGATGAAAATAAGCACCAACGGCGTTCCGATTTCCTGGCTTCACAAGCAGAGTCTCAAACTGTTTTTCAGGCGGAGCGATTGTTCATGGATGCTTATCCTCAGGCAGAACGGTCAGCACCACTAATCCGTAACAAGTTAGATCAAAAGATAAGGCAAGGCATATTCTTAGTAGATTTTATTGGGCACGGTGGGGAAACCGCCTGGGCCGACGAGCGTATTCTAGATTTACCCATGATTGATGCCTGGGAGAACTACGATCAACTTCCTATTTTCCTAACAGCTACTTGTGAGTTTGGGCGTTACGACGATCCTCGACGACAATCGGGAGCCGAACGAGCATTATTAAATCCGGAGGGGGGGGCGATTGCCATGCTGACAACGGCTCGTCCGGTATTTACCGGAGCTAATTTTGAGATTAGCTCAGCCTTCTATCAAGTGCTAGTAAGTAGTGATCTAAGCCAATTCCGCTTAGGAGATATTTTTCGAGAAACCAAGAACCAAGGTATCTCGGGTACCTCCAATCGTAACTTTACTTTACTGGGCGATCCTTCTATGTCTCTTGCTATTCCTCAACGAGAAGCAGTGATTACCGATTGGCAGGCAAACCCCACTTCGGGTGACACTTTACGTCCACTGCAAGTAGTTACTTTACAAGGGGAAATTCAAGATGAGAATAATACGGATACTCAGTTCAATGGCACTGTTTTTATAGATTTTTTTGCCCAGCCTCAACCCAAATCTACGTTAGGAACCGAAGGTACGGAAGTGCTGGAGTATAACGATCGTGATGCTCGAATCTTTCAAGGAAAGGCTAGTGTAAATAGCGGGATGTTCACGGCTACTCTTCGTGTTCCTAAGAATCTTTCACCGGAAGTAGGAAGCGGTAATATTCGGATGTATGCGGAAGATATAGAGCGGCAGGTGGATGCTATGGGGCGTTTTGACGAGTTGAGTTTAGGAGGTTTGCCTCTAGAAGCTGACGCTGATTCAGCACCACCGAAAGTGCAGTTATTCTTAAATCAGATCAGCTACCCAGCTACTACTGTGGTGTACGATAAACCTATGTTACTAGTAGAACTAGCTGACCCTAGTGGAATCAATACGTTACCAGGCGAGTATGCCATTCGTTTGTCAATTGATGGTGAAGCCGAGCAAGAAATTCAAGATTGGTACGAAACCGAATTAGATGATCCATCCGTTGGGCATATTACGTTTCCATTGCCGTACTTACCACCAGGTAACCATAGTCTAATATTGCAGGCGTCCGACAATTACTTGAATACCACTCAGCAAACGCTGGACTTTACGATTGTTCCTGACTCAGTATTTATCCTAGAAACCTTCGCGGTTTATCCTAACCCAACTTTTGACGAAGTGTCATTTAATTTCTCGGTGAATCCTGATAGTGATCCTGATCGTATTGAAGTCCATTTACTTTCCCCAACGGGAGAACTGATGACCAAGTGGGAAGAAAATTTTTCTAATGATATTGATGAGTCAACTTTTCGTAGATCACTAATTACAGATGTTCCACAGACATTAGTGCCCGGCATTTACCTCTATCGGTTTTACCTCTACGGAGAACAAAACCAGGTGGTTAGTCGCACCGGGCGACTGATCTTTCAGTAGGAAGTTTGGTGAAATAGTACATTCGCCCATTTTTATAGCTAAACAGAGTAGATTTGGAATATTGTATAATAGATAATTATAGTATTAGAATATTACTAGAAAACAGGTCTATTGCCTTACTTATATCCTATAACCCTTGATAGCCATCAGAATATTATTCTGATTTTAATCATTTTCGATCTTATGTACAATATATTATTCTTTTAACTGCGATAAATTTGCCACTTTCTTACAATATGTTTAGGAGAGACTAGATCGAAAATGCAACTTTTTATATCAGAATACCATATACTACTTATATAGTCAGTAGGTATTTTTATTCAGTAGGTAGATAATTTCTGGTATAATGGAATGGTTCAATCTGTATAGTTTGAATGATGTGCTGTTGTTTTTAGAATTTCATCAGGACTTTGTGCTTCACGTAGTGCCTTTGGTCATTTTGATTATGGTGCTATATAATTTAAGCTTTGTGGAGCCCGAAAGCCAAGATCAAGGTCAGGGTGGTGATCACGAGTAAATGAGTCGGATGAATATCCGTTCAGCACATTTTTACGTATAAGATTTTTTTGACTTACATAATCTAGCTGTTTATGCCAGAACGTATTGCCTCTTCGGTAGTAGTCATTACCGGAGCCTCCGGTGGAGTAGGTCGTGCCACTGCTCGCGAATTTGCTAAAAACGGATATAAAGTTGCCCTGCTTGCTCGGGGCGAAGAAGGATTAGAAGGTGCCCGTCGCGATGTCGAAGCACTGGGCGGTCAAGCTTTAGTAATCAAAACCGATGTATCTGACTACACACAGGTAGAAAATGCAGCCCAGCAAGTAGAGAAGGAACTTGGCTCAATTGATATTTGGGTCAATAACGCTATGCAAAATGTGTTTTCCTCCTTTGATCAGATAAAAGCCAAGGAGTTTGAAAGGGTAGTGGATGTGACATTTCTAGGGATGGTGTATGGTACGATGGTGGCACTAAAACGGATGAAACCGCGCAACAGGGGGACTATTATATTAGTGGGCTCAGCATTAGCCTACCGGGGGATTCCACTGCAATCAGCGTACTGTGCCTCTAAGCACGCTACTAACGGGTTTTTTGACTCAGTGCGAGCCGAGTTGCTTCACGATAAAAGCGACGTACACCTTACAATAGTACACCCTTCAGCGGTGAATACCACTCAGTTTAACTGGGTGAAATCTTATTTACCCAAGAAAAGTAAGCCGATAGGAAAAATTTATCAACCCGAAGTACCCGCTCGAGCCATTTATTATGCGGCCCACCATAAACGGCGTTCGGTAACTGTGGGTACGGCGCCGTTACAGACTTCCCTTAGCAATGCGTTTATTCCGGGTACACTAGATCGTATCTTAGCCAAGATTGGTTATTCAGGGCAACAAACCGACCAGCCTGAAAACTTCAATCGTCCAGATAATCTTTGGGAACCTATTGCTGAAGATCGAGGAGCGCATGGTTCATTTGATAATGAGGCGAAAGAAAATAGCCTAGAGTTAGAGGCTACAACTCATCGAGGAATGGCTGCTGCCTTGGTGGCTGGCGTAGCTTTGGGTATTGCCGGGTTAGTATACTTATCCCGCTCTTAAAAAGAGAAGGGGAAATTGGTGATAAATATCCCAAAAGCCCCTTCGTCACCTACCTACTGATGGATCTATTCTATTTTGTGGTTGATTAATGGATAGTTATCCTAAAATCAAGATCAGTTTTTATCAATGCAATCGAAGGTTAGTCAACGTACCAACGGCTAAAGTAACCTTGGTGAAGTAACTTTTCATTGGAGACTGTATTCAAGAAGAATTCTGTATTTTAGCCATTCTACTAAAAAGATTATGGCACAACTATCCCGAAGGCAAGTACTAAAAACTTCTGGTTTGTCTGCCTTGGCCACATTCGGTATTACTACTGCTTCCTCTGCCCAAAAAACAGTCAAAAAAATACTGGTAGCGGGCGGGCATCCCGACGATCCTGAGACGGGCTGTGGTGGCTTGATGGCTCTTTTGGCCGAAGAAGGGCATGAAATTATTTCTTGTTACCTCACGCGGGGCGAAGCAGGTATTCCCAACACCTCGGCTAGCGATGCTGCTGAAATTAGAACCAAAGAAGCAGTTACCGCCTGCGAAATACTGGGAGTTACGCCTTATTTTCTGGGGCAAATTGATGGCAGTACGGAGATTGACAATCAGTGGTATCAGAAAGTGGGCGATTATCTGCAAGAGACGCAACCTGAAATGATCTTCACTCATTGGCCAATTGACACTCATCGCGATCATCGAGTCTGTTCAATGTTAATTTACGATGCTTGGCTACGAACTGGGCAGAAGGCAGCACTATACTATTACGAAGTAGTATCGGGTGGGCAGACTCAGAACTTTTCTCCTACCCACTATCTGGATATAAGCTCGGTACGAGAGAAAAAGCATCGATCCTGCTTTGCGCATGTAAGTCAGAAAATTGAGGGGGTATATTTTAATGACCACGGCAAGATGGAAGAGTTCCGGGGTATGGAATATGGTTGTCCTTATGCCGAGGCTTTTGTGGCGCATCACCAGAACTCCCGTGAGTATTTCATTTGAAAGGCTCATTTCGAGTCAGGAACGTCTCAAGGTTTGGTGATCTTCTAGCGAGTGAGTTCGCATTTTTCCAAGTAAATATTTGTTATGTTGCTGTACTGATAGGAATTATACTACACTAGATATGAGATCGATTATTATCTTAGGGCTTATCCTAACCATTGCTGTAGTGGCTTGCCAACCCCAGGCAAGTCCGACAACTGAAGCTTCTGAAAGTCCCGTTGCTACTGAACAATTTCCGGAAAAGGCAGTCGCACTCACTGTATATGAAGTGAATATTCGTCAGCATACACCCGAAGGAACGATCAATGCCTTTATTGACGACCTGCCCCGATTGCAGGAGATGGGTGTCGGTATTTTATGGATTATGCCTGTGCAGCCTATTGGTGAAAAAAATCGTAAAGGGTCGTTAGGTAGCTATTATTCAATCAGCGATTATCGGACGGTAAACCCTGAGTTCGGTACTGCTGAAGATTTTCAACGCTTGGTAGACACTGCCCACAAAATGGGAATGTATCTCATCCTGGATTGGGTACCTAACCATACTGCTTGGGATCATCCCTGGATTACTGAACACCCCGATTACTACGCCAAAGACGAAGAAGGTAATATTACTTATGAAGCCGACTGGACCGATATTGCGTTACTTGACCACACCAATCCTGAGACCCGTCAGGCGATGATTGCTGACATGAAGTATTGGATAGAAGAATTTAATATTGATGGCTTTCGCTGTGATCATGCTGGGCACGAAATTCCACTTTACTTTTGGGAGGAAGCCACGGCTGAGCTTGATCCCATAAAAGATTTATTTTGGTTAGCGGAGTGGAATGGTGCCCGGATGCACCTGGAGTTTGATGCTACCTATGCTTGGGAATTACTGCATCTGACTGATAAAGTGGGTAAAGGGGAGGCTAATGCTGATACACTAGCTAATTGGATTCAAAAGGATCTTCAGGAATATGGTCAGCAACCACTAAGGATGACAATGATGACTAATCACGATGAGAACTCCTGGAACGGAACTGTGTTTGAACGTTATGGTAATGGGCATAAAACCTTTGCAGCGTTTATATTCTCCGCCTATGGTATTCCAATGCTGTACAGTGGGCAGGAAGTAGGCTTAGATAAGCGGCTAAAGTTCTTCAAGAAAGATACCATTGATTGGAGCGATCCTCAGCAGCTGCAACCCTTCTACACTAAGCTAATAACGTTAAAAAAAGAGAACCCCGCTTTGTGGGCGAGCGATGCGGGAGGTTTTCCACAACGCATTAACGAAGGTTCTGATGTTTACGCCTTCAAAAGGGAAAAAGATAATAATACAGTAATTGGGGTGATGAATTTCTCAGGCGAACCACAAGAGTTGCAACTTACAGATGCCAGTGTTGCTGGAATTTATTCTGACTACTTTACGGGTCAATCTTATGAGTTATCAGCGGATGCCCCGCTTATATTAGAGTCTTGGCAGTACTTGATTTTTACGCAGAATTAGGTTTGAGCGTATTCAACCAGACTGGAGGTCAAGATGAAAAAATTATCGGTAGTAAGTTCTATTCTGGTACCAGCTTCACTTCTTTCCTTAATTAGAAAAAAATATGATTTAAGTGATTCTACTACTTGCAGAGTTCTGAGAACCGGAATCAATCATAGCTATCTTATTTCGGATGGAAGCACGAAATACGTTCTGAGAGTATATAGTCATAGTTGGCGGTCAGAAACAGAAATCCTAGAAGAGCTTCGTTTCTTAAATCTGCTTAAGACAAATGCAGTCGAGGTCTCTTATCCATTATCAGATAGTTCAGGAAGTTATATTCAGCTAATAGATGCTCCAGAAGGAAGGCGATATGCAGTACTTTTTTCTTTTGCTGATGGGCGTAAGCTGAGAAACCTGAGTGAAGATCATTGTCAGCGCGTGGGAGTGTTGATGGCGAGAATGCACAATACATCAGAGGGACATTCTTTAAAGAGAGCCAATTACAGCATGGAAACCTTAGCTAAACATCCCTACGAGTACATTACTGAGCATTTTTCCGAATCGCTTAGCGAAATAAAGTTTCTTAAGAAGGCTGGGGGATATCTTGCTGAAAGATTTGATCGAACCAATGTAAGTCAGCTACGGTATGGTATAGTACACTTTGACGTTTGGTATGATAATTTTAGTGTTGACAAGGACTCAACTATTACCCTCTTTGATTTTGATTTTTGCGGTAATGCGTGGCTAATACTTGACCTATCCTACTTCTGCATGCAGCTATTTCATACTGAACCGGATAAAAACTTATTTCAGATAAAAATGAAAAAGTTCTTTGAGGGATATGGGGCATATGCATTTGTGAGCGATGAAGAAAAAGAGCTATTACCACTGGCTGGTCTGGCCGTATGGATGTTTTACTTAGGGGTGCAATCGCAGCGATTTGACGATTGGTCTAATATCTTTCTAACTGAGAATTATCTGAAGCACTATATAGGAATGATTAAGTCCTGGTTAGAGTACAATGATGTTGATATAGAAATCTAATCGCTCTTGCAGGGCTAAGGCAACTTACTAAACAATTCAGCCTTTACTTCAGCCAGGGAGAGTGAAGAGGTAGATGATGTTTCTTCTTCGTTAGAAGCAGAAATATTCTCAGTTGTTCGGGGCACTGAAAGTAGGCAGATTGCCGCCCAGGCTAGAAGCATTACAATAATCTTTTTCATAATAGTTGAAGGTTATTTTACTATTAGTAGCTGCTTCGGTTAAGGATGTAACCATATTATTTATAATTTTTTCTTACAAAAAGAAAAAAGCCTTCTCACCGAAGTAAGAAGGCTTATATTCCATGTTGGATAAAGTTACTCTACTGCTCCTGTTTCAGGAGGCGTATTATAGAGAACCTTCAAGGCATTCGCTTCACGAAGCTCTTGCTGAACGTCGGAGACGATTCCCATTTTGGCTTCATCGTCAACCTTCATTGCCATAGTTATCTGATTACGCTCAGCTTCGCTGAGTTTACTACGTTCAGCTTCCACAAACTGTACAATATTATCGGTAGTAATTAATACATCATTCGTCTGAATGCGAGGTTCACTTCCGTACTTTTCAGTATCCCTAGGTTTACCGATGTAGATATAGCTTACTAGCGATTTCTTTTGCATTTTCCTTAGCTGCTCAGCTCGGGGTAAGTTTTGCTCTACCAGAATATCAGTTTCTCGAAGAACAGTAGTTACCATGAAAAAGAACAGTAGCATAAATATAATATCGGGTAGAGCTGAGGTAGGAATATCCTGGCTGGCCGATGTTTTTTTCTTAAATTTTGACATTAGCTACCTCCTCCTACTTTAGATGGTTCAGCAATGGAAATATTCATAGGTAGTTCCTTCTTTAACTCCTTGTATGCATCTTGAACGCTTGGCTCTTGATCATTAATCTCCCGTATTTCTTTAACGGTGAGCCCCATTCGCTTGGAGTACATATCGTAGTAAGCTCCTTGCAGTTCATCTAATATTTCTATATAACGCTCATAGCTGGTACCTCGGTCAGTTTTAAAGGAAACCACAGCTTTTTGAGGATTATCCGATGATTCCGGGTCACGTCCGTTATTATTAACAAACGTTTGTATCATATCCCGTAGTTGGGAAGCATCATCCATTGGTTCGCCTTCTACTAGCATCCGATCCTGAGAATTTACTAGCACCTTAAAGATATTGCGTTCATTGAATTTAATATCTGGTGGGGGTTCATTCGGATCAGGCTTAGGAGGAAGCGAAATTGCTAGCCCCTTATCCGATGCAATGGTAGTGGTAACCAAGAAGAAAATAAGTAGTAGGAAGGCAATATCAGCCATTGAACCGGCACTTACTTCGCCTCCGCTGCGTTTTTTTCTAGCCATATTACTTAAAAACTTTAGTGACTTCGGTGATAACGATACCGACAAGAGCAATAATAACCATGATATACATAGTCATGATAGCCCCACCAATCATCTTAGAGGTGGCTCCTTCGGTTACGTTATTATTCATATACACATTGGTAACTTCATCAGACGCAATAGAGAATCCTATGAAAAAGATTACCGCAATGATTACAAGTCCAACTACCGTTCCTAGCAGTGATTTTGGATCGCTGATAGATTGAATGATCGGTAGTACAATAGCAGCTACCAAGGCAACACCTACCAGGGCGTATGCTGCAATTAATCCGTATGTTGAAACAAATTCAGCCATAGTAATTTTTCAAAGTTTAGTCAATCAATTTACTTCCGTAGTCCGGTAAGCTTACGCTTTGTTAGTTAGCTTATGCTTAACTAATAGGTCTACTAGAGCAATAGAAGCATCTTCCATATCATTGACCAAACCATCAATTTTAGATACGCAGTAGTTGTAGAATAATTGGAGGATAATCGCTACAATTAGACCCGCTACTGTAGTTAAGAGTGCCACTTTAATACCACCTGCTACCAGTGAAGGGGAAATATCACCGGCTGCTTCAATCGCATCGAAGGCACCAATCATACCAATTACTGTTCCCATGAAACCAAGCATCGGTGCAATAGAGATAAACAGTGAAATCCAAACTAGTCCTTTCTCCAAGCGTCCCATTTCTACTGAGCCGTAAGAGATAATTGACTTCTCTACCATGTCAATACCCTCTGACATACGCATGAGTCCTTGCGTAAAGATGGAAGCTACTGGACCACGAGTGTTACGTGTAACATCAAGAGCAGCGTCAACCCCACCTGAATTCAGAGCATCCTCTACGTTGGCAAGAAGTTTCTTGCTATTGGTAGTAGCCAAGTTCAGCGTAATAATACGCTCAATGGCAATAGCTAATCCCAAGATCAAGCAGAGAAGTACGGGAGTCATAAATTTCCAATCCCCTTCAATGAATTTCTCCTTCACCGCTTGGTGGAAAGTTTGATCAGAAGCAGGAGGAGTCAGTGGATCATCCTCAATAGCAGCTTCTTGTACTGGCTCTGGTTCTGGCTCCGGCTCTTCCATCATGGTTGAGTCTTCAGCCATCGCCGTAGTATCTTCGGCCGCATCTTGGGCTAGTAGTACGTTGGCTTGACCGAAAGCAAGGAAGCCGACCATGAAAATTAGTGCAAATAACTTTTTCATAAGTGTTCAGTAGTCAGTTTTGTAGTGTTACGAAATGATTAAAGATAGAATTTAATAAAAAGCTTTTTTAGAAATCTGGCGGAGAGGGCGGGATTCGAACCCGCGGTACCCTTTTGGGGTACACTCACTTTCCAGGCGAGCACCTTCAGCCACTCGGCCACCTCTCCCTAACGTAGGCTGATTATCGTCAGTTTAGGCACAGCCCAAATACAAATAAATCAATAATCTATGCCATATGCAAGTAATTTGCCCAATTCGGCTTGCAATGTTAGTCTAAGGTAATACCATATAATGACTTTTGAATAAAGTGCTGATTTTACTGATAAAAATAAATATATCTAGTGAATATGCTGATAATTAGTTCATGAAATAACGCTTTTTGTTTTAAAATTATAAAAAAATGAGCAAAATGTTACTTGCTATATTAGGTGCAACTAGTAGTAGACAGTTTTACAATAAATTTACAACAGCGTTTATCTTGATGATCTTACAAAAAAGGCTTCTATTGTAACGAAAAGTGGTAAACAGTTAGCAATGTTTACTCTTTTGTAGAACTGTTTACCACCATCCAAATATGTTTTACAAAAATTGAAGATAAGCTATCAATAAGTCTCACCAGAAATAGATAAGGGAAGGCGATGACGAATCCGCTCTGAGGAGGTTTCCGTACCTAACAAGAACATGAGTTTGGTTACAGCAGCCTCGGTAGTCATATCCTTGCCACTGACTACCCCAATATTTTCCAGGCTTTTGCTAGTTTTATAACGTCCCTGAATGACACGTCCCCCGGAACATTGTGATATATTGAGAATGGTCAGCCCACGCTGAATAGCATCTTCTAAGGTATAAAGTAAAAACGCATCGGTAGGAGCGTTACCCGAGCCGTAGGTTTCTAGGATCAGCCCTTTCAAGTCAGGGATTTGTAGTACGCTTTCTACTACTTTTCGATTGATGCCCGGAAAGAGCTTGAGAATAACGACATTTTCATCAACCTGTTTATGATAGATAAGTTGACTCTCAGGGGTGTACGGATGGATGGCTGGAAGATTATAATCAATAACCACTCCTGCTTCGGCTAGACTGGGGTAGTTTTCAGAAGTGAATGCATCGAAGTGGATACTCTGGCGTTTACTGCTCCGGTTACCTCGCAGTAGATGTCCGCCGAAATAGATACAAACTTCAGGTACAATCGGGTGACCGTCTACCTGGGCGCTGGCAATCTCCAGTGCGGTGATAAAGTTTTCCTGGGCATCGGATCGTTTAGAGCCAATGGGCAGTTGAGCTCCCGTGAAAATAACGGGCTTGTTCAGTCCTTCCAGCATAAAACTAAGAGCGGAGGCACTGTAAGCCATGGTGTCAGTTCCGTGTACGACCACAAATCCATCGTAGCGTTGGTAGTTTTCGTGTATAATATAGCCTAAGTCTGCCCAGTGCCGAGGGTGAATATCGGACGAATCAACCAATTGGGGAAAAGAAATTACCGTTAGATGCAGATCAAACTGCCGCAAGGCGGGTATCTTCTCTACCGTTCGGGAAAAATTAAATGGAGCTAGTACTCCCGATTCATCATAGGTCATTCCGAGCGTACCTCCGGTGTAGATAATCAGAATAGACGCTTTGGCTTGAGTTGAGGTAGCTGTACTAATATTTACTATTTTATACTTCGTCTTTTCCATTACGCGGCAACCGTAGGCAATAAGCCCAAAGGTACATACAATTGAGAGTAATTATAACGAAAGTCGGGAATGACTATTTTACAAACAAATGTCGGGTGTTTTGGGTAGTTAGCTCGGCAATTTCTTCAAGAGGTATTTTGGTGAATTCAGCAACCTTTTCACCAATTAATGGAATGTAGGTGGGCTCGTTGCGTTTGCCTCGGTGGGGAGTAGGAGCCAAGTACGGACTATCGGTTTCCAGGACAATTTTATCTCGGTCAAGCTGCGGGATCACGTCGTTTAGGCCACCGTTTTTAAATGTACTGACTCCGCCTAAGCCTAGATAGAATCCTGCCTCGGTCACTCTTTTTCCTTCTTCCGCACTTCCAGTAAAGCAATGAAATATTCCGGTAAAATTGTCTTCGTTCAATTCTTCTACTATCTGAATAACGTCCTCAAACGAATCGCGGGTGTGAATAACAATAGGAAGGCTATACTTCTTGGCAAGGTCAATCTGAATGCGAAAGGCTTCTAGTTGCTGCTCTTTAAAGGTAGTATCCCAATAATAGTCGAGGCCGATCTCGCCAACGGCTACAAAATCTCGCTGATTTAGCCAATCTTCTACTAGATATAATTCACGTTCAAAATCCTTCCTGACACTACATGGGTGTAATCCCATTATTGGGATACACTGCTCTGAGTAGCGGTGCTCCAATTCCAACATTGCATCAATAGTGGTTTGGTCGATGTTGGGCATATAAATTTGGCGTACCCCTACTTCCTGGCATCGGTTGAGTATATCATCAATATCGTCTTTAAACTTTTCGTCGTAAATATGAGCGTGGGTATCAATCCATTCCATAGGCGTAGTGTTCAAGTGTTAGAGTATTCGTGTGTTTAGGTTGGGAAGTATTAGGATCACGCGAATTTACATGAACACTTGAATACTTGAGCACATAAACACTTTATAATACTTCAAACGAATATCCTTGTTCAGTAAAGTGCTCAAGGTAGCGAGGCAGTACGTACATTAGATTCTTTTGAGCTTTGTAATTATCATGGAAAATAATAATTGTACCAGACTGGGTGTGGTAGATAGAACGTTCTAAGCAAACTTCATGATTAAAGTCAGCATCAAAGTCGCCCGACAAAATATCCCACATAATAATCTGATAGCGGGGTAGTAGCTGCTGAATTTGCTTGAACTTGATTTTTCCGTGGGGAGGACGAAACAGTTTTTTTTCGGATTGACGTTCCAGAGGGAGCAAAGCCTCGCACTGGAGTATGTTCTTTAAGTAACGAAAGTTATCAGTATCCCAGCCGTTCAGGTGGTGGTAAGTATGGTTACCCACCCGGTGTCCTGCAGCTAGTACTGACTGGTACAGTACTGGGTGCTGCCGAATATTATCGCCAACACAAAAAAAAGTAGCCCGAGCCTGATAGCTTTTCAAGGTTTGCAGTACCCAAGGGGTGAGATCAGGAATGGGACCATCATCAAAGGTGAGGTAAATCTTTCTTTCCTCGGTCAAGCCAACGTCCTGGAATTTATCCCAAGTTAGACTAGGGTAAAGCCGTTTGAGTACCGACGGAGTTTTAAAGAAATTCATGCCTAGAGTAGGTTAGCCACTAGTCAGTTTGGAGGTGTTTACGCGGGTTGAGAGAAACGTAATATCATCATCGTAAGCCTGCCCACCATTAAAATTGGTAAGGCTGTCAAATACTGATTGGTGTAGAGTAGGTAGGTTTGCCGAGACTTGCTCGGTCAGTAATTTACCTAGACGTTCTATACCGAATTCCTCCCCTTCCGAATTAAATGTTTCGGTAAGACCATCAGTATACGCGAAAAGTAAGAAGTCGTCGAGATCATAAACTACTCCCTGGTTCAAGAATGGTAAGGGTTGGAAGCTGCCCAACATTACAGTTCCTTGGTCTAGCTGCTGAACTTGATTTTGATGAATTAGTAGGGGAGGAATGTGGCCAGCATTTACGTACCACAGTTTTCGCGCCTCCTGATCAAAGATAGCAACAAAGAAGGTAATAAAATTTTCGCCATTGGCACTTTGCATTACCTGATAGTTCAATTCCCGCACAATCTCTTTAAGATTCATAGTCTGCCGGGCAATCGTTCGCAAGGCGGCCTGAAAATTAGACATGAGCAATGCTGCCGGGATACCTTTTCCTGACACATCGGCAATACATACCAAGAAGAAGTTGGCTGTCAGCCGAATGAAGTCATAATAGTCACCCCCCACTGAATAGTGAGGAACGTAGCTTGCCTCTACCGAAAGCCCCGGCTGCTGAGGCAGGTTTTTAGGAAAGAGGAACTGCTGTACCTGCTGAGCAATTTCCATCTCTTTACGAATGGCTTCTTGGGCTAGTTGGCGACGGGCAAGTTTCTTGTTTTCGATAGCAACAATAATGATGTTACTGAGAGCTTGGATAAAAGTAGTACCAGTTTGGGTTGAAGAGGCATCAATATCCTTCTTTAGTCCGCTGACGAAAACAAGGGCTAGCATTCGGTCTTTATGAGAGACTGGAACCAAAATATCAAACTCAGCAAAGTGACCCGGCTCGTCTAAATCTTTTACGTAGCTAATCTGCTGAATGGGCAGAAAATGCTCATGAAGTAGTACCTTATTAAAATCAGTATCCGTACCAAAATTAGTTTTACACTCCCATCGGTCAGGCTGTCCTTCCTGCTCTTGCATCACGTACAACGCCAGCTTTTTAATGTTAAGGTTGGCTCGCAGAGTAAAATTGTAAATTTTATACAGCGATGCTTCAGGCAAGTTATTATTAATTGCCTGCGTAACTTCCAAGAGCGAGTTCAATTCCAGCTCTTTAAGCTCAAATTGATTTTGTAATGTGTCATTCACCTCCATAGTGCCTTCCTGTGTTTACTTTTGCCAGTAAAAAAATACTTTTATCCAAGTATTTTCTCTAAATTAAGAAATAAAGGTCAGAAACAAAGTTAGTATGTTCGGCTGGCATGAGTGATGGATGTTGTATATTCATATAACGACCAAGAATAGCCAAAATAGCTCAGTGTAATTCCAACCTTCGCCAAGGAAGTGAAATCAGATATAGTGTAGAGATTGAATAGTGTTCTTTAACGGACACTATTGTGTTATTTGCGGACAGTTAAGTATTTTTGACTTGCGTATAAAATTTTGATAATCAGATGTTTGTGTTTTCGGCATACCTTTAGACTTATTAATGCTGAACAACATTACTAATATCCAAAAGCAAGACATCATGAAAAACACAATGAACATTTTTTCTCGAACCCTCATTGCAGCAGCCTTCCTATTTACAGTATCGCTAGGTGCATTTGCCAATAATAATACTGATAAGACTACTCAGCGAGCTCGCGAAGCTGTAGAAAACGCCTCACCTGATGATTGGTATACGTTGGCTAAAGCGGCTGAGAAGTGCATTGCCAAAAAGGTAAATCTTAAGGAGGCGGCTGAATGGTTAAACAAGTCGCTGGCAATTCATGAGTCAGCCTTTAACCTAAGAGTAAAAGGCGATTACTATGTACACAACAAGTTGCCTGAAAAAGCGCTGGAATACTATAGCAAGAGTATTCGGGTAGGTAAACTGGAAGACCCTTCGTACATGGATGCTGATACTCAGGAGAAAATTTTAACTCTAGTACGACAATTAGGTTAGTGATAAATAAACAGATTAAAGAGCCTTCCTCAGAGATATTTCCGGGAAGGCTTTTTTTATGCCCATGTAGAATAATAAATAAATTATCTCTCTTTTTGTCTATTTGTTCTTAAAAGTAGAAAGTAATATATTTGCTTTCATGAAGGGATACCTTGGTGAATTTGAAGAACTAGTTTTGCTTACCATCGCAACTTTGGGGAAGGAGGCGTATGGAGTAGCTATTAAGGAGGAACTAGAAAAGCGGGCTAACCGCCGAATTAGTATTGGTGCTTTGCACGCTACCATTTCCCGGCTCGAGGATAAAGGTTTCTTGACGTCTTACATGGGTGGGGCAACTGCTGAGCGGGGCGGGCGGCGAAAGCGATTTTTTGAGTTGACGCGGGAAGCAGTAGAGGCACTAGCCGCTATGAAATCGCTTCGGGATGAATTGTGGCATTCGGCTCAAATTAAGCTTGGGTTTTCCAAATGATCAACCCTAAATATCAACCTCCAAGATTAGCCAATTGGCTACTGACTCGCTTTTGTTCTCCAGAACTCGTTGAGGATTTGCTAGGCGATCTGGAAGAACAGTTCTACGCTCATTGTAAACATCAGTCAATCACTTTTGCTACTGGGTACTACTACCAGGAGGTGTTAAGTCTTATTTTTTCCTACGCGCTAAAGAAGCGAAAGAAAGATGCCGCATGGCACCCTTACGCTAACTCATCTAATCATATCGTGATGCTAAAAAATTATTTTACAGTAGCCTATCGTAGCTTAGCTAAACAAAAATTCTTCACCATTGTCAACGTGCTCGGCCTAGCTATTGGCATGTCTATTAGCTTGCTACTAATCGCGGTAATAGCCGATGTATACGAGTACGATAAATTCCACGCTCATCACGATCAAATTTATCGGATTAGTACCCGAGTAGCCGATCCGGTACGGGTGACTGAGTACGCCTCATCGCCCGTGCCCTTAGCCGATATATTGAAGGAGTATCCGGAAGTAGAAGCGGTAGTTCAGCTGGATAAGCGTCTTAGCGGAGAAGTAAACTACCAAAATAAGTTTATCCCCATGTCGGGCTTCTTCACCGATCCTTCTTTCTTTGAAACCTTTAGTTTTGAGCTGTTGGAAGGCAATCCCAAAACAGCCTTAGCTCATCCTAATAATTTATTGATTACTGCCTCGGAGGCCAGAAAGCTTTTTTCTTACGATGATCCGATAGGCAAGACTGTATCCATTGAGCCAATGGGTGACTTTATCATCAGCGGTATTTTGAAGGATCACCCTAAGAAGTCGCACCTGCATTTTGATCTGATTGGCTCTTATGCCAAGGTGCCTCTGCTGGAAAATCAGGGAGTGCTGGAGAAGGGAGCCGACCGATGGGATCAGTTTCGCAACCGATATACGTATCTGAAGGTAAGCCAAGAATCTGCTTTGGCAGGCTTGAATAGTGGGCTGCATCGCATCAGTGAAGAAAAGCAGGCAATCAATCCAGATACCAAGGTGACTTACTTATTGCAGCCCATGCGCGATTTTAACTTTGGCCGAACAATTTATAATTCCCCCGGTCCGATATGGGAGCTTTACCCAATGATGATTTTTCTGGTGCTTTCCTTGCTAATACTGTTACCGGCCTGTTTCAATTATGCTAATATCTCCATTGCCCGCTCGCTCAGTCGTGCTCGCGAAATTGGCGTTCGTAAAGCGATAGGCAGTCGCAAGTCGCAGATTTTCTATCAGTTTTTGGTGGAGGCAGTACTGGTAACATTACTGTCATTCGCTGGGGCGTACCTACTCTTTACTTATATTCGCGATGAGTTTATCGGTGTTCTGGCTCCGGGTTCGGCTCAGGGACTAACGCTACAACTTACTCCCACTACCGTGCTGTTCTTTCTGGCATTTGTGGTAGTGGCCGGGTTAGCCATTGGACTATTTCCTGCCTGGCACTTCGCTAAAATAGAACCACTAACGGCGCTTAAGCAAAATGTGTTCATTTCCCGATCAAACAAGCTTTCGCTTAGGAAAGCACTGTTGGTAGGACAGTTTACGATATCATTGGGGTTCATTATGACGGTGGTATTTTTTATTGATCAGTACCGCTATACCCTCAACTACGAAATGGGGTTCAACCAGGATAATATTCTGAATATTGATTTGCAAGGGATAGATTATCGGTTGCTGGAAACCGAACTGCTGAAGATGCCGGAGGTAGAACGCGTGGCTCATTCTTCTCAGATAATTGGGGCGAGCCGAGCGGATAAAACCTGGGTGATGAATGAGGATACCCAGGATTCCAGCGAGGTGTTTCACCAATTCGTGGATCAGTCATATCTCTCTCTTCACGGTATCAATTTACTGGTGGGCGAATCGTTTCCTGAGTCAGCTACCCACGACGAGTCTGTGGTTATTGTTAATGATAAATTAGTAGAAAAGCTGCTCGACGGAAATCAGGTGGATGCCCTAAATCATACTCTGAAACTTAGCGATGGAAAAGAAGTCCGCATTATTGGAATTACGGCAAACTTCAACTATGCTACCCTAAAAGATTCCATCCAGCCGTTCTTCTTCCGCTACCAGCCCGAGCAGTTTCGTTACGCCAACGTAGAAATGCGTACTACTGACTTATTCGCTACCATGTATAAGGTGCGTGAAGCCTGGGGGCAGTTAAGCGATCGTAAGTTATCAGCTAAGTTTTTGTCAGACACTATTGGAGAAGCTTACAGTTGGTATTGGCCCTTACTAAAAATAGTAGGTTTTCTGGGGCTATTGGCCATTTCCGTATCCTGCCTGGGGCTGCTGGGCATGGTAGTGCTGACTGTGGAGAACCGTACTAAAGAAGTAGGGATACGAAAGGTACACGGTGCTTCCTCTGGCCGGATACTTATTCTGCTCACTAAAGATTATCTTAAGATGATAACTATTGCGGTGGTTATCGCAGTACCGCTCACCTACGCATTATTCAACCTAATGAATCCCTTCATTCTAAAGTACCGACCCGATGTTAGTGTAAGCTCTATTTTATTGAGTGTCTTTATTTTACTGCTGTTAGCCGGAGCCACGGTGGCCTCCCAAACCCTACGAGCCGCTGCTACTAATCCGGCTGAAACGTTGAAGTACGAGTAAAATGCAGGTATAAGTGAATCAAAGTTTAGCTAAATGCTAGAAGCCATTTTAGCAAGAAACTGGTATCTGTTAACTTCCTTATATTTACAGTCGATTTCAAATCACTAATATGAAACTTGTTACTAAAGTAGCTTTCTTTCTCTGGCTTCCACTCGGAGTATTAGCCCAGGAATTTCCACCCCAATTCCCTATCGTACCCAAATTTGGCGGTATCTATCAAATTCCTGAAGTAGAAAAGAAGCCAGACACAACACTCACATACCGCATTGTTATTGATGTGACTCTGGGAGCTGACGAGCCTGATCAAATAAACCCGGCACTGAATAATATTGCCCGGATGCTAAACCTACACGGGTTAGGTGGGGTAACTAAAGAACAACTAGAGGTAGTTGCCGTAATTCACTCTAAGGCTACTCCTACGGTATTGGCTAATGAAGCCTACCGAGAAAAGTTTGGCTGCGATAACCCGAATGACGAATTGATAAAAGCTCTGAGTGAAGCGGGCGTTAGTCTATTTGTCTGCGGTCAGTCACTATTGGCTCGGGATTTTTACCCCAAACCATTGCATTCAGATATTACCATCTCCGTTTCAGCCCTTACTATACAAACCGAGTATCAGCTAAAGGGCTACGCTTTGTTGAAGTTTTAACTTGGTTCGGCAAGTAATGCGTCCATTCGCTCATTAAACTCCTGCACAAACTCTTCGTAGTAAACTCCAGTACCCGGTCCACTAAATCCGGTATGGATATTGGCTACCTTACCGTTCCGATCAATGTAGATTAGTGTAGGGAATGACATTACTCGGTTGAGCATCGGTAAAGTTTCGGCAGCCTTCTCTTTATCGGAGACTCCCGCAATCAGAAAGTCGTAGGGAACATCTAGTTTGTCAACCATTTTTTGCACTCGGTTGCGGGCGTACTCAAAGTCATCTTTCTGTTCATAAGCTAGCCCAACAATCTCTATTCCTCGGTCTTGATTATCCTGATACCACTGCGTCAGAAATTTAGTTTCATCCATACAGTTGGGGCACCAGGTTCCGAAAATTTGTACTAGCACTACTTTGTCTTGGTACTTAGAATCATCTAGTGAAACACTGTCACCTGCTAGGTTTGGAAAGGTAAAAGCTAATCGATCGTAGCCTTCTTTTAGATAAGTAAGAGAGTTGGCATCGGCTAGTTTGGCGTTCTCATCTCGCTCGGCAGTCCAGGTAATATGGTAGTGTGAGCCCGACCAGAAATCACCGCTTAAAGTTCCGTCTCCTTCTATTTTCGCTTTGAATAGAAAGGCGTGTTCACCATCAAAAGTACTAAGCATTAATTCATCATTCACTACGTTACCTTCCAGAAAACGGTAGTCCCCGGTAGAGGTCAAAAATGAGCCCACTACTTGGTTGCCTTGCTGCTCAAAAATACCGACTGCGCTCAAGCTATCATCAGCAAATTGTACTGCCCATTTTCCGCTAATGTCTGTAGAGATTTCAATAGCAGTGGGTACAAATCGATAGTCCTCTCCCTGCGTAGCTTCGAACGAAAGCCGGTAGTCTTCTTCATAGTTTTTTACCCAATGTCCTACCCATCTGTCACCCTCATCTTTGGCGACGATTTCGGTATCGAAAATGTGCATCGGAATCCGAATGGAATCTCCCTCCAGGTAGAATTCATCAACTCGCAGACGCTCTCCAGCATTTTGTAAATACAGCTCATACTGAGGTTCGATTTCTGGCTTGGTTACTGCTTCCTTTAGGTTAAACGTAAAAGGTAAAATTTGCCCTTGTACTTCTAGAGTAGCCCGCCAGGTTCCGGTCTTCAAAGTGGTGTCGGTAGGCGGCTTTTCTGCTGAAGTCGAGCAGGCAACTAGCACAATAGCAAGAGCAAAAATGAGTGGTTTGGTACGTAGGTTCATCGTTTGAAAAAGTCAATAAAAAGTGCTAAGATAAAGGTCTATTAAGAATAAATAAAATTTATATCATTTACCCTAGCACCCTCATTTGTTATCATGATAACTTCAAGTTATTTTACCTGTTATTTTCATAAAAACCAAAAAAGTAACAAAGTTAGTCAAGCACTAACGTTTGCTATTTTCCCACTAGTAAAAATTAGTGGTTTGGAAGTGTCAAATTGTACTTTTAATAAGTACAGCAAAGAATCCAGCTAAAAAACGAAGGTTAGATTGTAAGAAAACAAGAGAAATTGGTGGAGAAAAGTGGGAGAAAGTGGAGGATATTACATAAACAATTCGTAGCTTTGTTCTAATAAGTTGTCTCGGATGAAAATAACATGGCAGTCTTCACTGGGGAATATGAATGCAAGATGGACGCGAAAGGGCGCGTATCTATGCCGGCCAAAATCAAAGGTCGGTTGCCCGAATGCTCTAAGCATGAATTCATACTTTCTCGGGGATTCGAGCCTTGCCTCACTATCTACACCAAAGAAGAGTATACTAAAGTTCACGAGAAGTTTTCTACACTAAGTACCTACAATCCGGAACAGCGTCGACTACTACGCACATTTTTTAGGGTGAGTTCAGATGTAGAGATGGATAGCTTGGGACGATTTTTAATCCCTAAACGCCTAATGCAGTACGCCAAATTAGAACGAGAAATTTTAATTGTGGGGGCAGGTAGCGTACTGGAAATTTGGAACCCGGATGTATACGATAGGTACATCGTCGACACGCCGGAGGAATACTCGGAATTAGCAGAAAAATACTTGGATGTTCAGCAAGATGAGTTTAATGGAAACGGTTATGTATCACCAGCCGGTATTGCTTAAAGAAAGCGTAGAGGGATTGGTCTGGAATCCTGACGGCACTTACGTTGATCTTACCTTCGGAGGGGGCGGACACAGCCGGGCAATCTTAGATCGATTGAGTCCAAAGGGGCGGCTGTTAGCATTTGATCAAGATCCAGAAGCAGCTGAAAATACCGAAGGCTTGAACCTGACATTTGTTCCTGCAAACTTCCGATTTCTCAAGCGTTATCTTCGGCTGTACGGTGCATCACAAGTACACGGAATTTTGGCTGACCTGGGAGTTTCTTCTCATCAGTTTGATATTCCTGATCGGGGATTCTCTACTCGCTTTGAGGCACCGTTGGACATGCGGATGAACCCGGCAAGTTCAGTCACCGCGGCTGATATTTTAAATACCTATACCGAAGAGCACCTTCACCAGATTCTCGGTAAATACGGCGAAGTGAAAAACGCTAAGTCACTGGCAGGTGCTATTGTTGCCGAACGGGTACGAACCCCTCTACAAACGGTAGATGTGCTAAAGCAGGTTTTAAACCGTTTTGCTCCAAAAGGTAGAGAGTTTAAATACTACGCCCAGGTGTTTCAAGCGTTACGTATACAGGTGAATGAAGAACTAAAGGTGTTAGAAGAGATGCTAGAGCAGTGTGCTGAGGTGCTACTGCCTCAGGGGCGGCTCGTTATTATTTCCTACCATTCGTTAGAAGATCGATTGGTTAAGAATTTGATGACTAAAGGTAATTTGTCAGGGGAGGTGCAGCAAGATTTCTACGGAAATATTCAGCGACCCTTCCAGCCGATTACCCGAAAGCCGATTGTCCCTTCATCGAAAGAAGTTGCTGATAATAACCGAGCCCGAAGTGCTAAACTACGAGTTGCCGAACGAATACTAAGCTAAAACAGGAGGCTATGAAGACTGCCGTAAAGAACAAATACCAAACTAGAAAGAAATCGGGAAAAGCATCCCGAAATCGGATGCGAAAAGTATCGAAGTCGGATGCCTCATCCAGTCGTAGTTTGTTTTCCCGTATGGAAGATGCGGTTCGTATTGACACTTCCTTTGAGCGGGGGCTTCCGGTACGCCTCGCTCCTTATATTCTGTACTTCACAATTATTGGGTTGTTTTACATTGGTAACAATCACTACGCTGAGCGCATGGTTCGAAAGCGCAATCAACTGGAGCGGGAGGTAGAAGACTTACGCGCTAACTATACTACTCTGAAAGCTGACTATATGCTAGAAAGTAAGCAGTCAGAAGTAGCTAAACGAGTGGAACGTTTGGGGTTGATGGAGAGTGATACGCCACCTTATAAGATTATTGTTACTAAGCCGTGAATATTAAAAACTCCATATTACTGCGGGTACGCATTGCTTTTCTGGCAATCCTGGTAGTGGCAGGGTTGTTAGTCTATCGAATCTCGATACTGCAATCCGAAGAAGGTGAACGCTGGCGGGAGCTATCTAAGCAAGTGACGGTGCAGTATCGGGCAGTACCTGCTACCCGAGGCAATATTTACGCTGACGATGGAAGTTTGCTGGCAACATCGCTGCCCTACTATCGTGTAGCGTTTGATCCTAAAGTAGCCCATGATACATTGTTCCGAAAAAATATCCGGGCACTAAGTGTGAAGCTAGCCAATTACTTTGGTTCTTCCGCCGCAAGTTACGAGCGGAAAATTACCCAAGCCCGGAGAAACGGAAGGCGTTACTTACGATTGGGTAGAAAGAAAATCAATCATCTGGAAAAAGAAAAATTAGCCCAGTGGCCTATCTTTCGGGAGGGACGCTACCGAGGTGGAATAATTTTCGAGCCAGTGCAGCAACGTTACAAACCTTTCGGTTTTCTGGGAGCGCGAACGGTCGGTTTCGTTAATGCTCAAGGAGAAGGTGCGGGGTTAGAATATAGTTTTAACAAATTTTTAAGTGGGCAGAATGGACAAGGGCTATTCCAGAAAATGCAAGGCAATCACTGGAAGCCAGTCTACGATGGCTCGGAGATAAAGCCTGTCAACGGACTGAATATTGAGACTACTATCGATATTAATCTTCAGGATGTAACTCAGGCTTCGTTGCTTAATGCGCTGTACGAACACGATGCTGAGTACGGTTGTGCAGTAGTCATGGAAGTACAAACCGGAGAAATTAAGGCCATATCTAACCTCACGAAACGCAAGGACGGCAAGTACGCGGAAATTTATAATTACGCCGTCGGTGGATTAACCGAACCTGGTTCTACTTTTAAACTGCCTTCAGTAATTGCTCTAATAGAAGAGGCCAATTTGCAACTGGAAGATACTATTGCCACGGGCGATGGTTTACATCGCTTTTATGACCGTACTATGCGGGATTATAAACGAGGTGGTTTTGGAACGGTTAACCTGGAAGAAGCTTTTGCTAAATCATCGAATATTGCGATTTCCCGCTGGGTAGACCGCTACTTCGGTATGAAGCCGAATCGATATATAGAGTACTTACAGAAAATGGGACTGACGGAACCATTGGGATTTCAACTAGCTGGGGAAGGTCATCCGTATATTCCTAATCCAAACAATAAAAACTGGAGTGGTGTCACTTTACCTTGGATGTCAATTGGCTACGGACTTAAGCTTACTCCGTTACAAACCTTAAGTGTATACAATGCAGTGGCAAACGATGGTAAGCTTATTCAACCTATTCTGGTAAAAAAAGTGACTGAAATAGGTGAAGAAGAGCAATCGTTTCAATCAGCGGTGCTGCGAGATCAGATTTGTTCACCTGTCACTTTACGTAAAGTAAAAACCTTACTGGAAAGTGTAGTAGAAGAAGGCACTGCCAATAATATTCGGAATGAGTACTATCGCGTAGCTGGGAAAACCGGGACGGCTAAAATCTTAGTAAACGGAGAATATACCAGTAATTATTATACGTCCTTTGCGGGATATTTTCCGGCTGATCGCCCTAAGTACAGTTGTATCATTGTCATCAATCATCCCAAGGGCTACCAGCAATACGGTAGTGATGTGGCTGCTCCGGTATTTAAAGATATTGCTGATAAAATCTACGCGACTGATTTATCACTGCACCAACCGTTATCGCCCCAGTTTGCCCGAGAGGCAGGAACGTATCCAGTCATTCAAGCAGGCTACGGTGACGACCTACAAAAGATATGCGCTGCCCTACAAATTGATCAACACGCTGATGAGGATATGAACGAGTGGTTGCGGGCTCAGCCGATCAATCAAAAAATTCGGTGGAAAGAAGAAGCCGTAAAAGAAAACCAAATGCCTAACGTGCAAGGAATGACTTTGCGTGATGCCCTAT
Source organism: uncultured Flammeovirgaceae bacterium (assembly GCA_937883755.1). GTDB lineage: Bacteria > Bacteroidota > Bacteroidia > Cytophagales > Cyclobacteriaceae > Tunicatimonas. Next base: position 7,058 of record CAKZYA010000015.1, on the reverse strand, counting down.
ACCTGCTAGAACGACAAGGTTTACAAGTAGAATATCAGGGAACTGGACGGGTAACCAAACAATCACTTGAGCCCAATGCCTCACTAAAAAAAGGAAATAAAGTGTGGCTAGAGCTAGGATAGGGTAAGGACGTATCGCAATACGCCCGAACAGAGCGTATAGCAGCCCAAACAAAATAAAAAATGAAAACACTCAAAGAAATACTGTACGGAGTTTCGCTGAAGGCGGTAGAAGGTTCTACTGACTTATCGGTGAATGCCGTTCACTTTGACTCCCGTAAGGTAGAAGAAGGCAGTGTGTTTGTAGCGGTATCAGGTACACAGGTAGACGGACATCAGTATATTCAGGTAGCGGTTGAAAAAGGAGCTACTTCAGTAGTGTGCGAGCATATGCCGGATGAAAGACAAGCTGGGGTAACCTACGTAGAGGTAGCAAACAGTGCTCAAGCACTGGGGCAGATGGTAGCTAACTTTTTTGACAATCCATCCGCGAAATTAAAGCTAGTAGCGGTTACCGGAACCAATGGAAAAACTACCGTAGTAACGTTACTACATCAGCTATTTATGCGGTTGGGTTATCAGACTGGGTTGCTATCTACGGTAAATAATAAAATCAACAACGCTATTATTCCGTCTACCCATACTACGCCCGACGCAGTGCAACTCAATGCTTTGTTGGCGGATATGGTGAAGCAGGGTTGCACCCACGCTTTTATGGAAGCTAGCTCCCACGCAATTGTGCAGCACCGGATGGCGGGGTTAAAAGTAGCTGGGGCAATCTTTACCAATATCTCCCACGATCATCTGGACTATCACAAAACATTTGAAGAATACATCAAAGCTAAGAAGAAGCTGTTTGATGATCTACCCAAGTCTAGCTTCGCTTTAGTGAATACTGATGATAAGCGCGGGAAGATTATGGTGCAGAATACTGTTTCCTCTGTAAAAACTTTTTCCCTCAAGGGAGTGAGCGATTTCAAGGCCAAGGTACTGACCAACTCATTGCAAGGTCTAGAACTGGAGATCAGTGGTGATACCATTGCGGCACAGTCGGTGTGGTTTCCGCTTATTGGAGATTTTAATGCCTACAACTTGCTAGCGACTTTCGGAACGGCAGTGCTACTGGGAGAAGAATCCGAGGAAGTATTAACCCAACTGTCGGGAGTGCAGCCGGCCAGTGGGCGGTTCGAGCAAGTACATTCCGCCGACGGAGTGACTGCGATCGTAGATTACGCCCATACGCCTGATGCTCTAGAAAACGTGCTGAAGACCATTCAGAATGTTCGTACTAAAAACGAGACTGTGATTTGCGTAGTGGGCTGCGGGGGTGACCGTGACAAAGCCAAACGACCCAAGATGGCGGCTATTGCTACCGCATTAAGCGATAAAGTAATTCTGACTTCGGATAATCCACGTAGTGAAGATCCGGAAACAATTATCCAAGATATGCAAACTGGGGTACCTGCTTCGCATTACAAAAAAGTAATTGCTATTACTAACCGAAAAGAAGCCATAAAAACCGCCAGTATGATGGCTGAAAGTGGTGACATAATTTTAGTGGCGGGTAAAGGGCATGAGACCTATCAGGAGATACAAGGCGTGAAGCATGACTTTGACGATAAACAAGTACTAACCGAAATTTTCCATCAGCTACGTGAGCGTTAGCACCAAGCGATAATTATGCTGTATTATCTGTTTGATTATTTAGAGCAAGAATTTAACATACCAGGGGCGGGACTATTCCAGTTTATCTCGTTCCGGGCAGGTATGTCTACGTTACTTTCGTTGCTCATCACCATTACATTTGGGAAGCGGCTCATTCAGTTTTTGCAAAAGAAGCAGATTGGTGAAGTAGTGCGAGACTTGGGACTGGAAGGTCAGCTTCAGAAAAAAGGGACGCCTACCATGGGTGGTATCATTATCCTAAGTGCGATTGTCATTCCTACTTTGCTGTTCGCTCGTCTTGATAATGTATATATCGCGTTGGTGCTGATTGCTACAGTCTGGATGGGAACCGTAGGTTTTATTGATGACTACATCAAAACGTTTAAGAAGAATAAAGAAGGGCTAGCCGGACGATTTAAAATTGTAGGGCAGGTAGGCTTAGGGCTGATCGTAGGACTGACACTTTACTTCCACGAAGATGTGCGGGTGCGGCAGTTTGATGAAGAACTGATGAGTAGCGTGACTAATGTTAGCGAAGCTCTTCAGGAACTACCTGCAGGATCTTACGAAGATGTTAAGACTACCCAGACTACCATTCCGTTCATCAAAAATAATGAGGCTGACTACAAAAACTTTTTCTCATTTATCACCTTCGGTTTGGTTGAGCTACCTGATGCCTGGACTTGGGTTGTATACGTAGCCATTGTCATTTTTATTGTCACGGCAGTTTCCAATGGTGCTAATATCACCGACGGGTTAGATGGACTTGCAGCAGGAACTTCGGCTACTATTGGTTTAACCATGGCAATCTTTGCCTACGTATCGGGTAACCTGCTCTTTTCTCAGTATCTCAATATCATGTATATCCCTGACTTGGGCGAGCTAGTAATTTTCGCTACTGCTTTTGTGGGAGCTTGTATCGGATTCTTGTGGTATAATGCTTTCCCGGCTCAGGTATTCATGGGCGATACCGGAAGCCTATCTATCGGAGGAATCATTGCGGTAATGGCTTTAGCGGTTCGAAAAGAAATGTTGCTGCCGCTAATTTGTGGTATTTTTTTGATTGAAACCCTTTCGGTGATGCTCCAGGTATCTTATTTCAAATATACCAAGAGAAAGTACGGTACCGGGCGACGTATCTTCGCGATGGCACCGCTGCATCACCACTTTCAGAAGAAAAATCTGCACGAAGCAAAAATCGTAAGCCGTTTTTGGCTGGTCGGAATTATGCTGGCTATTTTCTCATTAGTAACCCTTAAAATTCGCTAACGATGGTACGCAGTTGGGCTAAACGATATTTAGAAGGGGATGCTATTATCTGGCTAGTGGTTCTTTCTCTGTCAGCCATCGGAGTGCTGGTTGTATACAGTACGTCCAGTTCATTGGCGTATCGCGAGCGCGGAGGCGACACGGAGTATTATCTTTTTAAACACGTTATTTTGCTGGTGCTAAGTCTGGGAGCCATGTGGTTCGTTCATAAGATTAACTACCAATATTTTGCTCGGCTATCTACGTTCTTATTGCTGCTATCCATTCCATTACTACTCTACACCTGGAAGTTTGGAGCAACCATTAACGAAGCCTCTCGCTGGATTACATTACCTGTCATCAATCAGACCTTTCAACCTTCTGACTTAGCAAAGCTGGCATTGATTACCCATCTAGCTGGAATGCTCTCTCGTCGCCAGCAAGTAGTACATGATTTTACCCGCACTGTGTTGCCAGTGATGCTATGGTGTGGAACGATCTGTGGAATTATTGCCATGACCGATATTTCCTCAGCAGCTATGCTATTTTTTACCTGCTTATTGCTGATGTATATCGGGCGAGTTCCGATTAAACATTTGGCGATGCTGGTAATCGCTGGAGGTTTACTAGGATACGCCGCTATGAGTTGGGGGCAGCGAGGCGAAACTGCTATGAGCCGGATCGATTCTTTTATGAGTGAAGAGCAGGTAACCTTTCAGAATCAGCAGGCTTACATTGCTATTGCTACGGGCGGAGTATCGGGCAAAGGCATTGGGAAAAGTGAGCAACGTAACATTTTGCCCCTGTCGTACGCCGACTTTATCTACGCTATCATTATAGAAGAGTACGGAGTAATTGGTGGAGTAGGAGTTGTGCTGCTGTTTCTCGTATTACTGTACCGAGGTATGCGAGCAGTATCTCGTAGCGAACGGGCATTTGGCGGGCTACTTTCAGCGGGACTGAGCTTTGCTATTGCCATTCAAGCTATGATTAATATGGCAGTGGCCGTAGGGTTACTTCCGGTTACTGGGTTGCCTTTGCCTTTGGTGAGTATGGGAGGAACCTCGTTGCTTTTTACTAGCATTGCCATCGGGATTATTTTAAGTACAACTAAAGAGTTCGACCGCCAAGAGGTGGCAGCATAAGAATATTGGCAGAGAAAAAACCATATCGAGTGATTATTAGCGGCGGGGGAACCGGTGGGCATATCTACCCAGCCATTGCTATTGCCAATGCCTTAAAATCTAATCACCCGGATACTGATATTCTATTTGTAGGAGCCGAAGGCCGAATGGAAATGCAGAAAGTACCCGAGGCAGGTTATCCCATTGAGGGGTTATGGATTAGTGGGCTGCAACGTAAGCTAACGGTCGATAACCTGGCGTTTCCGGCTAAGATTGTCTCTAGTTCATGGAAGGCTCATAAAATCATTAACAAGTTTAAACCACAGGCCGCTGTTGGAGTAGGGGGGTATGCTAGTGGTCCATTGGTATATGTCGCCAGTATACGCCGGATTCCATCACTACTTCAAGAACAAAATTCTTACGCAGGGCTGACTAATAAAATGCTGGCAAATCAGGTAGATAAAATTTGTGTGGCCCACCCCGGTATGGAAAAATTCTTTCCATCTGATAAACTAGTTTTCACCGGAAATCCTATCCGAAAAGAAATTGTGGAGCTTGCTCATCAGGGGCTAGATAAAAACCGGAAAGAAGCCTTAGAATATTTTGGTCTCGATCCTCAGAAGAAAACTTTGCTGGTGATCGGCGGAAGCTTGGGGGCTAAAACGCTGAACGAGAGTGTGATCAACAATGTGCAAAAACTGGTAGATGCTGAGGTTCAGGTTATTTGGCAAAGTGGGAAGTATTACTACCCTCAGATGAAGCAACAATTAGAGGTAACTCCTAACCACGAGGGTATTCATTTATGGGAGTTTTTAAGTCGCATGGACTTAGCTTACTCGGTAGCGGATGTGGTAATTTCTCGGGCTGGAGCATTGTCAATTTCAGAGTTGGCATTAGTACAAAAACCCGTTATCTTCGTGCCCTCCCCCAACGTGGCAGAAGATCACCAGCGAAAAAATGCCGAAGCATTGGTACGGGTTCAGGCAGCTAAGATGGTTACCGACACCGAGGCTCCCACATTACTTATAGAACGTACACTGGAACTACTAGCTAACGAAGATCAGCAGCGGCAGTTGCAGAAAAATATTCAGCAGTGGGCACGGCCTGAGGCGGCGGAGCATATTGCCCAGGAGGTAGTAAACTTAATTGAGGAAAAGCAATGAAACGTCTAAAGAGACCAATATACATACTTGTTATGCTTACTTTCTTAGTAGCAGCCGTAGGAGCTACGGAGTACCGTCGGCAGCAACGAGTATGTACGCAAATAGACATTGCTATTAAACACGATGGGGCTGAGGCCTTTATAAGCGAAAGAGAAATACGAAATTTACTAAAACAAAGTGAAGCATCTATTATTGGCTTACCACTAATGGCTCTGGAGCTTAAGCAACTGGAGTTAAAGGTACAGGGTAATCCTTACGTAAAGCATGCCAATATCCACTACGATTTGGAAGGAAAGATACACGTAGCCATCCAGCAGAGTCGTCCGATCGCTCGGGTGGTACATGCTACATTACCCGATGCTTACGTCAGTGCAACTGGTAAACTGTTACCTCTTTCTAAGCAACATACCGCCCGGGTAATGCTGGTCAGCGGCGACCTCATCCCAAAATTAATTCAAAAAGATTGGGAGCAAGATAGCCTCGGAAAACAGTTTCTGTCCTTGGCACAACATATCGAGCAAGACGATTTCTGGCGAGCACAGATTGCTCAGATGGAGATAGATAAGGCCGGAGAGGTAACTTTATATCCGCAAGTAGGTAAGCAAACCATTAAATTTGGCAAGCCTACCCAGATTTCCGAAAAATTTGATAAGCTAGAACTATTTTATCAGCAAATTCTACCCCGAAAGGGATGGAATCATTATAATTGGGTCAACCTGACCTATGAAAATCAAATTGTTTGTGACTAACCAGTAAAACTATGTACAACGAACAACCGGTAGTTGGACTAGATATCGGTACTACTAAAATTTGCGTCATTGTAGGCCGGAAGAACGAGTACGGTAAACTTGAGGTGATGGGCATGGGGAAGGCTGTGTCTGACGGGGTAATTCGTGGGATTGTCAGTAATATTGACAAAACCGTGCAGGCTATCCAACAGGCGGTTCGGCAAGCCGAAGAACAGTCGGGGGTAGAAATTAATGTCGTCAATGTCGGAATTGCCGGGCAACATATTCGTAGCTCGGTTCACCACGGCGGCATCACCCGTAATTCTGCTGATGAGGAAATTACCGTAGAAGACGTAGAGCGGCTGACTCAGGATATGTATCGAATCGTGACCCCACCCGGTAGCGAGATCATTCATGTGATGCCTCAACATTATATTGTTGATTACGAGGAAGGTATTGTGGATCCTGTAGGGATGCTAGGGGTGAAACTAGAAGCGGACTTCCATATTATCACGGCTCAAACTAACGCGATCAACAATGTTAATAAGTGTGTGCGTAAAGCAGGTTTAGAGATTGATAATCTCATTTTAGAACCCTTAGCTTCTAGCTTAGCCGTGCTTAGCGAAGAAGAAAAGCAAGCAGGAGTTTGCTTGGTAGACATTGGTGGTGGAACTACCGACATTGCAATTTTCCACGATGGTATTATCCGGCATACAGCGGTTATTCCGTTTGGGGGAAATATTATTACTTCGGATATTAAGCAAGGCTGTTCAGTGTTACATGAGCAGGCGGAGTTGCTGAAAGTGAAGTTTGGGCGAGCCATTGCTGAGGAAGCTAACATTAATGAGATTGTATCAATTCGGGGATTGCGCGATCGTCCACCCCGGGAAATCTCAGTGAAAAATTTGGCTTACATTATCGAGGCTCGGGTGCAAGAAATATTTGAACTAGTTCACGCTGAAGTAATCTCTTCTGGTTACGAAGATCGTCTGGCCGGAGGGATTGTTATCACAGGCGGTGGTTCTCAACTGCGGCACATTAAGCAACTGTGTGAGTTAATGTGCGCGATGGACGGCCGGATTGGGCACCCTAATGAATACTTAGGTAAAAGTAAGCCCGAAACGATCAAGT
>CAKZYA010000014.1 GCA_937883755.1 uncultured Flammeovirgaceae bacterium | reverse complement strand
TCATTCTTAATCGTTTAAACGCATGACCAAACAGAATTTTTTAACATGCTCTCAGTACTATATTCATTCCAGCTAATTTTTTCATATTTTAATCCAAGCTGTTTTTCAATATCATTTATTGAAGTTTCATACAATGGTATTTCAATGTCTTTATAAATTACCTTTTCTTCTTGCACATATAACGAGGGTTTACAGCCAAATACGGCGAGAATAATGGCAGCAAAAGTAGGCCCCCTTAAAGTTGATTTTGTTACCGATTTATTTATGATTTGATTCATTATTCTTAATGCTCTACAACTAATTAATAACAGCAATATCTCCGCTATCTGACTGATATTGGCGGATAACGGAGACTAATTACTCCTATTTTTTCACAATCAGCAAACGCTATTGATTTCTTTTATCCGAGTAAAAGCTATTAGATTCTTCATTTAGTTTGCTCTGCTAATAATATAAACTACTGTTTTCAGCGTACTAAATACTAACGACAACTATAAAGTATATTTCAGTCGTTACTAACGATGAGTCTATATGAAAGAGATTTCTGATTTTCCTTTAATCGGGCTGATCCTAAAATTCTTCTTTAGGCCGTGAGGGCTTAGGTCGGTCACCTCGGAAACTTCTACGTGGGCTAAATCTGTTCACCCGCTGCGTATTATCCCGATACGTACCTTGAATGTTTTGAATCTGATCGCCCCTCATGCTTACTACAACATACTTCTTCTCTTTATGTACACTTCGGCTTACTCCTTGGGTGCCCATCATTTTCCCGCCTCTATTGTCCTTACTCATCTCAGAAACCCACAAAGGTTTATTTGATATCCACAGATTCCCGGGTGCTCCTTCGATTTTAGTCCGGTTTTCCCGGTTCTGTAGCCAATTAATATCTGGCTTACTCAGCGCAGAACTAATTGGTTCATCTCCTCCATCATTAGCTTTCACCGTACTATTATTTCTAGCTAGGCCATCATCTCCAAATTTTTCTGTTAGTTTAATCTTTTTCACTTCTTGCATGGTTATATAGGTTCTCGATACAGAAAAGTTAATAAAATTATGAATTTTTCACCAATAAAGCCTTAGTTGTTGTATTTCTCCAAGTACTATTCTACTAGTTAGTAGCCAACAGCACCTCTTTCGTTCGGCATTTTCTGCTAAAATTGTAAATTGGGGCAAAAAAATGTTTATGCAACGAAGAATATTTATCAAACGATCATCTCTAGCAATCACCGGAGCCGGGCTATTAGGCTATGCTTGCTCTTCTAATACTACCCAAAATGAAGCAGTCAGCGACGAAAGTACACCTGCGGTAGAAACAGCTGCCGAACCATTGTATCAGATTTCTCTCGCCCAATGGTCGCTGAACAAATCCTTGTTCAACCCTGCCGTACAAACCATGCCCTGGCCCGAACGTGCTAAGCTCTACGATACTGATTACGAACGTGTGATTGCTGACAGTAAACTCAACAACTTACAATTCCCACAAAAAGCTCGCGACTTGGGGTTTGAAGGAGTGGAGTTTGTCAATCAGTTTTTTTATAACAAAGCTGAAGACGCCCAATACCTAGCCGACCTTAAGCAAGCTTGCACTGATGCTGAAGTACAAGCCCTCCTCATTATGTGCGACCGGGAAGGAGCACTGGGTGACCCAGATGAAGCTGAGCGAATGAAAGCTGTAGAGAATCACTATAAGTGGGTAGATGCCGCTAAATACCTAGGCTGCCACTCCATCCGGGTGAATGCTCAGAGCAGCGGTAGCTACGAAGAGCAGCAAAAACTAGCGGCGGAAGGGTTAGCTAAATTAGGTGAATACGCCGATAAAGCGGGTATAAATGTATTAGTGGAAAATCACGGTGGCCTATCTAGCAATGGTGAATGGCTGGCAGGTGTGATGAAAATGGCTGGAAATGAGCGAGTAGGTACCCTGCCTGATTTCGGCAACTTCTGCATAAAGCGGGAGTACCCAACTGCTGAGAACCCGAATCCTCCTTGCGAAGAAGAGTATGATCGCTATCAGGGAGTAAATGAACTTATGCCCTACGCTAAAGCAGTAAGTGCTAAAACCCACGACTTCAATGAGCAGGGAGAAGAAGCCCATACTGATTATGAAAAAATGATGCGGATTGTACTCGATGCTGGTTACCGTGGCTTTGTGGGAGTAGAGTACGAGGGCAGTAACCTAGAAGAGGAAGAAGGCATTATTAAGACTCGGGAGTTACTAGAAAGAGTACGTGATAATCTTTCTGCCGCGTATCAATCCTAAGTACTACTTCGGTCTCTACGCTCACTGATTTGACCTTTTGTTAATCAAACAAAGGGAAATATTAGTTATCTTAACCAGATGCTATTATCAGTCGTAAAAACAAAGTTTTCAGCAGCATTTATCAGGCTTAGCCGTTGGGTAATTACGGGATGTTTTTTGGCTCAGTGTCACTCGCCTAAACTAGATGAAACTAATTACCCAAAAGTACTAGACTCAAATCTGTTATTAGATTTGATAGCGGAGAGTCCACAGATCATGACTCCCATTGGGCTGGCTATTGACGAAAACGATCAGCTATACGTACTAGAATCCCATACCCACTCTCCCCCTAGTGACTACAACGGTCCAGCTTTTGACCGAATCAAAAAAGGGGTTGACGAAAACAGAGACGGCATTCCCGAAACCTGGATGGTGTACGCCGACAGTATCAACGATGGTATGAATCTGGCGTTCGGAGCGGAGAATACTCTTTTCTTAGTTGAAAAGGATGGAGTGTTTTCTTTTCGGGATATAGATAATGACGGTGTAAGCGATGAGCGAGTGCGTTTACTCCAGATGATCACTCCCGAAAGTGTCTACGACCATGCCGGAATTCTAGGAATCACTTACTCTCCTGATGGTTGGTTATACATTTCGCGAGGAAATACTAACGGACTAAAATGGCGTATTGAGGGTACTGATGGCTCGTCGATTAGCGGTTACGGCGACGGCGGAAACGTTTTTCGCTGTCGTACCGACGGTAGTCAGGTTGAGGAAGTAGCCACTGGGTTCTGGAATCCATTCGATCTAAAGTTTTCTAAAGAAGGGCGTCTACTGCTGGTAGACAATGATCCAGATAGCCGAGGGCCGAACCGCTTAGTAGATATTGTCTTAGGGGGCAACTATGGTTATCAGTCGCTGTACGGTGGTAGTGGCCTTCATCCCTTTTTAGCCTGGAATGGCGAACTGCCCGGTACCCTTCCCTATGCAGCGGGAATTGGTGAAGCTCCTTCGGGGCTAATTGATGCTAGCTTCACTAGTTTTCCGAGTGAGTACCAAGGAAATATTATTAGTACAATTTGGGAAGAAAATAATTTGGTACGGGTTCCTCTCCAACCTTCCCAAAGTACCGTAACCGGAGTACCCGAACCAATTTTACAAGGCGACAGCACCTTTCACCCAGTAGCATTAGCGACTAATAGTCGCGGTGATTTGTATATCACTGATTGGGTAGTACGGCAATATCCTAATCACGGTCAGGGCAGAATCTGGCGGTTACGCTCGGAAGGCAACCAACCATTGGCTACTTCACTCACTGAAGAGGAAGCTAAAAATGGTTCCTTCAATACTCGAGTTGCCTCAGGAGATACTGAAGAGCTAGTGAAAGCCTTATCTTCTGTAGATGCTTTTGTGCGAGCCAACGCCCGCTATAAATTACGAGATGCCCAGTATTTCTCAAGGGTATTGGAACTCACTCAGCAAACTGATGCAAAGCTTCGGCAGGAAGCGGTACTTATTGCTATGAAATCATCGGAACAGCTACCTTCAGACTTATTACGAATACTGTTAAAAGACGCTAATGAAGACGTAAAACGTATGGCATTGATTTATACCGCCCAGCACTCCCAAGACGATGTGTATTCGGATATAGAAGATTTGCTTGCTAGTGGAGATATTCCTCCGTCTTTATTTGAAACCTATTTAGCTACCTTACGCCATCTACAACCTGATTTTCTTCAAGCCTATCAAAGTCAGTCGGAGCCAAAATCAAAAGCTTTAAAGCGAGAGTTACCATCGGGTTACTTAACGTCGCTCATCCATAATACTCAAATCAATGAAGAGATTCGGGCAATAGCACTGTCTTATTTAGATGATATTCAATCTGTTCTTCCTCTTCTGCTTTCATCGCTCCCTACTGCTTCTCCAATCATGCAATCATCTATCTTGCAAGCAGTACGCTCAGTAAGAAATGATTCAGTAGCCCAAGCCCTGCTCCAACTCACTTTGAATGCACAGGCTAAGCCCTCGGTACGAGGTGAAGCACTAGTAGCCCTGGAATACCAAGCTGGCACGTTTTGCGATGAAATAGTTCAGCTACTGTCCGAAGATAATTCAGTGCTGACCGAAACGGCTGTAAGCTACCTTTGTCGCTGCCGTCAAGAGGATATAGAAAAGAGCGTAGTCCAGTTTGCCTCCAGTCATCCGGCAGCCCAAGCTCGCTGGCAGCTTTGTCGCGCCGAAAGCACTAATACAGACCATCCTGCTTCCGATGAGCAGTGGTATCAGTCGGTAGATGACCGTGGCGATCCGCTTCGGGGCAAGCTAGTTTTCCAATCAATAACCGCTCAGTGCCAGAATTGTCACCAGATAGATGGCTGGGGAAGTAACTATGGTCCGGACTTGTCCAATATCGGAAGTAGCAAGTCATCCCGCCAGTTAGCGATGGCTATTTTGGAACCATCTGCTGAAATGGCTCCTGAGTGGCAAGGCTGGTTTGTCACCGATAAAAATGGAACTACGCATTTAGGTCGTCAGATTGACGTGGGGTACAGCAACGTAGAATTGATGGCAACTAGCGGCGAATTTGTAACCTATAAAGAGCCTCAAGATTACGGCCCAGTATCGTCATCATTAATGCCCGAAGGGTTAGAAAATACCATGACTGCCTCAGAATTCAATGACCTAATTGCCTACTTAACCTCTCTAAAGTAATATGTCTACCAACCTTAACCGTCGCAATTTTGTAAAAAGCTCTGCACTACTCACCGGACTTGGCTTCACTGCCTCTTCGCCCTATCCTAGTATTTCAACAAAAGAAATGGGTGTAGAGCTCGCTATTGCCACCATTTGCCTGGACGGTTTTGGGGATGAGTTTTTTAAGCCCGCTTTTGAGATCATTCCACAAACTCCCATCCGTAATGTAGAATTTAATGTATGGTATCCCCGCTCACTAAGCCCAGCAGGAATAGATAGTATTCGCGAACGCTGTTATCATAACGGACTAACCCCTATCTCGCTTCAGGGTAGTTCGTTCGGAGGAAATGCTGCTAAAGATACTGCTCATAAGCTTTGGCTCATGGAAAAGGCAAAAGAGTTAGGATGCAGTCGGGTAAAATTCACCGGAGCCAAGCGAGGTGAGCAAGGCGGACTAGGTACAGTGATTGAGGTACTCAAAGAATTAGCTCCAGCAGCGGAAGACTTGGACGTACTAGTCACCGTGGAAAACCATGCTAACAACAATATTGAGAATATTGAAGATTACGAAAAAATCTTTGCAGCGGTAGACTCATCGCACGTAGGGATGTGCCTAGATATGGGCCACTTTGACGGAGCTGGCGTGAGTAACTTTGATATCATTGAGCAATTTCATAGCAAGATTAACCACATCGACCTCAAGGATGTAGTAGCCTTTGGTACGTATAAAAGCGTTCCTTACGGTGAAGGAGTGACTAAAGGGGAAGAAATTATTCAAGCCCTGATCGATAAAGGCTACAGTGGTTACGTGGTGATTGAGCAAGCTCCTCCCAAAGAAGGCTTGGAATTGGTACAGGAAATGACCCGCATCTATAATCAGTTTGCCAAATTTGAGAAAAAAGCCTGAGCAGTGCATTTTGTAGTTTAACAGGTCGCTGATTTTTTTAATATTGCTGACTCAATTTGAGTACAGCCTTGCTATTAGTATTTATCTCTCTCTACCTACTGTTGACAATCCTGATCGGAGTCATTTCATCTCGATGGATAAAAAGTAGTCGTGACTATGTGTTGGCCGGGCGACGACTTCCGTTGGTGCTAGCCGCCTCAGCTTTATTCGCTACCTGGTTTGGTTCCGAAACAGTACTGGGTGCATCATCAGAGTTCGCTGAACATGGTTTGCTAGGGGTTATTGAAGACCCATTTGGTGCCGCTTTGTGCTTGCTGCTGGTAGGATTACTGGTAGCCCGCCCACTTTACCGAATGAATATTCTTACCTTCTGTGATTTTTATCGTGACCGATTCGGGCCAAAAGTAGAACTATTATCTAGCCTATGTATGGTTCCTTCCTACTTTGGGTGGATTGCCGCTCAATTGGTAGCTTTGGGTATTCTGTTTCAGACAGTGGCAGGGATTCCTACCCTAGCGGGTATCTGGATTGGCACAGGAGTCGTTCTCATCTACACCTATATCGGTGGAATGTGGGCCATTTCTATCACTGATTTCATTCAAACCATCGTCATCATTGCCGGACTACTATTTCTAGCAATTGATCTAGGAAACTCTGCTGGGGGATTCAAAACAGTGATTGCAAATACTCCCGACGGCTTTTTTCGGGCAGTGCCTCAACCCAACTTCATTGACTCGGTTCACTATTTTGCTGCTTGGATCACGATTGGGCTAGGATCTATCCCGCAGCAGGATGTCTTTCAGCGGGTGATGGCCGCGCGTTCCGAAAAAATTGCAGTGCAGGCATCTTATCTAGGTGCCGGAATGTATTTCACCGTCGGATTTATTCCATTATTTATTGGTTTATGCACTGTACAGGTATATCCTTCACTGCTAACCTCAGTTTCGGATACGCAGCTAATGTTACCCATAGTAGTGCTACAGCAAACGGGTACTGGTCTTCAGGTTTTGTTTTTCGGAGCGTTGCTTTCTGCCATTATGAGTACTACTAGCGGGGCAATACTGGCTCCGGCCACCATTTTGGCTGAAAATATTATCAAACCTCGCTGGCGTATCCAAAACGATACTCAATTGTTGCGAGTACTGAGAGGCTCGGTAATTGCCGTTGCGGTAGCTTCTACAGTGATGGCTTCGCTTAAAACTAATATTTACGATTTAGTGGCTCTATCATCGGTTCTTAGCCTGGTTTCTTTGTTTGTACCACTAATGGCCGGACTATACTGGAAGAAAGCCAACGAGCTTAGTGCTTTACTTTCCATTAGCTTGGGCATGTTAGGTTGGTTGATTTTTGAGTATTTGGTAGATTCGGAAATTCCCAGCCTACTCTGGGGATTGGGAGCAAGTATCTCAGGGTTACTTATCGGTATTAGTTCTCGAGGTAAATCCCCCACTAAATAGCATTTCATTCTATTACTTAAATAAGGATGCTGGAAAAAGCGAAACTAGACGATCTAACTGAGTTACAGACACTGTGTACTGAATGCTACACACAAGTGTTTGCCAATCACTGGAATGAAGGCGGATTAGCGCGATATTTAGCCCAGGAATTTGGCACTACCCGTCTAGCCTCTGATCTGACGGACGACCACCACGATTATTACTTCATAGAAGCTGAAGAAAATCGGGTAGGCTTCGTTAAAATGAATTTCAAGTCGTCGAAAGAACTATCAGCCTCACCCAACTGTGAGATAGAGAAAATTTATGTTCTCCCCCAATACAGTGGTCAAGGGTTAGGAAAGAGAGCAATGCGCGATGTTAATGATTTAGCAAAGGAAAGGGGCAAGGCTGAAGTATTTCTTTGCGTTCTAGATACCAATCTTAACTCTATTGCCTTTTACCAAAAATCTGGATTTTCATTTCACAGCAGAACCCGATTAGAGGTTCCGGACTTTAAAGAAGAATTGAGAGGGATGCACCGAATGTGTTTAACATTGCACTAAACAGACGATTCAGGCAATGAACCTATTCTTTACTATCATATTACTTACTCTCTCGACAGTAGCCCAACAAAATAAAGATGGCTATATTTTTTTCCTACACAACCGTTTTTTAGAGACACACAGTCTGGATGAAGAACACCCGCAGTATGGTCGGGTCGAGTACCGGGAAATTATCAGTAAGCTTGAAAATAGTGGATTTACCGTTATCAGCGAACAGAGAAAAGGTAATGTAAATGCTCGAGAATACGCTCAGCAAGTAGTAAGTCAAATTGATAGTTTGATGCAAGTCGGAATCGCACCTAAAAATATTACGGTAGTTGGTACATCCAAAGGTGGATATATTGCTCAGTACGTTTCCACACTGGCAAATAATCCTGATTTGAACTTCGTGTTCATAGGTAGTTTTCAAGAGAGTGACATACAGAATATCCCCGAAATCAACTATTGTGGTAATATTCTTACTATTTACGAGGAATCCGACCCATTCGGAGTCTCGGCAGTCGCTCGAAGAGAAGCTTCCACCTGCGATATTCAGCACTTCCAAGAAATTAAGCTACAAACGGGTATGGGGCATGGTTTTTTATTCAAGCCGCTGAAAAAATGGATAGAACCCACGCTGATGTGGGCAAGCGGAAATTATAATCTGAGGTAAGTAGTTCAAGTATGTTCTTTTTCTTAATAGATAGCTAACTGGTGCTTAGTGTGTCAACAAGTAAGTCTGGATTTATGATCTTTAGAATAGATGTATACCAGCGTAAACTCAACCCAAATAGGAAGATCAGAATAGCTGCGCCCGCAACCTATCTCGATTGCCATCAGTAAAAAAATTGCACGATACTCACCGATTACTTTTGTGGAAAGAATTGGTGTTTTGTGTCATAACTCCCGAAGTGATACCAGTAAAATAGATGTCTTTTTAACTTATGTACTAAAAACACATAAAAAGGCATATATTCTTCCTTTTCAATGTCGACTTTTGGTTCATTTGATAAGTATCTTTTGGGTAAAGTGATACTAGATTTTGCACAGAAAAGCACCCTCTGATGCGAGAATCAATCTATCCTGAATAGATAAATGAGTTTTTGTGTTTACTAATGATCTCGACAGATATGAGCTTTTTTTCGCAATTACTACCTGTAAGAATAATTACAATTTGATAATCTATCCTTCATAGAAGACCCGTAAATCTTTAAATATCCTTACTAACCTCACCTATACAATAAGAGATACGACTGATTATAATATAACTTTCTAATTTTTATATAGTAATTTTTAGTATTAATACTCGGAAATATTGAATTCTATTTGAGAAGATAAGAGTATAGATGAAAGCTAACCCTGTAAAAATAATTGTATTTCTAGCGATAGCTGTGTTGATATCTGCTAGAGCAAGAGCTCAATGTCCTAGTAGTCCTGTGAACTCAAATACACCATCACTGCCAGTTGCACAATGGGTAACCTCACCATCACCAATGGTGCTACATTAACGGTCAATTCAGAAGTAACACTTACAATCACGGGAACCTTGACTATACAGGGAAGTAGTACTATCAATGCTTCTGGAGCTACAATCAATATTTCTAATAACTTGGCAGAAGCCTGGGATTCCGGGTCACCCAACACAATTAATGGCGGTACTTTCACTATAGGAGGGAATTTCACCGTGAGCGGTGGAGGTACTTTTAACGTAGATGCGATAGATTTAACTGTATCTGGATCGATGACTATGGACGGTGGTACAATCCTTAATTTAACCAATGGTTCCCAGATAGATATTACCGGAGATGCTAGCAGTAGTGGCGGTGGTCAGTTTAATATCGACGACTCAGATGTAATGGTTGGCGGGAATTTCGATAATTCAAATGGTAGAACATTAAACGTTAACAACAGCGGCACTATTCAAGTTGGAGGTGATTTTAATAATGCTAGTGGTGGAAATACCAGTGCCAGTGGTGGCGGTGGCATTATAGTTGACGGCAACTACAATAATTCCGGTAGTGGTTCTACTGACGTTGTGGATAGGTCAAAGGTTTTGCAATTTGAAAATAGCTGGTTAGCAGTAACCGTAAATCTACGAAACTTCTCGGAAAGCTTAGCTGAGAAAACCAATGTAACCAAGTAGTGCTCTTAATTAAACTCTTCTGCTACCGAAAGTGGTGGTGGATTATCAGTAGGCGGCTCTTATAGTGGTCCCCCTACCAATAATAGTGGCAGTGGTTGTGACCCTACAGCTGGTTGTTGCGGCACAGCGTGCTCAACACTACCCGTAGAGCTTATCTATTTCTCACTTACTTCTCAAGAGAAAGGCATTATTGCGCAATGGGCTACCGCTACTGAAATCAATAATGACTATTTTACCATTGAACGCTCACAAGATAGTAGACGTTTTGATAAAATCACTCAGGTTGATGGACAAGGGACTACCGATGAGCAGCAAGAATATCATTATGTTGATCAGGTAAATACGTCGGGGATTGTTTACTATCGCTTGTCTCAAACTGACTTTGATGGTACAACTACCCTATTTGATGTAAAGGCTGTTTACGTGAACCCTGGCAAGGACCTGACGAAAGTAGTAGTATACCCCAGTTCTATTAAACCTGGTATGTCTTTACAAATTAGTTCATCGTACTCTACTATTGAAGAGTATAACGTTCAACTATTTGATATAGCTGGCAAGAAGTATCAACTAGACTTGAGAAAATCAGATAAGACAATTACGGTGAAACCTATGCGAACCAACCTCAATCCAGGTATGTACAACTTACAAATAATGATCAACCAGAAAGCATACACCAGAAAAATAATTGTGGAATAATTAGCCTCTGATGCAACAGGAAACAAATCGTAAGTAACAGGCTTTAGCTTATGATCCAGTAGCCTTCAACCGATCAATTTCCTTCGCAACCTCTTCAGCTTCCGCCATCTTTTCGTCCCCTGCCCGACGGTCACGCTGCGAGAGGGTGTGGGCTTCGGCTAATAGTTTACGGTATTTATCCTGTAACTTATCTAATTCACTTTTCTTCTTAAATAATCCAAACATAATTATTGGGTCTTTTTAAAGGGGTTTACAAATTGAATGAATTCTTGAAACTGCTGCCGAGAAGTAAATACCGAGCGAATTTCTGACCAGTATGATCGCCCGCCTGATGAAGTAGTTACAGTTGATGTGCCTACTTTCTCAACCGGAGTATCAGTACTATTTTCTTTGCTTATTGGCGGCTCAGTTTCTGGCTTTTTACTACCGTTTTTGCGCTGGTCAAGTTGGTCGGCTTGTTGGTAACTACCTTTAGCTTTCTCCAAGTAGCCTAGCTTCTCCTCAATCAATCCTCGGTTATTATAAGCAATTGCATCTTCGGGATCGAGTTCAATAGCTTTGGAGTAATCATCAATGGCTCCCTGATAGTCTTTTAGGCGGTCTTTTATGTACGCCCGACTTGAATATCGATAGGGATTATTGGGTTCTAGTTTTACCGCTCGGTCAAAATCTGCCAAAGCCAACTGATTATTGCCAGTCCAATGTAGAGCAACTCCCCGTTCACTCAGGTAGGTAGCGTTGTTAGGCAACAGATTAATAAGCCGACCAAACGTCTGAATGGACACTTCGTACTGCTGAAGTTTAAAATAAGCCCTTGCGGCACCGTATAAACTCTCGGGGTGCGTACTCTCTTGAGCCAGAGCTCGCTGAAAGTGTTTTAGCGCCTGCTGATAATCTTCCTTTTCTAGCTCCTGATACCCTTGCTTCGCGTGATCCTCAACACTCATATTTTCTTATTGGTCATTTACTCTTAATTAGTTTCCAGTCAACAGTCTACAGAATAAGAGAGTGGTTTAATTATCAATTGTTGGTTGTTGAACAGCTATATTATTGATGGCTGAATTGTTATATACATATTCGAGCTAAAGAACAGACTTTGATATTCTACCTTTAGTTTCTACCAGACAAATTCCAAACTTCTAGCCTCTCTCTACGTTCACATTTCACATCTCTCGTTTCATATCTTCTTCACTGATTCTTCGAGTCATTAAACCCACAAAACCGAAATTAGTTTTACTTTGCAGCATGTTACGTATCGGATCTTTCAATGAATTAAGCATTCTTCGCGATAGCCCTCATGGTTTATTTTTAGAGGCAACCACTCCTGAAGGCACCCAGGATATTCTACTACCTAAGAAATATGTTACCCCCGAGATGAAAATTGGGGAAACTGTCAGTGTCTTTATTTACACTGACTCAGAAGACCGCTTAGTAGCTACTACCGAAACCCCATTGGTTGAGGTAGACCAATTTGCCGCCCTCACAGCGGTCGGTAGCGCCTCTTTTGGGGCATTCTTAGACTGGGGCTTGGAAAAAGATTTATTACTACCTAAAAAAGAACAACTCTACCCAGTGAATGTAGGGGATACAGTAGTGGTGAGAGTGGCTCTCGATCATCGTAGTCAACGACTGATTGCAGTTTCTAAACTCCAAGCATTCTTCCTCAAAGACACCGCTGCCCTACAAGAGCAGCAAGCCTCCCTTGCCCTGGTTTATGATAAGACTGACCTTGGCTACAAAGTAATCTTGGGTCGTCAGTACGATGCCTTACTTTTTTACAGTGATAGTCCAACCGAGCTACAGCGGGGTGATTCGCTGACAGTGTATATCAAGAAAATCCGGGAAGATGGAAAAGTTGATGTAACGGCTTACCCGGCCGGACGCGATGCTACTGAACAAGCTAAACTAAGTCTGCTGAGAGCTTTACAAGCAGCCGATGGTCACATTCCACTGCACGATAAAAGCGAATCTGATGAAATTCAGGCGCAACTTGGAATGAGTAAAAAAGTATTCAAGAAGGCGGTAGGCGGGTTATACAAAGAACGAAAAATTGTGCTAGAGGGAAAAAATGGTATCCGTTTAGCTTAAGAAGCCCTCATTTTACTGAATTTCATAGGTTAACTGTAAGATACTTCGCCCTGAAGTACGTATACTTGTGGATTATACTAATCACAGCCTACGTTTATTACTATGGGAGTCAAACAAATCTTTGGGATTCTATTCACCCTATTGGGTACCGCCATTCTATTATTTTCAGTTTATGTCGTTTTAAAAGGCACTGCCTCCATCCTTGAGGTCGAGGTGAGTGGATTTCAGACGGCAGTTGTTGCTATTTTGGGATTAATCTTTTTCTCTGCCGGAGTAAAATTTCTCCGATAGTTATTTTTTTGCCTGCCCATTTAGTATTTTAGGGGTTTATAACTACACCCTAGCCATGATCAAACGATATTCGTCGCACACTGAAATCAAGAGGTTTGTATTCTTAACTGAACAAGAGTACATTTTGTACTTTGGGCAGAACTACGAAAACTCAGTTCAGAAGGCTAATGCTTCTGACCAACCCGTTATACGGGCAAGGAACGGAAATGGCATTATCTCTTCTATTCCCACCGAAAGGGCTAACTATTTACTAGAGAAATATCACAAGCTCATTAAGAGAAACCCGTCTTTGGCTACACCTCCGCAGAACCCAGAAGGAGATGCAGTAATTGCCAGCTAGTCACCTTTATTTATAATACCCTGGCTTTACTGGCTCTTTCTGATTGATCGTACGGAGCAGGCTTCCGCTAAGTGCCGCAAACCCTCCGGTTAATCCACCAATTGCTCCAGTCATTGCCACTACTAGTCCTGCCTGATTCACTTGAAACAGTTGGGCAATCTTTTCAGTCAGAATACTATTGGTATTGCTGTCAATCATCCAAGCAAATATTAGCCAGAGTAACCCTACTCCCAGAAAACCACTAATAAATGCATTAAATCCTTTGGTAGGAATAATGAAGCTTACCAAGAAAGCAAAAATCACTACTGACCACCAAGGGAAAAATTGCTCAGCAATGTAACTGAGTCCGGCAATCAATATGACTTTCATGACAAACTTCATAGCATTATTCAGAAGACTGGGGTTGAATAGTTTGACGAGCCATTACTGAGGTGGGATTATCTTCCGGATACTGGTAAAACCGAATCGGGAAATATTCTCCTTTCGCCCAAGTTGAAACCATATTGGTATAAAAATAACTACCCGGATTCCCCGATTGCCCTCCCGGATATACCCCCCAGGCTTTTACTGGCTTACCCAGCTCTACCACCATCTTCCAGGAGGCTCCGTGACGCTCACTGTTAGCACTCACAATATTGCGCCCGCCACCCACGGGGATATTATCTAGACTAAATGGGTCTAACCGCAACATGTGCTGAATACTGGTAGATTTGTAGTCCCCCCAGTTTACGGGTTGTCCGTGCTCTTCCTCCCACTTTTCAATGGATTGGTGAGCTTCCTGAAAGGACTCCTGAATCAAGTCGTTGAGTGTTTCCGCAGTCGTAGTCAGTTTGGAATCGAAAATCGTATCGTTGGGAGAGTGTTTCATTAAATGAATTGTCACTGCGTCGCTAGGTGGGTCGAGCGTAATTTCATCAGAAATAAACTCATCCCAGATTTGACGACGTAACCCTCTCCACCAGGTTCTAAATATCGCTGGTGCCGACTGACTCACCGTATTCCGATAATTCCACCGTCGTAGAACATCATAAGTATCCTGTTCTTCGGCTGATAATGCCGATAGCTCCAAGCTATCCAGCATCAAAGGAAGAATGTCCGCTGCTTTTTGGTTGTAAACATCGTTTTGTAGATCCATTATTTGCCGAGTAGTTACTCCTCGGGCACGGGATAGCTGGCTGTTGATGCGACGGTTCCGAAAATGCTCGTAAGAGTGATCGTAGATATAGTACGGATAGGTAGTATCAGTCGGAATCTGATTGGCCGAACTAACGAAGCCCCGCTCCGGATTTTTGACATGAGGATTATGTTCCTTCGGAATAAATGCCTTCCACTCCTGCTCGGGATGACTGCCATCCATTAAAAAGCGCCCCTGCCCTCGCCACTTGGCGGGAAACGCACCCTGCACCCACATAGCTATATCTCCCGACGCTGAAGCAAAGGCAAAGTTCTGCGCTGGGCTGCGGTAATGCTCTAGTGCTTTCACATAATCACCATAACTCTGACTCCGGTTGAGCTGATAAAAGGTCATCACTTCCATAGATGGATCGTGAGCTACCCACTTCATGGCGTAGTCGAGTGGTACGTCATCTAAACTTTCCTTCGGAAAGCTATGGTCATACACTACTGGCCCGTAGTGGGTGTAGATAACCGTATCGTAAAACGTATCGGCTCCCCGCACTTTAATTTTCTCAATTCTCTGCTGGGTTTTCAATCGGCGAGAACTAAATTCGTATTCATCACGAGAGTCATTGGTAAAATTTATCTTGTACCAGTCCTTTACATCCCGACGGGCATTAGTTACTCCCCAAGCAATAGAATCATTGAAACCGATCACCACTCCGGGTGCTCCCGGTAGGGTTGCTCCAAAAACATTAACTCCTGGTGCATTGAGCTGTACCAGGTACCAGATAGAAGGCAAGTTTAACCCCAAGTGCGGATCATTAGCTAGCAGCGGTACTCCCGAACGGGTTCGGCTACCGCTTACTGCCCAGTTATTACTCCCATTGTCGAGATCAGGCTCGTCAATCGTTTCGGTGTAAAGTGTATTCTCTTGAAAAGTTATCTGAGGTGTATCGAGAGGCTGGGGAGAAAACTCCCAGGTTCGCTCGGTAGGAATTACCGGGTCACGACCGGGTAAGAATACCGGAAAGTAGCGGTCAATCGCTTCTTTTCCGAACAGTTTCAGAGCGTTGGTATTCTCTATATCCTCATCAGCCCCTGCCAGATCGTCCGCCATATATTTTAGCAACAAAGCCGATTTCAGAGGATTCCAGGGCTCAGGGTGATAATTTAACAGTTTGTACTCAACTGGATAATCTTTATAAGTTAGCGCATCAATGTAAGCATTTATACCATCACTGTAGGCCTCCACCATCTGACGAGCAGTATCGTTTTTCTGTAGTGCTTGCCAGGCATTTTCAGCCGCGAAAGCTAACCCCTTCCTACGCTGCGCCCGATCATACTCTAACGCCCGTTCACCTACAATTTCTGAAACCCTTCCAGCAGCTACGTGCGTGACAAATTCCATCTGCCACAGGCGATACGAAGCCTGAACAAACCCTTGTGCCCAGTATAGATCATAATCGTTTTCGGCAAAAATATGGGGAATGAGCATAGAGTCATATACCACCGATACTGGCTGCTGAACTGATGCCGAAAGGGCGGGATCGATATATAATTCTTCGGGTTCAGCATTTTGCCAAAAGCCATGAAAAGGGTCTAGAAAATAACCCAATGGAGGTACCGATCCGATTTTCACGCTTAGGGCAATAGTTAGCCCCAATGTAACAACAAGTGAAAGAACGAATCCAAAGATTTTCATATATCTAGTCACCCTTTTGCCCAACCGTGCGTCAAAAATGGGAAGTTGAGCAGAGAAGAATACAATTTTTGTTAGCGGACTACCGAAAGCCCGAAAATAGGAAAGTTAGCCCAGATTAAAAACTAAGCAAGAGAATTCGTAAACGACACATCACTGATATATTTTATCACTGTTGAAATTGCCACAAAAAACCATAAATTTACCCAATCCAACTCAATAACAGCATATTTATGGAAACGCTCGCCCCACCTATTGCATCCACTGCCCGTGTAGTTTCAGTAAGCAAACAAACCTCTATTCCAGTTTATCTTTATGCTACCGTATTAGCTTCCATTAGCATTATGGTAGGCTTGGTGTGGGACATTAGCTGGCATACCAGTATTGGCCGCGATGGTCTGCTATCACCACCCCACTTGGCTATTTACTTCGGCGGGGTACTGGCCGGGATATTTTCGGGCATTCGTGTCCTCAAGATCAGCTTCTTCGGAACCCAAGAAGAGCAACAAGAGAGCATAAAATTTTGGGGAGTATTTCGCGGTTCGTTAGGTGCGCTGTTTTGTATCTGGGGAGCCTTTGCCATGTTAACTTCAGCTCCCTTTGACGACTGGTGGCACAATACCTATGGCTTAGATGTTACCATACTTTCTCCGCCCCATACCGTATTGCTGCTGGGGATGATTACCATACAATTTGGCGCAATTGTGACAGTTTTGTCAGTCAAAAACCGAATGGTTAGCCAAGGAGTCTATGACGATCAGTATAAGAAAATACTGGGAATATGCTTTGCCCTGGCTTCAGGATTCGTACTTACCATGCTCTTTACAATTGCCTCAGAGTATTTAGGTCGGCACGATATGCACAAAACTACCTTTTACATCGTATCCAGCCTGATCTTTCCTTTGCTGCTAGTTGCCTTCTCTAGAGCTGCCCCTGGCAAATGGGGGGCTAGTAGCGCTGCACTAGTTTATACGCTCTTTCTGGCTCTTATGGTATGGATATTACCCCTATTTTCTGCCGAGCCTTTACTAGGGCCAGTGCTTAACCCTATCACAAATTTTCAGGCTTTTGAATTTCCGTTATTATTACTCATTCCGGCAGTTGGTATTGATTTGATTACTCAGAAATATAGCGAGAAGAACTCCTGGTTGCTGTCTTTAGTGTACGCGGGAGTATTTCTCCTAGTCTTTATCACGGTTCAGTGGCCTTTTGGTGACTTTCTAATGTCCGAATCCGCCCGTAATTGGTTCTTCGGCACCGAGAGCTGGTACTTCGGTTCTAGCCCCGACTGGGAGTATCGTTATGCCTACGCCGACTGGATGGTATCTAACGGGACTGATCTCTTAAAAGGATTAGCTATTGCCCTTTTGATAGGTTTTATAAGTTCAAGAGTTTCTATTAGATGGAGCCAATGGATGCAAAACGTAATGCGATAACCCACTGAACAACATGAAGAAGCTCTTATTTAACGTATTGCTCCTTGGTCTCACCGTATTAATTCAGTCGCATATTGGCAGCCCTGGTGTTACTTTAGAAGGCGAAGCAGGCCCTTACGCACTTACGGTTGTAGTAAACTCTCCCGATGTTATTCCGGGTACTGCTAGTGTAGATGTTTACATCACCGATAATACGGTGCAAGAAGTAAAACTAAGTTGTTTATACTGGTTCGCTGGCGCCGAAGGAACACCTCGCGCCGATATGGCTTTACCAGTACCCGGAGAAATTGGTCATTTTAGCGGCGAAATCTGGTTGATGAGTCCCGGTAGTGCCAGCCTGAAGATTGAAGTGACAGGTGAACGGGGAAACGGAGAGATTTTGCTTCCGGTAATGGCGGTTTCTACTGCCCAAAAAACAATGGAAGCCTCATTAGGATGGACGTTAGCTGGCCTGGGTCTGTTCCTGGTTATCCTAATGATCACGATTATCGGCCTAAGTAGCGGGGATAGTCTAGTGAAACCGGGGCAGGTCACCTCAGCTAAGACCAAAAGAAAACGCTGGGTAGGAGCTACCGTAGGTTTCGTTTTACTGTCACTAATTTTATGGGGTGGTAATGCATGGTGGAATAGCTGGGCTAATGATTATCAGCGTTATATGTATAAACCCTTTACGGCCACCTCATCCGTCAGGGTAGAAGATCAAAAGCAAGTTTTAAAGTTTGAGGTAGATTCAGTTAAGCTTAATCAGCTCTACCTTACCCGAAGCCTGAATTACCTTATTCCCGATCATGGGAAGATTATGCATATGTTTTTGGTACGGGCTGGTGAACTTGATGTATTCGCTCACTTACATCCGCAGCGACTAGATTCAGCGCATTTTGAAACGATTATTCCTCCATTACCCCCTGGTGATTACCACGTATTTACGGATGTCTCCCGACTCAGCGGATTTTCTGAAACCATTGCTGATACTGTTACAATTCCCGAACCTGACCCGAACCTAACTGATAACTGGAATGATTCGCTACTGATGGATACTGACGACACGTATTACATTACCGACCCTGTTATCAGTGGTAGTACGGAGGTGCTAATGCCGGGGGGAGACATTGTAGTTTGTGGCAGTCCCGGACAAAGGATTATGCTTGCCGATAGTTCATTCGTCACCTTAGAACAGGCGGAGGAAGGCGAGTTTAAAGTTGGTCAATTGTATCATCTTACGCTGGCGGTACAAGACGAGACTGGAGAGCCAGCAACACTAGCCCCCTACTTGGGAATGATGGGGCACGCCGTAGTTTTCAAGGAAGATGGTAGTGTGTACATCCACTTACATCCGGTTGGGTCGTACTCAATGGCATCACAGGAAACAATGCAAGCCCGGCTTACTCAGGAAAGCGGAAGAATTGATTGGAATAAACTACCCAAACCATCCGTTTTTAGGGATAGTATTGACCAGACCATAGCTGCACTAAATTCCCTTCCTGCCCAAAAGCGCGATAGTGCTTTATTAGTAGGTATGAACCACCCTTCGCTCGATGATCCTGATCACCCAGACCACTCCATAGTACGCTTTCCCTACACCTTTCCTACGGAAGGAAAGTACCGAATTTACGTACAGATGAAGCGAAATGGCCGAATCCTTAATGGGGCCTTTGATGTAGAAGTAGAGAGTTGATACACTCTTAAAATGGACAAGTAGATAGGCATATACTTGCCGTCAAGTAGCTAGTGGTAGCAATGATTCTAATGCACATCCGCCATCCATCGGTTCAACAGGGGTGATAACAAGATTACCACTACTGCCCCGCCGAAGCAAACATACGCGATAGACTCAAAACCGGACGTATAAATTTGTAACGTTTCTAGCGGGGAGGCACTTTCTCCCGAGGCCAGATCATCAATAGCTAGTCGCTGCCCTACAAAGCCCACAACTTGGAAGGCATAAGCATTAGACAGAAACCAGACTCCCATCATAAAAGCAACAATAATTTGAGGAGAAAGATCGGTGATTTTGGATAAGCCCACCGGATAGGTAAAAAGCTCTCCTAAAGACATACAGAAGTATAGTAATAAAAGAAAAATGAACGGTACCATTCCCTCCGCATTAGCCGAACCACCACTTAAGAATAGTATATAGTATCCTAATCCAAGAAAAGCAATTCCCATCGCGAACTTATAGGGAGTACGCGGGTTAATCCGCTTTTTTGAGAGCCACACCCACAGAGCTGAAACCGGAATAGCGAAGAGTATAATAAACAGTGGATTCAGCGCATTGGTAGCCGCAGCATTATTGAACGGCCACACATTCAGCGTGACATTACGGGCTGAAAATAAGGTTAAGATATTTCCTGAAAGCTCGTGGAAACCCCAAAATAGGGTCATAAAAACCGTTAGGAGAATTGCTACGGCTAACTGTTTACGGGCTTTGGCATCAATAGAAATCATGATGTAGGCAATATAGCCCAGAATGAAAATACTTAACCCGTAGAAAATTAGATTGACAACCGTAATTTTCCCCAAGAAGCTTTCTCCCCCTGCGATATACTGGTACGAAGAAAGCAGCAAGGCAATCACTGGAACGGCTAAAAATGAGAGTAGCCACACCAGTGGCTCGGTTTTCAGCCCAAGTGTTTTTCGGTCTAGCTGAGCCGAAGCCGGTGGTAGACCATGATTCATAAAGACTCCTTTCTTGATCCCCCACTGAAAGACAATTACCCCAACCAGCATACCTACTCCCGCTAAACCGAAACCATAGTGCCAACCGTAGGCATTACCTAACCAACCGCAGAGAATTGGCGACAAAAATGCTCCGATGTTAATTCCCATATGAAAAATGGTAAATCCCGAGTCTTTACGGGTATCACCTGGAGGATAGAGGGCGCCGACAAACGTAGAAATGTTCGGCTTAAAAAAGCCATTACCCACAATGATAAACGCCAAGGCAGTGTAAAACGCAATATTGTTCTCAACAGCCAGCACAAAATGCCCAATGGACATGAAGATACCTCCTAGAAAGATTGATTTACGATAGCCTAAAACCTGATCGGCAATTTTTCCACCGATAAGAGGAGAAGCATACACCAATGAACCGTAGGAGGAATATACAATGGCTGAGATAGTATCCCGGTTGGATAGTGCTTCAAACACCTGCTGAACCATGTAGAGGGTCAGCAACGCCCGCATGCCGTAGAAGCTGAAGCGTTCCCATAGCTCGGCAAAAAATAAGTAAAACAGTCCTTTCGGGTGTCCGAATATTTCGGGTGGGGTAGCCTCCTCAGAAGTTTTCAGGTAGTCTTTGTCAGCAGTGATGTCAGCCATACGGTTTGGTTATGTGATCTTGAAAACAGTCAAAAATAAGAATAAGCACTAAAACTTTTAAAAAGTCAATTTTTAAATATGTCCTCCATCATCTGATTGTAAAGCTCCCTGAAGGTCACACCATAATACGGAGGGATTAATATGTGAAGAATTATATGTGAGAATAAATTTTTCAAAGATTTCATACTGACTATCCTACTCAATCTCACAAATAATCGGATGGGAGTTGAATTGTTCTCCTATTATGACTCAATTAATCTACTACACAACTAAAATTTATTAACCTATGAGACAATTCTTTACTTTTCTCATTTTGTTTAGTGCTCTCTTTTCTGAAATCTTGGCGCAAGATAGAAGTGTAAGAGGCACTATTACCGACAAGGATGGTTCCCCCCTACCCGGAGTCAATGTTATTGCTCAGGGAACCAGCGTAGGAACCACCTCTAGCATTGACGGCATCTACCAGATCGCCTTGCCCGAAGGCTCTAACGTTTTGATTTATAGCTACATTGGTTACGCTACTACTGAGCAGGAAATTGGTAACCGAAGTGTAATCGATGTCACTATGTCTGAAGATGTTGCTCAACTAGGTGAAGTGGTAGTCAGCGCCTTGGGGTTTGAGCAAGATAAAGATCAGCTTGGCTCTACTTCATCAGTGATTGAAACAGAAGATGTAGTTCGATCGGGAGAGACCGGAGTCATTAACGGATTGGCTGGAAAAGCCGCCAGTGTCCGTATTGCCCGTTCTAACGGCGATCCCGGCGCCGGTTCTACTATCCAGATTCGTGGGCCAAATACCATTACGGGCTCGAGTGATCCACTCATAATCGTAGACGGGGTTCCGATCAGTAACTCTACCATCTACGGAGGAGGTAATGGCACAGGCGAATCCGGTGGGGTATCCCAACAGTCCCGCTTAAATGACTTAAACCCGAACGACATCGCGTCCATTCAGGTGTTGAAAGGAGCTTCTGCGGCTTCCCTCTGGGGATCACGAGCTGCTAATGGAGTAATCGTAATCACCACCAAGCAAGGACAAGCCGGGAAACCCAAAATCACCTTTAGCTCTTCTTACTCTATCGATCAGGTAAACACCCGCCACCCCTTACAAACTACTTTTGGGCAAGGCCGAAACGGAAACTACAGCACCAGCAACCGAGAGTCGTGGGGAGATAAGATCACTGACCGAGCCGGTGGGGCTGATGAAGTAGATCAATCGGGTGAATATTTCGAAGCTGACGATGGCATACTGTACTATCCAGTCGTCAACAAAAACTCTCGGGAAACCTTCGTAGAACGGAACTTTGACGAGGTGTTCGGCAATGGTTACTTTTTTCAGAATGACCTATCCATTAGTGGTGGGACTGAAAAATCCACCTTCTTCTTTAGTCTAGGTCGCTTAGATCAGGACGGTATACTCAAGAACAGCTTTTACGATCGCACCAATATTCGCCTAAACAATCAGACTTACTTTTCTGACTGGCTGAATATGTCGGCTCGGGCTTCGTATACTAGCAGTAATGCTAACCGTATTCAACAAAGCTCTAACGTCGCGGGGCTTTATCTCGGACTACTACGAACCCCTCCTGACTTCGATATTTCAGATTATCGAGGCACGTACTATGACGAAAATGGCACTCCGTTCCTAAATCGCCATCGAGCCTACCGTCGACAATTGGGGTCTAATCCTAACCCGATCTACAATAACCCACTCTGGACAACCAACGAGCAACAGTCGACCACTCAGGTAGATCGTTTCATTGTCAACTCAGATTTGAATATTGAACCAACTGACTGGCTCACTTTTACCCTGAGAGGAGGAGTGGATACCTACACCGACCGACGCATTTATCTGTTCCCTATCGGGTCGGCTGGATCAGTAGAGGTCAATGGCCTGTTTAATGAGGATATCATCACCGAATCTGAATTTAATTTTGATGCCATAACCCGAGCTACTTTCGAGTTAAGTTCAGCCGTGGATTTAACTGCCACAGTTGGCTGGAATTATAACGACCGACAGCGCCGCTCTAACTTTACTGAGTTATCCAACTTTCAAGCGGATGTAAAGCTACCTACCACTGATTTGAACACCTCTAATGAGGTGACTAATATCGAGAACTTAAAGCGCTTCATTCGTTCTAATCGCTTGTACAGTGTGCTGAACTTCGGATTATTCGACCAGCTATTTGTTAATGCTTCCGGTACCCTAGAAGCTGCTTCCAGTGTGCAAGGAAGTTTCTTTTATCCTTCATTCGATGCTGCCTGGCAGTTCACCGAATTAGATGGGCTACAAAATAGTGATATTCTATCTTTTGGAAAATTGCGAGCTTCTTGGGGGCAAGTAGGAGTGCAACCACTTCCCCATCGTTTTCAGACCCCAGCGGAAGGCACGTTCAACCACTCTACCTACAGCGATGGCTTGGATATCTCTCAGTTTGGCGGAGGCTTCCGGGTAGATGATGACAAAGGAAACAGCGAGCTGAAGCCTGAAATTAAAACCGAGTGGGAATTAGGTACGGATCTACGTTTCTTCCGGAATCGGCTGGGCTTGACTATGACCTACTACCAAAATAGAATTGAAGACTTATTGTTCGAAGTTGCCACTACCCCTTCTTCAGGTTTTCTGACTGAGTATACCAATGCCGGATCAATGGAAAACGTAGGCTTTGAAGTTGAGCTAGATTACACTCTAGTACAAACCGATGATTTTACGGTAAACGTGTACGGTAATTTCAATAATAACGAAAACACCATCACCAGCTTGCAGGGAACTGAGTCAGTAGACTTAACCACGCAGTCTATTAGTTCCCGAGCAGTAGAAGGCTTTCCGCTGGGCGCACTGTGGGGTACTCGGGCGTTGCGAGATGACGACGGCACACTCATTCTTGATGATAATGGCTTTCCTCAGATTGCACCTACCCAGGGAGTCATTGGTGACCCAAACCCCGACTGGCGCGGGGGTTTAGGCTTCCGAGCTTCCTATAAAGGTCTACGATTGAACGTTCTGTTTGAGCATTCCCAGGGAGGTGACTTTGCGGAACGAACCCGCTTTATTCTCCGCAACTTCGGCACCCACGCCGATGTCGGCAACGAAGTGACACTTACTCAAAATTTGAATAATGTTGCGGGTGATATTATTCCTGCCGGAACCACAGTGCGGGGAAATATTGACGATTTTGGGGCTGGACCGGTAT
Organism: uncultured Flammeovirgaceae bacterium; assembly: GCA_937883755.1. Classification (GTDB taxonomy): domain Bacteria; phylum Bacteroidota; class Bacteroidia; order Cytophagales; family Cyclobacteriaceae; genus Tunicatimonas. Next base: position 97,687 of record CAKZYA010000014.1, on the reverse strand, counting down.
TATTAGATGAATCTTGGTACCGGGGTCGGGGTGCTGGTTTTGGCGATGGAGTAATGAATGAATTCGCAATTAGCGATGCCACCTGGACCCGGCTGCGGGAAGTATCACTTGGGTATACCCTCAACAATGACTGGCTTCAGAACACGACCAAGCTTAGCTCAGTAGAATTTTCGGTTACCGGAAGAAACTTAGTGCTGTGGACCGATATTCTGGGCATAGACCCTGAAATCAATCAGTTTGGGGTGAGCAATGGTTTTGGTATTGACTACTTCACTAATCCCAGTACCCGATCGGTTCTGTTTTCTATCAACATCACTTACTAGTAAATTCTCATGAAAAAGATCATATATATACTCTCAATACTTGTTACCGCTGGCTTCTGGGCCTGCGAAGATCTGGTAGATGATATCAATGACAACCCTAACAAGATTACTACTGATAACATCAACCCTCGCCTTTATCTAAAGGGTGCTTTACTGGCTGATGTGCAGGTACAGCTCGGGCACCTTACCCGTATCTCCAATTTATGGAGTGGACAGTTAGTAGGTTTCCAGTCACTGTACAAAACGTTGTTTGAATACAATATCACGGCAGCCGAATCGGAATCTACTTGGGAAATTGCCTATCAGGGAGCGATCAATCAATTACGAACTATTCAGCAGGAATTACCCGAGGACGATCTACACCAGGGAATCACGAAGGTAGTAGAAGCCCACGTGATTGGGACGCTCACTTCCACTTTTGGAGATGTACCCTACTCTGAGGCAGCTAATCCTGAAATACCCGACCCAGTGTTTGATAATCAAATGGCTCTCTATAATGATCTTCAATCACTGCTTGATGAAGGCATTCAGCATTTGGAAAGCATTGACGGAAATCCCGACCTCTCTTCTGATATTTTCTACGGTGGCAATCCTGAATTATGGATCGAGGCTGCCTGGACGCTCAAAGCCCGCTACTATTTGCAGACAAAAGAGTACACTCAAGCATTTGCCGCTGCTCAAAACGGTATTTCCTCGCCAGAAAATTCTATGAAATTTATTCCAGTTGCAGATGATAATCCGGATAATAAGAATCTATTCTTTAAGCTTCTGAACGGTAGCCGAACTGGTGATATCGGAACGGGTGATTCTTACCTCATTCAGTTGCTTAGTGCGGAGACTGTTATTTCCCGAAATCATGCTAAAACCAATGAAGAGGCTCGGAAAGCTTACCTTAACATTGATGAAAGCCGGGCAGTAGAAGAAGGCTTTGCCGGACGACTGGAACCCATGCCACTTATCACGTATGCTGAGAACCAATTGATATTAGCCGAAACTGCAACCCGTACTCAAGATCAGACTAGCGGACTAGATTTTCTTAATCAGTTGCGGGAATCTTTAAACTCCAATCAGATCTTCCCCACATTGGCTGATAGCTTGGTACTGGTTTATGAGCCGTTTGTAGAGGCTGATTTTCAGGCGGGCGGCATAGAAAATCCGGATGGTTTATCCCCTACTCGAGCTTTGCTCCGGGAAATCATTCAGGAAAGGTATGTCTCTGGATTTGGGCAGTTTATTCCGTTCAACGATGCTCGTCGCCTCCGTAAAGATGATAACGATATTGCGGTGCCGATACCCTTCAATATTGGAAGTGCAACTCAGTTACCCGAACGGTTTATCTACGCCAATAGTGAATTAAATGCTAACACCCAGGCACCAGAAGACCCTGGTTTGTTTTCCCCTACTGAAGTAAATCGGTAAAATAATTTTTACAACGCCAGTCTAGGAAAAAGACTGGCGTTGTAAATTCTGGTATGTCAAAAAAGAATGATGGATTTAGGGAGCTGAATAAGATTCCACTACTTTAGGAGTTCATTCAGTGTTAATCTGTAAATCTTCGGAATATGCCAGTACTTAAATACCAGGAAACCGAACCAGAACAAGTAAACGAAGAAATTCAACGACGGCTGGTACACACTAACTCACTAATGACCGCCGTATTAGATCTCAGCGGCGGCCCCAAAGCCGAGCCTGATCCGTACCATAGCCATCCCCACGAACAAACTTGCTATTTAGCCGAGGGGAAAATTCTGTTTCTGATGGAAGGGAAAGAACCCGTAGAACTTCAGGCGGGGGACTTGTTCTACGTGCCTTCCGGCAAACCACACGCCATTCAGTTACTGTCTGAAACCGCCCGACTGGTAGATAGCTTCAGCCCTATTCGGGAAGACTTTTTGTAGAAATTGCTCGTTGAAACTCAACTCCGCGATGCGGCTAACATGACCTGGGAAATCTTGTGTAGGGGCAGTACTGATTCAACTCCTCCAAGTTTGATTGCTTCATTAGGCATTCCGAATACTACGCTTGATACTTCATCTTGCGCGATAGTATAGCCTCCTGATTCTTTGATGGCTAGTAACCCCTTGGCTCCATCGCCCCCCATGCCAGTAAGTATAATGCCTATACTATTTTTTCCCGCATACTGAGCTACTGAGTGAAACAGCACATCAACCGCTGGTCGATGCCGGTTTATTAACTCTCCATCTCGTACTTGGACAAAATATCGAGCTCCACTCCTTTTCAATAGTAAATGATAATTACCGGGAGCAATAAGCACTGAGCCAGGAAGTACCGGGTCACCCTGCCGGGCTTCCTTCACCGAAACTTTGCATAAACTATTTAGTCTTTCAGCAAATGATTGAGTAAACTGAGCTGGCATATGCTGCACAATAACGATACCTGGCGCATCGTAAGGCAGTGCTTCCAAAAACACCCGAAGGGCTTCAGTTCCCCCAGTTGATGCCCCCACGGCCACAATTTTGTTAGTGGTTTTTACCATACTTTTAGATGCAACCCTTGGCACAGCGGGAGCATGTCCCTCTGGAGTATCTTCACTAGAAGCTATGGTTTTTCTACGACCGCACTTGATACGAGAGACTTTAGCAAAGGAAGCCGCATGTATGGTATCGCATATCTCAATACAAGCTTCTTCAAAGGCTTTTTTGGTGTTTCCTAACTTTGGTTTATTCAGAACCTCTACCGCCCCACTTTGCAAAGCTTCAAAAGCCGTAATTGTACCTTTTTCGGTGAGGCTTGAAATTATGACTACCGGAATTGGATGTTGAGCCATCAGTGTTTTTAGAAAAGTAATACCGTCCATCCGAGGCATCTCTATATCTAACGTAATGACATCGGGTAGTGCTTTCTTTATTTTTGCAACTGCAAAGTAAGGATCGGCCGCAGTATCCAGAACTTCCAACCGTGAGTCAGCATTAATGATTTTTTCTAATGTCTGCCGAACAACTGCTGAATCATCAATAATCAATACCTTTCGTTTTTTCATATGAATGGCCTTCCGTTCTCCAATAAAGTAGTTAGAATAACTGGGTGAATCAGTACTCCCCTGGTTGTACTTCTTACCAACAATGAATAAAAGTAGATTAGTTAGAAAAGTGTGTCATGAGCTTATTGGCGTCCAAAACAAAAGCAATATTCCCATCTCCTAGAATAGTGCTACCTGAGAGATAATCTTGACTGCTATACATGCTGCCTAGCGGTTTCAACACGGCCTGAATTTCCCCTTTCACCTCGTCTACTACAATACCTCGCACTTCTTCACCGTTCTGAACATTCACTACCGAAACCATATCGGGGGTGCTTTCTTTTAATCCAAAAGCATCTCTGATAGAAAGCACCGGAAGCTGTTTATCGGCAATGGCCAATGTTTTCATCAGCTTACCATCTAGGTTGGTTTGTTGGTAGGGAATTTCGTCAATTCTCATGACTAAATTAAGAGGAAGAACGAAAAATGAACCATCTACTTCCGTAAGCAGACCATCGATAATAGACAATGACATAGGTAAACGAATTGTCATTTTTGTGCCTTGGCCTAACTCAGACTGTATGGATATATCACCTCGTACTTCTCTGATTTTCTTTCTCACCACATCCATTCCAACTCCCCGCCCCGAAACATCAGTTACTTTCTCTGCTGTAGAGAAGCCGGGTTTAAACAGTAATTCGTAGGTTTGCTCAGGGCTTAAAACCTCTTCGGAAGAGATCAATTTTTTCTGGATGGCGCGTGTTCTAATCGTATCAATATTAATTCCTCGCCCATCGTCTTCGATTTCAATATGGATATTGGCACCTGAATGATAAGCCCGTAAAGTGATTCTTCCTTCGGTAGACTTCCCCGCGGCTTCTCTTTCTTCGGCCGTCTCCAGTCCGTGATCCATACAGTTGCGCAGGATATGTATGAGCGGGTCAGATAAGACCTCAATGATATTTTTATCTAGCTCGGTGTCAACCCCTTCAGTAATAAATTTCACCTCTTTGTTTAACTCCTGACTTAAAGTTCTGACTAACCTTTTCAGTCTTACCGTCATAGTATCAAGAGGAAGCAGACTGATGCTAAAAATAGTATCCCGTAGATTGTTTGAAATTAGCTCCAGGTTTTCAGTTATACTTTCTAGTTGAGGTAATTTTTGAATTTGATTAACTGACTGGAGAGTAGCCTGTAGGGTAATTAACTCACTCACGAGGTTTACCAATCGGTCTATTTTATCGGTAGCTACTCTAATACTCGCTGATTGATTGGCTGTTTTATTATTATCAGAAGGTTTGTCTTTTTTTTCGTCTATTTGATGTAAGCGATGATCCCTGATTTCGGCTAATAGCTCATTTATGTAGTTTTGCAAATACTCAATATCAACGGGAATGTCTGCCTCCTCTATTTCTTCCGTTTTTTTTACAAAAGCCTCTTCCGCCAGTATATTACAACTGACTAGTTTGTGAACCTCAATCTGACATTCATCTTCTACAAAAAGAAATAAGTTTCTTATTCCCTCTTCATTCAGGTTGGTAGCCAGGTAAATGTCCCAGTAGATGACTTTGTTCTGATCTTCGGCCTTTACATGCTCTTTTATTTTATTCTGCCCCTGCTCAATGATATCTTCAATGATAAAGGAAACAGGATGCCCGCTAACCTTATCTACTGCCTCATGAGGTCGAATATTAATATAATAAGTCCAAACAATCTCCTTTTCATTCTCTTCAACTTCCAGAATAGCAGTGGTTTGCTGACTCTTTTTACTTTTTTCTATCTCATCAATAATATCCTGAACCTGTTTCAGTAATTTCTCATGAGTAGAATGATTGTCTTCATCACTTAACTCGGGATCTTCCAATAATGCATAAATATGGTCAACTGATCTGAACGTAGTTTCCAGTACGAGATTATCCAATACAATTTCGTGATTCCTGATAGCATCATAAATAGTTTCAATATCGTGGGTGAACTGACCAATCTGTTCGAAACCAAACATATTAGCAGCCCCCTTAATGGTATGCATCACTCGAAATATCTCCTCAATGATTTCCTTATCCTGGGGGTTACTCTCTAAAGACAGTAGAGCAGATTCTAATTGGGAGAGTAATTCACGGGAATCTTCAAAGAAGGATTGATGAAACTCATCCATTGTTGAGGGCATATTCTATTTGTGAAAGAAAACTGAGCAATTTGTATGGCTTGGTTACCCAAGCACTTAATCCTAACTCCTTCGCTTCTCGCATCGTTTTAGGATCCGACTCGGTAGTGAGAAATATAACAGGCTTCTCTTTTAGCTCGGTATGGGATTTAATATTTTTCAGTAACTCCATACCATCCATTTTAGGCATATTAAAATCTGATAGTACTAAGTTAATCCCACTAGGGTTTTCAATCAGCTTTTCTAAAGCCTCTTTTCCATTCTCAGCAGCAAGTGTGTTATAGCCTCTTTTATTTAAGGTGCTGCATAAAAAATTGCGGATACTACCAAAATCATCAACTACTAAGATTGTCTTTTCCATTAGTATATATTAAGAACTAAATCGATAACAAATATCAATTTTATTTCTCTTTAATTCTTATTAATTGTGGCTAACCAGGTACAGGGTACTAAAAGCGACATTAAGTCGAAATGATTTGACAAAGAGGGGGGCGAGAAAACAAATATTTTGGCCTACTAAACTATCGAATTTTCAATATGTAAAATATAATTATTTAAATTTTTGAATTTTTTAAAAAATTCCCTCTTCTATTAGAGAACAAGAACCTTTACCAGATACCCAAATACCCTGTAATATTTCCCTGTATATAGAAGATAATGAATAAAGTGGTATTAAAGAATGTCTTCCACCAATATATGGAAAGAAGTCTTTTCTTTTCCCGCTAGTATCAAAAACGCTTTATTATACAATTTTACTCACTCCTGTTTTTGGGGAATCTTATACCCTCATCCGTTTCCATTAATCGCCTAAAAAAGGTTCTGGATGGTTTCATATAGTTGCCGAAGATTTCTGAAGTTCTTAGCCATCAATACCCCCTCCAATAGCGTAAACTGAAACTTCAGAAGTCTGCTCCGATGATGGTAAAAAATGTTGTAGATCATTGACCACATAGATGCACCTAGAACCCTGAGTCTTTTTGTTCCCACTTTATTTTCTTCACCTTGTTTAGAAGCTACTTTAGATAGTTGTATCAGGGGTTTTTCTGGTTTATTGGTGAAAAGATGAAATTTAGTGATGTTTAAAACTTCGCTACATTTAATGTTTAATGCCTTCAATTAAAAAGAAAAGAAAAATTGTTACACATGAATATATTCAAGGACATTGTCATTAAATTAAATTTAATTGATTATTTAAATATTTATTTAAAAAAATAAAAATAATTATATTATTAATATTATTATTTATATTTTTGTTTTATCAAATATTTTAAATCTAACAATTAATTACAACCTTATACCTATCCCTTTTTTACCCTTCATATAAAAATTAGATTCCCGAATATTGCTGCTACTAACCTAAGAAAAGGCTGATGTCCAGATAGATTCAGACTAAATAATATTTCATCTTATAACTACTCCAATGCTGTACTTCTATTATAATCAGCTTCTGCTACGAAATGCTAGTATCTTACTAATTTATTTCTCAAGCGCTTCATTCACTGTTGGTCAGCCTATGATTGCCGCTTCTCAAGTGAAAATGGAAACACCAACTGAAGCTTTCTTCCTAAGGAACGAGAATAGTCATGAAGAAGTGGAAGCCTGGCAGTTTGGAGCAAGAATTCAAGGAGGAATCTTACGCAATTTTAAGGGAGGAATTAAAACTGGCTCCGACTACATCGGACTTATTCGTTTAACGTTAAGCTTAGATACAGAACAGGCAGGGCTATGGAAGAATGGACAGCTTTTTTTCACTGGTGTTAATGCCCACGGAGGCCTGCCCACAGCCACTCTTATCGGAGATTTTCAACCTATTTCCAGAAACGAAGCTCCTGAACGAACTGCCCTTTTCGAGTTTTGGTACAAACACTCATTTGGTAAACTAAGTATACTTGCCGGCCAACATGATATGAACTCTTCGTTTGGAACTAGTGGCTCGGCAGGACGATCGATTCATTCGGCGTTTGGTATGTACCCTAGCATCACACCAAATGCAGGCTATTCTTTTTCAATCTTTCCCCGCACTATGCCAGCCCTTTATATAAAATACGCTGGAAAGAATATTACCCTTCAGACAGCCGCCTACTCAGGTAGCTCAACGAATTTCAACGATGATCCTTATAATTTACGCTGGAATCTGAATGAGTCTGTTTTTCTCGTTGGTGAAATTCATTACAATAGATTTATTCAAGGGGCTCATCAAGGCACTTACAAACTGGGAGCATTCGTTCATACAGGTAATTTTCCCGACATCACTAATCCTACGGCTCAAATAAAAGGGAACCAAGGTATATACCTCATTGCTGATCATCTGCTGATACCTGAAGATCGACATTCCAGCCAGGGGTTAAAGCTATTTCTCCAGACAGGAATTGGGCCAGGCAATCAAAACCTGATAGACGTTTTCACTAGTGCCGGTTTTACTTATGAGGGATTACTGCCTCAGAGAGATAAGGATGTGTTATTTGCAGGCATGGTAAACTCATTTATTAACGAGGAGCTAATTGAGAGTACCGGAATGATGGAGAAAAGTCGAGCCATTGTTGAGCTTAATTATTCTATGCAATTGGGCGATCATTTTACGCTACAGCCCGACTTACAATATATCATCAATCCCAATGCTGACCCGAATCTTAACAACGCTCTACTGGGAATACTCAGGTTTACAATAAATTACTGATAATCAAAATATTAATATCAAACTCTATCAATTATGAAATTCAAATTTCAACTTTTACTTGGCAATGGAATTACCCTGGCAATGCTACTCATCATTGGGATTGTCATGCTATTTAGTATTAATAGCTTAATGGATAATACTAAATGGGTAGAATTTACCTACAAAGTAATAGGAAAAGCCAACCAGTTGGTAGGGTACATGATCGATCAGGAAACTGGCATGCGCGGATTTAGTGTGAGTGGTGATGAAGACTATCTAGAACCCTACAACAATGGTAAATCTCAATTTGAAGACCTCATTATTGAACTGAAAAATACAGTAGCTGATAACCCTACTCCAGATCAATTACATCGATTACAAGCAGTTGAACGAATTGCAGAAGAGTGGAGAGCAGACGTGGCGGAAAAATTTATAGCCATGCGACGAGAAATTCGCAAAGGTGAGGAATTAGACAAGGAGATCAGTTCCATGATTATGTCTGGTATTGGTAAAAAGCGTATGGACAGTTTACGGGGCCTGGTAGCTCGTTCTGGGTTGACTACCAATACCAAGGCCCTGATTATACTGGATCTGGTGAACATGGAAACTGGGCTACGAGGTTTCTTGCTCAATGAAGAGGAAGAGTATCTGGAGCCATATTACGAAGGTAAGCAATCGCTTGAACAACATCTGACGGCTTTTAATATACACGGAGCAATTCAGGATGCATCATATAAGTGGATGGATGAGTACGCCGAGAAACTAATTGACTTAAAAACCAAAGAAGCTGAAACAGCTGATATGGTTGAATTGTACGCTGAATTTGCTAAAAAAGACGGTAAAAAGTATATGGATCAGATTCGGAAAGGGTTGGATGAGTTCATCGCGGAGGAGCACCGACTGCTAGCTATGCGAATGGAAAAGCAGGAAGACACTGCGGCTGCCAGCCGTTATACCCTTATTGGGGGAACGCTACTGGCTTTAACGATTGGAATTTTAGTGATTACTTTCATTATTCGGAATCTCATGAACCAGTTAGGTGGTGAACCGCAGGAAGTATCTCTGATGGCTAAAGAAGTTTCTGATGGTGACTTAAACTGGAAGTTTCAAGATCATACTCAGTACCGAGGACTTTTTGCTAATATGAAAAATATGGTTGGCAATTTAAAGAAGATTGTTGGTGAAGTACGCTTCAGTGCCGATTCAATCAACACTGCGAGTCAGCAATTGAGTGGTGCATCGGAAGAACTCTCTCAAGGAGCTAGTACACAAGCTGCTTCAACCGAAGAAGTAACTTCTGCTATGGAAGAAATAGCGGCTAGTATTCAGCAAAATACTGAGAATGCCCAGCAGACCGAGCAAATCGCGCTTAAGGCAGTCGAAGACGTGGAAGAAGGAAATAATGCTATCAATGAAACCGTCAGCTCCATGAAAGCCATTGCCAATAAAATTACCATTGTTAGTGAAATTGCTCGCCAGACTAATATATTGGCACTCAATGCGGCCGTTGAAGCTGCCCGCGCCGGAGAGGCTGGAAAGGGGTTTGCTGTAGTAGCGGCCGAAGTACGAAAGCTGGCTGAACGTAGCCAAATAGCAGCTGAGGAAATCAATAATGTTTCTAGCTCCAGCGTAAAAATTGCTGAAAATGCCGGAAAGTTGTTTGAAGCACTGGTGCCCAATATTCAGCGGACGGCGCAATTAGTACAAGAAATCTACGCTGCTAGTAAAGAGCAGAACATTGGAGCCGAGGAAGTTAATACTTCTATTCAAGAATTGAACCAGGTAACCCAACAAAATGCAGCCTCTGCCGAAGAGTTTGCAGCCAGTGCCAATGAACTAGCCCGCAATGCTCAGATGCTAAACAGTGCAACATCGTTCTTTAAAGTAGAAAACCATCATTTTGAGCCGCAGAAGCTATCGACTGTTCAAGTAGTAAGTCCCCCTAGACCCACTTTTACTTCTAGTCAAGTAGAAATGGGTGTACACGAGGAATCTTCAGGGGTTGAAATTAAACTAAATAACAACGATGATGAATACGAATCATACTAGCTTTTTATTAGTGGTTAGAATTTGAAATGAATGATAACTTCAACAATGCCTACATCCATATTTCACAAGTTGAGCCGCTACGTGCAAGATACTTGTGGAATACAATTACCCATTGAAAAGAAGACAATGGTAGAGGGGCGGATTCGCAAGCGAATGAAGGCGTTGGGAATCAGCGATTTTACCGATTATTATCGGTTAGCTTTTGACCATAAAAGAAATAATTATGAGTTGGTTCATATGGTAGACGCACTAACTACTAATAAGACTCACTTCTTTAGAGAATCAGCCCATTTTGAATACTTACAGAATAACCTGGTTTCTCCGCAGGGAACAGTGAATGCCTGGAGTGCCGGATGCTCATCTGGCGAAGAAGTGTACACGCTGGCCATTGTACTATCCAATATTTTAAGAGAAGGCAGAATTAACAACTTCAAAATTGTAGGAAGTGATATTTCCACCAAGGTTTTACAAACTGCAGCCCAGGCGGTTTACCCTGAGTCGGCTATTGATGGTCTTCCGCTAACTATCAAAAAAAGATACTTTCTTCGGAGCAAAGATCGTATGAATAAAACTGTGAAAATCAGTAGCGGCATTCGAGAAAAAGTACAGTTTCAGAAGTTAAACCTGATGGATAATATTTATCGCTTCCCATTTTCTTTTGATATAATTTTTTGCCGCAACGTACTCATCTATTTTAACAAAACTAAGCAGAGTGAAGTGATTGCTAAGCTCACGACCAATTTGTGTGTAGGGGGATTACTATTCCTGGGACATTCGGAATCACTGCCCGCTTTAGACGATAACCTTATTCAGATTCAACCTACTATTTACCAAAGAAGATAAACTCTTTAACATAAATTCATAAAAGATGGAAAGTGCCATTACCACCCAAATCAGTTCTTTTCTGTCGTTCGGTTTGGGGAAAGAAATTTTTGCTGTTAATGTCAGTAAAGTATTAGAGATTCTAGAGATCACTCAGATTACCAAAGTGCCAAATTCACCGGATTATATGCGGGGAGTTATTAATCTTCGAGGAAGTGTATTGCCAGTAGTAAGCACCCGAGCCATCTTTGGTTTACCAGAGATTGAGGATACAGTAGATACCTGCATTATTGTTTTAGACATTGAACTGAACGGTGAACTGCTAAAAATTGGAACGTTGGTGGATAGTGTAAAAGAGGTACTGGATATCAATCAGGAAGAAATGGAACCAGCTCCCAGCTTGGGTAAAAAATTTCGTTCCGACTTCATACTCGGAATGTGGAAGCAGGAAGAGGAGTTTATTATGGTATTGGATATAGATAAAGTGTTTTCGGCCGATGAGCTGATTGGGGTTGAAGAGTTAAAGGAAACTGTATAGGCGAGTTAACTTTTAAAGTTTCTGCTATCAGATTCCTGACTTCATCAGCATTTTATGAATAATGTCATCAGTCCATTTTATCTGTTACCCGCCGCTATGTTCGCCAGCAAAAATCCTTTTGTGGTCTCTACTTTGTTAGGTTCTTGCGTCTCAGTATGCCTTTACGACCAAAAGCACCAGTTCGGTGGAATCAATCATTTTCTATTACCCAGATGGAATGGCGAAGGGGTTCCTTCGCCCAAATACGGAGATATTGCAATCAAATTCTTGATACAGAGAATGTTAAATCTGGGTAGTAAGAAAGAAAATTTAGTAGCCAAAGTATTCGGCGGAGCGGAAATCATTGGTACTACCGCATTTCCTTATAAAATAGGTAACCAGAATATTAGGCTTGCGTTCTCAGTGCTTTCTAGTGAAAAAATTACGATAGTTGCCAAACATGTGGGTGGGCGTAAAGCTATGCAATTAAGATACTATACAAAAACCGGTGGTGTAAAAGTTCGTATTCACAATGGCTCTATCTCTTAGACTGGTTTAAGGTAACACCATGCACTTTACTGCCTTAGCTCTTTCAGTGCCTGCTCATCTTCAGAACTACATAAACCCTGGTTGCTTGAGCCGGAGTTGAACAGCAGGTTGGCTTCTATTTTTTGGTCTATATACAGGTAGTTTAGTTATGTCTCTTTGGAAGCTACCGAATGATACCATTCGTGCCAGAACCAGTTTCCCGACTTAAACAGTTCATTACTTTTTACTGAAAGGGTAGTCTCAATCTGCAAAGGAAAATAGTAGGGCTTACCCAGCTAACCCCAAACTTTCTGATTTTCAGCTACTTTGATATATTTTTCGCCACTGCGAATTTTTACTGAAGGCAGCGGCACTCCAGTGTAAGCCGTTGCATAGTAGTTCAATACCATACATACGGAGCTTGGTGTTAGCCGCTAACCCGAAATCATTAGAAACTTTCTGCAATCTAAATTTGAGGTAGCTATTGAGCACTGCTGGCACGAACTTCAGCAACTTCTTCTACTGAGATTGGCTCAGAATCATTTCCAAATGACTGGCGCACGTAAGTTAAAACTCCAGCTACTTCCTCATCTGATAAAAAGTTATGAGGAGTCATCACATTATTATACGTTTCGCCATTTACTGTGATCTCACCTTGTAAACCATTAAGCACGACTGAAATCAGTCGAGTGTTATCACCAGTTACCCACTCGGTTTGTACGAGCGGCGGAAAAGCTCCGGGCACTCCTTTCCCATCCGCCTGATGGCAAGCAACACAATACTGCCCATATACCTTTACTCCGGCAGTCATAAGTTTGGTTTCCTCCTCCGACATTTTAGCAGGTTCTGCTTCTTGTTCTTGGGGAGTCTCTGAGGCTTGTTCCGTTTGGGTTCCACCTGAACAGGCAAACAGTAGCCAGCCTGCGGTGAAGAAAAGAACTAGGTTTTTCAAAATTATTTAGTTTAGAAATAGAAAAAATTATCGAGCAGTAAAAATATGAAAAAGCCGAATGCTTGCCAAGCTCCGGCTTTCTGTTATGCACTTGAAACGCGTAGCAGTTTTTTATTAATCAGCCAAAGCCACTTGCTCGGCGGATGCCTGATAAAATACTCGCCAGATTCGCCCTTTCTGATCATCGGTAATATATAAGGAACCATCTGAGCCCACGGCTAAGCCAGTAGGCCGAAATTCAGCATCATTCGGGCTGGCAATTTCATCACCTGAACCGGAAAATTCATCGGCGAAGCGTTCAAACTCACCACTAGGCATTCCGTCCGCACCCATTGGTACAAACGCAATGTTATACCCTTTCTGGGGCAGTGGTGCCCGGTTCCAGGAACCGTGAAAGGCAATAAACGCTCCGGACTGATACTTTTCAGGGAACATATCACTATTGTAGAAGATTAGATCGTTAGGAGCCCAGTGAGCCGGAAATGCCATAATAGGATCTTCTTTATCGGCACAACGGCCCGCTTCTTCACCATTTCCGCCGTACTCCGGGGCTAGTAGCTTTGCGTCTTTTCCTCCGTCGTAATAGCAGAACGGCCAGCCAAAATCTGAACCTTCATCCACTTTCAAGAATTCTTCAGCAGGTAACTCGGCACTCTGCAGTGAGTCGTAGTACTCCGGCCACAGATTACTTAGTTGATCTCTTCCATGTTGTAATGCGTATAGGCTGTTTACCTTATCATTCCAATCGAGAGCTACCGCGTTCCGAATTCCGGTAGAATAGCGCTCGCCATGCTCTTCTTGGGTTTGGTTCAGTTCAGTAGCACTGAATTTCCAGATTCCTCCTTGACGATCCAGTTGAGGACAAGGATCTAGCCCAGATGATTTGGGGGTTCGCATCTGCTCCTGACAGGCATTGGATGGTGCACCTATGGTTACGTAAATATTTCCCTGATTATCAAATGTGAATGGCTTGCTAGCGTGCTGCTGCTGAATTAAAAATCCTTCAACAATAACTTCAGGCTCAGCCGTAGGGACTAATTCAGTATCGTCCAAAGCCACTCGATAGACTACCGAATCCGATGAGTAATAAAGATAATCCTGATAAATGTCCAGTCCAGTTCCACCGTATTCACTAAAATACTCCTGAATGTCAGCGCGACCGTCGCCAGTAGTATCACGTAGTGCCAGAATACCGCCTCCGGCTTTAGTATCCCGCATTTTTATGTAAATGTCACCATTGTCTCGCACCGCGAGGTGACGGGCTTTTCCTACGTTATCAGCTACTACATAAGCGGCAAAGCCATTAGATAGCGTAATTGATCCATTATCTGAATCAGCGGATAAATATGCCGGAGTAGACTGCTCGGCAGTTTCGGAAGAAGGGGCGCTACAACTCGCTAAAACGAGCAACGTGGCACCTAGCATCCAGATTGTGTTCTGTACTCTTAACAGATGTTTGTTCATAGTTTATTATACTTTATTGGTTATCCAGAAAGATATTAACCTTACAGGTTATCGAGTATTATAGTTTCTTGTTTTTCTTTTACGGGACATTTTCAGCCTCTCTCTCCAGACTATGAGCCTGCTGTATTACTTTGAATACCCGAATGATGACAAATGCAACAATAGCTAGACCGCAATTCCAGCAGCCCAAAGTAATGAACCGCCAAACCCCTCCTGTGGGGTATAAGGAACTCCTTCGTCGGTAAAAGTAGTAATGAAAAAATAAACTTGGTGTACATAAAAAATAATACGTACGTGATTAATGATTACAAAACAGCTATTCCTCTCTAAAGTTCATGGGTCTTAAGTTAATCATTGCTGACTTAAAGAGTGCAAATATATTCATTACAGCTTCTGCTCAGATAGCATTTGGGTAGCAAGCTGCAATATCGTACTTTTGACCAGCCTCTATTTTTACTGACCTAAAGAATATTTAGAACCGCAACTTAACTCTTTTTTACACTGTTTTTCCTCTTGTTCTTCTCATGAGTTACTCAACCTCACCTCTAGAAAAACTCCTTCAAGATGCTAAAGATTATGTGGTAGTGCAACGCAAACTGATTGCTACCATTGTCTCTAAAAAGGGATCTGACATTGCTTTTGTAGTGGTTGTGGGTCTTATATTTTCTCTGATTGGCCTATTCATTGTTATCTTTCTCAGTTTTACAGCAGCCTACGGTTTGGCAATGCTGCTGGATAATCTTTTTCTGGGCTTTCTTATCGTAACCCTATTCTACGTTCTTATTTTTGTAATTATTTGGATTTTTAAAGATCGACTTATTAAAATCCCGCTCCTCAAGCTTTTTTTAGGAATATTTAACACCGAAAAACCTTCTGATAATGAGCCAGTTGCCTAGCGAGGAAGAATACAACCGAGTAAAAGAACAGTATGAACAGAAGGCCCGCGAGCTTGAGAAAAAATTAGGTAGCAATTTGGTAGACCTTCGCAATGATCTACTTCCTAAATACTTAAAAGGGAAATTATTAACTGCTTGTGCAGTTTTTGGAGCTACTTACATGGTTGAAGAACTTATGTTCCGAGATAAGGTACCTGGTATAGTGAAGTTTGCAGGAGCCCTATCGGCTACGGTAGTAGCACCTAAGGTATATCGGAAGGTATTTCAGCGTTACTTTGAGATGCAGCCAGAACCCATTACTCCACCAGCCCCTTCTGAAGAATCACTGTCTGAAATATAGTGTGTTATGGTGCTTCATTACTGGTGTATTCCAGGTATACTTCCCAAGGGTTAGTCTGATGGACTAGTAACTCTTGCTGAGGGTTTTGCCAGGGAAGTTGAAATTTAGATTGCCTATATCCTTCCAGCGCCCGGCTTTTTTGATCAATAACTTCTTTAATATCCAGTCGCCAGGTTTTGGAATGTTTACTGGCTAACCCCTCGCTAATTCCGGCAGAATACCACGACCAGAGTCCGTATTCAACCATTCTAATTGGATAGTAACTCTGACTCGCTGCCTGCCGGGCAATTTGCCAGGTCGCTTGTACATCCTGACTACCTTGATCTAAAAATGGCAATAAAATGGTGTCAGGCTGAAAACTTTCCAGCTCATTGAGAAAAAGGCGTACGGCCTCGTCAAAGCCGGGCTTACCTCGTAGTGGAATAAGATCATCACGAAGGTGCAGAAAAAGAATAGCATCATCGCTAACACCTACCTGCTCTACTCTTTGATAAACATCTGGTTCGCTTTCATTGGGTTTATCTTTGCTACTTGCTAGTGTTTCCCCATCGCTCATAAATAAGATATGTACTCGAAACCCTACCTGACGGAGTAGAGCCATTGCCCCACCACACCCCAACACCTCAGCGTTAGGATGAGGAGAAACCACTAGTGTACTACCCCAATCGTACACCTGGGCACTGGGGTAAAGTAAACCTTCATGAGGAGCATTTTGTAAGGTTTTATGATTAGTAATCATAGAAAAAAATCAGTTGGACACACACATTATTTACTGAATAGGAGGCAGGAAATAGTCTAAAAAATAGAAACTGGAGATATTCACTGCTTATTTTTCAATGTAGAAAATAATTTTTTGATTTTCTACCAAAAAACCGTTTTAAATATTACATGCGACTTAACATCTAAAACCCCAGGGCGTACTTATCCGTATGAATGCTGCTAACCTTTGTGTTAGATTCAGGTATTCATCTTCCTAATCCGTTCTTTTGAGCGTATGAGAACTCGGTCTACTAAACGGGGAAAAAGTACATTGGCAATCGCGTTCATTTTGCCCAAAAAAGTCAGTATCTTTTTGAACCTTCGCTTTTTCACCATTTGGATAATAGCTTCAGCTACCTGTTCGGGCTTTTGGGTCTTACGTTGTTTGCGATCTTTAAGTAGCAAATACGATCCATCTTTATCGATTACCCTCTTTCCTGAATCGTTTTCGGTAATACCCACGTAGATAATTCCTACGTGAATAGATTTATCGCTCAGCTCTACTCTCAAAGATTCGGCTACAGCAGTGAGTGCCATCTTAGTAGCACAATAAATACCTGTTTCGGGAAGTCCTCGAATACCCGCTACGCTAGAGACAAAGATGATACTTCCTTGGGTGGACTCAAGGTACGGAAGAGCAGCTTTAGTAGGGTGTAAGCAGCCCATAACATTAATTCTGAGCATTCTTTCCAATACTTCCGTATCTATTTCCTCAAAATACCCCCTTGAAGACATGCCGGCATTATTGATTAGAATATCAATCTGCCCAAAATGCTTAATTGTTTCGGTAATGAGTTGTGTAGCTCCTGCTAGTGTAGCAATATCAGCTGCTATGGCTAACACCTCTAGGCCAGCCTCTTTAAACTCTTTTTCTGTTTGTTGAAGTCGGCTTTCCGTACGACCATTAATTACAATTTTAGCTCCTTCACGAGCCAGGATACGAGCAGTGGCTTTTCCAATCCCCATGCTGGAACCAGTGATCACCGCTACTTTCCCACGCATACTTTTTTTCGTCATCAGCTACCCTCTTGAAAACCGCATAGTAGGATTATAATAAACCGAAAGGTAATCATTGCTTAGCGATAGGATAATATGAGCAACAACCGCTACCCAAATAGTGCCTGTAGTCAGGGTGATATAGCACATTAACACCCCAAATGGAATGGCACCAATTGTTTCAGCGGGGCCTTTTGGCAGATGGGTGGTAGAATACAAAGCGACATTAACTGCAATGGCAGGCCACACCCCTAGAGTAGCTACACAAGCCGTGAGCAATATTCCACGAAACAAAAGTTCATAAGAAAATAGGTAGGCAGTGGTAGCTGCTGCGTTTAGTAATACTAGCCGCAAGTTCCAGTTTTCCGCCCGCATCATGGGGTAGTAATCCAGATTATTGGGTCGACGAGCCGCCCGAATGTTTAGAGGAAGCACAATAACAGCTATTCCGCTTATCCACAACATAGACATCCCGGTATTCTGAAAGCCCAACCCATACTCGATAACAGAGTAGGGAAGAAAAAGCAGCGCAATAGCTATTGGAATAATACCTAATAACAGTACCCCTATCATTTTTTGGTAAACTACTTTGGCAACTGAGGCGGCTTCTTTACTTCGGCTTGCCCCAATTTGCTGATGTATTTTTTCTGATTCAGATAAGAACCAAAAAAACACAAAACAAACCGTAAGAGTCATGATAGAAATAACGGAGGGCAAAAAGTCAGGCTGCCAGGCAAATAATGGAGCGTCTTGGGTCATAACGGGAGGCAAAGTTAGTATCAAATCTCATATTTGAAAACCAGCCCACAAACCCATCATTTATATTTGCCTCTTACTTTTATAGCTTAGGGCGTTATGTTAGCATTGCTCTATCATAATAAGAAGAGTGCGAACAATACTTTTGGTTACGCAGTTCTTTCATTTTTTTATCACTCATATGGAAATTCTTATTCGTGAGGTAGATATTCATGCTGTTATCCAATCTATTACCGAACAATTAGGTACCCGCTAGATACGCCACTTTTGTGAAGAAACTACCTCGTCTATTCCCTTCAGTACGGTCAGGGCTATATTAAAGGGATTGATTTTAAGGTACCCATAGAAAAAATGATGCATCAGCAAAACCGAAATCGTAGATATTTAATTGGGATGCCTCGTTGAGCAAACTTTTGCTCAAAAGTAGTTTCTATCTGCTGCTCCGGCTCGTATAGCCCTGAGTTGTAAAGATTATCTGTAAAAACTAGATCGCTTATATCAGTTCTTTCTTCCAAAACTTCCAGCGTATACTCGAATAAAGCCTGGTTATCAGTCTTAAGATGCACCCAGCTATCGGGTTTCAGTATTTTTCGGTACATATCCAGAAAGCGGGGGCTAGTTAGTCGTCTTTTTTCATCTTTTGCCTTTGGGCGTGGGTCAGGAAAGGTAATCCAGATACCCGAGGCTTCCTGATTGGCAAAGCTATTCTCTAATTGTAGTATTCTGATTCTGAGAAAAGCCGCATTGGTTAACTGGTTCACTTCTGCATCGCGACTTCCCTTCCAAATTCTAGCCCCCTTCACATCTACCCCAACAAAATTCTTATTTGGATACAGAGCAGCTAGGCCAGTTGTATACTCTCCATGACCACAGCCTAGTTCCAGAATAATTGGATGATCATTTCCGAAGTAGTTAGACCAATCGCCCTGAATAGTGGCAAAAATGGGTTTACCGGGTTCTATCAAATTATTACGTTCCGTATTTTCGGCAAACCGAGCCAGTTTACTCCGCATAGTTTACAGTATTTCCAGTTCAGCCACGACAAATGTACTTCCTCCCACAAAAATAAAATCTTCAGCCGAGGCTTGCTCCTGAGCAGTATGCAATGCCTGGTTTACATTGGTAACCACCTCAAAATCAAGCTGATGCTGCTCAGCGATTTTCACTACTTTGTCCAAGGACATAGCCCGAGGAATATTCGGCTGGCAAAAATAATACTTTGCCGACGCTGGTAAAAGATCAGCTAATTTTTTCACATCTTTTCCTTCTACAAACCCCAGCACCATAAGAAGTTGCTTATGTGGGTTTTGCTCAATTTGCTTTATAAGTTCTTCAAATGCCTCTTGATTGTGCCCGGTATCAGCTACTACCGTTGGGCTATGCCCCAAAATTTGCCATCTCCCTTTTAGCCCTGTTAGTGTTTGTACCGCTTGCAGACCTGCCCGAATATGCTGTTCGGAAATAGAAAAGCCTTGACTATTTAACTGATCTACACTGGCAAGTACTCCCGGTAGATTTTGAAGTTGATAATTTCCTAGTAGAGAGAGTTCAACATCAGAGTAAAGTAGCTCACTGTGCCGATAAACTGATACATACTGATAATGAGTATCTTTTTGAATACATTCTATTTGATAATTCTGATAAGCCAGTGTTATCGGGCTCTTCTCCTTATTAGCCTTTTTCTGAAAGATGGGTAACGTTTCGGCCTGATAGCTGCCTACTACTACTGGAATATCGGGTTTGATGATTCCGGCTTTTTCATAGGCGATTTCAGCCAGAGTTTCGCCTAGCATATCGGTATGATCCAAGCCAATATTGGTGATTAAACTTAATAGTGGAGTAAGGATGTTAGTAGAGTCTAGTCTCCCGCCTAACCCAACTTCTACCACCGCAATATCAACTTTTTCTTGGGAAAAATAGTCAAACGCCATAGCCACCGTCATCTCAAAAAATGAAGGTCCCAGCGATGCTAGAAACTCTTGATATTCCTCGACAAACTGTACCACCCTTAAGGGAGGTATTGGTTGGCCGTTGATACGAATCCTTTCAGTAAAATCTTTCAGATGAGGAGAGGTATATAGACCTGTTTTGTATCCCGCACTTTGTAGTATGGCTGCCAGCATGTGGGCACTACTCCCCTTTCCGTTAGTACCTGCAATATGCAGAGAGGAAAACTCCTGATGTGGATCACCTAAATGACGACAAAGAATCTGAATATTTGTCAGGTCTTTTTTTAGGGCTGTTCCACCCACTCGCTGGTACATCGGAAGGTGTTCTAGTAAAAAAGCTAAAGCTTCCTGATAAGTCACATTATTGTATGGTGTACTGTATTTTTAAATACACAAAATTAATTTTCCTTAAATATACGCCAAGTACTTTTTCTAGTCTTTTTCGGTAAATATTTCGTACAAATTATTCTGTAAAAATACATTTAGGTTAGCCGTAAAGCAGAAATAATACAATAAATTATCATAATAATATGATAATACCCTCTTACTTTATTTTATAATTCCCCCAAAACAGAATATGCTTTTTTTAGTAATACTGTCCTTTTTTTTTAAAAATCTCGAGCTACATTGCACCTGTCAATCATCACTTTAAACCGTGCACAGTGCTTAATTTTAGTAAATATTCCAGATATTGGTCTTTGTATCATTCTCGGTATCGATACTATACTTCACGAGAAGAATATTATACCAGTTTAATCACTGAAAAAACGCCTAGTCAACTTTTGGCAGTAGGTAACCACCCTACGTACCTTTATCGTACCGACGAGCTCCTTCGATTTAATAGACTAGAGTTGGGATCTACTCAGCAAGATATTGCCGACCAACTGGGTCAACCTAAGTTTAGTTGGAAAAACCCCTTGTTCCGTGAGCACCAGGCGAAAGTCTATCGCTTAAATATTCATCATATTTTTTGCTATACCACTTTGCACTTTATCCAAGGTCATCTATTTATCATTGACACTATTTTCAAGAATCTTTCCTTCAGAAATACCGATCGGATTCTCAACGTATTGAAAAAGAAATACCTATGCGAAAACGAAGGTGAGTCTTTTGAGGGAGTAGTTGATGCTTCTGGCAATCGGCTTATTCTAGAAAGAAACCACTATTTATCGGTCAAATATGTTTCAGGTGACCCAGCTTTTCAGGCCGTACTTGCTGACGCAGTAGCCCAGAAACAACAAAGAAGAATGTCATTTGAACTTCAACTAAACACCGCTCTGGCTGAATATCTTTAGCCTTTCCCCTCTTTCTATATCTATTCCCCAAAAAATTCGTTAGTTAGCAGTACCTTTATCTCAATTGACCTAGGTTCATGCTACTAAAAGGAGAAAATCTGGTAAAAAAGTATAAGCGTAGAACGGTGGTAGACCATATCACTGTTGAAGTCCAGCAAGGAGAAATCGTCGGACTGCTCGGGCCGAATGGTGCTGGCAAAACTACCTCCTTCTACATGATTGTTGGCCTTATTAAACCCAATGAGGGCAAGGTTTTTTTAGATGAGCAAGATATTACCGATTTGCCCATGTATAAAAGAGCTAAGCGAGGCATCGGTTACTTAGCCCAAGAAGCCTCAGTATTCCGAAAACTTAGTGTAGAAGATAATATCATGGCCGTTTTGGAAATGACTTCGGGGCTATCCAAATCGGAGCGTCGTGATAAAGTAGATGCACTGCTAGAAGAATTTAGCCTTACTCACGTTCGAAAAAACCTGGGTACGGTACTTTCAGGTGGAGAGCGGCGCCGTACCGAAATTGCCCGGGCATTGGCCGTAGACCCGAAGTTTGTACTGCTTGATGAGCCTTTTGCCGGTGTAGATCCTATTGCCGTAGAAGAGATTCAAAGCATTGTCGCCCAGCTCAAAAATAAGAATATTGGTATTCTGATTACCGACCACAACGTTAATGAGACTCTCTCAATTACCGACCGAGCATATCTAATGTTTGAAGGGCGTCTGCTTAAAGCGGGTACAGCCGAAGATTTGGCCAACGATGAGCAAGTACGTCGGGTGTACCTAGGGCAGCACTTTGAGCTAAAACGAAAGATTTGATTACATGGAGATAGTCAATTCCGTCCTGACTTGGCTGATGAAGAAACGTATTCATCAGATTGAACTCTTCCTAAAGTATCCGCACGACGTTCAACTCGATGTTTTTCACAATCTGATAAAAACAGCTAAAGACACTTCTTTCGGCCGAAAATATAGTTTCCGGGATATTTCTCGCGTAAAGCAGTTTCAGGAACGAGTACCCGTGGTTAGCTACGAAGAATTCTTCCCTTACATTGACCGTCTGCTATACGGTGAAGAGAATGTTCTTTGGCCCGGACGTATCAAGTGGTTTGCCAAATCGTCGGGCACCACTAATGCTACTAGCAAGTTCATTCCCGTTTCCCAAGAAGCATTGGACGAGTGCCACTTTAAAGGTGGAAAAGACCTGGTTTCTATCTACGTCAATAATTATCCAAATACCAAGATGTTCGCCGGAAAAACATTAACTATCGGCGGGAGTCAACAGATCAACCAGCTCGACCAGAATTCCGAATCGTATACTGGCGATGTTTCAGCCGTGTTGATGAAGAATTTACCTCTTTGGGCTCAGTTCACTCGAACCCCTAGTTTAGACATTGCCCTGATGGATAACTGGGAGGACAAAGTAGAGAAGATTGCCCGATCTACAATCCATGAGAATGTAACAGCGATGGCCGGAGTACCTACCTGGACCATCGTAATTTTGCAGCGGATTTTAGAGCTAAAAAAAGCCCAACACGTGCACGAAATATGGCCTAACCTGGAAGTATTTTTCCACGGGGCCGTTTCTTTTACACCCTACCGCGACTTATTTCAGAAGCTGATTCCTTCGGATAAAATGCACTACACTGAGACCTACAATGCCACCGAGGGTTTTTTCGGTATTCAAGACCAGCGCAACTCTACAGAGATGCTGCTGATGCTGGACTATGGCATCTTCTACGAATTTATTCCGATGGATGAATTTGATCAGGAGCAGCCTCGCACTCTTACTATTGACGAAGTGGAAGTAGGAAAAAACTACGCTATTGTAATTAGCACTAATGCGGGACTATGGCGGTATAAAATTGGGGACACTATTCGCTTCACCTCCACTCTTCCATATCGATTCCTCATAACCGGACGAACCAAGCATTTTATCAACGCTTTTGGTGAAGAATTGGTGATAGAAAATGCGGAACAAGCCTTGGCTGAAGCCTGTAAACGAAGCAGAGCACTCATTGAGAACTTTACCGCCGCTCCACAATATATTGGTGAAAGTAATAAAGGCCGCCACGAGTGGATTATTGAATTTTCTCAACCACCGGAGTCGCTTGAACAGTTTACTCAGATTCTGGACGAAACACTGCAAAAGCTCAACTCTGATTACGGCGCTAAACGAGAAAAATCACTCGCAGTGGATGCCCCCTTGGTTCATGCTGCTCCCAAAGGCACATTCTACCGTTGGATGAAAAGCCGAGGTAAGCTAGGCGGACAAAATAAAGTACCTCGCTTAGCCAACAACCGAGAATATCTGGAGGATATTCTGGCGAATCATATGGACGGTGCCAGTGCTAAATAGTTAGCATTAAAGTAAATTCAGGCGACTTTTGTCCTGATATCTAGTTGAGTACTCGGAACCCCCTTGGCTGATTTTTGCAAGATACCTTAAAAGGCTTGCTAGATTAGAATTGTACTTTACAACTGTTAGATAGTTGTTTGTTTAAATATATGTTAATCGGGTAAAAAGAAAGGGAGATTTGAACTTTGTAACTGATGTTACGTATGAATCACTCAAATAGTAAGTCTTACCGGATTTATTCCGGCATATCAGGCTCTTAGGTAGCTTTTTTGAGACCCCGCAGCGACCCACGCCGGGTAGTGACTGCCAATAGGTTCGGAGAAACCACTGCGTAACGTCAGCTTTGTAAATAGCTAGTTATTTTGAATTTATTGACTGAAGTGATAGCCTACGCTAAATTGTAGCGTTCGGTTTCCTGTAAATGGATCTTCCTGAGGAGGCCTATCAGGAGAGAATTCATTGAAAGGCTTGATCGTATCGTAGATGCCAAAGTTGTAGCGTAAACTGAGAAACACTTTTTCCACCAACGCGTAATTCACGCCTAGATTAATCGCCATATCGAAGCTTTTTTGAGCCGGACTACGCGGTTGAGTCCCAAAATTAAAAATCTGTTTTTGTTCTAATAGATACCCCACTTCTGGTCCTAACTCTACGCCAAAACGTTTGGTGATCGCATATTGTAACATAATAGGTAGGTTAAGGTAATGTAGATCTTCTCTAATGAGAAATTGTTCTCGTTCACTGATTCCTTTGTTAGCATAGAGAAGTTCCAGTTGTAATCCTAATCGTTTGTTAAAAGGGATGCTATAAAATACCCCTCCCAAATAAGAAGCTTTCTTAAGTTCTAGATTGCGATCAAGGTCACCTACTGTCTTAGTAGCGATCATTCCACCTGCCTTAATACCAAAGCCAGTTTGGGAAAAAGCAGTAATAGTAAACAGCAATAGTGTGAGTGATAAAGCGGTTTTTTTCATAGGTGTAAAAGTGATATTCCCTTTTTAAAATCTAATCCATATTTTCTATTAATCCTAAGTGTTTATCAAATAAGTTTTAAGCCAATCCTTATGTTGTGACAGAATCAAGCATAAACTAACCTAAGCTTACCTAATAATACTTTCTCACTGTATTTCACCCTTCCAAAACTCTTCACGACACTCTCGAGAGCTACTTTCGGTCACTACTTTAACCTGCTTATTAAAGTTAGAGAGATTATTAAAACCAACTGCGTAGCAAATTTCTGAGATAGGAGATCAGTATTTGTTGTAATGCTTTAAATAGATCGACAGTAATATCCGAGGTTATCTAGGGCAAACGCATCAAAATCTAGATATGCTGATTTTAAAGAGTATTGGTACTTTCATCATTCATCTTCTCTTTGATATGTAAAGTAAAAACCTGCTTCATTAACCAGAAAAGCTATTTGAAAATTTTGATGCGTTTGCCCTGGAGGTTATCAGCTATCAGCTATCAGCTATCAGCTATCAGCAAAATTTCTTATCTTTCATCTTATGGAAAAGTACGCGATTAGGCTACCCAAGAATTTACAGTTCACTGACGATGAGTTTTACGATTTTTGCCAAGCAAACCGTGACTTACGGCTTGAACGGAATGCGAACGGAGAAATTATTATTATGTCACCCACCGGAGGACTCACTGGAAAGAAAAATAGTAGTATCACGTCTCGTTTGTGGATTTGGAATGACGAAGCCCAGCTTGGCGAAGTTTTTAATTCATCTACCGGCTTTCTTCTACCCAATGGTGCAATGCGCTCCCCAGATGCAGCCTGGGTAAAACAATCTCGCTGGGATGCTTTGTCCTACAATGAACAGGAGAAGTTCCCACCCCTCTGTCCCGACTTTATTGTTGAGCTGATTTCCCCGTCGGATACCCTGAAAGATTCTCAGCAGAAAATGGATGAGTGGATGGCGAACGGCTGCCGCATGGGGTGGTTGATCTACCCCAAAGAAGAAAAAGCTTGGGTATACCACGATAACAAAATTGAATCTATCATCGGCTTTGACCAGACACTGATAGGAGGTACTGTACTACCCGATTTTAACTTTGATCTAGCTTGGCTAAGGTAAGTGCAAATTACCAGTGTGCGTGAAGCCAACGGTAAGCTATTAGGTAGTTGCCCTATTCCAAAACTCTTCCCGATAACTCCGAGGGCTATTTTGAGTTAATGTTTTGAACTGCTTATTAAAGTTAGAGAGATTGTTGAACCCTACCGAGTAGCAAATTTCTGAGATAGGTGAGTTAGTGTTTACCAGTAATTCACAGGCTTTGGCAACTCTAAACTCGTTGGCAATTTGGGTGAGGTTTTTAAGAGTAGTTTGCTTGATAAATCGGCAAGTATATGTCTCCGAGAAGGCGAGTTCGCGAGCTATACTGCTTAATTCTATCTTCTTCTGATAATTCTTCTCAATGTATTGAAATAGCGTACTAACTTTTTCTATGTTTTGAGAGTTACTGTTTAGGTTCAATACTCGCGCATTTAGCAGCGTACTTTCTTGAGAAACTGCTAAAACATTCAATATCTCTAGTACTAATGGTATTCTGGTAAATCCATCAGCTTTTACCAACTTTCTTAATAGCACCTCAACTTTCTGTTTAGTGCTTTTTCCGAAGGAGATTCCGAATTTGGCTGATTCTATCAGATACTTTATGCACCGAAGTTCCGGTAGTTCAAAAAGCTGGGAGTGTATAAATTCGGGACTAATCTGCACAGTAATTTCCTGGTACATTTGGGGCTTTCCCATACTAAACGAGAAATGAGGAACGTAGGCTCCTAGCAAAATCAATTCTCCATCAGTAAAGGTAGATAAGTGAGTACCTACCTGCCGCTTCCCCACTCCGTTAGAAATGTACGTCAACTCATATTCGGGGTGAAAATGCCAGCGGGTGTTCGGACAAACTGTATCTTGATCTAACTCCTGAACTTTAAAGGAACTGTCGTGATCAGCGACTACCTTCTCAAATTTTGGAAGAGGTTGTTTCATAAAACTGATGGCAAAATAGCCTATTTATCTAAAATAAAGCTAATTAAGCACCAATATTAGTAAAATCAGATGTAGTTATAGCCCATCGGTTACCCTAACTTTGTAAGAACTTGAGCTAGATACCAAGAAGAATATTCTGTATAAAACAAACTTCTAATGACGATTGAGCATATTGCTATCTGGACGAATCAGTTAGAGAAGTTGAAGAACTTCTATTGCCAATACTTCGGTGCTACCTCGGGAGAGAAGTATTACAATCCTAAGAAGCAGTTCACTTCTTATTTTCTTAGCTTTTCGTCAGGTGCTCGTTTAGAGTTAATGCATAAGCCGGGATTGATTGCTACCGAAGAATCACCGTCAGTAGGACTTGCCCACTTTGCTATCTCTTTAGGAAGCACTGAGGAAGTTGACCGTCTAACCCAAGAGCTTCAGCAAGCTGGTATACATCACGTAGACGGACCCCGCCGGACTGGCGATGGCTACTACGAAAGCACGTTTCTTGATCCCGATGGAAATTTGATTGAGATAACCGTTTGAAAATGCGAGATACGGAAAGTGGAAAGAAATTTGAAATTGAAAGACAAAGGGCGTGGGGCTAGGCGCAGAGAGATAAGAGCACAGTGTAAACAACTAACTCCAACCTCCAATCCCCACGCCCCTAGCCAATCGAACCATTTAACAATTCAACCTTGACACGACTTCAAAAAGCCAGGATTGCCGTTTCGGTTATTTTTTTTGTAAATGGGGCAGGTTTCGCCAGTTGGGTTCCCCACATTCCGATGATTCGGGATAGATTCAGTTTGAGCGAAAGCGAGTTAGGCCTAACATTACTGATTATTGCTATCGGAGCGATTTTAGCGATGCCCATTGCCGGAGGCTTAGTAGAAAAGATCGGGAGTAAATCAGTGGTAAGCTTCACTGCGATTGGTTTTTGCCTACTACTAGCAACACTCCTACTTATGCCCAATTATCTCAGCTTAGCAGTACTGCTTTTCTTCTTCGGAATGGTCAATGGTTCAATGGATGTGGCTATGAACGCTCACGGAGTACTGGTAGAACAAAAGTACCAACAAGCAATTATGTCCTCTTTCCACGGTTTGTTTAGCAGTGGTGGATTAGCAGGTGCCGGGCTAGCTAGTGCCTTTCTGGTAATGGGGTTTACCCCCGTTCAGCACATGCTTATTATGCTAAGTATTTTATTTGTTTTAGTACTTGTTGCACTAAGGTTTTTACTTCCGCCTGAAAAGGTCGGGAAAAATGATTCTACCAAGAAAGAACCGCTACTAGTTTTTCCTTCCCAGCCCCTGGTTTGGTATCTAGCATTGCTAGGATTTTTTATTTTGATGGTGGAAGGGGCAATGGCCGACTGGACTGCTATTCATATCATGGATTTACCCAATGCTACCGCTTCACAGGCTGCTATTGGTTTTGCCGCTTTTTCCCTCACCATGGCTGCCGGAAGGCTGCTGGGCGATAAGATAATACGAGCCGTAGGCCGCCAAAAAGTACTCCAGTTTGGAAGCTTGATCGCTGCTATAGGTCTATTGGCAGTATTTCTTATTCTAGAGATTTGGGGAGCCATCATCGGGTTCGGATTAGTGGGAGTGGGCTTATCCAATGTAATCCCCATTATTTTTAGCTCCGCTGGGTACGCTAATCCTGAAGCACCCGGACGAGGTATTGCCGCCGTAACTACCATGGGGTATTTTGGCTTTCTAATTGGCCCACCGCTCATTGGCTTTATTGCCGAAGGTATTTCTCTTAACGGTGCCTGGCTAATGTTAGCTATTTTTCTGGGAGTAGTTGTCGTATTAGCTCCCCGAATTATTCGCCGTTTACCGACCAACCTCTGAAAACCCAGCTTTTAAAATAAAATTTTGCACCTTCCCAGTTCTAGAAAATTTATTTTGAGTTGGTAATAATTTGGAGCTAAAATTGCTCGTTTACTAATCAGCTAAGACAGCGAATGTATGAATTGATAAGGCCTAATTTTTTACTTAATCAATTCAATTATGAACCCTTTTCTCGCGCTTCCTCTCGTCCGAAAATCGCTGGTTTTCGTTGTTCCTGTTTGCGTTGGCCTCAGCCTTCTTTCCTCTTGCACTGATCAAGTTACTTCTACGGTTCGCTTTCACCGGATGACCCCGGTTTATACCACTACTCAGGAAATCAGGGAGGCAGTAAGAGTCTTACCCCCTCAAACAGTGCGCGGTACCGGAAAAATTTTTGAGTATCAGCACTTTTTATTTTTGAATGAGCCTGGTCAGGGAGTTCACATTATTGACAATAGTGAGCCTACCCAGCCCGAGATGATCAGTTTTATCAACATTCCGGGTAACTACGATTTGGCCGTACAAGATAATATCATGTACGCCGACAGCTACATCGATTTGTTAGCCATTGATATCAGTAACCCTCAGGATATCAGAATATTACATCGGGAAGAAAATGTCTTTCCCCGGTTCAATAGCTTTGGTTTTTACCAAGATGCCCAGAAAGGGGTAGTTACCCGTTGGGAAGAACTAGATGTGACGGAAACATTTGAAGGAGAATTTTCGGGGTCACTCTGGGAGCCAGGGATTTATCAATATTTTGATCATCTAGATATTGCCGAGCACGCCCGTGAGAGTTTTGTCCAACAATCTAATGTACCTATTCAGGAGTTTGGTCAGACTGAGGTAATTCCAGTAGGGCGAGGTGGATCTATGTCTAGGTTTGTGGTTAATGGCGATCATCTGTACACCATTGATGATGAAAACCTGCAAGTTTTTGACCTCATCTCCCCTTCCACCCCCACTTCGGTTAACGAGATGAGTGTCAGCGTCATGATTGAGACCATTTACTCTCATCAAAGTCGGCTGTTTATTGGAGCACAAAATGGTATGTTTATTTATGACAAATCTATCCCCGAATCACCCCGGTTGTTATCATCCTACAGCCACGCTACTGCCTGCGACCCAGTGGTTGCCAACGATACACTCGCATACGTAACCTTACGCACGGGCGATGCTTGCGAAGGAGTTGAAAATGTGCTGGAGTTGGTAGATATTAAAGATGCTCACTCTCCCCACGAAGTTGCCCGCTACCAGATGCAACACCCCCACGGTATGGGTCTGGATGAATCTACCCTGTTTCTTTGTGAAGGGGCTGGAGGTGTAAAAGTTTTTGATGCCAACTTCCCGTTTGAACTAGAAGATAATCTGGTAGCAACTATTGGGGGAATTCATGCTTATGATGTGATTACTGGCGACAATAAGCTTATTGTTATTGGCGAAGACGGGGTCTATCAGTACGACTACTCTGACCTGAACCAGATTACGCTACTAAGCAAGATTACCAGACTTGCTCTCTAAAAATCTGATTAGCTTGAGCACTCTTCAGTGCTCAAGCTGGTCTCATACTATCACATCTATGATCAAGCGTATTTTCCTTGCATCAATTGTACTGATAGGATTATCAACTTCTGTTTTTGGGCAAGTAACGCAAGCTGGTGATTCTACCCGGGAAGTTACCGTTTATTTACGGGACGGCTCGCATGTCCACGGGTATCAGACGCTAACACTGTTTCAAGGATATATCTCGGTTAGGGTTGATCCATTTACCCAGCAACATATACCCTACAATAAAATCCGGTCTGTTCATTACGGACCACCATTACCCTATCCTCCTAACCTCAACCCTACTACTAAAGGTGAATTTTTCTTCACGGCCACCTTTGGTGTTCAATTTGGAGACGTTGCTAATGGTGATAATCTAGCAGCCATTACCCTGACCGGCGGCTACGTACTTGACCCTAAACTTCAACTCGGTCTGGGATTAGGTTTTATGCAGTACGATCTGCTAACAACTCAAACCATCTTTTCCCGAGTACATGGATTGCTATCCCCCCGTCGGTGGAGTCTATTTTATTTTGCCGAAGCCGGACTTAGCCGGGTACAAACCGGACGATATGGCTTTACTACCGAACTACGCGATGCAAAAGGGGGAGTTACTTGGCACGCTGGGTTGGGTATTCAGCGAAGCTTCCAGGGTGGTGCCGTGTTTTTTCAAGTAGGCTATCGGCTACAAAAAGCCCAATTAGATTATGTAGTCCAAGATTTTTGGGGTGGGACTTTAGAAGTACACGAAAAAATAACCTACCGTAAGGTTACTACAACTATTGGGTTCACTTTCTGATTCTCGCAAATTTTTTCATTCTCTTCCAACCTACACTTAATGATGAGTGTCTTAGCGGTATAAATGGGTAATGATGCAGAATTTTGTGCATTATCCCATAATCTATTCATGCACAACACTTTATCGTCGCTTATTATCAATACCCCATTTTCATCATCAATCATTGAAAAAATTCCACTGCTATGAAACACCTGTCTTTAATCCGCCCGAAGGTTTGGTTTGGCTACGCTATTTTTCATGTAGCGGCACTAGGTTGCTTGTTTATGCTTACTCAATGTTCCGACAAAGTGGAAGTGACCCGAACGTACCGCTATCTGGAACCTGTCTACATGACAACCGATGATTTGAGAAGCTCATTTGCTATTGCTCCCCCCGAAGTGCTGAGCACTACTGGAAAGATTTATTACCTCGCCCCCTATTTATTCATTAATAAGCCAGGAGAAGGAATTCATGTAATCAATAATACCGACCCAGCTAATCCAGTTAATTTGAGCTTTATTAGCATTCCAGGTAACTTTGATATGGCAGCTAAGGGCAATATTCTGTACGCAGATAGCTACATTGATTTACTGGCAATTGACATCAGTAATCTGGATGATGTTACTATTACCAAACGGGTAGAAAATGTGTTTCCTCGATTTAACTCTTGGTCTACTTTTCAAGGGGGTGAGGAGGGTATTTTAACCGATTGGGTAGAGAAGGAAGCCGTGGAAGTACTGAAAGGCGAATTAGATGAATTTGCCCCCGGACTATACCGCTACCAAGACGGCGTGATTGCCGAACAATGGGCAAATGTTGATTTTGTTGCATTTGATTCGAGAGCATTATCAAATTCTAGTGGTGGTTCTACTGCCCAACCCCAGGCGGGCATCGGTGGCTCAATGGCCCGATTTACCATCAGCAGCGAACGGCTCTACGCGGTAGACGACAGTAACCTCCAAGTGTTTGACATCACCCAAATTGAAGATCCCATTGAAGGAAATGAAGTGATGGTCGGCTTTGGCATTGAAACGATTTTTCCCTATAAAGATAAATTGTTCATTGGCTCTCAGGCAGGAATGTTTATCTACAACAATACTGACCCCGATAACCCTGAGTACGAAGGTGAATTTATTCACGCCCGAGCTTGCGATCCGGTAATCGCGAATGATACGGTAGCCTACGTAACTCTACGAGATGGTAATACCTGCTGGGGTGCCGACAATCAGTTAGATGTTCTCGACGTAGAAGATGTAAGCAGTCCTCAGCTTATTGAGTCTTACGCAATGGATCACCCCCATGGCTTAGCCATTGATGAAACCACACTGTTCATCTGCGAGGGGGAATTTGGACTGAAAGTGTTTGATGCTACCAACTCTCAAGACATTACGGCAAATCGTCTGGCGCATATCCAAGATATTCACGCCTTTGATGTAATTCCTCTGAACGGAGTTCTCATAGTGATTGGTGATGATGGCCTGTATCAGTACGACTACTCCAACCCGACTGACTTAAAGCTACTCAGTAAAATGACATTAGCCGCTCTATAGATCAATAGTTTGGAGTTCTGGGTTTAGGGTTAAGTAATCTCTTTAACTCAGAACTCGAGATCCTGAACTAAGCATTGACAGCCCTTCTACTCATGAAAAAAGTACTACTAGTCTTACTCTTGGCAGTATTGGGAACGCCTTTATTACTTCTTGCTCAGGAAGAGGGTTCCCAAGTCACCGTTTTTCTGAAAAATGGCCAGAAAGTAACTGGCCGGATGCAAATGTCTATCCACGAAAACTACCTAACCCTGGAACACGATTCACTATCCCAAACGCATTTGGCTTATCATACCATCAAAAAGATTTATTTTGGAACAGTGCCGGAAGATGAACCTCAACCCTACTTTGAGCGTGACCGAGGCTTTTTCCACCTCGCTGAATTAGGAGTGCAAATTGGTGACAATGAATACGAAGCCAACGCAACGCTGAGCATCCACACGGTGAACGGGTATGCCTTTTCACCGTATCTAACGACCGGGTTGGGTTTTGGATTGGATCAATACGGTAGTGTCAGCACACTGCCACTTTATGCTAGTGTGAGAGGGATTATTATCGATCGGAAAGCAAGCCCGATTTACTATGGCAGCATTGGGCGAAGTTGGGCTTGGCCTACTGACGATGTTTCGGGTATTGATTACGAGCACACTAGAGGTGGTTTGTATATACACGCTGGCCTTGGGTATCAGATTAATTTAGAACGTTCAGCCTTCACATTTACTGGGGGGTACAAAATTCAGAAAACTGATTTTGCGTATAATTTTCAGGACTGGCAAGGTGAGAGTCGTATTGAAGAAAAAAGAACGATTCGACGTCTGGTCATTTCTTTCGGCTACACGTTCTAGCTTAATTCGTTCGCTGAGGAACCTGCTCTACTATTGTTTCCCACTGGCTGAGTGTGTCGAGTAATTCTTCCACCTTCTCCGGATATTGGGTAGCTAGGTTCTGTTGTTCAGCCATATCTTGCTGAAGATTGAAAAGATAGGTGCTATCACCGCGAATAAGTAGCTTCCAATCACCTTGCCGAGCCGCCCACTGCTGCCGATATCGCCAAAAAGTAGTTCGCTCAGGTAATTCTTCTTGTTGAATAATAACGGGTGAGAAATCCACCCCGGTAGTCATTAAATCTGGTGGGAGTTTCTCACTGGCCAATGAAAGTATTGTAGGTAGTACGTCCATGCTCAATACCGTAGCATCAGTAGCTCCGGGAGTAATTGTGCCTGGCCAGTAAGCGATTGCTGGTACCCGATGCCCACCTTCCCATAATTGAGTTTTATGCCCTCGCAGTATTCCATTATTGCCTAGCGAGTCAACTGCCCCATTGTCGGAACAGAAGAACACTAACGTATTTTCACTCAGGTTCAGACTATCAAGTATAGCGAGTACTTCACCCACACTTTCGTCCATTACTTCTACCATTTCCTGATATGCACCGGCATAATCTTCTCGCGAGCCCAAACTTTTAAACTCTGTATTAGGAAAACGGTCGGGCGGATCGTTGCGCCCTTGGTAAGGCCAATGCGGTGCTTCGTGGGCAATGTACAGGCAAAAAGGGTTCTTTTGGTTTTCCCTAATAAAGGTTTTCGCATGTTTGCTTATCAGATCAGTCACGTATCCAGTTTCACTGACCGAATCGAGCCCATTCCACCAATCATAGATACCCGCGTTATCGTAGTGGGAATGATAATCGATATTACCACTCACGTATCCCCGAAAGAAATCAAACCCTTGGTGTATTGGATTAAACTCAGGGCGATAGCCTAAGTGCCACTTACCTAACATTCCGGTGGTGTAATCCGATGGTTTTAGAAGTTCGGCAAAAGTAATGGTCGTAGTGTCTAGTCCGGTTTGGCGTGTTTCTCCTCGCACGTAGATCACCCCTTCCATACCAACTAGCTGCTGGTATTTTCCAGTTAGAAGAGCCGCCCGAGTGGGTGAACAAACTGCTCCGTTGCTGTGATAATCCGTGAATCGCAAGCCGTTAGCTGCCATGCTATCCAGATTAGGCGTTTGGTATGTCGGATGTCCGTAGCAACCTAAATCGCCGTAGCCGAGATCATCGGCCATGATGATTACAAAATTTGGCTTCTGAAATTCATCACCCTTGTTCTGATTAGAGTCACAAGCAAGGCAAAATATGCTAATCCCAAAAAGAAAAAGTTCATAATTTTTTTTGGTAGAAAAGACTTGCTGGAAGAAAGCGACGGTTATCAGGTTCATATTGAAAAATACCCAACCCTCACAAAAAAAGCTACTCCTTTAGGGAATAGCTTAGCCAGGTAATGAAGCGTGAATGCTTTATTGCTTCACAATGCGGTATTGTTTAGTGTTATCCGTTAAGTGTAGTTGAAGAATATAGGTTCCTTCCCGATGATTTGTTAAATCAATATTAGCCTGCTGGGAATTTAGTTTTCCTTGTCCTACCAATGCTCCTCGTAGATCAAAAATCTGATAAGGAAGCGGTTGCTGTCCATTAGTTAGCCGCCTTACTTTGAATAGACCAGCACTAGGGTTGGGATAAACTACGATCCCTGATTCTTCTAAGTCATCACTCACTGAGGTAATTACTTCAACGCTTACCTCTTTACTAACTGGTTCAGCCGCTGTATAATTTTCATTTCCTCCCTGGGTAGCCGTAAGGGTAGCGCTTGGGCTAGTAACCGTCAAGATGTCTCCTTCAATTATGCCCTCACCTTCACTCACAGTAACTATCACCGGTAGATCAGCATCGCTACTGGCTTGAACCTGGAAGGTATTATCATCAATGGAAATTACCTCAAGATCTATAGTCTGCGTGGCTTTATTGACTGTAAATGTTAGCTCCACTGTGTCGCTTGGCGCGTACTCTTCATTCCCTGTTTGAAAGGCACGAATTGTTACTTCACCCGCTCCTAAAATTGTCACCACTCCATTAGAAATTGCCACTGGTCCTTCAATTTCGTAGGAAACTGGCAACTTAGAAGAACTTTCTACTTCTAATGGAAAAGGCTCATCCCCAAAAGTGCGGTTATTTGGAGTGGTGTAGACAATATTCTGGGCATCTGTTCCCAATGGGTTCTCTACTTCGGATGATTTCACCACAACAAAGGTATGCGTAACCGTTTCGGCAGGGTTGTACTCATCATTACCCGGTTGAGAAATCCTGACTGTGACTTCTCCAGTTTGAGTAAATGTTAATGCCAGATCGTTTCGTACTACCGTTCCTATTAAATCAATGTCTGGGTTCAGATTGCTACTAACGCTGACCTCGAGAGTAACTACTTCATCTACTAGAACGGTATCGGGCAGATCAGCTAGCGTAATTGTTTGCTGTTGCTTGTTTGGCTCGGCTACAATAAATGATTGACGCTCACTTACAGCTTTATAATTTTCATTACCATCGTTATACGCCTCTACAATTACCTCTCCGCTTCCAGTAAGTATCACCTGATTACCTTCAAGTTCAGCATTTCCTTCAATGAGTCTGAATACTACTGGAATACCTATACTAGAAGTTGCTTCTAAATTAAATGCTTCATCGCCTACAGTTTTATCCGGAATGTTTGAGAAGGATATGGTTTGAGTAGCTTTGGTAACCTCAAAAGTATGGGACACCGAAGTAGCCGGATTGATATTCTCGTTTCCAGACTGAGTAGCTTCAATTGTGACACTACCTGCTCCCTGTACTGTCAGTACCGAACCATCTAACGCAACTTTGTCTTCTCCTTCTTTAATTGAGAAAGTAACATCTAGCTTACTGTCCGACGTAGCACTAAGCGGAATTTCTTTTCCTTTTTCAAAAATCACGTTTTCAAGTGATCCAAAACTGATCGTCTGATTGGCTTTTTGCACTCTAAAGGAAATAGACTTATTGGCTTTCAAGTAATTCGTGCTCTCCTGAGTAGAGGCTTCAATTTCTACTTCTCCTGCTCCATTAATCTT
Organism: uncultured Flammeovirgaceae bacterium; assembly: GCA_937883755.1. Classification (GTDB taxonomy): domain Bacteria; phylum Bacteroidota; class Bacteroidia; order Cytophagales; family Cyclobacteriaceae; genus Tunicatimonas. Next base: position 61,267 of record CAKZYA010000014.1, on the reverse strand, counting down.
CACCGTCTTATCTGTAATTTCTACGCTACCTTTCTTCACAGTAAATGAAACCTCTTTATCAATGCTTGAAGTAGCCTCTAATGTGAAGGGGGCATCACCGTAGGTTTTATCCGCAACTTTTTCGAAATTAATTGTTGGGTTCGCTTTATTTATCTGGAAACTAACTTCCTCTTCATCAGCAGCGTATTCATCAGTTTCACTGACCGATACTTTCACTTTAGCATTACCTGACCCATTGATATTCACCTGACTTCCGCTAAGGGTAATTGGTCCTTCAATCCGCTCATAGCTTATTTTACCGTTGCTCTCAGTTGAAACTTTCAGATCAAAGGCTGCATCGCCGTAGGTTTTAGCAGAAATAGTTTCTACCGTTAGGGCTGGAGCAGTCTTATCACTGTTGATAGACAATTGCCAGGTTAGTGGTAATGTTTCTGGCTGTTTATCTCCTAATTCTATTTTGACGGTTTCGCCCTTTTTCAGCCAGCTTGTGGTTAATTGATTATCGTTTGAGCTAGCCAACGATGAGCTAGCATCGCAATCTAAATATACTTCAGCATTTGCATCTCGAATCACAATTCGTCCATCTCTGGGTAAGGTGAATGTGTACCAGTAATTTTCTTTTGGTAGCGTATTGTCTCCTGTCTGGGCTACCACTGCATTTTCGCAGTCAGTTCCACTGGTATCTTCGTCTTTGTTACCGTAATCAAAGGAAACAATATTATTACTAAGCTGAATATTTGTGATAGTAACACCACTTTTTAAACCTTCTCCCTGATCTTCGTAAAGGTCAGAGCTAGGATCAGATTCATCATTAAACACAGTACGCTTACTGCTTCCTGGAAACAAATCACCCTCATCCCCCCGATTTCGCTCAAAATCCAAATCATTTTTCCCATCTGCTTCTTCCAGATCTACCCCTTTAAAATCCCGACGGTTATTCACGTGGATGCTCTCCGGGTAACGATCCGTACGTTCACTATCAATATGCCATACGGCTAGCCCACTGCCTTTTAGAAATAAATCTGTCCCACTTTTCTGTCGATTTTCCAAGAGAAAATATTCATTAGTATTTGGAGTAGTAATTTTAAATATTTCGCCACTGCTTTCGGCTGGTTTCAGTTCGTATTTTCCGGTCTTTTCGGTAATATCTTGTACTTTCGCCCAGCCTAACTGTTCTTTGGAAAAAGCAGACATACCAGCCGGATGCCCTTCTTTACCTAACCAGCCTCCTAACCCCATTAATCCCCACTCCCCAATACCATAGTGCTGGTCATCATAGTTATCGGTATCGTATAGATCAGGCAAGCCTAGCAGATGACCAAACTCGTGGCAAAAAATACCGATTCCTACAATATCATCATATCTTACCCGCACTTCTGGTTGAATGGTAAAATCTCGGGCGAATTTCAAACTACCGTTAGAGCTTATGAGTGGTAAAGATGTAATGGTAGATCGATGCGACCAAACATACTCAAGCTTATTTCCACCCTCCTCCGCGCCCGGACCAGCATGAACAATCATTACGCCATCTATATTACCATTTTTGGTATTGTCATATTGGGTGAAATCTACACCATCATCAAGGGCAGCTTGAAGAGCCTCTACCACTAGCTCTCGAGCTCGAGCTCTACCATGTTTATCTCCGTAATATTCATAGTTATTCTTCGCCTGATACCAACCTACTACATCTACAGTAGGGTTAAATTTTCCGTGGCTATTCTTTTGAAAGTAGCTTTTAAATGTCGGCTTATCCGAAGGTCCATTAAGTAATTTTTCAAAGTCTTCTTTTTCGTATTCGTGCCTTAGATCGGGGTATTCAATTAAAATAGTTAATATTTTTACTTCGCCCTCAGTAGGTACTACTAAGAAAGAATTAGTACGGGCATTAGCCTGCGCGGACAATTGCTTTAAGATCCCTCCTCCAATTCTTCTTACTGAAGCTGGTTTTCGCCCTTTCTTAATACCAAGCAACTGGCGTTGCTGAGAGATTGATCGTTCCGCAGGGTTTACTGCCAAAATACCACTACTGACTCGCTTCCCTTGTTCTACAGTAGCATATTCATAAAAGCCCTCGGTGTTTTTAACTAGTATATAACCGTCTTCGGTTTCCATCCAGTTATCGAAAGCATTCCCCCTGGCTACTACCTGGAGAGTATTACCATTGGGCTGATTTACTGTAACAGAATATGGAGCGGGTGGAGTATGATCAGAAAAATGTTGGGCTCGTGATAAATTAGTATGATACAGTAGAATAGCGAGCCATATAAAAAATAGCTTAGACATAGGCTGACTGTGGAACTTAGGTTAATGATGTAAAAATGAATTACACTGTACTAATTACATAAATTTTAGAAAAAATAGCCAGAATCTAAGTGCAAAAAATTGGAAAGTAGCCGAAATAGTACGTAATAAAATAGCTATGTTCTGGGATAAATGTCTATTATTTGCAAGATATTGTTATACGTAATTTCTTTATTTTTAAATATTTTGTCTAAATATTACAATTAATTCAATTGAATCTCTTTAAATATTAACAAAGTATTACATTTATTCTACAGAACTAAGTGCTTGCAATGTGATGTAAGTTTTTGATACGAATTACATCGTTTTTAGTATCCAATAATAAGAGGTAATTATTACTGAAAAACCTAAAGGTGGGACAAAATACAAAAGATCAACCCTAGTGGACTGATCTTTTGCTTCTACCATATAAACTACTACCTAAATTATATAACCTCAACCGCCAACAACTAACTAAAGTTGGATAACCATTGAAATTCAGGTAATTATAACTAAGTATTTAAGTATACTTTACAATGATTACATAATCTAAGATAGAAAAGTCATTGGTAGCTAATCTATTTTGAAGAACGGTTAACTTCTCCCATTTGTAAGTTGACCATTTTGCGTACTTTATCTTCGGCTTCATCAAACCGAGCCATGAGTTCATAGTACTCGCGACCTAGTAATAGATTGCGGGTTGCATCCAAGTATTCGCTAATAAATACTGAGAAAAGCGCTGCCCGACGGGCATTGTTAGCATTTTCGGCGTAAAATTTACGTATACTCTCTCCTAACCGATAGAAGCTCTTCCCTTCTTTGAGTAGATAACGATTAAATGTGTAATGAAATAGATCACAGTTAAGAGCAAAGCTAAATCCAGCCATGAGGCTCTTTTCGGGCATTACCTCTCGGTATTCATTAAAGAATTGCTCCGCACACTCCGGCTTTCTCACTAATTCGGGATACTTCTCCATGATTTATGATTCAAAAGTTAAAATTCTATTATTTATTCAAAGGTATCTATAAAATGTAATAAATACAATAAAAAATATGAATAAATAAATATAATTGACTTAAACTGGCCTTAACATACTGCTAAATGTAATTTTCTATAGAAAATAAAGATGTACTTGATAGCTAATAAGTTGAAAATATAAGCTCTCTTTACCTAAAAAGAGATGATTATTACATACTAACGGGTTTATTATTACCTTAAGTAGCTGATATAGTCAATAAACGAATATTATGAGCATATCTTTTAGCAAACATAATAGCTCCTTTAGAAAAATAGAAACTTTACTTTCCACAATTGAACATCACTCATCACTTAAAAATTGTACTATACAAAGTATTGATTTTTCTAATGTTCATATTGACTGGCACCAGATTGACCTAGAAAATGCTGTATTCTTGGGGTGTTCCTTTCATCCAGCCGATAAAAGCTACTTGCTTGATCAAGATGCTATTATCTTTCCAAAAGTAACTAGCCTCCCCTATCAACCCTACCGGACGCGTCTGTACACCTGGCAAGAATTAATGGATGGTTACAACCCAGAGTTTGATCAAAGCAAAGATTTGGAAATCTACGAATATTTCACCCAATACAAGTTAAACCCACCTATTAATGAGGCACTGTACCAGCGAATTCATGACCACGCAATCGATAATGCTCTGCGTGATTATATTGTGCTTCAGGATAATGGACTAACTAAGAAAAGATGTATTGGAGTAATGGGTGGGCATAGTACGCCCCGCACTGATCCATTTTACCGAAAGGTGGCTCAAACTGCTAAACTTCTTACTGAACAAGGCTATACTATAGCTTCAGGAGGTGGACCGGGCATTATGGAAGCCGCCAATCTGGGAGGGTATTTTGCATTTCAGCCAGATTCTACCCTGGGGGAAGTGTTAGAAATGTTACAAGTAGCTCCTCGGTATACTGACCGGGACTATATCGTGCAAGCGCAATATGTTATTGAAAAGTATCCGCAAGGTCAGGAAAGCCTAGCAATTCCCACCTGGTTTTATGGTCATGAGCCTAGCAATCTATTTGCCTCTCACATTGCTAAATATTTCTCAAATAGTATTCGCGAAGATACACTATTAGCGATAAGTTTATATGGGGTAATTTTCGCTCCTGGTAGTGCTGGAACTATCCAAGAAATCTTTATGGATGCAGCTCAGAACCATTATGGATCATTCAACTTCTTAAGCCCTATGGTATTTCTAGGAAAAGAGTGGTACGAAATAGAGTCTATGATCTATCCACTACTAAAAAAATTATCCTATGGAAAACGCTATCACGACCTGCTTTTTCTTACAGATGATCCAAAACGCATTACTCAATTTATTCAGAACCATCCGCCTGTACCTAATCCATAGCCACATAAACTATTTGTTCTACATTATCCGTTACTCATAAAACACACTGACTGCCAACCGTAATGACTCGCTTTCTCATCATTTTCGGCACTCTAATCACCCTTGCGCCCCAGCTAGTTGGTCAGGAGTTGGCAGCAGACAGTCTTTTAGAAGAGTCAATCGCTACATTACGGGAGCGTTCCCGCACTGCCCAAGCTCGATCGCATTATTTTAAAGCAAAGCGCTACGAGCGTAATGACGAATTAAACCAAGCTTTAGAGGCACTAAATCAGGCAATTGCCCTCCAGCATGATTATGAGGATGCCCTGTGGCTTAGAGCTCGGATACACCGACGAAATGCGGATTTTTCTAAAGCCCTCACTGATTATCAATCGTTACTATTTCTGGAGCCAAAACTGGTTGAACCTCGTTTTGAACGAGCGCAGCTACTCTACCGATTAGAGCGCTATGAAGCATCCCTGGAAGATTTTAAGTACCTACTCGAGCACGAACTAGGCGAAACAACCACCGTATATTTCCGGGGAGCCACCCAGATTAATGAAGATGGGACGTCTTCGTTTTCAACTCATTCGGCAGAAACCGTACAGTCAGGTATGAAAGTCGATATATGGAATTTTATGGGACTCAATTATTTAGCCTTGAAAGACTATGAAAAAGCAATTCTTCACTTTGAATTAGCCCTTAGCCAGCGTAGTGAGGATGCCAATATTTATAATAACCTGGGACTAGCTTCAGAAAGTTTAGGCGACACACTGCAAGCAATTGATTACTATCGCCAAGCATTATTACTTGATGCTAACCACCCTGAAGCCCTTCAAAATTTTTCGTATCTCACTCGGGAATATAATCAGTTAGAAACTGCCAAAACTACACTTTCTCAACTTTCTAATGCGTCATCTTCCCCCTCCTTACTACTTCACCGAGGAATGGTACTTCACCAATCAGGTAATTACCAGCAAGCTATTGATGCCTATGATGCGGCTATCCGCCAGGCTCCAGCTAATGCCGACCTATATCTCCAACGGGGATTTTCCCAGGAAAAATTGTCTCAATTTCAGAATGCTTTACAAGACTACACCCAGGCTATTACCCTGGACTCTCGTTTAGAAAAGGCCTACCTAAACCGCGGCAATGTATATTACAAGCTGAAGAAGTTTGATGTTGCTGAACAAGACTACCGTACTGCCTTACGGTTAGCTCCTGAAAATGCCAAAACTTACTATAATTTAGGATTAGTCTATCATCGGAAAGGAAACTTACAAGAAGCATGTCAGAATCTGGAACGAGCTGTGGAACTGGGGTATTCTGGAGCAGAAACTGTGAGTGACAAAATATGTAAATAGTTGTGAGCAAGTCTCAAATTATCTTTGCTTAAAGCCCCACACTTTTTTTAATAGTTACTGAAAATGACGATTATAGTCATCGACCTCTTAAGAGATGCAGAAATGAAATGAGTAAAAGCTAAGAATCAGTTAAAAAAATAGTGGCAGCCTATAACTAAATGTTAGGCTGCCACAGCAAAGGTTTTATACTGTTTAGGCATTCGCAAATTTGCCAAACAATTCGTCTTCAATACGCTTTAAATAATCTTTCGCTTGTTTCAGAGCCACTTTATCCTTCCGTTGGATGGCTTTATTAATTGCTGAAATAATACGGCCTTTATGCATTTGTAGTCGTTCTTCCTTAGAAGAGAAAACCGGATCTTTAAGCTTTAATTCGTCAGCAGCTTCTTTAATTCGAGCATCTTCGGCCATAAGAGCCTGCTTTTCTTTACTAGCTTGCTTAGCCCGGCGGATAGCCTGAGCCTTATTGTATAAGTCAGCAGCGTTCTTGACCTTACCTACTTTACGAACATCCTTCTCTTGGGCAATAAGCTGTACATCTCCTTTTTTCACTTTCACATTACCCGACAAAATATCATGCTTAAGCTCAGGGTTAGAACGTCCAATTAGTTCTAGCCCTTTAGCGAACTCGGCATCCCGCAGAATTGTACGATCACTTACGTTAAATTCTTTGGCTAGTATTTCGGAAGTTTTATCGCCACTTTGACCGCTGGAAAGTACTTTATCATAACCTCCCCGCTTCTTTTTCATCCTCTCATACTTTAAGCCGCGAAAGTAACTCAGCTGATCGGGGTTTAGGTTTCGTCGACCTAGCTGGTGATTAAGCATCCAATCCTTAGCTTGCTCCTTACTACTAAAGGGATGTAGCCGAACCTTGAATGCAATACTATTCCGCTGACAAATATCCAGGCGATTGTGCCCATCAATCAATATCATCTCACCCGAGTCTTTCTTCCAGACAGTCAGTGGGTCAAGGCAACCGTTGAGCTTAATATTTTGCTCTAGTTGTTGTTTAGAATCGGTAGTAAGAGGAGGAATAAAACGCTTTAACTCACTCTGAACTTGGATATCACTCGTACTTACGGTACCAAGTTCTGCTCCGTTGTCACCAATAACAACGGCTTCCTGCATTGCAGTGTCTTCCATAAATTTGAAATTAATACGTAATTTGAAAAATGAACAAATGAAAATAAGTAGTTAGCTGGCATCTCGTCGATCAGTATTTCGGTAGCCGTGAAGTTCGCCGAGAAATAAATCGGAGCATTTCGCTCATCACTAAAATAAAATTTCGTCTCACAAAATATTTTTACAATTTTTTTGGCAAATATGCTAAGTTGCCAAATAGTCTATCGCCTCAGTATGAGTAAATTAGCCTACTCATCATATGCAATAAAACCTATATAGTTAACTAGCCTGTTGTTGGTAGCGATAACAGTACGTTATAGCTACGGTTACCAAATAAAAGGCATTTTTTTCGAACTTTATCAATGCCGAGGATAAAATATGCCAAAAATGCTATCACCTCTAATCTTATTTTATCTTTAAATTATATATTTTTGAATATTTTCAATTTAAGCCACTCCTTATTTCTCACGAAAGCATAATTTCTTCTCACAAACTAAGTATAACGGTAGCCAAATTGTCAAACTAGGCGTATAGTGGCAGATTATTCATGATGAGAACTATCACCTTCGTCAATATCGTGCTTATTTAACCACTCTTTCCACGTGGGTATCTTACGAGCCGCTGGATGTAGGGATGGGTCATACAATACCTCTTTGTATTCGCCGTAAGAACGCCGAAGAAGCTTCTGAAAACCTTCAGGTAATTCTGCCCACTTGAGGTTTTTTTTGGGAGTTTTAAGGTCAGTCATGCACAGTATTTCTAGTATAATCGTGTGTTAAATAGTATTGTTTAGAATGAACGGATTTATCTCGAAATGGTTAAGTCCAACAAAACAAACAGAAGAGGCACCATTCTTAAGTTATTAGCTTTTAGTATCCACCTGATCCTTCGCTAAGGTAAGCTGCTGGTAAGTTTTAGTTTTTCCACTTCAGCATTTTCAATTTCCACAGATCAACACCAGAAATATTTTGTCGGAAAATATGATTAGGGTTTTGACTGATTTTTTTCAGAAGCTCTTCTGCTTTGTCAAAATCGCCGCTCTCAATAAGAGCCAATGCTTGGTAGTAATCCGTCTCCGGAGCAAACATCGGTACTTCCTGATTACTGTTCTGCTGCCGAATATTTTCGAACTGATGGACAGCTTGCTCGAAATTAGCTTGCTGCATGTAACTCATAGCCGCCAAAAATTGATCTTGCAAATCAGGGTTACTCATTTTCTCGAACTGCTGAGTTAACTGTACGTAATCTTTCACTAAATACAAAGAGTCTATTCGTGATGACTCGGCACCCGCGTCCCGGGTGACCGGAAGTTTATATTCTACATAATGACTATCGTACCAACTGTCGGTATTCACTGTGGCAAACTGAATAAACAGATAGCCCAACCCTCCCACAAATACAACGGCAGCTATTCTGGCAACCCTAGTCCAAAGGGAAACAACTGGTGTTGGATCAGACGTAGCTTCTGATACAGGTGCTGGGGCTTGCTCAGTAACGGTTGTGGGGCGGTACTTTGTATGCCACTGCTGTACCCGTTGCTGAATAGATGAAGAATGAACTGCATCTTTCGCTAAGCGGATGATCTGCATATCTTGCTGTAAATCAGCATTTTCACTGATCGTTTTTTCTACGTACTGTGCCTCTACTTCATCCAATTCTCCCTGGAGATACTGCTCTAGAATTTCGATTTTATTATCCTCGTTAATATTCAACATAGCGGGACATTGTTTTTAAGTTTTCTATAATCGTAGGAGAACTTTTTACATTACTGATTAGCTCCTTCAGACATTTATATTTTTTATTTCTGATTACCTGCTCATTGGTATACTTGGGCAAGTGCCCTAGTATTTCTTTTATGGAGAGGTTTTGGTAGTAAAACAACTCCAAAATTTTGCGGCAAGTGCTACCCAGTTGGTCAAGCAGGTCAATGATCAGTGCCTGCTTTTCTTTGTAAGCCAAGTGTTCACTCACATCATGCTCAATATTATCCTGTGCATCTTCATAGACCTCGTGACGCTGGGCAGTACTTTTTCGCTTTCTTAACTCACTAATCCACAAATTGCGGGTGAGTGTATAAAGAAAAGATTTTACACTGGCCTGACCCCGATATTTTTCTTTTTTTACCATTTCAATAAAGGCTACAATCGCTTCCTGAATTACATCGGCGGCATCGTCTTCATTGCCGCTATTATTTCGAACATAGTTTTCTAACAGACCGTAGTATTCACGATAAATAAACTGAATAGCTTCGTCAATATCGTGCTCAGTTCTAATTGCATGAACTACCTCTTGGTCATTGTAATCCTGGGAAATCCGCATGAATGATTATCAGTTTAAGGTCGCTGTGGATAGGTGGTTTGTAACCGTTTGCTGGAAAAATAGTAAAAATATTTAACGCGAAAAGCTTTCTGAATCGCCCCTCAATTTTTGAAGTTAAATACCAAATATGAAGTAGTAGTATACTACTTATTTTTTTTTATACTATTTGCAACAGTATCTCATTTATGTAAAAGAGTAACTCTTCTAATAATTATTTTCTTACTCTTTAGGTTACATTACTATTTCGGAGTACGACACTGGAGAAATTTAAAAAACTAACATTAAACCTATCATGCGTAACCCACAAAAAGCCATTCATTACATCTTTGGACTACTTTTCCTTTGCTTAGCAATCTTATCATGCAATGATGACGATGTTGTTGACAACCCCACACCCATAGACCAAGATACTACGGTGGATACTAATCCCCCGCCAGCTCCGCCAACAACACCCCCCTCCACCCCCTTTGACTGTTCGGTGTTTACCTACCCCGACACTCTATTTTCTATTTCAGAAGCCGCTACCAACTTGGTTAGCCCTGATTCAGCCTTGATGGGTGCCTACAGTTCGTATCCTCTGGGATTATCGATCAATTCAACCACTGGGGTGATTGATGTAAATGCCAGTGAGACGGGACTCAAGTATGAAGTGCGTTTCATTCCTACGGGCACTACCGATACTTGCCGGACGTTCGTCACTATTTCGGGTATTAATTATCTAGATAAGATCTACGTGCTAAGCACCGGTGATAGCTTGGCTCTCCCTATTTACAATGCTAATTCGATGGCGATGCTTCCTTGTGATGATGATGACGATGATGATGATGACGACGATGATGATGATGACGACGATGATGATGATAGCGAATGCGAATTTGACGATGGTGCTGACGACGACGACGGTGATGGTACGGCGGATGAACCCGCTCCCGGGCAAGAAGTAATTCCACAAGGAGTAGCAATTGATAAGGCTAATGGTTCAATCAACCTTCAGCAAACTCTCAACAACAGCACCTTTGGCTCCACTACCCCCGCCAACGGTACGTCCCGGGACTTTACCATCTTCTACCGACTGAATGATGCAAGCAACGGAACGTTAAATTCCATTGATGTCCGCTTCTACTACTACGAAACTGAAGCTGATGTACCCCAGTCGATTAAAGATGAAATTGCTGACCGTAACGGTTTCACCTTTACCAATGGCCGTATGCTGAAGAATGCCAAGATGATGGATAGAAATGGGCGACCACCTTATTTGGTGATTGTCCAGCGCCCTAGCTAAAACTTTCTGAAATAAATACTGAAAAAGAGTCACATGCTGTATTGAGCTTTTTTCTAACTTCACCGCTCAATAACGTATGAGACTTTTTTTCTGCTGTATACTATATGCCGTTCAACTAGAACTGTATGCCTTTTCTCTTCAACCCCACCAGTTACCTGACACGCTACCCGCGTATCAAGAAGCTGAAAAATTGTATAATGCAGTTAGCCCTACGGCAGAATCTGATAGCTTAGCTTTACTCAAGTATCAAGAAGCTGTCCAGATTCTTTCCGGTGATACAATTATAGCCAGCCTTCAACTACTGACTGACTGTTACGAGAAGATTGGTATTATCCATCAGATCTATGATAGAAATGAACAAGCAGTTGAAATGTATAGAGCAGCTATTGCTCTAAATCAACGCTTTTCTCTTACTGATTCTTTACTCTATCGTCCTTACCTGTACACTGGCAATGCATATTACAGCCTGCATAGTTTTGATTCATCTATATTCTACCTAAAAAAGGCGGAGCAGTTGCTTGAGCGTTACTCGCTAAATGAAGCTGATAGAGTGTATAATACTTTCGGTATGATCTATTTCGAAGCTGGAAATTATCAACAAAGTATTAACTATTTCTCTCGAGCTCTACAGGAGCTTGATAAGTTGAATATTGATGATCAGCAGGCAATTTACAGTTTCACCAGTAACATAGCCTCAGCCTTGGGGCTATTAAAAAAATATGATTCATCGGCCATTGTGTACAAAAGCCTCATTCCTTTAGGAATAGGCACAAATGAGGTATATACCAATCTAGGAACCACCTATATTAATAAAAATCAACCCGATAGTGCTTTATATTATCTTCAGCAGGTTAAAGACACAACTACTATTGGTAATGTTCGGCTACTAAATAGCCTAAGTAGTGCTTATCTTCTAAAAAATGATTATTCAAAAGCAATTGAGCAGTTATATTCTGCTTTGGCTTTTAGGGACAGTAGTCAAGTTTTGGCTCGCCGAAATCAGGATATTGGTACAACGTATAAGTTACTAGGCAATGCTTACATTAAACAAGGTCAACTTCTACGGGCCTTACGCTACTACCAGCAGGCAATTATTCAGTTTGATTATGATTTTAGTGATACCACTATCTTCAGTAACCCTCACGATTTCGCGACAGCATTCAATAACTTCGCGCTCTTTGGTAGTCTTACGGCCAAAGCGCATTGTCTAGAATTACTATACCAACAAAACCAAATAACTGATTACTTAGTAGCTGCCCTAGATACCTACCAGGCAGCTTTTAAGATGGCAGATTACGTGAACAAATGGTTTGACAATGAGGATGCCCGGCTGTTTTTGGCCAATGAGGTGTTACCCGCTTATCAACAGGCGGTTGATTTCTCGGTTTTGGCTTACGAACAAACCCAAAACTCAACCTACCTAGAAACTGCTTTTCGCTGGGCGGAGCAGAGTAAGGCTAATGCTCTAGCCGCCGCATTAAAAGAAAATACAGTACGTAGTTACACAGGCTTACCCGATTCGTTACTCACCCGAGAACATACTCTTCAGCAAAACTTATCCCGCCTTTTTTTACGGATTGACCAGGCCGAGACTGAGGAAGAAATAAGTGTACTGGAAACTGAAATCAGAGATACTGAGCTGGCTCTTTCGCGACTGCAAGATCGACTGCACGACTACCCTGCTTATCACCAGCAGAAATTTCAGTACGATAGCCTGAATATTACTTTTTTGCAACAAGAAGTACTCAATAAGCAAAGCGCGGTGCTATCGTACTTTTTGAGCGATAGTCTGATCTACTTGTTTGCCTTACAGCCTCAGCAACTCACCTACTACACCGCTCCTCGCAACTCTATCTATATTAATAACCTGCAACAACTACAGCTTGAACTAAGGACGATAAGAGCGGGTCAATCTTATCAGGGTGCCAAACTAGCAAAAAGTTTATACGAACAATTGCTGCTTCCCGCTCAAAGGATATTAGACCAAATCTCGTCACTTATCATTGTTCCTCATCAAGAACTAAATTATCTACCTTTCGAATCCCTACTAAATTCCGAGGGAAGTTATTTATTAGAGAGCCATAGCGTTAGCTATCAGTATACCGCGTCTTTTCTTAGTGCTCAAACCACAGCTACTGCTGATTTGGACAACGCTCTGGCACTAGCCCCTTTTTCGGTGAATGAGGCCTACTCGCCTACCCAATTTTCCCCACTTGCCTCATCCATTGCCGAAATAGCCGAATTGAGCGGAGTGACGCTAGAACATAGCAAAGCTACTAAAGCTAATTTTTTGCAATATAGCAATGAGGCATCTATCATTCATCTGGCTACTCACGCCATTGCCAATAATGAAGACCCTTCGCGCTCGTATATTGCTTTTTATCCTTACACGCAAGCTGACAGTACCTACAAACTATTTGCCCACGAGTTATATAACCTCCCCCTGCAAGAAACCCAACTTACCTTTCTCAGTGCTTGCGAAACTGCCACTGGTAAGATGGTAAACGGCGAAGGTATTATGAGTTTATCGCGAGCATTTGCTTATGCGGGTTGCCCTAACTTGATTACCTCCCTTTGGAAAGCAGAAGACAACGCTACTGCCTACTTGAGCGAACGTTTTTACCAATACTTAAGTGAAGAGCATAGCATTGCTGAAGCATTACGTCAGGCAAAATTAGACTTACTGGACAACCCTCAGTTGGCTCAGTTTCATGCTCCTACCTACTGGTCCCACTTGGTTTTTGTTGGCACTCCCCATACCTCTAGATCATCTAGCCCACTTCTTTGGTTGTACGGCTCTTTAGGTTTCATTGCCTTTTTAGCCCTATTTGGTTGGATGCGTTTCAGGCGACCAGCTCGCGCGTAGTGGTTTTGGTAGCAACTTCTTGGGAAGCAGTGTGATCCTCTTTCTGTAAAAACAGCTCAATCTTACTAAGCGAAAGCATCCCCCTCCGTAGTACGCCCGGCACTTTGAAAAGTCTTCTCAAGGGTGAAATTACCGAAGCTAATACTAATAAATACACCAGCAACGCTCCGCCACTAATTTGTAATTCAGGACGCACTACTACTTGCCACAGTAGAATTCCGGTGAGCATGTGCCCCATGAGCGGGGCGAGTATCTGCCGCACATTTTCCGAAACGTGATACGCCTGATCAGCCATCAACAGCTTGTGGGTCTTCTTCCGAAACTTTCGGATCACCTTCTTTTCTTCTGATAAAGTTTTGATCTCTTTGTGCTGGGCAAACTGGCTGGCTACGTAGGAGAGCATAAAGCTTTTACGATTACGTTTCTCTTTAATTAATGGGTTTTGGTAGCGATCCAGCCCAATCATCAGAGGGATGTACAGCACCAATGATATTAGCAAAATAGTACTCAGCGTTGCATTTAGCAAAAAGAGAATACCAAAACCTGATAGCAAGAACAGCAAATCTTTTATCCCCCCGTGCAAGCCTTTTATCAATAGGTTTTTTACACTACTCATATCCCCGCTGTAACGAAGCAAGTAGCGTCCGTAGGGTTTGTGCTGAAAGGTTTCGGGCGACCAGTTAATTTGCGTCGCAAACAGTCGCTGGGTCACCTGATGAATAAACTGTTCGGCTTCTCTGGTAATCCAGTATTTCTCTGCGTAGGTAAATATTGCCTTCAAGACAATCACCCCCGCAAAGAAGGTAAAAAAAGCTTCCATGCTTTCTAGCTGCACGCCAAAGAGCTTGAGCAACTTAGTACGGTTGGTAATCGACTGAAAGTGAATGTCGAAGAATGCTCCCAGCGATACCGGAACCATAAAGGTGCAGACGCTACCCAACCAGCCTAACCCTAAGATGGTCAGCAAGCGGGTACGGCGAGTACGCCAAAATTCAGTTAACAAAGAAGTAGACATAAGGATAAGGGATAAGGGGCAGGGAAAAGGAAAAGGAAATTAACTTCCGTTCTCCTTTTTCCGTTCTCCGTCCTCTATTGTTTGATTTTTAATTCATTGAGCGATGCGAAGTTGGGCGCGAGCTATCACTTGCTTAGCACCTTCTCCGGTAAGGTCTTCTAGATTATATACGGGTACCGAGCTATGTTCTTTCACTTCTGCTACCAAAAGCGGGCTAGCCGTAAACATACCACACAGAGCTGTAGGAATAATGCCCCAACTCTCAAGGGTTTGTATTCCCTGAATAGCCGCCAGACTATCTCCCGCAGAGAAGATCACTTCATCCACCGTATTCATAAAACGATGATTGGTCATCAGTATCTTCGTCTCCCGCTGAATAATACCGTCGGCAATTTCTATAACCACGTAATCGGGTTGATTGTCCAGGGTGAGCCGAAGCAATGATTCGTACAAGTTGAGCAGTTCAGTTTCGGAGCAGAGGTAGGTAGAGGGGTAACCAAAATAGCTAAAGTCAGTAGCGATGTCAGCCCCTAAGTCGTAGGCCAAATCAGCATCTTTGGTGTAGACCGTTCCTGTAAGTTTAATGTAAGCGACCTTCTTTCCCTGCTTTTTCAGTCCGTGAACAAGGTAGGCTGCCGAGGTAGTTTTACCACTGTCCATTGAGGAACCTACTGATAGAATCACTTTCGTAAAAGAAGCACTAGCGCCTGAGAATGTATGCATTTGTTCGGCTTTCAATCGCTTGGTATTGATTACCTCACCGGCAGCATTAGTAGCGTACCCCACTATTCGTAAGCAAGTAGGGCCAATCCGGTGAAATTTGCTGTGCATACTGTGTACATGGCCTACGGTTCCGCCCCCGCCTAAAATGTGAAACTCTTGCTGTATGGTGTCCGGCACGTAACCTTCAAACTGTCCGGTAGCGTAGCGAGTACCAAACGCGGCCATAATCTGATCGCCCGGCATCAGCGAAACATTACGCCGATTAGCTGACTGCATTTTGGTGTGTTTCCCAATACTGAGGATTTCAAAAATGGCTACGTCACCTACCTGAGGTACGTAGTATTGGGGGCGAGTGGTATCTACTTGATAGGTGTCTACATCAGAG
Organism: uncultured Flammeovirgaceae bacterium; assembly: GCA_937883755.1. Taxonomy (GTDB): domain Bacteria; phylum Bacteroidota; class Bacteroidia; order Cytophagales; family Cyclobacteriaceae; genus Tunicatimonas. Next base: position 45,544 of record CAKZYA010000014.1, on the reverse strand, counting down.
CAAATGAATGATTTTTTAATGCGCGTTTTCATAGGGGTTAAATTTTAATAGTTATGCTAAAAATTTTGTGTTGGTTTGATTTACAAATTGCTTTTAATGCCCCTATGTCGCAGTGCAACGATCAAACGTAACTGCTTCTCAGAAAAAAAATCATTTTTTTTAAACTCACCCTTTTTCCTGCTTTTTCGGTTACACTCGCTCGCCTCTCCACGACCTAGCCCCAAACCTCTATTTATTATGACACGACAAACCATACCATTCGCTATTATTTCTGGCTTCGGAATAAGCTTGATGAGTATTCTATCCTTTACCGCCGAAGCGCAGTACCGCGGAGTACGCTTTAATCTCCGGGTACAAAAAGACATTGAGTTGAAAAACGATCAGGAAATCTCTTTTCAGCAGCAACTGCAAATTACTCCTGATTTTATAAAAGATGGATTTATAGAAACTGATGATCCTGACTTTCAGGAGATTGATTTTATTGACCCTATTTTTCTTCCTGACGATGATGACTGGGATGAAGAGGAAAATGACGATTGGGAAGAGAATGAAGACGACGACTGGGATGAGGGTGACGATGGTAATTGGGATGACGAGGAAGAAGAGAGTAAAGACGACTGGGATGATGAAGAAAATACGGAGCTTCCAAAGAATCGCCCTACCGACGAACCTGTAATAGATGAAGGACAACGAGAGCCCAACCGAGTTGAGTTAGGCTTGCGGAGTGCTACTAGTGTGGCACATCGCCTTCCGCTTTCTAAAAATTTTGATATAATCAACGGTTATACCTACTTCATTCGCCCTAACCGCACGAATACCCATCGTATTCATACTGATTTACTATACGGCCGACGGATCTTTGAACGTCGCTTTACCTATTCTTCCCGCTTTCGCCTGCAGCACAGTGTGGGGGAAATTAAGCGCGACATTCGCGTGAGTAGCTACGCTCGCCTCAACTCCCAACTGCGTTTGCGCGGTAAAGTATCACCCTTCGTGCGTGCTGAGATTCTGTACCGGGTTCGTCTCCAGCGTCGCGACAGTGAATTTAACCGGGTACGGGCTGCCGTTGGTACCGACTTTCGGATTAGCCGCCGCCACCGCATTCGCTGTGTCTACAACTTCCAACGCCGCTTCAACCGGTCTAACCCTGAGAACTCCAGCGTGCTAAGCTTCGAGTACCGCTTCCGCTTTGCCGATAGCAGAATGGATCGCTGGGATGAGGATTAGTGTCGCAATCATAGTCTTGAAGTACAATTTTTAAGCGTCCTCTCCACTTGGCACTCTCTAACAGTAATTGCTATATTACCATTATCAATTAGTTGTGTGGCATAGCGATACAAACCCTGAGTTCTAAGCATAACAACAAATTCTTTTGAGCGAGGATCACAAATACCATTCATTCAGAACTGCCTTAGAGGAGGGTGCACCTATTACCGAGGAGAATTGGGCCACAATAAAACCGTACTTGAAGGTAAGACACTTTGAACAAGGCGAGAACATTATTAGAGAGGGTGAAACGGAAAACTACCTTTCTTCTGTAGCAATTGGTTGTGTAAGACACTATGTCCACAAAGATGGTCGCGAAATCAACTTTGAATTTGCATTTGAGAATGAATTGAGTAATTCCTTTGCTTCTTTTTTATCGAGAAGCCCTTCGCTTATCTCGATTGAAGCTATTGAAGAAGTAACCTTAATAAGCATCCACTATGATAGCTTGCAAACCTTATACTATGATTCTGCTACTGGAGAAAGAATAGGTAGATTGATAACGGAAAGCTATTACATCTGGCGAGAAAAACGTGAAATTCAACTTCTTACTTTAACCCCTGAAGAACTATATCTGGACTTACTGTCCCAGTATCCAGAGTACATCCATCGTATTCCTCAAAAATATCTGGCTACCTATCTGCAAGTACAACCAGAATCACTTAGTAGGATCAAAAGAAGAATTTACAAAAACAGAAATCGAACTTAACCAAGGTTATTTTATGTCTGCTTACCTCTTATGAACTTTGTCATGAGATCTTAAAAACAAGAAATCATGAAAGCTTACAAGAGATTTTTATTGACAATTTTAGCTTTAGGTGCTTTCGCTGCAACACAGGCACAAGAGAATACTGAGGTATTTAAAAAGCACGATAATCTTTATATCAGTTTTGGGGCAGGCTCTTCTGTACTTAGGCAATTTCCACCAGATATATATTTTGCTGGGAGCAATAACCTTCAGTTGGGGCTTATGTATGAACGCGCATTTCACAAGCGACTTTCTGTAGTTGCAGGGGTTGAATTTGAGCAGGTTACGTACAATTTTGATGGCGACATTCAATTTGGTTCAAATGCTGGGTTTACTTTAATTGAAGCTGAACCTGACAAAAAATATACAGGACTAAGACAAAGAAATATTGCTATCCCTCTACAAGGCAGATTTTACTTTTTAGAAAACAACGCTGCTAGTTCACGGAACATGTTTGTGCAAAGTGGACTGCGATTTGTACAGTCGTTGGACTTTCTTGGTGCTGAAACAAGTTATTTCTATCGCAGTGAGGATGAAAATGAAACACTTTCACTATCTGATTTCACCAATCAAACGAGCTTGCAATTGGAACTAATGATTGGGTTTAAAGGGCAATTCTTCCAAAACTTTGACTTGCTTAACGCTTCTACATTAGGCTTCATGTATCAGCTGAACCCAATGTTTGACGATAATTCTTCTGAGATATTACCCATACACTTCACATGGCGATTCCTGTTTTAAGAATAGCCTGATTATTTTGTCAAGACATGGATGGTAGCAATAAAGAGAATCGCGAAAACCCATCTTGGTGGGTTTCCATACGAGAGCACTTTCCTTTAAAGGCGTTTATCGTAGGAGGTTTAATACCAATTATCGTTTATTATGTGTTTTACCAGTATAGCAAACCGCCGATTGGTGCTTTGATAGCTGCATCTTGGGGAGTAGTTGTGGTGCTTGTAACACACTTCGTATTCAGAAAAATAAATCTCTTTGCAATATTATCTATCCCATTGACATTGATAGAAATTATAGGAACTATCATCACGTTTAATCCTGATTTCTATTTGGCAACTTCTGCTATTGATCACCTTCTCTGGAGCTTAGCGTTTCTTGTGTCGTTAACCTTTTCTCGCCCCCTTATACTAATATTGGCTGAGGCTATGGGAAGTATCCCAAACTCTGCTGAAATGAAAGATTTTCGTAAAACAAAAGAGTTTAAATCTGCTTGGCTTTTACTGACCTCTATCTGGGCATGGGCATACTTACTTTCGGCCGTGGTATTGATTGTCACTCAGATTTTGATGCCGCTCGAGTTCTTCCTAATTGTCAGAGCAGTACTAAACATGCCTCTATTGGCAGTTTTGATAGCAATTAGTTTTTGGTTTCCAGAGTGGTATTGGAATAGGATTGGACTTTGACTCGAATACTCTATTTGTAGGGTTGTGATTTGGAATCAAAAAGAGAATAGACATCCTGAAAAGAAGATATAGCTAAGGCCAGTAAAGGTTATTTTGCAAAGATTTAGAAGAAATCAAACGCCACATAACATTAGGTATAAAATATAGGGCGGATAGTACCTTTTGTAAGTTTAGTTTCTTAACAAGCTTTGTCTGGGTGGACAGGTACGCAGCTCCGAAATACCCTACGTTTCATACCCGAGACCGTGAGTGAAGGAAAACAGAGCTCCTTTACAAAAGCCCTGTTTTAGATGTTTGCCGGATAAAGACGAACAGACTATTAGTTCAAGAATCGTTGTTGAATCCCAGGCTGAGGCAATTCGCACACGGTTTTTTGCCCAAACCATTGGTAACGATGCTGAGCTATCCATCGGTACACGGTATCCCGTACTGAAGCAGGCACTACCATCAATCCGTATAGCAAAGGCCAAGCCCCGTCTAAGCGTCGGGCAATCCGGAGAACCGCAGTACTACGAAGATACATCCGACCGTTTTCAATCAATATAATAGTAGATAAATCCTGCTGCGCTTGGTATTGTTGCAGTAAACGCCGCCCGACTGATGATTGTAGCGAAGCAAACTGAAAATATTCTTTGGAGTCGCGATCTAACACAAAACGTACTGAAGCGTCGCAGAAGTTACAAACTCCATCAAACAGCACCACTGCTGGTTTCATGTTTTGCTTAGTTGTTACTTTTTCAGCTTTTGAGACACGACTCTTTACTCGTTGTAGCCACGACCCCAACTTTTCAACTTCAAAGAAGGGTAAAAACAGGATACCGCTCATATGATGGCGAAAACGAATGCCCATGATAAAGAATATACCCCAGTGCATCAGCCAGGTTAGCACCGCCCAAACCATTCCAACTCGGCGACCCGCCAAGGCAAAGGGAGCGCCCAATTCAATAATCATAGTACCAATCGCGAAAAACAAAAATAGTTCGGCGTGGGGGTACAACCATTCAAACAATGGCTCGGCCTTTCCGCCTAGCAGCTCTTTTCGTAGTGCGTCAATGGCTACCTGAGAGCGCATGGCTTCGCCACTTACCCAATCCCAGGCAAGCTCACCTAGCACTTTGGCTATTCCTGACAGAAAGTACGTCAACACCGTTCCGGCACATATCAATCTGATTGGCCAGCCGTATCGCCAGTGGGCGGTAGCTTTCTTGGCTCCAGCTTTGGCCTTTTCCCAAGCATCTACCGAGAAGGCGTCCGCGGATGCTACCACGCCGATAATAAAAACGTGCAATACCAACGCAATACGGTTGTGGTAAATCATTGTCCAGGAGTTGCGATAACTCAATAAAAAGAGTAATAGCAAAGCAAACACTGGCCCGGTCCACTTAAATTTCCATCCGGCAATGTAAGCTACATTGAATAAAATCGTTACCAGCAACAGTAGGGTGAATACGCCGGGAGCTATCGGTTCGTATAGTATTTTGGCTAAGCCAACGGGTTCAAACATGGTAATATCTGAGCGAGATAGCTTCTGAAGCATCTCATAACGTGAGAGTAGGTACCACAGAGCAAAACCCCCAGTAGCAATGCGGAGAATAGCAATTCGCTCTGCCGGAGCCGGTTGATACCAAAATTGATGGAGTCTTTGGGTTAGAGCGTTCATGGGTTCGTTATTTTTCTTGTACTCAATAGTTTCTCAGAAATAGGTGCTTTTTGATTATGTAGGAAGTAGTCTTCAAAGTGGTACTTTCCCTTTACCAAGTCGACTCTTTCAAGCTGATCAAAGGGAGAACGTTGGGTTTCGCCCAATTGCTGAGCTACCCGTTCAATAAGTTCGTCGTGCCGATCTTCCCGAACCATCTGCCGCATTTGCCGCCGCACCTGGTTGAACCCACCCGTGCCCGCGTATTGGTAGGGAATAAAATAGCGATTTTGCAACGAGTCGTAACCGACCAAATACGGCATGGAGTAGGTTGTATTCCGCTTGTGCGAAAACATAGGATAGTACGATAGGGGAAAATTATCCTTCGGCTTTTTTCTCCAGTTTTCCTGAATGGGCCACAACAGAGCAAGCATTACCAATATGCTGAACACGGTGGCCAAGGTCTGCGATGAGATCATAACGAATTAGGTTTAAGGGTAAACAACACTGATTTACCCCTAAGTCGCAACACCCCTACCCGAATGTAACCAAAGGGTAATCAAAAAGATGATAGTTAGGCTAGACGCTTAGAGGGAGCAACGGACAATTGATATTAGAGACCGGATACTGCAGAAGAATAAAGCGCAAATGATCAATGGCAAAGAAGAGATGGCAATTAAAAATCAATAATCGCTATCTTGAGGAGTATTGAAGTTCTTGTACATCGGCTTCATCTTTGCTGGAATATCTAGATAATCGGGCTGAAGATAATTATCTAGGATGGCGTGCATACTTTGATCAACCAATCTTTGTTGCTGATATAATTCGTCTAGATAAGATAAACCCATTTGGTGGTAAATTCCACACAGAGGCTGATGACATTTCTCGGTGCAGCTAATCACCGTTTTTCCCTGTTCTTGAAAAGTCTTCAGCCATAAAGCAAACACATCTTCCGACAGCAAAGGCATATCACAGGGTACGAGCAATAGGTGTTGCCCGGTAAATTTTCGGTGTGCCGAGAGAATGCCTCGCAATGGTCCGTTTATACCCGTCAGCACCTCATCGGTTATGAGAGGAATATCGGGTAATCGCTGATGATAAGCATCCGTCTGATCAGGACGAACTGAAAAGTAGGTAGTAAATCCAATGGCAGAAAGTCGCTGATACAACTGTTGAGCCCAAGGCGTACCATCAGCCTCCTTCAAGCCTTTATCGGTTCCCATCCGAGAACTTAATCCTCCGCAAAGAATGAGGGCAAAGATATTATTTCGCTTGGTACTCACGATAGTGTTTTAGTTTGTGTTCCTGTGTTTAAATGTTCAAGTATGACTAATGAGTCTAGAGTATATAGCATTTGAAATTTGAACTTAGAATCTTATTAACCTAAAAACAGCATTCACGAGCACCTGAACACAATAACACCCTAACATCTTGACACTACGTATATAAAGCGTCCTTCAAAGCCCGTTCTTCTGCGATCCTTCTATTAGTTCTACCATGCTATTCATCTCCAATTTCTTCATGATATTGAAGCAATCAAAAAAACAACTTAGTTCACCGGCCATTATTGTGATTGGGACAGTGGTGAATAAATTTGATGCTAGTTGGCGACAAAAGATAAATCAGTTAGCTTTGGTGTAGCGGAACCCGAAGACTGGAATTGGAAGACCAGACTTATTGCTTAAATATTTAGAATCCGGCTTCCTGTCTCCGGTATCCGGTCTCTAATCGACTTAATCTTCATGTCTACCCAAGATTCTTCTTCCCATCTTACTCGGACGCTAGATAAAATTGATGATGCCAACCGGAAAGACCCGCGTATGGATTATAATGAAGCTGGCAATCCTATGCCTTCTGAGTTACTCTACTCCCGGCGAATGAGCGATACGCTGCAATCGTTTTGCCCCGACGCTTCGGAAGTTTTACAAATAGCCACTCACGCCCAGCATATTGAACGCTGGAAGATTCCCCGTAATAAGTACCCAATGGATAGAAAGGGGTACTTGCTTTGGCGAAATCAGCTCAAAAAGTTTCACGGTGAACGAACTGCTGAAATTATGCAGGAGCTGGGCTACAATGAAGAAATAATCACCCGGGTAAAAACCTTACTCAGCAAAAAACAGCTAAAACGCGACCCCGAAGTACAGATGCTAGAAGATGTGATCTGCCTGGTATTTCTGCGCTACTACTTTACTGACTTCACCCAAAAACACCCGGAAGAGAAAGTGGTTGATATTGTTGCTAAAACCTGGAAAAAAATGTCAGAAGCTGGTCAACAGGCTGCCTTAGAATTACCACTATCACCAGACTCAGTAGCGATTATCAAGAAAGCTTCGGCTTAAAGGCGAATAGTCAGGAAGCCGCCGGATTCGGAAACTGGTGAGGTTCCTCTTTATTATTACGGTGCAAACATCGGAAATCCTTCTCTATCAATACCTGTAGCTCCTTATCATTTCCGAGAGTGATATGCTCCTCAATACCCACCTGATCAGTAGAAGCCCAGTTTTGGGCAAGCTCGGCAGAGATACTCACCCTGATTCCGTGAGACTGATGCTGTACCTGTACGGACTGATTTTCGGTATGAACATATAGAGAGTAGGTAAAATCCGGGCTTCCGCTTCCCAACTCCATAGATTCTTGCACTGTTTCCAGCTCACCAATAAGTTGCACCTCCGGCTGAGTTAGTCGTAACCGCAAACTATTCCCTTGAATTCGTAATTTCATGCTATAAAAGTAATAAATAGCGAGTACTTAGAACAAAGTTCTATGATGCTACGCCAGCAACAAATTATGTGTTAAAAACAAGGTTATATATCTGGTAGAGATTGAAATATTTTTAAAAATTTGCTAGATTCTAGCAAAATATATTTTTTTGCCTTAGATACTGATGAACCGCGAACAACCTACAATCATTACCCGCCTGAAGAAAGGTCACCAAGATGCTTTCCGGGCAATCTATGATCGTTACCATCAGCAAATCTATGGCTTTTCCCTAAAGTTTACGCACTCGCCAGAAGATGCTCAGGAAATCACCCAGAATATCTTTTACAGATTTTGGCAGCATCGCACCAAGATTGACCCTCAACGTCCCTTAGAGCCTTATCTCTACCAGATTGCCAAAAACGAAAACCTGAAATTCTTACGAAAGGTAGCTCAAGACAAAAGCTTACGGGATCAACTTTATCAACAGATGAATGATTCTACCCCTACCGCCGAGCAGGAGATGATATTCGCTGAATACACTAGCATTGCCCAACGGGCTATTTCCCTTCTTCCGCCTAAACGCAAGCTGGTTTACGAAATGGCGCAACAGCAAGGAAAAACTATTCGGGAAATAGCTTCTTTAATGGAAATCACCCCCCAAACTGCTCGTTTTCAGTTAACTCAGGCAATAAGTTTTATCAAGCACTACCTAAAACAGCACGCCGACCTCACCCTAACACTGATTGTCGCTCTACTTACCCAATCCCGTTAGCCTCTGCAATTGAAACGAAACACTAGCTTGACAATCTCATACTGAAAAGCCCTATTAATTGCTAAAATTCCAGTTTTTCAGGCTTAGGAATGGAAATAATGAAAAAATTCAGAGTTCACTATTCGTTTTAGTAGCCAGATGGATAGTAAGATATAAAAAGTATTTATGTCTTACCGTTCGCAGCAGTTACTCCAGAAATATTTTGCCCGACAGTGCAGTCGAGACGAATTGGAAGAACTACTGAACTATCTACAAAAGCATCCCCAAGCCGAAGAGCACGAGGAAATAATTCAGCAGCTTTGGCAAGAGTTACATGACACAAAACCACTCTCTTCCCAGCAATCTGAAAATATATACGAGCAACTCTCGACTCGTTTACCCCAACGCCGCTCATTAGCTACCTGGAAAATAGCCGCCAGCATTACTGGGGCAATGCTTGGTTTTTTAGTAGTATACTATCTATGGATGAACAGTATGGTCACCCAAACCGCTGGGTTTGCCGAAACTCGCACTATCGTACTCCCCGATCAGTCTACCATAGTGCTCAACGCCAACTCATCCGTCAAGTACGAACGACAGTGGCAGATTGACTCTCCTCGCCAAATCTGGCTAGAAGGGGAAGCCTACTTTTCAGTACAGCACTTAGCGAATCACCAATCATTTACGGTATACACCAACAACCTGGCGGTAGAAGTATTGGGCACCGAATTTAATGTGCAGAATCGCCGGGGAACTACGCAGGTAACCTTGGATGAAGGCAAAGTTAAGCTCAATAGCTTAGATGCTGCCCTCAACGACGTAACCGATGTCATTTTGCGCCCGGGCGAACAAGCTACCCTCACCGAAGACGACAACTTTACCCTCGTTGCAGTGGAGACTGATCCAGTCACCTCCTGGCGAAACTATAAGCTTTTATTTAATGACGCTCCTATGGCGGAAGTCGCTCAAACTATTGAGGATCTCTATGGACTTCCGGTGATTATCGAGAGCGACAGCATTACCCAACTAAAGCTCACGGGTACTTTACCTAATAATGATATGCGTATGCTACTGGCTCTGCTTCAAGAAATCTTTGGCATCCAGGCCACGGAAGAAGATGGACAAATACGCCTACGGGAATAATCTTTCACCTATGTAAACCTATGAATGAAGTAAAACTCAACTTCAATAACTGCACTATGAAGACACCAGTACCCCAACCAGAATGGCCAGCCAGGCTGACCGTGCTTTTCCTTCTTCTATTAACAACCTTTACAGCTCCTGCTCAGAAATTGGCAGCTCGTTGGCCTTCTTCCAACACGCTGACCGCACAACCTGAACAAACGTCCTCCCAGTCTCTTAAGCAGATGCTGTTTGAGGTAGAAAAGAAGCACAATATCAAGATCACTTATCAAAGTGATTTAGTAAATGATAAGATCGTAAATGTCCAACAAGCAAAGCAGGTACTCAAAGTGCCTAAGAATGAGTTGGAGCGTACTGTACATCAGGTGGTTCAGCCAATGGGATTACAATTCCGACAGTTTCAAGAGGACTATTATATTCTTCAGAAGCGGTCATCGGTGCAGAAAGTAGAGAAAAAGTCAGTCTATGATGCTGCCTCTACCAGTACATTGCTTCCTCTCATTTCTCGAAATACGCCATCACTGACAATAAAGTCTCAAAGAAATTTGGCAGTAATCACGGGTACGGTTACTGACTTTACTGATGACACAGCACTGCCCGGGGTGAATGTTATTATCAAGGGAACATCCACGGGTACAGTTACTGACTTAGACGGAAACTACCGAATCACTGCTTCACCCGAAGATACCTTAGCGTTTTCTTCCGTAGGTTATGAAACTGAAGAAATTCGGGTCGGTAATCAGACCGTAATTAATGTACAAATGATGCCTAGCATTACCTCTCTCTCCGAAATTGTAGTAGTAGGATACGGAACCCAGGAAGAAAAAGATCTGACTTCGGCTATCTCAACAGTGAAGGCGGAGGAAATTCAGCAGACTCCTACCGGACAAGCCATGCAGGCTCTTCAAGGACGGGTAGCTGGGGTACAAATTGTGAGCAGTGGTGCTCCCGGTGCTGCACCCACGGTGCGAGTGCGGGGTATTGGCTCATTTGAAGGCAATGCGGCTCCGCTCTACGTAGTAGACGGAATGTTCTTTGACAATATCGATTTTCTTAATCCCAATGATATCCAAACCATGTCAGTGCTGAAAGATGCATCGGCATCGGCCATTTACGGAGTGCGAGCCGCCAATGGCGTAGTGCTAATTGAAACTAAATCGGGTGACTACGAGCAAGCACCAGAGATTGTATACGATGGTTACTATGGAATACAGAACCCGCAGAACGTACTACAAATGGCGAACTCTGAGCAGTTTGTACGCTACGTGAATGAAACGGGTTCAGATGCCGATATTACGTTTGTCGACAATGCCATGCAACGCTTTGGCCGCAGCCGCATTAACCCCAACGTTCCGGATGTAAATACTGATTGGTACCGCGAAATTATGGAGCCAGCCAGTATCCAAAATCATACACTGAGCTTCAACGGTGGTGGAACCAAAACCCGTTATTCGGTGGGCGGAAGCTACTTTAACCAGCAAGGACTATTAAAATCAGCCCGAAATGAGTTTACCCGGCTTAACTTCCGTACTAAGATTGATACGCAAGTAAAAGACTGGTTAACTGTAGGCGGCAACTTCAATGTGAGCACTTCCCGTCAATTTGTTGGCGAAAATGCGGCTTGGTTCCAGGGCTATTTTGCAGTACCTATTCTTCCTCCTTACGATCCATTGAACACGGCTAATGAGGATCAATTAGCGAACGCCCAACTGATTGGCTACCGAGGTAGACAAAATCCCTTCTATCCACTATTGTATAACGATAATCGTAACCAAACAGGTACAGTTAACGGAAACTTCTACGGCGAAATTGACATTGTGCCTAATGTCCTCTCCTTCCGCTCATCGTACAACTACAGTCTGGAAGGGAAAACCGCCCGTAACGTAGATTTTGCCTACGCTGACGGCAATCAAGACTTTCTTTCGTCCATCCGGCGCAACAATCTCGCAACCTTTGATCAAGTTTGGGACAACTTCCTGACTTACGAAAACAACTTCGGTGATCACTTCTTAACCGTAGTGGGTGGCTACTCTTACCGTAGTGAGTATGCCGAACTATTATTTGTGCGGGGCGAAGATATTTCTCCCAACCCGAGTCGCGATCAGGAGGAATTGTGGTACTTATCGCGAGCCCTAAATTTTGATGTTGACAACATCGGGGACGCAACTGGTAATGATGGGGACAACGGCAATATTTTTGGAAACCGTACCATAAACGGGCAATTGTTCTTTCAATCCTTCTTCGGCCGAGTGGCATACAACTATGACGATCGCTACCTACTGTATGCTACTTATCGTCGCGATGGTAATAATAAATTTCAGCAGCAGTGGGGAGATTTTATGACCTTCGGAGCCGGATGGGTGCTCTCAGAAGAGAATTTCTTTAATGTAAACTTCATTGATTTTCTCAAACTTCGGGGTAGTTGGGGACAACTCGGTAATGACAATATTCGTCCGGCCGTAGGTGCCCCTACGCTGGAAGAAACCACTACCGCCATTGATGATGTGCTAGTTACTGGACGTCGCTTGCGCCCCACTTTTGACCTGATTGAACGTTGGGAAACTACCGAGGAAATCAACGTAGGGATCACCTCTCGTTTGTTCAACGAGCGTCTGTCGGTAGAAGCTGATTACTTCATCCGCGATACTGAAAACTTAGCCGTAGGAATTATTCCTCCAGTATTCCGGGATACTGAGCGACGCAGCCGGGGCGAAATCCGCAACGAAGGCTTAGAGTTGAGCTTGAACTGGAGCGATAACTTTCTGGATGGATTCTCTTACAACATTGGAGGTAACTTGGCTACGCTAAATAATGAGGTACTGAGTTTAGGTGGAGCCGAAAGTTTGAACCATGGCTCTGCCGAGTTTCGGCAACGATCTATCTTAGGTGAACCCTTTGAGGCATTCTACGGCTATGAAGTAGTTGGCGTATTTCAGGATGAAGCGCAAATCAATAACAGTGGCTACACCCAGGAATTCATTACCGACAACAGCCTAGAACCTGGTGATTTCTTCTTCCGCGACCAGAATGGTGACGGGGTAGTTGATGCCGACGACCGAGTGGTGCTAGGATCATACTTACCCACCCTTACCTACGGATTCAACTTTGGCCTAACCTATCAAAATTTCAATCTGACGGCTAACTTTCAGGGGCAAACGGGGCATCAAATCTTGAACCGCAAGCGAGGTGAGATCATCTTTACTAACGATACCAACCTGGATGCCGAACTGGTAAATAACTTATGGCGCGGCCCGGGCACCTCTAATCGTTACCCTTCGGCAGCTGGGCTACGAAAGGGTTGGAATCAGAATATGAGCGATTACTTCGTGGAAGATGGTAGTTACTTCCGAATTCAGAATGTCCGCTTATCATACCTGTTTTCCGAGCAGCCTTGGTATAATGAGAAATTACCCAAAACCCGTTTGACTTTAACTGCCGAGCGACCGTTGACTGTCTTCAATTATAACGGCTTCAACCCTGAAGTTGCCAATGGCATTGATCGTCAGGTTTACCCAATCCCGGCAGTTTATACTATTGGACTCAATATCACTCTTTAGAAACTGACTCAAATGAATAGTATCATGAAATTTCATAAAGAAATATATCGCTTACCAGCACTTATATTATCTCTGTTAGTGACTGTATCCTGCCAAGACCAGCTTGAGCAACCACTACAAAACCAGGATATTGTAGAGAACACTGACTATTCAGAAACCAGTAATATGATTCTGATGCTCTATGGTTCTTACGCTGAGCTGAATAATTTACAGTGGGAGACCTTTCCAATTATCTCCGTTCGGGGAGATGATGTAAATGCCGCAGGTGACCAAGAACCTCTTATTGGAACAGATGAGTTTCGTTATGATCGTAACTTCTGGATGTATAATTCTACTTGGCTCAATCTGTATTCTGATATTTTATACTGGCACGGAGCGATGGAGGAAATTGAGAAATACAAAGAAGCCGCAGCCGATGCAGCCACTGCTGACCAGTACATTGCTGAAATAAAAGTAATGCGAGCCTTTGAGATGTTACAACTAGCCCGATTGTGGGAACGTATTTTGATTCCTGAATCTTCTGAGCCAAGCGCATTGTTTAATATCCAACTAAGCTCTTTTGAGGAAGTGATGCAGCACTTATCGGCTCAGATGGATGAAGCTATCCCGCTACTGCCTAACGTACGACCTAACGAACGAACCGACGTACCCGGTGGAGTAACTCGCCACACAGCACTAGCGGTAAAGGCAATGACTCACCTGGAACTGCAAGATTACCAGACAGTAGCTGATGCTACCAGCCAGATCATCGGGGCTAACGCCTTCTCTTTGGTAGAGGATTACTACCAACTATTTAAAATCCCTGGTAAACTAAGCGATGAAAGCTTACTGGAACTACAGTATTCCGACTTCGGTATGGCATCCGGTACCCGAACTCGCTATCTGTGGAATTTCTTCGGTCCCTCTAACTGGACTCCGGCAGTAGAAGGCTCAGGCGGAGGCTGGGGGTTTTGGGAGCCTAGCGTCAAATATATCAAGTTTATGCTGGATCGCGGTGAGCGTGAACGGCTGGAAACTACCGTCTTGTTTACCCCCGATGGGATTGCTGAAATTCAATCGGATCCAAACTATGCTAATTTGCCCGACTGGGTTTCTAACACCACTCAATCCGGCGATGTGTTTAACAATCATCCCCGCTACAACTTCCTGAGCGGTAAGTTCTATCTACCTTCCAACCAACTTACCCCCGGTCGTTTCACCTACGGCGAGAATAATAATTTTCAGGTTATCCGCTACTCCCAAATATTGCTGATGCATGCTGAAGCCTTAGTGAGCGGGGCTACCAGCTCCTCGCTCTCTGCCGATGAAGCGGTAAATGTAGTACGAGCCCGCGCTGGGATGGCTCCATTAAGCGGGGTGACAATAGACAATGTGTTGGATGAAAAGTTCGCCGAGTTAGGTACCGAATGGGGAATCCGCTTCTACGATCTAACCCGCTACAACCGTACTGATGAATTGAACTACGCCGGGCGAAGCTATGACCCCGCTACCGACCGCTATTTACCATATCCACTAGAGCAACAAGATATTTTACCTCAGATTAAAGAAGCCGCTGAAAATAACAATAGCTAATGAAACCGGATAAAGGAGAAGGGAGCGGGCACCGCGCGGAAAAGAAAATGGTTTTCGCCCTGTTCTCTCGTTTCCCTTTCTCCATCTTCCGTTCTCCTAATCTTTAAAACTTAAAGTATGAAAACGATAAACCTTCTATTTTACGTGATGCTCATCTTCAGCTTGGGCTGTCAGGATGGGTATATTGATGACATCAGTACGGTTGATCCTGGTTCCGACGAAGCCGAGCCTTCCGTAGCAGTTACATTTCCACCCGCATTAGTAAATATTCCCTTTACTGATGAACAAACGGATTTGAACTTCCGCTTCGAGGTACAGGATGATATTGAAGTACAATCCATAAAACTATCGCTGGATGGAACCGAATTAACGACCCTCACCGATTTTAAGGATTACCGCAAAGTATTTGACTCGTATACCTACGATGACCTTCCTATTGGCGACTACACCTTTGAAGTAGTAGCAACTGATATAGCGGGAAAAGCCACTACGGTTACGGTACCGTTTACTGTATCCAACAAATATGTAGCTCAGTTCGAAGGCGAGATCTTCTACATGCCTTTTGAAGCTGAATCATACCTTGAGTTGCTTTCGGAGACTCCCGCTACTGTGGTAGGTGAACCCGGATTTTCTACTAATGCTGCTGCGGGAGAGTTTTCCTACGAGGGTAGTGCTAATTCTTATCTAACTTACCCTTCGGCATCCCTGCAAAATCCTGAATTCAGTGCTTCGTTCTGGTACAATGTGAAGAGTGACCCTGACCGGGCGGGCATTCTGGTAATCGGCCCGCCCGATCCTGATAAGCCCGACACTCCGAATAACCGCACCAGTGGGTTCCGCTTCTTCCGGGAAGGTGGGGCAACCAATCAGATTTTTAAGCTAAACGTAGGTAACGGTGCCGGTGATAACTGGTTTGACGGTGGCCCTTCGGCTACGGTTAACCCCGACACCGCCGAGTGGGTACACGTAGCATTTACGATATCGCCGACTAGTGCTGCGGTTTATCTGGATGGTCAAGTGGCTAGTCAAGGGGAGTTTCCAGGAGTAGACTGGACGGGTTGCGATATTTTATCCATTGCCTCAGGCGCACCACGTTTCATGGAATGGGGACATTTATCCGGCAATAGTTTACTGGACGAGCTGCGAATATTCAACAAAGCTCTAACCCCAGAGGAAGTTCAAGCCATTATTGATACTCGCCAGGGCAACCTTTAAGCTGCTGGCAGTTAGTTACTGATTTTTTAAAACTTAAGAGAAGGGGCAGATTAAATTCTTGTTTCTTCTCTTTTTCCTTCTTTTTATGCTGGCCAAGAAAACAGCCTTACTTGTCTTCTCACTTGTCTATGCGGTAGCTTGTAGCAACGAAAAAACCGAGACTCCCAGCTTAAGTTTAGTAGAGGCAACCGTAGGTTCGGACAGCTTAAATTTAACCGGAGAAATAACGGAAGGTGTTCCCATTGACCGTTCTATCTCGCTGACGTTCTCCTCACCAGTTAATGGCACAACTGCTACCCAAGCACTATCGCTTCGGAGCAATTCTGATATTGATTTTGATTTAAGCTTTTCTAATGAGAATAGAACACTAGTGCTTTTTCCGGTTGGGGCATTAGAAAATGGGACGGAGCATACTTTGCAAATATCCTCTCAGTTGGTGGGAACGCTAGGCGAAACTTTTGAGGAAATCCAACTTCGGTTCAAGACGATTTTGGGCAAGCTAGAAATTGTCTCCGCAACAATTGGCAGTGAAGAGATTCCGACTGCAAGTCGTGTCCTGGATGTACCTCTCAACTTAACATTAGTGCTTAACTTCAGTATACCAGTGTCTCAATCCTCGGTAACCGAAGCTGTTAGCTTATCCGGTTCACCTGAACTAGAGTTTAGCTTTTCTGATGAAAATCAAACAGTGAATATCACTACTACCGATAATCTCAACTACCTCAGTCGTTACGAACTCACTGTTTCCAATCAGCTAGTCGGGCAGCAAGGCGAATCTTTCTCTGAATTTTCCCGAACGCTTTACACCACGGTAGACGAAACGCCCAAGTTTCCGATGATTTCAGATGAAGAATTACTCACTAAAGTGCAGACCCAGACCTTTCGCTATTTCTGGGATTTCGGTCATCCGGTTAGTGGCATGGCTCGTGAGAGAAACACTTCCGGCGACCTGGTCACTAGTGGCGGCACTGGATTTGGACTGATGGCAATGATTGTGGGAGTAGAACGAGGATTTATTAGTCGAACCGAAGCCATTGAGCGATTTATCAAGATTGTCAACTTCTTAGAAACTGCTGACCGCTTTCACGGAGCCTGGCCGCATTGGATGAATGGAAATACTGGCGAAGTCATTCCCTTTAGTCCGCAAGACGATGGGGGTGATTTAGTAGAAACTGCTTTTCTGGTGCAGGGGTTACTGGCGGTTCGCGCCTGGCTAGACGAGACTAATGCCGAAGAAAACGCTTTAATTGACAAAATCACCCAGCTCTGGGAAGAAGTAGAATGGACTTGGTATACCCAAAACGGTCAAGATGTGCTCTATTGGCACTGGTCGCCCGATAATGCCTGGGCAATTAGCTTACCGATAACGGGCTATAATGAATCTTTGATAGTCTACGTATTAGCCGCGGGTTCGCCTACCTTTCCCATCTCACCAGAAGTTTATGAGAATGGTTGGACTAGAAACGGTCAAATGACTAATGGCGACTCTTACTACGGCCATGAGCTACCGCTTGGGCCAGAGTTAGGTGGGCCGCTGTTCTTTTCTCATTACTCTTTCTTAGGACTGAACCCGCGAAACCTATCCGATCAGTACGCGAACTATTGGACGCAGAGCGTAAATCACGCCCTTGTTAATCAAGCCTATTGCACTGATAATCCCCGAAATTACGCAGCTTATTCTGAAGCATGCTGGGGACTTACTGCTAGCGATAGTCACGACGGCTACTCCGCCCACTCCCCTACCAACGACCTGGGAGTTATCACCCCTACTGCGGCACTGTCTTCTTTCCCCTACACTCCGGAGAAATCATTGGATGCTTTACACTTTTTTTACTACACCATGGGCGACCGACTCTGGGGCGAGTACGGATTTCACGATGCTTTTAATGCGACCGAAGATTGGTACGCCGACTCTTACCTAGCTATTGACCAAGGTCCTATCGTCGTGATGATAGAAAACTATCGCTCCGGCTTGCTTTGGGATTTATTTATGTCGGTGCCCGAAGTGCAGAATGGCCTAAACAACTTAAACTTTAGCTACTAAATGAATCAATCGAAAATTACTTTACTACTCAGCTTTATTTCTGCCATTCTGTGGACTAGCTGCCAAACTAAGCCTGCCAATCAGCCAGCTACCGCTACTG
The DNA here is from genome assembly GCA_937883755.1 of uncultured Flammeovirgaceae bacterium. Lineage (GTDB taxonomy): Bacteria > Bacteroidota > Bacteroidia > Cytophagales > Cyclobacteriaceae > Tunicatimonas. The sequence goes on along the minus strand of CAKZYA010000014.1, from coordinate 27,388 downwards.
AAGAAAGTACAACTCAAATCTCGGATGACTCACTCTTCAATCTGGTGCAATACCAGACTTTTCGATACTTCTGGGATGGTGCCGAACCTAACTCGGGTATGGCTCCCGAGCGGATTCATATGGATGATGTTTATCCTCAGAACGATCAGCATATTGTTACCATCGGAGGAAGTGGCTTTGGGGTGATGGCGATTTTAGTTGGTATTGAGCGGGGTTACATCAGTCGGGAAGAAGGATTTAATCGTTTACAGCAGATTGCTAACTTTTTAGACGAGGCCGATCACTTTCACGGTGCCTGGCCGCATTGGCTCGACGGAGAAACGGGTAAAACGAAGCCCTTTAGTAAGAAAGATGATGGCGGTGATTTGGTGGAAACTGCCTTTATGGTACAGGGACTACTAGCCGTTCGTCAGTATTTTGCCCAAGGGAATGAGGCTGAGCAAGCGTTAGCCGAGCAGATAGACCAATTGTGGCGAGAAGTAGAATGGGACTGGTATACGCAAAGTAAAAACGTACTTTACTGGCATTGGTCGCCCAACTACGGCTGGGAAATGAATTTTGCCGTTGGTGGGTACAACGAATGCTTAATCATGTACGTGCTAGCAGCAGCTTCACCTACCCACCCAATTACCCCGGAAGTATATCACGAAGGATGGGCTAGAAATGGCGATATTCGCAGCGAAGAAACCTACTACGATTACGATTTGGTGCTAGATCATTACGAGCACAACGATGATCTGGTAGGGCCATTATTCTGGGCACATTACTCCTACTTGGGTCTTGATCCACGTAACCTAAGCGATCAGTACGGTGACTACTGGAAGCTAAATCAAAACCACGCGCTCACTCATTTAGCGTACTGTAAAGAAAATCCTGGAAACTACGTTGGCTACGGCGAAAATTGCTGGGGGCTTACCTCTAGTTATTCTATGCGAGGATACGCCGGACATCGACCTGAGCAAGACTTGGGAGTAATCTCCCCTACCGCAGCACTGGCATCATTCCCCTACACCCCTGAGCCTAGTATGGCAGCTATGCGTCACTTTTATGATTCTTTGGGCGAGTATATCTGGGGAGAATACGGCTTTTACGATGCTTTCAGCCAAACCAGAGGCTATTATCCACCTCGCTACCTAGCCATCGATCAAGGTCCAATTGTAGTTATGATGGAAAATCATCGTTCTGGCCTTCTTTGGGATCTATTTATGAGTTGCCCGGAAGTTCAGACTGGTTTAGACAACTTAAATTTTACTTACGAATGAACAAGAACGGAGACTGGAAATCGGAAACGGGAAACCGGGAGGTGCACATAAGAAGCTTACAGAATAGGGATACCTTCTTGCCCACTACTAAGTGTATTCTTTTCTTCCGAATCACACAGAATTCTATTCCGGAGAAGAGCTATTTCAGTCTTTGGTCTCCCGTCTTCGGACTCCAGACTCTGGTTTTCCTATCAATCGCAATAATACTCTCTTTCACTCAGCTTCTTGCTCAGGAGGCGCAAATGCGCACCTACTGCAACCCGATCAATATTGATTACACTTACATGATCTACAATACCTATCGCGACCTTTCGTATCGTTCGGGAGCTGATCCGGCGGTAGTAAAGTTTCGCAATGAGTACTATATGTTCGTGACTCGTTCTATGGGCTATTGGCACTCCAAAGATTTACAAAACTGGCGGTTTATCAAGCCTAAGCAATGGTACTTTGAAGGATCGAACGCTCCGGCAGCATTTAATTATCGAGATTCTTTGCTCTATGTATCGGGTAATCCATCCGGTGCTATGAGTATGTTGTACAGCGATCGTCCCGATGAAGGTGAGTGGCAAGCGATACCCGCCATATTAACCCGGCTACAAGATCCGGCTTTCTTCATTGATGACGATCATTCAGCTTACCTCTTCTGGGGGTCTTCCAACAAGTTCCCGATTCGCGCTCGTGAGTTGAATATGGATAGAAACTTCCGACCAGGTGAAAAGGTACACGAATTATTTAATCTCGAACCCAATAAGCACGGCTGGGAGCGATTTGGGGAAAATCATGCAGATACTGTTTTAGGTGGCTATATTGAAGGCCCTTGGATGACCAAGCATAATAATAAATATTACTTGCAATATGCGGCCCCTGGTACTGAGTTCAACGTGTACGGCGACGGGGTATATGTGAGCGATAATCCGCTTGGCCCTTACGAATACGCTCCTAACAATCCTTTCTCTTACAAACCGGGTGGGTTTATTAACGGAGCCGGGCACGGTAGCACCGTTGAGGGGCCTCTGAACACTTACTGGCACTTCGCTACGATGGCAGTATCAATCAATATTGGTTGGGAAAGACGTATTGGCATGTTTCCCACCTTTTTTGACGAGGATGGTCTCATGTATAGCAATACCTACTTTGGTGATTACCCGCACTTTGCTCCGGCGGTTCCAGGTAAGCAAGGTGCCTTTGCTGGCTGGATGCTTCTCTCTTACCAAAAACCAGTAAAATCATCTTCCGAACAAGATGAGTATTCTGCCTCCCAAGCCGTAGATGAGAACGTAAAAACCTACTGGCTAGCTGAGGAAAATAATGATGAGCAATGGCTGGAAGTTGATTTGGAAAACTTGGCTACGGTCTACGCTATTCAGCTAAACTTTGCCGATCATCAGGCGGGATTGTACGGTAAAGTTCCCGGTTTGCAGCATCGGTACTGGGTAGAAGGTGCCGCCGACGGGGAAAATTGGGAAGTACTGGTTGATCGAAGAAATAGCTACGAAGACACCCCGAACGACTACGTAGAATTACCAATCCCGAAACGGTTACGATACCTGCGCTACTACAATATCAATGTACCTACCCCCTACCTAGCCATTTCCGGTTTCCGTATATTTGGGAGGGGTGAAGGAAAAACCCCTCGTTCCGTAAAAAACTTTACCGTAGAAAGAAAAGAGGATCGCCGAGATGCGATAATTCGCTGGGAAGAGAACGACTCAGCCCAAGGTTACAACGTACTTTGGGGTATTGCTCCTGATAAACTATACAGTTCGTGGCAAATTTACAAAGACAATCAGTTGGAACTTAAAAGCCTAAACGTAGACCAAACCTATTATTTTACGGTGGAAGCATTTAACGAAAACGGTATTTCCGGAAGAGTGGGGATTGTCAAAATTGACTAATCACCTGTAGAGACTTGATTAATCGCATGGCGAACCATCAAGCCTCCACAAATAAAAAAACCTATACCGACATGAAAAGACTTTTTCTTATTTTCCTAGCACCATACTTCGGGATAAGTATTATTCTAGCCCAATCCAGCCAAAACAACCAGTTTGAGGCTAAGGCTGATTCTCTCTTAGCGTTGATGACGTTAGAAGAAAAGATCGGTCAATTAAACCTCCCAGCAGCGGGTGGCATTACCACTGGGCAAGCTTCTAGCTCTAACATTGCTGAAAAGATCAAAGCAGGAAAAGTGGGCGGATTGTTTAATCTCAAAACCGCCGAAAAGATCAGGGATATTCAGCGAGTAGCGGTGGAGGAAAGCCGCTTGGGAATTCCTTTATTATTTGGGATGGATGTGATTCACGGCTACGAAACTATGTTTCCTATTCCACTCGGTCTCTCGTGCAGTTGGGATATGGATTTGATCGGGCGAACCGCGCGTATTGCTGCTGAAGAAGCTAGCGCTGACGGTATCTGCTGGACATTTTCCCCGATGGTCGATGTTTCTCGCGATCCACGCTGGGGTCGAGTGTCTGAAGGCTCGGGAGAAGATCCGTACCTGGGTTCACAGATAGCCCGAGCGATGGTGAATGGTTACCAGGGAGATAACCTATCTCAGCCCAACACCATACTTTCCTGCGTGAAGCATTTCGCACTCTACGGAGCACCTGAAGCGGGACGGGACTACAATACGGTGGACATGAGCCGAATTACGATGTACAACGATTATTTCTCGCCCTACCAAGCCGCCGTGGATGCGGGAGTAGCTAGTGTGATGACTTCCTTCAATGAAGTTGATGGTATTCCGGCCAGTGCTAACCAATGGTTGATGACTGAAGTACTACGCGACCAGTGGGAGTTTGATGGATTTGTAGTAACCGACTACACTGCTATTAACGAAATGGTGGCTCACGGGATAGGTGACCTTAAACTGGTATCGGCCAAAGCATTGCAAGCTGGAGTGGATATGGACATGGTGGGTGAAGGTTTCTTAACCACTTTGCAAGAATCATTGCAAGCCGGAGATATATCTGAAGATCAGATTGATGAGGCTTGCCACCGAATTCTAATTGCCAAGTACGAGTTGGGTTTGTTTGATGATCCCTACCGCTACTGTCGGGAAGAAGAAGCCGAGCAAATAGTTTTTTCATCGGAGCATCGGCAGGAAGCCCGAGAGATTGCGGCTGAGACCTTCGTATTGCTAAAAAACGAGAACAATGTACTGCCAATACAAAAAGATGCTAAAATTGCACTGGTTGGCCCACTAGCTAAAAACCGGGAGAACATGCCTGGCACCTGGAGCGTAGCCGCCAGATTTCCAGAATCAGTTTCTTTATTTGACGGAATTACCAATGCGATCGGCGATAACGTGGATATTACCTACGCTCGGGGAGCTAATTTCGTGGAAGATTCCTTACTAGAATCCCGCTTCAGTATCTTCGGTAAACCTACCTACCGTGACTCTCGCTCGGCGGAAGAAATGATTAATGAAGCCCTGGAAATCAGTAAAGATGCTGATGTGATTGTGGCAGCAGTAGGTGAAGCCGCTGAGATGAGCGGAGAAAGCTCCAGCCGCTCCGACATTAACCTCCCAGAAAGCCAGCGAAAGCTTTTAGAGGCTTTAGTAAAAACAGGCAAACCCGTGGTGATGGTACTGTTTACTGGTCGTCCGTTATCTATCACCTGGGCTGATCAAAATGTTCCTGCTATTCTAAATGTCTGGTTCGCGGGCAGCGAGGCGGGTGATGCAATTGCTGACGTACTCTTCGGAGGGGTAAATCCTTCGGGTAAACTCTCAGCTACCTTTCCGCAGAACATAGGACAAGTTCCTATCTACTATAATCATAAAAATACGGGTCGTCCGCTACCCGAAGGGCAGTGGTTTCAAAAGTTTCGATCAAACTATCTGGATGTTCCCAACGAGCCACTTTACCCCTTCGGATACGGCCTGAGTTACACTACGTTTAATTACGGAGAGTTACAGTTAAGTAAGACCGAATTGCAGGGAAACGAAACCTTACAGGCCAGCATTGAGATTACCAACAGTGGTGAGTACGACGGGCAGGAAGTAGTTCAGCTTTACATTCGCGATGTAGTCGGTTCCATCACTCGCCCGGTGAAAGAACTAAAAGGTTTTCAGAAAATCGGATTAGCCAAAGGTGAAACTCAAACTGTGACTTTCGAGATTACTCCCGAAAATTTAAGATTTTATAACTACGCATTGGAGTACAATTGGGAACCCGGTGAGTTTGAAATCATGGTTGGGACGAATTCCCAGGAAGTATCCTCCAAGTCAGTTCAATGGAAAAGGTGATCAGGCACTAAATTGATACCACTGCTTTAATTACTTGGGATTCAGGTTTAAGCCAATACTCAAACTGCCCAGCTATGTCCTCAAAACTGCTGTGGTGAGTAATCCACTGACTCACGTCTATTTGCCCAGTTTCCATCATCTGAATGATCTGCTCAAAGTCAGTGGCCAGGGCATTACGGCTTGCCATTAAGGTCAATTCTTTTTTATGGAAATACGGGTCATGAAAAGTGAAATCTCCTTGGAACAGTCCAATAAAGACAATACGTCCGCCAGGGGCAGCGTATTCTAACGCTTTGTTCATAGAGTGCTGATTACCCGTTGCATCCAATACCACTGTAGGTAAATCCCCATCAAGCTGAACTTTAAGCTGATCTATGGTATCATCTTTTCCAGCTACTACCGTACCGTGAATATCGGTAGTCTTGTGGGCAAACTTCAACCGTTCTTGGTGAATATCCATCACTACGGTTTTCGCTCCCTGAGCCGTAGCAAAAATAGCTGCCGCCAAACCGATAGGTCCCGCTCCTACTACCAGCACCAAATCATCCGGCTGGACTTTCGCCCGATTTACCGCGTGACAACCAATGCCTAACGGTTCAACTACTGCAAGTTGCTCATAGCTAAGCTTGTCTGATTTATGCAGATACCGGGCAGGAAGTTTAAAATGTTCGCGCATCCCTCCGTCTTCGTGTACGCCCAGTACCGAAAGGTTCTCGCCACAATTAGTAAAGCCCTGCCGTACCGCCTGATCTTGAGTCAGGTTCACATAGGGTTCCACTGAACACCGATCCCCTACTGACACATTTGTTACATTTTCACCTATTTTGAGCACTTCTACTCCTAGTTCATGTCCCAGTATGCGAGGGTAAGTAAAAAAGGGTTGATTTCCTCGGTATGCGTGAAAATCGGTACCACAGATACCAATTCGGTGTACTTTCACTAGTGCTTCTTCCGCCTTTAAATCTTCATCTAGTGTAGTTTCGGTATATGTGAATTTACCCGGTTCTTCTAAGACAATTGTCTTCATATAATGTGAAAGTCTTATTTAGATGGCTAAAATAGCCTGAGTTGAATAGTGAATCCAAGTAAACTTGATAATCATTTTGCTGGATGAGAGGAAAAGTAGGAAGATGGAAGCTAGAAGTCGACAGCCGTGCTGCTAGAAGTTAGAAACTGGGGTAAGAAAAGCACTATTTTCTAATTTTCCACTCCCCCTTTTTCCTTTATTTATCACTTGCTTTAAAAGTAGCTCAGCCTGCTTCTATGTACAGCGGAATATCCTTATTTTTGTAGTTCACTACCTTGAGTGACTGATTCTGGAATTCAGCTTAGCACTCGAGCCAATTATAGTCAGAGTTATTTTTTTCAAGTAAGGACTGAATACATTTTATTAAACACCTATTTACGGCATGATTGATTTACTACCCATTCACAACAATCCCAAAGCCAGCATTTCTTACCAGCATATTGGCCGAACCGACATTACCCGATTCGAGAAGATGCACGTGGAAGTCTTCTCGGATTCAGGCACTGCTTCCATCGCAGTAGCACGAGAAATTGCAGAATTAATCCGCAAAAAAGCAGCTAAAGGCGAAATCTGCGTATTAGGGTTAGCCACAGGCTCTTCTCCCATTAAAGTATATGAAGAATTAGTTCGCTTGCATCAGGAAGAAGGATTAAGCTTTAAGAATGTGGTTACCTTCAATCTGGATGAGTACTATCCAATGGCTCGGCATAATGCTCAGAGTTATTGGTCATTCATGCATGAGCATCTCTTCGATGAGGTAGATATTCCACCAGAAAATATCAATATTCCAGATGGAACCCTGCCGTTAGAGCAAGTCTATCCGGCTTGTATGGCTTACGAAGAAAAGATTAGTCAGTACGGAGGGTTAGATTTTCAACTATTAGGTATTGGTCGTACTGGGCATATCGGGTTTAACGAACCTGGTTCTTCTAACCAGTCACTTACTCGGCTTATTACGCTGGATCATTTGACCCGGGTAGATGCCTCTGGGGATTTTCATGGTATTGATAAAGTACCCAAACGAGCCATTACGATGGGAATTAACACTATCAAGAAAGCCCGACGCATCATTTTGTTAGCCTGGGGCTACAAAAAAGCCGATATTGTGAAGGAAACTGTTGAAGGCAAAGTCTCCTCAGTCATTCCTGCTACATTTCTTCAGGAACAACAGAACACCACTATCCTGCTAGACGAAGAAGCTTCGGCGGAGCTGACCCGTTTTAAAACCCCTTGGTTAGTAGGCCCGTGCGAGTGGACTGAGCCTCAGAAGCGAAAAGCCATTGTGTGGTTGAGCCACAACGTAGGTAAGCCCATCTTGAAATTGACTGAGCGGAACTATAACGAAAACGGTATGTCTGATTTACTGGCAATTGAAGGCTCTGCTTACGCGCTTAATATCAAGATGCACAACACTCTGCAGCATACTATTACGGGTTGGCCTGGTGGCAAGCCTCACGTCGATGACAGCCACCGTCCTGAACGAGCCGAACCGGCTCAAAAGCGAGTGATCCTGTTCAGCCCCCACCCCGATGATGATGTTATCTCCATGGGCGGCACCTTCTTACGATTGGTTGATCAGGGACATGAAGTACACGTAGCGTATCAAACATCGGGTAATATTGCCGTAGCCGATCACGATGCACTTAGATTTGCAGAGTTCACCCGTGACTTAAACCAGCTTAACCGGGTTTCTACACAAGAGTTAGAAACAACGATTGATGAACTGCAACAGCGGGAAGAAGCTTCAGAAATTGATAGTTTCAGGGTGCGGGCAATTAAAGGACTGATCCGCCGGGGGGAAGCCATTGCTGGAGCGCGTTATTGTGGGCTACCCGATGAACAAATTCACTTCTTGAACATGCCCTTCTACGAAACCGGGCGCTCTAAGAAAAACCCTCTGGGACCGGAAGATATTCAGCTAATCCAAGATCTGATCCAGGAAGTAAAACCTCATCAGATATACGCCGCGGGCGACTTAGCTGATCCGCATGGCACGCATAAAGTATGCCTGGATGCCATTTTGCAAGCCGTAGATAATCTGAAAGATCAGCCATTTATGCAAGATTGCTGGGTATGGTTGTACCGAGGTGCCTGGCACGAATGGCCCATTCACGAAATTGAGATGGCAGTACCTTTAAGCCCCCAGGAAGTGGAAAAGAAACGGCAAGCAATTTTTTTCCATCAATCTCAAAAAGATGGCGTTATGTTTCAAGGAGAAGACAGTCGGGAGTTTTGGCAGCGGGCCGAGGATCGTAACCAAGCCACAGCTACTTTATACAATCAATTAGGGTTAACTGAGTACGAAGCTATGGAAGCCTTTGTGCGACATCATTTCTAATAGATCTTCACAATGGCTTAACTCTTACTTTGTCAAGATTCATCTGATAGCAGTTAGTAGTTGGAGGGAATAATGATCTCACTAACTACTCACTTGTGAGGTCTATTTCGTCCACAGAGTGAGCGTAGTCTGTCTATAAGTTATTTCCCCCTTTTTAAAGGGTCTGGGGGATTTAATGCTCTGCTACCAAAAGCGTAATATCGACTCGATATTAGTGTAAGTTAGGCTTTCAACCTCATTCATTTCAGCAGGGCCTGTTACTCCTTGAATAGCAAATCCTAGTTATTTTAGAAAGACCATTATGAGTCTTCATTCTCATAGGTTTATTAAGTGAGCAAAACCACCTTCAGAGATAGACTAGGCTAATTGCGGAGGATTAAACATTTTTCGAAAGGTAAATGCTTCAGCCGTTTCACCATTTTTCTCGAGAAGCTCGAGTCGCTGTTTGGCTTCAGCCAAGGTCGGCAGATGACCTTCGGGAATCCACCATAGCACCATAAATGAGCCATCGTGTTTCTCAAACCACTGCTGACGTTTCCGCATAATTTGAGCGTGATCGGATCGGTACACATACTGCTTTAAAAGATCTGCATTTTCCCAAACCGACATATTTACGATCGTCATTGGATTAGGAAAAACCTGAAAGTTAGTGGCATTCCCAGCTTCATCTTTCAATCGCCACACAAATCCCGGACTTCTTTCCGCTAGCTGGTTGATGCGGTCAATATTATCTACAAATTCCTGGGTATTAGGATGGTCAATCGGGTAGCGAAGCGTACCAATGTTAAGTTGGGCTAGGTGGGGCATAGTGATAAGAATTGCGTAAATAGCAAAAGATTATTGCAGTTCTTGGCAAAAGAAACCAAACTTTGCCAATCCGTTACATATCTCTTCGGATATATCCCGTCTGCTTTCAACTCTTAAGATATTATCACAATCTTCTAAATCAAAATTCCAACGTGTATTAGGGATAAGTGTCCGAATAATATTGTCGACACTACCGATATCTTGATGTCTAATGGAAGTCTTAAAAATATATACTTTCATAGAGTTTCCTCTTGGTGAATCGGTTTTAAGATTTTATGATCTATGTAAAAAGTACCGAAAGGTACGAAGCAGGCTAAGAGTACCTTCCAGGTAGTTTGACTGAATTTCCACCCCTTCTCTACTCCCACACTTAACGTATTGAAAACGAATAATAAAAACAGGACACCATGAATTGGCCCTACAACTTGAGATACGGTTGAGTAGTCAAAGATTCGGCGTAGGGGAACTGCTATGAATACCAATATTAGCAGGGTTAACCCTTCTAATATTGCTAACAGCCGAAGTCGGCCAATATTTGAATTAAGAAAATTCATTTACTAGAAATTTCGGATGTAAGGACGGTTAGCCCACGGTGAAAACGGCCAAGGAATAGCTAGAAAGATGATTAGTAGGGCTACTGAGAACCAAATGAGCATCGTTCTGAATTTTGCCTCGTCAGACTTTTCTCGCTTTGCCTTCGCTGAACCAATGGTTAAAAGAACAATTGACAACAGCATAAACCCAAAGTGATATAGTCCGAAGAATGATGGTTCAACAGAATCTAAGGAATTATCCGAACTTGTCCAGTAGTAGCTAATGATGGGGCTTTTGACGTAAAGTAGTATACCAATGATTAGTTGGATATGCGCTACTGTGGCAGTCCAATGACGGATTTTATTGTCGATATTCGTGAAAGAAATTTTACCAAAGTATCCGCGCCCCGCTCGATAGATTGACAGTAGTAGGGCAGCCAATACCAACCACCGGAATACAGAATGAATTGTTAGTAACGTGGGATACATGAGTGATTAGTTTCCCACAAAGGTCAGCGATATGTAATCAGCTTGTTAGGACAAATAAAGCGACTACTAGGACTTTTCAATCATTTTCCGATATTCTACTGGTGTTTGCCCGGTGTACTTTTTAAAAAATCGGCTGAAGTACGAGGGATCAAAAAATCCTAGCTCATTGGCTATTTCGCTAACGGTAAGACTTGTTTGATAAAGCAGGTACTTCGCCTCCATAGTTTTGGTTTCATCAATTAGCTTGGAAGCCGAAAAACCTGCCACCTGCTTGGTACATTTATTAAGGTGATTGGGACTAACGTTGAGTAAAGAGGCGAAACCAGATACACCAAGATTATCTTTTACCCTGGTATGAATCAATCTTTTGAACCTCTTCACTAAATGATAAGTCGCGTTCTTGGCTTCCATCTCATCAGCATCAGTGAACGCCTTTATTTCCGACAGTAACGCCAGCAGATAGGCGTGGATAATATCAAAATCTGGTTTTTGGTTATGAGTATATTCTATATGTAGCCGCTGGAGAAGGGTGATAACAAACGGAAGCCTACTTTCATCAAACCGTACCAGCGAATCCTCCCAAACATTCAGGAACTCAAAATCAGCTGACATGGCCTGATTACTCGATTTACCGATTAATATATCGGGGTGAAAGTGACAGGTAAAGCCCTTATTTTCCCGATTAATACGGTCTATGGAAAAAATCTTACCTGCTTGCTGAATGATTAAATCTCCTGGTTTCACTCGATACTCCGTGGTTCCTAATTTTAGGTCATAATAGCCTTCCAAAACCAGAATCAAAGTATGGCACTCCTCGCGAGAGGGCGGAACTGGAATGATGGCGTGAGAAACAACATCTTCTATTCGTAAACAGAAAAAATCCTCATCCCCTCTATCAAAAAACTTACTGACCTGTGAATTTAGATTCAGAAAGCTTTCTTTAAAATTTTTTGTGCTGTAGGTCTTAACACTGCGGTTCAAAACTAAAATAGCTTTATTTTGTAATGATAATAGGATACTAGCATACTACGCGCTTTCAACGAAAAATAATTCTCCCTTTTAGCTACCAAACAGATTTCCTAACCATGCAGAAAATCGCTCTTCTCACTATTTCTTTCTTGATTATGCTTCTTCAAGCAGGATTCGCCCAGAAGAAACCACTCACTCACGACGTTTACGACGATTGGAAAGATATTGATGCTCAGCGTATATCTAATGACGGTCAATACGTAGTATACGAAGTAAACCCGGCCCAGGGTGATGGCGCACTTTATTTACACGATGCTGATCAAACAGCACCCCAAACTTTCTTGAGAGGAAAACAACCAGAATTCGCCCACGACAGCCGTTTCTTGGTTTTTAAAACCGTTCCACCCTACGATACAGTGCGGCACATGAAGCTAGCTGAGAAAAAGGAGGAGGAATTACCCAAAGACTCTTTGGTCATCTTCAACCTAGGAAATAGCCAGATAGCGGGAGAATACGAGCGGGTAAAATCCTATCGCTTACCGAAGAAAGCGGGAGGTTGGCTATCCTTCCTACACGAAAGTCCGCTGGATACTGCAACTGAGGCTCAGGAAGACAGTATCCAAACTGACACTGACCAATTTCAGGTTGCAGTGAAGGATATGCCGGAAAAACCGGAAGGCAATGAGTTGGTAATCATGAATCTCGAGACACAAGAAGAATGGCGTTATGAGCGGGTAGACGAGTATTTTTTCTCCGAAGACGGCAGTCGATTGGCTTTCACTCAAGTAGCTGGTGACTCAACGGGTACTGCAGGAGTCATGGCATTTGATACCGAATCCCAAAGCCTGTTACCAATTGATACTGGAAAAGTATCGTACAAGCAGCTCGCCCTAAGCCGCAATGGAAATTCCGTGGCTTATCTGGCGAGTGAAGATAGCCTGAAAGCCGACGACCGCTACCACCATTTGTATCTGTGGAATGAAAATAGCGAAGCTGCTTTAGTAGCTGATACTACTACTTCCTCCTTGCCTAATAACTGGATGGTGAGCGAGCACGGTAAGCTAGATTTCTCTCACGATGGCCAACGACTTTTCTTCGCCACCGCTCCGCGCCCCGTAGAATATGCCTACGAAGAAGATACTACCCTGCTGGATGAAGAGCGCGTGAAGGTAGACGTTTGGTCGTGGCAAGACCCGTTCATTCAACCAATGCAACTAGAACAGAAGGAGGAGGAGATGAAGCGGTCGTATAGCGCAGTTTACGATCTTTCGTCGCAGAAAATAACGCAGTTGGGTAGTAAAGAGATGCCAAGTATTCGGTTTGACCGGGATAAACGATTGCCTTACGTTATTGGTATTGATGATACTCCTTACCGCAAACAAATATCCTGGGATTACCCCTTCCGCCGCGATGCGTATCTCGTAAATGTCAGCACGGGAGAAACTGAAAGGTTTGCCAAAAATACCACTGGCTATCCCAACCTATCTCCAGGAGGTAATTATGCCTACTGGTACGATTCGGAGGACAGTAGTTGGTACGCTTACAATGTTAGCAGTAAAGCAACGGTTAACCTAACCCAAAATATTGACGCTAACTTCTACAATGAACTTAACGATATTCCCGCTTTGCCCGGCAGTTACGGCTCAGCCGGATGGACTGAAGGAGACGAGCATATTTTGGTTTACGACTACTACGACATCTGGAAAATTAATCCCAAAACCCTAGAGGTAACAAACCTTACCAATGGCTACGGACGGGAGAATGAAATGAGGTTTCGCTACGAAGAGCTTGACCCTGAAGCATACTTCATTCCCGCCAATGACGAGATTATTATCTCAGCTTTTGACCGGAAGACCAAGCAAAGTGGCTACTTTCAGGAGCATACCGGAAATAATCGCCCACCGGAAAAGTTGGTTCTGGAAGATTATCGCTTCTATGGATTGCAAAAAGCTCAGGATGGCGATGAAGTCATTTATCGTAAATCTAGCTTCACTGATTTTCCTGATGTATGGTTAAGTACTACTGATTTTAAGAAAGCCGAAGAGCTAAGCAATGCTAATCCTCAGCAGCAAGATTATTTATGGGGAAGCGTTGAGTTGGTTTCCTGGAAGTCAGTCGACGGTACTCCGCTAGACGGATTACTGTACAAGCCTGAAGGTTTTGATCCGACTCAGCAGTACCCCATGATGGTGTACTTCTACGAACGTAATTCTGACAATCTCCATAGCCACCGGGCACCCGCCCCCAGTCGTTCCATTATTAACTTCTCTTTCTACGTCAGCCGGGGCTATCTACTGTTTGTCCCTGACATTGTGTACAAAGAGGGTTATCCAGGCGAAAGTGCGCTGAACGCCGTTGTGTCCGGTACACTTAACATGATGGAACGAGGCTTCGTTGACCCCGATCGCATCGGGATGCAGGGACACAGTTGGGGCGGCTATCAGTCGGCGTACATTGTTACCCGCTCTAACTTGTTCCGAGCGGTTGAGTCAGGTGCCCCCGTATCGAATATGACTTCAGCTTACGGGGGTATTCGCTGGGGAACGGGTATGAGTCGGATGTTTCAGTACGAGCGTACCCAGAGCCGAATCGGTGGCTCGCTGTGGGAGTACCCATTGCGATATATTGAGAACTCTCCGCTCTTTATGGCAGACAAAATAGAAACCCCGTTACTACTTCTTCATAATGATGAAGATACCGCCGTACCCTGGGAGCAGGGTATTGAACTGTTCGTAGCTCTACGCCGACTCAACAAACCTGCTTGGATGCTCAACTACAACGGTGAACCCCACTGGGTAAGTAAATACTACAACCAGAAGGATTTCACCCGACGGATGCAGCAGTTCTTTGATTATTACCTTAAAGATGAACCTGCCCCGGCTTGGATGGAAAAGGGGGTACCCGCTACCCTCAAAGGACGAACGCTACGTTACGAAACCACTGATAAATAAGGGAGAACAGGAGAAGGCAAAACGGAAGAGGGAAAATAAGATGCTGTCTTCCGTCTAAAGCACCCACCTTTCTTCCCGGTTGAGGCTACCGCGGTGTGGATAGCTTTTGTTAAGGGCTTTTTATATTGTTCCCCTTTCTGAATCCAAGATTTTTGGTAATACATCTTTCCAATCAGTAATCTCGAATTTATCTATGATAGTATAATTAACATCAATTACATAGCATACTCTTGAGCAGTACCTTCTTCTAAAATGATTAACGAGACTTACATTATTCTCATCTTCCATATCAATGTAAATACCTTCTTCTGTATCTAACCCTCGTATTCCTGTGTCAATATTAATCACATATGCCCTATTACCGTATTGCTTATTCATTTCGTCATAAGCATCTAGCGACCTTATATCACCACCACATCCACAAGAATTAGCAATCAACATAGGTTTATCATTCATACTAGTGCTAATAATGGTGTCTCCAGTAGTAGAAATGGCCGTAAAATCAGGTGCTTTGATTCCTAATTGTGTCCCGGTTTGAGAGCTGAAGTCCTCCTCCTTTATCAAGGTAATATAGTCACCATACTTTGAGACCTTATGAATTCGATAGTAATTACTATTTAAACGCACGAATTCATTTGGGTAAAGCATGTCTTTCAAATAGACTGAGTCTTTCGCTACAGAGTCTTCTTTCAACAAAATAAATGTAGGCTCCCAATAGGTGTATGAGGTTTGGAAGTCTGCTGTTCCCAATTGATAGAATTTTTCGTTCAAATAAAATTCAGCCGTTACATATTCTGCCACGCCCAAGAAAAGCATGGGATTTGCACCTAAGGTTCCGACTTTAACCCAGGTAGAATCTTTCACTATTTTTTCACCATCATACCGGTGAAATACTGATTTTATCAAGTTTTCATTGGAATGCCAGTTCATTGGCTTATACATACGAACTGAATCATCGGTTAAGTCTTGATTGTTATTTTCATCTAGAACGAATACTTGAACTGAATCTCGCATCCCCGAAATGATATCAATTTGGTTTTGCTCCTCCGTTGGAGCCTGAGTAGTATCTAGTGTATTGTCTGAAATCGCCTCTGTGATAAAAGAGGGTAATTCAAGTTCTTGATCATTTTTATGTTTGTTGTACCAAGCAACTTTATAATCTACAGCTCGGAAAGTGTGCTTAATATCAGTCAGGTTGTTAGGCAATTTAACTGGATATGAAAGCTCACTGATCTCATTGAATTGTAGAGGGCCAAAAATTCTTTCAAATTTACCAGCCCCCTTATGTAGTTTGGTTGCAACGAGTAAGGTATCCTGATTTGAAGAAAATCGCGGAATTTTATCGGCAGGCTTAGAGCAACCAAAAAAAGCGGTAAGGAGCAGAATTAGGGCTACTTTATAGCAATGTTTTCTCATGGTATGTATTTTAAATTGCTCCTAACGTTCCGTGTATGGTGTCGTAACATCCCCTGGGGTGCCATGCACTATACACATTGTTGTGCTTTCGTGTTTTATTTTTTCTTGGCATTTATTTCTACTCTATATGAAATAGGTATCATTCTAACATTTTTATTAGCTGGATTAAAGGGATTGCCTATTTTCCAAACTTTAGGATTATCCGATAAAATGTCGAAAACGACATAAACAAAATAGTTTTTTAGCTTTTTTGCCTTGTGAAACTCATTAACTGAAAGGAAAAAATTTGCAGCACTAACTTTTGACCTTGTAGCTTTTACTTCAATAAATCTTTCATCTCCATTTTCTTCAAATGATTTTATATCATACCCTAAATAGTCATATTTCGCTTTTGAAACCTTCTTAGATAATCTAGGTAACCCAAGCTCCTCAAGCCTAAGTCGTTCCATATCCAAAACAAGCTTTTCTCCTCTGTCGCCTAGCTTTTTCTGCTTTCTAGCCTCTTTTTCATAATCTGGATTCTCTTTGCCCTTTCTAGGTTTCTTATGGGAGGCGACTTCTTTGGGGGGTTCAATTGACATATCTATCCATTCTGGTGTTGGATCTATTGGGAAATCAGGGTTTTTGTAATCTTCTAATGGATTTTTCGAATCTGAACTTTCTTTTGGAGGACGCCCTGGGTAGACGTTGTATAAGAAGTATGAAAATAAATCCGTAGACCAATTTTTCATTACTTCATCTGAATTCTTAAAATTTATAAGAGCCTCCCTCTTAATTACGGCATCAGACCAAACTAAATCATGGGTGTCAATATTTAATTGGACAAGAAAATATTCAAGGTGCTCATCCGAAAACACGTTAAGGTATCGCTCTAGAAAATATGTATATAATATTTTCCGTTTAAACATTGGTGAAATCTTATTACTTACAATTTCTTCAATATTTTCACTTCTGCCTGATTCAAGTAGTTTTAGTATTTCCGTTTTTACGTTATTGTATGCTTCAGTTGCATTATTACCAAACTTTTTTGTGAATCTATACTTGTACTCAGGTTCTGATTTAGTTCTTCCGTAGTATACACCAAATTTGAAAGAAGTAGCACCTATGATTCTTCCTAAACTATCAAGTTGTCTTTCTATGGTGTAGCAGAAATTGAATCCTTTTTTTGGCAATTCATTCCCAATTGAATAGTGGTCAATTGGCATAGAGTTTATTCTATCAAAAGAATAATATTTGGCAAAACTATTTCTTAGTTTATATAACTCTTTCCTAGATTCAAGAACGATATCAATCTGACTTTCAAAATGAACTTGGGCTGCTCTTAAATCATGAATATTCATCTATCTCTATTTTTTGCATGAAGCACAACAACTGTACATACGCACCGGCGCGCTTATTTGTCATATGTCGGTTGGCTGAATTTGATTAATGTACGTGCTATTTGAGCGTGAGTGCTCTGAGGCTTATTCATTGCTACATAGTTTTGTGCTCAAACTATCCAAATACTCTCCACAACCAGATGCTTAAGATACTATTTCATCCTAAAATTGAAAAAAGTATTTGTAAAGTTAAACGTACAATAAACGTTGGGGCGGCCATCCGTTATTCAACGCATAGTGAACTTTCGGATAAAACTTCTACGGAAAATAGAAGACGAAAAGCAACTAACCGCCCCCAGTTGCTCGCCAACTAGTAACAACCAGCCACTTCCGAGTCCAGCATCCCTTCCAGTTCTATTCAATTTTCTTTAAGAAGGCACGTTTTTACTACACCTCAAAGTTATTTGTCTAAGCTTTTGTAATTTGGTACTATTGATTAGATAATGTCTTAGCTAAGACCACGAAGCTGCGGTGTATACTTTTACAGTAAAAAACCTCTCGTTGTTCATTGCCGGTATTGCGTTACTACTGGCTTTAATCCTCCGTCTGTTCTTCATTGACAATTTCAGAAGTGAGAAGTTATACTTTCGGGATGTGCAGCGCAATGTTATCCAAAGTCTTACCCAACTAGACAGTGAGTCACGACAAATTCGTGGTACCTTAGCCCAGCTAGATTCGCTGACCTTCTCCGACTTTTCTACCGATTATCAGTATCCTTTTTTCGTATTCCACCAAGGGGAATTGCAGTACTGGTCAGACTACCGATTTGTCCCTACTTACGAAGAGGTAAGTGGAGAAGCTACGTATCAATTCCAGGCATTTGATCACGGAAGCTATGTCGTCCATCGGGATACGATTGGTGATTATGAGATTTTTCAGTTGCTGCTGATTCAAACCATCACCAATATCAATAATAAGTACATTAATTCGGGATATAACCCCAGGCTATTTCCTGAACCTGAGACGGTAGAAGTGCGCGAGATTAGTGCTATTGATGCCACCAACACAATTATCCGCTACCGAGACCATTCCTTGTTCGTACTCTTAGCGAACGCCCCTCCCGTTGGCTACCGAGAACACGATACGGCCAAATCTTTCCAAGCAATGGTAACTACCCTTATTGCCACCGCTATTGTTCTGTTACTGTTTAATCTATACCAACAAGTACAACGGAAGCTCCGTCAACAAAAGACCGATTCTGCCTTGCTGACAATTATCATTTCTTTGCTGGTACTCAGGGCAGGTATGATCTATTTTAATTACCCTTACGGGATACTTCCCATAGATTTATTTGACGGAAAGCAGTTTGCGGCTTCTTCGGTCAACCCCTCACTGGGCGATTTACTACTCAACAGCATTGCCGTACTTATTATCGCGGCTTACCTGTTTATTTACTACCGCGATTCCCCGCTTTATCGCCGTCTACTACAAACGCAGCCTATCGTTAAAATGATAGTTTCGGTAGTCGGCTTATTACTTAGTTTTCTGGCTTTATTCTGGCACTACGACATTATCCGAAGCATCTACTATAATTCCCAATGGACACTGGATGTCACCGAAAGCATTTCATTTACCTGGCTAAGAAACATTAGCTTACTCATCTTCATTATCAACTCTATCAGTTACTTTCTGGGAGTACATATCATTTTCCGAACCTGTATCAGTCTTAGTCAAAAGAGCTACTTGCCTATGCGGGTGAGTTTTGTTATTGCTCTGGGACTGGGTTTGCTACTAAGCACCTTAGGGCTTCCCCCTACTTTTGCTATGGTGATTTTAGGTGGTGCCTACTTCATCATGCTTTACTTATTTGATTTACCTAGGTTTCTAACTCGCCTAAGTTACATCACCTTTCTTTATGTGTTTGCCGGAGCACTAGTGAGTGCCGCTGCTTGTGCTATTGCTGCTTACGATATGTACGAGATTGAGACCCTGGATAACAAACAAAAATTTGCTAACCAGCTGGTGTTAGATAATGATATTCTGGGTGAATATTTACTGCACGAGGCTGGGGAAAGGATTAAGAATGACCCTCTTATTAAAAATAGGCTATTTAGCCCCCTGGCATCTAAAGATATTATTCGGCAAAAGATTAAGCGTATTTACCTAGGTAATTACTTTGATCGGTACGAGATTAAGGTACACCTCTTCAATAGCAAAGGGCAAGCCTTGGATGAAAAACCAACCTTCACCTATGGTGAGTGGAAGGAAGACGTAAGTAGCTTACGTTTCGTCACAGAGTACGACAATATCTTCTTTATTAGTCAAAATGAATCGGTACTCGAGGCTGAAGGCGGACAGCGGTATTACCTGTTTCTGGATATAGAAAACTTTGGGAATACCATTGGCTCCATCATTGTAGAACTAGTGTTACGTCGCTTTACTCCTAACCAAGTGTACCCCGAGTTACTGGTAGACCGCAGTTACGTACCCGACTACTCCGATACTGATTTCCGTTACGCTATTATTACTCCTTCCACTCAATCTGATGAAGAACTACCCAACCAAGTTCGGTTCACCTCCGGCGATACTCAATTATTTGACTACTTCAAGACATACCGCTTTGAAGAAACTGACGAGAATATCAGTATCAGCCGGGGTGATTACAACTATTTGATACTTCACAATCAAGATGATGAATACATTGTAATTGCCTCTCCGGCATATTCATTCATCAACATTATTTCTAACTTTTCTTTTCTGTTTCTACTGCTGGTCTTTACTATCTTACTGCTTCTAGGGCTGTACTCGGTTTACTTCCTCTTCCGGCAAGAAAACCTCAACTTTTCTACTAAGATTCAGCTCTATCTTAATGCCGCCTTTTTTATGCCATTGCTGGCACTCAGTATTACTACTATCAGTATCATTAGCAGCTCCTACAATCAGGAGGTAGATCAATTGTATTTGGAGCGTACTGAGCAGATCAGTCGTAACCTGGTTGCCCCCTTTGAAGATTTTACGCAAAACGACTTATCAACCGATGATCTTTCAGCAACTGTAAACCAAATTGCCAGTGTTACTGAAACCGACCTTAATGTTTTTGATACTTCTGGTAAGTTAATTGTGGCTAGCCAGCCCCTCATTTACGAAAACGGCTTGCTTTCCCGCTACATTAATAGCCAAGCGTTGGTGCCTATCCGAGAAGAAGGTAATACTAAATTAGTACTCGAGGAGTCCGTAGGCTCTCTTTCTTATAAGTCATCTTACGTAAGTCTGCGATCATTTCATACGGGTGAGCTTCTGGGCATTGTGAGTATTCCGTTTTTTGAGTCGCTCAGTCAACTGGAGTCCCGCATCATTCAGGTGCTTACCAACGTGATGAACATTTTCACCTTTGTTTTTATCGCTTTTCTAATTATTTCTTACCTAGCCTCGGTACTGCTCACATATCCTCTGAAATACATTACCCAGAAAATCCGTCGCACTTCTTTAGCCGATTATAACGAGCCCCTCTCTTGGGAGAGTAATGATGAAATTGGGCTGATGGTAGGCGAATACAACCGGATGCTCGTAAATCTAGAAGCGAGTAAAGCGGCCCTGGCTCGCAACGAAAAAGAATCGGCCTGGCGGGAGATGGCTAAGCAAGTTGCCCACGAAATAAAGAATCCCCTCACGCCTATGAAGCTCAGTCTGCAACTACTCAAACGACGGTTGGCCGGAGAGTTTAAACAAGGCATGGATGCCAAAGAAGTGCAGAAAATGGATAAACCACTGGACACTTTACTGCATCAGATTGATACGCTAAATGATATTGCTAGCTCATTTTCTTCCTTTGCTCAAATGCCACTTCCTAAAAGTGAGCCTTACGAGTTGGCCGAGGTAGTCAAGCGAACCATGAACCTCTACGCTGAAGAAAACATCACAATTAACCTGGATATCCAAGGAGATGAATTTGTGGTATTAGGTGATAAACAACTGATGGGTAGAATTCTCAGCAACCTGATTATTAATGCCAAACAATCTATTCCTCAGGATCGGGAACCCGACCTGCGGGTGAGGCTTCAGAAGTTTGGAGCTGATCGGGTAATATTGAAAGTGAGCGATAATGGTACAGGCATAGCCAAAGAAATCCAGAATAAAGTATTTTTGCCCAACTTTAGCACCAAATACGCCGGTTCGGGCATAGGACTCGCCATTGCTAAACGAGGTATTGAGCACGTAGGAGGCCGCATCACTTTTGATACCAAAGAAGGAATCGGCACTACTTTCCTGATAGAATTGCCTTTAGTTACCAAACAGCAGTCCGTGGTCGAGCTTTAGACCACATATGCTGAAAGCGGTACTGCCCTTTCTTTTCTTTGTACTGCTGGGAAATTCTTGGGGTTTTTCTCAGTCGTTACCCCCAACTACTGCTCGTACAGATCAGTCAGTTTGTCGTACCCTACCTTATTCAGCGGACTCCATTTGGTTAGACTCTCTCACCATCGTTCCCGAATCTCTACACATAATTGCTGAAGGCGACACCTTGTCTACCTCACAGGTTAGCTACAATTATTCTTCAGGTTTTTTGCAAGTGGACTTACTCTCTAACACGATTGTAGAAACCATTACTATTTGTTACCGTCGTTTGCCCTTTAGTTTGCATCAGGTACACACTCGTCGTAATTTATCAGTTTATGATTCTACTGCCCTGTTTCAGGAAATTCGCTACGCTGATCGTTATACCAAGAATCCCCTCTCAGCCCAAGAAACACTAATTAACACCCCAAAACTTCAGAAAAGCGGCAGTCTGAGTCGGGGTATCTCCTTCGGGAATCGGCAAGATGTATTCGTCAATGCTGCGCTCAACTTACAGTTAGAAGGGCAACTAACTGATGACCTTTCTATTCGGGCGGCAATCACCGATCAGAATGTCCCGCTGCAACCTGACGGAACTACCCAACAACTTCAGCAATTTGATAATGTATTTATTGAGTTTAAACATCAGTACGCTACACTTACGGTAGGTGATGTGCAGCTTCGCCACGCTGGGGCTACGGTTGCGGGAGTCTCGCGCAGTACTTCCTCGCTGGCGCAACCGGGGCAATCATACTTTACCAAGTACCGCCGTAACGTACAGGGGGGCTTGCTCCAGTCAAAGTATTCATTGGGCAAAGAAGGGAAAGCTCAGACTTCCGTAGGAGCAGCTATTGCCAAGGGCAAGTTTATTTCGGTGAACCTTGAGGTACAGGAAGGTGTGCAAGGCCCATACCGATTAAACACTTCAATTAACGGAAGAGCCGAAGCTGGACGGATGTTCTATATACTGGCTAACTCGGAAAAGATTTATCACAATGGAGAATTACTAAAACGAGGCTTTGATCAAGACTATACCATTGACTACAACTTAGGAGAAATAACCTTTACACCCCGGGTAATGCTCACGCAGTTTTCTCGGATTGTAGCTGATTACGAATATGCCGAGCGCAGTTACAGTCGCAGTATCTTGACAGCAAACCATCGGCAGACTCACCGGCGAGTGTCGTTTTCAGTAGACTTTTATCAGCAAAGCGACCATGCTCGCCGCCCGATCGGTTTGGAGTTAACTCCGGAAAACTATCAGCAGCTGAGTGAGGCAGGTGATCAAGCCACCAATCAGCAAGTGTTAGTCGTTGACACTGTTACCCGAAGTAGCGGCAACCTTGCCTACGGAAACCAGCAAGCCGATGTGCCCGGTGTGGGTAACGTGTACCAGGTCTTATATGCCCAGCGAGATACAGTAGTAGCCAGTCAAACCTATCAGTATTTTGTTTTTAGTCAGGGCGACGATGCTATCTACCGACCGCGCTTCAGTTTTGTAGGAGAAAGTAAGGGGAATTATCAGCTAAAAAATAGCTCAGTAAACGGAAAAGTGTTTGAATGGATTGCTCCGCAAAACGGAATTCCTCAGGGTAATTACGAACCGGTACAGCAGTTACCCACGCCACAAAGACAGCGGCTGGTTTCATTCCGTACTGAAGTGGCTTTAACAAAACATGACCAGTTATACACTGAGCTGGCCTTATCGGAAAGAAATCGCAATACATTATCCGAGCTAGATAGTGAAGACGATCACGGTAAAGCTTTAATACTAGGCTATCGTAGCCAGCTTCGCCCGTTATTTCCTGGCTCGACCTACCGTTGGTCACAGCAGGTTCAGCTAGAGTATACCGATCACTACTTTCAAGCCATTGATCCTTTTCGGTCGGTAGACTTTGAGCGGGACTGGTCTTCACCTGTTCATACCAGCCAACTGCCTCTAACTGACGACCGGGTTCTTCAGGCTAAAACCCAGCTTATTAAAAATGTTCACAACCAGTTTCAGTACCGCTGGGTTGACCGTCGCCGGGGCGATTGGCAGCAAGGTCAGCAGCACTCGGTAGAAGCTGCTCAGGAGTGGGGTGGTTTCCGCCTTACGGGTAGCGGTTTTCTTATGCAAAGCCGTTATCCGCAGCAGCAAGCTTCCTGGAAACGTTTGAAGATTGATGTACATCGCCCAATGCGCTACTTCACTCCCGGCTACACCTATCGGTGGGAAGAGAATGAAATACGCGATATAGAAACTGACTCTGTCACCTTTAGTGCCGAGCATTACGATGAACACCAGTGGTACCTCGCCAAGGGTGATAGTGTGAGTGGTACATTTCGCCTTGACTACCGGTTACGAAACAACCGTCTGCCCCTGGCGGGAGCCATGAGAACCCGCGAGCAGGTGCAAATGCTTCAGGCTAACTGGGATAAGCAATTGGGCAAACAACACGCTCTGCGCCTAAATATCACTTACCGAGATGCTCAATCCCGCAATCAAGACCTATGGGAAGGCACCTCAGACGTAAATGCGCTGACAAAAACCATTATGGGGCAAGCCGACTGGAAGGGCAGCTTGCTCAATAAGTCTTTACAAATGTCGCTAGTATATTCACTGGCAAACGGGCGGGAAATTCGGCGAGACTTTATCTACGTACGGGTACCTACTGGCGAGGGCTTATTTACCTGGCGGGATGCCAATAACAATGGTATAGAAGAGCTGGATGAATTCTTTGAAGCTCGCTACTGGGACGAACGCAACTATGTGCGAGTATTAGTACCTGGTAGCGATTACATTCAAGCGTTTACTAATCAGTTACAGTATCAGCTAAAAGCCCAGTTCCCCCAGCAGTGGCACGAAAGCACGGGGATAAAATCCCTACTAGCCCGGTTTTCTAATGTGACACATTTGCAAATGCTCCAGAAGCAAACCGACCCTAGACTAATTGCCAGAATACTGCCCGGCTACTCAGTAGCAGAAGACCAACTACTCTCAGCCAAGGAAGTAGTAAAAAGCACCCTATTTTTTAACCGAAAAAGTCCTCGTTGGGGAGGTCAGGCTGGGTTACGGGTTACTCGTTGGAAACAACTGCTGCAACAAGGCAGTGAAGATAGATCTAATAAGGCCTACCGTACCCAACTCCGCTACCAGTGGAACCGCAAATGGAAAACTCTGATCAGCGGGCAGCAATCTCACCGAAAGTATCATTTGGCCACTGCTGGAGCTAGTAGTAGTGCTAGGGACTTTAACATTATTGCTTACCAGTTCTCCCCTGAATTACACTGGCAACCTCACCTGGATATGCGGTTTGCAACTCGTGCCTCCTGGACTAATAAAGTGAACACTCGTCCGGCTTTGTCAGAAGCGCTGGGAGAGGAAGCCACACTACGGTCAGTAGGTTGGGAGTTTCAAAGTAGCCGAGTGATGAAGCGTAGTATCAACACTACCCTGGAGTGGCTCCGAATTGACTACAATGCTGATCCCACCCAAGCCGTAGCCTACGAGATGTTAGAAGGATTACTACCCGGAAGCAATGCTCGGTGGACAGTAAACCTTCAGCAACAGCTGCTAGAAGGGCTGCAACTCACCCTGAATTACCAAGGAAGAAAGTCACCAGAACAAGCCGCTGTCCACAGTGGTAGTGTATCGGTACGAGCACTGTTCTGATAAACAATGGTCTCTTAATTTCTAAAGAAGTACTTCACGGCTGATCGTCGGCAGCCTTTTCAACATATTCCCGAATTGGCACATCGTCAATCAATACATCTTTGAGCACCGCCTCGCCCTCTTTAATCATCACTAGCGCGGAAGCCTCTCGCCCCGTACTATTGGCGGCATCTCGATACGCCTGCTCCGCTGCTGGTGCCTTAAATTCTTCCATGTAATAGCGGTTGAAGGGTAACATAAGCACTAAACCTTTTTCGTCATGTTCAACAATATATTCAACCTGGGTGGTCAGGTAATCCTGGCTAGTATCGGGAGGAGATTTAAGCGCTTCGGTAAAAATCGCAAGCCCTTCTTCATCGGTGCCCAGTACGGCATACACCACATCACCTTCTTTCCAGTCAGATAAATCGGTTACTGGCACCCGAGTTTCCTGAAAGTTTAGCGTAATGTATCGGCCCCGGAAGGGATCGTAAGGATCAACTGGCGCAGTTTCAAACTTATACTCACTGCCCGTAGCAATGATTTCCTCCCGTCTTAGAATCATCTTAGCTGGAACGTAAAGCTGAACCAGAGCAAGTAAGATGAAGAGAAGAAGTGTTACTTTTTTATTCAGCATGCGCTTTACGTTTTTTTAGCATTTGGTAATTAGCTAGGAAAAAGCCGATACCGACTAGTACGAATAAGGTTCCTCGGAGAATAAAGCTTAATCGTTCATCAAAGAAACGGCAAAGCACCAAAGCGGCAATGATGAGCAGACCATAATTTAAGATGCCCAAATGATCTTGACGTGCCCCCTTTCGAGTAATTGCCAACCCGACCACCAGGATTAGTATGTTTACTAATATTACCGCCACAGCTGAGTACAGCCCAATAATATAGATGAGAATAAATACGGCAAATACCGGAGCAATGGGTGGTAACTTACTGATAGAATGCTTTCTAACGTAACGGAGTAGCAGTCCACCCGCTATTATTGATAATACTACCGTAACCCAAAACTCCGTAGTTGATAGTAATTCGGTAAAAACTAGGCTCTCTTGGCGTATTTCTTCCCAAATGCTATCGTAGCTCATGATGAGTAGCAGCACCACCGTACCCAACGATCCGTAGTATGTATAAGGGGTTCTCTGACCTTTCTGGTTGGTAGACCAACTATTCCCCACTAAATAGTAAATCCCAAACAGGCTCATGTAGGCTATTATTAATAACACTCCGTAGCCATTTGCTACTGTTCCCAAGCAAATAATCACTGAAAGAGGCAGTAGCAGATCGTGGAAGTAGGTATAGTTACTATCAGGATGAGTCCGGTACAGGCGATAGTAGTACGGAATGATTAGCAACAACAATAGCCAGTAGAGGTACGCCGGCGGGGTAATATACGACCAGTAACTCATCTGCACCGCATAGTAGGTGCTTCCAATAATGTAAAGTAACGATGTAACTGAGGAGCGCAGTAAATAAACAAGCGGAAGAGCCAGCAACATCCAAGTGAAAAAGAAGCTACTTAAATTACCCGGAATGTTATAAATCTGACTAACTAATGAGATACTACCACCAATAGCAAAAAATAAAAATACGGCACTTCCTTCTCTCCAAGCAATGCTGTCATTACGTTTCAGCAAAGTAAATATACCTATGGCTTGCCCAAGTAGTAGAGGCAGAAAAGCAAAAATAGTTTTTACCGAGCGAGGAAACTCGTCCCAATTATGGGCAATAATCAAGATAATGCCTAGCCCAACCAGAATAGCTCCTAGTATTCCGAAAACAACGAATAGGCGACTGCCCGATGCGTCAGACTTCTGCTGATAGTACTGCTGGATACGTTCCTCGATTTCAGCGGAAATCACTTCAGCTTCTCGTAATTCCTGTAAATCTTTGCGCAAACTCATAAAGCTGAAGTTAATAGAATATGCGTAAAGGTGCTACTGAAGTTTGGTGATGATAAATTGAATATTATATCTGATTTATCAACTTGTCTGTTTAGAGCATGTTTAAATTTTGAAAAGAGCAGGTCAGCTTGTAAACTTTGGGTTCA
>CAKZYA010000013.1 GCA_937883755.1 uncultured Flammeovirgaceae bacterium | reverse complement strand
GTTTTGCATTCACGCTTGGATCAAAAAACTCGTAAAACTTTAAATCGCTTCATTAGCTAAATATTTATTAACTTCCTGATTAAGAACCTTCACATAATCAGCCTATGCTCCGATACATTATTCTCTTCTTAGCTAGTATGGTAAGTCATACAACAATGGCTCAGTTTGAACTTCTGGGCACAGCTGACTATATGCCTTCGGGATGTATTATGCTAACTCCGAATGAGCGCTACGCCGAAGGCATTGCTTATAGTACCAATAAGTTAGATCTGCGCGAGTATTTTGAAATTGAATTTGATATCTACCTAGGCGATAAAGATGAGCTAGGAGCTGACGGAATCACTTTTGTCATTCATGATGACCCACGGGAGTTTCAGGCATTTGGCACCTTTGGAGAAGGGCTTGGTTACGGAAGGTTCAATCCTAACTTTGTATCGGGTAACTTTATTGCTCCGTCAGTGGCAGTAGAGTTTGATACCTATCAGAATGAGTTTCAGAATGACCCTTTCAGCGATCATGTAGCCTATTTAGTAAACGGTAGTAGTTACCATACTGAATATTGGAACAACGATGACCAACAGTTTAATCTGGAAGATGACCAGATGCACAATTTCCGGTTTAGCTGGAACCCTCAGACTTATGAAATCATTGTCCGGCTAGACAACACCATTGTTTACCAAGGTAGCCAAAATCTCATCGAGGATATTTTCAATGGGAACACTGAGGTGATTTGGGGTTTTACCTCTTCTACGGGAAATAAGTATAATCTTCAGTATTTCTGTTTCCGGCGTATTGCCTACGAACCTTCCTCTCAGGACAAGGAGTTGAAAGTGGTATTGGAGGCTGAATAAAAATCAGTTTAATCTTACAGAATACAGCTTAGGTGATTTTCGGTCAGTAAAACGAGTAGATTGGCGGTACTTTTACCCAATGTTCCGTTGGGCACCGTATCCATTCTTGCGTTTTACTCCTTTTCTGATGCTAGGGATTGGGATAGCTCATTATATAAATTACACTGGAGCTATTATCGTATTAGCATTGGTTTTCCTAGGCTATACTGGATTCGCTTTCTTTCTGCCTAAGTCTGCTTTTTCCCGCTACCATTTTTGGGGAGGGATTTTGGCGATGATTGCTTTAGTATCAGTTGGTATTATAAGAACGCAGCAACACGACCAGACGAACGCATCGGATCATTTACTTAATCATAGCGACTCATCCGACTACTACATTGCCCAAGTAGTAAGCCAGCCTGAACTGAGAAAAAAAACGTACCGGGTGTATCTGGAAGTAGAGCAGGTGGTGACATCAGGTGAGCAAACGTTTGATCGTTCCGGACGGATTGTAGCTTACCAACCGAAGGCTGATAGTTGCCAGTTACTCCAGTTTGGCGATCGTGTTCTAGTAAAAGATCTGCCGGATAGGTTAGAGGCTCCTAAAAATCCGGGTGAATTTGATTATCGACAGTTTCTGGCTTATCAGGGAATTTATCATCAGCAGTATTTACCCGCTGATCGTTGGACAATCATTCAAGCGAATACGATTCTCTCTTGGCAAGATTGGGCGAGCGACTTGCGTAGTCGTTGTCAAGAAATATTACTCAGGTATGTACGTCATCCGCAGGCGCAGGGCATTGCTTTAGCAATTACTTTAGGTCAAAAAAGTCACTTAGAGAAAGAGGTGCAAACGGCTTACGCTGCTGCCGGAGCGATGCACGTATTGGCAGTATCCGGTTTACACGTTGGTGTTATCTATCTGATTATTAATTTCTTGCTCAAACCTTTGCTAAGGTTACCTAAAGCAGGGGTAGCAGTTCATACCATAGTTTGTGTGTCAGTACTGTGGGGCTACGCTGCCCTTACTGGGTTCTCACCCTCGGTACAGCGGGCAGCGGTTATGTTTTCTTTCGTCATTATTGGAAAAGCCTTGAATCGGCAATCCAGTATTTATAATACCTTGGCGTGTTCAGCATTTGTTCTCTTATGGGTAAACCCGTACTTGATGTATTCGGTAGGGTTTCAACTTTCGTATTTAGCTGTGTTTGGTATCGTTTATTTACAACCGAAGATCGCTGCCTGGTGGCAACCTAATTATGGGAAGCTAAATTGGTTTTGGGGAATTACGGCGGTTTCTATTGCCGCTCAGATTGCTACCTTTCCGCTAAGTTTGTATTATTTCCACCAGTTCCCGGTCTACTTCTGGTTGCCAAACGTATTTGTAATCTTGGGGGCAATGGCGATGCTACCATTGGGGCTGATCACGGTATTGCTAGGTTTCTCTTTTCCAGTGTTAGCAAAAGGGTTAGGGTTATTGCTAGAGTGGCTCATCTTGGCGATCAACTTTTTGGTAACCTTAGTGCAAAAACTTCCCGGAAGCATCATTGAACGGGTTTATATTTCATCTTCACAGACCTGGTTGCTGTACTTTGTCGTTATATTTATCATTGCGTTGTTTCACTACCGAAAGCTACGCTATCTTTCGCTGTCGGTATTGGCATTGGGGTTGATCGCAGCGGGGCAAATAGTCCACGATTATCATCAGAGCAAAGAAGTTAGTTTTACTGTTTACCACACCAAAGCTGAGACTCACTTGGATTTCACGCAGGGATTTGAGAACTATCACTGGGGTGATTGGAATAAAGACGCAGAATATCATATTCTGCCTAATCATATTCAGAAAGGAGTGCGTACCCAGTCGGTAGAAGATGGTGAAGCTTCGGCATTTCCTTCTCGCTCAACTCATGGAATTACGTTGCTCCAGTATCAAGGTAAAGTATTGGCGTTGGTCGAAGAACGACTTTACAACCGACCCGTGCAGCCAATTTCCGTAGACTATCTAATTGTGGCGAATGATGCGGTACGCAATCTTGACCAACTTGATGAGTATTTCCACTTTGATCAGCTAATTATTGATGCGACCAATTCATATTATGCTGTCCAAAGACTTAGTGAACAAGCAAAAGAAAAACAAATTGTGTATCATTCTGTTCCGCTACAAGGCGCACTAACCGTCAATCTGGATTAGAAGTATAGGGGGTTAGTAATGATTGGTAACTGATAATACACCAATCATCAGTCACTAATCATTATTCATTTAAACCTTGGATCAGGCTACTATTCCCATCTTCTTTTCAGATAAATATTTATACAGTCTTCCCGAAAGCCACCGCTTCCCGATTGATAAGTATGTTTTGGTGAAAGAGCAATTGTTGTATCAAGGAATTATCCTGGAGAACCAAGTTATTGATCCAGGTTTATGTACGGAGGAAGATGTTCTGCGGGTACATACATCTGAGTATTGGAAAGCCATAAAAACATTGTCATTACCGCCTCGTATGGTTCGGCGAATTGGTCTACCTAATACCGAAACTTCGGTAAAGCGGGCACGAAACAGTGTGGCCGGAACCATCGTCGCAGCGGAGGCTGCTTTACGTACCGGACTCGGAATCAACTTGGCGGGAGGAACGCATCACGCCTACGCTGACCGGGGAGAAGGCTTTAGTACGCTCAACGACATTGCTATTACTAGTAGACGGTTGCTTGCCAAAGAATTAGTAGAAAGAATTTTAATTGTTGATTTAGACGTACATCAGGGTAACGGAAATGCAGTTATTTTCCAGAATGACCCGTCGGTTTTCACATTTAGTATGCACGGCAAGGATAATTACCCACTCAAGAAAGAACAATCCGATTGGGACATCGCTTTGCCAACGGGCACGAGTGACGATGAGTATTTAAAGCTTTTGGAAGATGCTTTACCTAAACTGCTGGAGCGTCAGCAGCCCCAAATCGTCTTTTATCAATCGGGAGTGGATGTACTAGCAACTGACAAACTAGGTAAGTTGTCATTAACCAAAGCCGGATGCCACCGTCGCGATGAATTGGTTTTTAGACACTGTTCTCTGAATAGTGTTCCGATAGTGACTACAATGGGCGGCGGTTATTCTGAACGTATAGCCGATATTGTAGATGCCCATTGCAATACTATTGAGGCTGGACTGGCTATCTATTCTGATTATTAGCGAATAGCCAGCGTATAGAGAATAGAATTATCGGTATAAAGTATCAACCGATCGCCGACTTGGGCATCATCAAATAGTGAATCAACACTAAACCCCATACGATAAGGAATATCATATTCAGTTTGAAACGAAGTAATTGAGCGACTGCCCCGGGCTAAAATAATCTGAAGGTTATTGCTCTTTGCTAGGTTATCTACTAGAACCGAATCGGTTACTTCCAAACTCAAATAAGGCTTAGAAACTGTTTTTGCTTGCGATAACCTGATTCCCTTCTCAAGATTTACCCGCTTTTGGTTTAGGCGAATGGAGATTGGTTCATTCTGGGAAATAATTTGAGTTGGTGAGCAAGCCATTGAGACTACACAAAACGGCATAATCACCCAAAAGTGTAGCACTTTAATCTTATTCATACTGCCTTCCGCTTTATCACTCTCTGTATTAAGCCTAATAATGAATTGATGATGAAGATTACTACCGAAAGAATGATTAAAATAATAACGATAGAAGCAAGGTAATTGACGAAGGTAAGATCAGAACTGTATCTTTCTATGTCATCATAAGTAGTTAAAAAATGAAATAGGACACCCAGAAGAATAATCGTAGTTAGCACTACTATCGCATGAGCTGTAGTTAAAGCGTGGTTGAGAAAGCTACTATCTCTGCTTAGAATGTAGTACAACCCCAAAACCCTAACGAGTCCAATAGTGAAAATCTCAGCAAAAACGTAGGAGTGTACTACCAAGTAAGTATCGTGAAGTTGCAGATCAAATTCCTTACTCCCGTATATCGCACTAATAATCCAGATGAGTGGAATCGCAGCAAGGATACCAAGAAGGCTAACCCTAGTAGAATTCATGGTTCACTTATTGATTTGTCACTCATACAACTTCCCATGAATCGCCCGCAACGTATCTAAATCCATTTTGATAACGGCTCGGTCATAAGTCATAAGCCCATTTACTTCTGATTCTACGTCAGTAGTTTGGGTGTAGACTGCGGCGGCTAATCCTTCTTCTTTAAGTGAATCTAGTGGAATATAGAGATTGCTGTACGCCATCAAAAGGCTATCGGCGGAAGTAGACGTTTTGAAGTGGGTAGGGGCTTTGGATAAATCAGTAACCCACAAATGGTTGGGAACAACTAGGGCTTGCCCACCAAATTCACCCAGTACTGCTACTCTTGCATCTTCTACTTCTGGCATTCCTGGCCCTGGATACTTATGCATATCGCTCACATCGCCCACTCCTAAATCCAACCAACCACTCGCTGAGTTGATTAGTCGGGTAGGGTCGTATTCCTTTGCCCACTCCGTAAGCTTCGCAGTTTCGTATTGCCCCCAGCCTTCGTTGAAAATTACCCACATCACAATGGATGGATGGTTGTAAAAGTCATCAATCAGCTCAGTTAGTTCGACTTCAAACTGTTCAGCAGACTCTGGGGTACGCTGAATTTCTTCGCCATCGCGACGCACCCTTTCTTCTCCACTGGGCATATCTTGCCAAACCAGTAAGCCCATTTTATCGCACCAGTAGTACCAGCGAGCTGGTTCTACTTTCACGTGTTTACGAGCCATATTAAAGCCCATTTGTTTCGTCGCCTCTACATCGTACTTGAGAGCCTCATCAGTAGGGGCAGTGTATAAACCATCGGGCCAAAAACCCTGATCAAGTGGGCCAAGTTGGAACAATGGTTCGTTATTCAAAAACAGACGGTTGTAGCCATCATCCGCTTTCTCTACTGAAATTTTCCGCATACCGAAGTAGCTTTGTACCTGATCTACCACGTTGCCATCTGAGTCAGTCAACTCAATGGCTAAGTCATAAAGAAATGGGTTATCAGGCGACCATAGCTTGGGAGTAGGAATGGATAAACTGATGGGAAGATTTTCATTGCCTTGCTGAGTAGCAACCGCTTGCCCGTTGTCCGAGGCAGTTAGTTGAATATTAGAAGCCGTAGATTCATCATTCGTTTGAATTTCAACGGTAAGCGTTTCTTCGTCAATATTCGGTATCAACCTAAAGTGTTCAATGTAAGAGCTGGGAGCAGGCTCGAGCCAAGCTGTTTGCCAAATACCCGTAGTGGGGGTATACCAGATACCCCGAGGGTTTAGCGTTTGTTTCCCAGTAGGTTGCTTACCTTCATCGGTAGGGTCCCAAACTTCTACAATCAGCTCGTGCTCATTTTTCGCTGAAGTGGCTCCACTTATCTCAAAATTGAAAGGATCGTAACCGCCTCGGTGCACACCTACCTTTTGCCCGTTTACGTAGATGGTGGCTTCCCAATCTACCGCTCCAAAATGCAGTAACAGATTTTCTCCTGACCAGTCTTCAGGCACAGTAAAAGTTCTTCGGTACCATAATTTCTGGTTGGGCTGCACCATTTGCTGTACGCCCGAAAGAGCCGACTCGATAGGGTAAGGAACCAAAATATTACCTTGATACTCATTAGGCATACCCCCATCCTTATCCGTGATTGCGTATTCCCATAGGCCATTTAAATTAAGCCATTGTTCCCGAACCATTTGCGGGCGAGGGTATTCCTGGTGCGCATTAGTGGGAGACACATCTTCCGACCACTGGGTCATGATAGAAATAGGTTGTGGTTGCCAAGCAGGGGGAGCTTCCTCCTCAACTGGGCGTTGGCAGTTGGCGAAGATAAGTAGTAGTGTGAGCGGATAGATTATTTTCATCATTGTTCTTAGGTTGTTGTGGGAGTGTTAGACAAGTATACTGATTTTTTCAGAAACTCAGCATAAATGTAGTGCCCTCGTTGGGGGATGACCGAACGGAGATACTTCCTTGGTGTAGGCGCATAATTTGCTGGGATAGACTCAATCCAATGCCAGAGCCATGAGTTTTGGTAGTAAAAAACGGAATAAAGATTTGCTCAGAAACTTCTGGCGGAATACCTGCCCCATTATCAGTTATTTCAATGATCCCCTCATTTTCAGCAGTGCGATACGCCAGTAGGCTAATACTAGGGTAAGGTATTTCAGCGAGTGCTTCTGTAGCATTTTTTACTAGGTTGATTAGCACTTGTTCAATAAGTTCTAGATCGAGGGTGAGAGTTAGTGTTGCAGGAGAGATGGTCTGTTTCCATTGGATATCCATCTCTCCTAAATTAGAAGTAAAGAGGTTATGTACTCGTTGGATCAATTCTATGACTTTCACCTCTCGGAAATGGGGTTGAGCCACCTGAGTAATACTACGGTACGCTTTTACAAAGTTAGCAAGCCCCTGGCTTCGATCCTGAATCACTTGCAGGCTCGCCAGTAAGTCCTGACTATCCTCTTCACTGAGGTTTTGCAATTCAAGGGCAGTTTCTCGTTGAGCTTGAAATAACGTCTGCCGAACCATTCCGCTGAGGTTAGCAATAGGAATGACCGAGTTCATGATCTCATGAGTTAGTACGCGAATCAGTTTTTGCCACGATTCTAATTCTTGCTCTTCCAACTCTTTTCGTAAATCTTGTAATGAAATCAATTTTTGATACTCACCTTGTAAATAAAACTCTGAAGCTTGTAGCGCTAGCTGTAATAATCGATCGTTTTGTACCAGTTTAACCATCACCCGCTGCCCAGCGTCTAGCTGATGAATACGTTGATATAATTCCCTGTCTACTGACTGAATATCAGATAAGTTGCGAAGTACAGGGTTCTGTAAAAGCTGCTTAGCGGCTGGGTTAGCTAAGGTAATTTCGTGTTGTTGGTTTAGTCCGATAAGTGCCACGGACACATGTTCTACTACATTTTGTAAGTACTGGTGATTACTTTCTTTGTCTTGTCGTAATTGTTGATAGGTAGCCACGAGCTGATTGTAGGCATGGGATAATAGCTCACCAGTTCCGTACCGATTCTGCTGATAGGTATTAGTAAAATCTCCTTGACGGATCGCCGTTACCAAACTTTCTAGTTCTCGGTGTGATCGTTCAATATAGCGGAGCAAATCGACGATTATGATAATTACGGCCAGCCCAATCCAGAAAGAAACCAGCCAGAAATGAGTTTGGGTAAGCACATAAACTCCAGCAAACCCTAATCCAATAATCAGGGCTAAGCGAAAAACGATATGCAGGCGGAAAGCAGTATAATGCATAGATAACGAGCAGTGAATAATGAAAAGTCAGCAATTAGTAGCTTATCTCAGGTTTGTTCCGTAGTGGGCTATAAGCAATATATAATAAAGTAAAATAGCTAGGATACATAATAACTTAAATACCGCTTCACAGTGATCTGACTATTATGCACTATAACACTCTAATAGCAAAGCACTAAACCCCATACTTCTTCATCTTCCGGTACAAAGTACTGCGGCCTAAGCCCAACTCCCCGGCAGCTTTACTAAGGTTTCCTTGGTGTTTTCGAATGGCTTCTTGGATGGCTCGTTTTTCTACTTCATCCATATTGAGGGAGATGGTTGCAGGAGAAAGGCTTTTTTTGCGTTGAGAATCGACCAAAAGATCGGAGGCCTCCAGCTTAGCACTGCCGCTCATAATTACTGCTCGTTCTACGGCGTGTTGCAACTCCCGCACATTACCTGGCCAAGTATAGCGTTGCAAAGTGCTCACAACTGACGGACTGATAGGAGCAAGCTGTTTGTGATATTTCTTACCATAAACTTGCAAGTAATGATTGACTAGCAGCGGAATGTCCTCGGAGCGCTCACGAAGCAAGGGAATGTTAATCTCTACCGTATTAATTCGGTACAATAAGTCTTGCCGAAACTGAGGAGAGTTACCTTCTGACAACTCGTAAATTGGCTGATTGGTAGCGCTAATCAGACGCACATCAACCGGAGTAAGTTGATTGGTTCCTACTCGAGTGATTTGCTTACTCTGGATAGCCGTCAGTAATTTAGCCTGCAAAGCAGGTGATAGATTACCAATTTCATCTAAGAAGAGCGTACCACCCGAGGCTACTTCAAAGCGGCCCGCTCGGTTGTCTACTGCCCCGGTAAACGCCCCCTTGCTATGGCCAAACAACTCTGACTCAAACAATGTCTCGCTAATGGTACCTAAATCAACTTTAATAAAGGGTTGATTTGCCCGTAATGAAGCCCGATGAATAGCGCGAGCCACTAGCTCTTTTCCGGTACCATTTTCTCCTAGTACCAATACGTTGGCATCAGTTTGAGCCACTTTCTCAATAGTTTTAAATACCGGGCGCATGGCTTCACTCTCACTGATAATGTCAGCAAAAGCACTATCTAAGTCGTAGCTAAGGGCTTGTTGTTGGTGTTTAAGTTTCTCTACTTCACTTTTAGATCGACTCAATTGGTAAACCGAAGTTACTGTTGCTAGTAGCTTTTCCTTTTCCCAGGGTTTGGTTAAAAAATCCACTGCGCCTTCCTTCATAGCCGTTACTGCTAGCTCGATATCGCCGTAGGCAGTGGTGACCACAATTTGCACTTTAGGGTCTAGCTCCCGCACTTGCTTAATCCAAAATAAGCCCTCTTGACCACTGGTATTCCCTTGGGCAAAATTCATATCTAATAGCAGCACATCGTAAGGTTGCTTCTGTAAATGGTTAGCAATCTGCGAAGGAGAGGGCTCAGTTCGTACGTGAGTAAAGTGTTGCTTTAATATAAGTTTAGCAGTGTAGAGCACCGCTTGGTCATCATCTACAATAAGAATATTACCCTCTTGTTTGTCCATACCAGCCAATATAAACGTTGTTTCATTTTGGTACAACCTGTAAAGCGCCTTACTTAACAGAAGAGAGTTAAAAGAGAGGGCGAATAGTAGTGTAGACAAAGATTGTATTACCGTACTACCCTGTTTTTTCTAACGCCACTTTGACAAAGGTGTCTAGCCTTAGCTAAAGGGAGTAATCTTCTATTGAAAAGCAGTAGGTTTCCACTGTATGGATCTGTTTCGTTGGTAATGACAGCAAACTTTCTGCTAAAATCCTTATTTTCACCCCACAACCTAACTCAGTACTTTTATGAAATACCTGCTTCACTGTCTCATTTTTCTAACGACTATTTTTTCAGCTACTGCCCAATCCTTATCCCATTGGACGTATATGAAGCTTGATTCTACCCGCGATAAGTGGGGGGATTATGCCGAACCCAACTGGCTACGCTACTTTGGTTTAGCTATGGGAGACCTGACGAATGACAACTATCCTGACATACTTGCCGGACGACACGTGTACGTAAACCCAGGCGAAGACCTGAGTGGCAACTGGAAAAAACAAGACGTTGGTATGAATGTAGACGGTATTTTCATTGTAGACGTGGATGGAGATCAGTACGGCGATGTGATCGGTATGGCGCTGCCTGCTGTTTACTGGCTAGAAGCTGAGGACGAAGCCGGAACAGCCTGGCGGGCAACTAAGGTAGCTGAAGTACCGGCTACTAGCCACGTCAACAGCCAGGGTTTTACCATTGCCCAGCTAGATGGACAAGGTAAACCAGAGTTATTAATTGCCGGAGCGGGCGATATTTACGCATTGACCATACCGGATGACCCAACGAAAGGGGAGTGGCCTAGAACGCTGGTAGGAAAAGATACCTCGGATGAGGGCATTGGCACGGGAGACCTGGATGGAGATGGGGACATCGATATTGCCGCCGGAGGCTATTCTGAAAAGAATAAAGAAGAACCCACTAAAGTAGTATGGTTCGCTAACCCCGGCGATGGCAGCGAAAATTGGAAAACCAACGTAGTCGGACGCAGCAATCATGCGATAGACCGAGTAGAAGTAGCCGATTTAAATGGAGATGGGCAAGCTGATATTATTATCAGTGAAGAACGTTATCCGGGATTAGAGGCCGACGGTAACCTATTTTGGTACGAAAACCCTGTATCTTCGGAAGATGCTAAATGGAAACGTCATTTGGTTGTTACCCAGTATTCTATGAACAACCTAGCCGTAGCCGACCTGGATAATGATGGTGATACCGATATTCTAACTAGCGAACATAAAGGGATTGACTTAGCGCTGCAAGCCTGGAGCAATGATGGTCAGGGAAACTTCAGCAAAAACGAGCTTGATACTGGTAAGGAAAGTCATTTGGGCACTCAACTAGCCGACCTGGATAACGACGGTGATCTGGATATTGTCAGCGTGGGTTGGGATCAACACCAATATCTTCACCTGTGGCGCAACGATAATGCTGACCCCGCCATCACTTGGAAACATTATTCTTCTGAGAATGGTGACTTACCCATTCCTAACAGTGGTGGGCAGCAGACCGCATCCTTAGCCACTGATCTGGATAAAGACGGGGTAACTGATTTTGTGATTACCGAGCGTACTGCCGCGCCTTCGGTAGTTTGGTACAAGAAAAGTGGGGAAAGCTGGGATAGGATGATCATAGAAGACGAAGCTTTACGCATAGAAGCCGGGTCAGCTCACTACGATATTGATGGTGATGGCGATGAAGACATTGTATTTGCGGGAGAAAGCCGCAGCAATGAAGTGTGGTGGTGGGCAAACCCTTACCCCGATTACAGTCAGCCCTGGGAACGTTACACCATCAAAAAGTCAGGAAGTAACAAACACCACGATCAACTCTTCGGTGACTTTGACGGCGATGGTCAGCAGGAATTAGTCTTCTGGAACCAGCAAGGAAAAGCTTTGTTCCTAGCCGAAATACCCGATAACCCCAAAGAAGCTGAAGAGTGGGACTTTCATCCTATCTATAAATACAGTACCGATAGCCAGATGGAACAGTTGGGTCAGGAAGGTTACCCGAGTTGGAAAGACGATAACGAGCATGAAGGCTTGGCTAAAGCTGATATTGATGGGGATGGAACGATGGACATTATCGGCGGAGGACGCTGGTTTAAGTATATGAGTAATGGAGAGTTCTCGGAGAATATCGTAGATGCTTCCTACGTTTTCACCCGCGCCGTTGCTGGGCAGATTGTAGAAGGTGGTCGACCTGAGATTGTCTTAGTAGTAGGGGATGGCGTAGCTCCCATGATTCTCTACGAGTACCGGGAAGGCACCTGGCATAAGAAAGAAATAGTATCCAGCCTAGATAATGGTCATACTATTGATCTCTTAGATTTTAACCAAGATGGATATTTAGATTTGTTCTCAGCTGAGATGCGCTTCGGTGAGGGCAATCCTGATGCTAAGATACGGATACTACTCGGAGACGGACAAGGAAACTTCAACGAACATGTAGTGACTACCGGCTACGGTGTACACGAAGGTCGCCTGGTTGACCTGGACGGTGACGGCGATTACGACGTACTCGGCAAACCCTACAGTTGGAAAACCCCCCGCCTTGATGTATGGATCAACGAAGGCACTCCCCAACCATGAAGAAGAAAGCTTTAAAGTTTACTGTCTCTATTCCCCCTTTGAAAAAGGGGGCTAGGGGTATTTTTGATGGATTTTCTCAAGTAATAATGGCTGTTTGGGGTACTGTGTTCCAAACTGGTTTCAATCTAAAGGCAAACTATCAGGTAGCAATCCCCCTGACCTCCCTCACTAAGAGGAAAAAAGACTATAAATTCTCCGTTACTGCGAGCGGTAGAGAACGGGACCGCCTGGCGGCAGTCTCCTGCTGTAGAGGGAGGAGACTACTTCGTTCGTTCTTTACTCACAGTGACGTATATTTTTTATTTTTGCTTGCACTTATATCCGTTTGCAGTAAAGTATTAGTAGCCCAGCCCCAACCAGGTGATATCTTTCGTGAGTATCATTGGCTACCCACTCAAGTTAAGGAAAGTGGAAAATTCTTGCGAGTAGGGGGAAAGCTTGACTATACCACTAATAATGATCACTTCCCAGCCGAGGCTCATCAGGATGGGTTTATTCCACTACTGAAGGCGATTGATCTAAAAGATGCAGTAAAAGCGGAAGTAGTGGTAGAGAAAGTACTCAGCCACGAGGGCACCCGAGGACTCGCGATTCAGGTGAATAAAAGCAACTGGCTGCTACTACCTGAAGCCGATAGTATACCAACCCCTGCCTACGACTACATGCATCACTTCAATCCGACTGTAGAAATGCCGCTAGATTATTTGAAGGAAGGAAAAGAAAATGCATTTCGTTTTAAAGTAGACAGCACGCAAAACTGGGGTTGGCCGCAGAACTTACTCTATGGAGTCACCTTCCGTATCTACTATAGCCATTCATCACCATTTGCTTCTGAAACTTCCCCAGTGCAGGCCACTCTCGTCGATAATGACTTTCGCTTTTCACTCGATGTTGAAAACAGAGGTGAAATTAAGCGAGTTGATTACGTGGGCTACTACGAGGATGCGGACTGGGAGGGCAACGGACAGTATCGGCAGTGGCATGCTCACCTGCACCGGGGGCAGTTAGTTTGCCACATAGGGAGTAGTTCATCTGCGCCATTTACAGCAGACTGGGATACCAATTGGCTACCCGATCAGCCCGAACCCATGAAAGTGTACGCTCGGATTTCTACGAAAGACGACATCATCTACGCCACTTCTGCCCTGGAATCTTTAGAATTACCCCCACGAGACTTTTCGGTAAAGCTGTATAAACCCCAAGATGTGCCTGCTCAGTGGGTCACCCGTTCTGAGGAGTTTTCTGAGACTATCAGTATTTCAGAAGATATTCAACAAGCAATGGATTATCAGCTTATCTGGATTAGCTGGAGTCCTTGTTATTCTAATGGAATTTTGTTTAATGAACATCTGGTATATTCTCGCGAAGATCCTTGCTACGATGCCATGCTTCATATAATCACTCAGGAAGATACTCACGTACTGCAAGCCGGGAAGAATACTATTACTACCCTGAAAACCCCGTTGTTTCAGGGCCAGATGGTGCACGGAATGGAAGTGCAGTGGCCAGGAATTGTGGTAAAAGTCCGCTATAGTTCCCTATGAGATAGGTCGGCACCTTGAGGAGTCGCGTCAGTCATAGCTGGGGACGTATCGTTATTCTGAGGAGTATTTACTACTTCATTCTGCAAATTGGGGATAATAACAGTAAAAATAGTTTCTTCTCCAAAGCGGGAGAGAACCTTTATTTGTCCTCCTATTTTCTCAACAGCTTCCTTCACGATATATAATCCTAACCCTGAACCAACATTATTCTCTTGCGCTCGGAAGAACATCTCAAAGATACGGGGTAGGTGCTCTTTCTGAATTCCAATCCCGTTATCATATACTTTTATCTCTGCATCCTGGTTATTGGCAGAAACTACCACTTTCAGAGAAGGGTGTTCTTGGTTGAGGTCGCTATATCGGATACTGTTAGATATTAGGTTTTGTAATATAATTCTTAATCGTTTCTGGTCACTGATAAAAGAAGTTGACTGCTCAACGGATACCGTTTTAGTAATCTTCATGGCTTGTTCTGAGTGACTCTGCTCTTCTAAGATAGTCTCTACTAAACTTTCCCAATCGATCTCATTATGTTGAATCCCTAATCGAGAGTTACGGGAGAAGTCTATTAATTCACTAATAAAGTTATCGAGTTTATGTAAGCTCTTTTTCTTTAGCTGTAAATACTCCTTGAGCATGGCTACATTCTCCTCGTTCATGCTTAAATCAATAAGACCTAGTACAGAGGCTATTGGGGCACGAAGATCGTGGGACACACTATATACGAATTGGTCAAGCTCTTTATTTACTTTGGTTAGAGCCTGGTTTTTGGTTTTGAGCTGATCCTGAGTTGATTTAAGCTTATTAATTAGTGCTTGCTGGTTAGTGGCATAGATGGCAGCCAACAGTCCGATAGTCAGCAATAATGCGGCAAATTCAATATGACCAAACTGAACTTTCGTGTTGAGGGAGATTTCGGGGAGTGAGAATAGAGAAAAGTTAGTAGCATACAACAAAGCTATCAAAAACAAGCAAAAGCCTATGGTTGACCAGAAAAGGATACAGTATTGCTTGAATAAGTTAAGAACAGCGG
Source organism: uncultured Flammeovirgaceae bacterium (assembly GCA_937883755.1). Classification (GTDB taxonomy): domain Bacteria; phylum Bacteroidota; class Bacteroidia; order Cytophagales; family Cyclobacteriaceae; genus Tunicatimonas. The sequence goes on along the minus strand of CAKZYA010000013.1, from coordinate 108,218 downwards.
CTAAGATAACTAGTAAAAACCCATAGTGAGTATGGCTTTCGTAACCAAAGGTAGAGCTTTCCCAAAATACAAATATGCCAGAAACTCCAAAGAGGGTTGCCCGCGCCCACGATTTTCCCAAGTAACGATTTATCAAAGGTAGTGAAAGGTATACCAACGCAAAGCTTAATAAGAAAACTATTGCCTTAGCTGGAATCCCCAGCCCGTACAGTTTAGCAGTACTTAGCAGAAGCACTAATCCTGCCACTAATCCCGACTGGTTCATTATTCGGATAGCCCTCTGGTCTTCAAAAGTCTGGTACTTCTCTATTCCTTGCTTTGATATATATGCCCAAGTGCTATACAATAAGTTCATAAAAATATTCACTTGTTGGAGTTATGCTACAAGACAGATCAATGAATGTTTTGAATTTTATCTAATAAACGTATTTTTAACGAATATCGCACCAAATGAATAGTACTTCTCATTCGCACATCGGTTGGATATTCTCAGTATTAAGCTTTGCTGGCTTGATGCTTGGCTGTCAAACACCTGCCTCTTCTCCTCTCCAAATTAATGTATGGTATGGAACTGACCAGCACTTTGGTCAACTAGGACTAACGCAGCAATGGATCAATGTGCTCGGTAATATTCAACCAGATACGGCTCTGCAAACACTTAGCTATTCGATTAATGGTGGTTCACCTCATGTTCTTTCCATCGGAGAAGATGGAAGGCGACTTGCCCGCAACGGTGATTTCAATATAGATTTGCATCAGGACTCACTTCAAGAAGGGGAAAATAGATTAATCATTACTGCGGTAGACTCATTAGGGATACAAGTAAGTGAAACAGTAAATGTACAATTTACCTCAGAACAGCACTGGCCTTTACCGTATGCCGTAGACTGGGATACCGTTCAGCAGATTGAGGATGTTGTTCAAATTGTAGACGGAAAATGGAAATTGGTAGAGGGAGGAGTAAGAACGGAAGAACCGTATTATGATCGGGTATTGGCTTTTGGCGATACTTCCTGGCGTGATTATGAGGTGTCAACCTCGGTGATTTTTCACGATTTCACCCTACCTCGTCCTGGCCCACCTACATTCAATGTGAGCCACGCTGCCATTGCTACTCGTTGGCCAGGGCATGATTTTGACGATAATCAGCCTCACACTAAGTGGTTTCCTCTAGGGGCAACTGCTGAATTTCGCCTGACAGATAACCTGGACAGCTGTCGATGGAGAGTGTTTGATGGTGAGCATTTGTACGTAGAAGACTCTAGTGGAATTAGAAATATTGAGCTAGGAGTGAAATACCAAATGAAGCATCGGGTACTCACTATTCACGATTCACTTACCCACTACTATGTAAAGCTATGGGAGGATGGAAGTGCTGAGCCTAGTGATTGGGACGTAGTAGCTGAAGAATTTACTCCCAATAACATTCAATCAGGCAGCGCATTACTATTAGCGCACAATACCGATGTTACATTTGGTTCATTTTCGGTCATTCCTATTAACGATGAGTAAGTTATTCTTCTTGGTCTCACTAGCCATATCCTTGAGTATTATTCTGGGCAGTTGTTCTCCAATTCAAATTGATGAAACGATATATGAAGATCGCCCCCATTTTGTAGTACAAACGGCTTCGGCTACCTATTGGTACGATCAGGCCGGAGGAGGCCTCTCTCGTTTAATTGACCCTGAGGGCAACGATTGGATTGCTTTTAAGAAAGACCCGCTGAGTGAGTATCCGGCATCAGCCGCAGCAGGGTTTCGAGGGCTGCCTAACTTTGTGTTCCAATCAGATGATGGTGGAGCGGGACATCCTGGCTTTGACCAGTGTACGAGCGAGATTGTTGGTGAGAATAAAATTCGTACTTATAGCAACAGCGGTAAGTGGCAGTGGACATGGATTTTTCATGATACGTATGCTACCGTAACTATGGAAAAAGTAGATACTGAACATGCGTACTGGTTCTTATATGAAGGGACTCCCGGCGGTAGTTATTCTCCTAATGATTTTTATTGGGGAACGGATAAGTTAGGTTATCAGACTGAATTACCTGATTATTTTAAAGAAGAGCGAGCTACAGGTAACTGGCAGTGGGCTTATTTCGGAAGTAAAGCGTACCAGCGTACTTTACTACTCGGAATGCAGGAGCCGGATAGTCACTCTGATTTGCTGGGAGTTTTAGGCAATACTTCAGAAGGACTTCTTTCGTCCGATGGCATGGTTGTGTTTGGCTTTGGTCGTCAAAAGGGTGCAGTACCCCTAATGACTTCAGTAAATAATACTTTTTACATAAGCTTAGCTGATCTTACAGTATCGTCCTCGGAAGAACACGGAAAAGTAGTTGAGAAAATCCAACAGCTTTTTAATCAAGACTAAGATATAGATTGTATCAGAACGGGACAGTTGACTGTTACATTTTGATACACTTCACGCCTCTCTATTTTTAGATAGAACTGATAACCAGCACATTACCATTGTGGTATCATTTTTCAAGCTATCTAAAGAAATAGCTCTTCCCATGATACGACACACTTTTATCACAATTTTACGCACGCTACGCAAGAACAGAGTATTCAGCTTGATTAATATTATTGGTTTGGCTATAGGGCTTGCTGCCGGATTGCTAATCCTTCAGTATGTACATTTCGAGCGTAGTTTCGATCAATTTCATGCTAAAAAGGATCGTTTATATAGAGTGGGGTATGTTAATAATACTCGCGATGCCAAGTCTTCGCTATTATTCTATACGATTGCACCTATAATAGAGAGTGAAGTTTCTCAGGTAGAAAAGGCTACTCGTCTTTGGGAGCAGAGCGGCACCTTGGCTGTGCAGCGAGATATCGAACAAGCGTCATTTAAGCAATCGTTTGTCTATGCTGATGCCAACTTCTTTACTATGTTCGATTTCCCACTGCGCTTCGGAGAGCAAACCAGCGTTCTCGCCCGCCCCCGCTCAGTAGTAATTACTGAATCTATTGCTCAGAAATTTTTTGGAGAAGTAAATCAGAATATCTTGGGCAAGACGATTACACTATATCACATGTTTGGCTCTCAGCAGTATCAAGTGACTGGCATTGCTGAAGATTTTCCTGCTAATTCACACATCGATCAGGAAATTTTCTTTTCTTTTGATGCCATAGATAACGGGTCAGAAGATATGAGTCACTGGAGCGCATTTCCTACTTATGTTCTTCTGCATAAAGAAGCATCACCTAGTCAGGTTACATCACTAGTGAATACTATCATGGAAAGCTATAATCCTGAAGATTCGGGAGAACTGATCTTAGAGCCTATGCCCCAGGCATATCTACTTTCGGATCTTGGCAATAGTTTAGGCAATACAGGTAATGCCCAACTTATCTATACTTTCAGCATTATTGCTGTCTTTCTTATAGTTATAGCATGGGTGAACTATTTAAATCTAGTTACCGCTCAAGCTGCTGGGCGAGCTAAAGAAGTAGGGATTCGTAAAGTTGTAGGAAGTCAGCGAGGTCAGTTAGTCCGACAGTTTTTATTGGAAGCCCTACTTTTTAATTTAATTAGTTCATTACTGGCACTTACTATTTTTCAGTTGAGTCTCCCTGCTATTAGTAATTTATTGGGCAAAGAAATACAAACGGTACACTTGTTTATTGAGCCTCTATTTTGGCTGGCATATCTAGTGGCTATAGCATTGGGCACTTTCGTCTCAGGTCTATATCCAGCATGGGTACTTTCTTCATATCAGCCCATAGCAGTACTCAAAGGCACTTTTACAAGCTCTCGTCAGGGTACTACCTTACGAAAGGTACTAATGGTATTACAGTTTGCAGCATCAGTAGCATTGGTAGGGGGTACATATATTGTTTTTCAACAGTTGAATTTTATGCGAAACCAAAATCTCGGTCTGAATATAGAAGAAACTTTAATTATAAGTAGCCCGGCTATTGTAGATGATAATTTCTTAGGCCGGATGGCTTCACTGAAAACGGAAATTAGTCGTTTTCCTTTTGTAAAGAGTGTTGTATTCTCAGGAAATGTCCCTGGTAAGAGTTACAACTATTATGTACAGGCAACTCTTCCCGAAGAAGATCTCAATGAAGCTCGTAGCTATGCTATATTAGAAATTGATGATCAGTATTTATCTGAATATCAGATTCCCCTGGTAGCCGGACGAAACTATAGCGATACTTTAAGTCAAGAGTCAGAAAAGCTTATTATTAACGAGACTGCCGCTCAGTTTCTGGGATTTAGAACTCCGCAAGATGCGGTTGGACAGTTAATCAAGGTTGGAAATGCTAATGAAGCGCAAGAAGTTATTGGTGTCACTGCTAACTATCACCATAAATCTTTGCAAAACAATTATTCACCAATCATTTTTAATTTTAAGCCAGAAAGCGGAATAATATCAGTAAAAGTAGATACTGACTACTCTTCTACCTCTATCCCTGAGATTATCAGTAGTTTGGAAGAAGAATATCTAACGTTGTTTCCCGCTAATCCCTTTGAATATTACTTCTTAGATGAGCAGTTTGATTCCTTATATCAGGAAGACCAAAGAGTAGGCCAGGTATTTGCGATTTTTTCTGGCTTAGCCATCTTTATTGCCGGATTAGGCTTGTTTGGATTAACTTCCTTTTCAGTAGTCCAAAAGACAAAAGAGATTGGTATCCGGAAAGTGTTAGGTGCCTCGGTAGCTAGTGTACTACGACTACTATCCAAAGACTTTGCCCAACTCATGCTATTAGCGGTAGCCATTGCCGTTCCATCTACCTTCTGGGTAATGCAAAGGTGGTTAGCAAACTATCCCTTTAGTATTGATTATTCAATCAGTCTTTTTCTAATTCCTAGCGTGATAGTTTTTTTAGTAGGGATGTTAGTAGTTAGCTCCCAGACCATAAAAGCTGCTTGTGCGAATCCGGTTCAATCACTTAGGCACGAGTAGAGAAATAAAAAAGCAGTTGGTACACCAACTGCTCTCTTGCTTAAAATCTTAAGTGTGATAACTAACTCAGTACTTATTGGGCTTTGAATGAATTAAGAAGCTTCTTCATAGTAGGAAACGAGATTTTAGGAGGATTCTCAAAATTCCGACCAGATACCACAGGAATGTTATTGAAGACTGATGTTTCTACTTCTTTGTATGGTATAGTAATAGGATTATGAACGATTGAGAACCGGATGTAGTGGTTATTGGCGTATCTAGTCAATCGTTCAACCAGCTTAGTATCTACCGAAGAATCAAAGTAGATATAGTTGATGTCATTGGACTTACAAAACCTTGTAATTTCCTTTACGCGAAGGTCAAGGTTAGCACCTTTTTCAGTCAGGAAGCCATAAAAACGATAGCCGAACTTCTTATTCAAATCTAAGGAACGAAGCAACTCCTGAGTGGTAGGGGTATCACCAATAATGATAAAGTTAACCTTGTTCTTTCGCTGATTGCTTATCAAACGATAGCTTAGCAGTAATAAAAACTTAGCTCCTATAGTAATTAGCATTGAGAAAAGATAAACATCAATAAGGTAGTTTATCTCAAAATATTGAGGGGTAGTTAATAGGTAGACAAAAATAAATAGCGCATGGATAAGTATAACCTTAACCGTGCTTTTGATGATGCGAGAAACTTTCTTGAGAGTAGTAGTACTATACTGGTTAGAAAATAATGATATGATAGTCCACAAAAGAGCCCATATCACGTAAAAAGAGGCTTGAGAGCTAAGTTCTCCCCCGTGGGATAAGGCTTTGCGTGATGATAAGTCAAAGGCAAAGTACAGACAAAACGCATCTAGCAGCATGATAGCTAGAAAGAAAGTCTTAGAGTACTGTGTATATTTGGGTATGTGAAACATATCAATAAAAAATTGAATCAATCAAAGGTAGCAAAAAAACGCTAACAATGAAATATTTATCACATAAATGCTAAAAAAAATAAAGAAATAATCTAAAGTTAAAAAAATATAACGTTAAATTAATATGCTTAACATCAAAGTTATTTATCAATATACAACTAAAAACGATAATATTTTTTAATTATTTTAAAAATAAGGAGTGTTCTTTCAAAAATTACTTCCCAATACAGAATTTGCTAAAAATTGTGCCCAATAAATCATCGGTAGTAATATCTCCTGTTATTTCGCCTAAAGCATAAAGAGAATGTCGAATATCTTGAGCGAGAAAATCATGGGTGATGCCCTGGTGAATTCCAGAATATACTTGTTGTAAGCTTTCTTGGGCTTTTCTCAGGCTTTCGTAGTGGCGGCTATTGGTTACGATAGCTGACTGACTTTGAATTTGGTTTAGTGAAAACTGATGAATTATCGTTTGCTTTAGCATATCAAGCTGCTGCCCGCTTGCTGCTGAGATAAGCACCATATCGTCAGTATCTTGCAGTGCATTTACCAAGTCTGGACTAGCTTGGTCAAGCTTGTTACCAACTCTGATGAGTGGAATATCGAGTTCTTCCAGAAACTTAGTTTCCTCTAATACTTCATCTAGCCGACTGGTTTGTAAATCAAACAGGTACAAAATTAAAGCAGCTTGCTTTAATTTCTCGTAAGTCCGTTGTACCCCGATGGCTTCTACTTTGTCGTTTGTATCCCTAATTCCTGCTGTGTCAATAAAGCGGAAGCGGATACCTTCCAAGGTAATTTCGTCTTCAATTACATCACGGGTAGTACCTGGAATATCGCTAACAATGGCTTTTTCCTCGTTCAGTAGAGCATTCAGCAGGGTAGATTTACCAACATTAGGTTTACCAGCAATTACGGTCGGTACCCCATTTTTGATGACGTTTCCTAATGAAAAGCTTTGAATAAGATGCTTAACCTTATCTAAAATACCTTCTACTAGTTTACGCAACTCGACTCGATCAGCAAACTCAACGTCTTCTTCGGAGAAATCTAGCTCTAGTTCAATGAGCGAAGCAAAGTGGATCAACTTCTCCCGGAGTTGCTGAATCTCTTGAGAGAAGCCGCCTCGCATTTGGTACAAAGCTGCCTGATGAGCCGCAGCTGAATCAGCGGCGATAAGTTCGGCAATAGCTTCAGCCTGAGCCAGATCGTACTGTCCATTGAGGTAGGCTCGTTGAGTGAACTCGCCCGGTTGAGCCAGGCGAGCTCCTAAGTTGATAAATAACTGAATAATCTGCTGAATAATGTAGGTAGAACCATGACAGGAGATTTCTACTACATTTTCTTTCGTAAAGGAGCGGGGAGCAATGAATAATGAAACCACTACTTCATCGATAATTTCTCCTTTTTGCCGGATAGTTCCAAAATGAAGTGTATGAGAAGGTTGCTCGTTTAGGTTTTTGCCGTGAAAAACCTGATCTACCAGTGTAATAGCCTCATTTCCTGAGAGGCGAATAACTCCAATGGCTCCTTCGCCACTAGGCGTAGATAAAGCTATGATAGTATCCTGAGAGTGAAAATAGGTAGGCATGAAAAATATTTATCCGATGTTTTGGATACAAAGAAACGGATAACAGCCCGGAAAAAATTGCAGAGCGATAGATTATTGATGTACTTCAGCCTGATTAAAAGCTTCTAGTAGCTTAAGAAAATCATCGGCAGGGCGAAAACCACTCACTGGCTGGAATCGGGCAAATGACTCGTCAAAGAAAACAACGGTAGGATATCCAGTGACGCGCAAAGCTCGAGCTAGTTCACCTTTAGAAAATTCTTGCCCCTTAAAAGTGACTTTATCATTGCTATCGGCCTTAAGCTTGACTGCATAAAAGTTTTCATTAACATATGTAGCTACTTTTTCGTCAGCAAAAGTAGTTTTATCCATCTTCTTGCACCATCCACACCAATCAGTGTAAACATCCATAATCACCTTTCTAGGCTCTTTTTCCGATAAAGTTTGGGCTTCCTCAATGGTTAGCCAATTGATCTTATTCGGCTCTTCAGTTTTTTCTTCTGGATTACTAAAAGAAGCTAGAGTCAGAAAAAAGAGTGCTGTTAGCGTATATGTAAAGATTTGCTTAATTCTTACGTATTTCATAGTTATAAAGCTATTTACCGTTACAACGTGCCTTTTATTGAAAAGATTCTATCAAACTAATAGCAAACATTACTCCATTTGTCGGAAATAAAACAAATCGGTGTTTTAACTAAACCTTTGCAGCAAATCTAAGCACTCTTCTTCTAGGAATGGCCCAGTTAGTTTTACTTGCTGAGCCGATTGCTAAGCTACTTCCTCGCTAGTGATTGTAATTTGGGGCATAAACTGGGCGATGGTGGCTATAGATACTCCGTAGATCACTTGCGGAATTTGAGCGTACAGAATGGCAGACATACACATTGGACAAGGTTTCCCCGTGGTAAATAGTACCGTATTAGGGAGTTTATGAGATTGTAGCTTCTGACAAACCAATCGTATGGTATTAATCTCGCCGTGGGCGGTTGGGTCGTGTGACGAAGATACGGTATTAAACGCCTGAGCAATCACTTGATCATTATGAATAATTAGACAACCGAAAGGAGTTTGCCCCTGATGAGCTTGCTGAATAGCCAACCGCATATATGCCTGCTGACCAGAATCAACCATTTTTGAGCTCCTGTTCCACGTGTTGTACCAGTCGGTCGCAGAGATCGTTCATTTCTTGAGCCATATACGAATCGCCAGTAGCGTTAAGCGTGGTTTGAGCTAATCCGCCTATGGCATCTATACAGAAGCGTTTCATTTCATCTACGGGCATTTCTTTTGTCCACAAGTCAATCCGTAAGGTGTTTTTTTGCTGATCATCCCAAAAGGAGAGACTCATCGCTTTACTTTGGCTAGGCCCCTCGCTTACCTGAGGCTGGCCTTGCTCATCAATAGCATTCCAGGTGATTCTTTCGGGAATATTAGCTTCATCTAATGATACTGTGATATTGATTTCTGAGTTTTTCATAAAAACAGATTGAAGGATTTAGACCAAAACTTTATTGCAAAAACCAAAAGATTGTTTCGGAGTGGTCGCAAAATACCTCATTCATTTTTGTCTTGACACAAAAACGAATCAAAAAAGTCAAGAAAATTCAATGCTTCGCCACACTAAGCTGGCGCACGCCCGCTGAATTTTCAGGCCAACGCGCTAATTATCAGTATTTTGCAGAGCTGTCCTGAAAACTTAGTGAGCTGTAATACTAAAAAGTTCCCTTCGGCTAACCTACTGAATCATACTGGAAGGAAGCGTTTCTTGGAAGAAGTTCAATTCGTAACAGTAGGGAACGATTTAGCCTAAAAAGTAATGGTATCTATCGTCTGGTTGTGAGCTAGTTTCATACTCTTTACTACTCCATTGGCTCGCACGTGGACAATGTTCACCTGATCTTCAAACGTGTTAAGTAGTAAGGTGTTTTGAACTTTCACCTTCTCTAACGAGCTAATAGAGGTAGTTTCCAGATAGCACCACATAGTTAAATCTTCCTGCTCAAAACCCAGGTACTGAGGCTGAACGGGCTGCTCATTTACAGTAAAGGCAACGTGTTGGTACAGATAATCCTGAACAATAGAATCTAGCTTAGCACGATTCGGTGGATTTAGCACATCAATGTAAGCGCCAGCTTCAGCACTATTTTGATTGAGGGCTTCTTCCAGGTCATCGGCAAAAAGCTTAACCGTAATTTGTAGACTATTTTCTTCTTCAGCGTGATAAATACTGGTTACGCTGATGTGGAAGGGATGTATTGCAAAGAGTAGTGAGGTAAAAAACGAAACAATGAAGTGCATAGTAGGTGAACGGTGAGCTTAATCAGCTATTATTTTGTAAGATGGCTAAAGCGGCAGTTCGATCTTTCTCGAGCTGGATAGTTAAGGCTTCCAGGCTATCCAATGTCATATCGCCCCGGATATGTTCTAAAAACGTAACCGTTATTTGTCGACCGTAAATATCCTGATCAAAATCAAAGATATTAACTTCAATGGTTTTATTTTTTCCGGCCAGGGTAGGGCGGTTACCAATGTATAGCATTCCTCCGAAGCGTTTGTTCTGAACAATGACTTCGACGGCATAAATCCCATCAGTTGGGATAAGTTTATAATTTTCCTGAACCGCAATGTTAGCCGTAGGAAATCCTAATCCGCGACCAATTTTATCACCACCTACTACGGGTCCGGTTATTTGGTACGGTCGTCCCAAATACAATCTGGCGGAAGCAACGTCCCCGCTATTCAAAGCTTTCCGAACTTTAGTAGAGCTTACCCCAATATCATCAATATCTTGCCGAGGAATTTCCTCTACCTGAAAGCCAAAACTGTTGGCGTGCTGTTGCAAGTAATCAAAGTTGCCTTCTCGGTTACGGCCGAACCTATGATCGTAACCAATTACGAGAAACTTAGTACCTAGCTGATCTACTAAAATGCGTTGAACGTAATCGTGGGGTGAAAGGTGAGAAAACTCTTCAGTAAAGGGCATTTGCACCAAATGGTCAATTCCAGCTTGCTCTAGCAGGTCCGCTTTTTCTTCAAAAGTATTGAGCAGTTTGAGCGAACTTTCTACCCCTTGCAGCACTAATCGGGGGTGAGGCCAGAAGGTAAGCACTACCGTTTCGCCGTTTGCCTCTTGGGCTAATTCCTTCAAGCGAGCCAGTATTTTCTGATGACCAACATGTACTCCGTCGAAAGTACCACTGGTAACGACTGGCCGGCGAGGTGGAATATCAATCTTACCCTGGCGGTGAATCTTCATTCCTCAGTTGGTTTCAATAGGCTGGCCCATTCAGAAATAGTGCGGGCATCATTCACTTCAAATTGTCCGATTCGGGTACGCCGTAATTGTTTTAGATAAGCTCCTACGCCTAGTACTTCACCCAAATCCCGAACTAGGCTGCGAATATAGGTGCCTTTAGAACAAACTACCTCGAATCGAATGGTAGGAAGATCAATCTGAGTAAAATTAAAAGCCTTAATCTCCACCTCGCGGGGCCTAATCTCTACTTTTTTCCCTTTGCGAGCCGATTTGTACACCCGCCGTCCGTCTACTTTCACCGCTGAATGTTGAGGAGGAACTTGGCTAATCCATCCCAAAAACTGTTGTCGGGCACTTTCTAGTTGCTCAACGGTAATGTGTTCAGTAGGCTGTTCACTATCAAAATCGGTTTCTAGATCAATAGAGGGCGTAGTTTTGCCTAGTACTAGTGTGCCTTCGTAGGCTTTTTCCATTCCCTGGAACCGCTCAATTTGCTTTGTCATTTTTCCGGTACAGAGAATTAATAACCCAGTTGCGAGTGGGTCGAGTGTTCCGGCGTGCCCAATTTTTTTTACTTTCGTTAGCCCTCGCATTTTCTTTACCACATCAAACGAAGTCCATTTTAGCGGTTTGTCTACCAGAAGTAACTCTCCGCCCACAAAATCGAGTGTTTCTAAAGAGTTCGGGATGGCTGATCTTGACAAGAATGTTGAATCGTCAGTCATACTAGATAAACCACGTACTACCAATAGCGATGGTTCCCACGATGAAGCAATAAATTGCAAAATAAATAAGCTTACCTCGCTTTACAATTGAGATCATCCACTGGCAAGCCAGTAATCCTGAGATAAAAGCAGCGAAAAAGCCTAGAATCAGAGCTAGGCTAGAAATAGAATCAGCCGCAGCAGGTTCTTCTAGGTAATCCAATACCTCAAGTAAGGATGCGCCCAAAATAGGGGCCAGCACCATTAGGAAAGAGAATCGGGCCGCCTGCTCTTTTTCTACTCCCACTAGCAGGGCGGTGGCAATAGTAGCTCCCGAGCGGGAAATCCCCGGCATAATAGCGAATGCCTGAGCTACTCCAATAATTAGGGCCTTGGGAAAAGTGACTTGTCCGGGTTGCTTCTTGGCATAGAATGTCATTGCAAGTAAGGTTCCAGTAATGAGCAGCATCAATCCAACCAACAGTACTTGTCCACCAAAGAATGATTCAATTTCATCTTTGAAAAATGCGCCAATAAACCCAACTGGGATCATAGATACGACGATTTTTGCTACGTAAGCCGTTTCTTCATTCCACTGAAAGCGGAAAACTCCCTGAATAATTTCAGCAATATCTTTTCGGAAAATAACGATAGTGCTTAGTGCAGTAGCGCAGTGAACGATTACAGAAAACAGAAGATTGTCTTTGCTTTGAACCCCTAAAAGCACTGTTCCTAACTCAATGTGGCCACTGCTACTGACGGGTAAAAACTCAGTAAGTCCCTGAATAATGCCCAGGATAATCGCTTCGATAATAGTCATGAATGGTATGGTTAATTAGGCAGGCCAGGAAGGTAGGGTAGTTTTACTCAGGTTTGGAAAGAATAGCAAAGAATTCAATAACAAAGCCTGCTAGCACAACCAATGGCCCTAATGTCAAGCCCAGAAAACCAAAACCATAGGGTTCAGTATCTAACGACATTAACACAAAGCCAACAATTACAACGACAATGCCTGCGAGCATAAGCCGATAGTTTTTCTTTCCAAATGGAAGTAGGTTCTTATCTGACATAATTTATTGTGTTCAGGTGTTAGAGTGTTAATGTATTCTTGTTCTCTGTTACCAGAGAGCTAGGTTTAGAATTAGAATGTAAATACTAAACTTCTACTATAAAACCATAATACTTCGCACTAAAACGCTGAATGTTTAACATTTTTTAATACAACTGATCTAGCGACATACGTAAATATTTCTTCACCGCTCGGTACGTACTAATAAATCCCATGAACCCACCGATAACGATTAAACTCACTATCAAGATAATGAGTTCTTCCGTACTTTGTAGTTGAGCTAAGTCTTCTACCTGCTGCTGAGCGTACTTCGTCAGAATAAACAATAATCCTCCGGCGAATAAACCACCTAAAATACCGTGCAGCAATGAACGGCTCAGAAAGGGACGCTGAATGAATGATGCTGTCGCTCCAACCAACTGCATACTACGAATTAAGAACCGTTGGGAGAATAAAGCCAGACGAATGGTATTATTAATCAGAATAGCAACAATAATAATGAGGAGCGCAGCAAAACTAACTAGAATTATACTGATTTTAGTCACATTCCGGTTAATAGCATCAATGAGACTCTCCACGTAAGCTACCTCAAAAACCCCACGCTGACGTTCAATATCCAGTTTGATTTTATTCAACTGGGTGGGTTCGTAGTATTCTGGTTTTACATGGATGACGAAGGCATCACGGAGGGGATTTTCTCCTAAAAACTGCCGAAAATCTTCTCCAGTTTCCTCGATAAAATCCTGAGCCGCCTCTTCTTTTGAGATAAAAACTACCGCTTCTTGCCCCTCCTGTTGCTCAATATATTCTTTATTGGCAAGAGTTTTCTGGATTTTTAGTCGGTCGCTGGGTGAGATAGTTTGGTTCAGAAATACTTGAATTTCAACATTTTCTTGGATGACTTGGGTAAGTTTATTAGCGTAGATAAGGAGCAATCCAAATAACCCAATCACGAACAAGGCTAGAGTGATGCTAAACACTACGCTCACGTAGGGGTAACTGCCTAGCTTTTTCTTTTTACGGATTTTAACTTCGGTTACCTCCATCTCGGATTAGCGTTTACGGGGGGCACCCCCACGGTTTCCAGGCTTATTACGCTTATTTTCTTCAGTAGATTTCATAGCTTCCTCTAAGCGTAACTGGAATTTTGACTTTTTCTTATTGCGATTGCGCTTTCGGTTCTCTTCTAATTTCTGACGGATCTTACTATCGTCTACAAATCGGCGAATAATGGCTTGTTGCCCAAAAGTAACCAGGTTAGAAACCAGATAATAGAAACTCAGTGCTGCCGGGAAGGAGTTGAGCACAAACATCAGCACTACCGGCATGAAGTACTGAATTGACTTCATAGGGCCTTGTACCGCCGTAGCTTGGCTATTAGACCAGGTATACAATATTTGAGAGAGTGTCATCAATAATACGAACAAACTAATGTGGTTGCCATAAAAATCGCTTAGTATCGGAATATTCGTGCTCCAGCTAATGATTGCGTCATAGGTTGACAGGTCGTCAGTCCAGAGAAAGGGCTCTTGCCGCAGCTCAATAGAGTTTGGAAAGAAGAAGAACATAGAAAACAAAATCGGCATTTGCAGCACCATCGGAATACAACCACTCAAAGGACTTACACCTACTTTTTGATAGAGCTGCATCTGCTCCTTCTGCATTGCTGCCATATCGTCGCCATGCTTTTCCTTCAACTCGTCTAGTTCAGGCTTAAGCACTTTCATCTTCGCCATTGAGACATAAGACTGGTACGTAAGTGGGAACAAACCAGTCTTCACAATCAAAACGACGATGACGATGATTAGTCCATAGTTGTCGAAGAACCGTTCTAGGAAGTGAAATAAAGGGGAAATTACGTATTTACTGATGGGTTTTATGATCGCGTAGCCCCAATCAATATTATTCTCGAAGTCTACTGCTACGGGTGACATGATCCGCTGATCGTTCGGTCCAAAGAAATATTTGAATGAAGAGTTACCATTGTTGAGGCCGATGGGTACTTGCAATCCAATGGTCTGGACTATATCCGAGCTTTCTGGTGGGGCTTCTAACGAAATTAGGGCTTTAGGGAACATCGTTTCAGCGATAATCCCCGAGGTGAAAAAGCGTTGCTTCATCGCTAGCCACTTCACCGGCTCTTCTACTAGTTCGGTTTCAGTTTCACCAGGACTTTGTAGTAGCGAAATATCATCTTTTTCAGTAGTAAAGTAATTCACTCTACCTCGGGTGCGGCTTTCCTTTCCATCTTTCTCGACCACTCTTAATTCGTCATTCCAAACAAAAGTAAGTGACTCATCTTGAATAATTCCGTTGGCATTCTCGATGCTTAAGTCGTAAAATAGCTCGTATCCTTGTCCACCCAATCGGTAAGACTGTTGTATTCGGCTGCCTCCTTCCAGGTTGGCAGTAAACGCTACGGTAGCCGTATCTTCCGCACTAATTTTCTGATTACCAGTAGATGATGCGTAAAATAACTCGTATAGATCAACTTCACCCTGGGCAGTGTTGGCTACTAGTCGAATTTCACTAGATTCAGGAGTTAATAATTCTACGGATCCACCTCCGTAGGCTTCGTACTTTTTCATCTGAATAAATACTGGGCGTCCTCCTTGGGTAGAAAAGCGGACGAGCATATCTTCGTTTTCCAAGGTGATGGTTTTTTCTTCTCCCGTAGCTGCTGCTGCAAAGGCGCCGTACCGCTGCCGATTGGCTACAGCTTGTACCGAGTCGGGTAATGATTCAAGAGCCGTAGCGGGTTGGTTATCAGTTGGTGGAATGCCCGTAGTGGTTTCTTCTTGTGGTGCTGTTGGTTCAGCAACTGGAGTAGGCTCTGGGGCAAAAAACTGAAAGTATACAATGAGTAACAGCGCTAATAATGCAAATCCAATCGCTTGATTCTTATCCATATATTGTTAGCGTGAATGAGTGCGAATACGTTTGATACATTTAAATGACGAACCAAAGTTCGAAATATGGGCGTAAAAGGTAAATTTATTTGTGTTTACTTCTCTACCGATTCTTTTACCTGGCTTTTGGCAAGAATAGTTGCCTTTACGAATTGTACGAACAGCGGGTGAGGCTCTTGTACTGTACTTCGTAGCTCAGGATGAAATTGAGTGCCTAAAAACCAAGGATGATCTTTTATTTCCATAATCTCTACCAGTTTACTATCGGGATTGATTCCGGTAGCTACCATTCCCTGCTTAGTGAATTGTTCTAAATAGTTGTTATTAAATTCATAACGGTGCCGATGTCGCTCGTGAATAAGCTTTGTTTTTCCGTAAGCATTGTAGGCCATTGATCCTTTCCGGAGTTCGCAAGGGTACGCTCCTAACCGCATCGTCCCTCCCATATCTTCAACGTGCTTTTGTTCTTCCATCAGGTCAATCACTGGATCGGAAGTATTGGGATCAAATTCACTGGAATTAGCCTGAGATAATCCTAGCACATTTTGAGCAAACTCAACCACAGCACACTGCATCCCCAGGCAAATACCAAAGAACGGAATTTGCTCTTCTCGGGCGAAGCGGGCAGTCAGTAGTTTTCCGGGAATACCGCGCTCTCCAAACCCGGGAGCCACCAAAATTCCATGCAAGTTGCCTAAAATATCAGCTACATTTTCCGTAGTAATACTCTCTGAAGGTATCCATTGTATGCGGACTTTACACTCGTTTTCTGCCCCAGCGTGCACGAAAGCTTCTGCAATGGATTTATAAGCATCAGGTAGTTCAACGTATTTTCCGACAACCCCTACTGTCACCTCATTTATAGGGTTTTTTAATCGCCCTAAAAATTTCTTCCACTGCAAAATGTCGGGCTCTTTGCGGTCAGGGAGTCGTAACTTACTGAGTACCTGCTCATCTAGCTTCTCTTTGAGCATGTAAATGGGCACATCATAAATAGAGTCGGCATCAATTGCCTCAATAACCGAACTAAGGTCTACATTACAAAACCGGGCAATTTTACGACGAATGTCAGTAGGAAGATGTTGAGAAGCCCGGCACACGAGAATATCCGGTTGAACGCCGGCCTCTGATAGCCGTTGTACTGAGTGTTGGGTAGGTTTAGTTTTTAGCTCTTTGGCCTTCTCTAAATAAGGTACTAGGGTCAGATGAATGACAACAAAGTTGCTAGACCCTAATTCCCAGCGTGCCTGGCGTACGGCCTCCACAAAGGGTAAAGATTCAATATCGCCCACACACCCCCCAATTTCGGTAATAACAATGTCGTATTCGCCCGTTTGACCTAGCTTAAAAAAATGATCTTTAATTTCATCGGTGATGTGAGGAATCACCTGCACAGTTTTGCCCAAATACTCACCTTTACGCTCTTTAGAAATCACATTATGGTAAATTCGCCCGGTGGTGACATTATTGGCCTGAGAGGTACGAATGTTGAGGAAACGTTCATAGTGGCCTAAATCCAAATCAGTTTCCGCTCCATCTTCCGTCACGTAACATTCCCCGTGTTCGTAGGGATTCATCGTACCCGGATCAATATTGATGTAGGGATCAAACTTTTGAATAGTAACCCGGAATCCTCGAGCCTGGAGTAATTTTCCAAGTGAGGCGGAAATGATTCCTTTACCTAATGATGAGGTTACCCCACCAGTAACAAATACATATTTAACTGATCCCATAAGAATTGTAGCTTACGGGGCACAAAGGTAGAATTTTTATTAGAGAATCAGCAGAGAGAGGAATAAAGATTACAATTAACTCAGATAAACATACTCATACAATAAAGAAGAAGTTTACTACTCTGGAAAATGCTAAAACTAGTATACTAATCAAAAAAGTGGTTTGACTGGGTAAATATTACGTGAAAATTATTACTCTAGAACTGTCTTAGTGAAGACGCAGTTAGTACTATTTTTTGCCGGAATTGCATAAAATTTGCTGGAATATAGCAAAACAGCGTGTTTAAACTAAGGTAAATTTTATAGAGATTCCGGTAAAAATTTTGTTATTTTATCAATACTTTACGTATATTTGAAATATAAATAAATTTATTTTTTTTATAATTTTACAAATAAATCAAGACTGTGCGAATCACTTTAACTAAATACATACATAAGCTGATAGTACCAGTAGCAGTTGGTTTGCTCATGCTTCAAGGTAGTAGTATTGAGGCAAGCACGGTTCAGCAGTCGATTGATGAGCCTTTTATGATTAGGCTTGAACCGGACAGTATCAGCGAAAATATAGATCCTGGCATTGACGGATACAGCGTAGGAGATTTTATTGACGATCAGGAAGGGGCTGTTATTTACGAACTTATCGAGGGGGGCGATTTCTTTAAGATCGAGCAGACACCAACCAATAGTCAACTTCAAGCTATCGTAGCATTTGACTACGAAGAGGAAGAATCTTACTCCATTCGGGTTAGGGCTTCTACGCTCAATGACTCTATACTAGCTGATAGTCTGATGACCATTCGGATTATTAATGAAGAAGAACCCCCCGAAACGGTCGTTTTGACGCTCGAGAACGAGCAGGTAGACCGCAATACAGAAGAAGGTACGCTAATCGGAGCCTTCTCAGTACAAGGTGGGGCACCAGTATCAATTACTTACAGTTTAGTAGAGGATGATAACGACGACAAAATTTTCAAAATAGAGGAAGATGAGCTTAAGGTAGGTGAAGATTTTGATGACAATAATGAAGATAGTTACACTATTCTAGTACGAGCGGAGGGTGATGGGATTAAAGATCAGCCATTTACCATCACCATTAATGACCCACCCATTGCAATGGTCTCAGCAAACCCTCCAAATGGTACTGCCCCATTGACCGTAGAATTTGATGGAAGTGGTTCTACTGATAATGGTACTATAGTCGAATACAGTTGGGACTTCGGGGATGATAGCACTAATATTAGCACTGAAGCGTCGTTTTCTTATACCTACACCACCGAAGGTACCTACACTGCTACTCTAACTGTTACTGATGATCAGAAGGTAAAAAGCACTAACGTCAGTGAGGTTGCTATTACTGTGAGTGCAGCACCGACACTTGCACTATCGGCTGATAATATTTCGGTGGAAGAGGATTTTAATGAGACTCAGCGGGTAGAGGCTAAATTAGAAAATGCTACCCAAGAAGTTAGTTACTCTATTGAACCACCCAACCTCGACTTTGCCACGCTGACTGCTAGTATCTCGGATGGTATTTATT
Organism: uncultured Flammeovirgaceae bacterium; assembly: GCA_937883755.1. Taxonomy (GTDB): domain Bacteria; phylum Bacteroidota; class Bacteroidia; order Cytophagales; family Cyclobacteriaceae; genus Tunicatimonas. The sequence continues at coordinate 89,611 of CAKZYA010000013.1, read as the reverse complement.
TGATCGAGTTCGATTCTAGACCTGATAGCGTAGGCCAAGCCAATCTCAAAGTTAAGGCTACCAGTGCAGATGTGACTTACGAACAACCCCTCAACTTTGAAGTAAATGCGGTCAATGATGCACCCTCGTTCAAGCTTACTGATACTCAAGTGACCGTAGATACTAATAGTGAAGCCCAGCTTATACCGGGATTTGCCACCGAAATTATACCAGGTCCTGCCAATGAAAAAGGCCAAGAGGTAACCTTTGATGTAGAAGTAAAATCTATTACTAATTCGGACTTGTTTGCTGCTGAACCTAGCATCGGTCGTAATGGTACGCTTACTTATGAGGTAGCGGAGAATCAGGCTGGGGAAGCGGAAGTGTCGGTAGTTTTAGAGGACGATGGTGGTGGCGATGATACTAGTGAACCACAAAACTTTACTCTAACGGTAGAAGCACCCCAAGCATCTAATCTTGAGTTGATTGGTAGTACGGTGCAGGAAAATCAAAGTATAGGAACAGAAGTGGGTACACTTTCGGCCCAGGGTATCTTAGTGAGTTATTCTCTTCCTGCAGGGGAGGCTGATAATTCCGACTTCCAAATTAACGACGATAAGTTGCTTACAGCTCGAATTCTAGATTTTGAAGAGCGTTCTCTAGCAGAATATCAGGTTATAATAGAAGCTTCCAGCCTTTTCGGAGGAACAGTGAGCGATACATTTACCATTACCGTTATCAATGTAGAAGAGCCACCTACTGATATTACACTTAGCAATACAACTATTCAGGAGAACCAAGCTAATGAGTTGGTAGGCAATTTAACTGGGGTCGGTGGATTGGGGCCTTTTATGTTCACTTTAGTAGGGACGAACAATGACAACGATGAATTTACCATTGAGGATAATCAGCTAAAGACAAAAGGCGGGCTGGATTTTGAAGCTGGGGCAACCCGAACCGTAAACATTCAAGCCAGTAATGACGGTAGCTTTACCAAACAGTTTACTATTACAGTGACTGATGTAGACGAAAGTGTAGCTCCTACCTCTATTTCTTTGACTAATAGTGGAAGTACAGATATTGAAATTTCAGAAGGGGGTACAGGAATTGAGGCTGGCACCTTATCTTCTGATGGTACTGCGCCCGTAACATTCAGTCTAGTAGCGGGCGAAGGTGATACAGATAATGGTAAATTTGAGATTGATGGTACTACGCTTAAAACCATAGAAGCAATTGATTTTGAAGAACCCACTACTGCCGATGGGCTGTCCGTCCGAATACAAGCGTCTAATACTAAAGGCGACTTTGCCAATAATTTTACCATTACCGTTATCAATGTAGAAGAGCCACCTACTGATATTACACTTAGCAATACAACTATTCAGGAGAACCAAGCTAATGAGTTGGTAGGCAATTTAACTGGGGTCGGTGGATTGGGGCCTTTTATGTTCACTTTAGTAGGGACGAACAATGACAACGATGAATTTACCATTGAGGATAATCAGCTAAAGACAAAAGGCGGGCTGGATTTTGAAGCTGGGGCAACCCGAACCGTAAACATTCAAGCCAGTAATGACGGTAGCTTTACCAAACAGTTTACTATTACTGTAACCAATATAGAAGAACCGCCGACTAACATTACTCTAAGCAAAACTAATATTGACGAAAACCAAGCCGATGCAACATTGGGAAACCTAGAAGTAGAAGGCGGGCAAGCTCCTTTTACCTTTTCTTTAACCGGAAGTAATAATGATAATGGGCTGTTTGTAATTGATGGTGCCCAACTGAAGACCAGGGGAGGTCTAAACTTTGAGGCGAAGTCTTCTTTGGAGGTGGAAATTACAGTAAATTCAGCTGATGGCGATTTAACTAAAGAATTTTTCATCACTGTGAATGATCTTGATGAACCACCTACCGATATCCTTCTTTCTTCTAACTCAGTGAATGAAAATGAGTCTCGCAACACCTTAGTTGGTATCCTTTCTGCTACGGGTGGTTCGGTAGAAAACCCTTCTTTCCGCTTGGTAGGAAGCGGAAATGACAATGACCAGTTTAGAATTGATAGCGATACACTACGAACCAATGTAGTATTTGATCGAGAAGAGCGAAGCTCTTACACAATCAGTGTTAAAGCAGTCGGGGAAGGAAGTCGTACTGAGAATTTTACCATCACCATCAATAATGTTAATGATGCACCTCAAATTAAGGTTACCGAAGACCGTATTATATTTTCCGAAGGGGATGAGCCAGTAAGAATTCTGGAAGGTGTTACTTTAACTGATGAGGATAATTTAAACCTTAGTAGTGCCGCTCTGACCTTTATAAACAGCTATATACAGGGAGAAGATGAGCTACTAACGGATGCCGATCACCAGTGGAATAATCAAGCAGGGCGCCTCACAATAAATGGACCGCTGTCTATTTCAGATATGCAGGAGGTACTTCGTAACATCCGCTATCAAAATAAGAAAGAGATCAACCCTACTTCTACTGCCCGACAAATTCGAGTGGTAGTAAATGATGGTGCCTTGAATAGTAATGCCGAACAGATATTCATTTTAGTTGATAATCCCAATGAGCCTCCGGTACTTACTAGCTTTTCAGTAGAAATACCTGAAAACAGTGAGTACAGCTTTTTTGCTACTGATTTCGAGGCTAATCACGAAGATCCTGATGATGATTTCCCGAATCAGATTTACCTAGAGTCAGGGCCTTCTGAGGGTACACTGACGGTGGATGGGCAAGTGATCACTAGTGAGATAATTTTGGCGAGTGGGTCAAAGGGTTTCTTGGTGGATTTTATGGCAGGGCAAAGTTTGGTGTATACTCCTGCCGAAAACTTCAATGGCAGCGATGACTTCCGATGGAATGTACACGATGCTGATAATGGTGGAAATGCGGTGCAAGCACAAATTGAGGTGCTTCCGATTAATGATGCACCGGAAATTACTGCCCCTGAGCAATTCGTGGTAGAGGAAGGTGCGCAGCTTGCTTTGTCAGATGTAATCGTCTCGGACATTGATGGAGATATGTTACTACTAACTCTGTCTATAACCAACGGAGAGTTAGTGCCGAGTGCTTCAGTGGCAGACCAAGTATCCATATTAGAAGCTGGGGAACCTGGAGCTAAGCGTATCCAACTAGAGGATACTCCTGAGAACCTAAATGCTATTCTATCAGAAATTGTTTTTGTACCCTCACCCGAAATCTCTGACCAAGATGCTTTGGTGATTACTCTGACCGATAGCCCAGCAAATCCGGAGGGATCATTTTCGACTGAGGCTACTATAGATATTCGTATCGGTATTAATCAATCGCCTCAACTTAGTGAGGTCACTATTGAAGTGAACAGTGGACAATCGTTTGTCTTTGCCGAAAGCACCTTTCTGGATGCATATACCGATCCTGATAATTTTCCGACTGTCGATGGGTTTAGTGGTATACTCATTTCCTCACTACCCGAAAGTGGACAATTATCACTGAATGGTGAAGTACTCACTGAAGAACAATTAGGAGCTGAAGGTTTGCTAGTTTCTCCGGAGGAGATTTCTATGCTAAGCTATCAAATTACTTCTAATGAAGTGACAAGCGATCAGTTTAGCTGGAATGCTACCGACGGCAGGAAGTTTGCTGATGAAGATGCACTAGTGGTATTCACGATCCAAGTATTATCAGTTAGCCTGGAAACTGATGCTGAAGAAGTATGTCTGGATGATTCTGCAACCTTGAACGCTACTATTACTGGCGGAACTGCCCCATTCACCTACGATTGGGGCTGTGATCAGACCAATTGCAATATTAGTGGTGCTACTGAGACGGTTACGGCTAATCCAGACGCAAGTACTAATTACGAATTGGTAGTTACTGATGCTAATGGAATACAGGCTAGTACGACAGTTTTGGTAAATGCTATTGACTGTCAACTGGTGATTCCCTCGGGTTTTACCCCGAACGGAGACAATATTAATGATACGTGGGAGTTGCAAAATATTAATACCTTTGAGCAAAAATTGGTAGAAGTGTACGACCGCTACGGCCATCGGGTCTTCTTCTCAGATAACTATAACAGTGCTTGGGATGGATCGTACGAAGGGGATCAGCTGCCTGTGGGTACCTACTACTACCGGATAGAACTAGATGAAGGAAGCCAGTCCTATAAAGGAAAGGTAACGATTTTACAGTAATGCAGAAGTGTTTTTTCGTACATATCTGTTGGTGTCTACTGGCAAGCATCACAGCCTCTGTGATTTGCAGTCAGGTTCAGGGGCAGAGCCTATCTGGAGTGGAGAACAGTCCAGTAAACTACACTGAAGGAGGCGACGCAGTCCAAATAACAAATAATTTGTCTGTTGCGGGAAATTCACTTATCAGCTATGCTACTGTCACAGTTAGTAATGGTTATAACGCTGCAGAAGACACATTAATTTATCAGGGTGAATCAGGAATTCATCCAGTATTTAACAACGAGACAGGACAATTACTACTACTAAGCTTCCCAGCTGGATCAACTGCTGAGAGTAGTGAAATACAGACAGCTTTACGCTCAGTATTTTATCGAAATAAGAATACGGACAATCCTCAAAGCAATCAAAGAACAATCTCCTTTGCTGTCTATAATCAGAATAATGAGGCGAGCAATACGGTTTCTCGTAATGCTACCGTTCAAAATGTAAACGATCCACCTCGTTTGCGCAGTCCATCGAACGTACCAGTAGTAGTTAATAGCCTGGTGAGTGGTGTACCGATCACTTCAGATTTAGAAGTGCTAGATGCTGATGATGCTTTTCTAACAGGCGCTTCAGTAAATATAACCAGAGGACGCTTTGATCAATTCGATCAATTAGTATTTACTGATAATAACAATGATAATATATTAATACAGCGGGTTGAGGGAAGCAATCGACAGTTGGTTTTAACGGGGCGTGATACCAAAGAAAACTATCAAGCAGCACTTCGTTCTATTAGTATTCAGAATCTATTTACTGCTCAAGGGTTTAAAGGAAATAGAGAAGTAGTAATGCAGGTGACAGATGAAGATGGTGAAGTTAGTAATCAATTCAGTCAGTATGTTTATGTGTTAAGCCGAACTGCTCCCAATAATGTACCATCTAGTACCCAAGACATATCAGTAAATATTACTGAGAACCAAACCCTAAGCTTTGAGAGTCAGCAATTCGAACTCGCCTACACCGACCCTGAACAGGTTGAATTTGACTCGGTTGTTATCCTATCTCTGCCAGAGCATGGGTTTTTATCATTAGATGGAGTAGAAATTGATGCCGAGTACTTAACAAGAGATAGAGGAGTCGTTAGGAGAGAAGATATAAATAAACTGACCTACGTTCCAAATCAAGATTATCTGGGTTTGGATCAGTTTGAGTGGAGTACCGATGATGGCATTAATCCGCCTGCTAATAATTCAATCGTTTCTATCTCGATAAATGAAGCACCTGTACCTTTTTCGTTACAAATTCCTGAAGACGCTGTGGTCGATGAAGATAGGACAACCACTTTGCCCCCCATTTTATCACAAGCATCAGCATCTACCTTATTGACAGTAACTTTATCGGTGGAAACTGGTCAACTGAGTATTGTTCCAATTATTCAACCGTTTGTCAATATAACTACTGAAGGCAGTAATGAACTATCATTTTCTGGTTCAGCCCAAGCTGTTCGCTTTGCATTAAGCGGTTTGCAGTATAGTCCCGCGGCTGATGTAGTGGGAAATGATCGCTTGGGTATATCTGTATCATCTCCGACTGACCAAGGAAACGGTGTATTGGTAATTACTATCGTTCCAATTGATGATCCGGTAGTGTTGTCAAATATTGAATCAGATACACTTCGGTACGTTGAGAATAGTCCACCCCTACCGATCACTAATGAACTGCTACTTACTGATCCTGATGGAGCTACTGTCATCACATTCGCTACGGTTACTGTGCTGGAGGAGCTGAGCGAAAGTGAAGATCAACTAACGTATAACCTCACTGGTGGAGTCACGGCGGTGTTGAATGAGAATCGGCTGGAATTTACTGGGGAAGGAAGCCTGGGGCAGTACCAGTCAATCTTACGTTCTATCGCATATCAGAACTTAAGCGATAATCCTCAGACTGACTCACTAACATTTGAATATCAAGTAATTGATGAAAATGATAGTCTTAGTAACCTGGTTTCTCGTACCCTGCTAGTTATACCAGTTGATGATAGCACATTGCTAACAACTGCTGAGCCAGAACTGCTGAGTTATGTGTCAGCAAGTGAAGCAGTACCACTCTATGCCTCGTTAGAGATTTCAGATATTGACAGTGACAGTCTTACTCGAATGCTAGTCTTCTTCACGGCTGGCTATGACGCTAACTTGGATAGTATTCTGGTCTCTTTGCCCAAGGGTATGGTATCATCTTGGAATGAAGCAACTGGACAGTTAGAAATAAATGGAAAAAATTCGCTAGAAGTTTATCAGGCCATTGCCCGCTCGCTACGCTATCAGTCTAGTGCAACCGCTGTCCAGGGAAATCGTCAGTTAACAATTCAGGCGTTCAATGGTGAAACACCCAGTAATCAATTATCTAGAGCGATTCAGATAATAGAGAATGAAGCACCTGTCATTAGCAGTTTCAGCAAAAAAGTAGCACAAAACGGAGCGAGGGGTTTCACACTTGATGATTTTTTGGTCAATTACTCTGACTCTGATAACTCCCCTAATCCAGATCAGTTTAGCAGTTTGCGGATTATTTCTCTGCCTGTTCAGGGTGTGCTAACAGTAGCCAACGACACAGTTACTCAAAATGATATTAATGAATCGCCCGATGGTTTCTTTTTAAGTACAGAGAATATTGAACAGCTACTGTATCGACCTAATCCTGATTATTTGGGCGAAGACCAATGGGCTTGGAATGCTTTTGATGGAGCCGAACTCGCCGATGATAGTGCGGTGGTTTCTTTAACGGTAGTTCCCGCACTGAGTATTGCTCTTTCAGATACAATAGAAATTTGCCCCGGTGAGGTTAAAGAACTGACAGTAGAAGTCTTATCGGGCGAGTCACCCTACACGTTTAGCTGGTCTTGTGACCAGGAGAATTGCCAGATTCAGTCGGGCCAAGATGAATCGATAGTGGCAGTAAGCCCAGTAGAAACAATTCAATATATTGTGCGAATTACTAGTAGTGAAGGACTAGATAGCATTCAAGATTCAGTTGTGGTACAAGCCATTGATTGCTCAGATATACCTTTGGAGATTCCCTCTGCTTTTACTCCTAATGGCGATGGCATAAACGATTACTGGGAATTGCCTAATGCTGGAATATTTTCATCGGTGCAAGTCGCGATATACGATCGTTTTGGAAACAGCATTTTTGAAAGTTCTAGTTACCAAAATAATTGGGATGGAACGTACCGGGGGCGAGAGCTTCCTGCAGGAAGTTACTATTATACTATAGTGGTACCTCGGGAATTACATGAATATACTGGAACTGTAACTTTGTTACGATGATAAAGAAAATTTACCCTATAGTTTGTCTGATTGCTATTGCCGGACTAGTGCTTTGTACTAGTTCTGCTTCGGCCCAGCAGCTCTTTCGATTAACACAATACTTTCAAAATCCAATGGTGATCAATCCGGCTACTACCGGTATTGAGGGGTTTATGGATGTGAAAGTCGGCTATCGGCAACAGTGGTCGGGATTAGACGGGTCTCCCGAAACCTATTATGTAAGTGCCCATGCCCCGCTACGGTTTAACTCCGAGTCGACCAGTATTCTCAATAATTCACTACGTATCAGTAATCCGTCATTGTATAACCAGTTCGATAGCGATACTCAGTATGGAAGCAAATCCGTGAAGCATGGTTTGGGTGGGTACATTACGAGCGATAGACAAGGAATATTTGCTCAAACTTCTGGTTTTGCATCGTATGCATCTCATCTATCGCTAAGTAATCGCTTACGGCTAGCCTTGGGTGTATCAGCTGGGGTTACTAATCTTCAGATTGATGTATCGGGCGTTTCGGTAATTGAGCCGAATGACCCTACTTACTTGGCTTACCAGAATCAACAAGGGCAAACGACTAATTTTGATCTTAATGCAGGAGTATTTCTGTATAGTGATTTGTTTTACGTAGGGTACTCTGCTGCCCGAATTTTTCAGAATAATCTCTACAGCGATAGTGACATTATTGCTCAGCAACAGCTTACTCATTTTGGTATGTTGGGTCTTCGGTTAAATTTGTCAAGTGCTCTACTACTTACTCCGGGCGTCTACGTTAGTTACGACGGTGTGAATCCGGTTACCTACGATGTGGGTGCCCGAGTGAAGTTACGAGATATATTTTGGGCGGGAGTATCGTACCGGAATACAAATACGATGGCTGGAATGGCAGGTATTTACATTAATAATACTTTTAATGTCAGCTACTCTTACGATTACGGGTTTAGTGGGATCAATAATTTGCAAGCAGGTATGCATGAAGTTACGTTGGGGTTGGTATTGTTTAATCCTCGCCAGGTAGCTCCTTACCTCTGGTAAAATAATTTGAGTAATTTATGAAGCGAATTACAATATATTGTGAGTTTATTCTACTTATAACGACTCAAGTGGTTTGGGGACAGTCGGTATACTTCTCAGATCCGGTTGTGCTGAACGATACAATTAATAGCAAAGCGGAAGAAAGCTATCCCATTTATTCCCCATCGGATAGTACGCTGTATTTCGTTCGGTCATTACATGCTCAGAATGTTGGCGGAGTACGGTCGGGTCAAGACATTTGGTATACCAAGCAGCAACCTACTGGTGAGTGGGCAGAACCTCTTAACAACTTAGAGGGGTTGAACAATCGTAATAATAACGCAGTAGTGGGGGTTAGTCAGACTGGAAATACTCTATACTTACTCAATTCCTACCAGTCTGAGACAAAGGAATTTCCAGGAATGGCTTTCAGTTTTGGTATTGGGCAAGATTGGCGCGAACCCAATGATATTGATATTCCAGGTTTAGAGGAAAAAATCGGTAATTTTTATGGCGTTTATGTTGTTCCCACCGAGGATGTAGCTATAGTCTCTGTTCAAAAAGAATCTTCCAAAGGAATGGAAGACTTGTACGTTACTGAAAAAAATCTCCAGACGGGGCAGTGGAGTGAGTTAGTTCATTTGGGCGAAACGATAAATACAGAAGGCTACGAAATTTCCCCATTTTTATCGAGAGATAAGAAAACCCTCTTCTTTGCTAGCAATGGGCATCCAGGCTATGGTAACACGGATATCTTTGTGAGTTATCGTCAAGATACTTCCTGGGTAAATTGGAGTAAGCCTGAGAATTTAGGGGATGGCATAAACTCCTCCGGTTTTGATGCTTACTTATCAGTTACCGAAAATAGGCAAGTATTTTTTGTAAGTAACCGTTACGGACGTTCAACAGATATTTATCAGGCTCGAATTATCACTCGTGAAGAACGGGAGGAGCAATTAGCTAGCCGGGTTGTAGGAGGTGGTGCTGGCACCGGGTTTATACCAGAGCAGCGCAACTCAGATTTAGAGATAGATGAGGAGACTCAGGCTTTACTAGAAGAAACTCAGGCACTACTAGATGAATTTAAAAAAATAAATAATGGTGAAGCGGGAGAGGTAAATGAATCGGGAAACGATGAACCAGAAATAACATTTGAAGAAAATACGGTTTACTTTAATCTTAATTCCAGTGAGCTCTTGCCATCGGCGTATTCTGATCTAAAAGAATCAGTGAGCCTATTGCAGGAAAATCCGAATCTTTACGCAGAAATAGTAGGGCACGCTGATGACTCAGGAGGTAAAGACTACAATCTGAAGTTATCAATTGAGCGAGCACAATCAGTCAAGAAATTTCTGATGAGCCAAGGCGTAGCGGAGAGAAAAATTATTACATATGGTAAAGGTTCTACCCAGCCTATTACCAATAATAATAGCCCAGATGGACGTCAGCGCAACCGACGGGTAGTTATTGGGTTTGGGCAGTAAGCATACGAAGATTCTACCAGCATCCAAAAGGCTCACCCAGAGCCTAAACGAAAATACTATTGGTCGCCTTGGTCTATTGGGTGAACTATCCAGCGTATGCTATCCCTCGGTTGGCATGTTTTCCTCTTTGAGTAATCTACGAAGAATTTTCCCGACATTAGACTTAGGTAATTCGCTCCGAAATTCAACGTAGCGAGGGACTTTGTAGGCCGTCATGTTTTCTTTACAATACGCTTTTAGTTCTTCTTCGGTCAAAGATTCGTCTTTCTTAACGACACATATTTTTACTACTTCAGTAGATCGGTCATCAGGCACACCAATAGCTCCTACTTCCAAAACTTTATCATGACCAGAGACCACATCTTCTATTTCATTAGGATATACATTAAATCCTGAGACATTAATCATCTCTTTTTTTCGATCTACGATTCTAATGAAGCCATCTTGGTCCATCACTCCAATATCACCAGTTTTAAACCAGCCGTCTTGAGTAAATACCTCTTTGGTTTCATTCGGACGATTCCAGTAGCCATCCATCACTTGTGGGCCTTTTGCATAAATCTCTCCTGGTTCTCCAATAGGAACTTCCTCTTCGTTATCGTTTGCAATAATAAGCTGGGTACTAGGAAGAGGGATACCAATAGTACCAATGCGTTCTCGACCGACCATGGGTATATTTGAGGTGAGTACAGGAGACGTTTCTGTAAGACCGTATCCCTCGGCAATGGGTATTCCGGTTTTTGCTTGCCAGCGTTCGGCTATCGCCTTCTGTACAGCCATACCACCAGCACTAGTTACTTTCAAATGAGAAAAGTCCACTGAATCAAAATCAGGATGATTGAGCATACCATTATAGAGAGTATTCACTCCGGTAACAACCGTGAAAGGGTGCTTTTTAAGCTCTTTAATAAACCCTTTCATATCTCTTGGATTAGTAATCAACACATTTTTCGCCCCAATCTTCATCATAGAGAAGCAATTCACAGTAAGAGCATAGATATGATAAAGCGGTAATGCTGTAATCATTGTTTCTTCGGCTTTGCTTAGCCCGACTGACATCCAAGCCGAAATCTGCTCCATGTTGGCTACCAGATTGGCGTGGGTCAGTACTGCTCCTTTAGAAACTCCAGTAGTACCTCCAGTGTACTGTAAAAAAGCGGTATCTTTCCCAGCAAGACCCACTCGAGTAAACGAACTTTTCTTACCACTTTTTAAGGTATCATTAAAAGCAATGGTATTAGGTAAACTATACTTAGGAACCATCTTTTTTACGTACTTCACTACGGCGTTTACTAGAACTTTCTTTAATCCACCTAATTGATCCCCGATCTCAGTAATAATAACATGTTTAATAGAAGTCTCAGGGAGGATTTTTTCCAGATTGTAGGCAAAGTTTGCTAGGATAACTACGGCCTCTACGCCTGCATCATTAAACTGATGCTTCATTTCCCGGGCAGTATACAGCGGATTCGTATTCACCACAATTAAACCTGCTCGGAGTGCGCCGAGCATAGCAATAGGGTATTGGAGCAGGTTAGGCATCTGGATAGCAATCCGGTCGCCCTTCTTCAGTTTCAAATCTTGCTGGAGGAAGGCTGCAAAATGTTTAGAAAGTTGATCAAGCTCGTTGAATGTGATAGCAGCCCCCATACACTCAAAAGCAGTACGCGAGCCGTACTCTTCAATGCAGGTTTCCACCAAATCTACTAGTGATTCGTATTGCTTAGGATTTATTTCTTGAGGTATTCCTTCAGGGTAATGCTGAAACCAGGGAGATATTTGCGCTTCCATATTTAAGAGGCAAGTTTGTATTTATTTATTAATTTTAACGAAATTTATCGTCGTAAATTAACAAATCTTTAAGCAAAATGGAAGACAGAGTAAGAAAGGAAGGGAAATAAAAAAAGGTCATGAATATTCATAACCTTTTCCAGAAACAACATTAACCCAAAAATAAAAAGCTGTAGGGGAAGGAGTCGAACCTCCACGGAGCGGTTAGCTAGCTAAGCTAGTTTATTCCGTTGTCTCCACCCTCGAGACGGGAGGGCATGGCTGCCAATTTCATCACCCTACAGTGTTAAGCTAAATCACTTTAGCTTTAATTGACTGACGTAAAGTTAAGAAGTTCTTCAATAACTTAAAAAATATTTAATAAATTTGGTAAAAATTTATATACGTCGTAATTTAACGTCAAAATTATTAGATCAAACCCAATTTGCAGCACCAAAATGAGCAAAAATTTAGAAATTGATAACGTTGACCTAAAAATCCTCGCCTTACTATCGGAAGATGCTAAAATCCCATATACAGAAATTGCCAAGAAAGTTTATGTATCGGGTGGTACAGTACATGTTCGAATGAGAAAGATGGAAGAGATGGGAATTGTACAGGGTACTACCCTTAATATGGACTACTCAAAGCTAGGCTACGATATCACTGCATTTTTGGGAATCTATCTAGAAAAAAGTTCACTATATAATAGTGTGGTAGAAGAGTTAAAGAAAGTGCCCGAAGTAGTTAAGATTCATTACACTACGGGGAACTACAGTATTTTTATTAAAATTCATTGCCGTGATACTAAGCACCTACGCGAAGTATTGCACGATAAGATTCAGCGAATTGAAGGAATCGTCCGCACTGAAACGCTCATTTCTTTGGAAGAAAGCCTCAATCGGCACATCCAATTAGGCGATTAATCCTTTTTTCTAATTTTCAGATAGGTTTTGTAACCGCTCTTGTTTAAATTCGTTCTAAATTAGAAAGTAATGTGAAGGAAAGATTCCTCAAAATTACTCATTTTTTTCGTGAACGTTTCTTGGTGTGGAACGTTACACAATCGACGTTTAAACAAACCCTTTCTGATGAGCAAAGACAACCAGATTTTAGAAGAGTTTACCCAGTCTGACTATAAGTACGGATTCGCGTCTAATATTGAGCAAGAATCAGCGCCCAAAGGACTGAATGAGGATACTATTCGCTTTATTTCGGCTAAAAAGGAGGAACCCGAATGGCTACTGGAGTGGCGGTTGAAAGCCTACCATCATTGGCTCACCTTGAAAGAACCAACTTGGCATAATGTATCTTTTCCTGAGATTGATTATCAGGATATCATTTACTATGCTGCTCCTAAGCAGAAGGCTAAACCAAAAAGCTTAGATGAAGTAGATCCTGAGTTGCTGGATACTTTCAAACGACTGGGAATCTCTCTGGAAGAACAAAAGCGGTTAACTGGAGTAGCAGTGGATGCGGTATTTGATAGTGTGTCAGTAGCTACGACTTTCAAAGATAAACTAGCTAAGCTGGGAATAATTTTCTGCTCATTCAGCGAAGCTGTACAAGAGCATCCTGAGCTGGTGAAAAAATATATTGGCTCAGTAGTGCCTCCGGGTGACAACTATTTTTCGGCTCTTAACTCAGCTGTTTTCAGCGATGGCTCATTCTGCTACATTCCGAAAGGGGTTCGTTGCCCAATGGAGTTGTCTACTTATTTCCGTATCAATGCGGCTAACTCGGGGCAATTTGAACGTACTTTAATTATTGCCGAGGAAGGTTCCTATGTAAGTTATTTGGAAGGTTGCACTGCCCCAATGCGGGACGAAAATCAGCTACATGCAGCGGTGGTGGAATTGTACGCGGCCAAGGACGCTGAAATTAAGTATTCTACGGTACAAAACTGGTATCCGGGTGATAAAGATGGTAAAGGTGGAATCTACAACTTTGTGACCAAGCGAGGTATTTGTGCGGGTGATAATTCCAAAATTTCCTGGACGCAAGTAGAAACTGGCTCAGCCGTTACTTGGAAGTACCCTAGCTGTATTTTAAAGGGTAATAATTCTATTGGAGAGTTCTATTCAGTGGCAGTGACTAATAATCACCAGCAGGCTGATACTGGAACCAAAATGATCCATATCGGGAAAAATACCCGAAGCCGGATTGTTTCTAAGGGAGTATCGGCGGGAGTAAGCCAGAATAGCTACCGAGGCCTGGTGAAGGTGATGAAGCGGGCCGATAATGCCCGGAACTTCTCACAATGCGATTCCTTACTAATGGGCGACCGTTGTGGCGCGCATACGTTTCCTTATATAGAATCTGACAATAGCTCGGCTCAAATTGAGCATGAAGCTACTACTTCTAAGATCGGTGAAGACCAAATTTTTTACTGCTTACAGCGAGGCATCGACGAGGAAGATGCCGTTGCGCTGATTGTTAACGGTTATTGCAAAGAAGTACTGAACCAGCTTCCAATGGAGTTTGCCGTAGAAGCTCAAAAGCTACTGGCACTTACCTTAGAAGGAAGCGTAGGCTAATTCCACAATTATTTGATTGAACAATTACAAAATCAGGAGGGTTGTCCAATTTGGATACTCTTCTGATTTTGTTGCTTAATCCATTTACTACTATGTTAAAAATTACAGGACTACACGCTAGAGTAGAAGAAAAAGAAATATTAAAAGGTATTAATCTGGAAGTAAAACCAGGCGAAGTACACGCTATTATGGGGCCTAACGGCTCAGGAAAAAGTACCTTAGCTTCCGTACTTGCCGGACGTGAAGATTTTGAGGTGACTGGTGGCTCCATTGAGTATATGGGGCAGGACTTACTGGAGATGGAACCTGAAGAGCGAGCTCGGGAAGGAGTATTTTTGGCGTTTCAGTACCCGGTAGAAATTCCAGGAGTGAGCACTACGAACTTTCTCAAGACCGCACTAAACCAGGTACGCCAACACAAGGGGAAAGATCCACTGGATGCGGTAGCTTTCCTTAAGATGATGAAAGAGAAGATGAAGCTAGTAGAAATTGACCAGTCATTGCTAAGTCGTTCCTTGAACGAAGGCTTCTCGGGTGGTGAGAAAAAGCGGAATGAGATTTTTCAGATGGCAATGCTAGAACCAACCCTAGCTATCTTGGATGAAACTGATTCAGGGTTGGATATTGATGCCTTACGAATTGTTGCCAACGGCGTAAATGCCTTGCGAAACCAAGATAATGCTACCATTGTAGTAACCCATTACCAGCGATTATTAGATTACATCGTCCCTGATTTTGTGCATGTATTGTACAATGGACGTATTGTAAAATCGGGAAGTAAAGAGTTGGCATTAGAACTGGAAGAGAAAGGATACGACTGGATTAAGGAAACGGTTGATGCAACAGCGTAGTTAATATCCTTCGGTTCACTAAATATTTTTGAAAAACTTCTGGCGATAATTTTGAATTCACAACCCAATGAGTTTAGAACAAGCTTTTATAGATTATATTAAAGATCGGGAGGCGACGATC
Source organism: uncultured Flammeovirgaceae bacterium (assembly GCA_937883755.1). Lineage (GTDB taxonomy): Bacteria > Bacteroidota > Bacteroidia > Cytophagales > Cyclobacteriaceae > Tunicatimonas. Next base: position 74,364 of record CAKZYA010000013.1, on the reverse strand, counting down.
AACGGACAAGGTTCAACCGACTGGCATCAGCGCCGACGGACAGCCTTCACCGATTTTGAGAAATTAGGCTTTCCAGCAAAAAAGAACGAAGAATACCGTTATACTCCCATCTCTAGAGCGCTAGAGCGAGAGTTTGGCGAAAGCGTCACATTGGAAAGCCCTGTTGATTCCACATCAGTTCAAGAACTTCTGGATGAAATTATTCCATCAGATGTTGATGCTCACGTACTAGTTTTCGTAAACGGAAAATTTCAATCAACTCTTTCCAGTAGCAAGACTCTGCCCGATGGAGTAATTGTTACAACACTTTCTGAGGCGTATCAAACTCATACTGATCTAATTAGCCAGTATTTTGCCCAGCAGACGGCTGAGCCGACTGATTCATTTGTTGCCCTAAATACCGCCATTGCTCAAGAAGGTCTTTTTGTTTATGCTCCAAAAAATGTAGTAGTAGAAACACCGATCCTAGCCTACTTCATTAGTGATACATCAAGTGGAACCAGTGTTGCTACCCCACGTAATCTGTACATCGCTGAGAAAAGCAGTAAAGTGTCGGTGGTAGAATCATTTCATACGGTTGGTGAGAAGGCAAGCTATCAAAATGCGGTAAGTGAAATTTGGGTAGATGCAAATGCTTCGTTGCATTACACTAAATTACAGCCTGAGAGCAAACAAGCTTATCATACCGGAACCACCGAAGTCTACCAAGCTCGCGACAGCCGCTTTACTGGGGTAACTATTTCTTTGCAAGGAGCTATGCTGAGGAATAACCTGAATATTGCGCTGGACGATGAAAATTGCGAATCGCATATGTACGGCTTGTACATGTTAGATGGTAAGTCTCACGTAGATAATCACACGGCGGTAGATCATCGTAAACCTAATTCATTTAGTAATGAATTGTACAAAGGTATTATGGATGATCAGTCGAAGGGAGTGTTTAACGGTAAGATTTACGTTCGCCAGGACGCTCAAAAAACCAATGCTTTTCAGTCAAATGCTAATATTCTGTTGACTGACGAAGCCTCTATTGATACCAAGCCTCAGTTAGAAATCTGGGCGGATGACGTAAAATGCTCGCATGGGGCAACCACCGGGCAAATTGATAAAGAGCAACTCTTCTACCTACGTACTCGCGGAATGAGTAGAGATCAGGCAACCGCTATTTTACTACGGGCATTTGCGGGTGATGTTCTGGAGAATATCGAACTGGATTTTATTCGCGAGCAGGTAGAAAACGTCATTGATCAGCGGTTGAACAGTAATTTTTAATTGAACAATTATGAGTACGGAAAACACAGTAGTGTCAGCTACTCAACTTAATATTGAAAAAATTCGTCAAGATTTCCCAATTCTTCATCAGGAAGTAAACGGGAGAGCGTTAGTCTACTTGGATAATGCGGCAACTACCCAGAAGCCACAGGTGGTTATCAACGCACTTACCCACTATTATCAGCAAGACAACGCCAACATTCACCGGGGAATTCATACGTTAGCAGAACGGGCTACAGCTGCTTTTGAAGAAACTCGTCAAGCCATTCACCAATTCATCAACTCTAACGAACCTGAGGAAATTGTCTTTACTAAAGGGACAACCGATGGGATTAACTTGGTAGCTGCTACTTTCGGGCGGGCTAATGTGCAGGAAGGAGATGAAATTGTTATCTCGGCGATGGAGCATCACTCCAACATCGTTCCTTGGCAAATGCTTTGCGAAGAAAAAGGAGCTAACCTGAAAGTAATTCCGGTAAATAATAAAGGGGAAGTTGAACTAGAAGAGTATAAAAAACTTCTTTCGGAACGTACGAAGTTGGTAAGTGTAGTTTACGTCTCTAATTCACTAGGTACTATTAATCCGGTAAAGGAAATCATTGATCTGGCTCATGAATATGGTGCAGCAGTTCTGATTGATGGAGCGCAGTCAACGGCTTATCTTGATATCGACGTTCAAGCTCTGAATTGCGATTTCTACGTTTTTTCTGGTCATAAAGTATTCGGACCTACTGGAGTAGGAGCTTTGTACGGAAAACGTCGCCATTTAGAGAAAATGCCACCGTACCAGGGAGGTGGAGAAATGATCCGCAGTGTGAGCTTTGAGAAAACTACTTATAACGATATTCCTTATAAGTTTGAAGCAGGTACTCCCAACATTGCCGATGTGGTCGCACTGAAAGCGGCTATTGAATATATTAATCAAATAGGAAAAGCAAACATGCGGGCATACGAAGAAGAATTACTTGCGTATGCCCACCAACGATTGAGTGAAATACCAGGCATACGAATGGTTGGCACTGCTGAAAACAAGATGAATGTAATTTCCTTTGTTTTTGATGATATATTTCACTTTGATATTGGTCAGATGCTAGATACCCGGGGCATTGCGGTGCGTACAGGTCATCATTGTACCGAACCACTGATGAACCGATTGGGAGTAGAAGGAACGGTTCGTGCATCACTAGCCGTCTATAATACCAAAGAAGAAATTGATCAACTTACGGAAGGACTGCATCGTATAGTAACGATGATGAGAAAATAGGTTATGACTCAGTCAATTACAGAAACACAAAACGAAATTATAGAAGAATTCTCCCTGCTAGATGGTGACCCTGAGATGACGAATTTCTACATCATGGAGCTAGGGCAAAAGTTGCCACCATTGGATGAGTCTCAGAAAACGGAAGATAATATTGTGAAAGGCTGCCAGTCTAAAGTTTGGTTAGTACCATTGTGGGCAGAAGGAAAAATGAAGTTTGAGGCTGATAGTAATTCAGCTATTACTAAAGGGTTAGTAAGTTTACTGGTTCGGGTTTTCCAAGATCAGTCCCCTAACGATATTATAGATGCTGATCTGTTCTTTATTGATAAAATTGGTATGAACCGATTTATTGGAACCCAGCGATCAAACGGCTTTGCTGCAATGATTAAGCAGGTAAAACTAGCTGCTTTAGTTAATAAGGAACGAGAAGCCATTACTAGATCAAATCAAAAATAGAAGACGTATGAGCGATACTGCTACGACCGATACGCGGGTAATGAAAGAGAAGATCGTATCGGCTATAAAAACTGTATATGACCCAGAAATTCCGGTAGATGTATACGAATTGGGCTTGATCTACGAGATCAATGTGTACCCGGTGAATAATGTATATGTCCTAATGACATTAACCTCACCTGCTTGCCCTTCTGCTGAAGCTATTCCTAGTGAGGTAGAAGAGAAAATCAAGGCAATTGAAGGTATAAATGACGTGAATATTGAACTCACGTTTGACCCGCCGTACACTCAAGACATGATGTCAGAAGCAGCCAAGCTGGAACTAGGGTTTTTATGAGTTACAAGTTTAAAGGTTTCGTTCACTGATGCTTAACCTGCAACTTTTAGCTTCTAAACTATTTTTATCACAAATAAAACCAAATAGATATGTATCCTGAACAACTAGTAGCACCCATGCGTACCGACTTGACTTCTGCAGGGTTCACTGAATTAAAGACTGCCGATGAAGTAATAAACCATTTAGAAGACCACGAAGGAACGACCCTTATGGTAATTAACTCGGTTTGTGGTTGTGCTGCCGGGGCGGCTCGTCCGGGTGTAAAACTGGCGGTAGCTCATAGTGAGAAAAAGCCAGATAACTTGACTACGGTATTTGCTGGAGTAGACCAAGATGCAGTAGCGAAGGCTCGCGAGTACACTTTACCGTACCCGCCGTCGTCACCTTCTGTCGCTCTGTTTAAAGACGGTGAACTTATCCACTTTGTAGAACGCCACCATATTGAAGGCCGATCAGCTCAAATGATTGCTGAGCATTTACTTGATGTATTTGATGAGTATTGCTAGCTACTACCTATGTCAATAGCATTTGTAGTGTAATATTTACAAATGAAAAGTAGAAAGCCCTCTAGTTCTTGAAGCAAGAGGGCTTTTTTATGATCAGGGTTGCAGGAATCTGTTTCGCTTGCTGATAACAATTAGGTTATCAGGGGCGACTAAAAGAGAATGACATCTGCTAGATTTCTTTATCATTATTTGGTAAATTAATCTATACTAATATAACAACCCGATGCTCAACGCTCTCAATTTTATCCGTAGCAGTGATGGCTTCAAGCAGTTTACAGTTGATGAACTGACCTTTGTTACCTACGATTGCCCCATCGAAGAGTCACCTTTTGACTATTGGACTCCTAAAAACTACTTCTGCTTTATTACTAAAAACGGCCTTCGCTGGAAAACACCGCAGCGAGACTATACCGCTTACGAGGGCGATGCCCTATTTATCAAAAAGGGGGCGCACCGAGTGCATAAGGTGCGAACCGGGGAGTTCTGTGCCCTGATGATTTTCCTACCTGACGATTTCATCTGCAATACTCTGCGGGAAGAGACTATTTCAGCCGGTGGAGGAGAAGTGGCAGAAGTAGATACAGTTATTCCTCTGGATGTAGATCAAACTCTATTAGATTATTTCTCTGGTTTGCTTACCTATTTTTCGCAGCCTACCCCCCCCCCTCTGCGAATTTACTAAAATTAAAACTCAAAGAATTAATCGTTAATATTTCCACTGGCCATAGCAATCAGGTATTATCTAACTACTTCCGGAGCATTTCACTTGATAAGCAGCAAGAGCTACGGAGTATTATGGAGGAGAATTTTATGTATAACCTCACTCTAGAAGAATACGCTAAGCTATGTGGGAGAAGCCTGGCTTCGTTTAAACGGGACTTTGAAAAGATATACCAAACTACACCTGGAAAATGGCTGAAAGAAAAGCGATTAGCCCATGCCAAATTTTTGCTGGAAACTACTGATCTAAATATCAGCGAAATTGTCATGGAAGCTGGTTTCGAGAATACTTCGCACTTTGCCCGAATTTTTAAGAATCAGTATGGCCATCCACCCTTGAAGTTTAGAAAACTGTCACTTGAGACGGTTTGAGCTTTACAGTACATTTTTTGGCATTATTAGCAAACAGCGTTTTTTTATTCATGGGTATCTTGGTGTAGCTATTCATTGGTCTCAGTCGTTAGTTGAAACTATGCACTTATAGTGCAAGACTTTCAGTTGCTACCCACCTTTGTACCTTTACTTGATGATAAAAGAACAAAGGCGGGGTGGTCATACAGTATCCTGGTTGACTGCTCACATCGTATGGGTAACGAAATATCGCTATCACGTACTTAAAGGAGACGTTCAGGTACGTTGTCGCGATTTGATCAAGCAGATTTGTGATGCTGAAGACGTGAGAATATTGAAAGGTGTTGTCAGCAAAGATCATGTGCGTATCCATGTGGAGTATCCACCTTCTAAAAGCATCAGCAATCTTGTGAAGCGGTTGAAGGGTAGGACATCGCGACGACTGCAAGCGGCCGCCGCGCGGAAGAGTTTCCACAACTCAGTAAGCGGTATTGGGGTAGGCATTTCTGGGCTATAGGGTATGGCGTTTGGAGTACAGGTAATATTACGGATGAGATGGTGCAGGAATATCTGGAACATCATCGTGGACCTTCTAATAGCGATAGTGATAATATCATTCTTGAGTGAGAATTTCATTCTTTAGCAAACCTATGCACTTGCAGTGCATAGTGGTTTAGTAACCACACCTATACCAAACATGAAGCTCAATCAATTTTCCGTATTACTCGTAGTTTTCCTGGCATGTGATCCAACAGTTAATCAAGCAGATCAGGACAATACCCCTGAAGTTAGTAACGAGTTTATCGTTGATCTCAATCATCTTACTTATACCATTGCCAACGATCATGATAATTTCTATTCCTTTATTGGAGTGCGGGCACTCACAATGGCACATTTGGCTATTCACGATGCTTTGAATGTAATCCAGCCTAAGTACGAAACCTACGCTTATCACCAAAAGCAAGTGGATGCTGATTGGCTAGTTACTGCTACCGAGGCAGTGAGAAATATTCTTTTAGCAGTTTATCCTCAACGATCTGACACCATTAACTTAGTTTGCAACAAATGGATAAATACTGCCGCGGCATCAGAAGAAAAGGAAGGCGGAATAGGCTGGGGCAAAAAAATAGCAGAGGTTTATATTCAACTACGCAAAGGAGATGGTCATGAAAAGCAGGGTGACTATACTCCAATGACTAAACCAGGTGATTATCAGTATACTCCAGGTTGGGATGACTGGGTATTGAAGCCTGATTTTGATTACGCTCGACCGTTTGCTATGGATACGGTAACTCAATTCCGATCGCCACCACCACCCGATTTGAGTAGCAGTGAGTACACACGGTCATTTAATGAAGTGAAAGCCTATGGGGTAAAGAATAGTAAAGTGCGAACAGAAGATCAGACGCACTACGCCCATTGGTGGGCAGAGTTTGCTGAGCACGGCTGGAACCGAATCGGTAGAATTGTAGCTGAAGAGCAAGGTCTTTCAGCCCATGAAGCAGCCCGAATGTTTGCACTCATCAACATGGATATTTATGATATCTATCTGGCCTCATTAGAGAGTAAATACTATTATGATACTTGGCGTCCAATTACCGCTATTCAGAATGCAGATACGGATGATAATCCTGAAACTGAACCCGATCCAAGCTGGGAGCCCGAGATGCAAACGCCACCTTGGCCAGAGTATCCTTCTGCTCACGCTTCTGTGGCTGCCGGCGGAGCAGAGGTTGTTAGTCATATTCTAGGAACACCTGAAGTATCGTTTACTATGGAATCAGTTTCGGCTCTCTCGGAAGAAAAGATGCGCACTTATACTAACCTTGATCGCGCTGCAGATGATTGTGCTGACTCTCGAATTATGAACGGTTACCATTTCCGTTTCGCTACTGAGGAGGGTAAACGGCAGGGGCGCGCAGTAGCAAAGCATATTATTAACAATTACTTGAGACCAATCGATTAGAGAATGTGAGTGTGTCGATGTGTTCAGGTGTCTATGCAGAGTGGTAGGTAACTTTGGACACCGAAACCTAAATCAAAATGAAAACCTTGTTCTAAACTCCTCCATTTCATCTAGCAAGGAACGTTCATCCCAGCGAGGAATAAAATTGAATAGCTTCAAATCAGTATCGACTGACAGCTCTCGTAAACCTAGGTGACGGTTAACAAAAATGAATTCCAGATCAAAGTAAATGGCCTTTACTACGTCGATAATGTCGAGAATCTGAAAGTTTTTATCCACCAGATTATAGGTGTCAGAGGGCATATCGGCGTTAAGCAGTTTCACTAGAGTTTCTCCTGCTAGCTGCACACTAATAAAAGCCCGACGCTGTTTTCCATCACCATGAATAGAAACTCGCCGACGGAAGTTTGCCTCAAACATAAACCGATTGATTACCGCATCGAAGCGTAAGCTTTTATTATAACCATAAACATTTCCGCACCGAATAATGTAGGTAGGTAATTTCGGAAACAGCCGTTGTACGTGCTCCTCACCCCGCAATTTAGAAATACCGTAGATTGTCTGCGGATTCGGAACAGTATCTTCTCCAGCGTGAGCTGAACCATAGACCGAGGTGCTACTTACATAAATCAGTTTTTTTACTCGCGGAGATTCTTCGATGGCGTACACTAACTCGGCAGTGCCCCAGTGGTTAGTCTGTTCGTAAGCATGCCCGTCCGTAGTAGCAAACGGTGTGACTACCTTTGCTGCCAAATGGTACACTACATCAGCTTCCTGTATAACCGATCGAAGTTTGCGCGTATCAAGTAGCTCGCCGGAAACGAACTCAATTTTTAAAGTATTATCAGTGCGCTTATAGAGCGAATGACCCAAAAAGGCATTGTAATTATCGCGCGATAGATTATCGTAAATGATAATACGCGATACTGAATGATCTTTCACTAATTCAGCTACTAGCTGGGTTCCAACATAACCCGCCCCACCGGTGATTAAAATAGTCATATGCTTATGATGATTGGGCTAAGTCGGTATTCAATCCGCACTCTACTTTATTCATTCCGTACCAGCGAGCTTCCCGTTCATGCATTTCCGGGTCAGGCTTTTTGGTACAGGGTTCACAGCCAATGCTAGCGTAGCCTTTGGCATCGAGAGGGTGGCGGGGTAGGTCATATTCGCGCAGGTAGGCGAAAATTTCTTGTATAGACCAGTCTAACATTGGGTGAAAGCGCAAAACATTATGTGGGGCAGGTTGCTCTACCTTCATGGCTTTACGGACTATGCTCTGGTCAGCCCGTACGCCATTGATCCATATATCGTAGTTCCGTAGTACCTCTTCCATGGGTTGCGTCTTATTTAGAAAGCAGCAATAGTCAGGGTCAGAGGTAAACAGTAGGTTGCCCTCAGCATCACGCTGTTGATGCTTGGGAACCATCGGGTTTAGTCGGATGGTATTGAGACCAAAGCGTTCGGTAACTTCATCTACAAATGCTACCGTCTCAGGAAAGTGATAGCCGGTATTGAGAAAGTAAACCGGAATGCTACGATCAATCCGGGAAAGTATATGGAGTAAGACCAAGCTATGCGACTGGAAAGAGGAGCTGGTAAACAGTTTTTTGCCCTCCTGCTGATAGGTTAGAATGCGGGAGTGTATTTCTTCAAAAGTCATACGTTGCTTACGAGTAAATAAGCTCTAAAGTTAACAAAAAAGAATCCGCTAATGCCAGTTGCCCGACAGTTTGGTATGTAATAGTCTGATAAGAGGTCAAGGTTTTATTTCAATGGGAGTGCCAATGGGTACGCTACGGTAAAGCTCTTCTATTTCTTCGTTGGTAACGGCAATGCAGTCAGCCGTCCAGTCCTGCTGGCGGTGAGCTGACCCAATGAACCCCATACCATTTTTTAGCCCATGAATTTTGATATCACCACCTGGAGATTGACCGAGCTCCTCGGCACGAATGCGGTCTTGCTCATTGGGTAGGAAACTCCCAAATTGAGGTGATAAGCACTATTGGGGTTTTTGCTGTCAATATGGTATAACCCTTCGGGAGTTTTTCCGTCCCCTTCCACTTCTTTATGCCCTACTGGATTAAAACCTAGCGCAATGGGGTAGCTTTTCAATAAAGAATCACCGGAATATACGTGCATACGCCGTTGACTTTTCTCTACCACTATACTGTCAACTACGGCATTTTCAGGAAGATGATTTAAGTTAGAAGGCATACCAAAGAAGTATACGCTGATTATTATTAGTCCAATAACCAGGAGTGCAATAAACCTGCAAAATGGACTCATGATTTCTCGTTGGTATTTCTCACAATTTTGGCTGTCTCTCTGGCTATTCCAATGGTAGCAATTGCTCCACTGTTGAACTTCAAGAAATCAGTTTCTATACCATCGCTAAAAATTACTCCATTGGTTGGCATAAGCGACTCTAGGGTTAGTTTAGCTTGATCTCTGATAACTCCTGCGGTAATGCCTATCTGAGTTCTAATACTTTTAAAGGGCTCTCGAACTGCAAAAAGGAGTTCGTTCTCTTTAAGCTTAGGCCTTTTAAGCCTTATATCCTTCTCGAACATACTTGTTACACCATAGGCCATATTAAAAACTGAACTTAACCAACCCGTCGAGCCAGCGGGGGTAGATACCAATACCCCACTAGAGGAATGCTCTTCTTGGTTATCATTATAAGACACTTTATAGCGTGCTGAGACATGTGACGAAGCACCAATATACAAATCGTTGAAGGCTAATAACCTTTGCCCATCGTTGAGTACGGCTTCAGCAAAGCGCATAGTTTTAGTGTGATATTTCTCCTCGATTACATTCTCAACTCCCCCAATAAAATCTGAAGTATCAAATGGAAGTAGTACTCCATCGTAGCGCTGTTTATCAGGATTTACGGCAACGATAGGTACTCCTTTAGAGTACTTAGCAGTATTAGCTACCAGACCATCTTGGCCTATAACAATTATGATGTTTTTCTCGGAGAAAATAAAAGACGGTATGTAAGTCCGCTCGACAATCTTGTGTTTTATTACTCCCAAGAGTTGGGTTTGAAGTAGATTAAGGGACTGATAAAACGTTCCATGCTCCAATTCATAATCTTCAAAATTCCCCCCTAGTCGTTCAATGTAGAATTTAGCCTGAGCTTTTGTATTGAAGCGTTCGATTAATGATTCAAGCCTGGTTTTGTTCTTTACGATGATAGCGTATTCCACACTCATCGTTTATGTCTTTTGTTATTTAGAATAGAGTCTAATAGGTCAGGGCTGATATTTAGGTTTCCGATTTTTTCAGCATTCTCAGCGAGCTGCCTAAAAGCTAGAGAAATATTGAATTTCGGATCGGAGTTATTATTAAGCGCGGTTAATATCTTCCAATCAATTTCTTTGTAGGGTTTCAATACTGTTTCAGATACATAACCTTGTGTTTCCGCCTCTTTTTTGTCGTTATCAGTTTTTTGCTCAATAAAAAGCTTGCGCTGGTTCTCTACAGCAATATCTGCTTCCAGTTTCATTTCGCGTAACTTCCTATTATTCTCGGCTTGCTGAACCTCAGATTCCATTTTCTTCTCAGCGATCTGTTTTTGTTTCTCTTCAACTGCTATTTCCGTATTTAATTCTGACTCTCTGATTTTACGCTCTTGTTCTACGGCAAAGTTCCTTCGCTCGTAAATTGCCTGATCGGCTTCTTGTTGAAGCTTCTCTCTTGTCTCGGTCTCTAATGCTCTTGCCATTTCGGGAGTTGCGGTTACTGCCAAGATATTTGCACCCAATATTGAAACACCTAACATACTGACTGCCTGAGAAGATTGGAGTCCCTTTAAAATTCTTTCTTCAATGGACTTAGCAGAGCGAATAGCATCTTTCAGCTTAATATCATGGATAAATGAAGATGTGGCGGTTTGAGCCTCATTTATGATGCGCTGATGAAGTTTCTCAATATCACTCTTTTTGTACTGACCACTTTCATTAACAGTGAAATCTAAAACATCCGCTAAAGTTTTAGGATTGCTAATCTTATAGCTTATCTGTCCCTGAATGGTAACCGTCTGATAATCATTGGTTGATTCATTGAAAACGAAAGGCAAATCATTACTTCCAATAGGAATAGCAACGATAGAACTATTGGGTGAGAAGTACCAAAAAGAAAGTCCCCGACCTTCCCTTTTTATATTTCCATTTTTGTAATGGAAAACATAAGTCATAGAGTCAAATTTTATATGCCTGATTCCGAACATCTTATTTGTTATGATTAGTTGATATAAATCGAGGGAGAATATAAAGCGAAATAACGTTCCCCACAATGTCCACTGTTTGTTTTCCTTACTTAGGTGGGTAAGGGCTCAAAGTATTCAAAAAATAGTGTCTATCTTTAGCTACTTCCTTAAACTAATGTAATACCTATGCGCCACCTACTATCTAGTCTACTTATTTTAGCAAATTTGTCACTGACTAGCCATATCTCTTTGGGGCAAGCTTCCGAAAATACTCTTCCCAACATTATTTACATACTGGTGGATGATCTAGGCTACGGGGATGTGAACTTGGGGCTTTCGGACATCGCTGAATTTAATAATCCTCATGTGCGTACTCCCAACTTGGCTAAGCTGGCTCAGGAGAGCCTAGTATTTCGTCACCACTATTCGGCATCTCCGGTTTGCTCTCCATCTCGGGCAGGCCTTCTGACGGGGCGAACTCCCACCTGACACAATATCAATCTGTATATCCGGGATACTAAAGATGATGATCAAATCTTTCTACCCGGAAAAGAACTTACCATTGCCGAAGTGTTACAACAAGCTGGTTACCAAACGGCAATTTTCGGGAAGTGGCACTTAAATGGGGCTGACTGGGAGAAAAAAGAAAACTGGACCGGGTGGACAGGCTCGTTTCCTAAGCAGCAGGGTTTTGAAGCGGGTATGGTCACCAAGGAAAATCCCCACTTCACTCGTCTACTAAGAACCAATACCCAAAAACACCCCGGCGATTTTTTCAGCATAGATGGCGAACCGCTAGGACCTATCCGAGGCTACACGAGTGATATAATTACGGATGCTACAGTAGATTGGCTAAGCGCCAAGCGTGATGCCCGTCCGTTTTTTCTTTATTTACCCTATGATGCGGTGCATATTCGAGTATTAGCGGCAGATAAGTACGTAGATCAGTACAATACCGGGAATGCTCGAAAGGATGCCTACTACGGCAACATCACTCATCTAGACGCAGCTATCGGTAACCTGCTATCTGCGTTAGATTCTCTTCAACTTAGCGAAAATACCTTACTATTCTTTTCTAGCGATAATGGACCTGATGTACTCCAAAGATGGGAAGCGACTTACTTTTGCTACGGTACTTCTTATCCTCTATTCGGTCAAAAGTATCAGCTTTACGAAGGCGGTATTCGGGTACCAGGTTTAGTTCGATGGCCGGGTAAGATTAACCCCGGAATTTCTGATGAGCCTAACAGCACATTGGATATTCTACCCACTTTTTGCGAGTTGGTTGGTCAACCTTTCCCCCCTGACTGGGTACTGGATGGTAGCAGTATACTTGCACATTTGGTAGAAGGCAAGCCCATCAAGCGGGAAAGTCCGCTTTACTGGCAGTTTGAAGATCCGGCAGAGTATACAATGACAGGGGAGGAGTATAACCGCCGATTAAATGGAAACCAACGCAAACCTAGAGGGACTGACCCAGTAGTAGCTATTCGAGACGGCGACTACGTGCTCCGAGGTCTACAGAGTGAAACGTTTACTCAGCCAACGCAGTTTGTCATGTACGATGTTGTGAATGATCCTGAAGAAGTGAAGGAGTTGTCACAAGAAAAGCCGAAGCTATTCCTCAGCATGAAAAAAAAGCTGATTGCCAAATACCAAAACGTAAATAAAGAAAGAGAGAGAACCGCTGCTGAAATAGAACAAAAGGTTTCGCAACTAGAATAAGAGAAGCCCAGCTTATAACCTTGAAAAGTCGTCACGAGATTTCAGCTAATTCACTTTCTAAATTACGAATGCCATCAGCCACCTGCTCCATGAGCCACATGGGGGTAGATGTAGCCCCACATATACCTACGGTTTCTGCACCTTCAAACCACTCAGGTTGTAACTCCTCTTCATTGGCAATAAAGTAGCTACGTTCGTTAGTCTCTTGGCATACACTATAGAGTGCTTTGCCGTTAGAGCTTTTTTTGCTACTCACAAAGATGATCACATCCTGCTCCTCTGAAAACTTACGAAGCTGAGGTTCCCGGTTCGATACCTGGCGACAGATGCTGTCGTTAGCATTAAAATTCACGGTTTCTAGTGCACCATTAGTGGCTTTCAGGCGTTCCTCAATCATTGCTTTTATACGGTAGAAACCCTGGGTACTTTTAGTTGTCTGGCTAAATAAGGTGACTGGTTTGGTGTAGTCAATCTTATCCAGGTCTTCATCTTTCATCACGATAATTGCCCGTCCTCGGGTTTGTCCAGTAAGACCAATTACTTCTGCATGACCAGGTTTTCCGTAGATCACAATCTGCCCATCTACTTTTTCCATCTGGTCAAAAGCATTTTTCACCCGGTTTTGAAGTTTCAATACTACTGGGCAAGAAGCATCAATCAGCTCTATGTTATTTTTTAGGGCAATTTGGTAGGTTTCTGGTGGTTCTCCGTGGGCACGAATAAGCACTTTACAATCGCGAAGGTTCGCTAAATCATCACGAGAAATGATTCGCAGCCCTTTCTCATGCAGCCGCTGTACCTCCATGTCATTATGAACAATATCGCCTAAACAATAGAGGTTTTTAGATTCTTCCATTTCATCCTCAGCCATCTGAATGGCAAACTCTACCCCAAAACAATATCCTGAATTTTGATCTATAGTAACTTTCATAAGTTCGTAGTCTGGTCTAGTTAACATTCATCGCCTTTTGCGCTAAGGCAACTACCTGATGCACCTGCTCATCAAATTGCAGGTGAGTGGTATCAATGACAACCGCATCATCAGCCTTCACGAGAGGGTTCTCACTCCGGCTAGTGTCAATCCGGTCGCGCTCGGCTAAATTAGCAGCAATCTCTTCTAACGTAGCTGAGCTTCCTTTCGCTTCTAACTCTTTTTTTCGGCGATGGGCACGAGCCATTAAATCAGCCGTCATAAATATCTTCAATTCTGCTTGAGGAAACACATTAGTACCGATATCCCGCCCATCCATTACAACACGTTTATCTTTCCCCATGTTCCGCTGTAAATGAACCATTGCCTTCCGGACTTCAGGAATTGCGCTTACTTCACTTACGTTCGCGGAAACTTCCATGTCCCGAATCGCCTGCTCTACATTTTCTCTGTTCAGATAGGTCTCATAGACCGGAGACAGAGTCTCTTTTTTTGCCGAGAAGTGAATATGAATATCAGGTAAAGATTGTATTACCGCTTCAGTATCAGAGATAGTAATCTGATGTTGCAGGAGATAGAGTGTTACTGCCCTATACATAGCTCCGGAGTCGATGTAGGTGTAATCCAAAGCCTGAGCAGTTGCTTTAGCTGTGGAGCTTTTGCCACAACCTGAGTACCCGTCTATTGCTACAATAATATCGCTTGGCATAGTGGCTATTTAACAATCTTTTACCGGGCAGGGAATTGGACCTCGCTTAGGTTGTTTGCGCGGCTTACTACTCTGACATGAAGAAAGCAAGACTAAACACGCTATCAATGCTACAACTGTATTTTGGAAAAATCTTTTTCTCATCACTCTCAAGAATTATTCGCAAAAATACTAAACAATCGGTTGTCAATATCAGAATGAATTGAATAATATGATTGAATTGTTGAGTATAATTATCACAAAAACCAAGCGAAAGAGTATTAGAGAATGATTTTAGTGAGCATGTGTAAGAAATAGAGAAAAATCATTAAACAAAAATATGTATCCCAAGTTCTCTAATTGTAGCTAATATTATTTGACAGATGAGAGAGCAAACGAAATCCGAGACTATTGAGCAGATGAGCTTTCGCTATGGCATTCTTATGGCATTGGCGCTGGCGGGGTTTTTCTTCTTAATGAAGGCATTTGGGTTAGAGCATAATTTGAGCCTAAGGGCGTTCAACTTGCTTATTTTAGCCAGCTTTGTATTAATGGCAATTAAGCAGTACAAACAGAATAGGGGGGGAGGCTTATCCTATTTCAAAGGGTTAGGGCTGGGAATTCTTACCACAGTAGTGGGTGCTGTCAGTTTTGCCATTATGGTTGTGTTTTACGTGACGATTGTCGCCCCTGAATTTATGGAGACTATAAAAAGTCAAGAGCCTTTTGGAGATTTTTTGAATCCAATTCTGGTAGGTTGTACCATTATTATTGAAGGGGTAGCCTCGGGCTGTTTAGTTTCTTATGGGATCATGCAGTTTTTCAAGCCCTCTCGTATAGTATCTAGAGTAACTGTTCATGACTAGGTATAGGATTTTTGCCCTGTTTAATGATTGTGATACTTTTGTTAACATTTTTTTGAAACATTTACTAGGGTAGTTCGTGTTAATAGTAAAAATTAAGACAATTTGTGGGATACAGTCCCGTTACATATAAAATTTTTGATTGAGTAGTTTTAGGTTGTTGTATTAGTAGTGAAAAAAGTGGATCTTCTAGGTTCACTTTTTTTTTGCCCTTTCTTATACCTTTGACCCATGATTTATTTGTCAGTAGAAACCCTTAGCAAGCATTATCTTACTACCGAGGGGCGAGAGAAATTTTTGTTTCATGATATCTCGTTTGGGATTGAGTCAGGTCAAAAACTAGCTCTAGTGGGGATTAATGGCTCAGGTAAGTCTACACTGATGAAAATTATTGCTGGACTAGAAGTGCCTGACCAGGGTGAGGTGGTACTATCGCAGGGGGTTCGTATGGCTTACGCTGAACAACAACCGCAGTTCGCCCCTGATGATACGATCATTTCCTTTGTGTACAATAGCGATGATCCAACCTTGGCATTGCTTCAAGAATACCGTAAACTATTGAGCCAAAACCCGGCTGATGAACGATTATCAGACCTTATTCAACAAATTGATAGTCGGCATGCCTGGGACTACGAAAGTCAGATTGAGCAAATTCTGGGGCAACTCGGTATCTACGAATTAGATCGTCCCGTAGCCGACCTTTCGGGAGGACAACGAAAACGAGTAGCTTTAGCCAAGGCACTGATTGAAAAACCTGATCTACTGATTCTAGATGAACCTACTAATCATCTGGATTTAGCTACCATAGAGTGGCTAGAAAATTATCTCTCGGCGCAAAGTATGGCTTTACTGTTGGTAACTCACGATCGTTACTTTCTGGAGCGAGTGACGAACGAAATTGTTGAGCTAGAGCAAGGGCAAATCTTTCGCTATCAAGGTAACTACGCCTACTTCTTAGAGAAAAAGGCAGAACGTATCGCTCAGCAGCAGGCCTCGGTAGATAAAGCCCAGAATTTACTTCGTAAAGAGTTGGAGTGGATGCGTCGCCAGCCTAAAGCTCGGGGTACAAAAGCTAAGTACCGGGTAGATGCTTTTTATGATTTACAGGATAAAGCCAGTCAGCAAATAAATCAGGCGGGTACGGAACTAAGTATTCAGGGAAGGCGGCAGGGTAAAAAAATTCTAGAGCTTGAAGATATCAGTAAATCGTACAGTGAAAAGCAACTGATTGAAGATTTCTCTTATGTATTTCGTCGTCAGGATCGGGTAGGGGTTGTAGGCCCTAATGGCTCAGGAAAAACTACTTTGTTGAATATCATTACCGGACAACTTGCCCCAGATAATGGTAAACTAGAAACAGGCACAACCACCGTATTTGGTTATTACACCCAGCAAGAAATTAGCTTTTCTGACGATCAGCGGATGATTGATGTGGTAAAAGAAGTAGCCGAAGTCATTGATCTGGGGAAAGGGCAAGTGATTACTGCTTCCCAACTATTGCAACGCTTTCAGTTTCCGGCCGATATGCATTACCAGCGGGTGCGAGACTTGAGTGGGGGTGAGAAGCGACGGTTACAGTTACTATGGGTACTAATGAAAAACCCTAATTTTCTTATTCTGGATGAGCCTACTAATGATCTGGACTTGATTACGCTAAATATTCTGGAAGATTTTCTGCTTCAGTTTGATGGCTGTTTATTATTGGTAACTCACGATCGTTACTTTATGGATCGGCTAGTAGATCATCTTTTTATCCTATCTCCCGACAGTGGTCATATTCAAGATTTCCCCGGAAACTACACCGATTTTCGTAGTACTAAGTCTCAGCCAATAAGTGCATCGGGTAAATCTAAACCTGCCCAGAAGAAGGTGAGGGCTGAGAGTGGTACGGAATCAGAAAGTAAAAAAGACCGCCGACCTACCTACCAAGAGAAGCGGGAATACGAGCAAATTGAGCAGGAAATTACTCAGTTAGAAGAGGAGAAGGAAAGTTTGATGGCTCAGCTAAGCGAGCTATCTGCAGCAGCTCAGCCTGATCATCAAGCTTTAATTGAAACATCACAACAGTTAGAAAAGGTTACCCAGGATTTAGACGAAAAATCAGATCGCTGGCTGGAGTTAGCCGAACTGATGGAACAAAGTTAGATCGGGTAGGTTGAACAAAAACTATGGCAGAAGTCTCACATGCAGCACTTGATCCCGGAATTGATTGGTTTCGGCAGCAAGGTTGGATGCCTTTTCCCTTCCAGCAGCATGTTTGGAAAGCCTACCTCGTCGGGGAAAGTGGTTTGTTGAACGCGCCAACCGGTAGTGGTAAAACCTACGCGCTTTGGATTCCCTGTCTACTGGAGTTCATCCATCAAAACCCTAAAAACTTTTCTGAGCATTCTACTAACGGGTTGCAAGTCATCTGGATCACTCCTCTCAAAGCTTTAGCCAAAGATATTCATTTAGCAATGGAACGAGCAACGGAGGGTTTAGAGCTTTCCTGGAAAATTGCGGTTCGTAGTGGCGATACTTCTTCGGGTGAGCGGCAGAAGCAGCTTAAGCAGATGCCCGAATGTTTGATTACTACTCCCGAAAGCTTACACCTGCTACTAGCTCAAAAACAATCCAGCCGTCATTTCAAAAAACTAAAATGTGTGATTATTGACGAGTGGCACGAGTTGCTGGGAACCAAGCGGGGAGTACAAATGGAACTGGCTTTATCCCGACTGCGAACCATCCAGCCTAATCTTAAAACTTGGGGGGTATCGGCTACAATCGGTAATCTGGAGCAAGCCCGTGATGTGTTGCTAGGGGCTCACGTAGAAAACCAGGGACGAATTGTAAAAGCAGACATTAAAAAAGATATTGAAGTAAAATCAATTCTACCCGATCAGATAGAGAAATTTCCCTGGACAGGGCATCTGGGTATCCGAATGCTGTCTAAAATTCTGCCGATTGTTGAGCGGAGCCAGACGACCTTGCTGTTTACAAATACCCGGGCTCAGACTGAAATCTGGTACCAGACTTTATTGGA
The DNA here is from genome assembly GCA_937883755.1 of uncultured Flammeovirgaceae bacterium. Taxonomy (GTDB): domain Bacteria; phylum Bacteroidota; class Bacteroidia; order Cytophagales; family Cyclobacteriaceae; genus Tunicatimonas. The sequence goes on along the minus strand of CAKZYA010000013.1, from coordinate 56,044 downwards.
TAAAGTACCGGATTTAGCGGGGCAAATGGCGATGCACCACGGCTCGCTCGATCCGCAGGTACGAACCTGGGTAGAAGAAGCTTTGCACCAGGGAATACTCAAGCTAGTAGTATGCACTTCTAGTCTGGATCTAGGAGTAGATTTTCGTCCAGTAGAAACGGTTATTCAGGTGGGTAGCCCCAAAGGAATTTCTCGCTTTTTGCAGCGAGCAGGGCGTAGCGGTCATCGTCCGGGAGCCACCAGTAGGATTTATTTTCTGCCAACCCATGCCCTGGAACTCATTGAAGCTGTAGCTATTCAGGAAGGAATCAATCAGGGAGTAGTAGAAGCTCGTAAGCCACTGGAGCGATCTTACGATGTGCTGGTGCAGTATTTAGTGACTCTGGCGGTGGGTGAAGGCTTTCGGGCTGAAGATGTATATCCTGAAATCAAGTCTACTTATTCTTATCGAGATTTGAACCAGGAGGAGTGGGAGTGGGCGTTACGGTTTATCACCTCCGGTGGGGAAAGCCTGGGGCAGTACGATGAATTTTCTAAGGTAGATATTGAAGATGGGGTGTACAAAGTCATCAATCGACGTACGGCTTTACGGCATCGCTTATCCGTCGGTACAATTATAAGCGATCCGGTACTGAAAGTGAAGTACGTAGGTGGGGGCTACATCGGTACGATTGAAGAGAGCTTCATTTCCCGCCTCAATAAAGGTGATAACTTCTGGTTTGCAGGGCGTAATCTTAAGTTGGAACGTATCAAGGAGATGACGGTGCTAGTTCGTAAGGCTCGAGGAAAAGATGGAGTGATTCCCCATTGGGGCGGTGGGCGAATGCCGCTATCATCTCAGCTATCACGATTAATTCGCCTAAAACTCGATCATTATCTGCAAGGTAATTACACTGACCCTGAGCTAGTAATGCTGGAACCTTTGCTAGAGTTGCAACAAGACTGGTCGGCATTGCCAACGTGTGAGCAGCTTTTGATTGAGCAGTTGCAAACTCGCGAAGGTCACCACGTAATTTTTTATCCTTTTGCCGGACGAGCCGTACACGAAATTTTATCAGCATTGGTAGCCTGGCGGATTAGTCAGGTGCAGCCCATTTCTTTTTCCATTGCGATGAACGATTACGGTTTCGAGCTGCTCTCCGATCAGGAAATTCCCCTGGAAGAAGCTCTTGAGTTAGATTTATTCAGCACCGATCATTTGGTAGAAGACATACTCGCTAGCGTAAACAGTACCGAAATGGCGAAGCGGAGGTTTCGGGAAATTGCGGCTATCGCTGGGTTAGTTTTTCAGGGCTACCCGGGCAAACACATTGGTAGTCGTCATTTGCAGGCATCCTCTCAGATTATTTACGATGTATTTCAGCAATACGATACGGATAATCGACTGTTAGCCCAAGCTCTGGATGAAGCTTTGTACCAGCAGGTGGAACATTCTCAACTCACAGCTACCCTTGAGCAGATCAATCATCAGCAATTATTGATTAAAAATCCATCTTATCCAACCCCATTTGCTTTTCCACTACTAGTAGACCGAATGCGAGAAAAAATCAGCTCAGAAACCCTGGAGGATCGTATTTTGAAGATGCAACAGCAGCTAGAAGCCTACGCAGCCAATGGTAGCTAAAAATTGAAAGGTGAAAATTGATAATGAATAGTTGGAAGTTTACTTTCAATTTTTGATTTTTCACCCCAGAACTATTCCCAGCATCGGATCGAAATCTCATCTAGGGGCAGTTGTTCATTTATGAAAGTGCAGCATACATTTACTCTTTTTCTCACAGTCTTCAGCATTTTTTTAGCGGGTTGTCACCGCTCAGTTATTCTATTTCCGGAGGGGATTCGCTTGGGCGGACCATTTTTATTGCCCGTTGGAAATGAAATAATTTCGCCATCGCAGTTAGCAAATGCCAAAAATAATTGGAGTAGTCAGTTGGCTTTTCAATCCGACCAGCTCACCATGCTATTTGCGCCCCCACTTTCTGATATTAGTACGCTGAGTGAACCTGCCTTTACGGCGGAGATTTTAGATAGTGAAATAAACCAGCTATTCGCTTATTTAGCTGAAGATCATAGCCCCTACGGTTTTGCTGAAAATGATGTGGTAGAATATCCTGAAGCGATTTATCGGCAACGCTTCCGCAAGATCAGTACGGATGTGCCTTTAGTATACAACAATCAGGTGAAAAACTTTATTGATGTGTACGGCAAGCAAAAGCGGGATCTTACCCAACGGATGCTAGGGAAAAGTACGTTGTACTATCCTTATATCGAGCAAGTCCTTACTGAGAAAGAATTGCCCGATGAGCTAAAGTATCTAGTAATGGTGGAGTCAGCCATGCAAAACGAGGCAGTTTCTAGCCGTTCCGCTGCCGGGTTGTGGCAAATCAGGCCGATAACTGGGCGTGGTTTGGGTTTAGAAATCAATTCAGTGATTGATCAGCGATTAGATCCTTACGCTGCTACCGATGCTGCTCTTACCTATCTCAAAAAGTTGTACGAGAAATATAATAACTGGCTGATTGCTATTGCAGCATATAACTGCGGACCGGGCAATATGCACAAAGCAATTGTTCGGGCGGGAGGTAGCGGGAGTTTCTGGCGAATTCAACGGTTTTTGCCTCGTGAAACCCGGAACTACGTTCCAGCATTTATGGCAGTGGTGTATCTAAATAGCTTTCAGCATGAACATAATTTGCGTCCAATCTATCCTGATTTATCTTTTCAGGCGGTGGATACGGTGCGAATTTATCAGGAGGTTACTCTCGAGAAAATTGCCAGCTCCACCGTAGTTACTCTAGATGAATTGAAGTTTCTAAACCCCGCCCTTATTCGGAACAAAATTCCTTTCAGGGTAAACGGCTACCCGCTGGTGTTGCCCATGAATAAGTTAGCTCAATTTGAACAACGGCGAGGTTACTTACTTACTCCCTACGATTACCAGGCGCAAGTAGCTCGGGCTGCCCGAATAACCAAACAAAAGCGGGCAATTGTACCCGATTCCCCCAATCTGACTAGATTATCGTATCGGGTAAGGCGGGGAAATACTATCAGTAGCATTGCCCGGCGCTACGGCTGCTCAGTAAAAGATATTCAAGATTGGAACGGGAAAGCTGATTACGTTATCCGGGTGGGAGAGGAGCTAGTAGTATATGTAACCAAAACCCAAACCTCGCCCTGATCTTTAGGATTTTACAGCTTGAGCGGCCTTCTTCCGATTTTTGGGAACGACTACAAACAATAAATAAAACCCAATCAATACCAACGGAATACTGAGCCATTGCCCCATATTCAATGGTAGATTTCCTTCCCAGTCTACCTGATTTTCTTTAAAAAACTCGTGTACGAAGCGCAAGCCAAACACGAATATTAAGAACAATCCAAGAAATAATCCCTCAGGGGTTTTCTCCTTCATTTGTGACCAAAGAAAGAGCAGTAGTAAAAAGACTAGAAAGGTAGTACCAGATTCATACAATTGCGCCGGATGGCGAGGGATACCGAATGTTTGTACTTCAGCGACATACGCCCCGCGTTGCTGCGATAATTCGTAATTAAGAGGAGTAGCGCTAGGTTCGTAAATATGTTCCCGAACGGATGCGTAGCGGGTCATGATGCTCTTCACCTGAGTCTCTAGGTAATTCTTGATTTCAGCCTCTTGGTAGCTAGCTTCCTCAAACGTAATGGTAGCAGTAATCGGGCGGTAGGGAGATTCGTCGGAGCCAAATTCGGTGCTTTCCGGGCGTAAATCAGCTTGGTCACTGGCTTCAATGGCTACTGATTCAATACCCTGGGTATTTTCCAGAATCTCTATTAGACTATGACCAAAAACTACTCCGTAGTCGCTATTGGTAGGTTTACCGATAATTTCAGAGTTCATGAAGTTTCCGAAGCGGATAAGCCCTCCGGTGAGCGCCACTACAATCACAATTCGGTCTACCACCCATAGCCAGCTTTGTCCCGGTCGTTTCTGTCGCTTCATTTGTCCCTTAAACTTGGTGAAATCAAACTTGATATCGTAGTTGCTGTACAGGAACAAAGCGAATAAAATACCGATTGCAGCGCCATGGCTGGCAAGTCCACCTTCCCAAATTTTAAGAATATCAAGTGGGTTTGATAAATACTTGGCTGGTTCGTAGAAAAGGACGTGGCCTAGTCGAGCCCCTAGAATAGTAGCAATTACCATAAATACGGTAAGTGTTTCTACATCACTTTCTTTGTGCCCCTCTTTTCGAAAAATATAAAATAGTATCTGTTGGGAAATTAAGAAACCGGCAGCAAACAGTAACCCGTACCAGCGGGGTGACCAGTTATCCCAAGAAAACACTTCAGGGTTGGCTGTCCAGACAATGAACTCAAACAACGATAGCATATTGATTACTTCTTTGGGCGCAAAGATACCATTTTTCTACTAACGCCCGGGGTTAATTGATAATCTCTAGTCTACCAACCAAATATTGCTTTTTGTGGTCTTATAAAAAAGAGAATAGCATGAGACATATATCATTAATGATAATATTGGTATTTTTTGCCTTAGCTTGTCAGGAAGATGATGAGGGTAATCCACCATCCCTACTAGAAGAGGGTACGTATACTGGCGTCTTTTATCGTAGCAGTCCTAACGCTCGGTGGGCACCCGCTAATGTTACTCTAACCCTGGAGAACGGAAGTTTCTCAGGAAGTAGCGATACAGACAAGTACCCAGCTATTTGCGAAGGTATTTATCAGTTGATAGGAACAGATCAAATTACGTTCGCGAATAGTTGTATTTGGACGGCGGATTTTGACTGGTCGTTAATCTTAGGTGGAGAGTACCAAATTACGGAGCGGGATAATAAAATAGTTATACGCCGAGAATATGAGGGACAAGTGTCCGATACTTATGAGCTATCGCGGGATTGATTGCTTAGTTGTAAGAAGCCATTGCTAATCGGGGTGATTTAGCCGTTATTCGCAATTAGCATGGTTAAAAAAGTAATAGCGGGTTTTGTTACTGGGGCAACGTTACTTTTACTAGGAGTCGTTTTTTTTGGGAAAGTAGAACTATTTTACTTTTTAGCTCCCACCGAGAGAATAGACGCCTCGGTGCTAGTGATTGAAGGCTGGCTTTCGGAAGATGCCTTAGAACAGGCCGTTGATGAGATTAAGAGAAATAACTATCACCAAGTACTAGTAACCAGTATCGCCCACGACTCGGTGTTTAGAATGTACAGCCAAGGTGGTCTTCGGTTTTACTTATCTGATATTGAGTCCGCCTGCTCTCAGCAATTTAGTGAAATTCAGATTGGTGCTTTCGGTCGGGAAGCCGGGGGAATTCAGGCGCACGCTAAAGTCATGCTGAATTCTACGCAGGTAGGCGAATTTACCACGACAGCTGAGCCGCAATGGCACACCGTAAGCCTGTCTCAGCCAGCTCCGGCTGATTCCATTACCATTGTATATGATAATAATCGGAGAGTTGGCAAAGAAGATCGTGATCTATTTGTATATGCCCTTCGTCTAGATAGTTTAGTAATCCCTGCTCGGCATCCGGCAGTCCGTTACGATCGAGGTAAGTTAGATGGAAATAATGTGTTTCGAACTGATTACGAAAGCCTTGCAGCGGAAGCCACAGAGTTTTTGGTTCAACAGAAGGTAGATAGTACAATTGTGGCAACCCTTACGGCTCCCGCGGTTGCTTACGAACGTACTTATGCTTCAGCCTTGATGGTAAAACAGTATTTACCCGATTCAGTCCAATCACTTATTGTCTTTTCCAAGAGCGTACACGCCCGGCGTAGCCAGTTGGTATATCAGCGGCTATTAGGCAAATCAGTGAATGTAGGAGTTATTGCGGCTCGTTCTAGAAGCGAAGGATCTGATGATTGGTGGAAAGAAAGCGGAAGCCGTAAGTATTTCCTGCTACAACTAGCTAAGTATCTGTATACCAAATTGTTCTTTTTTCCTTCATCTGACGAACCAATTCAGTGAGAAAAGGTAAAAAAAGTCATAATAGGTTTATCTTTCGTAGCAGGTATCGTATATTGATTGAATATATGTGAGTTCAGATGCGAGAAAATTTATGAGAATATGTAGCGTTTGAAGTTTAAAGTCGCTCTTTTTTTACTCACAAACATCTTAGCACTTGCACCCTCAGCCTTATCATTTATTTTCACAGTGGGAATATGAAACAACTTTTACTTCTTTTTCTTCTGATGGGCATAGTAGGTTCAGCGGTTGCCCAAGAGACAACCTGGAGTGTGAATATTGCGCCCAGCATCTCGTATCGCCTACCACAAACTCGCTCTTTACCTGCTAAGGTGGAGACCGTACGGAATGGGGAAAAACCAATGTATACTTTCGATTTTGGGATTGATTTTCGTACAGGTATTAACAAGAATTGGTCGGTAGGAACCGCATTACTGTATTCCCAAAAGGGCTTCTCTAATAACTACGTTGATATCGCCTATCCCGATATTCGTGTTCCCCAACCCTACATTATTGATTTTATTCAAAACTATCTGGAGATACCGTTCTTCGTTACCCGCAAGATACTAGAGAACGACAAATTTCAATTGTACCCTATGGTAGGGATTACCAATAGTTTGTTGCTTTCGGAGAAAAACCGAGTGGCGGTACGCGGAGGAGAAATTGACAAAGAGCTAGAAAAAAGCTTAACTGAACCTTACCTGCGGACTCGGCAAATTCATAATGTGGGTATTTTAGGTGGCTTTGGTATTCAGGCTAGCGTTGACCCTAAAACGTACATAGGATTAGAAACCCAGGCAAAAGTAATTTTATCACCCCTCACTGATATAACTTCCCAATCTGAGCGGAATTTATATAGTTTGGGCTTAAACTTTCGTTTCGTCCGTACTCTACGATAATATCACCAATCGATAGTTTGAAAAAATCTAGTCTTTGGATAATAGTCTTAGGTTTTTGCAGCTTAATTGCCTGTAAGACTTCAAAACCGACTACCAGTGTACCAATACAATCCTGGCCTATTACTTTTAATGAAGAACGAATACAGCTTTCCCTGGATTATATGTGGGATCATTACGGTATGATGCCCGATAAGCCAGTGATTGATCCCCAGATGATTGTTGTTCACTGGACGGCCATTCCCACTTTACAGGCTTCTTATGAGGCGTTTTACGATTCACGACTTCCGGGTTCCCGGGCAAAAATCGGGAATGCCAGCCCACTAAATGTTTCGGTTCCTTATCTCATCGATCGAGATGGCTCGATGTATCAATTGATGCCTGATACTTTGTTTGCTCGCCACGTAATTGGCCTGAACCACTGCGCTATTGGCATTGAAAATGTGGGTGACGGGAAAAATCATCCACTGACTGAAGCTCAACTCGAGGCTAATGAGAAACTGATTCGTAGGCTTGTAAAGAAGTATGACATTCGCTACGTAATCGGTCACCATGAGTACCAGCAGTTTATTGGACACCCACTCTGGAAAGAAAAAGATGCAAATTACCTGACTGAAAAGACCGATCCAGGCGATGAGTTTATGCAGCGATTACGAAGCCAGCTTAGCGATTTAGACTTAGCACCACTCCCTATCGAAGATTCCGTTAAACAGGGTATCGCTGGACAAGTTCGTTGGTACGAAGGTAACTTGATGCCAACTGTCTCCGAAGATACAACTGAAGTACAAAATACCCAAGGTAAACCTGTGCATCGTACACTGCTTATTTACGAACTGACCCATCAAGACCAAGCCAAGCAAATGAGCCACTTTTTTCAGGATATTAAAACCAAACAAGTAGCTAAAGTTGTGACTGATCTTTCTGGAAGGTTTAAGTTTTCTCTTCCGGCAGGACGCTACTCACTGCTGGTAGAAGAAGAGCGGGGGCTGTTTGCTAACCAGTTTGATGGAGAAGGTAATATTTTTCCATTTGCTGTATACACGGATAGCATTACCCAAATTGATGTGAGAATAGATTATAAAGCGGTGTATTGATTATTAAATGGCTCAATTGTTCTATTATTAAACTGTTAATTGATTAGCTCGCAGATGACAGTTTTTCCTTTTTTTCGCTTCCATCTTCAGCCTCCTAGATTCTAAAAAATTTTTTACCCTCTTCCAACGTTTTTTGCCTAAGCAGCGTCTAAGCTAATGAAAACGGCCTAATCTAAACTATTGCGGTAACTCAACCTATTGCATGCAGGATGAACAAGCACTGGTCGCTCGTTGCATCAAAGGCGAACGATCGGCTCAACAACAGTTGTACGAAGAGTACGCTCGCCAGATGATGGTGGTGAGTATGCGCTATTGTAAGAGCCGCGAAGATGCCGAAGATGTGTTACAGGAAGCGTTTGTAAAAGTATTCAATAGCCTGGAAAAATTCCGAAGTGAATCTTCCATTAAGTACTGGATTAAGCGTATTGTTATTAACACTGCACTCAACCATCATCGGAAAAAAGTCTATTTGTATCCACACCTCGATATTGAGGAGGTTCATCACATTGGCGATGAGGATGTGGAAATTTCTAACTATAACTACCGAGATCTGCTTTCTATTCTACAAACATTACCTCAGGGCTGCCAGGTTATTTTTAATCTCTACGCCATTGAGGGCTATAAGCATAAAGAAATTGCCGATATGCTGAATATTAGCGAAGGAACGTCCAAATCGCAATATGCCCGGGCTCGCTCGCTAATTAAAGATTTAATTACTGAAACTGGGGAGGTGAAACATGGCTAACGCATCTGAAAATCGATCTTACGAAGAGCGGTGGCGGCAAGCCTTTGAGCAAGCCGAAATGCCACCCTCACCTAACGTCTGGAAAAATATTGATCAACAGCTGACCGCTCAAGAAGGGGGGAAATACAAGCGTGGCTTTTTCTTCTATCGGGCGGTAGCTGCCGGATTATTACTGTGTATTGCCGGGTTAGGCTGGTACACTATTACTCGTTCGGACAACGCTAATACGTTGACTGACCAACAACAAGTTGGTACAGAGCAAGCAGATCAAATAGCAGCTAATAGAGAGTCACAATTAGATAAACCAGCCCTTTCAACCGATTCAGATGAAGGGAGTACAGTAACTGAGCAGTCTAGGGCACTGGCGACTAAGGAGCAAGGAATAACAGAGAAAGCTGAAGTGCAAAATAGAACATCAAATTTAAGTCAGAATACTCCTGATGAGGATCAGTCATCAGCTACTTTACAACAACCAAAAGTTAATGATTTCTCCGAGGCAAATCAGAAGGTACTAGCAAATAGTAGTATACCAATACTAGATAACGAAGATACAGCGCAACAACCTGGTAGTGTAGCTACTAGGCAGCCGCCTTCTAAGACGCTTATTATTCCTGATGAAGAAGTAAGCCTGGGAAGCTCAAGTACTCCCGCTCATCACCATCAGATTGGTGGAGTTGCCTCCCTTCCGCCTGATGTTTTGGAACTTTTGCCACCTACCTGGACGGAAAATGTAGAAAAGCTTTATCTCGTGCCTCAGTACCGAAGTGAAACTAAGCAAGACAAAGAGAAAAAAGGCGCTCAGTTTTTTGCGGGTTTGGCCATGGCACCTAGCCTATTTGATCCAAACTTTCAGCCTCAGGGAGCACCAGCTTCTAGTTTAGAGTCATTTGATGTGTTGGGTGTTGATAATTTTAGTGCTTCACCGCCTAGCCTTCTTGCTAACCGTGGAACAGAAGACTATTCTTATAATAGCACCTCAATAGAAGAGGCTGGGTTAGAAAATAGTGCTTCTCTTTCTTTTAGTTACGGAGTGGATATTGGTTTTACCTTAGGTAAACATTGGAGCATTGAGAGCGGTCTGGATTTTCAAAATTTTCGGACGGAGACCAGTACGCCCTATACAGTGGTAGATGTACAGTCGGGTGAACGTTATCCGTTAGTTCCTGCCAATGCTGTAGCCAACCAAGCTACATCGGCTAATGTTACTCCCATAGGTTTACCTAGCGAAGTAAATAATCAATTTCAGTTTATCTCGGTGCCCTTACAAATTGCATACAATGTGCAAGTAAACCGCTTTGTCTTTTCCCTGAGTCCGGGAGTGGCTGCCAATTTGTTTTTAGAAAACCGAATTTCCTCTGATCAGTTTGCTTCAGATGAAATTGGTCGAGGCAGTAATAGTCCCTTTAATTCTCAGTATGTTAGTGGATTAATTAGTGGTGGAGTATTTTATCAGTTAATAGAGCATTACTCGTTGTCGCTTACTCCTTCTTACTACTTTGCACTAACCAACCTGACGAATGATACGGCTGATTTCAGCAGTCAACCCCAAACCTTTGGCTTAAAACTAGGCTTCCGTTACACTTTTGAGTAGGCTGATTCAGCAAAATACACTAGTGCAGTTTACCTGCTAAAAACCCAGTTGTCCAGGCAGCCTGGAAGTTGTAGCCCCCGGTGATAGCGTCAATATCCATTACTTCTCCGGCAAAGTAAAGATTGTTGCATACTTTGCTCTGCATGGTATTAAGATCGATGCTATCCAAACTCACTCCGCCGCAAGTCACAAACTCTTCTTTAAAAGTAGTTTTTCCCTTCACTGTATAAACATCGTTGGTAAGTACGCTCACTAATTTGTTTAGTGATTTCTTTCCGAGTTCGCCCCAGGTTTTCTTTTCCGAAATCTCTCTTTTTTTCAGTAAGAAGAGCCACAGTCGTTCGGGTAAAGCGTAAGGCCTGATATTGGCTAGGATTTTCTTAGGATGCTCCTGAACAATCGCTTTTAACCTATTGATGACCAAATCATTATTCGTTTCATTTACCCAGTTTATCTGCACGTTGAAGTCATAATCCATTTCATACAGTATTCTGGCTCCAAACGCGGATAACTTCAAAACTGCTGGTCCGCTCATCCCCCAGTGAGTGATGAGTAATGGCCCGTCTGACCTGAGCTTTGTTCCTTGGATATTGACTAGGACATTATCCACCACCAGACCCATTAATCGAGTAACCTCTTCAGTTGGCATATTAAAGGTGAATAGTGAGGGAACGGGCTCTTCGACCTTATGGCCTAGTGCTTCTAACCATGCTAAGCCTTGTCTTTTAGGAGAACCTCCGGTTGCAACGATAACCTTATCAAAAATTCTCGTTGGCAGTTTCTGATTTATAAAGCCTAACCCTAAGCGGTCGTTGATTGACTTAATATTCTTTATGCCTACTCCCAATTCAATCTCAATGTTCAGCCTTTTAGTTTCTTGCAAAAAGCAATCAATGATCGTTTGGGAGCTTTGCGATACCGGGAAAATTCGGTTATCATCTTGGGCAAATAACGGGACTCCTCGGGACTCGAACCACTCTACGGTATGGCTCGTATTAAACTGATGAAAGGCCTTTTTTAGCTTTTTCCCTCCTCGGGGATATGCTTTGCACAGTTGACCGATAGAAGAGCAACTATTGGTAACGTTGCACCGTCCGCCTCCTGATATTTTGACTTTGGATAAGAGCTTCTGCGACTTTTCAAAAATGGTAATCTTGGCATTTGGATAGTTCTCCTTTGCCGTTATGGCTGAAAAAAAACCGGCAGCCCCACCGCCAATAATTGCAATATTCATTCTGTACTTTACTTGTGTTGTCGCCCCTTGTAAATGATTAAGCAATTGTTTGAGTTCGTTTCTTTGGGTGACGGATGTGATTTTTAAGTTTCAGTTGCTTCACGAACCTTTTCATCCCGTAATTCGGCTGGCTGTATTTTTTGCCCTAACGCAATTAATCCCGAAATAGGCCCCAATGCCAGCAAAAGATAAATGGCGTAAGAATCGGTGATTTGCCTCATCATACTGATTAATTGAATACTGATAATGGTTACCGAATAACCGATGCAATTTACAATCGTCAGGGCGGTTCCCTTTAGTTTTGGGATAGCATTCTGTGCTACTAAGGTTGAAAGCAGCGGAGAGTCGGCTACCACTACCATTCCCCAGAAAAGAAGAAAAGCAATAAATACAATTTCAAGATTCAGGGTTAGTAGAAACGGGGAAATAAGACAGCATACACCCGACAAGAGCAAAGCTAAAAAAGCGATTCGTTTTGTTCCAAATGATTGAGCCAGGTAGCCACCCAATACACAGGCTAATCCACCAATACCAATAATGAAGAAAGATAACACGGGGATGTTAAATGTAGTTTGCGTGTGGATATCATCATAGATTGTTAGCATAATTGGGACAAACGCCCAAAAGGTGTACAATTCCCACATATGTCCGAAATACCCCAAGGCAGCATTACGGAAATCACGATTGCGGAATACTTTGGCAAAGGCTGATAAGTCTAAACTGGCACCAGTCGTTCGGTAGGGACCATTTGGAATCAGCGCAACCATCAATGATCCCCCCAAAAGCGCGAGTAGTGATGTAGCGGTGAGCACAAATTCCCATCGGATATTATCTGATAGTCCCTTTAATAAATGAGGAAATGCCGTGCCAATGACCAAAGCACCCACCAGAAAACCAAGCGATTTACCTAGTCCTTCTTTATAATAATCAGTGGCTATTTTCATTCCGATGGGGTAAATACCCGCCAGGAAGAAACCAGTGGAGAAACGTAGCAAAAGTAAACTCGTTAAATTATTCTCATCCCATACGGTTCCGATATTAAAGGTTGCTCCTAGTAAGGCACTGATGAAGAAAACCTTGGAAGGCGAAAAGCGGTCAGCAATGGTGAGGATAGCAAAAACTAAAGTGCCTATAATAAAGCCAAACTGAACAGCGGAGGTTAAATGCCCCAAAGCATTATCAGAAAGATTGAAATTGGTAACTAGATCGCTAACCACGCTATTTCCGGCAAACCACAGTGATGTACAACAGAATTGAGAGACGACAATGATGGGAAGAACTAGTTTTGAGCGAGCCATTTGCCTGCAATATAATTTATTCAAGTCATCTAGCGGGTTTTATTTTACCCACCATAGGCTTTGAAAAAACTTTCAAGCAGAATTTCTATGGTTACTATCTTTCCTACCACCAAAAATGATTAGATATGGCACCTATTCTCAGGTTATCTTAAGTTGATAATCCATCGGATTTGAAGATCATGGTCAAATACTCACTATTAAAAAAGATACTATCTCGTTAGGGTTTTGTAGTTACTCCTGGAGCTTTAAAGGCATTCATTCGGACTTCAGCACGTTTTGAAGGATGTCGTAATATCGGTCAGCTATAAATTTTGCACCAGCCTCATTATAGTGTACATCATCAGCAAGATATGAGTCATTAAATCCGGTATACATATTAACTGTGATGACTTGTGAAGTAACAGAGGTTTGCTCGTTAGCTATAATTTTCACCTCTTGCTGTATAGCACTAAAGTTAGCACTCAACTCAGCTGTCATGAAGCTTGACTGTCCGGGGGCTAATTCTTCAATAATTATAGTTACGTTAGGGTTCTGTGCTTGTAGTATATCTATGATTCCATTTATGTTAGAAACGGTTCTATCAAAAGGTATTAAACCATTCAAAATGTCGTTGCCTCCCGGTGAACTGAACAATACTATATCGGGGGAGCCTACTTCTCCTAACCACTCATTAACGTTTGCTAGTATTTCATCTGATGTCCAACCGCCTCTTCCTTCATGGTCTGTATCAAATGATAAATTGGAGAAGTTGCTGTAGGAGGCATCATCGGTCATTGTTCCTATGTAGTCGAACTCCCATCCACCATCTACAAGTAACTTCCATAATTCATAGCGGTAGCTTTCAAATTCTGATCTTGCCCCTTCAACTCGAGAGGCACCTAACGGCATAATTTTATTAATCGATTTACTAAGTGGTTTAGGTTTACCATCATCACCTTGGCAACTGGATAGAATCATTCCGATTAGTACAATAGCCATAAAAAGCCTGATGTAGATGCTTGCCTGAAATTTTACTATCATCTTTAGTACGTTTTATTTTTCAGTAAATAACAAGCCTTTTGTCTGACTATTATTCTTTTGAGTAGTCAGGTGGTATGAATTTATCAGGATTCTAATAATTCAGGACAAATTTAGCGACTTACGGTATTCACCCGGGGTTTGCTGAGTAAGTTTTTTAAATGCGCTATAAAACACACTTTTTGATTTAAAGCCTGAATCATAACCAATAGCCTCAATTGAGAATAAGTCAAATTTTTTATCATTGAGCATTTTTACCGCATGTTTTACCCTAAACTTATTTATGTAATCATTAAAGCTCGTATTTAGATGAGTACTTAAGAGGTCACTTAAATAACCATCACTCAGATCAAGTGCTTGAGCTACTACACTACGAGTTAAGTCAGGGTTTTGGTACAAAAAATCATCTATCATTAATGACTGCAACTTTTGGATTTTTTTGAATGTCTTTTCAGAAAACTGTTTTTGGTTGCTCTGCTTGGCGGAAGCTAGAGACAATTTCTTCTCCTGATTTATCTTTTCAAGATAGTTGACTGCTCTCAGTTGCCTTCTTTGCTCGGAGATGTTGAGATGATGGATACCCCGATATGTTGTTACTATTAGAAATACAGCTAAAGAGGCTAAAAGGTATTCCCATATGGGGTAATCAAATAATGCAGAAATAAAGTCGCTGAACAGGCAGCTTATCAAAAAAGCTAAAATGGCAATACTATTAAATGCTAACCATTGCTTCTCCGATCTGTAAAGGTTTTTGGCTTCTCTAATCTTCACGTAAGAAAATCCTACTAATGCAATTGAATACGGCATGAAGCTGAACACCCTCATTTCAACAAGCATGGCCAGTTGCTCATCACGGCCACCTGCCAGCCAATCGTATACATCAAAATCAAAAAAGAAATCGACGATTTGAAAAATACTTAGTATCAGAAAGGGTAAAGCTAAAAGCCAAATCTTTTTGTTTGCACCTAGGGGGTGTTTTATTACTTTTAGAGTATACATCAGAAAGGCAAACGGAAATAAGAGGTCCCAACTGACTAATTCCATAATCCCATTCGAGGGCACATATGCCTCGAACCGGGTATAGGTAAGGTAAAAGTTTAATGAAATAATAGTAATCGCAAAGTACCCATGAATATCTCCTCTGAAGGACTTTGAGCCAAAAATTAAGGACACTAAAAAAAGACTAAGTACTATACCCGACAGTACTAGTAAATCTAAGAGAGTGAAATTCATTTTATGCTAAACGATTGTACAATGAGAATTAGTTTCCGTGATTTTTCTCATGTTTTGAGCTGAGGCTACTCAGGATAATAAGTAGTGTATCATTAATTTAATGATACACCTTCCCATTTTCAATTTCGCGAATATTGAGTGCTAAAAGTTGCAGGTACTACTTCTCATGATGCAGACAAATATTGCCAAGAAGAAATAACAGCAAGGGGTGTTCTTAGAGATGTGTTATATTCGAGAGATAATTTGCTAAAAATGAAATATCCGATTTCTCGTCGCCATTTAATCAAGTCCTTGTCTGCTACGCCACTCTTGACTCTTTCTACAAAGAGAAAAACGTCAGCTACTATGGATAATTTACCCTTTCGGTTAAGCCTGAATGCATATTCTTTCAATCAGCCATTGCGAGCAGGAGAAATGTCATTGGATGATTTATTGGATTTCACGGCGGATCACTTCATTCCAGCCTTGGATTTGACGGCTTACTATTTTTCTACTTACCCTGAGGTACCTGAAGATGCTTTTCTGTACGAGATAAAGCGTAAGGCTCATCGGCGGGGATTGGTTTTTAGCGGAACGGGCGTTAGAAATACCTTTACACAATCTGATGAGCAAAAACGTGCCGATGACGTTCAGCTAGTTTGTAATTGGATTGATGCTGCAGTGAAGCTCGGAGCACCGATGGTACGCATCTTTGCTGGAAAGAAAAAAAGTGAAGATGCTACTGAAGAAGAGACTACGCGATGGGTGCTAGAGAGCATTCGCCAGTGCGCAGGCTACGGAAAGCAGAAGGGAATTATTGTGGCACTTCAGAATCATAACGAGTTTGTGAAAACCGCTCATCAGGTGCATCAAATCATGGATAGCATTGATTCGGAGTGGCTAGGTTTAATGCTAGA
Organism: uncultured Flammeovirgaceae bacterium; assembly: GCA_937883755.1. GTDB lineage: Bacteria > Bacteroidota > Bacteroidia > Cytophagales > Cyclobacteriaceae > Tunicatimonas. The sequence continues at coordinate 40,079 of CAKZYA010000013.1, read as the reverse complement.
TATTGGCAGCTACCGTACGGCTGACCCTTATGCTGAGATTGCCGAAACAACTCAGTATGCCGTCAACTGGCAAATTAAGGAAAACGTGTATGAGCGGCAGCAGAAACAGAAAACAGATTTAGTTAAGCTGTTTCGTATTATTTACGAGTCAGGCTACCGAGGCTACTTACCATTGGAAACCTTGGGTTCGGGCGATCCCTACCAAAAAGTAATTGCTTTTTTACAAGAAGCTCGAGATGCGCTAGAAACAATAGAATCATAAGATTTACGCTGGAGTACTTCTGAGGGACTAAAAGTTCCAAAAATGATAGCCTAAATTAAGACCAACGAAATTTCGAAAATCGTTTCCGGTAAGAATGTAAGATGCCGAAAGATCGATTCGTCCAAGTAACACCCCGAAGCGAGGGCCAACCCCCAGATTGGTCACAACCCTTCGGGTATTTTCCCAATTGCCAGCCACTCGAGAAGTAATAATGTAACGTCGGTGAGTAAGCATTGCCAGATTTACCCCAATATATGCCTGACGCTTACCATTATTAGATCCGTACTTAGGTTGCCCTAGCAAATACTCTCCCTTCAGATAATTGATTAGCAGAAAGTTAGCACCTTCTTTACATCCGGTACTACAATTTCCCTCCAAAGTTAGTATTCCATAGGCTAGGGCGGTAGGTTCTATCCGTGCTCCCAAACGAATTTTATCATTGAGTTGATAATTAGGTTCCAAATATAATCCTAGTGCGGTAGTGTTATTAAACTCATCGTCAGAGACGTTAAACGTAGCTCCAACTTGAACACTCAGTTTGTCTTGACCAATTACCGGTATAGATAAAATAACCAGGGAGAGGAGGAGGAGTTTTTTCATAGGAGTTGAATTATACTTTCGGGCTTTTTACTCCTTTAAAATAATGAATTGGGCGAAAGTAAACAAGAAATATCAGCAAGCTAAACAGCAGATAGTTAGCAGACTCAACTGCTTGTTATCTAGGCATTAGCAAGACCAAGCTTCTCTACTTTGGTGAGCCACTTTTTACGAAAATCGGACGAGGAGTTACGGATAGTGCTAATAGCGGTGATCTTCACTTTACGTGCTCCGATGAACTGCATGGTTAATTTCTTCATTGCTTTATGGCTCGGAGCTTCGTAAACTAACGAATAGTACCAGAGTGGTTGATCCATTGTACAGATGATTCGGGCAGTTTTACCCGTCAAGTATTTATACCCACTAAAGCGAATCTTCCTTCTTCTTGAAGGCAAAACCGGGCAACAGAACTCGATCTAAAAAGCCCTTCATGATGGCTGATACCGACCCCCACCAGACCGGATACACCCATACTAGATGATCAGCCCACTTTAGTGCTTCTTGGGCAGCGAGTAAATCGGGTTCCAGTTCTGTTCGTTTCCGGTAACCAAATTGTAGGTTAGGATTAAAATCTAAGTCCCGAATATTGATCGTGCGGATAGAAGCTCCGGATTTCTCTGCCCCCGCCAGATAAGATTGTGAAATAGCGGCGCAAAAGCTGTCCTCATCAGGATGTCCGTTGAATAAGGCGATCTTTTTCATAGGTAGTAGAATCCGAGTATTTAGTATCCATATGGCTTTTAAGATCAGTATTCATCTGATTAAATTCTTCTAATTGCCGGAAAATCATTCTTTTAAACAGAAGGCTAACTAATCCAGTGAGTTCCCATTTTTGAATGAACTTAATGGAATTGCTTTCAATTTCTTCCACAATAAAATAGTGGGTTGCGGTGAAAAACCATCTACCTAAAATTTTTTGTCGGGCGACAAAGTACTGCTGGTCTTTCTTCTCTAGCATTACTGCCTTAAATCTTGAAGACTTTCCATCTTTCGTTTTGATCTGAACCTGAAATTTTTTGCCCACCTCAAGCTGATCATTATCAGCCATACGAAGCACCTTATTCCAGGAGGGGTACGAAGGGAAATCGGTTATTTCGTGCCAGACATGATTGCGGGGGTGGGATAAATCGACGCTAATGATGAATTCGGTTTGTGCCATAATTTTTACAGGTAAAGTTGTAATGAAGCATACAATTAATATTGTTTTGTAGATCAGTACTTTCATTGTGGCAAAATGTATTTTAGCTCTTCGTACACTTGCTGTACGTAGTTTTTATCTTGCTTTTTATACCGGATCATTTCATGGTAGCCTATTAGATACTTGTAAAATACTTGCGCTTTGATGTAGGCTTCCCGTTCTTCAGAGCCTAAATTCTGGAGAAGGGTAGCAACATAATTAATTCGGTGATTATCTACCTCATCGATAATAGTTTGTACTCTGGCTTGCTGAAGTGCATACCGCTTGAGGTAAAAAACAAAATCAATGTTAGGGTCTTTCTTAAAAACGGTTTTCACTAGCACTTCTAGCTGTTTCTCGGGAGTATCGACCTGTTCAGTTAATCGGATAATCTGATCGGTATCGGTTTCCTTCCAGTTCTCTATAACTTGGTCGATAAACTCTTTTTTGGAATTAAAGTGCCAGTAGAAGCTCGATCGGTTGCATTTTAGCTTGTCAGCCATCTTTTCTACGTTCACCCCTTGTGCACCGTATTTAGTGAACAGTTCGAATCCAAGTTCAATCCATTCGGTTTTCTGAGCAACAATTTTAGGCATTATTAAACAGTAATGTTTAGAACAAAGCTAGCAATCTTTATTTTATTAAACAAGACTGTTTAGAAAAATGTATTCAAGATGAATAGATAGATGATGAATTAATTTTCAGCTTGTAGTTTGATGTCTAACTACCAGAATTTTTATTTCTTTAACTTTTTGAGGTGACTGATAACACCTTTGTGCCGCGTAGACCACTTTTTATAGCTCAAGTTCAGTTGAGATGAATTTTTTTGCTCCTTCTGGTCCGGTTAGTTTAAGCCAAGTTTCGCTTTGGTCGCCACTTATTGATAGTCCAAAAACAAAAAAGTTACAACAAGCCCTTTCTGTTTTTATGAACTCAATTAACTCGTCAAGTATTTTATCAGTTCCGGGATACTTGAAAGCATATCCATCTTCCAATTCTTTCTTTTCAACTATTTGGGCTTTTAAACTTCTAAGTACGGTTCTTTTTCGCTCCTGAAGTTCCCGCGTTGTCAATTTACAATTCAACTCACCTGATTCGTTTTTAGCTTGGTGGGTCGCTTTTGTTATTTTCTCAGAGTCCATAATTACTGCTTTCTTATCTGTCCATCTGTAAGTGCTAAATATCGCTGAGCCTAAAAATGCTATTAATTCTATGTTAAGGTAAGCAGTCTTTCGGCTAAATAATCTAGTTGCTGGGTACTATTAAAAATATTAACATTCAAGAAAACTACATTGGCCATATATCGAGAAGGCTCAACTGCTTCCAAAGCGTCTATCATTGTAGAGGCAACTAAGATTCTTTCTTCCTCTAGTTTGGTTTCTACCTCTTTTGGTGTCTTACCCTTTATTTGAAAAGTTACTAAAGAGGATGAAAACGCATCACTCAATGGCGTAATAAACTTTACCGAATCATGATCTTTTACTTTATTCGTCCAATAATTTTTTAAGAATTTCAGCCTGTTTTCAATTTCTGCTTTTCCAATTTTCTCATGGAACTCAATAAGGTCAGCAATTAATACAAAATGATAGTCTGGAAATTGCCCATAGTGTTCAAATTTTTTTATAGTATCTAATAGATAACCTGGCTTTCTGCGAAAGATATTATAATGCCCGAACAGGGGCCAGGTAGATTCAATATGTATCTTTTTCATAAAAAGGAAGCCCATTCCCCTCGGTAACCCCATTGCTTTGTGAAAAGAACCTGCATAAAAATCGCAACCTAGTTCTGTAAAGTTTAAGTCTAGGGTGCCAATTGCCAGTGCTCCATCAACGATTACAAAAATATCCTCACCAACACTTTTCTTTAATTCTTTAACAGGAAATACCAAACCACTCAAATAAACATGACAACAGAAAATTGCCTTTGTCTTTTCAGTGAGCGCATTTTTGAATGGCTCCACCAGATCGTGGGCACTGGTAGGCTCGAGTGGTAATTTTACTTGTTTGACAACAATTCCTTTTTGAGCCTTCAATTGCTCAAGACTTCCTTTTACGAGGCTGTATTCCTGATTTGAGATTATTATTTCATCCCCTCTCTTAAAATCCAATCCAAAGATGACATTCATCAAGCCTTCGGTAGTGTTTCTAACAAAGGCAATTTCATCGCTTTCTGCTCCGAAATAACTTGCTACAATTTCCCTAGTAGCTTTTAATTGTGTATCAAAATCGGTTTGCCCCTTGTATCGTAAATCTGTGGGCTTATTGGAGAATAGTTTCTCGATATTACTTTTGTATTTCTCGATAACAAAATTCGGACTTATTCCCGTCCATAATGATCTTAGGTTTGTGTAACCATCCATTGGAAAGTATTCTCCAATTTCTGACCACAAAGTATTCTGTCCTTTAAATGGAAAAGTCTCTCGTCCCTCAAAGACCAACTCATTCGTGGGAAGCGCCCCTGCCAAGGTTGCCTTGCTAATGTTTTCTATAAAGTCTCTTCTATACATTTTAGGTAATTAGTTTAAACAAAAAGGATACAAACACCTATCGGAAGATTTTATTAAAGAAGAGTACTAAACCCAATTTACCCAAACTGTCAGTGTATATCTTAACTACATCAATTAAAAATACCCCCTTTTGGGGTATCAACTATCTAAAACCTCTTTATTTGGCAGGGAAGCTTACAGCGTAACTTGGTGCTGCTTAATCAAAATAGCAACGTCTCGGCTATGAGTAGTTGCGTGGTTTTGCATTTAACTTTGCAAGTATACACCAAACTGAAAATCCGCGAAGATTTTCAGAAGTAGGCATGAACAAGCAATTACTTATAGCCATTGTTGTAGGTAGTTTTTTATTTATTTAAATCCTTGTACATAATGTGAGTATCAACCAATCCTAATTCAGAATGTCTAAAGCCTTTTGGTGTAGTTCCAATTATTTCGAATCCGTATTTTTTCCATAATTCAACTGCTCCTTTATTTGTACTTACTACAATATTGAATTGAATTCCCTCAAAGCTATTTTCCTCTGCTATTTTGAGAGAGTGTTCACAAAGTTTTTTCCCAATTCCTTTTCCGTGAGAATTTGGGTTTACCATATAACTGCAATTTGCAATGTGGCTTCCTAAATCAATTTGATTGGGTTTAATGATATATGTTCCGAGTATTTGTCCATTTTCTTCAATCACATATGTTTCCATATAATCCGCAAACCAATGTTTTTTTAAGTCCGCTTTTGGTGTATTCGGATTGAATACATAGGTATCTCCTGTTTCAATAACTTTTGAGAATATTTCCCAAACTTTATCAATATCTGTTTCTGTTGCTTTTCTAATGTTCAATCTGTTCGTTTCTTAAATTACCTACAACAACTGTATAACGGAGACTAGTCTCCGTTATTTCTTCCTTAGCTCCAACCGAATAAAACCAGTGTAGATCAATTTTAGCTTCTGAGTAGCCTATAATGCTACGGTAATGGGCCACCCGGTAAATTGTTCGGCATCTTCGCCGGTCACATCTACATCTCGGGGCCAGCACTCAAAGGTTACTTCATTAGAATCTTTGTGGAAGCGAATGAGGCCGTAACCCGAGCCGCTGGACGTGCTTTCGGGGTTTACGTAGGCTTTCATGGTAATTTTGTTATTGAAACCATCCAGATAATCTCCCGTCCAGGGTAGGGGACTGCTAGAATCATGATTACCACCGGGTTGTTCGTCTTCGGGCCACCACCAACGGCTATAGTAGTCGTTGACCACCGCCGGAACAATAAATGCCCAAGGACCATCCCGATGCTCATCAATGCCATGCTGTATAACCGTTGCTAGATGCTGGTCGCCACCGATATGTACTGCCCCCGCTTTACTAATTGCTTCCAGGGCTTTGTTACGTCCCGTCTGGGGCCAGCCGTTGGAATCTAGGTCGGCATGCAGGCGGTTATCCTTCTGCCCATGCAAATGCGCCCCACCGCAAAACCCGGTTTGAGAGAGTACGGCTTTCATCGCCACACCATCTTGTTGAGTAGCCCAATCATTCAGAAAAGTAAGCTGTCGTTCGCCAAGTAAAGTCAACCCCTCTAAGTCAATAGAGGCTGGATCATACTCAGGGTTACGAATATGGTCGGGGCGAGGGCCTTGCTGAGGGATTTTTCCAGCGGGTCCGGTTTTGAATTTACGATCTTCAATAATCGCAAAATCTATATCTCCCAGCATTAGGTTGGTGTAGTACACGCCAATGCCTTGCTGAATTGGAGTAGGGTCATATGGGTCAGGCAGATGAGCGGTCTGGCAACGTTCTACCATTTTTACGTACTCAGGGTGATATTTATATCCCCCGTCATCAGCTACTTTCGTCTGGGATTTTTTACCACCTTCACCCCACAAATTACCCTGACCAATATCGTGATCATCGGGAATACTGATACAGGGACGATTGCGGAATAAGTCGCGAAACTGTAAGCCGAATTTCAGCCAGGCAGCCGTGTGCTCGGTGTGGTCGTAGGATTGATCTCCGGCAAAAAACAGTAAATCAGGGTCGTGATGATTAACATTGCGGACGTACTGTTCCCGCATCCCCCGGTCTTTATTGGAATTACACGAGAATGCTGCGAGCTTAATTTCATTCTTATCAATCGGGTCTTTCCTAATCAGCCCCTCAAATGAGGCTTCTTCGCCGTGCAGCAAGCGGTAGGGAGTATCTTGGGTACTATCCCAGTTTTCTACCCGAAATAGAGCCGACCAACCTAAGTCATTCACTGTCTGGATTTGAACCTCCTGCCACGCACCGTCTTTCTGCACCTCCAGACGGACTTCTCGGGTTTCATCAGGGTACAGCGGGTAAAGCTGAGCAGTAAGCTTCAGTGTATTATTTGAAACAGTGTACATTCCGAAGGCAACTACTTCGCTGCGGTCTACTTTCATATCAATAATTGGATTATCAGCTCGATTCCACCAATCATTTACGGCTAAAGTATCCAGTTTTTCAAACGGGGCTACCACAGGTGGTTGCATATCGGTAGCTGCCGTTTCGTCGGCTTGATTGCCCCCGCATCCAGAGGAAATAAATAGAATAAAGAAGAGCAGTCTGAAGTAATTTCGCATAGTTTCTAGGTTGTTTTATTATGGGGTAAAGTACAACCCAACTAGCAAATTCCCAATGGTTACGACTCAATAAGTTTTTATACCATGGGAAATTGACAATGAGGGCTAAGCTACTAGCAAAAAGTGGAGAGTTTCTTGATAACCTCTCTCGCTCAGAAATTGCTGAATTTCTTCTCGCTTTCCCCTATTACCGACATAAGACAAAATAAAGTACTGACCAGGTGGCGCAATATCTTCAAAGTAGATACAAGGTTTTTCGGCAGTTTTATCGGGCACAACATCAATGTAGGCATTGATGATTATTCCGTAGTCCTCCAGAAGTTTTACTCGCTGACGGGCCTTTCGTCCGCCACCCCAAATTACTACCTGGGGATGAAACGGGTTATTCTGTCGTAGCCATTCTACCAGATATTTAGTCTTGATTCGGTAAAAAGCTTCCGTAGAATAACGGGAGTCAGTTCGGGTTAGGCGGTTAGAGTGGTCGTACCAATCGAGTACCGTCGTATTTACTTTAGAAAATCGGGCACCTTGCTCAAGCCAGCGTAGCACTAACTCATAATCTTCCGGAAAGTCTCCATGTTGGTAACTACTGTACTTCTCCAGACTGCTGCGACGAAGCATTAGGGTAGGGTTGATTGTCGGGAGCTCAACAAAGCGGTTATTGGCAATCTGTTCTGAGGATACTAACGTATTCACCCAATCCACGTAATGTTGCATACCTGCTTGGGGAACGCCTGCTTTATAATTTACCAATCCACTGACTGCATCTATTCTGGAATGATTTTCCAGGTAATGGGTTTGTTGCTTCAAGCGCTGAGGATAGCTGTAATCATCGGCATCCATTCGAGCAATATACCTTCCCTGAGCCTGGTTTACCCCAGCGTTAAAGGCAAAGGTGACTCCTGATTTCGGTTCATGAATTACTTGAATGCGATGATCATTTTTCGCCGCAGATCTTGCTACTGAGCCACTAGTATCAGTAGATTGGTTATCAACTAAAATTAACTCCCAGTCAGAGAATGTCTGCTTGACAATACTTTCAACAGCCCGATTAAGTGTTGCTTCAGCATTGTAGAAAGGAAGAATGATCGAGACTAAGGGTTGTTGCATAGGCAAAAAAAAGACGTTGCAAGTCATTATGCAACGTCTCGATACTTTTTCAGATTCGGATTAACTGGTGATTCCGTCTTTTAGTAAGCTAGTATAGTTCTTTTTTAATTTCTTCACCTTAGGCTTAGCTACTGACTGAATGTAAGGGTTGCCCGGATTCAATTCGTAATAATCCTGATGGTAGTCTTCCGCTAACCAGAACTTTTCGTAAGAAACTAATTGGGTGACAATTGGCTTATCGTACTTTCCTGATTTACCTAGTTTTTTCATGTACTCATCTGCTAGTGATTGTTGTTCAGCATCATGATAAAATACGGCTGAACGGTACTGCTCACCCACATCGGGACCTTGCCGATTCAGTTGAGTAGGATCCATTGTCCCAAAAAATACTTCCAGCAACTGTTGATAAGTGATCATCTCTGGATCGTAGTAAATCTGAACAGCTTCAGCGTGATCAGTGCGCCCATTGCTTACCTGCTTGTAAGTAGGGTTGGCCTGCGAGCCTCCAGTATAACCAGATACTACGCTTTTCACTCCTTTTACACGCTCAAAAACCGCCTCAGTACACCAGAAGCAGCCGCCAGCAAAGGTAGCCGTATCTAGTTGTGCCTTTTCATCTTCAGTTAATGATGCGGGCGATACGGTGATTGGTTCGTTAGCTTGACTTTCTACTGATGGAGCAGTGCAGTACATAGCTGCCACAGCAAAGAATAGTATGAATATTACGTTTTTGTTCATTGCTTTAATTTTTGCCTTAGTAAATAATTAGCTTAACCTACTTTATCAAAGTCAGGATACACATAGCTAACGACACGAGACTGGCAATGTTTCCGTAATGAGTCTACAGTTGACAGTCCATAGTCCACAGTTTATGGCTTAACGTCTTCTGTATTACAAAACAGCTGTCGAACGCGGACTGAACGCCGTGGACGGTTCTACCACATCATAATGGCGAACTGCCCCATCATATCTTGATAGTAGAGGCGGGCGCGTAGTACATATTCGTGGTTCTTGATAAGCTTAAATCGAATGTGGGCGTTATAATCCTGGCCACTATCATCATCCCCCTTTCGGTAACGTAGTTCGCCGTCTTCGTCCTCGAAGAGTACCAGAACAGTATCGGAGTTACCAAAGGTACGGATATTATAGTAGCGAGTGGATTTCGGGTGGATGACAAAGTTAACTTGTTCGCCAGGTTGCATGAATAAGCGTTCCGACTTAAGCATCTTTAATTCATCCATCTCTTCTTCCAGAGGTGGATAAAATGTTTTTATCCACTGCATATCCCGATCAGAGAGCCCTTCTTCTGGAAAAACTCCATTGCGGTATTCTTCCGGTTGTAAAATAAGGCCGGGACCGAAAGGGTAGTGCATGATAGAGTCAGGATCCCAGTCTGAGCCTTGTACAGTATTCGGATCTAGTTTGCGGATGATATTATGGAAAGTTTGCTCTCTCGACCAGTTGTTTGGGGGAGCTGCTAAGGAAGCATATACTTTTTCTTCATCCCAAACAATACCAGCATTTGGGTTTTGGTGTTCGTGCGGTAGACCTAGTGTGTGACCAATCTCATGCAGCGCAGTGTCTAGTCCATCCCCGCGGGTTAAATCCCAACCGAAGTTCATGGTACGCTGTCCAGCCCCAATCTCTAGCACATATGTGCCCAAATACGACCAGGCTCCGTCGCCTTGCATAAACCCAATCCGGACTTCAGCATCTTCGCGATTATCTACCTCTTCAAACTCTAGCCCGATACCCAAGTCTTTCCAAATATCAAAAGCTTCACGCACCACTTCTTTCTGATCTTCTTCACCTACCCAGGTTCGGAATTGTTGGGCACCATTACTAAACGTTACCGTCTCGCCGTCGGTATCTTGATCGAAAAAATAGTAATGAATCTTGGTGCCATTCACCCACTTATTGTCACTAATGATAATGGCGGATGCCCGGTGGGGATTAACCTCAGAACCAAACTCTCGGAGAGGTACCTCTGGCATATTGCAGTAATGAGGAACCTCAGATTCTGTTTTGCTAGATTTTTTTCTGGTAGCCATAATGGTAAAAGGTTAAGATAGTTAACGTTGATAATATTTAGGGTTCTCCCAGTGGTACTTTCGACGGATCTTTTTCTTTTGCTTAGATCGTAAATTAAGGGTGTCAAACACTTCTTTTCTGCTAGGCTGATTGTATTCTTCTTTCAAACGAATCTTCACTGAAGATGGGTTTTCAACCTGAAAAACTAAGCCCTGTGAGGGAAGCAGTCGTACCTCTTTTTTCTCAAAACCTTCGGGAGTCAGCTTCAGGGTAACGGGGTTCAATACAGTATCACGTTCGGTAAACACTTTCTTATCAGGATAGGGTACTTCTACATTCATGGTTCGGCTCCCATCATCAGAAGCAATGTATTTACCGGGGCGTATTAAAGATACGATAAAAAGGTCTCTTTTACTTAACTTTTGAGTATCAAATACCTTGGTTGGTTTCTTGGTATTCTCATTAACTCGCTCTAGCGTAACCCGGCAGGGACGATCATTTTTAGAGTCATAAAACATCACGTATCCACCTGACTGCACCGAATAGGCTTTACGGTTTTTACCACTCAGATCTCGGAAATTATAATTAGCTAAATCGATATCTACCTGGATATTTTCTTCCTTTTCAGAAGCAATCAGCCGAAAGCGATCAAGTAATCGTTTTCCGTCGTAGATGCTACCGATGTAGTTACCGGCTTTAGCAATCGGGTGAGCAATGAATGAGAGCATACCTACAGTGCTACTGTCAAATTCGGTTTTAGCAAAAGCGGTTTTATTAATGTATCGTTTCATAATCGTAGTTAAAAGTTGAAAATGGATAATGAATAATAACTGTTGAATGACAAGTGATGAGAGACAGAATCGCGAAGTCAGAAGTCAACGATAAAGTGAAAGTTACTTCACTACCATTAATTCATTTTCCCATTTTTATCTCAGTTAGTTTGATATTTAACCAACATCAGCAGTCATAACAAATTCTACGTTAGTAATATCTGGGTTAACATTCCGAATAGGAAGCAACACGGGGATCAAATTGCCTGAGGTCGGTAACATTGGATAAGGGTCTTCAAAGGAGAAAACCGGATTCTCGTTAGCCAATTTATCGGCAATAAAGGTTAAAATAAAATCGAATAACCCTAGACTTACTCCCAATAGGTCAGATAGCCACTCATCTATATCGTCACCAATATCTAATATTCCTCTTATCAAGTCGGCTAAGCCACCCAGCACAAAGCGGATAGCATCTTTGGCCCAACCGGGTAGTCCACCTAGTAAGTCGTCCACAATAGCATCAATAATTCCGTCCAGGATATTCCCAACTGTATCCGAAATATCAATAATATCTAGATCCAGCCAGCGTGGGTCTAGAAAAAACTGCCATTCGTTTGCTTTATCCTGTTCGTGGGCTTGGTGATCGGTAAGTCCGGCGTGGTCAGGATTGTTAAAGTAGCGCGCTACTACATTAAATCCGCCCGAAATTTCGCTCTCAATCAATCCGCCTAGGTCCAGTGTAAAGCTAGCATCGGGGTCACCTTCAAACAGACAAATGCGTGGGGCGCGTAGTATACAACCACCAAATGGGTTAGGAATGATACAGAATCCACCGACACATATTTCGGGTATATCAATTCCGACGGTAAGGGAAAGCGGATCATAGATAACATCCAGTTCGTTGATTACTACTTCATCAGGGGAGTCTTTTAGGTCAATGTCGCCGCCTTCAAAGCGGACTCCAGCACTGTACGATGCTGTGAAGGGGCCAAAATCCCCGCCGTCAGTTTTAGAAAAGCTAATATTTTCAGTGAGTTTATCAACCAATTTTCCGAATGCTGCTTCGGAGACGGCTAAATTTACGTGTGACATAGTGTTGAGGGTTAAATAAGGTTGGCAAAAATGGCAATCTGGTCTTTGCTTACGTCCGGGTTAAACGGAACGTCTGCTGAGATGGGGGTAGGCTCTACTGATAAGTAATCAGTGATCTCAAACGTGAGATCTTCTAGCGCAATTCGTACTTTAGGAAAAACGACTAGCTTGAGCATGGTGCTAATGTAGCACTCGATAGAATCTTCTAATCCGGCAGGAAGAATGTCTTTAATCTCCATACCTTGTAATCTCAATGAAAGGTAGCCATTTTGCCGAACGGCTTTTACTACAGCAAATACCTCTAAGCAAAAGCAGGTGAGTCGTTCATAGGGCATGGGGTTGAGTGGAGGTTTGGGACTATCATCCCGCTTATCCTTTTCATCATCTGGATCAGGCAGCAAACGGATGAGCCTTTCAATAAATTCAGGGTCAGGGCAGCTTAATCCAGCACAAGCCCGAGCGGTAAGGGCTAGTGTTTGTTCTGATAGTGGCGGGTTTAATTGCGGGGGTAAGTTGATAATATTACCCGGATGAAAATCGATCTTTAGATCGGTCAACTGCAGGCCAAAGCTAAAGCCAAAGGGGCCATCGTACCCAATAATAGGCAGATAGTCAATTTGCTTGATTAATGGGTTTTCTGCCTGAGAGACTGCTGGGTGGACTACAATGCGCTCGCAGAGCCGATCGGGAGATTGTACCAAATCAGGCGTAGCATAGTTAAAGAGCGACGGGCGTTGCTGCATAATGTGTTCCACAATGCGGTTAAACCCATCTTCGTGAAAACTGGCGAATACATCGCAGTGGTCGGTGAGTGCCATAGGCGGGTTGGTTAAGGTTGTTATTAGAAATATTGTAAGTATTAGTAGATTATACTCACAAATTGTAACCTTAAACTTATCTAGGCTGGCGGCTCACGGATGATTTATCAAGTAAGATAATCAGATATATTTACGATGAAGTTGCTTAATACTTCCAACTTTTTTGCAGCATGTTTTCCGTTAATCCCAGGCACAATTGAGCCAACTACTGAAAGCTTGCTTTTCTCCTTCGGCAGCATCTTCTCGTTGAGCTATAGTGTAGACTTTGAAGTGGCGATCTTCTTGAGGTATCAATTCTACCATTTTGGTTTTATGGTTGCGAACCAGACTCACGGTTATATTCTGATACCTAGCTAATAATTCTTCCAGATTATCTTGAATTTGATTGTCGTTGATCGCTAGGATTTCATCATTAATTGCCAAATGATTATCAGCCACTGAGCTAGGTTCAATACGTTGTACTAGCCACTTATCGTTCACTTTGCCTGCTCTAAAACCAAAAGTGCCTTCTGAAATTAGGGCGTTGTCGGCAATATCTAATCGGCAACCTACTTTATACAGTGACTGATTGAGGGCTATCTCAAGAGGCTCTTTACCGTAAATAAAGCGTTCGAAGTAGTCATTAATTTGCCCGCCGGATAAGTCATCCACTAACCTTTCCAAGTCGGAGAGTGAGTAACCACAGTCTTGCTTCCCAAAGAAATCCCACAGGTAGCGCATAAACGTATCCAGCGATTGCTCCTGATCGGTACAATCCCGAAGCATTAAGTCCAGTAACAAGCTAACTAATGCTCCCTTCACATAGATAGAAACCTTGCGGTTTGGAATACCTACGCTATAACCATCCAACCACAAGTCAAAAGAAGATTCTACGAGCGAGTGGTTAAATCGCCCAAAGTTTTCAAAGTGCCGTTTGAACAGTTTGTTTAGTTCTAGAAAGTATTCGTCTTTGGTAAATACTCCGCTACGTACCAGGAATAGGTCACCGTAGTAGGTAGTAACGCCCTCAGCAATAAACCCGGTAGGGAAGTAATTTTCTTGAGTGTAATCATACGGACACATCTCCTGCGGGCGAATGCGGATAATATTCCAGGTGTGGAACAGTTCGTGCGAGCTGACACCCAGAAAATCGTAGTAAGACTTACTGCCTTCTATAATGCCTTCGCTGGGTCCCAAGGCGATTACGGTAGAGTTAAAGTGTTCTACTCCGTGATAGGCCCGATAAGGAAGAAAGTGATACAGAAAGTGATAATCTTCGGCCGGAAAATCACCCATCATTTGTATCTGAGTTTCAGTAAACGCCCGAAAGCGATTGATCGTCTGTTCTTCGTCTAATAAACACTGACCTTGAAACCAAAGGTGAAAGTTAGAGCCCTCTATCTCATATTGCCAGTGGGTAAGGGTGGGGCTAGCAATGAGGGGACTTTCTGCCAAATGATAAAAACTGGGAGCTTCTAGTGTGTGCGGATCAATTTTTTTCATCCCGCAAGCTACCTCATAAGTATCGGGTAATTTTAGTTTGACCTGATACGGCTGGTCAATTTGCCCTTCGGCGTATAGTATGCAGTTGACAAAGTTGATGTAGAGTTGCTCTTCATCTAAATAGGTACTGCCGGCGTTCATTTCAGTCGCATAATAATTGTACACCACCTGAATGCTATCGGTATTATTGGTATCTACCTCCCAACGGTCTTTAGCTACTTTACGAAAGGGGAGGGGCTGACTGTCAGCATCAGTGACCACAAATTGCTGAATGTTTTTAGCAAAGTTGCCTAGCTCATAACGTCCTGGTCGCCAGGCCGGAAGCTGTAAGTAGGTAACGTCTTCGGTGAGATTGGTAAACACCAGCTCGATATCCAGCCAATGCTGGTGGGGTTTATGGTAGGATACTATACAGTGAATCATGGATAGTAAATAGATTTTCTGTAAGTGTTACAGTTCTTAGTGTTAATGTGTTTGCATGCTTAAAGTAACTGAAATCTCGGTAAACTCTAGTACCTTAACACCTAGTTCTATAATACATTGAACTCTTTTCTGCTACTTTTACTGTAAAGAACAAAAAATTATGATTTGGAATTTTATCTGGGTGGGTATTGGCGGATTTATGGGTAGTGTAGCTCGTTATGGGCTAGGAGTTGGAGTGGGACGTTACTGGGGGAACGCTTTCCCGTTGGGTACATTTCTAGCCAACTTAATAGGCTGTTTCCTGATTGGTATACTATTCGGTGGATGGCTCAAGGGATACTTAACTGATACGCAAAGTCGCCTCTGGATCACCGGTTTTTGCGGTGGGTTTACTACTTTTTCTTCATTTTCCAATGAAGCTCTGTCTTTACTGGAAAGCGGAAAGATAGGCTTCTGGGCTCTTTATATTTTCGGAAGTGTATTCATCGGAATGCTGGCTACCTGGGGTGGGATTGTAATTCTACGCGCATACTAAGTCAGCGCCGAGACTTGGTTTTAGACTGATGCTTACGTAAATCTCGGATGAATTGAGACCATCTAATTGGATTCAAAAAGTTGTTAGGCGGTACCATTCCCCAATCAATATTATACATGCGAGTGAATCCCTCGGTAGGTTGGTATTTACCGAGTACAATGTCTTCTTCAAGCAGAGTTTCTAGTTCAGTTTGCATGCTCTCTATCCGCTCAGCAAAATCTAATTCATTATTACTGAATGACGTCATAAATTCGCTTGTGGTAGGTAAAGAGGAAATAACTACTTCCTCGAGTAAAATTGTATCCCGCACTAATCCCTGTACAATGGAGTAATGTTGACCTACCAAAAAACTCGGTAAGATAAATTGGGTACTTTTATAACCTACTGCTGAAAAAAACAACGTATCGTTGGGTAAAACGTCCAGGTTAAAATATCCTACACTATTGCTGATCGTACCCCGCGGAAGGTGGTTGACGTGAATGGAAACATAGGGTAATGCTTTAATACTATCAGTTGAAAAAACGATTCCGCTAACATTAATCAGATTCTGCGAATCAGTGAAGTCATTATCTTGGGCATATAGCGTACATATTCCGGCTAAGTAGAGAAGAGTAGCAAAAAAAAATGATCGGATCATATCAGGTAGTGGGTTGATACTTCGAATATAAAAAAATCAGCCCTGAAAAACGGTTTTCAGGGCTGAATCTTAAGAAGTATTAAGTTAAGGGTGAAATTCAAGACAAATTACCCCTATCGAGAAGGGTAATCTGAATGGTGTCGCTTATTGTTTCAAGTAAGGTTGTACTTGCACGAAACATATTGAAAAAAAAGTGCCAACAGGAAGATAATTATGTAAAGACCTATTAGTCAGATGGTTAAATAAATTGTGAAAATTGAAGAAATATAAAATTCCGTAGGGGTTTGCTACACCACTACCCAATATGGGGAATTATTCCTCATTTTTCTCCCTTGTTTCAATACAAAAAGCGGTTTTCTTACGATGGTACGCAATTTTCTCATGAAATTATTAAATTCGTGTAATGGCATCTAAACGAACTTTCGCTCTACGTTCTAAAGTAGTAATCGGGTTTGTACTGGTTTTTTCAGCCCTACTTATCGCAGCTTATATCTCCTACGAGAGCTTCACTGAACTAAAGCAGGCTTCTCAAACTATCTCTCGTCCTGATCTGAAAATAAAGCGCATTGACAGTATTCTGATTGCAGTAACTAAAACTGAAAATACTCTACAAGAATATTCGGTACTCAGCTCTTCAGATGAACCAGAAGAGTCTTCTCGCAAGTTGGAAGCTTATTATGAACAGGTAGCGGAGGTAGAACGGATTATTGAGTCGCTCGAGAGTGAAACCCAAAATGAAGAATACACACTAGATTCAGTGCTCAGTTTACTGCGGGATAAGCTCGTTAGTTTAGATGCTTTTTTAGAGATTGAGGAAGAACGAGATGATTTTGATTTTTACGACCAGGCATTATCTGAGCTAGAAATCGAGGTCTCAACCATTGCTTCTCAAAGAAATGAGCCTCATATTTTAGAGGACACGGCTCGCCAAAATGTTATGGTTCGAGTAGATAAACGGGGTATTCTGGGCCGATTGTTTTCCCGAGATAAAGATGAACCGACTTTTTCCGATAATCAGGAAAGCGAACCAATTACCCTAGCTCCGGATTCAGTGCGGCAGCTGCTGCGGCAGGTACGTAATGATCAAGCTCGCAAACAGCAGCAAATTGATCAGCGGGAGTTAACGTACCTAAAAAATAATGCCCAAGTGATGGGTAATATTTACGAGCTGGTCGGGCAGCTAAAGGCGCAAGAACAGGCGCGCTCGCAAAAGCGGGTGGCCAAAGCCCGAACCGCGATGGATGAGGCCATAATTCGTATTGCCATCATTCTGATTGTAGCGTTTCTATGTACGATTCTTATTGTGTACCTTATTTTTGCTGACATTACCCGCAGTGATTTTTACCGAAATAAGCTACTTAAAGCCAAGTCGCGAGCCGAACGTCTGGCAAGGGTTAAAGAAGACTTTTTGGCTAATATGAGCCACGAAATCCGTACTCCGCTTACTGCCATTATGGGTTTTACTGAACAGTTGAAATTTTCTTCACTAGATACCCAACAGCAGAAGTACGTAGGTGCATTAGACAGCTCTTCTCGTCATCTGATGTCCCTAGTGAATGATATCTTAGATTTCTCTAAAATAGAGGCTGGTAAGATTAGTTACGAAGAACAGCCTTTTGATGTAGTCAGGTTGATCAAGGAAGTAAAGCACGACTTGCAACTGATGGCGCAAGAGAAACAACTAGATTTGCGTTATAGTATTAAGGGCGAAGATCACAAATATATTGTTGGCGATGCTTTTCGTCTGAAGCAAGTACTATATAATTTAGTATCTAACGCTATAAAATTCACGCAGGAAGGTGAGGTGCTGATTACTGCCAAGCTACAACCACAAACCGATCAGAAAACTCGACTGGTTATGGAGGTAGTTGATACTGGTATTGGCATTCCTAAGGAAAAGCAAGACTCTATTTTTAATGCTTTTCATCAGTCTGATCTTTCAACTACCCGTAAGTACGGAGGAACTGGTCTTGGACTAGCCATTTGCAAAAGAATTGTAGAAGGGCAGGGTGGAAGTCTATCAGTAGAAAGTAACGAAGGAGCCGGTAGTATTTTTCAAATGGTTATCGACTATAATCCTGCTGAGGCCTCAGCAGTTAAAGATAGTAATAATGAAAATGAGGTACTTGATACCGCTTATCCAGATGGTGAGGCATTGGTTATTGATGATAACCCGTTAAATGTTACTTTACTGGAATTAGCGTTGAATGCTCGCGGCATTAAAGTAGTCTGCTGTCATTCAGGAAAAGAAGCGATACTAGCGGCTGAAGAACAGGCTTTTGACATTATTTTCTGCGACTTGCACATGCCCGAAATGGATGGGGCACAGGTGATTCATGCGTTGAAAGAAAATTCATTAGTCAATACATATAATACTCCAATCATTGCTTTCACTGCCAATGTACAGGTTGAAGAAAAACAGAGATACGAGCAAATTGGGTTACAAGGCTTTCTATTCAAACCTTTTAGTCAGGCTGAACTGGGGAAGTTACTACATAAGTATTTGTCAGAAATGGGGCAAGAGACCAATGGAACCCCTTCTTCGATAGCTCAGGCACAGTCAGTATCATCAGAAAATAGCAGTACAACAATTTCTCTGGATCAGGTTCGTCAGTTTACCGGAGATGATACGGAAGCTCTACTGGCTTACTTAAAAACCTTCATTGAGACGGTCGAGGAGGCTAATCAGCAATTCCAGGTTGCTCTGAATGGACAATCTACCGATCTAGTTTCTTTTTACGCTCACAAGCTGGTATCTCAGGTAGAGCTCCTTCACAACACGGAACTAACTCAGCAGCTAAAGTACCTGGAAATTACTGCGAGTAATGACCCCTGGAATAGTCAGTTAGCTGAATCAACTAAAGAGGCTATCGTGATGAATAATAGTCTGGTACTTACAGTACAAGGTGAAATAGAGGCGTTAGAGGCTTCGGCAGTGGATAAGCTACTCTAAATTATATCGCTTTAACTTGTTGTAGAGCGTTTTACGATCAATATTCAGCACTTTAGCAGCCTGGGTTTTATTGTATCGTACCTTTACCAAGGTTTCCTCAATCAGTGCTTTCTCTGTTTTTTCCTGAATGGCTTTCAGGTCAGGATTATCAAGGCTTGGCATTGAGTGCGACTCAGAAGTAACTGCTACGGTAGTTGGAGAAACAATCTCAGCTGGTAAAACTGTCGCGGTAATAGTATCATCAACTGTAAGTAGCACTGCTCGGCGTACCACGTTTTTCAATTCTCGAATATTACCTGGCCAACTGTAGGTCTGTAGTTTTTCTACTACTTCTGAGGTAAATCCGCTTACGTCTTTGTTCAATTCCTGGTTTGACTGCTGAAGAAAATGCTCTAGAAACAGTGGAATATCCTGTACTCGTTCCCGTAGAGGTGGAACGGCAATCTGGAACTCATTCAGTCGGTGAAATAAATCTTCCCGGAAATGCCCTTCTTTGGCGGCTCTCTCTAGGTTCTCATTAGTCGCTACAATGAGGCGGACATCTACTTTAATATCTTTGGTGCTGCCTACTTGCCGAATGGTGCGTTCTTGAATGGCTCTCAGCAGCTTTATCTGATTCTCATAAGATAAGTTGCCAATTTCATCCAAGAAAAGTGTTCCTCCGTTAGCAGCCTGAAACTGCCCTTCCTTGTCTTGTAGTGCTCCAGTGAACGAGCCTTTTAAATGACCAAATAACTCGCTAGCGGCCAATTCTTCTGACAACGCTCCACAATCTACGGCAACAAATGGTTTCGCGCTTCGCTGGCTCTTCTGATGAATCAGCCGGGATACATACTCTTTACCAGTGCCGCTTTCTCCCAGTACAATCACTGAAATATTGGTCGGCCCTACCAACTCTACATGCTTCTTCACTTCTTGTGAGCTGGGACTCACACCTTGGACAAATGAAAGAGAGGGTATAGCTTTGGGCTTTTTAACCTGAGGAGTAGCAGCAACTTCTGAAACATCGGTTTCGAGAGCATTTCGCATGGAGAGCAAAATCTCATCAGGGTTAATGGGCTTAGTTACGTACTCAAAAGCACCCAGCTGCATTGCCTTTACCGCCGTTTTAATATTGGCGTAATTAGTCATGATAATGACCGGGAGGTGAAAATAACGCTTCTTAATATTCTTGAGTAACTCCAGCCCATCCATATCTGGCAGGCGATAATCAATCAAGACAATGTCAAAATCATGATCATATACTGCCCGTATGCCTTCTTTAGCTGAGTAGGCCTCGTGGGTTTCGTAACCGTTTTTTTTAAGAAAGTTATGAAGAAGTGTGCAGAAGGAAGGGTCGTCATCAATAATTAGTACTCGGGACATTCGCGCTAGGATCGGTTACTACGTTAAGTTATTAATAAATTCACAAATATACGCACTGATCGCCAGTCTTTGCGATGAGCCAGGGAAAAATTTATAAATAATGTACTTGAAAACGTCTGACTACTATTTTTAGTTTGGCTTAAAAGTGCAAAAAAAAAGCCTCTGAATTAATCAGAAGCTTTCTTTAGGGTGAAAAAACGATAACTACTATTGGATTTCCTCCCCTTCTTCGTTGTAGAGTACGTTTTCTTCTGTAGTACCATCTGATACCGTGATCTGATACTGCATAGTACCCTCGGTAGAAACCATTTGTTTTACTGAAGTCACATCCCACATGGCATAGTCTGAGGCTTCAAATGATGTTTTAACCACATCGGGAAGTTGATCAAATTCAATATCAACGGCTTCAGCTGAAGCGGTGACAGTCTCTTCAGGTTGGGTTTGCTCTTCTACTTGGGCAAATGTTGATGCGCTTACGAAAAGAGCTGCGGCGAAAAATGCAAAAAACAATTTCTTCATTTCAATAAAAATTTAAGGTTGATAATTACTAACCCTATTGTAAACTCTATGCCAAAACCAGCGAAGCAGTCGTTAAGGCCGATAGAGCGATGTATTTGCCAGTATTTTGTAGGAGAGTATCTCTAAGAACAGTGAAAAAGTACGCTAACTGAGGAAGTTGTCCCCACTATGAGCACATTATTAGTAACTTTCTTCCTCACTGGGGAAACTTTCAGACTTGATATCGGTAACATACTGCTTTACAGCTAGGTCAATTACCGATTGCAAATCTGCGTAACGTCGTAAAAAGCGGGGATTAAAGTCTTTAGTAATTCCGAGCATATCGTGCATGACCAGTACTTGTCCATTAGTGCCAGGACCGGCTCCAATACCTATGGTAGGTACCGTGAGGTGTTGAGTAACTTTTGTTGCTAATGCTGCTGGTATTTTCTCGAAAAGTACCCCAAAGCAACCACACTCCTCGAGTAGTAAGGCATCTTCCAGCAGCTTATCAGCCTCAGCCTGCTCTTTAGCCCGTACGGAATAAGTACCAAACTTATAGATTGATTGAGGAGTAAGCCCTAAATGCCCCATTACCGGTACTCCTGCACTAATAATTCTTCGAACTGACTCCTGAATTTCAGCTCCACCTTCTACTTTTACCCCATGGGCTCCTGACTCTTTCATAATCCGAATGGCCGACCGCAGAGCTTCAGAGGAATTACCTTGATAATACCCAAAAGGAATATCTACCAATACAAATGCTCGTTTTACTGCCCTTACTACCGAACTAGCGTGGTAAATCATTTGATCCAGTGTGATGGGTAAAGTGGTTTCGTGCCCCGCCATTACATTTGAGGCCGAATCGCCCACTAATATAATGTCAATACCGGCTGTGTCAATCAACGTAGCCATAGAGTAATCGTAGGCAGTGAGCATAGCAATTTTCTCCCCCCGCTGTTTCATGGCCAAAAGTTGGTGGGTGGTAATTCGTTTAATATTGGCCGAAGATTTGGATTGGGTAGACATAATTAAAAAGGGGTTCGAGTTGTGAAAAATGGAATGTAGAGGCTTATTTTTAACTAAATAGCTACCTTGAGAGTATTAATACGGTCAAGTAGAGGTTTGATATACTCGTGTAATATTTGAGAATTGTAGGTTAATTGCAAAGAAGTTTAGTAAATAAAAGGATGTTTAAATTAATAGAAGAACGGGGTTATTGGCGTTTTTGGCGGATTTATCGGAAAAATGAAGGGAAAATTAGTTTTTAAAACAAGGTAATAAATTAGTGGTTAGCCAGCATTATGATAAATTTTTCCCTTTATTTGAATTATCCGAGTATCGTAGCTAGATTGACCTAAACCGTTATTTTTTTGTATTTTATTCATATATTTTTGCATTATATGAACTAAAAAGCAGGAGTATGTATCGTTATCCTGAATTAATGAAAGTACCTGAGATTGCTGGACGTTTTTACGATGAGTTTAAAGATGTGCTACCTCAGGAAGCGTTTTTCACTGATTTTCAATTTGTAAACTATTGCGACGGGTTTCAGTGGGCATTCCATAAGCACTTGCTAAATGGTCAGAGCACCTTGTTTAAGGTAAATTCTCAAGTACGTTCTTACTTCTTTGAGAACGCTGGGTATGTTAAGCGTCTGGCTTTGTACGCTATCTTTGTAAAAGAGTGTATGGAAGAAACCGAAGAAATGTTGCTAGATCGGGAATATTATGAACTGATGCCTAAATTTCTGGTATCTCGAGAAAAAATACTCAGACTGGTAGATATGCTAATGGGAGATTCGCTCTAGGGTAAATAGCCATGCTTTTGCATGAGTTGTTTCACCTTATCTAAGGGAAGAGCTTCTATTGCATGACCATTCTGACCCTGTGTGGTTTCAGCTAGAAACATAGAGTTTAATATAGCTTCTTCAGTGGCTTCAATCACTGCCCAAAACAGCGGAGTCATGTCCTCGTTTTGGACAACTTGCACTGTTTGGGTTAGAGAGTCAGATGAGATTATGCGTGATGAACGAGCTGTTGAGAATGCAATAACATAATCGCCACTTCCGTTGGAGGCGATACCCCCGGTGCGCGCTAACCCAAAAATAGCCCGTTTCGCTAGTCGCTTTAAATTACGTGCTTCTAATGGTGCATCAGTGGCTACCACAATCATACAAGAACCATCAGATTTTTGCTGGAACTGCTCTTTCCAGTAAGGGTTCAGTGTCACTCCCACAGGTACTCCTTTGATTAATAAATCACCACCAAAATTTGTTTGCACCAACACGCCTACGGTATAGCCACCAAACTTTTCTGGTAATTTCCGCGATGAAGTACCAATTCCTCCTTTGTACCCAAAACATATCGTACCAGTTCCAGCTCCAACATTTCCTTGAGTTATACTATCTTGATGAGCTATTTCAATGGCGTTAAGTACATCCTGTTCAGTGACATGCCTTCCTCGGATGTCATTCAAGTAACCATCGTTAGTTTCACCAACTACTGCATTTACTGAGCGCACCCCCGCATTTTCAGGGATTTGCAGCGTGTGAGTAATTAGTGCTTGTACTGCTGTAGAAACATTAAGAGTATTCGTCAGTATGATTGGGGTTTCCAATGTGCCCAGTTCTTCCACTTGGGTATATCCAGCAAGTTTGCCAAATCCATTTCCCACATAAATGGCAGCAGGCAATTTCTTTTGATACAAATTTTCTGAATGAGGTAAAATAGCGGTAACTCCGGTACGGATATTATCACCTTTTACGAGAGTGGTATGGCCTACTTTTACTCCATCAACATCAGTAATGGCGTTCTTCGGCCCGGTGGGAACTACCCCAATTTCTAGCCCCATTTCTCGCACAGAAATACGTTGAGCGAAACTCGAAAAGAGTGGTAGGAAAAAAGTGAAAGAAAATAGAAAAACGAAGGAAGGGGTTAGCTTCAAAACTACATATGATTACGGCCAATTCGCTTCATCAACATAGAGTAGTCTATAAAGTACAGAAGGCGAACCGAGACACTGTTACTCTGGGGTGAAGCAAAGGTATTTTCCAGGTTAGTAAGATAGTCATGTTGAAGAATATCTTCATCTCGAACGATACTGTTTTTCCAAACGATGCTGATTTCACTAGCCGGAGCAAAAGCATAAGTGTACACCATATCCACATTAAACGTATTGTAGTTACGGTTTTCGTTCTCTTCGTAGTCACTGTCAAGCAATTCGCCTTCATCACCTAAAGTATAAAACTCCTGATAATCAGCTTCTGACCAGTAGTGGCGCATTCTAAGGGAAAGATCCATCCGGTTGTTAAAAGTGTACTTAGTACGAAAAATGTTGCTGATGGTATTAATATCCCGTCGTCCGAAGGTAACTAAGTATTCATCATCAATATTTTCTTTCTCAGCGAATCCAATATTATTAGCTCGGGCTTGATAAACCAAGCTGCTAGAAAAACTCAACTTGTTATTTACACGGTAGCGGGGGCTAAAGCTCAAGTACAGACCATCTTGACCCTCAAAATCAAAATCGGTGTAACCTACGTATCCACCCAGCGATAATTGATTGCGACTGTCAGTACGCATAGAAACCCCGAAGTTGTGATAAGACGGTTCTACGAAGTAACGTCCGTCTACCCGAGGTTCAAAGTAATCATAACGTTGTACAGGAGCTGACTCGTACCGTAAGCTCATGGACAAGAAGTTACGAAAAGTGCCCCGAACGGCTGCAGCAACATTAAACTGAGTAAAAACCGAAGGGTTATATAGTCGCTGATACCGAAAGTCTAAATCAGTGGAAAGTCGAAGTAAGCGCCAGAAGGGTTTGTAAATGTTATAACCAACATTAGCTGAAGTACGCACTTCATTATTAGCGCGTAAGAATCCTAAGTCATTGGGATCGTACGTATCGCTTTCCATGTAGTTAGTGATAGAACCCCGTAGGTTACCACCCACTTTAGCTAAAGTAACTGAAGACATGAAACCGAATTCGTCACCATCGGCTAAGCCATACTTTTGCGATAAAGCCCCTCGTCCACTTATGGCATATTGATTTCCTTTGTTAGCCAAGCGAAAAGTAGTGCCAGTCAAATTAGCATCGTAGTGGCTACCTTGCCGAAGCACGTTGGTATTAACCAGGCTCACGTAAGAGTTATTAGGTAAGCTTTGGTCAAATGCGAGTACATTGTAATTGGTGAATGGGTCAGTAAGTACTTTACGCACATCACCAGTTTCGGTATCGCGAACCTGAGCGTAGGTGCGACTAGTCATAGCGTTAAACACTCCCATACCGAATCCTTTAGCAGTACGTCCCGAGATTTTGGTAGCGTTGATCAAACTACTTTCCTGAGGATTGGATACGATCTCTTCATTATCAGCGAGTTGGTCATCAACATCACCGTGGAGTATAGGTTTACCACCTACTCGGCGGGAGTAAAAAAAGTCACCTTTGTTAAAGAGATCAGTCCCTTCCTTGAAGAATTGGCGATTTTCGTCAAACTGTACCTCAAAAGGAGATAGGTTCAATACCTGATTATCGGAGACAACTTGCCCGAAGTCCGGTACCAAAATCATATCTAGCGTAAACGCATCATTAATTCCGTAACGAAGATCCATTCCGCCATTGAACTGGGTATTGACTGAAGCCGGATTATCAGGGTCGCCAGAATAAGTATCGTAATAGGCAGAAACGTAGGGAGATATCGATAGGCGAATAGGAGATTTTACGTTGATAATACCTGCCATCCGACCAAATTGGTTAACAAAGCCGTTGGTTTCGGGATCAATTTCGTTCCAGTAATCACTTTCGTTATTTCGCCGAATGGAGCGACGAAAGTTAACTCCCCACTCTTGGATAGCGGTTTTAGGAAAACGAAGAGCCGAAAAAGGAATTTCCATCTCTACGTACCAGTTAGAATCATCCATCGTCACGGCACTCAACCAAGCCGCATTCCAGCTTTCGTCCCGTCCCATAGCTGTCCAGCGACGATCAATCTGTACTCCCGCAGCTGAAACTGAAAACTCAAATGCATTAATGTCGTCGTCGTAGGTGTCAAAGTAGACTCCAAATACATCAGAAAAGCCAAAATCATCCCGCTTGGTGAACTCCCGCATAATGCTATCTGGCGACACATCGTACAAGTAGGCACCAATGTATATGGAGTGATTATCATAAAGTACCTTTACTTCCGTAGGAACTGAAGGGGTACCACCCGGATTGGGGCTTCTTTGGACAAAGTTCATTGCTGAACAGCGGGTCTTTAACCAAATTTCTTCATCCAGATGACCATCAATCTTCGGGGGAGTTGTGATGCGGGTAGCAAATAAAGTCTTTTGGGGAGTATCTTCAGCAAAGCTTACGGAAGATAAGCTTAGTAAGATAGTAATAAATATAAATTGAAGTCTAAACGACATAAACCGTTGCAAGCTAAAACTTGAAAATTAGCGAAACTGGAAATTTAACAGGAAGAAAAGCTTCCTACTTTTTCTACGATGCAAAAAAGTAAATATTTTGTCACTTAACCTAAACGAACGGATCACTAATATTACACCCGTTATTTTGAAAAAACTTTTGACTTAATTCGAGTTTTTTGCAACCTCTCTAAAGATTTACGGCGAAGTTAGCTAATTTTGTAATGCGATGAAAGTCAGATTAAGCGTTTTTTGGGCTTTATTAGCCATTTCAACTGTCGGGTGGGCGCAAAATATTAAAGTTGTTGATAAAAAATTACAACCGATTGCAGGCGTAATGGTTGTAGGGGGCGATCGAACTATATTTTCGCAGACTGATGAGGCCGGAAATGTTGCTTCAGAAATATTCATAGAAAGTGATACTCTCTACTTTCAACACCCGGCTTATCGTCCTAATAAAACCACACTGGAGAAACTGGCATCCCGTGATTGGAAGATGGTTTTGGAAGAAAATGTAGTTCAGTTAGATGAAACAGTAGTGCTTGTAAATCGGTGGGAGCAGCAGCCTGAAGAAATCCCTCAACAAATTGCCTCAATTCGTCCTGAAGATATTCAATTTCTTAATCCGGGAACGGCGGCGGATGCTCTCGAGCAAACCGGGGAAGTTTTTGTGCAGCGCAGCCAGTTAGGGGGAGGTAGCCCAATGATCCGGGGTTTTGCAGCTAATTCGGTATTAATCGTTGTAGATGGTATTCGGATGAATAACGCCATCTACCGAAGCGGTAACTTGCAAAATGTTATTAGCATTGATCCGGCTCTTATCGGCGAAGCTGAAGTGGTTTTTGGTCCCAGCTCGGTTATTTACGGTAGTGATGCGCTTGGCGGGGTGATGGACTTCCATACTTATCAACCCGCATTCAATCTCTCTAACGGAGTAGAGACTGAAGTGCAGGCATTAGTTCGTTACGGCAGTGCTGCTAACGAAAAAACAGGTAACATCCGCCTCGATTTGCGTGGTGAGAGGTTAAGCTCAATATCTAGCATCACTTTCAGCGATTTTGGTGACTTACGAGCGGGTAGCCGCCGTCCAACCAATTTTCCAGATTTTGGCAAACGCTTCCAGTACGTTGTTCAGCAGAATGGAAGAGATACCTTGGCTCAGAACGAGAATGTTAATCGGCAGCTTCCTTCAGGCTACCGACAGCTAAATGCCATGCAGAAGATTCGCTACCGTCCGTCGGACTGGGCTGAGCTTACTTACGGGCTTTTGTTCAGCACCACGTCGGATATTCCGCGCTATGACCGCCTCATTGAGAATCAGGATAATGGCTTACCGAGAAATGCGGAATGGTACTACGGTCCCCAATGCTGGATGATGAATTACTTGAAAGGCACTCTGTACAATGCCAATCGATGGTATGACGAAGCAAAACTAACAGTTGGCTATCAGCAGGTGCAAGAAAGCCGTTTTGATCGTCGCTATCAGCGTAATACGCTAAGAAGCCGAACCGAGGATGTGGATGTGTGGACACTAAACTTTGATGCAGATCGCCAGTGGAATGCCAAACATCAACTATTTTATGGGCTAGAATACGTATTCAACGGTGTAAACTCAACTGCTTTTAGTGAAAACATTGAAACCAGAGAGCGTGAACCTACGAGTACCCGTTACCCCGATGGTGGGAGTCAATACCAGAGTCTGGCGTCATACGCTAGCTATAAGTTCAGTCCAAGCCCTAAAATTACCCTTACCTCAGGGCTTCGGTACAGCTACGTATGGCTAGATTCTAAATTTGATGATAAATCATTTTTTAATTTTCCCTACAATCAGATTAATCTAGGCACTGGCGCGATTAGTGGAAGTACTGGAGTGACTTATCGACCTACTGACCGCTGGCAGCTGAACTCGGTCATCTCTTCCGGTTTTCGGGCACCGAACGTGGACGATATTGGAAAAGTGTTTGACTCGGAGCCAGGCAATGTAGTGGTACCAAATCCGGGTTTGTCGCCTGAGTATTCTTATAACGCAGAAGTAGGGGCTACTTTTCGGTTCTCGGATAACTGGCGGTTGAATGGAGTACTATACGGCTCACTGCTTCGGGATGCAATGGTTCGTCGTGATTTTACTTTTGGAGGAGAAGATAGTATTGTTTACGATGGGGTACTAAGCCGGGTGCAGGCGATTACCAATACCGGGCAGGCTTATATTTGGGGTTATAGTTTACGGTTAGAAGGTGAATTATCGGATCACTGGAAATTGAGATTCTCACTTTCAGATAATACCGGAAGGGATACTGAAGAAAATGAGCCGTTGAGACACGTAACTCCTTGGTTCGGAAGGACTTCACTAACTTATCAGCAGAACAAATGGCGGGGTGAATTTTTGGTACGTTATAATGGCTCAGTGGCTTGGGAAGATTTGGCTCCAGCGGAACAGAATAAGCCGCATATCTACACCGAAGATGGTGCACTTGCCTGGTACACGCTCAACTTAATAGGCTCTTACGAAATTATTCCTGAACTCACCTTGCAAGCCGGAGTAGAAAATATTTTGGATAAGCACTATCGTCCGTATTCATCGGGAATTAGTGCCCCCGGTGCCAACATAATTGTAGCTTTGCGAGGAAAGTTTTAAAAGATTGCATGACGTCTATTTCCACTAATTGGTTCGGCCAATCTTCAAACCAGCGTAGTAGTTTCGAGTGGGAGCGGGCTGGTAATATCGTCCGCCGAACGCATTAATATCATTGCCTAGACTGTAGACTTCATCTAACAGGTTATCTACTCCAGCAAATATTTCTAACTGCCAGCTATTGTTCAAAGCTTTTCGGTAACCGGCTTTGGCTTGCACTAAATGATAACTGTCGGCGTACACTGAGTTAGCATCATCAAGGGGAATTTCATCGGTAAAATTATAAGTCAGATTGGCGTAGAAGCCGGGTTTAGTTTGCAACCGCAGGGTCGTTACCCAAATATTTGGGGCTACCCCGGTAAGCTGATTACCCGAAAAATCTTCATCTTCCTTCTGGTAAGAATCGAACCGAAAATTATGATAAGTAAAAGCGGTTTGGATTTCTAATGAACTAATAGTTTGCTGAGGAGCCTGAATCGCAAACCAGGTCGCGGCTAGCTCCAGCCCCGTTTGATCGGTACTTCCAGTATTGGTAAACAGCGTCGTACCTCGCTCCGATTCGCGCTGCACAATAGTTTCACTCAACTGGAAATAAAAGGCAGAGGCATCTAATTGAAGCCGATCATTCCAGATTAAGCCTCGTAAGCCTAATTCGTAATTAATGCCTCGTTCGGGTTGTAAATCTAAGTTTATGCTACCCTCATTGGTACGTACTTCCTCAATAGTTGGAGGTGAAAACCCCAGACTTACGTCACCCCGAATAGCCAGTTGACTATTCAACTGCTTAGTCACTCCTAGATGAGGAATCCAAACGGGATCAAAACTCCTCTCCGCCCGATAGCTACTATCTAGAGCTACGTCTACTAGCCGATAAATATCATAGTTAAGGCGATTATGGCTCAATCCGGCTGATACGAAAAATCCGTTGGGTAGGGTGAAGTCCGCTTTAGCAAAGAATATGGCCTGCCGAGTACGAAGTTCATCGTCAAAATTTAAGGTGTCGGGCTCACCCATCCGGTTGCCAAAGTTACGGGCTACATTAGTAGCCGTCTGAAATTCAGCGCCTACCGTATAGCGGGCTTCCACCGCTCCAAATGAATGATCGTAGTAAAAGCGGGTGCGACCACCGCCTCCTTGACGGCTATCGCGTTTATAGTCAAAGTTAAAAGGGTTTTCAAAGGAGCTGAAGTTACCGTAGATCGTAGTTTGATTTTTCAGTTTTTCATTCCAGCGGTATTCATTGGTTAGGCCAATCAAAACGTATTCCTGATCAATGCTGGCATTGGATTCTTCGCTGCCCATCACGAAGCGGTTACCCGGTCGGGCTTGGCGAGGATTTTCCTGAAACTGCTCCAGGTTTAATCCACCCGGAATCTCATAAAACAGGTCAGAGTAAAGAAAACTAGTTGAGACGGTATGCTGATCGGAAAGATCAAATTCCCCTCGTAGCTCTAGCATGTCTCGTTTCATTTCGGTGTGATCCCGGTAACCTTCGGCTTGCTGATGAGCGTAGCGAACTGCCCATCGGCTTTGCTCTGAAAATTGCTTTACTGAAGCAGTATAGCGTTGCAGTCCAAACGAGCCAACCGTAGCACCTAATTCAATCTGGCTTCCCTCTTCTTGCGGTGGTAGGCTACTAATATTGACCACTCCACCAGTGCCTGCACCGTAGACACTTCCCGCTGGGCCTTTAATCACTTCTACTGTTCCGAAGTTGCTGACATCCAATAAGTTGAAAGCAGTACTGCCACTTGGGTCAGTAAACGGAATATCGTTCCAGTAGACTTTTACATTTCTCACCCCAAAGGGAGCTCGGAGCGCACTTCCGCGAATGGCGATGCGGTAGCTGCCGGGGGCACGTTGCTCCATACGTACTCCTGGTAACGTATTCATGACTGGTACCAGCGAGGTTTCATCAAAAGCTCGGATCTCCTGGGACGGTAGTACTGAAACAGCCACCGGAGTTTCTAGCAGTTTCTGCTCAGCATCATAACCAATTACAGTGATTTCATCCAGGGTTTCAGTTCGTACATACGATGAATCAGCACTGATTTGCGAATACGCAGTGTAAGAAACTAGGATAATGCAAAAAATGGCAAGGAAGTGTTTTATCATGATCGGGATTCTGGCTGATCAGCAAAGGTAAATAAGAAGACAATCTTTTTTGGTGCAGAATAGTTATATAAATGAAGAATACTACACAAAAAGATAAATATCATGAAAATTCTAATCTATATAGCCATATTTTCATTGCTCGCTACCGCTTGTTCACCATCGTACTTCGGCAGTAGCTCCCGCGACCGGACTCAGCCCAATATTGTTCAGCCCGAAGAGGAAGAATATGAAGTGCTGATTTTCGACAATAACTTTGACCGATGGATGCAGACCAATGGTCGTCCTGTAGGTTTTTACTCCCCGCAATATTACGAGCAGAAAAACCGACAGTATGTAGCTGCCTGGAATGAAAAAGTAGGGCGGTTTGGCGGAAATTCACCTTTCCAGAATATCATCAACTACGATTATTCGGAGGATTACGGCGTAGAAGTTAATTACCAATTATTCTGGTACTTTAAATACGTTGAAGACTTGTACGGACGTAGGTATAATTTCCCGGTTTAGTTACCAGCAATCCAGGAGATTTCCACTTGCTGCTTGCCCCATTCCCGGGCTTTTTGAATATCGGTGCCCATGTAAATATCAATCCGTTTTTTCCAACGTTTATTCATTTTATCTAACACTCGGTATGTACCGGGTAAGCCATTAATCTTGACTTTGGTATTGTAGTCCAATCCGTATTCATGGAGCAAATCGCGGGAAACGGCGATAGCTTTCATACCGGGTTCCAGCTTATCACCCCAGGCAGCGGTAAATGGATCTCCCTTTTTGGTTTGAGCTTCTACGGAATTATAGGCGGTAGCGGTAACTTCCAGCGTTTCCCAGCTTTGGCAAGAAAACATTCCAGATACAAAAAGAATGGCTAGTAGGTAGGTGATAGTGTTTTTCTTCATAGCGACATTATTCTCAATAGTCATGAAAACAACAGATTTGAGCAAAAGACTGTTCAGTCAGTAATGCTTGTTCCGGTGTGACCGGAAAGCAATATCTAAAATAACTCCTGCTGCTGACCGATGCTAAGTGGTTGGGGAGAAGATAAACCCAACCCACACTCCTGGTTTAGTTGACGAACTAGGTAGATGCTGAGATCGATACAAAGAGCCTCTTCGGGTTGATGCACGATGAAGTAGACTTCTTGAATACCGAGCTTCAGCCATTTCTTAATTCGCTGTACCCAGGTATCAATCCGCAGGTAATCAGTGTGGTGCAGGCGGTTGCCGACAAAACGAACCATAACGCTCGGAGTGGTTAGTCGCATGTGGACAACATCACGCCGTCCGGCAGTGTCGGTAATGACTGTACTTATATTCATTTCTTCTAGCAACTGAAACGCCCGGTCGCGAATACGAGGTTGACTGAACCAGTCGGGATGACGGAATTCTACCGATAAAGGAATATCCTGAGGCCATTGTTCCAGGTAATTAAACAGCGACTTTCCCCTTTGAGGATGAAATGTGGGCGGTAACTGCATAAAGGGCATACCAAGCTGATTACCGAAAGCGCGTAAAGCTGGGGTAAGCTGGTCGGTAGCGTACAAGCCTTGCCCAAAATCTGCTTGATGGCTAATAGCTTGCGGAAGCTTGGGGCAAAACGTGAACATTTCTTCAGCTTTATTCCGCCACTGCTCTACCTGATTCACACTCGGAAGTTGGTAGTGCGTACTATTCAGCTCAATAGTAGAAAAATGGCGAGAATAATGAGTGAGATAATCCTTCGCCGGAGTTTTGGGCGGATAAATTTTTCCGATCAAGTCACGCTCACCCCAACGAGCCGAGCCAACAAACACTCGCGACTTAGAAGCATTGGCCTGCCGAGTAAGCACCAATTGGGTAGCAGGATGGTCGGGTGGAAGGGTAAAATCAACTTTAGAAATATCCGCGAGTTTCCCAAATTTCATACAAACTGATACGTGAGTAAAAGCGTTTCCGTTGTAGCTAAAGTGCTATATTTATGATGTAAAAATGGACTGCAGTATGTATGCAATAGCATTATAGCGGCTATGCGGAAGTTGGCTTCGATTACAAAGAATAGAAATGAGAAAAATTCAAAGTATCCTTTTTGCAATTCTAATCTTTTTAAGTTTTACTAACAATGCCCAAAATATTAAAGACGGGAAATTGGATAAGTATTACTCGAGGGAAGGAGAGGGCTTTGCACGCTATATTACATCTTCAATCAAATATCCTCAAGCAGCAAGGGGAAATGGAACAGTAGGAGTAGTAGCTTTTTCATTTAGAATAGATTGCCAAAACAGTCCTGTGGACTTTGTATTCGAGAATAAATTAGGGAATGGAATAGAAGAAGAAATAGAAAGAATAATTAAAACGACTCAAGGAAATTGGCTTAGTTGTAATGAAAGAGATCAATCGGAGAGAGTCAAACTGAAATTTGCTTTTGGTATCAACAACTACAACTATAATCCTCCGGATGCTGATATAGTGATTGTTGCATTTGGAAATTTTTCTATAGTCAAAGATGCGAAGCTAGAAAAACAATATAATAAAGCACTTAAAAAGGGAAAATTAGACAAAGCAAAAGAAGCTATTGAAGAACTAATCCGAAGGTATCCAAATGACGATGCTTATTTAGAAAAAAAGAAAAAGATTGAGTCGATGATGAAAAACTGAAGCTGACATTTACTAGCTATCAAGTAGGAGGATAATAAATATGAAAGTCTTGAACTCCAAGCACCATTTTTGCAAATTAGGAGAGAAATCTATCAGTCACTGCCCGTCAGCTAGTGGGATCATTATCTTGACTTCTCCATCCTCGTAGTTAACTTGCTTTCATGCCGACTTTCCTGCTGCGTTTTATTTTTTTATTGAAAGCAGTGATGCTGTTCACGTCCTCCCTAGTCTACGGGCAGGTAGGAGGTATTCGGGTATTTGAGTTTCTTGAAATCAGCCCTACTGCGCAGATGACCGCCTTGGGTCGTCAGCAAGTAGCATTGGGCTACGATTCTATCCGAGTGCAGGAAGTCACTCAGTTCGTGTTCAATCCTGCTTTGAATCAGCCCGGGCTTCATCAGCAGGTTTCTATCCACTATACTCCCTACTACGCGGATATTTCTCAAGTATCGTTAGGCTACTCTTACCATCAGGACGCGGTTGGTACATTTGGAGTGGCTCTGCAGTATTTGAATTACGGCTCGTTAGAAGGTTTTGACGCGGCGGGGTTACCTGCGGGTGATTTCTCAGCGCAAGATTTTGCCGTCGTACTGAATTATAGCCACGAGATGCGCCCGTTTCGGTTGGGAGGAAATTTGAAACTAGTCAATAGCCAAATCTCAGGTTACGCTGCCACCGGATTATTGGCTGATGTTTCGGGAGTATTTCGGCATCCGAATCAGGATTTAACGGTTTCGCTAGTATTGAGTAATTTTGGAGTCCTGTTGCGTGATGAACTTTCGGCTAGCATCCGGGAATTACCTAGCGATGTAAAGATAGGAGTATCGGTCAAGCCTCAGTACATGCCGTTCCGCTTCCATCTCACGGCCTATCGCCTCATTCGGGGCTACGATTATTGGGAAAGAGGCGGAGAAAATTTGGGGGTAGGGGGACAGTTACTTCGGCACTTATCCTTTGGATCAGAGCTATTGCTAAGCCCTAATTTTCAGTTGCGAGTAGGCTATAACCATTTAACCCGCAGTACGTTACAATTACAGCAAACGGCAGGTGGGGCTGGGTTTACCTACGGGTTAATGTTCAGGAGTAACACTTTCCGGATTGATTTTAGTCGGGCGGTGCTTCATGCTGCTGGAGCGTACAATCAATTTTCGCTCTCGCTTGACTTGGATCAATTGTTTTTTAAAACTTTGTAGCATAAAACACCTCGTTTATTCGTCATAACAATTCAATGACGATTCTACTTTATAAATCATACTTAAATCAAGTTATAAGAGCATGTTAGAAGATAAGCAGTATTTGACCCCTCGCCAGATTGTCGCTGAGCTAGATAAATATATTATTGGGCAAGATGATGCCAAGAAAAATGTAGCCATTGCGTTGCGAAATCGCTGGCGTCGGATGCACGTGCCCACCGAGATGCAAAACGAAATCATTCCCAACAATATTCTGATGATTGGGGCAACTGGAGTGGGTAAAACCGAAATTGCCCGTCGGTTGGCAAACCTTGCGGATGCACCCTTTACCAAAGTAGAAGCCTCCAAGTTTACTGAAGTGGGCTACGTAGGTCGGGATGTAGAAAGCATGGTGCGCGATTTGGTTGAGCAGTCAGTAAACTTGGTGAAAGAGCGCAAACAAGAGGAAGTGAAAGAGAAAGCGGCTGAGATCGTGGAAGATATTATTTTAGATGCTCTCATTCCACCTATTAAGAATACACCAACCCGCAATCAGCCATCTACCGTAGGGTTTGAAACCAATAGTGAACCCGCCACTGACGAAGAACTGAACCAGCGTACTCGCGAGCGGTTCCGGGAAAAGATCCGTAACGGTGAGATTGACGATCGTAAGATTGAAATTAACATTAAGCAGGCCAGCAATCCGGGCATCGGGATGATTGGTGGGGGCATGGTAGACGAAAGCTCGCTGATGAACTTGCAGGAGATGATCGGTAATATGATGCCTAAAAAGAATAAGAAGCGCAAGGTGAGCATTGGTGATGCCAAGCGCATTCTGCTGGAAGAAGAGGCAGCCAAGCTGATTGATATGGACGAGGTGAAAGAAGAGGCTATTAAAAAAGCTGAAAATACCGGTATCATTTTCATTGATGAGATTGATAAAGTAGCCACGGGTTCTGATCGCAAGGGTGGTCCGGATGTAAGTCGGGAAGGGGTGCAGCGTGACCTTCTGCCGATTGTAGAAGGTAGTGCGGTGAATACTAAGTACGGAATTATTCATACCGATCATATTTTGTTTGTGGCAGCGGGCGCTTTTCATGTTTCTAAACCGTCCGATCTGATTCCTGAATTGCAGGGACGTTTTCCCATTCGAGTTGAGCTGAATGATTTGACAAACGCCGACTTCATTCGTATTTTACAGGAGCCCAAGAATGCACTTACCAAGCAGTACCAGGCTTTATTTGAAGCTGAAGACGTGAGCCTGGAATTCCAGAGCGATGCTCTGGAAGCTTTAGCCGATATTGCCTTTCAGATTAATTCAGAAATTGAAAATATTGGTGCCCGCCGTTTGCACACAGTAATGAGCCATTTACTCAATGATTTCCTCTACGATGTGCCGGATGAAATTGGCCCGAACGCTCATTTGGTGATCACCAAAGATATGGTAGAAGAAAGCTTGTCGGGACTAGTGAAGAACAAAGATTTGAGTCAGTATATTCTATGACGGAAACCGGATTCCGAAGACCGGAATCCGGGTCTAATAAAGTTACTGTAACGGATGAAACGAAGTTTGAAAGCAGTTTGGCGAACAACTCGCAGCTTGATTTGGGCAGTAGGAGTGGCGTATATGCTGGCTTTTCATAACGTTTATTACCAAGAGCAGAAATTTAAAGAAGATATTGTCATCGTAGTAGAAGAAGAGACTGAAATACAAGACGCGGCTCCGAAAGAATAATTTTACGGATACAGGAGTCCGGATTGCCCTCTTGACTATCCATTTTCAATTATCAACTGTCAACTTAGCCTGTGCATTATTATTTCGTTACCGGAACCAGTCGAGGAATTGGCAAAGCTTTAGCCGAACGGGCCTTGCAGGAAGAAAATGCTCGCGTGATTGGTTTTTCCCGCCAACAAAGCATTGAACACGAGTGGTATACCCATCATGCAATTGATCTCGCTCAGGTAAGTGATCTGGGAAAATTGATCGATTCATTTTTTATTCAACTGACCGATGCCGAGCGGATTGTGTTAATTAATAACGCCGGAACGCTAGGTGATGTAAAGTACTTTGGATCAATAGCCGATACCCAAATTGACCAGCTTTTCTTGTTAAATGTAACTGCTCCGGCTATTCTGATGAATCATTTCATTCGGGCTTATCAGGCAATGGAAGCTGAACGAATTATTATTAATGTTTCGTCGGGGGTATCCCAGTATCCGGTAGATGGTTGGTCGGGCTACTGTGCTTCTAAAGCCGCCCTGGATATGCTCTCTGAGGTAGCTGCCCTGGAATTAGAAAAGCAGAACGTCCAAAACTTTAGGGTGTACGCCGTAGCCCCTGGTATTGTAGATACCCAAATGCAAACTGACATACGCAAAGTAGACGAGCAGAATTTTAGCCGACTAGAAAAATTTAAGGACTACAAAAGCAGTGGCGCTCTGGACGATCCATCTCAAACCGCTGAAAAATACTTTTACCTAATCGATCACCCCGAGAAATTCCAGGAAGTGAGACAGGATGTGCGGGAGTTTTAACAACTGCATAATCGCACCGCTGCGTTTATTTGTCCTATATCTATAGCGTATTTACGTATTTAGCTTTATTACTGCGGAAAAATATAGCAAAAAGCTATATTTTTTATCGTATTTTAACCTTTCTGATAGTAGCCGTTTACAGTTCATTAAATGCTTAAAAACGGTTGAAGTCGTTTATAAATAGATGATCTACCCAATCTCAGATAAACATTCAAACCCGAAACATCACGACAGGATCACCTTTTAAAACACGATCAGGTTCATTAGTCATTTTTTTCGTATTCCGGGCAGTCTAAACGAATATCAGTAGTTTTTAGCGGGGTTTTGAGGAAGTTGCAATAGTGGTGGTCGGATTGCTTCTCGTAGAAGCGGCATCCAAAGCAGGTGCGTTGCACTTGAAGAACTCCCTGTTGGTTGAGTTGATAAATTAAATCAGTAAGGGAGCGGTACAACGGCTCTAATCGCTGTTCGTCGAACTGCTTTAGTTCATTCTCTACGGGCTGAAGGTACCCTGCTATTTGGTTGATTAGTTCAGATCCAGCTTCAGTCACGAATAAGGTATAGCTTCGGCTGTCGGTTGAGGAGTGGTCTTTTTCCAGGTAACCCTTTTGGTGCAGTACTTTTACTGCATCGCTAACGGTGGGTTTGGTCACGTTAAACTCTTGGGCCAGATGAGTTACCTTGCAGAGTGCAGCACGGTGGTTGGACACAAACAGTAAAATCTGAATTTGAATGGGACTAATGCCGTAAACTTTGGCATGTTCCCACAGCAAAGTTTTTATAGCGTCCGATAGTCGCTCTAGTCCGTAGATGATTTTTTGGTTTAAGTCCATAAGCAAAAAATGCCTGCAATCAGTAGCATCGCAGGCAAATTAGTAATACTGATGAGAAAACTAAATTACTCGCAGTTTTCCATTTCAATAATGGCGTATCCGTGTTTACGAATTTTTTCACTTAGTGCTACCGAAGCTTGTTCAATATGGCAAAATGAACATTGCTTGGTGGTCAAGTCACCTGTGCCAAACGGTTTGTTTCTTAGATACTCTTTCCCGAAGTTAAAGACTTGTTTTTCATCTTTTCGGTTACTATCCACCAAAATATCAAAGTGCATAATTTTACCGTCGGTACGACGAACGTAGGTATCCCAAACGGCTACTTTCACTGTTGTACGGTATAAGGAAGTGATAAATCGCCGCTGGCAACGCTGTATACTTGATAAACCCCCAGCATGGGTTTATAGGCATCTTCAGTATTCACTTGCATATAAGCCGCTACTCCGTCATAACTGAAATCAGTTTTATTATTCATCCGATAATCCGGCACTATCACCCGAATGGTGTTGCCTTCGGTGATGACCGGAAAACCAGGTGAATCCATATACATCGGCATACCCGGATTGGTAGGAGGTAATACTACGGTTTCATCTCCTTTCTCAAATTGCTTCACCGCTAATCCGCCTTCCACTCGCGAGTCTTCGTTGAGTACTACCCAATGAGGGTGCCAGATAACTCCGTCATTATCATATTGCTGGTCTGAGTTTTCGTCCCAGAGTGAAGTATCATCAAAATCGGGATGAGACGTGAGAGCCAAAGCAACAATACCTTCTGTTTGACTAAAGCCCACGTCAGTAGGCTTAAGTGAAGTAGGAAAAACGTAACCTAACACCGGAGCACCGTTCAGTTGACCAGCGGGAGTAGGTGTGGTTTTACCAGCATAGCCTTTCACGCTTATTTCCCAAATAGTTGAAGCTAGTGAGGCATTGTGGGTCACATTGACCTTTTCAATGGCGAAGTCGTGGTTGTCGTAACTCTTACAATCATCACAAGCAAAAGACTGGTTTGTAAATAGCATTAGAAATACAATAGATAGCTGTTTCATGTTTGAAATAATTAAAAGATAAAATAAAAATTAGGATTCCTAACTATAAAGACTTTGATATACTACTCATCTCTACGTGCTTAGTACATTTCTTCATACGAAAAACATTTAATTAGGATTCCTAACTAATTACTTTTTAAAAAAGTAATTTGTATTCTATTGATTATCAACACGATAAAATAGAGGGTATTTAGCGATATTCTGGATTGGGATGATCGAAACGACAGCCGGCCTCCCATTCAGAACGTTGGTTCCCGTGAGCAGGAATGCCTCCGGCTTCTTTCAGCATCTTTGCCAGATGCATCAAATTCCAGGTCATAAAGGTGGTGTTACGGTTGGTAAAGTCATTTTCAGGACCACCTGAGCCTTCGTCTAGGTAAGATGAACCGGGGCCTGCTTCACCCAGCCAGGCGGCATCCGCCTGCGGAGGAATGGTGTAGCCTAAGTGTTGTAGGGAATACAAAATATTCATAGCACAGTGCTTGGCACCATCTTCATTACCCGTAATCAGTGTTCCACCCACTTTTCCGTAGTAGGCGTACTGCCCTTGTTCATTTAGCGTACCTGAGTTAGAATATAACCGCTCAATTACCTGGGTACATACCGAAGATTTTTCACCTAGCCAAATAGGAGTTGTGAGCACCAGAATGTCGGTAGCTTGCACTTTTTCGTAGATCTGGGGCCAGGCATCTGCTTGCCAACCATGCTTGGTCATGTCAGGGTAGACACCTGTTGCAATAGGAAAGTCGACCGGACATAGTACTTCCACCGAAACACCCTGCTTTTTCATAATGTGCTGGGAGATATCAATTAATGTGAATCAAGGGTAAAAAGCTAGTGAGAAACAGGCGGCTGCTACTCTACCAAA
>CAKZYA010000012.1 GCA_937883755.1 uncultured Flammeovirgaceae bacterium | reverse complement strand
CAAGTGGCAGTACGCATTTTTTCTATATCTAACTCTTAAAAGTTTAAATCACTTCGATGTCAAAAAAGATTACATAGACAATAATCCATGTTTATTAAATGCGCTAAATGCATAAGACCAAGACGTAAAAAACTCTAATACGATAACACCCAAACGCTCTATCACTCGAAATGCCGCAACTTTTTAAAGCCTTAATAAACTCTCCTTAATATTTTCGCGTTCGTGTATTGAAATAATCGCAAATAACACTACATTTGCAATCTATTTTTGAAGGCGGATGTGGCGAAATTGGTAGACGCACTAGACTTAGGATCTAGCGCCGCGAGGCATGGGGGTTCGAGTCCCTCCATCCGCACATCTTTCTGCAGCCCTCTTCTCATCCACCCGTTTTTGAGAAGAGGGTTTTTGTTTCATACCTAAACCAAATAACCTTGGATATTACACTTGATAAAAAGGAAAACAACGAAGCTACCCTAAATATCCGTCTTTTTCCGGGCGACTATGAACCTAAAATTGAGCAAAAGGTAAAGCAGTACCGCAAGCAAGTAAACCTAAAGGGCTTCCGTCCTGGCAAAGTTCCTTCGGGAGTAATCAAAAAAATGTACGGTAAGGCAATCAAGGTAGAAGAAATTAATGAGTTGCTTTCCCAATCAGTACCTCAGTATATTCAGGAGAATAATCTGAAAGTAGTGGGTGAGCCCCTACCCGACCTAAGCGAAGCTGAAAACATTGACTGGGAAAACCAAAATGAGTTTTCTTTTAGCTACGACTTGGGTTTAGTTAATGACTTCTCCTACGAATTGTCGGATCAGGTGAAGGTTACTAAGCATAGCATTACCCTCACCGAAGAAACGGTAGATGAATCTATTGACAACCTGCGCAAACGACTTAGTACTAGCGAAAATGTTGAAGAGAGCCAGGCCGAGGATACGCTCAAAGGTACAATTCAAGTAGATGCTGATACATCGCATGAGACTGAGATCAACACCAACATAGTGCCTGAAGAGCAAAGAGCTCAATTCTCAGGGCTAAAGGAAGGTGACTCAGTGAGTTTTGATATTCGTACTGTCTTTCCCGAAGACGTAGATGTAGCCTTTTTGTTGGGAAAAAAGAGCGATGAGGTAGCTGATGTAAATGGTGAGTATACTTTTACCGTTACT
Source organism: uncultured Flammeovirgaceae bacterium (assembly GCA_937883755.1). GTDB lineage: Bacteria > Bacteroidota > Bacteroidia > Cytophagales > Cyclobacteriaceae > Tunicatimonas. The sequence goes on along the minus strand of CAKZYA010000012.1, from coordinate 121,982 downwards.
GAGATCAGCCGTCCTGTGCTGGCTGAGGTAAATCAAGAATTTTTTGACCAAATCTTTGGTAAAGATACTGTCAGCAACGAAGACGAGTTTCGGGAGAAGGTAAAGGAGAATATCCAAGAAAACTATGAGCGCGAAAGCGGTGCATTATTATCCAGAAGTATCCGAAACCACTACATTGAGCAAACGGACATTCAATTACCCGAAGGCTTCTTGAAACGATGGATTTTGTCGCGCCAGAATGAAGAACTAGACGAAGAAAAAATCAATGAGCAATTTGACGCTTACCTTCAAGACTTGAAGTGGAGCTTAATCAGTGAAAAAATTGCTAAAGACGAGGAAATTCAGGCTAAGCACGAAGATGTAAAAAGCAAAGCTCGTGAGTTAGTGCTCTCTCAGTTTGGCATGCAAGGCTCTGATTTTGGGGAAGACGAACGATTTGATCCTATTGTGGATAACTACCTGAAAGGCGAAAACGGAAATAACTATATGCAGGTATTTAGCCAAGTGCAATCAGAAAAAGTCTTTGATCACATTAAAGAGAAAGTCACCATTGAGGAAAAAGAGGTAAGTGTAGACGACTTTAATAAAGTTGCGGAAGAAACCGAATAACTTACACCAACTACCTTCTTACAATAAGATTGCTAACTTGCCGTCTTACTCTAATAGTTATTCATTTACAAACCACTATTTCCAATGAACAAAGAAGAATTTCGTAAATACGCCGTAAAAGGCCAAGGAATTAATGGATTAACTTTCGACAGCTATGTACATCGGGTAGAAAATATGACTCGAGCCGTGATTGAAGAGCGTCCTACCAATTTCCGGGAAATTGACGTGTTTTCTCGTCTGATTATGGATCGGATAATCTTTCTGGGAATGCAAGTAGAAGAAGGCATCGCCAACATCATCACCGCCCAGCTCTTGTTTTTACAGTCAGTAGATCCGAAAAAAGACATCTCACTGTACATTAACAGCCCCGGTGGATCAGTCTACGCTGGGCTAGGTATGTATGACACTATGCAGTTCGTTACTCCTGACGTAGCTACTATCTGTACTGGTCTGGCAGCTTCAATGGGTGCGGTACTTCTGGCGGGGGGTGCCGAGAATAAACGAGCGGCTCTTCCTCATGCCCGTATCATGATTCACCAGCCGAGTGGTGGAATGCAAGGGCAATCAAGAGATATGGAGATTACCCTAAAGCAGACCCTGGAACTTCGTCAAGACCTATACCAGATTCTGGCTGACCATAGCGGACAAACTTTCGAGAAGATTGAGCAGGATTCTGACCGTGACTACTGGATGCGCCCTACTGAAGCTAAGGAATACGGGCTTATTGATGAAGTACTCGACCGAGGGGTTACTTCTAAGGTTAAGAAAGAGTCATAATTATTGCTAACTTCCCATTTCCGTAAACGGGAACTTATCTTCCCGTTTACGCTTTCTACTGACAACTAATCGCTGCGATTTATGCCTCAGCAAATTACCTGCTCCTTCTGTGGAAGAACCAAGAAAGATGTCGACCTCATGATTTCTGGGATCAATGCCCACATCTGCAATTTCTGCATTAACCAAGCCCAGCAAATTTTAGAGGAAGAACTCAAGATCAAGGGAAAAACTACGAATCCAGAGTTCACGCTCATCAAGCCCAAAGAAATAAAGAAGCACCTCGACGAGTATGTAGTAGGTCAGGATGATGCTAAAAAGGTGATGTCGGTAGCGGTTTATAATCACTACAAGCGGCTAATGCAACGGGATGATAGTGAAGAGATTATGATTGAGAAGTCGAATATCGTGATGGTAGGCGAAACGGGAACTGGAAAAACTTATCTAGCCCGTACTTTGGCGAAAATCCTGCAGGTACCTTTCTGCATTGCTGATGCTACAGTCCTGACCGAAGCGGGCTACGTAGGAGAAGATGTTGAAAGCATTTTAACCCGCCTACTTCAGGCTGCTGATTACGACGTTGAGGCCGCTGAACGGGGGATTGTCTACATTGATGAAATAGATAAAATTGCCCGTAAATCGGATAACCCCTCCATCACTCGTGATGTGAGCGGTGAAGGAGTTCAGCAAGCGATGCTCAAGCTGCTGGAAGGTACTAGTGTGAATGTTCCTCCGCAAGGTGGCCGCAAGCATCCCGATCAGAAGATGATTGCGATCAATACAGAGCACATCTTGTTTGTGTGCGGTGGTGCTTTTGACGGTATTTCACGATTAATCGCTAACCGACTGAATACTCAACCCCTCGGATTTACCCAGACTAAAACTAATACTTCTGATTTACGAGTCGATAGAGATAACCTGTTGCAGTACGTCACGGCTCAAGACTTAAAACAATACGGATTAATACCCGAGCTAATTGGACGATTACCGGTGCTTACCCACCTTGATCCATTGAGTCGAGAAACACTCAAAATGATTCTGACCGAGCCTAAAAATGCTCTGACTAAACAGTACCATAAGCTGTTTCAGATGGAGGGTATTGATATTACTTTTGATGACTCAGCCTTGGACTACATTGTTGAAAAGGCAATTGAGTACAAACTGGGTGCCCGAGGTTTACGCTCTATCTGCGAGGCAATCATTACTGATGCCATGTATGAGTTACCTTCTCAAACCGAGATTAAATCCTTTACGGTAGATGGGAATTATGCCCGAGAGCGCTTTGAGAAGTCTAAATTCAAGCAACTGACTGCTGCTTAATACTTTCGCTACTTACTACCGCTTTTGTATTTAGTAGCTCTTGGGCAGTGCGGCTTGCTCATCTCTTATCTTTCCTGATACTTCGCTATCTGTAATCTGCCTCAATTAATTTCAAATTAAGCCAGAGGAAAAGGTACTCTTCACCAAATTTAGCGAAACATATACTAAGTACTCGCACAAAATTCGTCGGTGGTTATGAGGCAAATAGTATGAAAGTGATATTAAGTAGTATCAAAAAAGTAAAATCAGCCTATACAGACTGATTTAGCTAATTTTTTCCTAAAAAAGTGGGTAGATTTGCCCAAAATCAATAGATTGCATTTTTACTTCCCACTGTTTACTTCTTCATTACTGGGAAAATAGGTAGCACTTCTGTCTACCTATTTTTTTTACAAAAATCACACCACTTCAATCTCATTCTTTTAATAATTCGCTATTCCAAGCTAAATTTTTCCAGACTAGTAAGCTCAGGTCCGCCTCCTCGATCTCCGCTGCCCGCAGCGATGTAAAGACTACCCTTGTGAAGAAAGCCCTGAGTTCCGTGGCGCCCCTGTTCCAGAGAAGGCCACACTCGCCAGACGAGTTTCTTGAGGTCTAGAGCCTCAACCTCACTGTGAGCAGGAACTTGCGAGCCACTTTCACCTCCAATAACAATGAGTTGATCGTCAACAACAATTGAGGTAGTTCCCGCTCTTTCGGTAGGTAGTGGGTTTTCTAGGGTTGCCCACTCACCAGTAGAAAAATCATAAACATCTATCTCATTGATGGTAAGCTCCATGGTCTGCTTGGTTTTAGCGGAAGTATTTCGTCCACCCGCCGCATAAAGTTTAGTCCCCTTTACTGCACCCTGAAAATGATCTCGAGGGCGTGGGGCATCCGGTAATTCTGTCCATTCTCCTGTCGCCGGATCGTATTCATCAAGCCAGGCTACGTGCCCATCGTAGTGTCCGTCCTGAATACCGCAGAGCATGTAGATTTTATCTTGATAAGCAACAACTCCTGCTGCTCCCCGCCTCCGATTTTCGGGAATACTTACTTCTTTTATCCACTCATCAGTCGCTGGATCGTAACTATAAATATCAGGGATAGGGGTTTCGTGGGGAAAGCCTCCGGTAAATGCTCCTAGCACATAAATTTTATTCTGAAAGGGCAAAGCCTGAAAGTGATGCATCTCCAGCGGTGGCGTAGCTCCTTCTGTCCACTGATTCGTCTCCGGGTCATAAATATTGATGGGTTTATTATTTCTTCCACCAATCAGGTAAAACTTACCGTTTATTTCGGTAAAGGCATTTTCATGACGAGCTAGTGGCTCACCCTCAATGTCAACAGTTACCCACTTATTTTCAACTTCTGGTTGAGCAGTCGAGGGCTCATCAGCTTCAGACTTAGAAGAATCTACGGTGGTACAACAGATCAATATAGATACCAAGAATATTATAGTGAGATATTTCATAAAATGAGATGGTTAGGGTTAAGAAAATATATGTTGACAAAAAGGTTAGTTACTAATTTCAGCAAATACCGGAAAATGATCGGATGGATAAGATCCAGCCTTCTCTTCACTGATTACTGCATAGCGAAGCACTTTCAGCGATGGGCTTACAAAAATATGGTCAATTCGGTCACCCGGTAAATCGGGAGTCACGACAAACCCGCTAAAACTTTTTTCCGGGCCAACCGGCGGAAGCTCACTTGACACATAAGCATCCACTAAATTGTTTCCATCATTCAAAGCTTGGTAAGGGGCTGAATCAGGATCACTGTTAAAATCACCCATTAAAATAACTGGAGTACCATCGGCCAGAGCAGGTAATTTCTTCTGGAGTAGTTTGGCACTTTCCAAACGGGCAACCTCTCCCCGATGGTCAAAGTGGGTATTACAGACCAATATATTTTCTTCCGTAGACTTCTTTTGCAAGATAACCCAGGTGGCAATGCGAGGAAGTGCGGCATCCCAGTCTTTGCTGGGTTTCTCAGGAGTAGTGGAAAGCCAGAATGTTCCTTCATCAATACTTTGCAATTTGGTAGTATCATAAAAAATGGGCGAGTACTCCCCCTTCATTTTACCATCATCACGCCCTACTCCTACCCTACGGTAGTTTGGGAAATGCTCTTCTACGTGAGTGACCTGATGATGTAATGCTTCTTGCAGCCCAAACACATCAGCTTGATAAAATTTTAGGAGATTTACTACTCGCTCTTTCCGGTTATCCCATCGGTGCTCGCTATCGCCGGGATTGTCGTAACGAATATTGAATGAGATGACTTTCAGTGTTGGGGAAGGTTCAGCGCAACTCATAACAAGTAGTGAAAAGAAAATCAGGATTATCTTACTGAACATAAGGTTAGTAGTTGTCAAGTTGGTTTCGCAAGTTAACAATCTCCTGAAAATCGGCTACTCGGTACTCATCGGGGTTTAGTTTTGATAAGGATATTTTACCAGGTATTGTGTTTCCTAGAGCTACCTTCCGGGCTGAGGCATGAACTTCATTGATTCCTGTGTCCAGCAATTTTACTACATTTTGGCTGTTGACTCCGCCACCTGCTAAGATTTTAGTTAGCGAAGATCGCTCGACAAGTTGTTCCAGCAAAGCAGTGCCCTCTATCGCTGATTCTTTTTGCCCTGAGGTCAAAACCCGGGATATACCCAATTCTTCTAGCTGAGCGAAAACCGTTAGTGGGTTATCAACTAGATCAAAAGCCCGGTGAAAGGTTACTGATATTGATGATGCTGTTTCCAGCATTTCAGATAAAAAATCTAGATCCAGTGTATTATCTGATTGTAACGCCCCAACTACCACAGCATCAGCTCCGTACTGTTTAAAAAACTTAATACTTTTTAGAATGACCGATTGCTCGGTAGCTGAATAAAAAAAGTTTCCGATCCGAGGGCGAATCAGTACGTGAATTGGGATAGATAATTTTTCTCTAGCTAATAAGAACAAGGCTGGGTCGGGAGTAATTCCTCCTACTTCCAGGCAACTGCATAGTTCTACCCGATCGGCGCCCGCCTCTTGGGCAACTAATGCTGATTCTAAAGAATCTACGCATATTTCCAGCACTCTCTTCATAAAAAGTGTGTAGTAATTAAAAAGGGAAACCAACTGTTGCTGACTTCCCTTTCGTATTAAATGATAGATAAAATTAGTTCACGTCCCACCAGACCTTACCACTCAAGTCGTTGGTTCCGGTTACGTTTTGCTTAGCCACAGCTGGCTGAAAGTTCGCTTTGTTGTCACCATCTTCCCGAACAGGATAAGGCATCTTTAACGGGACAGTATTAATTGCCCGTGACGGATGGGTGCTAGGCGCCAAATTAGGAATATTAGTTCGGCGGTAGTTAGCATACGACTCGAAGCCGTTCATGAACATACTCACCCAGAACTGCATATTGATCGTCTCTAGAGCAGCATCTAACGAACTTCCGTCATAGGGATTAGCAGCTAGATACGCCGCAATATCAGCATCCGCAATTGTAGGATTACCGGGATAAATCTCCCACATTTTCATGCCAGCAGTTACTCCCGCTTCGTAGTGCATGGCTGCATCAGAAGCAATCCACCCTCGAGCTGCTGCTTCCGCTAATAATAGCTCTACTTCAACGTAACGCATGTGTACGTAAGGTACCTCGAGTTGGCTAAAGTGGTCAAGATTGATACGGGCTAACGGAGCTTCAGGTGCTGCTGGATTTTCAGCCGATTGCCCCCCAAGCGGAAGTCCGTAGAATTCTTCAACGGGTACATCTATTTTATCGCCATCTACGTACACACCACCGTAAACGGTCAGGCGAGGATCGTTGGTAGATTTCATAAATTCTACCATTGTATTGTGCAAGAAGAAATGATCAGAACGAACTACCTGCGAGTTACCATTCTGAAAGTTAACATCGTGAACAAATACCGGTTGGTCATCTAAACTGGCCATTACTCCTGCCGCAAATGCAGCACTTACTTCGGTCTCTGCTTTGGCAGGATTTACTTCACTCAACCGCATGCCAAGACGTAGGCGTAGAGAATTGGCAAACTTCTTCCACTTGCTAATGTCACCATCGAATATTACATCACCCCGAACCTCAGGTTGAGATTCATTTAGAGCGGCTGATGCCTCAGTGACTTCTTTAATCAAATCATCGTAGATAGCCTCCTGGGTATCGTATTCAGGAGTAAAGTTAGCTTCTAAAAAGCCTTTACCCGCCCCGAACCAAGGCGCATCGCCGTAAAGATCAGTTAACCGCTGAAACAAGTGCACCCGAAAAATACGAGCCGCCTGGATGGTATTCGATTCGGTTTCTGGATCAGCCCGAGCAATCAAATCAGTAAGGTTTTTGCCGTAGCCAGTATAATACCGCTCCCACCAAGCTCCTGCCCACTGATCACTAATTCCGTAGGTATTCCCTGTCCACCAGGTATTGGTGGCCTGCTGGGCAATAGCAGTAGGGTAAATCAGATTAGACCGCCAATACTCGAACCGACTATCTGATGAGGCAATCATCGCCCGTCCCAACTGAAAACCAACGTCTAGGTCAGGTAACTGGTTGGGGTTGGTGTTAAGTTCGGCAAAATCCTCAGTACAGGCATTCGCTATTAGCATAGCGAATATGACCAGACTAGTTTTTATATATTTTATCATAAGTATCTTTATTTAATAGGGAAAATTAGAACCGTAGGTTTAGATTAAAACCTAAGCTTCGGGTAGTTGGTAGTGTACCGTATTCGAAACCCTGAGAGTCGTTCCGGCTAGAGTAGGTAGACTCAGGATCGATGTTATCTATATTTTTGCTCAAGATCGCCAGATTACGCCCTACCAAAGAGACTCTCAGTCCCTGGAAAGGAGTTTTTTCCAACATACTTTGTGGGAAAGTATATCCGATCGATAACTGCCGTAGCTTGATAAAGCTAGCATCGTAGACAAACTGCTCATCAGGTAGGCTTCCCCAGTAAGTTTCAGGGTTTACAATCACATCGTTATCTTCCTCCAGAAATCCTAGGTAGCTACCATCTTCGCCAAAATTGCCCTTTACCCCAGGGCCAACGATACCGCCAGTAGGAGCCCAATCTTCTGGTTCTACTCCGGCTGCTTCCCGAGCCGCTTCGGAAGCGTACCAAGCTTCTCGTCCTTCCACGGTAGCTATGTGAGAACCGTTACCGTAGGCAATTGAATTAGACTGCGAGTAAATATCCCCACCCTGACGAATATCGATCAAGGCACTTATATTGAAACCTTTATAACTAAAAGTATTTGTAATGCCAGCAGTCCAATCAGGATTTGCTACTCCCAGCGTGACTCGTTCATCAATAATCATATTTCCGTTTTCATCTCGCAGTGGCTCACCATTTTCATCGTAGTTCACTCGCCCGAATAGAGGAGTACCATCAGCTTCGTAGATGATTTGTCCATCAGGGGTACGACGATACGGGCGACCTACAATAGCTCCGTAAGGTTCACCAACCCTAGCCTCAACGGTTACGCCTGAACGAGCCGAGCCAATCCGTAATCGCTCAATAGGTTCTTGCAATCGCAGCACTTGGTTGCGGTTTTGGGCAAAGTTAACGTCAAGATCCCAACGGAAACCACCGTTCGTTAAAACTGGAGTAGTTGTTAATAAGAGCTCAACCCCTTCGTTTTCTACCTCTCCTGCATTAACAATGGTAGTATTGAAGCCCGAAGTTTGAGAAACGTCTACTGGAACAATAAGCTGGTTAGCCCGCTGACGGTACCAGGTGAAGTCCAGTCCAATGCGCCCTTCAAAGAATCGCATATCCAAGCCCGCCTCTAAGGCGTTGTTCTCTTCTGGAATTAATGAAGTGTTAGGAATTTGATTGGTACCGATATCACCTAACCCTTGCCCGTTATACGTATTCCCGTTTACAGCATAAGTTAATAACTGCACGTAGGGGTCAGTATCGTTTCCTACCTCAGCCGCCGAAACCCGAACCTTACCGAAGGATAAAGGTCCCCAGTTAATATCAATAGCATCAGTAAAAGCAAACGCTACACTCGCTGACGGATAGAAAAAGCTATTTTCTGAACCATCTGGATCAAGAGGATTCGTTAAAGTAGATGACCAGTCATTACGAGCTGTCAAATCTACGAATAAGTAATCGCGGAAGCCTAGTTGAAACGCTCCGTACAACGAATTAACCTCTAGCTCAGTCAATGTAAGCCTTCCCTCTTGATTAGCGGTATTAAAAAACCTTAGGTCATTACGAGTAAAGAAGTTGCTACCAAACAGTCGGGATTGCTCTGTTCTATTAGTCCGATGGTTTCCACCCAACGTGAGTGAGAAGTTGAAATCGCTTCCAATGTCTTTACTAGCTAGTAGTAGGAAATCAGTGTTCCGCTCTTCTACCGACCAATCTTGTTCGGTGATTCGCCCGTCTACTACGTAACTAGTTCCTGGTGCATCAATATCCGTTTGGCGTAGTTGATATTGATCAGTTCCAGTACGTAACTGAAATGAGAGCCAATCAGTGAACTGATATTTTAGTGATACAAAACCGATTAAACGTTGCTTTTCGTCTTCATTAGTCTGATTGTACACTCCCCAGTACGGATTGGTACGAAACTGAGTATTCGTCCAAGGAATAGGATTCCCCACCTCGTCTTCGTAATCCCGGAGCCAGTTTACACTAACTGTAGGAGCTAGTTCCGGTAAAACTAAACCGGGGTTTTCAGGAGTATCAGATAGTGAAGGACGGTTGTGCGCGTTTTCTTCAATGTAGTTAATCTTTACGTCAGCTGATAGCTTTTTGCCTAGTTTGGACGTCCCGCGTAAGTTTATAGTATATCGCTCTAAGCCGGCTTCAGGGATAATGCCTTCATTATCCAGAAGAGAGCCAGAAAAACGGAATGTAGCAGTTTCGTTTCCACCGCTGAGAGAAACCGTGTTGGTCAGCGTTCGACCTACATCGTAAAAATCTCGGATATTATCCCGCTGAGCTACATAAGGGCGAGTAACTCCGTCAAAATTCATTACCGTCTGCCCCTGAATAGGTGCCCCCCAAGCTGAACGGGAAAATTGCAATGCTTCTTCCTCATTCGTTGGTGCCAATCCCGCTGATCCTGAGCCGTACTGATACTGGAATTCGTCAAAATCAGCGATGAGTGGAGTTTCAAATACTGTATTACTGTTGATTTCTACTCCTATTCCCTGTCGAGATGAACCTTTCTTAGTCGTAATAAGGATTACTCCATTCTGCGCCCGGTTTCCATAGAGAGCCGATGCAGTTGGCCCCTTAAGCACTGTCATATTCTCAATATCATCGGGATTAAGACTAGAGATACCATCCCCCAAATCTTTACCGCCCCACATACCAGCAGCTCCTAGGTTAGAGTTGTCCATCGGAATTCCGTCTACCACATACAGGGGTTGATTATTTCCGGTTAGTGAAGCATTTCCTCGAATAACCACCCGAGATGATCCGGCGGGGCCAGTAGTAGGCGAGCTAACCACTACACCAGCTACTCGTCCAGCCAAGGAGTTGGCCACGTTGAGTTCGCGAGCTTCGGTAAGTTGTTCACCCGGTACTTCAGCCACAGAGTAGCCCAGTGCTTTCGTTTCTCGCTCTACTCCTAGAGCCGTAACCACTACTTCACCAAGCTGGGTTAAGTCCGGAGATAGGAACAAATTAATTGTGCTACGATTGTTTACCGCTTCTTGCATAGTTTCGTACCCAACTGATGAAATGACGAGAACAGCATTTTCACTAGGTACCGAGATACTGTATTTCCCGTCAATGTCGGTAACTGTACCCGTAGTAGTTCCTTGTACCAAAATGTTCACCCCCGGAAGAGGCTCATCATTGGAGAGATCCGTAACTGTTCCTGAAACAGTACGCTGAGCGTAAGATACAGTGCAAACGCTTACTAAGAAACAAGCTAAGCAGAATCGTAAACTACTCCTGACACGGAGCAATTTCATAGTAGTTAGAGATTGTCTCATAAATTAGAATTTAGGTAATAGAAAATTGAATAATAAGCAATATTACGAAATAGATATGGTTTTGCAATAACCCAAACTGGGTTAGATGAAAGTGAATCAGAGAAATCTGAAACATTTGTCTGTTCCTACACAAAATCGGAATGTATTGCTTCAGCAACGATCTGCGAGGTAGGGCGACTACCCATTAAGTCTTTCAGTTTAGCGTAGGCATCTAGTTGCGTTTTACGGGTTTCCGTTTCTTCTATCAACTTCTGGCTCCAACTCACAATATTATCAACCGTAAAATCTTGCTGTATCAATTCTGGCACGACCTCTTCATCCATGATCAAATTGACAAGGGAAATGTAGGAAACCTTAATCAGTGAGCGGGCAATACGATAAGAAACGGGACTGGTTTTATAAACCACGATCTGGGGCACATTAAATAATGCTGTTTCTAACGTGGCTGTACCTGAAGTAACAATGGCAAAATGCGCTTCACTTAGCACCTGATACGTTTGGTCAGTCACAATTCGTACTTGAGGATGCGATCGCACCGGGTTATAGTAGTAAGCGGGAAGATTTCCTACGGCAGCAACCACAAACTGAACCTGAGAAAAATGAGGAACCACCTCTAACAAAGTAGTCAGCATATTTTGAATCTCCTGCTTACGACTACCTGGTAGAAGGGCGATCACTGGGTTTGCGGTAAGGTGGTGCTTTTTACGAAAATTAGGTTCTGACTGAAAATCTCTAATTGCATCATACAGTGGGTTACCAACATAGGTTACATTCACTCCGTACTTCTCAAAAAAGGGTTTTTCAAACGGGAGAATGGAAAACACCTGATCGACGTATTTCCGAAGTTTATGGGTGCGGGATGAATTCCAGGCCCAGGTTTTAGGAGCAATGTAGTAGTAAGTACGAAACCCTTGTGATTTTGCAAATTTGGCAATCCTGAAATTAAAGCCCGGATAATCAATCAAAATAACAGCATCAGGCTGAAAATCAATTAGATCTGCCTTGCATAGCTTGAGAAATCCCCGAATGGTAGAAAGGTTTTTCGCAACTTCCCAAAAGCCCATGAAGGCTAGATCGCTGTAATGCTTCACCAGCGTAGCTCCAGCTCGCTGCATTTCGTCGCCCCCCCACGCCCGGATTTCAGCCTCTGGATCAACCTTATGAATCTCTTTTACTAAATTACCCCCGTGTAAGTCACCAGAGCGCTCGCCGGCAACTAAGTAGTATCTCATAGATTTAGCATAGGTTCGGGCTGCGATTGTTCCTTAAACGGGGCAGATACTGGTTCCAGTCCTTCGCCAAAGAATTCTACAAAGTTTTTATGAGTTTCAAACAATCGGATAGAGTATAGCTGTCCTCGAGGGGTAATCTTTGCAACTTCAGGAGCCAGTATCTTCCAGAACTCTTCTACCAACACCTCACAACTTGCCATTTTTCCTCTAAGAAAATCTACGTCAAGATTCAGATTTTTATGATCTACCTTATCAATCACCGTACGCTTTATAACTTTGCTAAGCGTCTTTAAGTCTACTACAAAACCCGTTTCCGGGTCAGGTCTGCCCTTCACTGTTACGATCATCTCAAAGTTATGTCCGTGCCAGTTTTCATTAGCGCAAGGACCGAAAATCGTTTCGTTCTTTTCTTTCGTCCAATTAGGATTATACAACTTATGAGCAGCATTAAAGTGCTCTTTCCGACTCACATAAATCATGATTGAATATTATTGCTCGATTGTTAAATTGTTGGTTGCTGTTGGTTTATAGTCTATAGTCCACAGTTACTCATCACTTTTCTAATTTTTGCGAAGCAATTTCTACTAATTCCGAGCTTCCAGCTTCTGACGTTTTACAACGTGGCTACTGCTTCCAACTTTTCCCCGTCTTCCACCTCTCTTCTCATTTTTTGCAAATATAAACAATCTGTCTGCTATATTCAGTTCTTCAAACTAAGCCAAAATTATGATCGTAATTACTGAAGCCAGTTCGCCATTGGGTCTTGCATTAGCTAAACAGCTAAATGAGCACAATTTTAACTACTTAGTCCTATCTGATACGAGTCTGTCTCTTGCTGATGAGCAGATAAAAAATGTTCAGTACTGGCACTATATTCCCAAGTCTAACCTGGCTACCTGGATAGAAGAAAATTCCGAAGAAATAGAGTTTCTTGTTTGCTGTGAGCCTATTGACCAAAACCCATCCGATCATTTTCTATCATTGTGGCGATTGGGGCATAAGCACCAAATTCCGGTAATTGGGCTAGGAAGCTCGAGAGAGACTGCTGAAAAAGTAATTTCTCAAGAACATTCACCATTTTTCTGGAAAATACTGCTGACTAAAGATGGGAACTCTGACGCTAAGAGTAAAAACACTGCTGAAGCCATCTACCATTTCATCCGAAATCGCCAAAATTCAGGTATCTGCACCCTTGAAGAATTAATCAGTCAATTATCCTGATCCAACTAACTTCTTGAGGACACTGACAACTGTTGTTTCTGATTAAATTCTGCTAAGTTTGCCCCAAATTAATGAATAATGAGTAATGACTGATAAATATCAATCGTTTTCAGACTTATTCCATTAATCATTATTCATCATTCATTACTCATTAAAATTATGGCAGAATATAATTTTCAGGAAATAGAAAAAAAGTGGCAGCAGCACTGGCAAGACAATGATATTTACCGAGTTGAAGTAGATCCCTCGCGACCGAAGTATTATGTATTGGATATGTTTCCTTATCCTTCGGGCGCAGGCTTGCACGTGGGTCATCCACTGGGCTACATTGCTTCGGATATTGTCAGTCGCTACAAACGACTAAAGGGTTTTAATGTGCTGCACCCAATGGGTTTCGACTCTTTTGGTCTTCCAGCCGAACAGTACGCCATCCAAACCGGACAGCATCCGGCAATTACTACAGCACAAAATATTGAACGTTATAAGGAGCAACTAGGTAATCTGGGATTTTCTTTTGATTGGAGTCGGGAAGTACAAACCAGCTCTCCCAACTTTTACCGTTGGACCCAATGGATTTTCATGCAATTATTTCAAAGTTGGTTTAACCAAGCTACTAATAAAGCTGAACCGATTGAGTCACTCATTGAGCAATTTGAGCAAAACGGAAACGCTGCCGTGCAAGCCGTCTGTGATGAAGATACTCCTCAATTTTCCGCCGAAGAGTGGGATAGCTTCTCTGAAGCTCAGCAGCAAAAAATCTTACTAAATTATCGACTTACTTATCTGGCTGATACTGTCGTAAACTGGTGTCCTGAATTAGGAACGGTGCTGGCTAACGATGAAGTGAAAGACGGCTTCTCCGAACGCGGCGGCTATCCGGTTGAACGCAAAAAGATGAAGCAGTGGATGATGCGGATCACTGCCTACGCAGATCGCTTACTAGAAGGCTTAGAACAAATCGACTGGACCGACTCTCTAAAAGAGATGCAACGCAACTGGATTGGCCGATCCTATGGTTGTGAACTGGATTTCAAAGTACAAGACTCTGAGATTACGTTAACGGCTTTCACCACTCGGGTAGATACAATTTTTGGGGTTACTTACATCACCTTGGCTCCTGAGCACGAACTTATTCAGCAGTTGACAACTGATGATCGTAAAGAAGAAGTCTCAGCTTACGTAGAAATGGCAGTTAATCGCTCGGAACGAGACCGCATGGCTGATGTGAAGACGGTTTCGGGAGTGTTTACAGGTTCTTACGCGATCAATCCTTTATCGGATGAACCCGTGCCTATTTGGGTGGCCGATTACGTACTGGCGGGTTACGGAACTGGCGTGGTCATGGGTGTACCTTCCTCCGATGATCGTGACTATCGCTTTGCCCAGCACTTTGACTTACCTATCATCCACGTGATTGAAGGAACAGAAAGTATGGACGACCCGACTGAGAAAAAGCACGGAAAGATGATTAATTCGGGCTTTCTCAACGGAATGGATTCTCACGATGCGATTCCCGCAGCAACTCAACGAGCTGAAGAGTTAAACCTAGGTAAAGCGAAAGTGAATTACCGCATGCGGGATGCCGTGTTCAGTCGCCAACGCTACTGGGGAGAACCGGTTCCGGTGTATTTTAAAGATGATATTCCTCGTTTACTACCTGAGAATGAACTGCCACTGGAGTTACCTTCGGTAGACGAATACAAGCCCACCGAAAGTGGTGAGCCGCCACTGGGACGAGCTACAGACTGGAAGTATCAAAATCAGTACGCTTACGAGTTAACTACCATGCCCGGTTGGGCAGGTTCTTCCTGGTACCACTTCCGCTACATGGATTCGCAGAACGAAGAAGAATTCGTCAGCCCAGAAGCCCAGAAGTACTGGGAAAGTGTGGATTTATACATTGGTGGCACTGAGCACGCTACCGGACATTTACTCTACTCTCGCTTCTGGACCAAGTTTTTGTACGACCGGGGCTACGTTACCGTTGACGAGCCTTACAAAAAGCTGATTAACCAAGGGATGATTCAGGGGCAATCTGAGATCATGTATAAAGGCTTAACTGGAACGAACACTATTTCTGTATATGGCTCAATCAATCTGGGTAATGATATTTATAATGTATTTGTAAGTGCAGATGTCGCCTCTAATTATCCTGATAAACTAATTGAAACTCATGTTGATATTAATCTTGTCGATAACAACAAATTAGATATAAATGGATTTCTTTCTAAATCAGGATATAAAAATGCTGTATTTATAACTAATGGTGGTTATTGGCAGCAAGGTCAATTTTATCCGAGGTCACCCGAAAACTCTCAAGAATTCCTTACCAAGCCTGAAGTTGAAAAGATGTCTAAATCTAAGTTCAACGTCGTTAATCCAGATGATGTGGTCGAGCAGTACGGAGCCGATACGCTACGACTGTACGAAATGTTTCTAGGACCGCTTGAGCAATCCAAACCTTGGAATACCAATGGCATCGACGGCGTATTTAAGTTTTTGCGCAAACTCTGGAGGCTATTCCACAACGAACAAGGTAATTTTGCTGTATCAGATGATATTCCTACTCCCGAAGAACTGAAAGTGCTGCACAAAACCATCAAGAAGGCACAGGAGGATATTGAGAATTACTCCTTCAATACCAGCGTAAGTAGCTTTATGATTTGTGTGAATGAGCTTACGTCGCTCAAGTGCAATAAGCGCGCTATCTTAACCGATCTGGTCGTGATCATTTCACCCTTTGCTCCCCATATAGCCGAGGAACTCTGGCATCTGCTAGGGCACCAAGAAAGTGTGACTGCCGTAACTTTTCCAGTTTTTAACGAGGAGTACCTGGTTGAGAATACTCACGAGTATCCTATCTCGATTAATGGTAAAGTACGGACTAAGTTGAATTTCGCGGTAGATGCATCAAAAGAAGCAATAGAAAATGCCGTATTAAAAGACGAAACTGTTCAAAAATGGCTGGATGGCAAATCACCTAAGCGGATAATTGTGGTGCCTAAGAGAATTGTGAATATTGTGATTTGATTTACTTTGGCTCTTCGCCAACAATCATCGGCGTATTAACCGAATCTGCCGGAGCCATCATCGGGTTTCCGCTATCAAGTGGGTCAACGTAGGCTGAATCCTGAGAAGCTGGCTCACCGGGTGGGAAAATGGTAACCATCTCTACTGTCTTTATGGCATTATACTTCTTGTTATAGCTCAATTCTGCCATAATACCGTAGCGGTTCTTATCAGTCACAAATTGCTTAGGGGCAAAACCTGCTGTATCGCCCTCAAATAAGGAGAACTGCGCAAGCCGTACACTATCGTCTAGAATGAAAGTACTCTGAAAGGCCGGACAGATCATTCGCTGACAGGCCGATAGGGTCAGAATAACAAATACAAACTTTGTGGTATGTTTAATAATAATCATTACTTGGCATGAGACGGTGCGCTCATTCATTCTTTTGCAAATATTCAGCTTTGATTTGCATCAAACTAAAAAAAAGTCATATAAAACTTACTTTGATACATTTCTTAAAAAATAGAAACGATTATTATATTGCTTTATTACTAATAAATTGTATTATTTTAATTAATTTGGTAATGGGGCGTACATTTCAGGAGGATTGAACCTAAACATAGCACCAGTAACGCGGTCGGTATTGTCGTACCTTCGGCGATAATGCGGTGGAAAATCATCAGTTTCTTGCATCCATTGCTGTAAAACTTCATAATGCTTACGAATCACTGGGCGATATTCTGCCCTAAATGCCAGATTATTTAGCTCATAAGGGTCATTAATTACGTCGTATAGTTCAATACCCGCCCGAGGCACTTGAAAAACCAAGGACTGGGCTTCACTGAGTTTTCCCTCCTCCTTCAGTCTTAATAATGATTGGTGAGATAAGCTTCCAGCTAAATCAGCCGCAGTACCATGCGGAAGCTCAATATAGCTGTTTACAATCAGCTTAAAACTATCGCTTCGCACACTCCGCATGTGTTCGTCACAATCGTGCCAGTTACGCTCGCTAAATACGAACTCATCAACCACTCGCTCTTGATTTACCAACGATGGAACCATGCTTTCCGCGTACATAGATGTAGGAATTTCAGCCCCGGCCAAATCAAGAATAGTTGGGGCTAATCGCAAAGTTGTCAGTAAGTTATCATCCGTACTTTCTTGTTTTATCTGAGTCGGCCAGTTTACGATAAACGGGGTTTTCACCCCTTCATCGTATAACGTACCTTTTGCCCGAGTGAAGGGTTTACCGTTGTCCGTCATAAAGAAAATGACCGTATTCTCTCGTTCACCCCGATCCTCCAAAATCTGCAACGCTGCGCCAATAGTACTATCCATTCGGGCGATTTCATCGTAGTACATAGCTAAATCTAGCCGGGTTTCGGGAGTATCAGCCAGATAGGGGGCAACTACTACATCATCGGGGTTATGCGGATTGGCAATCGTGTGAGACTTATAACTGCGGTGAGGGTCAAAAAAAGCAAACCAGGTAAAAACTGGTTGTTCTCCAGCTTCTTCTAGCACAGTCTCTAAATCTTGCCCGCGAGGATTTCCTTTACCCGGGTTGAAGTAATCAAACTCCGCAGTGGCTTCTTTTCCAATATGCGATTTTCCCAGCAGAGCGGTATAGTAGCCCGCTTCATTTAAGTGGTGAGCTACCGTCTTTTGGCTTGTTTTCAGGGGCGTGTGCAAATCTTCCGTACGTAGTGTGTGGGCAAACTGTCCAGTGAGCAAGCTCGTTCGGGTAGGGCTACACTGCGGAGTAGTCAAAAAAACATTATTAAACTGAATACCTTCCGCTGCTAATTGATCAATATTAGGGGTCTGAATCACAGGATTTCCGTAGCAGCCAAAGTCGCGCCACCCGGCATCATCAGCGATAAACACAATAATATTAGGCCGCTCAGATACACTTTGGGCATCTGATACTCGATGAAGAAGCAAAAATATGATAACGAGAGTCATATTTCTCATAGCAGTAGGTTAGGTTTTGTACCGCCGAGATACAAAACATTTACTGTTTTCACAAGTTGGCATTTTTGATTATGAAGCAGTTTGCCCAGTTATTTGTTGAGCTTGATCAAACGAACAAAACCAATGAAAAAGTAGCACTGCTCCGGGAGTATTTCGCTACTGCCCCTGATCGGGATAAACTATGGGTAATTGCGTTTTTCAGCCATAAACGCCCCAAGCGTCCGGTAAATTCTACCTTGCTAAAAACCTGGACGATGGAGCTGACTGCATTGCCCGAATGGCTATTCCGGGAATCTTATTCATTTGTGGGCGATTTAGCTGAAACCATTTCTTTACTTCTACCTCCACCGACGGATACTCAGGATCAGCCACTGGCATATTGGGTAGACTATCTTCAGGGTTTGCACCAATTAGAAGAAGGCGAAAAGAAAGCACGAATACTAGCTGCCTGGCAGCAGATGACTCAGCCCGAAAAGTTGGTATTTACTAAATTAATGACGAGCAGCTTTCGGATTGGTATTTCCCAAAACCTAGCGTTCCGAGCACTAGCTCAGCAAACGAATATTGATAAAACCGTCGTAGCTCATCGCCTAATGGGTGACTGGAACCCGAACGATGTTTCGTTTGAGTCGCTAGTGCTGGAAGAAAACCAAGAAGATAATTTATCCCGCCCCTACCCTTTCTTTCTGGCGCATCCGGTTACCAGCGATGAGGTGGAAAACTTAGGTTCAGTAGATGAATGGCAAGTGGAGTGGAAATGGGATGGCATTCGGGGACAGGTAGTTGTGCGAGAAGGCAAGCACTACATCTGGTCGCGAGGCGAAGAGTTAGTTACTGATAAGTTTCCTGAACTGGCTGGCTTTGCGAAAATATTGCCCTCAGGAACGGTGATTGACGGAGAAATATTACCGTTTGCCAGTGATCAAATATTACCATTTGCACTGCTGCAAACCCGTATCGGACGAAAAAACGTCTCTAAGGCTATCTTAAAAAAAGCCCCAGTGGTGTTACTGGCTTATGATCTGCTGGAGTGGCAAGGTGAAGATATTCGGGAGTGGTCGATAGCAAAACGGCGAGAGAAGTTAGAAGAGATTCACGAGCAAGTTAAAGATGAGGCTTCCTATTTTTTACTATCCGATACAGTGGAAGCCGATGATTGGGATGCTCTGGCTACACTTCAGGAGCAATCCCGCTCCTTAATGGCGGAGGGTTTTATGCTCAAACGTAAAGTCAGTCCGTACCGCGTCGGCCGTAAACGAGGCGATTGGTGGAAATGGAAAATTGATCCACTTACCATTGATGGAGTGTTGATTAATGCCCAGCGAGGTAGCGGACGGCGTTCAGGATTATACTCCGACTATACATTCGCAGTGTGGGATGAATACGATGGGGAACGCCGATTAGTACCTTTTGCTAAAGCTTACTCAGGGTTAACCGATGAAGAAATGCGCCAGGTCGATGCGTTCGTAAAACGTAATACTCGGGAAAAGTTCGGGCCTGTTCGGTCGGTAAACCCTGAATTGGTATTTGAAATTGCGTTTGAGGGTATTCAGAAGTCATCTCGCCACAAATCGGGCGTAGCATTGCGATTTCCCCGTATTATACGCTGGCGGCAAGATAAACCACCGGAAGAAGCTAATACGCTGGTTGAGCTTAGGAAATTATTAGATTTATACGGAAATCAGTGATTGGGCTACCTTCACCCAACCTTCGGGGCCAACTCCTTTTACCTTTTGAATACTTTCATCATCAACATCTAACCAAGAGCCATCTTGCCGCTGAACCAAGAAGCCTTGATCAACCGCCTGAAGTAAAGGTAAATCATTGGCAGAATCGCCCAAACCAATTGTTTGAATCCTACCAAATTGAATATTAAACAGCTTGGTTAGGACTTGAACTGCCCTACCCTTATCACTACCAGCCCCCATTACGGTATGAAATTTACCACCCGACACGCAGGATAGATTTTGTGCAACAAGTAGCTCTTGAAACTCTTTAAATTTTTCGCTGGATTTACCACCCTTGAGAAGAGTTTCGGAGAAATCGCGGGTAGCGGCTCGCTGAGCAAACTCGCTCTCTAAGTGGGTAATCTCCATGATTTCTTTCAGCGATAAATCAGTGTAGCCCCATAATTGTAGATCGACTTCACGTCGGGCTTGCTCAATGCCCTGCCGAACTTTTGAGAAAGTTTCCCCCAGTACTATAACCTCAAACCCATCAATCTCAGTGACTGTATAGTCAGTGACCTTTTCAGAAGTCCTAAAAGGAAAATAGCCTACTGGTATAAAAACTGCGCTACCATTTTCTACAATAAACGGATGAGTATTATGTAATGCTTTTCTATAGTATTGCTGCTCTGTCTTAGTTTTTGACGAGCAAAATATCACTGGAATAAACTGTGCCTGAAGCTGATAAACGCTTGATTCTACTACTGAATAAGAGTAATTTTGAAAATCCAGCAGGGTTCCGTCGAGATCGGTAAAGATGATTGATTTCATCTTAACTACTTCATTTCCAATATCTTTTCTTGGTCAGGTAACAATTCGCCAGGGTCACTGACTTTCTCGCGCATCAGGCCGGGAGTTTCATTTTTCACCTTTTTCACTGCGGTAGCCTTAAAGTGCTTAGCGTACTCGTGACTTTCTAATGTTTTCGCAAACTTTTTCAGATCGGCGTTACAAATAGCCGGATAGTACGATAGCGTCTCAGGCAACTTTTCGCCAGACTTCAGCAGTTTACGATTGTACAGATCGTCCAGAATTTCCTTTTTAAGTGTATCCGGGCAAATAGGTGAGCGGTAAATTACTTCCATTGCCGCCCGGCTCATATCTTGCACATGCACATCCCCTTTCACTTCGTGCAAGTGCGGGTTGCGCGATTCAATTTGAAAAAGTTCAATGCGGTTTTTCATTACATCTTTTTCCGGATTGCCGATGATACCTCCGAACCTTTCCAGCATATTGATGTAATGATAAGGCTCAATAGAATAACCAGACGAAAAATCTAATTTCGCGGCTAAATCCATCGACATAGCGTGTTCCCCGGCGTTACCCGTCTTGATAATTTCGGTACCGTAGCCCGTGTACTGACTGATAAGTGAATTCAATATACGATTGGTATGCTCCGATGCTCGCCCTCGTTTGGCAAAAAACAGGTTAGACTGGACTATTTTAGGTTTACTATGCCACGAAATTCGCACCATAGAGTAGCGCGACTTAGCCAGGCTAAAACCTGCACAGTATTCTTTCACATACTCCAGCACTGCGCCGGGAAAGAAGTTATCCGAATCAATGAAGCCAATATATTTTCGCCCAGTTAAGTTGGCTAAGATTGTTCCCAAGATCATTCCTTCGGCTTTGCCATTCATCACTTTATTCTCCTTATCCAGAATATACTTATAACCGGATGCTATGCAGGCCTTTGCCAATAAAGGGTCTTTTTGGTGAACAACCAGTATGTTTTTATTCATAAACCGAGCGGCATGCTCAATGGCATCTTTCTCAATAAAAAAGCGGTCGATCGGTTCGCGAGGGCTATTGGACACAACAATGGTAAGACAATCGTTAGGAATACCACAGAGTACTCCTTCAATTAATTTGATTCGCTCTTCCATCACTGGAACCACAATTACCATTTGCTGCTCAATCTCATTGATTGACTCGTAAGAAAGACGAACAATGGTTGAGTTTTCTTTTCCCTCGTTTTTAGCAAATTTTAGTCCGGCATCCAGTTCGTAAACCTTTTGCACATCATGAAACATAATTGGACCAAAGCGTTCTACCTCGCGGGGTATTTCAATTCTCATAGTATCTAGTATAGGTAAGGATGAACGTGAAAATACGTATTTATCTTTTAATCGGTCTATCCTTTTGCAGATTTAACAAAATGCTAACAGAATCTTTGGAACTTTCCCTCAATAATGCTTAGCTGGTAAGCATTCTGTAATTTCTAAGCTATCAGCTGAACCAACTATATTGAATGGCTTTTCTCCTGTTTTCTCAGCTAACTGTCCACTTACTTTAATAGCTAAAAAACTTATTAGTGATCAAGAAGTGCCAAACGGGTTGGGGGTAAAACAGAGAACAAATACCAATAATGCGATCCAGCCTAGCACCTTACGACCTGACGAGAGCGGCTCGTTAATAAGTGTGACCGGATGGTAAATACCCAGAACCCGACCAATCAGAAAAGCAAAAACTAACCACCCAGCATACCCCTGTACATTTAAATAAGAAGAAATAAGAAACTGAGTCGTAAATATCGCCACAGCTACCATCAAATTCGTCTGAGGGGAACGGGCTAATCGGGAGAAGAGTATATACAAAAACATTAAATAAAACGGAAATGAGATATAAAACAGTGGTATACCCCAAACCGATTCTATAAACATATCCGTCATCGTAACTGTGCCTAGCCCCGCATAGAAAACAAATAGAATAAACAAGGTGGCCGATACCTTTTGATGCCATTGAGCACCGATCAACCCATAGAGAATATGCCCGCCATCAAGTTGCCCAATCGGAATCAGATTGAGTGCAGTAAAAAATAGAGCGAGGTATCCAGCAAAAATCCAGGGATAGTGAATAATCTCGTAGGGGTTGGGCACCCAGTCACCTTCGGGGGCAACGTATTCTTCAAAGAAAGTCATGAGTAGATTACTACCTAAGGCAAACGAGGCATCACTGGGGCCAAAACGCATGGTATCAGGCCAATAAGTAGGTGCAGGACCAAACTGCTGTTCGTAGTCTTTGGTAAGAAAAAAAGTATCTTGTTGATAAACTATCTCCTCAAAATCGTCTCCAAAATACTGATATTCAGGGTGAATCTCGTAAATATTTTCCTTAGGAGGCAGATGGGTAAAACCATAATAAAGTACCCCGAGAGCAGCGATAAAGCCGGCCAGAGGTCCGGCAATCCCAATATCAAAAAACTGCTTGCGGGAGTTGATATGATCTTTGATTCGGATGACTGCCCCCATTGTTCCGATTGAGGGCAGTCCGTACAGTCCGATCCAGCCCAAAAAACCAAACCAAAACGGAATATAGTAGGGCAATGTGACCTTTACCTTATGCCATTTAGCAGTAAAGTAATGCCCAAATTCGTGAATGGTCAACACCCCTAAAAATGGTAACGAGAAAGCGAATCCTTTTACAAACCACTCCCAGGTGATAGGATGGGCATCCCAGCCGACAAAGCGCATAAACTGCCACTCAGTTCCAGCAAAAGTGGTAGTGGTAAGTGTAACGAGAAATAAAATCAGGTGAATTCCCCAACGGCGGTAGCGTTCTATCATAAATTAGCAAAAATGGAAAGAATATCTTGTCGGGGAGTAACTTGGATAGTGCCAATACCTACTTCCTGGGCAGCCAAAAGGTTTTCTTGCTTATCGTCCAAAAAAAGCGTTTCTTCTGGTTTGAGTTGGCTATCCTCTAGTACGTGCTCGTAAATCTGCTGCTCAGGCTTCCGCATCTTGACCTCATGGGAAAAATATACTTTCTCAAAGAAGGCATCGATGGTAGGTTGTCCGCTTACCTGTTCAACAATTTGGTTGAAAGCCGTGACATGGATTTCATTGGTGTTACTCAGCACAAACAATCGGTAGTTCTGCGCCAGACGCTGAATTAACGCCAACCTTTCTTCAGGAATACTTAACAGCATGCTGTTCCAGACTTTATCAATCTTCTCATCTGTCAAAGAAGGGTTTTCCAAAACTTCGTGAATCCCCGCACGAAAAGCTTCACTGCTGATTAAGCCCTTTTCGTAGTCCAGCAACAATCCTACTTCGTCTAACGAAAGCTTGCTAGCGTCTGGATTACGATTAACCGAAGCAAACCCAGCAAAAGTTGCTTGAACATCCAGGTCAATAATCACTCCCCCCAAATCAAAAATAATATTTCGGATAGCTGACAAATCCATGCGTGACAAAGATGGACGGAATTTAGAATTTTCCCAAAAGATGAAGTGGGATTGTGTTCAGGTTAAAAAGTTCCAGGTTTAAAGGCCTTCTTGGTGTGGTTATAAGTTTAGAAGTTACAGATCTTGTCAGGAGCCCGTAGTTATTAGCGTTCAAGTGCCCGACGTCTAGTGTTAAAACTTACTGACCTTAAAACTTGAGAACTATGAATAATAACACCTGAACACAGCATTCAACATTCGTAGAAATCCTCATCAATTCCGGCGCGATTACGAGAATGTAGCTCTACTGGGAATTCCCACAAGTAGCGTAGGTATCGGATAGTTTCTTCAGCTTCGTCTTCATCCAATAAGCGATCATTCTGAATTTTATGAATCAGGGTAAGCTTGCTGGTCTTATGTGTATCCATATTTTCTACCTGAATATTAGGCACTCGGTACGAACGATCATACTGCTTACTAAGTGCTTCCCGAATTTTACGGTAGCCCCGCTCGTTGTGAATCGACATGATTTCGTAGAACTCTTCGTCTTCGTCGTCCAGAACAGAAAATAACCGCATGTCGCGGATGACTTTAGGGGACAGATACTGAGCAATAAAGCTATCATCTCGAAAGTTTTCCATCGCCAGATGCACTTCTTCCAGCCAATCTTTACCAATCAGGTTGGGAAACCAGCTACAGTCTTCATCAGTGGGTTCTTGACAAATTCGCTTGATATCCATGAAAATATTGAAGCCCAAGGTGTAGGGATTCAGGCCAGAGAAATACGGACTATTATAAGGTGGCTGAAAGATTACCCCACTGTGGCTTTTGATGAACTCTAGCATAAAACCATCGTCCAGATAACCCTCCTCAAACATTTTGTTGATGATATGATAGTGCATGAAGGTGGCAAAGCCTTCATTCATCACTTTGGTCATGCCCTGCGGGTAGTAGTACTGGGCTACTTTCCGCACAATCCGGATAAGCTCCCGCTTCCAGACGGGCAATCTAGGGGCATTTTTCTCGATGAAGTAGAGAATGTTTTCTTCGGGTTCAGCCGGAAATTTAGATTTCTTCTCACCTTTCTGACTGCGCTTTTTTAAACCTTCTGGCAATGTCCGCAGCAGCTCATTGTAATTCTCTGTTTTGACTTTGGCTAAACGGCGCAAGCGGGCTTCCTCCTTGGCAGGCGAAAGCTTGGGTGGTTTTTTGTATTTATCAATCCCATAGTCCATCAGTGCGTGGCAGGCATCAAGCACTCCCTCTACCTCTTCCCAACCAAACTCATCTTCACAACGCATTACGAAGTCGCGTGCAAATACCATATAATCCAGAATAGACTCGGCCGATGTCCACTCCTTAAACAAGTAGTTATTTTTGAAAAAAGCGTTATGTCCCTGGCAAGCGTGGGCAATGACTAATACCATCATACAGGTGGTATTATTCTCCATATTGTAGCTAATACAGGGATCTGAATTTATGACCATCTCGTAAGAAAGTCCCATTTTGCCCTTCTTATAGCTATTCTGATTCATTACAAAATCTTTCCCAAACTTCCAGTGCGGATAGGTGGTCGGCAGCCCTACCAGCGCGTAGGCATCCAGCATTTGCTCCGATGTGACGATTTCAATCTGGTTGGGATACGTATCCAGCTTAAAGAACTCCTTCCCTATCCAGTCAGTTACTTCATCCGCTGCCTGAAGGGTCTCAAAATCCCAATTGGGATTGCTGAACATCGCTCTATATTTTTCTTTGTCCATTAGTTAATTGTCATTTGTCCACAGTCCACCATTCTTACCGTTTGCCTCGTTCTTCTACCCTTCACATTCACCTTTTTCCAGTCTTCGGTATCCAGTTCCAGCAGGAACCGTTCTAGTTTCCATTTTTACGCTGCTTTCTCTTCCACCAAATTTTTCTTTTTAAACAAAGCCCGGAATACTGGCCAGATTTGGCTCACATCGTTGATATTTCGCATAGCGAAGTTTTCCGCTCCACGTAGCCGTTTGTAAGCGTGCCAGAGGTATCCTTCCAGTCCTCGGTTTTTAATTTCAATATAGGCCATGTACTGCACAGTAGGCAATATTTCCTGCTTAAGCAGTTGACTGCACTCAATAGCATCGCCGTTTGACCATACATCACCATCGGAGGCCTGACAGCAGTAAATATTCCACCGATTATCAGTGTAACGCTCCTGAGCAATTTTTTTCATCAGTTTCAGTGAGGGGGCCACAATGGTTCCTCCACTTTCTCGAGAATTGAAAAACTCTTCCTCATCGACCTCTTTGGCCTCGGTATGATGACGGATGAACACTATCTCAACCTTTTGGTACTGGCGAGTTAGGAATATATAAAGTAGCGTGAAGAACCGCTTAGCAATATCTTTTTCGTGATACCCCATCGAAGCTGATACGTCCATGATACAGAACATCACTGCCGCAGTAGTTGGCTCCGGCACTTGCTCGTAGTGGTTGTACCGTAAGTCTACATCGTCAAAAAATGGAATGGTCAGCCGCATTTTTTCATACTTCTCTAACTCCAATTGCAATTTTTCTTTTTCTTCTTCCTTCTTCGTTTTCTTTAGCTGGTCTTTTAGCTGCTTAATCTTAGCTTCGTAAGCCCCTTGAATGGAAATCCGGCGGGCGAGTGACTGGCGATAGCTGGTCTTGATATTCAAGCGCGAAGGAACGCTATTTTTAGTATAGCCCGCTCGTTGGTTGCGGTAGCTCACCGTACTTTGCATGTACTTCTTTACCAAATTGGGCAGCTCTAGATCGTCGAAAAAGTATTTGATAAATTCTTCACGACTCAAGATTACCACGAAATCATCCTCAGTCACTTCGGGACTATTTGAACCTCGCCCCTGCCCAGATCCCTGTCCTCCGTCCTCTGGTTTAGGCACTTTATCACCTTCACCAAACTTATCGTTTCCCGGGCGAACGTATTGCTTCCGTCCGGAACGAGGGTCATGATGAAAGGTGGGTTCTTTCACACCCTTGATCGGTACTTTGACCTTACCACCCTGACTGGCATCTTTGATGGATTCCTGACTTATAATATCGGGGATAGCCTTACGAATCTGGTCTTCTACCCGCTTCAGAAATTTCTGACGGTTATTGATAGACTTTCCTTTCGTATTCTTACGGCGGTCGATAATATTACTATTGCTCATACAGTTACGTTGAAAATAAGACGTGATGAATCACGCCTCTACAAGATTTCACACTTTCACACTTCTTGTTTCACATTTCGTATCGCCCGGCGACCCGGTTCTTATTTTCTCCTTATCCCATCGTTTTACGAACTCGCATAAACCAGTCAACTAAGATTCTGATTTGCTTAGCGGTATAGCCTCGTTCATTCATCCGGCGAGTAAAATCCTGATGCTTGCGCTCGTCTTCTTCGTTGCTTTTGGCATTGAATGAAATCACCGGAAGCAAATCCTCAGTATTGGTAAAGATTTTCTTTTCGATTACGTTTTTGATTTTCTCGTAAGCATCCCAACGCGGCGTTTCCCCGCCATTATTGGCCTTATAGCGCAAGGTGAAATTGGTTACCTCGGCTCGGAAATCTTTAGGATTGGCAATACCAGCGGGCTTCTCAATCTTTTCCAGCTCTTCGTTCAGAATGCTACGATCAAGTATTTCGCCCGAATCAGGGTCGCGGTAATCGTTGTTCTGAATCCAGTAGTCGGCGTAAATGACGTACTTTTCAAAGATATTCTGCCCGTAAGTGCTGTATGACTCAATGTATGCCTTCTGAATTTCGTCGGCAATAAACTCAGCGTACTTGGTCGCTAGAATGGATTTAATAATGTTTAAATACCGTTCTTCTGTTTCCCCATCTAATTCTAGCTTCACTATCTCTTGCTCTAGCACGTAGAGTAAATGTACTGGGTTAGCAGCCAGCTCTTCGTTATCGAAATTGAACACCTTAGAAAGAACCTTAAAGGCAAAACGGGTAGAAACCCCTGTCATCCCTTCATTGATTCCGGCATCATCGCGGTACTCCTGAATTGACTTAGCATTGGGGTCAGTTTCTTTGAGCACTTCGCCATTGTAGACCCGCATTTTAGAGTATAAGCTGGAATTTTCAGGAACTCTCAGCCGGGTCATCACCGAAAACTGAGCAAGTAATTCTAACGTAAGTGGCGCACATGGTGCTTGATCCAACGAACTTTCCCGAATCAGTTTTTTATAGATGTTGATCTCCTCATTAACCCGTAAACAGTACGGAACTTGTACTTTGTAAATACGATCCAAGAAGGCCTCGTTTTTCTTATCGTTAGCAAACTTAGCCCATTCCGACTCATTAGAATGCGCCAAAATAATTCCATCGTAGGGAATAGCCCCGATGGGTTCGGTTCCTTTGTAATTATTCTCCTGAGTGGCCGTCAGCAGCGGGTTCAACACTTTGATAGGCGATTTGAACATCTCCACAAACTCCATCACTCCCTGATTAGCCAGACACAGTGCCCCTGAGTAAGAGTACGCATCTGGATCACTCTGCTGAAACTCTGCCAGTTTACGGATATCAACTTTCCCTACTAGCGTAGAAATATCCTGGTTGTTTTCATCTCCCGGCTCAGTTTTAGAGATACCAATTTGGTTCTGTACCGATGGATAAAGTTTAACAACTCTGAACTTGTTGACATCACCATCAAACTCCCGCAAGCGCTTGGCAGCCCAGGGACTCATACAGGCCGGTAAGTAACGAGTTGGAATACCGTACTCATCTTCTAACTCCTTTTTGTAATCAGAAAATAAACCTAAAGGGCTTTCGTACACTGGACTCAATTCCCCATCAGCTTTCAGAACGAAAATGGGGTTTTCCTGCATTAATTGTTTTACCTTCTCAGCTAGTGAGCTTTTTCCGCCTCCAACTGGCCCCATCAGATAAAGAATTTGCTTCTTTTCCTCTAAACCTTGAGCAGAATAGCGGAAGAAGGAAACAATCTGGTCGATGGTATCTTCCATTCCGTAAAACTCACGAAAAGCTGGATATCGCTTAATCACCTTATTAGAAAATATCCGGCTTAGCTGAGGGTCATCTCGGGTATCTACCAGTTCGGGCTCGCCAATGGCCTTCAGAATTCGCTCCGAAGGTTTAGCATACATCATGGGGTCTTTCTTACACTCCTTTAAAAACTCAGCGAGGGTCATCTCACTAAATGAAGCACTGTAATTGGTTTTTATTTTGTCTAATACACTCATATCCTCCTAAGATTTATTGGGAAAATAAATTAAGGTACAGTAAACAGATTACGTTAACGACTTTGACGTAACAGGGTGGTTGTTCGGATGGTAGTGCGAATAAGTGACTTCTTCATTACTGCACAAGGGCCTCTCTGATAACGAACGGTGGTGAGTTTGTGGTATGCACAGATACCCAGAGAGCCGACTGACCAAGCATAGGTTAGCTTGATTTTTTTCGATTCAGATTTAATATAATAGAAAAACCTTAAAATTGGAATAGTTTAGCAAACATTTTTTCAAAAAACCTCTTCATATCTTAGAACGATCGAATTTTATTTAAGTATGTCTCAAAAGAATATTATCCTAGTCACGGGTGCATCCGGACACTTAGGCAAAGCCGTAACCTCTCGATTATTAGATGAGAAGTCAACAGTGATAGGAACTGTACTCACTCCAGAAGAATCTCTAGATTTTGATAATCACCCGGATTTTGAAAAGTATGTTGCTGATGTAAGTAATGAAGAAGAGGTAAGCCGACTAGTGGATTACATTACCGAAACGTATGGTCAGATTGACTTTGCCGCTCTGCTGGTAGGTGGATTTGCTATGGGAACTTTAGCTGAAACTAGCTTAGCTGACCTAGAGAAAATGTACCGACT
Organism: uncultured Flammeovirgaceae bacterium; assembly: GCA_937883755.1. Classification (GTDB taxonomy): domain Bacteria; phylum Bacteroidota; class Bacteroidia; order Cytophagales; family Cyclobacteriaceae; genus Tunicatimonas. The sequence continues at coordinate 92,154 of CAKZYA010000012.1, read as the reverse complement.
AAATTTTCTAACCGCCTACTTATGTTGTCAGAACTTATCAGCTCAGATGCAAAAGCAGAACCAGGGAGGCCACATTGTAATGGCAGGAGCCCGTCCTGCTTTGCAGTCCTCAGCAGGCGCTAGCATGGTCTCATATTCTCTCTCTAAGTCATTGCTATTTCAACTTCACGAAATAATCAATGCTAAAACTACCGAGACTGGAGTGCGGTGCTCAATGGTTGTACCGAGTGTACTAGATACGCCACCCAACCGGGAATCTATGCCCGATGCTGATTTTAGCGATTGGGTGACTCCCGCGCAGATAGCTGAAACCGTAGCCTTTTTAGCTTCCTCGAGAAGTACTCCACTTCGAGAAACCGTATTCAAGCTCTACGGTAATGCCTAATATTTAAGCAGACTGAAAATAGCGTGTTGGTCAAACTTTTCACCTCCGTTGAGGAAGGTTAGCTCTATCAGGAAAGAAACCTGTATAATTTCCCCACCCAACTGCTGCACCAGTTCGCAGGCAGCAGCGGCAGTTCCTCCGGTAGCTAATACATCATCGTGAATTACTATTTTTTCACCAGGCTGGATAGCATCCTGATGTATTTCCAGACAGTCAGTTCCGTATTCTAGATTATACTCTTGTTGTAATGTTTGCGAAGGCAACTTTCCTTTCTTACGGATGGGCACAAAACCAATACCTAATCGATCGGCTAAAGCAGCTCCGAGAATAAAGCCTCGGGATTCTACTCCAACAATTTTATCTGGTTTCAGAGTCAATGAATTACTTAGTTGAGCCACCGCTTCCCGAAAAGCGGCAGGGTTACTAAGTAGTGGGGTAATATCTTTGTAGGAAATACCCGGTTGGGGGAAATCCTTAATATCGCGAATATAATTAGCTAGAATCATGGTGTGATAGACGTTTTATGACTAATACTACGAATCGAGAAAAACTTCACAAGCGTAATAAAATGGTTGAAACTTCACAAAATCGCTACAGGTAATACCCTACCTTTGTTCAAAAAAGATTATGGCCGAAACAGTATCCGCAAAGGGAAAAAGTATTTACGACAACGCCAAGAACCATTTCCTGGGAAATTTTCCTAATGATCTTCCCATAGAACAGGCCTACGTTCACATTGGAATGTACCTAGGGTGGATTATTGACAATGAATTGTACTCCGAATATTTTGAGGATGAAGCCGACACTCAAATCTTTCGGTTTAAGAATCGGGATATTTCCTGTACCATTCTCAGCGAAATATGGGATGGCTATCTCGGTCATGAGCTTTTCAGTGAAGATGGTAATTTATTCACTTTTTATTACTACGGCGGTGGCCTCTATCGCAAAGACTACGAAGAGTTACTTTCCAATAATTTGCCATCGCTTTACCACGTAAAGGATACCTGGGAAAATTATAATAATATTTCCCAAAACATCACTCTCCGTTACCGCGACTGGAAAAAGCTGGTAGGTTAGTCTTATCGTTTGGTGAGGAATCAGTATATTCACCGCTGTTGTAAACTATCCTTATCAAGCTATTGAGACAAGTTGAATCCATTTTAGAGCAGTTTAGTAGCTGGGCTTGGGGCACACACCTTTTAGTGTTGTTGCTCGGAGGCGGGCTATTTTTCATGCTCTACTCCCGCTTTCTCCCTTTCCGCCACTTTAAGCACGCTATTGATGTGCTACGGGGAAAATACGACGATCCTAATGATCCAGGCGAAATCAGTCACTTCGAAGCACTTGCTAGTGCGTTAGCCGCTACGGTTGGCATGGGTAATGTCACTGGAGTGGCTGTGGCTATTACCGTGGGCGGACCGGGTGCGCTCTTTTGGATGTGGGTAAGTGCCTTTCTAGGTATGGCTACCAAATTTTTTACCTGTACCCTCGCCATCATGTACCGGGGAAAAGATAGTGCCGGGCAGGTTCAGGGTGGCCCTATGTACGTGATTGAAAAAGGGTTAGGCAAACAGTGGAAACCTCTAGCAGTATTTTTCTGTATTGCCGGATTGATCGGCCCCCTTCCGATGGTCAATGCTAATCAGCTTGGCCGGGTTATCAAAGATGTGGTTTTGCTTCCGATGGGCGTATCAGAAAGCTTTGGACTAAATCTTACTTTGGGACTCATCGTGTCTACGCTGGTAGCCATTGTAATTTTTGGTGGTATTAAACGAATTGCGAAAGTAGCCAGCCGTATGGTTCCGGCGATGGTCGCCATTTACGTAGTTTCAGTAATTTATATCTTGTTTGCTAACGCTGAGCAAATTCTTCCTTCACTCAGTTTGGTGGTAACCGATGCATTCACTGCTACCTCCGTACTAGGGGGAGCCGTAGGATCAATCATTATTGTAGGAGCCCAACGAGCAGCCTTCTCCAATGAAGCGGGTATTGGTACTGCCCCCATGGCGCATGGTGCTGCCAAAACCAATGAACCTGTCCGGGAAGGCTTAGTCGCTATGCTTGGTCCCGCGATTGATACGTTGGTAGTTTGTACGATGACTGCCTTGGCGATCTTGGTGACGGATGTTTGGCAAGTACAGGGTATGGAGGGCATTACACTTACTGTTGATGCGTTTAATATCGCTTTCCCGGGCGAACAGTTTGGCGGATACTTGCTACTACTCTGCGTGGTGTTTTTCTCGTTATCTTCCCTATTTACGCTATCTTATTACGGCACCAAGTCTTTTTCTTACCTCGCTGGGGCACATCGCGCACACTGGTTCAATTATTTTTACATCTTGACAATAGTAGTAGCTTCAGTATCTACGTTGCAAGCGGTGATTTATCTGGTAGATGGCATGTACGCCCTAATGGCTATCCCAACCATGATCTCAGCTTTATTCTTAGCCCCTAAGGTACGTGCAGCAGCTCAAGATTATTTTGTTCGGATGAAAGAGTCAGACACTCAGAAAACCGTAAAATCCTAGAGCGAACGTAAAAATTCTTTGAAGCGAGCAGTGTTATACTGAGCCATACCTGTCTGCTTGAAAACTACTTTTCCATCGCGGTCAATTACCCAGGTAGTAGGAATTGCCTCGTACTCTAAGCTCATCCGCTGAGGAAAGTACACCGGGGCAGGAAATTTTTCAGTGCGAATCCACTGCCGAGCTTTCTGCTGATTGTTATCCACCGAGATCATCAAAAACTCAACTTCCTGCCCTAGCTCCTGATAGAGTTTCGTAATTTCAGGCATTTCAGCCAGGCAAGGTGGGCACCAGGTAGCCCAAACATTTACGAACAATACTTTACCCTGCAAGTCGGCTATCTCAAACTGTTGCCCAGTAGTGTCTTGTAAGACTAGTGATGGAGTAAATAACTCGTTTGATCTATCTTGGCTAGCTGTTGCATTAAACAAACCAGTACGCAGCAGCACTGCCTGTAAATTACTCATTACTACCAGCCGTAAGCTAGGTACTGCCAACATGAGAATAATAAAAATGAGTAATCCCAGGTCAATAATTCGCGATTTAGATAACTTTTTCATAGCGTTGTACCTTCCAAGTTAAATGTGCCTACCAAATCATAGCTTTCTTTTCTAAATTTCAGCTCTAGCCAGAAAACCACATCATGGAAAAGAATTTCCACATGAGACTAATTACTCTTTTCTTACTGACGATTTCATACGCTCAGGGGTTTTCGCAGTCTGTCACTCTTCCTACTTCTACCGTAGATGTTTTGCATTATGTTTTTCAACTGACAATTCATGATTATACTGATGAGATTCAGGGAGAGACTGATGTATTTGCTTCCTTACCCTCCAATCGTGCTCAACCCGTAGTTTTACACTTATCTGGCCTGGATAGCACTCGTGTTCAAGGTATGATCGTAGACGAATTACTTTTCAACAATAAACCAGTCACCTTCACTCATAGAGATCACACCCTAATTATCCAGACTCCGGAAACCACCCAAGGTGTTTCTGAGGGAACATTTACTATCAGATACCACGGTATTCCATCTGACGGACTCATTATCGAGAAAAACCAGTACGGTGACCGAACCTTTTTTGGTGATAACTGGCCAAATCGGGCTCATTTCTGGTTGCCGACTCACGATCATCCTTCTGATAAGGCTACCTGTGAGTTTATCGTAACTGCTCCAGCGCATTATCAAGTAGTTTCCAACGGAAGATTGGTAGAAGAAAGTTACTTACTGCCTAACAGTCATCCGCGAGATAGATATAAGCTAACTCATTGGGCTATTTCCCAGCCCATCCCCACCAAAGTAATGGTATTTGGCGCTGCCCGGTTTGCGGTACAGTATCCTCCCCAGAGCCAATCAATTACTATTGAGAATTGGGTATACCCAGAAGACCGAGAGGTAGGTTTTGATCGCTTTACCCCCACGGCAGATGTTCTATTATTTTACGAAAATATTCTTGGACCCTACCCTTACCAGAAGCTTGCTAACGTACAGTCCAAAACCCAATACGGAGGAATGGAAAATGCTACGGCGATCTTTTACAATGAATCAGTGATTATTGATCAACCTTCTATTGAAGCATTAATTGCTCATGAGATAGCCCACCAATGGTTTGGTAATTCGGTTTCGGAAAAAAACTGGGCTGATGTATGGCTGAGCGAAGGTTTTTCCACTTACCTCACCCACCTCTACTTTGAGTATACCTACGGTCGAGATAGTATGGCTAATCGGATTGTGGCTGATAAAGAACGTATTTTCACTTTTCACCTCCAATCTCCTGAAGCTAAAGTAGTAGACTCTGATGAGTCGAATCTTTTCCAATTACTCAATGCCAATACCTACCAAAAGGGCGCCTGGGTACTGCATATGCTACGGTTTACTGTGGGTGATGAAGTATTTTTCAATGTGCTTCGGCAGTTCTTTGACCGCTACAAGCACCAAAATGCTTCAACAAATGACTTTATTGCTTTAGCCAGTAAATTATCAAGGCGCGACCTTTCAGAATTTTTTTCTCAGTGGTTGTACCGTTCTGATTATCCGGTTTTAGAGAGTAACTGGAAATACCAAGGGGTTGGAAAAAAGCTGAAAGTCAAAATTAGACAAACCCAAACCTCAGAAGCTTATACATTTCCCCTTCAAATCGGTATTCGCTACGATGATAGTTCCAAATTGGAAGTACAATCCGTCAATGTTAACGAACTTGAAGAAACCTTCACTTTAAGCGTAAAATCCAGAGTAAAAGATGTGGTTATTGATCCAAATTCCTGGTTATTGCACGATATTCCTTCTACCAAAAAATGATAATTAGCGCGGTAGCTACAGCTACGGTAGTACTCGCTAAGTTTACGGTATGGTTATTCAGATACCCTTTGCGTTGCCAAGTTGCTCCTAATACCGAATCTAGAACGTTTCCTAAAAACCCTACCAGACAGATCAGAAGAGTCTCATACATTGAGTGGAAATTGAACCAATATATTGCCCCAATGGTGCAGCTCCCTAATAATCCCCAAGCGAAACCTTCCCAGCTTACTACTCCATCGTGGCCTCGTACTCCCAATTTGAAAGAAATAATATTGAAGTAGTTTCGCCCTGTAATATTTCCCATCTCAGATGAGAGCGTGTCGGATAGTGCTACCGCGAAACACGCCGCTAATAACAACTCAGTTTGAGGAATTGAGTGAAACATGATATCTACCAATGCTATCGCAGCGGCGGCGCCACTATTGGCTAGCACATTTTTCCAGCCACGCTGGCTCCTGCGAGGTTCAGCGAGCCTCAATTCAGTTTTCCGGTTGATTTTGTACAGACTGGCTGCGGTTCCTATTAGGAAGAATACAGCAATAAGTGAAATACCGTAGAAACCACTACTGGCAAATAGCAAGCATGTGACGATGCACCCAGCAATCCCACCCAATTTATCAATTTTCCCCCACGCAATAGCTCCAATACTACTACCGATAATGAGCAAGTAGACGATAATATCATTGTTAATCAGCACTTTACAGATGTTTACTCAAAAAATTGAGATATAGGCAGAAACTTACATTTATAATAATATCAATAAAAAATATTAATATATTTGTATGATATGAATAAGATCATGAAATATCCTATTTACACATTGCTTCTCGGTGGTATTTTATTTTCCTGCCAAGAAGACGTAGATACTAATAATTTCGGACTACCCACTTCAGTTGCTAAGTTTTCTGTAACGGAAGCAAGCAGCCGAGAAGGCAGCGGAAATCAGCAAGTACGAGTATATTTAGACAAGTCTCAAGAAGGTAATACCCTAATTGATTTTTCAGTTGGTGGCAATATTACGTTAGCAAGCAACCTCCAATCGGGTGACGTACGTTTACTTACTGAATCGCCGTTACTTATACCTGCGGGAGAGACCGAAGCTTTCATTGAGTTTGATTTACTTGAGGATACTGACTTTGAAAGTGAAGCTGAAATTCTATCAATCTCACTAACTAGCATTGTGGAAGGAAATGCCCGCATTAGCACAGTAGATGCCGAGCGTATCTATCAACACCATATTGATGAAAATGAGTACGAACTTAGATTGAAGTGGGATCAAAATTCATCTTCAAATATGGATTTAGTGGTTGAACTTCCGAATAATCAAGTACTACTCAGTGAAAATACCAATGAGGTTGAACGAGTAGTCATGAGTAATGTGGATCAGAATACTCCTTATCTGGTTTCAGTATGGTACTCTGAAGGCTCGGTCGCCGTTGACTACGAAATTCTTTACCAGAAAGCTGGTAGCGAAAGTGAGCTACTGCAAACCGGACAATTCGCAGCAAATGAAGCCAACGAAGAATTTTCGCTCACGAGCGGTAACGGAACCCATCAGTATAAATTGACACGCCTTGATACTGAGCTAATGCTCATTCCGCGCTAGAAGCCAGCTAACTATTAGAACATTTCAGAAGCTGCACCTTAGCCGTGCAGCTTTTTTTATGCTCCAAAGTCGTCCACCTGAGCGTAAGCCTCAATTAATTTGATCTCCCCTTCTTTACCTGGCATAGAGTTACCATGCTCCATTCCCATAATACCCTGGTAGCCTTTTTCGTGAATAAATTTGAATACATTCTTGTAATTAATTTCACCCGTAGTGGGTTCTTTTCTTCCCGGATTATCCCCAATCTGGAAGTAAGCAATTTCATCCCAAGTCAGGTCAATATTTCGGATCACGTGACCCTCATTTTTCTGCATATGGTACGCATCGTACAAAATTTTACAAGATGGACTGTTAACACCTTTACAAATCAAGTATGTTTGATCAGAGTAGCGAAGAAATAGATCAGGAGTATCGCTCAATGGCTCTAGTACCATCACTAGACCGTGAGGTTCAAAAATTTCAGCCGCTCGGCGAAGTGCCTCAATCACATTAGCCGTCTGAACGCCAATCGGAATATCGCGCTGGTAATTACCCGGTACTACGGTCATCCAGGTAGCATTACAACGCTTAGCTACATCTACCGCACGTTTACATCCATCCAGAAAAATATCAATATGTTCCTGCTTACCTGCCGCCAGGGTGTTCGCACCATTTCCTCCTTTATCAATCACAAACACTCCCATTTCCATGCCCCGATCGCCGAGGGTCTGTCCAATCTTTTCCTGCATTTCTACCGGGCGCTTCATCATGCCATTATCTTCCAGGGCGGTGAACCCTACGTCGGCCATGAAATTGAGCTGATCAATAATATCTTCTCCCGCATGATTCTTAAACATCCCAAAATGAGGAGCATATTTCATCTGAAATGACCGCTTCTCGGGAGGGGCAGAAGTATAAGCAAATGCGCTAGTAGCTAAGGTTCCAGCACTGGTAGCTAGAGCGCTGGTTTTCATAAAATCTCTTCTCTTCATAGAATTAGGTCGTTTAAAATAGTAACATCAATCAATGTTAAAAATACAACTTTAAAAATGATACACGATACGTTATGCCCATAATCACTATTTAATGAATTTTATTTGCAACCAAAAATGCATTAGTCTATCAAATGATGTAGTTTCGGTCTAATCTAACCCACTTTCAGCCATGCAAAAAACTTGGTTACATTCCACTGCACTCATTCTTCTCGGATTTGCTTGCCAGGCTCCTACTCTCGAGCAAGAAGAAATCCCAGTTTATACCATCGAGCAATTTCTCAACACTGAGCCAATTGGGGGAAGTGCCTTCTCACCCGATGAAAGCAAAATTATGTATTACAGTAAGAAAACTGGAATTTATAACGCTTACGAAATCCCGGTTGATAGCGGAGATACTCAGCAGCTAACCAATTCTGAAAGTGAATCAATTTTTGCTATTTCCTATTTTCCCGAAGATGAACGAATTTTATTTACCAGTGATCAGGGTGGCAATGAGATTAATCATTTGTACGTAAAAAACTTAAATGGAGAAGCCACTGATCTCACTCCTGATTCAACTGCTAAAGCTCAGTTTTACGGCTGGAGCTACGATCAGCAGAGCTTTTTCTACACCTCCAATCAGCGTAACCCTCAGGCTTTTGATTTATACGAACTGGAAATCAGTCAGATTGACGCCATTGAGAACAATACCGCTACCTATCAACCCCGAATGGTTTTTGAGAACCCAGGACAATTCTATCCAGCGGCCATTTCTGAAGATAAGAAGCTAGTATCCCTTACTGAGCCTATCACCCGGCAAAAAGTGAATATATATCTGTACAATGCAGAAACAGGAAGTACCGAAATGATTAGTGACCCTAACGATACCGTAGCCTACTCGCCCCAATATTTTAGTCACGATGGCAAGTACCTTTACTTTTTAGCTGATAAAGACAGTGAGTTTGCCTACCTAAGTCGCTACGACTTAGCAAGCGGTCAGATGGAAAAAGTAAGAGAAGCCAACTGGGACATTTGGTACGCTTACGAATCTCGAGAAGGAAAGTACCAAGTAGTTGCTACCAATGAAGATGGTCAAACTCAAATCACCATTTACGATCAAGAGACAGGTAATCAGGTAAGTTTACCTAACATGCCGGAAGGAGAAATCACTTCGGTAAATATTTCTGACAGTGAGCGGTTGATGTCCTTCTACATAAATAGCCCAACTTCACCCAGCGACTTGTATGTTTATAACTTTGAAACCGGAGAGTATCAGCGCTTAACTAATACGTTGAACCCCGAAATTAAGCAACAGCATTTAGTGGAAGGCGAAGTAGTACGTTTCAGTTCTTACGACGATCTAGAGATTCCATCGATACTGTACAAACCCAAAACGGCATCAGCCGATAACCCGGCTCCAGCCATGCTATGGATACACGGTGGCCCTGGAGGGCAATCCAGACTGAATTATAACGGGTTAATGCAATATCTTGTCAACCACGGTTACGCCATTTTTGCGGTAAATAACCGGGGCAGCAGTGGCTATGGAAAATCCTTTGAGATGGCTGACAATCAGAAGCACGGTGATGTAGATCTGAAAGATTGTGTGGCAGCTAAAGATTATTTAGCTACGCTGGATTTCATTGACGCTGAGAAGATTGGGATTATGGGTGGAAGCTACGGCGGCTACATGACGTTGGCCGGATTAACCTTTACCCCGGATGAGTTTAAAGTTGGAGTGGATATTTTTGGAGTAGCTAATTGGCTGCGAACTTTGCAAAGCATTCCGCCCTGGTGGGGAGCTGCCCGAGAGTCATTATTCGCCGAAATGGGAAATCCTGAAACTGATTCGGCTGCCCTTTATAATAAATCACCGCTATTTTTTGCTGATCAAATCACTAAGCCACTCATGGTACTACAGGGAGCTAACGACCCTCGGGTACTGCAAGTAGAATCTGATGAGATTGTAGAAGCAGTGAAGGCTAACGGTGTTCCGATAGAATATGTAGTATTTGAAGACGAAGGGCACGGGTTTGTTAAAAGAGAGAACCAGATTGAAGGGTATCAAGCGATCTTAGAATTTCTCAACCAATATTTGCGGAGTAATACCGAAGAGCCTACGGCCGAAATGATACCAAGCCAATAGAGAATTAGTAGAAGAGCCGGATCTGAACTGGTTGGCTAGGAAAGCTTTCGTCGTGATTTCGGTTTACAGCAGTTATCACGAAGGTGTACGCCTTGCGGAAAAGCCCCGTTCGAGCAGCTTCTTCAAAAGTTAGTTGAGGATAGTAGCTTTTAGCGATAATGGTAGTAGGATCACTCGTATTGGGTGGTTCTTTACCCTGGGTTCCGTAAATAATGTAATAACCGTCTTCTTGATGGGCGAAGGGCTCCCACTGCATAAGTACGGATGATCTTCTCCGGGCAGCTACCACGTTCTGAGGCGGAGCGGGCACATCTTTATAATGCCAGGGCATGACGGGCACCAAGGCTTCATGCTGAAACACTCCCTTTTGCAATCGATTGTTAATTCCTAATGGATTCGATTGGAACGAACGAGCACTAAAGAAAATGCTGCCATCCACTTGAAAGCTTTGGCGATTTAACGTAATCTGATCAATGATCTGGAAAGGATCATTCCAAAGAGAATCTTCCGGACGGCCAACCTTGTACGCTGCATGACCAATGTAAAGCTGCCGCCCGTAAGTGTGCTTCACCCACCAGTTCAGTAATTTCTGATAGTCGGCTAATTCAAAGCCAATACCAAAGTAAAGTTGGGGAGCCACGTAATCAATCCAGCCATTCTTCAGCCAGGTAATTACATCAGCATAAAGATCATCGTAACTTGTTTGAGAAGCTCGAGTCTCAGAACCCGGTGGAAGCCCGCCCAGTGAAGCAGCCCCCACCGACAGATCGGTCGGTAACGCTTCACTTAAAAGGTCAAAAGACTTGTTACGCCATACTCCAAACGGGCTAATACCAAAACGAACATTGGGTTTTACAACCTCGATACTATCGTGAACCGACTGCACAAACTGGTTGATATTATCTCTTCGCCAGTCATCTATGGTTACAAATCCTTCACCGTAGCGGGAAAAGCTTAAATCATCCAGAAAAGATAGCGTATCAATACGATAAGGGTAAAAGTAGTCATCGAAGTGAATGCCGTCGATATCGTAGCGATGCACAACATCCATTACCACGTTCAGAATGTACTTTCGCACCTGCGGTAGACCCGGATCAAAGTAACTATGTTGCCCGTAAGGAATTATCCACTCAGGGTTATCAAAAAAAATATGCTGATCGCTAATGTCCCCTTTCTCATGGTTAAAAATGGCTCGGAAAGGATTCATCCAGGCATGAAACTCCATTTGCTGCCGCCTACATTCCTGAATCATAAATTCTAATGGATCATAGAAAGGATCGGGGCTTTTTCCTTCCTGTCCTGTCAGCCAGCGCGACCAAGGCTCATAGCTTGATAAGTACAGTGCATCAGCACTGGGTCTGATTTGGACAATTAGAGCATTCATACCATTTGCCTTATGAAAGGCTACCAGCTTCTGAAACTCTTGTTGTTGCTCTATGGTAGTTAAGCTCGTGGAAGACGGCCAATCAATATTGCCTACTGTAGCTACCCAAACTCCCCGAAACTCCCGTTTGGGTGGATAATCCTGAGCGCAAACAGTTATGTAGAAAAAGCTGAAAAAAGTGAGAGAGATAATGAAAAGCCAAGAAAAACGTGTAAGCAGTTGGATCATAAAGTAGACGTCTCAGCAAAGATTCATTTTTACAATGCACCCTTTTGGCTAAAGTTTTAATCAATATAGAGGGTAAGTTTGCGTGGCGAATCGTAATTTCACCGCTAACATTGACTTTCCACTCCATGTCTAAACTAAATTTCAAAGAACAAGTTTTACCGCACTTAGTATCGGTCGCGATTCTAGCGATTGTTACCATACTTTTCTTCAGCCCTATGTTTTTTGGAAACAAGGTGATTGAGCAGTACGATGTAACTCAGGGCGTTGCCTCCGGGCAAGAGATTAAAGAGTATCGGGAAAGAACAGGAGAAGAGGCCCTGTGGACCAACGCTATGTTTGGAGGCATGCCGGCTTATTTGATTAACATTAAGTACCAAGGCGAGGGTATTCTCAATTTTTTTCAAAAAGTATATTCACTGGGTTTTCCCCGTCAGGCGGAGGTCATTCTAAAGTGCATCTTGAGTTTTTATGTTCTGCTAATTGTCTTCAAGGTTCGCCCCTACCTGGCTTTGGCCGGAGCCATCGCTTATGGATTAGGTACATTTAATATTGTAAGTCTGGAAGCTGGACATATCTGGAAAATTGAGGCGATTGCCTACATGCCCCTTGTACTAGCAGGTATTCATCTGACCTACCGGGGGAAACTACTCGGCGGATTTGCCCTGACTGCACTAGCACTAGCTTTGGAAATCGACAGTAATCACTTACAGATTACTTATTATTTATTGCTAACCGTGCTGTTTTACGGCATTGCTATGCTTGTTCATGCCATTCGCCAGAAAGAAGTTCAACCCTTTCTGATACGCTCGGGGATATTAGTTGCTGCCGCTCTACTAGCCGTAGGCACCAATTTTGGCCGAATCTGGAATACGTATCAGTACGGACAATACTCTACCCGCGGACCTTCCGCTTTGGTAAAGGAAGGAGAAAGTAAGCAAGAAGGTTTAGATCGGGATTATGTTTTTGCTTACAGCCTCACCATGGCTGAAACCATGACGTTATTTGTCCCTGACTTTTCAGGCGGAGCCAGCAATCGAAATATTGGTATGGACTCTAACTTGGCTAGTTTTCTACAAAGAACTAATCTAAATCGACAACAAATTCAAAATTTAGTCCAAAATGCCCCTACATATTGGGGAGGAAAAACTCCTGGTACTTCTGGTCCTACTTACGCGGGAGCAATCATGGTTTTTCTATTCTTCATTGGCTGCTTTTTTGCTCCTCAACCCCATCGCACATGGTTGGTTGCTGCTACTATTTTCTCAATTATGCTCACTTGGGGTAGATATTTTCCTTCTTTCAATTATTTACTTTACGACATCCTGCCTGGCTATAATAAATTCCGCACGGTAGAAATGGCAATGGTTATTGCACTACTTTGCATTCCACTATTGGGTTTGATTGGATTAGAGGCACTACTCCAAAGCAGTTGGGATGATAAAATCCGTAAACGCTTTTTTATTGCCGCCGGTACCCCGATCGGCATTTTATTATTATTCATTCTTCTTGGCGGAGCTTTAGACTTCCAAAGTTCAGCCGATAACCGCTTAGCGCAACAGTTTGGTGATCAGTTCTTAGATGCTATTCAAGAAGACCGACCTGATTTATTAAGGAGTGATGCTCTACGCTCGTTAGTATTTTGTCTCCTAGCTACTGCTGCTTTGTTTTTTTTCAAATTAGAAAGACTCAGCTATCTAGGCTTAGCCGCAGTAGTCGTTTTACTCTCTACCGTAGACCTTTGGACCGTTGCCAAGCGATTTTTAACTGAAGAAGATTATGTACGAGAGCGAAACCGCTTTACGGCAATGATTGCTACCGAAGCTGATGAATTCATTATTCAACAAAATAACTCACACGCCCGGGTACTAAACTTACAAAACCCCTTCAACGACGGAGTTACCTCTTACTTTCATGCTTCAATCGGAGGATATCATGGTGCCAAGCTAGGGCGCTATCAAGATTTGATTGAAAATCATTTGGGTGAAGAAATGAACCGAATGATTCAAAGTTTACAACAAGGACAACGAGATTTTACGAATACGCCCGTACTCAATATGCTGAATACCCGCTATATAAAAGCCGGTGAGGTTCAAAATGCAGTTATCGTGAATGATCAAGCTCTGGGAAATGCCTGGTTGGTCAGTCAGGTGCAAACCGCAGAAAATGCCAACGAGGCCATTGAAGCCATCGGCACGATCAACCCTGCTCAAACGGCTGTAGTCAACACTAGTGATTTTGAGCTACCCAGCACAACTTTTAGCAGCGAAGGTGAAATTAGTTTAGTAGAATACGAACCTAACTATCTTAAGTACGAAGCGAACGTTGCTGCCGAAAGCTTCGCCGTTTTCTCCGAAATCTACTACCCCGATGGCTGGGAAGTAAAAATTAATGGACAAGAAACTGACTACTTCCGGGCTAACTACGCATTCCGCGCCCTAACTATTCCGGCTGGGCAGCACACTATTGAGTTTTCCTTTAACCCTGCCTCCTACCGGGTGGGTAGTATGGTATCACTGATTTCGTCGATTCTATTATTATTGGTCTCAGTAGCCGCGTTAGTTTTGAGTGTACGACCTATAGGCAAAAAAGTGCCAGTTGCATGAGTAGTTTACCCAAACTATCTATTATTGTTTGTACGTATAATCGGGATCAGTATATCGGTAAGACTTTAGACCACTTACTTCGGCAGGATTTACCCCAATTAGAATACGAAGTCATTATAGTTGATAATAATAGTACCGATCGGACAGCCCAAATTTGCCAAGATTTTATTTCTGATCACCCAGATGCTCCCTTTCATTACGTTGTTGAAACCAACCAAGGACATTCTTACTCCCGAAACCGAGGGATTGAAGAGTCTCAAGCTGAGTTGGTTTCTTTCATTGACGATGACGCATTCGTTCACAAACCGTTTGGCAGAAATATTATTCATTTCTTTAAAGAGAACGAAGAAATACTAGTTGTTGGGGGTAAAATAATTCCAGTGTACGAAGAAAAAGAACCAAAGTGGATGTCGCACTTTTTACTTCCCCTGGTTTCTGCGCTGGATATGGGTAGTTCCCCTCGCCTATTCACTGGCCGAAAGTTTCCAGTAGGTGCTAATATGATTTTTCGACGGACTGTTTTCGATCAATACGGTACTTTTAATGTAGCCCTTGGTAGAAAAGGAACTGGTTTAATGGGTGGTGACGAAAAAGAGCTGATTTATCGGCTTAAGAATGATAACGCACCGATTTATTATGCGCCTGACGTAGTAGTGGATCATATTATTCCCAAAAGAAGATTGACTAAGAACTATATTCAAGGATTAGCCCAAGGAGTAGGACAAAGTGAAAAAGAGCGGCTAAGCACGGCGACTTTATTTCAAAAATTTCAGCGTGCGTTGGAGGAGGTAATTAAAATAGGAGGCACCCTTATTCTGTTTATCTGGTACCTTTTACGAGGTCAACTAGCAAAAGGCAGTATGCTGATCAAATTCAGAATATGGGTGCTCCAAGGTTTCTTAAACTGAGTTTAGTACCATTAGCCACTAATACTTACCAGCGCTCTTACTTCTTGCTCAGTAAGTACCCTATTGTATATTCTCAGCTCATCCAAACCGCCTTTGTAATTGAAGTTACCACAGTTTTCACCATTACTATTTATTTGATTTCCCATGGCAAACTGTGCATTACCGTCTTTCATAGCTCCAAGCACTCTTTGCACAGAGAAAAACTCAGTTGCTGCTTTTTCACCATCAACATAAAAGTTGACTCTGGATAAACCATCGTCTTCATCAATAGCTCCATCGTAAGTCACAGTGATATGCACCCAATTAGACTCGTTTGGTATAGCATGAGAAGTGGTTACAACACGATGACTGTGGTGATAACCCAAATCAAACATAGTAGCAAGTTGCAATTTGTGATCGCTCGATAGTTTTAAATGAAACTGCCGTTCGTTAGCACTACAATTTGAGTCTGAGCTCTTCGCAAGAATAATTTGTTTTTTAACGGTATCTGCCCGCATCCAAAAAGCAAAAGAAAATGCTTGATCCGACCCAGTAAATACTGAATCCAAGACATCTCCCATAGTGATGAAATCATCTATCCCATCAAAATGATAAGCACTACTTGCGTTGCCATACCTATCGAAAGTCGGAACTGCCCCACTCGCAACACCGTCAAAATGGCTAATAATTTCATCTGTATTCGCATTTAGAGGATAGTAAGCTACTAACCCTTCATTGATCGTCACATTGCTAAATGTAATGTTAGTTTCATCTACCGTATTGTCTAGCTCAATTTCAATTGGACGTACCGAACCGTCTAATTGATATCCATCAATAGTAATAATATAATGGTGTTTGATTTTAGGATCCTCGATTACTCCTTTAACAAATACTGGACTACCGCCTATACTAGAGCTTAACTCGGCTTTTATCTGGATTGGTTCGCCCGAAAAATACCCAACCTTCGTTTCATTCTTTTCAAAATGTAAAGAATCACTAGCAGCAATTACCCAGGTGCTGTAATCGGAAAAATACTGCTTTACATGCTCTGAGTATTTTATAGAAATCATTGTATTGGCTAAAGCACACTGTACAATTGCCGAAGAAGTTTGTCCAGCAACCACGGATATCAAATCGCTTTTCCCCCAATAGTATGGAGAATCAAATGCTGCCGAACCCAGATTCCCCGATTGAGCGATAACATAGTAATCACCCACTGGAAGATTGATATTTTCAGGAACATCAATCGCATGGTCAAACGTTGAGATAGTATCTCCTGTAGATTGAATAATAAAAACAGAAAAACTATCAGTATTTACTGTTTCTACACGTGCCCGAGTAATCTCGATCTCAAGATCTAAATTTAGATCAACAGAGATTTTACCTTTCTTTCCATCTACTATACTTTCCTCATCAGATTCTTGACAAGCAAAACCTAAGAATAGGGTGAAGATCAGTAAGCCACCTACTAATCCTTTTGAATGAATCATAATAGTATAATTAATTATTAATATAGTATAAATATACTATATATTTATGATTTCACCTTTTGATTGATCGATGAAGTAAGAATTAAGCAAAAAGGTAGAAAAGTGTACATATATTTTGGCTCTATTTGATATTGAGTACTTTTGGGCTTAGAATCATAGCATTTAGTCAATGAAGCCTCGCTTAATACAGCGTTTTGATCAGTGGGTAGAAGCTCTACTCACTATACCTAAGCTGTTACTTCTCAGTAATTTTAATTTGAAAAGTCCTAAGCCAATCCTTAAATCAGAGGAGGCTATTATTCTAGGTAATGGCCCATCACTTAAAGAATTTTTAAGTAAACATGCTGAATTCACTACGGGCAAGAAGATTTTTGTAGTCAATAATTTTGTACGGACTACTGCCTTTCAGCAGATCAAACCTCACTACTATGTATTAGCAGCTACCGATTTTTGGCTAAAAGAAGAAAAAGAGGGGTGGCAAGAAGAGCGAATGCGGATTTTTGAGGAATTAGCCAGTCGAACCCAATGGCCTATGGTTTTTATGGTTCCAGTAATGGCCAGAAAGCATCAACATTGGCAAAATATTATTAGAAAGAATAGCCAAATTCAGATTACGTATTTCAACAATACTCCTGTTGAAGGCTCACCAGGCTTCGTCAATTTCTGTTTAAGCCGGGGTTGGGGAATGCCCCGACCACATAATGTATTAGTGGCTACACTTTCGCTAGCTCTAGCAATGCGTTTTGAGAAGATATATATTACCGGAGCGGACCACTCCTGGCTTAAGGAAGTATTTGTCACTGATAATAATCGAGTATTTCTAAGTCAGAAACACTTTTATGACGATCAACTTCAAACAGAAACTTATACCTCTAAAGCTCGGCCAATGTACGCTGGCCCTACAAAAAGAGAACGAAGGCTCCACGAAATTTTACAAAAGTGGTATTACTCTTTTCGCTCTTATTGGCAATTACAGGACTACGCACGAAGCATTGATTGCCAGATAGTAAATATCACTCCTAATTCCTACATTGATGCCTTTGATAGAGAATCTATTGATCAACTTACAGTGAATGGGTAATCAACAGCTACGAAAACACCTTAAACTCACTTGGCGTGACCGTCTTCGTATGGCGAAGGTGAGAAAAAAGCTAGGTTACTGCGGGAAAGACGTTCACTTTGAAAAAAATGCAGCTTTTATGCGCTACCCAAGGCTCATCTCCATTGGGAATCAGGTGGTAGTCAAGGAGGGAGCTAAGATCTGTCCGTGTAATGAACGTTCCTCGGTATTCATTGGTGATCGCACTACAATAGGCTACCACACTTTTATATTTGCTTCAGAAAATATCAAAATTGGTAACGATTGCTTGATCGCTCCCTTTGTCTATATTGTAGATAGTGACCACGGTATTAATCGAGAAATACCAATCAATCAGCAGCCTAACCAAACTGATCCAATCATTATTGAAGACGATGTTTGGATAGCCAGTGGGGCAAAAATACTAAAGGGTGTGACTATACATCAAGGCGCCGTGATTGCTGCTGGAGCCATAGTCAATCAAGATGTGCCAGCTTATAGTATCGTCGGCGGTATGCCTGCCAAAGTAATTGGGGAGCGAAAGTAAGTTAATGAATACATAACAATGCGAACTGGTTGCATAATTTTAACGAGGTACAATTCTAGCCGACTACCTGGAAAAGCACTGAAATTACTGGCAAAAAAGCCCCTCCTTCAGCATGTTTACGATGCGCTAGCTAGCATTTTTCCAGCAAATCAATTGCTAGTTGCCACATCTTCTTTAACCAGTGATAACCCTATTGCAGAATATTGCCAAAAACAAAAAATTAATTGCTTTCGTGGTGACTTAGAAAACGTAGCTCAGCGTTTTCTACAAGCTGCCCAGCAATATTCTTTTGATTATGCTATGCGGATCAATGGTGATAATTTATTTGTGGAGCTTTCAACTGTAAGAAGTATGATAGCTGATACCAAGCTCAACCTAGATTTTTATAGTAATGTCCCTCAGCGAACGTTTCCCTATGGAATGAGCGTGGAAATGGTGAATGTCCGTTTTTACGATAGTATCCTACCTCAAATTAGCCTCTCGGCCAAGTACCGGGAACACGTTACACTATACCTGTATGATCATACTGACTTGGGTAAGAGAAAATACTACATTAACCAGGACTGCCCTGAAGCTACGGGCATTCACCTTTCAATTGATACTCCAAAAGATGCTGAGTTAGCTGAGAAAATGCTAACTTTCTTGCCACAACCAACCCACAATCATAATTTACAAACCATCATAAAATCTTACCACCAAAGTAAAGAACATGCGTAATTTTTGGCAGGGTAAACATGGTCCCCTTCTCATTGCCGAAATCGGGGGAAATCATGAAGGAAATTTTGACTACGCTCTTCGTCTTACCGAATTAGCGCTGGAGGCCGATGTTGATTATGTCAAGTATCAACTCTATCAGGGAGATACTTTAGTGAGTCGAGAAGAAAGCCCTCAAAGAAATCAACACTTTAAAAAATTTGAGCTTAGTCAAGATCAGTACATCACCTTGGCTGAATTATGCAAGAAAAATGCTATTGGCTTTCTCGCTTCGGTCTGGGACACTGAGTATTTTAACTGGATAGACCCTTATCTGGATTTCTATAAAATTGGTTCAGGCGATCTTACTGCTTACCCTATTTTAAAAGCAACTGCGAAACAAAATAAACCTATCTTACTTTCTACGGGATTGTCCACCTTCGATGAAGTCCTTTCTTCGGTGCAGTATATCCAATCGGTTAGCGAAATATACCGCGAACCGCAAAACTTAGCCCTTCTGCAATGCACATCCATGTATCCTATCCCCTTTTCGGATGCCAACCTTTCCGTTATGTCGCTTTATCACCAAGCAACCAGACTTCCCATTGGGTATTCTGACCATACGGTGGGTTCTACTGCTTTAGAGGTTGCTGTTGCTATGGGTGCTGAGATTCTAGAGTTTCATTTTACGGATACTCGAGAAGGAAAGACCTTTCGCGACCATCAGGTCTCACTAACAAAAGATGAAGTTGTACAGCTCATTGATAAGATAAGTGAAATAAAATCGTTGCAGGGAGATCATCTGAAACGCCCGCTACCCGTAGAGAGCGACCATCGGGTAAGTTTTAGACGAGCCGTTTATCCCAGTATGGACCTAGCAAGAGGAACTCAAATTACTGAAGATCATTTAACCTGTTTGAGACCCAATCATGGCATTGATGCTCGAGATTTTGAGAAAGTACTTGGTAAAACATTGCAAGTAGATGTGAAGGCACATCAAAAGCTTTTATGGGAATATTTAATGTAACAAATATGGAATGGTATCGTCGGGAGGCACTTTCCCCAATGCAAAAAAATACTTCGAGAGAAACCTGGATACGTCACGATGGGTCTGAACAGGCTTTTCCAGTAAAAACATTTTTAGGCAAAAAGACTAATCTGCTCAAGTTAAAGAAGAATGTTGTAGAAAATATCACCGAACAACTTACTTACTTTAAGCGAACACGAACCGAGGTATATTCTCAGCCAGATAAAACTCCAGTAACTTCTTGTCCGGTTTGTGGAACTACTTCTGAAGAAGCAAACTATCAGGTAACAATCTACGAAGCAAAATATGTCACTTGCCCACATTGCACACATGCGTATGTAATCAATCGCCCCTCTCCTAACGCTCTCCATGAATTTTATCTAAGTGATGTTAACTACGCCGCTACTTATACTGATAAAGCAAGTGCGGAGTCAAGACTCAATGCGATAGCGGTACCGTGGCGAGACTGGATGGTTCAACTCTACCAGGACTTACATGGTAAACCTCCTCAGAAAATTCTAGATGTAGGTTCGGGAGCTGGTCACTTTGTGGAGGCTTGTCGTCGGAGTGGTATGCAGGCGAATGGGATAGAGTTGAGTGAGTCTAGTCGAGAATTTGCTAAGAATATTTGGGGGATTGAAATGGATGCTCGAGATTTTACCAAAGTTGATCAGGACTACCAAAGGTACGATGTTATTACTTTCTGGGGGCTTCTGGAACACACTCCCAATCCGAAGGATTTATTGGCAGCGGCTCAAAGAATTTTTGCTGACAATCCTCATGCGATGATCATTGCCAAACTTCCTCGTTGGCATTCTCTCAGTGGATTTATTCAGAACATTTGTAATGATACTATCGTCCGTCATCTTGACCCAATGGGTCACATTAGCTGTTATACTGATGCCTCAGCAGCTGAACTATATTATCAGTCGGGTTTTTCTCCAGTAGCTGCGTGGTACTACGGTATGGATGTCTATGAACTTATGATGCAAATCAGCCACCACATCAATCAGTACAATCCGCTTCTAGAGACGGGAGAAATACAAATGGAACTCCAACAGAAACTTGATGAGGTAAAGCTTTCCGACGGGCTCACCCTAGTAGGAACTCCTAGAAAGTAATAACGTATTACTACGAGTATGGAAGAGAAATATCCTGTATTAATATCCATCTACATCACCAATTACAATTATGGAAAATACATCGAGCAGGCGGTAAACAGTGTTCTCCAACAGAGTTTACAGGATTTTGAGATCATTATTATTGACGATGGTTCGACAGATAATTCTCCAGAAATCATTCGTACGTTAGCTGAGCATCCGAAAATCAAGACAATCTTTCAAAAGAACAAAGGCTTAAATGTCACTAATAACATTGCATTACGGGTAGCCCGAGGAAAATATATTATGCGATTGGATGCCGACGATTTTCTGGATAAAAATGCTCTGCTCGTTATGTCAAATATGCTGGAGAAAGATCCCGAATTAGGACTAGTTTTCCCAAATTATTATTTGACTGATGCTGACGGACGAGTAGATTCTGTTCATCAGCGACACGACTTCAGTGAGGTATCGCTCATGGATCAAGCTGCTCATGGTGCCTGTACCATGATCCGAACCAAGTTTTTAAAGGAATTAGGTGGCTACAGCGAAAACTATCAGTGCCAAGATGGCTACGAACTTTGGGTGAAATTTACCGCTAAATATCAAGTAGCTAACGTCCCTACCCCTTTGTTTTATTACCGTCAGCATGGTAGCAACCTGACCAAAAATGAAGGGCGTATTTTATCTACCCGAGCCTCTATCAATCAAGAGTACGTTCAGCACCGCAAAGCACGCGAAAATAGTTTAGCGATTATCCCTATTCGCGATGTGGGAACTACTAATCATCGTTTAGCTTTCACCAATTTAGGAAACATAACGCTTCTTGAACATAAGATAGAGGCAGCCCTCTCAGCTAAGAATATCAGAAAAGTGGTGGTTAGCTCCCCCGATGCGAGCATTGAAAACCTGCTGAACCAGAAGTATGCAAATAATCCCAGAGTACTATTCGTACCTCGCCCACAAGCATATGCTCAGCTAAACGTTGGCTTGATTGAAACCGTACAAGATATACTTCAGCACGAACGACTTCAATCAAATACCTTTTCTACTTTTGTAGTGCTGGCTATTGAATATCCTTTTGTTAGAGCCACTACCATTGATGATGCTATTAATACCCTATTTCTGTTTGAGTCTGATTCATTGATTAGTGTTCGCCCTGATTCCAGCTTATTTTTTCAACATCAGGGTCATGGAATGCAACCTATTTTAAATCAAGAAAAATTCACTAAGCTAGAACGGGAAGCTCTTTACAAATATACTGGCGGTATATCAGTAACTCGTTTAGGTATTTTTGATAAACATCAAAAAGTTATCTCAGGTACAGTTGGTCATATTATTGTTGATCAGAAAACTAGTTTGGGAATCTTTAGCGAATATGACCTTCAGCTAGCCAAGCTTATTATTGAAGTAGATATTTAAAATCATTTAGTGAACTTATCTAACACATCTATATTAATCACCGGAGGCACCGGAACCGTTGGGCATTCGCTACTGTCGGCGATCTCGGCATTACCCCAGGAATCATGGCCTCGGTGCGTGAATATACTATCACGCGACGAGTATAAGCAGCATTTATCTCGGAAACACTTTCCTTCTCAAAAGTATCCATTCATCAATTATGTATTGGCTGATGTAAGTAATTATTCCTTATTACTTCCTCACTTTCAGCGAGTAGATATCGTTATTCACGCAGCGGCTCTCAAACGGGTGGAAACTGGGGAGAATCAGCCGGGAGCTTTCGTACAAACCAATGTCAACGGTACTACTAATGTGCTAAACGCCGCTCTCGCTCAGGGAATATCTCAAGTCATTACACTTTCTACCGATAAAGCAGTTTACCCAACCACACTATACGGGGCTACCAAGCTCTGCGCTGAGCGGCTTACTCTACAGAGTAATCAAGAAGGCTTATTGAAAAGCTCGGTAATTCGCTTGGGGAATATATTTGGTTCAAGAGGTTCCGTAGTTCCTGAGCTATTAGAAAATCAGAAAAAGAGCACCGTTGAAATTACTCATGCTGAGATGAGCCGCTTTACAATGTCGGCATCAGAGAGTGCTCAATATATTCTCGGGATAGTGCCTAATCTAGTAGGTGGAGAAATTCTAATTCCTAAAATGAAGGCTTACCGACTAATTGACCTAGTCAAGGAAATTATGCCTCATGCCGAGATTACTTATTCTTCACCCCGCTTTACCGAGAAGATTCACGAAACACTTATATCACAAGAAGAAGCCCGTTTCAGTTACGAACGTACTTCCGATTTCATTATCAGTATGAATCCAAACACTCAAGCCTTACTCGAGCAAAGCCCTGAGGTACAACGATCTGATTATGAGTCATATACTTCAGATAAAGCCATAGCGCTGTCCCGGTCGGAGATTGCTAAATTAATTTCAACATTACGCTAAGAAGATAAGCGGTGGGTATCATTCAGCGTCAGACCATTAAATCTACAGTATATATTTACGCCGGGGTACTGGTAGGTTTTGTCACCACTGCTCTGATTTTTCCCCGGGTACTTACTTCATCCCAGATCGGACTTATCACCCTAATAGCTTCCTGGTCAGCGATATTTGCTCAGGGGGCAACGTTGGGGTTTGGTGGGGCTACGGTCAAATTTTTTCCCTTATTCCGCGATAAAGAAAAAAATCATCATGGCTTTCTTTTTTTACTATTACTGGTCACTTCAGTAGGGTTCATTCTGTTTATCGGCTTGTACTACTTACTTAAATCTTGGATTATTTCTACGCACGCTGATTCTCCGCTATTTCAACATAAAGCATACTTGATTGTCCCGTTTACTTTTTTCATGCTGCTGTTTATTGTCATGGATATTTACAATCGGGTACTGTACAATGCTACTGCGGGTACTCTATTGAAAGAACTATTTCTTCGCCTTTTCATCTTGCTAGGCATCGCTCTTTTATTCTTCCAATTTCTAAATTTTGATCAGTTCGTTAATTGGTACGTAGGGGCGCAAGGAGCGGTAGCCTTACTTCTACTCTTCTTTCTCGTTTGGCGCAAAGAATTTAATCTGCTTCCTGACTTTAGCCAATTAGATCGGTCCATGATAACAGGTATGGCTAGTCTGAGCCTCTTTAGCTTTTTGACCGGATTCAGTTCACTGGCCATTATCCGTATCGATAGTATTATGATTGGCAGCTACCTTTCAGAAGGTGATGTGGGTATTTATACACTAAACCTATACTTTGGCACCTTAGTGCTACTACCCTCTCGGGCACTAAGGAACATTGCTCCTACTCTGATTGCTGATGCTTTTAACAGCCGATCTATGAGTACTATTCGTAGTATTTACGAGAAAAGCACGATTACTCAGTTAGCTGTCGGACTGTTCTTGATGCTAGGATTGTGGGTAAACACTGAGACGATTTATACTATACTTCCTGCTGAATATAAGGCAGGTATGTACGTTATTCTGTTCATTGGTTTCTCTAATGTAGTGAGGATGGCCGGCGGTTTAAGTGATGCAATTGTAGGCTATTCTGATTACTACAAAATGAATACCGTATTTAATGCAGTATGGCTTTTGCTCATCGTACTCACCAACCTAATCTTTATTCCAGCAATGGGGATTACCGGAGCAGCGCTTGCTTCCTTTCTCTCGGTACTAGCAATTACTCTCGTCCGATTTTGGTATGTTTTCCGAAAATTCGGGATGCAGCCCTACCAACTCCGACACGCATTTTTAGTTTTTCTGGCATTAGTCACCTACTTTCTTATCAGCCTACTGCCAATATTTTCATTTTTCTGGATTGATTTACTCGTGCGAGGGAGCTTAGTGGTAGTACTATATGGCTCTGCGGTTTACTTTTTTAATATCTCTTCGGAGATCAACGGCCTGGTTGATTCGTTATGGCAACGCCTTCAATCACTGTTTTAACCGTATCGACAATATATTCTATCTCATCATCCGTAAGCTCCGGATAAATAGGAATTGACAATACGCGAGATGCTTGCTGTTCGGCGTTGGGATAACCTACCGGATGGCGAAACTTTTGAAAAAGTGGTTGCCGACAAACCGGAATGGGATAGTGAATTTCAGCTTGAATACCTTTTTTTATCAGTTCCTCCTTGATTTGATCACGATTATCAACCTGAATCACAAATAAATGCCAAACAGCATTCTTATCGGCTTTTGGCAACTGAATCGGTAAATTCTTCCAAGCGTTATTGTAGTAATTTGCAATCTGCTTTCGGCGCAAGTTTCCTGCATCTAAATACGGTAGCTTGAGTGAGAGAACCTTAGCTTGCCAAGTATCCATCCGGCTATTCCGTCCTAAGATCGGATACACATACTTTTTAAACTGGCCATAGTTCGCAATTGCACGACAGTGTTCTACTAGTGAATGATCATTTGTTACAATAGCTCCTGCATCTCCTAGGGCTCCCAGATTTTTGGTAGGATAAAAGCTGAAAATAGCAGCTTGTCCATAGCTACCGACTTTTATACCCCCAACCGAAGCCCCGTGAGCCTGGGCGCAATCTTCTAGCACTCGAATTTCTCGATAACTGGCAGCTATGCGCATTAACCTTTTCATATCTACTGGATTACCGTACAAATGAATTGGTATAATTACTTTCGTAGACGGCGTTATTTTTTCTTCCAACAAATCTAAATCAAGGTTGTAAGTCTCTGCGTGGTTGTCAACGAAGATGGGAGTAGCCCCAAGCAAAACCACCGTTTCTGCTACTGAAACCCAGCCATTAGCGGGAACTATCACTTCATCACCAACACCAATACCCCAAGCTCGCAGCACTATTTCTAAAGCATCAGTGCCATTAGCACAGCTTACTGTATACTTCACCCCTAAGCTTTTGGCAAAGCGTGACTCAAAACTGCTTACCTCTGCACCACCCACTGCCCGATTGGAGGCTATCAGATTTACAAGTCCGTTCTGAAGGTCAGCTAATATGGGCTCATACTGCCTTCTTAAATTTACAAATGGAATTTGCATAGGAAAATGAAGGTAAGGCTTTTACTTTGGCAAAAAAACTAACAAATTTACACGAACAAAGACGAGGCGTAACCATCCATAAGCCAAATAGCTAACCTACCCATGATGAAGCTTAGATAAAGTTCTTGGATTATTGGCAAACCACTAAATATTCTTTTTAAAATATTTTCTTTCTCCGGCGTTGATTCGCTTATTTACAATATAACTTCTAATTGCTTGTATGAAGAAGATCGCAGTACTGACTTCAGGTGGAGACTCTCCCGGAATGAATGCTTGCATTCGGGCTGTAATCCGAGGTGCTATCTATCACGGAGTGGAAGCCTATGGCATCAAATACGGATATAACGGCTTAATTGAAGGCGACATTTACAAGATGAAGTCTTATTCAGTCAGTAATATTATCCAACGAGGCGGCACTATCCTAAAATCTGCCCGAAGCGCAGAATTCCGTACTCCCGAAGGACGAAAAAAAGCATTCTACCAATTACAGCGACGAGGTATTGAGGGTCTAGTAGTAATTGGTGGAGATGGTACCTTTACGGGAGCTAATATTTTCTGCCAAGAATACGGGGTTCCGGTAGTAGGCGCACCAGGTACAATTGATAATGATTTATTTGGAACCGATTATACCATTGGGTTTGATACTGCAGTAAATACTGCGCTCAATGCTATTGACAATATTCGGGATACTGCCAATTCTCACGACCGAATTTTCTTTATTGAAGTAATGGGGCGCGATTCAGGGTACATCGCCATCCAATCAGGTATTGGTGGTGGTGCTGAATTAATTATGGTTCCTGAAACTAGTACCTCTATTGAAGATGTAATTCATACATTAGGGCAAGGCCGTAACCACGAAAAAACATCCTCAATTGTAGTAGTAGCTGAAGGTGATGAGGAAGGAGGAGCTATTGAAGTAGCTGCTAAGGTAAAAGCACGTCTGGAAGCAAAAGATTTTAAAGTATCTATTCTCGGTCATATCCAACGAGGTGGAGCACCCACTGCAATGGATCGGATTCTGGCTAGCCGTTTGGGTTTAGCCGCCGTAGAGGGTTTGCTGAGCGGAAAACGTAGCATGATGGCGGGTGTTATTAACAATAGAATTGTCTACACTGAGTTTAAGGAGTGTATCAATACCTCTAAGCCTCTGGAACAGGATATGTTACGGATGGTGAAGATTTTGAGTATCTAAGGTGTTCAGGTGTTCAGGTGTTCAGGTGTTCAGGTGTTCAGGTGTTCAGGTGTTCAAAATTATAAAGCCCTTAACTTTGATCCCAAAACTTAAAAACGCTAAACTAAAGGACATTAACCCCGAGCACTTTAAGATTCTAACACTATATAATTATTAATCTATCTTTATGGGATTTCTGCCCATCATAGTCGCTATTATTGGATTTGCTTTCTTGTGGGGGATTGTCAATTATCAATCGCTCAAAGGCCGAAAGAAAGAAATGGAAGATGCCGCAGAACTGGTTTTTCGTTATGCTGCCCTTCGTCAGAATATCATTATTCAGATAGCAAACATTGAAAATAAAGATACCTCGCTCACCCCACTACTTCAGAGAATTATACAATCATTTCATTCGGTAGATAAGAACGCCACTACTGCTACCGAAGTTGTAATGAAAGGTCAAGAGCTATCTCAACAGATAGATGAATTACCCGACCAGCTAGGTAAACATAGAATATACCGCAGCAGTATTGAGCAGCTGCAAAAAGCAGATTTTGCGTACCGAATAGCTGCCAACCGTTATTCGCTCAAGTCGCAACAGTATTTAGCATTGGTTAAAAAGCCCCCCTCTAAATTTATAGCAGCACTATTTGGCTTTTCTTCTGAGGATATTCAGCTTTCTGAGGAAAAAGAAGCCGTGGCTTCCTGATTTTGATTAAAAATCCTTAGTTCAGTTCTCCCATAAGATGATCGTATAGCTTCCATCCTGATACCTCGTCGACCAAAAAAGGTTAGAAGTTATTTGTCACACTTCTAACCTTTTAAGTTATTAATTGAAGATTTATCAGTAAGTCCCTTCTACCTCGGTTTCTTCTTCTTCAATCTGAACAGCATTAAAGCTTTTATCCCTAACTAGGTCATTAAACCGGGGAAGGTCATTCTTTACAATCTGATCAAACTGGTTCAATTGCTCGTCAATGCGCTGGGTAATTTCTTTCTTGAATGCTACGGCCTGGTCAGTCGGTTTGAAATTACCGTAACCCATTTGAGAGGCTACGTTCGCTAATTTGTTGTTGAGTTGAATGGGGTAATTCAATGGATCTTGTCGACTGCGGTTTTTGGTTTGATACAGATTTTCTTCAATGGCAGTGATACGCTGGTCAATTTCCTTCGCCATCTCTACTACGTCTTTCATTTCTTCTTCATCTTTTACCCGTTCTACCACCAGATTCATCTGTTCTCGCACCTCCTGAATATCTTCAATGGTTTGATGCGTTTCTGACAGCTTATCACGGGCAGAAATTAAGAAATCAAACTGAGCTTGAATATCCTGTGGGCTGGCTTCCCAACGAGGATCTGCTAAAATA
This sequence comes from uncultured Flammeovirgaceae bacterium, assembly GCA_937883755.1. Lineage (GTDB taxonomy): Bacteria > Bacteroidota > Bacteroidia > Cytophagales > Cyclobacteriaceae > Tunicatimonas. The sequence continues at coordinate 63,685 of CAKZYA010000012.1, read as the reverse complement.
GTAAACGGCTGGGTCATTTGCTGGTCACCAACTTTCAGTGTCACCTGGTATTCGCCGGGTACTGCTTTAGGACCTTGCGTTCCACCACCCCAGAGAATCATTCCCTCAAAAGTCTTGGCGCCCGGATAACGCATATCCCACACAAAGCGATTAAATCCACGCTGAACTTCTAGTTTACCCTTTAACGGGTTTTTACTCTCATCTTCCTCCATCGTGCTAAATTCCCGAATTAGCGTTCCGTCTTTCTCTTGAATTTGCAGAACAACTGCCTGAGCAGTATCAGGTTCTTCAGCAAGCACAAAATGTACCATCACGCCCCCTGGATGATTGGTTCCGGCGGTGAGAGAAGGCTCACCTTGGGAACCACCCATCCGATAGCTTTCCATCGGCTGGTAAAGATGATACCCGTTCCGTTGAAAATCTTCCCGCATGGCTTGATTACTAAGCTGATGCAATGGGGTCAGATCATCAATTATCCAAAAACTACGCCCTTGAGTAGCCGCAATTAGATTATTATTTTTGATAGTAAGATCGGTGATAGGTACAGTAGGTAAGTTTAGTTGAAACGGCTGCCAACTGCTGCCGTCGTCAAATGATATATACATCGCGGTTTCGGTACCAGCGTAAAGTAAGCTCTCTTGCTCGGGGTCGGCTCGTACGACTCGAGTAAAATGCTCACTTTCAATGCCACTGGTAATTTCTTCCCAGCTAGCTCCATAGTTGGTAGTCTTGTACAGGTAAGGTGTAAAATCTCCTAGCTTATAACGGGTACCCGCTACGTAGGCACCACCGTCTACAAACGGATGCACATCAATACTGTTAATCATCATCCACTCAGGCATATCGGGCGGCGTAACGTTTGTCCAATTCTCACCATTATCCCGGCTAAGGTGAATCAACCCATCGTCAGAACCTGTCCAAATTACGCCCTCTTCGCGAGGAGATTCTACCGCAGCAAAAATAGTAGCATAGTATTCCACTCCGGTATTATCTTGCGTGATCGGCCCACCCGAGGATTTCAACTTAGAAGAATCGGCTCGGGTTAAGTCTGGGCTGATGATTCCCCAGCTTTGTCCTTCATCGGTAGAAACATGCAAGTGATTAGAAGCGGTGTATAGTTTCTTAGGATTATGAGGAGAAAAGAAGATGGGAAAATTCCACTGAAAGCGATATTTCATCCCTTCAGCTCCGTAGCCCATAGGGTTATCGGGCCAAACATTGATAATACGTGATTGCTCCTTCTCATGGTTCACCCGAGATAAAAACCCGCCGTAGCTACCTCCGTATACTACTTCATTATCCTTGGGGTCAATCGCCAGATGGGCGCTCTCACCCCCAGCCGTCGCTTCCCAATGGCTTTCATCAATATCACTACCGTCGGTGCGATGCAAAACTCGTATAGTAGAATTATCCTGCTGGGCTCCGTAAATACGGTAGGGAAAATGATCATCGGTAGTGACCCGATAAAACTGAGCCGTGGGCTGGTTGTGGTAGGTAGTCCAGTTAGCTCCCTGATCAAAGCTCACCTGTGCTCCTCCATCGTCGCCAATCACCATGCGGGAATTATCTTCGGGCGAAATCCACAGATCGTGATGATCACCGTGGGGAGCTACCGAAGGCTCGAAGGTTTTACCTCCATCTTTGGACTGATGATAGCGCACATTCATCACATAAACGATGTCTTCGTCTTGGGTGTCAGCGTAAATACGGGAGTAGTACCAGGCTCGCTGACGGAGGCTACGGTCATCGTTAGTCTTTGTCCAGGTTGCCCCGGCATCATCCGAACGGAAAACTCCACCGTTCTCAGCCTCCACAATAGCGAATACTCGTTCAGAATTGACTGGCGAGACGGATACACCAATAATTCCCAGCGGGCCTTCCGGCATTCCCTTATTGAGTGATATTTCCTTCCAGGTGTCGCCCCCATCAGTGCTTTTCCATAAGGCTGAACCTTCTCCCCCACTCGACAAGCTATACGGAGTACGACGAATACGCCAAGTGCTCGCGTAAAGTATTCTAGGGTTGTTAGGGTCTATCGCCAAATCTACCGCCCCGGCATCAGGGTTCGCAAATAGTACTTTCTCCCAGGTCTGACCGCCGTCCTTAGATCGGAAAATGCCTCGTTCATCATTAGGTGCAAATAAATTACCCATCGCTGCTACATACACCAAATCGGGATTTTTCGGATGGATTCTGATTCGCCCAATGTGGCGGGACTGGTCTAAGCCCATCGATTGCCAGGTTTTTCCAGCATCAGTTGTTTTCCAAACCCCGTAACCAAAGGAGACATTACCCCGAACCGTTTTCTCACCTCCGCCGACATAAATCACGTTATTATCGTACTCGCTCACGGCTATCGCACCAATTGAACCCCCGAAGTAACCATCTGAGATGTTTTTCCAGGATTGACCACCATCCTGAGTTCGCCATACACCGCCCCCGGTTGAGCCAAAGTAGAATAAATTAGGCTGACCAGGCACGCCAGTTACTGCGCAGGAACGCCCGCCCCGGTAAGGCCCAATGGAACGCCACTGCATTCCTTGGTAAAGGGTAGTATCAATATCTAAAGACGCCGATGCACCTTTCTTCTTACGTTGAGCGAAGCTGTCGGCGGCAATAAAACTACATAGACTTAGTAGAAAGATTAGGAGAATAGAACGGTATTGCATAGAAAGAGGTAGTTTGTGTAGAATTAAGCCTTGAAGATAACACAAAAAACTCTCCGCGGAAAACTACAACTGCATTTCTGCCTCACATTGAGGAATTTTCCCCTCATCTATGAGATAGGAATCGCTGATTTTGCCTCAAAGAGGCATATGGCAAGGTATTTACTTGACGCAATGTACAAAACAGCTATTACCCACCATACTGCAAGCACATAGGTAATAGTGGAATAGATTGATCTCCACGAAGGTTAAAACCTTGTTCTATACTAAACTATCCAGACCTTCGGTAACCGACAGCACCTTGTGTGCCGTCGGTTTTTTGTATCTCGGTGATGAACCATAGTCATATCTCTGACTAAGGACTAAAGCCAATATCGTCAATCACCACCACCCCATAAGGATTTTGATCAAATACAAAAGAGATTTTATGCAGCTTTTGAATGTTGAACCCTGGATTATCTGCTTGAAAAGTAGCTAGGGGCAAATGAAATGTTTGGAGTTGTACTTCCCATTCATTACCGATCATATCTTTATCCAGAGAAGCCAGTTTGGTAAAGCGGGTTTTGAGGCGGGGAGCTATCTTTTTAGTGCTACTTACTAATATTTTGGTACGTTGCCCAGACCGATCAGTTAGCACAATGCTCATATCCAGCTCCGGTTCATCCCGGTCTTTTTGCCCCTCAGTTAGTTGGTTAAGCTCTTTAAAGTCGCCTGCTGCTACGCTTACTCGAAGGTCGCCTAGAGAATCGGTGATTGAGTTAATAAAAACGGTGTCGTTAATAATAATTTCGTAGCGAGCCAAAGAATCGGGATTGATAGCGGTTCCGTAATCCCAACCTAGCACTACCGCATTGTTTTCTTGACTACCCTGATCACGCGCACTTAGATTTTCTTCCCGCCAGATTTTAAAGTTTTCAGCCTGAACGTTAGCATTTTTCCCAGCCGTTGTTACATTAATATCATCCTCGAAATCAACTAGGGTAACAGCATTAGCATTTTGGTAGTGCGTAAGATAATACTGCTCAGGTAACCAATCGCGAGCAACAGCCACATTTTTAAACAGAGGTAGATATTCACGGTTTTGGTGGAGGGTAGCCTCAGCAAAAGCGGTGATAAAGACCTGGGCGGCTTGTTGCTGTTCCTCGCCGGACATCATCGGCTCAGTGTTAAGTAGCCAACTCATCGTTCCACCAAAATCGCTTCGCCCCCAGGTGGTGTTAAACTGTCCGTGGTTCGCCCGATGCAAGTAGACGCCAGCCTTAAAGTGTTGACTGCTATCGCTAAAGTTAAGCCGTCGGTAAGGCCGCATTCCCCAGAAACTAGCCTCATCGGCATCATACGAACCTTGGAGAGAAAGATAGCTAACGTCCCTCAAGGTAATTTGCCGATGATAGCGATAATCAGTGGGGGCGATGGCTATGACTCCCTGGATACCAAAATTGAAATCAAACACTTCTCGGGCATCGTCAGGAAAGTTAGGTAATTTGTTGAATTCAGCTGCAATAGAGACTGCTTCGCCCCCTCGGGAATGCCCGATCAATATTATATTATTTAGATCTACCTTAACCGAAAGATCGTGCCCGACAGTATTGTTCCACGTTTGCCATTGCTCGATATGCTTTAGCAATAGCCAAGCCCGCGCTGGCATTTCCTTCCCCCGAAAATCCCCTGACCAATGCCCGTTGATAAAATTCTCATCTACTGACACGGTAATAAACCCCCGACTAGCGAGCAACTCCCCCAGGTATCCGTAACCATTGTCTGAGTAGTCAATCATACTGTGGTTTCCGTGGACGATCAAAATCAGTGGGAAGCTCCCTTTGCCCTCGGGCATATAAACTCTTCCGTTCAGTGGAAAATTTTCTACCCCAAAGCCCCAGTAGCGTTCCCGCCACTTTTTCTTCTTGCCCTTCCAGTCCGGTAGTAAACGCGTAGCATCTACGGTTGAAGTTTGGTAGGTAACGCCTTCAGCGTACTCTTCGCGTTGTTGATCGTCACCGCTACCGTAGGTGAATGCCTTTACCGAATATTTCCCGAGGGTTACGGGACTTACCAACCCCTCATCAGACAAGGTAGGTACGGTAGCACCAGCAAAGGATGGTGAGTTTTCTCCAGCAAATGGATCAGTTCCTTCTCGCTGTAGCCAAAAAACACTAAATGCTAAAATCGCCAAGGTTATCCCAGCTCCTAACCACGCCAGCTTATCTCTAGAGTGGATGGCTAACTTTCTGATGCTGTAGTAAAAAATCAAACAAATCACAATGGCTGACAGCATAGCCGGATAGTACACCTGATCGGGCCAACGAAAAGCAGTTTCCTTAATGATTACCAGACCAACTACACTTCCTAAAACGGCTGCCACTAGTTTAAGAGGAAGTTGGCGTCCCCATTTCCCTAACCACTGAAAAATAATATACAAAATTAGCGTAGCCAATGAGCCGAGTAGTGCCCCAGCCAATGCTATCAGCCAGGGTGGCAAGCCCGTCGCAAAATAGAATCCAGCGATTCCAGCTATGAGGGCATTCCAGATAAGTAAAATACCCAACGGAGTAGATTTAGCAAGTGATTTTAGCATGGTAGGTTATTCGGCGAGTTCGGTAAAGTAGTCCTGCAAGGCTTTCCAAGGCAAGGTAATACAGTCCATTCGTCCGTCAAAATACTTCAAAGAAGCTAGCACCGCGAGTTCTTCATCCTGAATCGGCTGATCTTCTTCTAGAGCTTGTAAAAACTGCTGACAATAGGCTATTATCTCTGCCCCCGACATACCTTCAATACGCTGCAATAGTAATGAGGTGGATGCTTTAGAAATAGCGCAGCCTATTCCTTGAAAATAAGCTTGTTGTTCATTGGTGAACTGAATGGTATACTTATCGCCACAAAAAGGGTTGTAGGCTGGTACTTCGTAGTCAGGATTCTCAACCAATTGAAAATGATAAGGCTCACGCTGGTGGGGCACAATCTTTTCCTTGAACAATTGCTTAATTTCATCTCGGGTCATGTCCAAAACGATTTCATCTCTCGGAGTGAGGTTACCAGTTTATCTACATCTTCCAAACAGTTGTACGCGGAAAAAGAAGCCCGAACCGTAGCAGGCAGCCCCAACTGATCGAGCAAAGGCTGAGTACAGTGCTGACCCGCCCGTACCGCGATATTATCTTCGTTCAGAAAGCTAGAAATATCGTGCGGATGCATTCCGTCCATAGTAAATGATACAATACTACTGCTATTGTTAGGGTTTCCCACTAACGAAAGTCCCTCGATTTCAGCGAGTTGTTGACGAGCATACGCTGTTAATTCGTGAAGCTGCTGATTGATTTTCTTCCGGTCAAGAGTTTGAATAAAACGAATAGCTTCGGCAATGCCAATTACCCCAGCTACATTGGGTGTTCCGGCTTCTAGATTACGAGGGTAAGGCAAAAAGTCAGTTTTATTTACCGTAACTGAATGAATGATTCCCCCTCCGTAGTTGTAGGGTTGAACCGATTGATGGTGGCGAGGATTGACGTACAATATTCCCACTCCAAACGGCCCAAACATCTTATGAGCCGAGCAAACCAGGAAGTCACAATCCAATTCCTGGACATTGATTGGATACAAAGTCGCACTTTGGGCAACATCAATTAATACTGAGGCTCGCTGGCGATGCGCTAACTGAATGATTTCGCTGATAGGGTTTATCGTACCTAGCGTGTTGGATATATGAGTGACCGCAACCACAACGGTTCGGTAATCGATCAGCTCCTCAAATTTATTCATATCTAACTCACCTCGATCATTTAGCGGGGCAACCCGTAGCTCTAAGCTCTTTTCCTGACACAGCACTTGCCAGGGAATGAAGTTCGCGTGATGCTCCATCAGCGTCACTACGATATTACTCCCTTCTTTTACCTTTGGGCCGATAATTGAGCGGGCTACTATATTAATTGACTCGGTCGTGCCCGAAGTAAACGCAATACATTCGCTGGAAGAAGCCCCAAAAAAATTGGCAATAGCGGCTCGTCCGGCTTCAAATCCTTGAGTAGCCTGAGATGCTAATCGATACGCTCCCCGACGAATGCTGGCGTTTTCTTGCTGATGAAAGTTACTGATTCGGTCAATTACCGACTGCGATCGCTGGGTGGTAGCGGCATTATCCAGATAAACCAGTTTCGGATGCTTCGAGAAGATCGGAAACTGGTTTTTGATAACTTCAGGATCGCTCAACAATCCTCTCTGCTGTACCACTCTGCTTAGATTTAATGACTGATGGTTAATGATTAGTGAATAATGGAGTATATAAACTCATTATTCACTCTACATCAGCTTGGTGCTGAATGATAAAGGTAATTAGCTCATTCAAATCTACTCCCACTCGTTCGCTGGCATCACGAATGTCTTCTCGGGAAACCTGGGCAGCAAATGATTTGTCTTTCAATCGCTTTTTAACGCCTTTAGGTTGCATTCCTTCGTAACCCGTCGGGCGCATCAACGAATACGCATGAATCAATCCCGATAACTCATCAAAGGCATAGAGCATCTTATCCATTTTGCTCTTTGGCTCCACCCCAAAGTGACTTGGTCCGTGGGAGGCAATTGCCCGAATAATGCTAGGGGCAACATCCCGACTTTCCAGTTCTTCCACAATTTTGCGGCAGTGCTGCTTTGGCCACTGATCCCAATCGGCATCATGCAGCAATCCGGCAATCTCCCACTTGATTTGTTCCTGTGCAGAAAGCTGTTCTTTTTCTTTTGCCCAAGCCTTCATCAGCATACCTACCTGCCGCATATGCCGTTTTAGACTACCATTTTTCACCCATTCATCCAGCAAATTTTCAGCTTCCTCTAAGGAAGGAATATTACTTTCGTTGGCAGGATCACCAAATTCGCTGCGATTAAGAGTTAGTAAATTCATAGATTCAATTGATAATGGATAGTTGATAGTGGACAATGGCGTAAATGATTGATGATTTTAATTAATCATTCGTCATTACTCATCATTCATTAATGAGCTAGTTATTCTTCTTCAGATCGCGGTTATTCAGTTGTTTGTCAGCTACTTCTTGGTAATTTCCTCGTTGCTGGGTATTGGATAACATCATGTAGAGTGATAGTAGACCGCTATCTTCATGAGATGTTAGTAGTAGTCGCCCATCACTAGAAAAATCCAGATATTCAGTGCGAGGGGCGGGTAGCTCGTGGACTAATTCTCCGTCGCTAAGGCGGTAGAAACTAATTTTTAGTTGATGACCACCGGTTGCCAGAAACTGTCCGTCGCCAGTAAAAGCCACGGCTTCTACCCGAAGGGGTTCTTTAAATTCATAGACTAACTCGGCTGTTTCGAGATTAAATACCCGGGCGGTACTGTCAAAACTACCCGTAGCCAGCATTGATTCATCCGGAGAAAGTCTCACTGACTTTACCGAAGCTGCGTGTGCACCGTAGCTCCGAATGATTTTTTGCTGCTTAACATCAATAAGCTTAGCAAACCCAGTGTACACCGTCCTTCTGGTTTCTGGGTCAGGGGTTTGAATATTACCTCCGACTAGCAGCAGCGAATCATTTTTGGTAAAATGTAGAGAGTTGATAGTAGAACCCGCGTTTACTTTTCCAATCATTTCGTAGGTTTGGGCATCCCATAGAAAAGCATCGCCAGCTTCTGAACCAGTGGCAATAATTTTTCCATCGTGTGACCAGGTGATTCCATCCAAACCGCTATCGTGCTCCCAGCTAGCCAGTTTTGCTCCGGTAGCTACGTCCCAAATACGAACGTAATAATCTTCCCCCCCTGTAGCTACTCGTTTTCCATCGGGCGAAAATACGACACATTCCACTTCTGACTCATGGGCAGTTTCCCACAGTAAAGCTCCGTCAGCGATTCGCCATAACATTACTTTATAGCCAAATTTAGAACCAGAAACTGCTAGCTGACCATCGGGAGAGATTTCCGCGGCTTCTACCGAACGTAACACCGGGGAAGTATCGGCCACCCGGTGCCAGATAGAAACCAATTCCGGCTTTTCCCCACTATAAATTTGCTCCTGAGCCAACAGAAAACTAGAGGATAAATAAGTAAGTAAAAGTGTGAAAAACACTACTCTCATGACATAGGTTGTATTATAAAAAGCAAGATACATAAAATATCATCTTTCAATAACCTACTAATGTCAGTAGAAAATATTTAACGATACTGCCAGGTAGCACTTTTCAGTTTTAGCACGGCTTTCATTACATCTTTTTGACTAATCTGCCCTACTAGCTTGCCATTTTTCAGCACGGGAAATCGCCGGATGCGCCGATTTAAGAACATATTGGCCGCCTCAAAAATGTTCATCTCAGCATCAATACTAATGACATTGGACGACATATGGTCGCGCACTTTTCCTGACAAGATCGGGAGATTGTCATACTTGCCTTTCACAACTTCTTTCAGGCAGTCTCCCTCAGAAATAACCCCGACTAATTCTTGTCGGTCATTTACCACGGGGGCTCCTGAAATTCGTCGAGTCAGTAGTTTCCGAACCACTTCTTGAATAGATTGATCAGGTGAAAATGTCACTAAATGGGTAGCCATGTAGTCGGCCACAATCAGGGAAGGTATTTTTGGCACTGTAGGAGTCTCCTGAGCAATGCCCCGATAACTTTTAACCATAAATTTTTAAGGTTGGTGGTAAGTATAAGTTAGTGTTTTATAGCTAATTATACAAATCCCGCACTCACAAAGAAGATACGAGAACCAGACTCTCATGAGGGTTTACCAGACTCTCAAAACTAAGCGAAATCTGGAGAGGTATGGGAAGAGGGCGTCGACTGGGACAGTTTTTTTGGAAAAGTAAGAACAAATTTGCTACCCTTCTCTGATTCGCTAATCAACTTAATAGTTGCTTGAAGCCGTACCGACAGCACTTTTACAATGGAAAGACCTAGACCGTGGGAGCTTTCCCCATTAGTGGGGCGGGCACTTAGTTGTTTAAATTTCTGATACAGGTTCTTTCTATCCTCTTCACTAAATCCAGGCCCTTGATCTTTCACTGATATTTGCACCCCACCCTGACTTGCTGGCTGAGCCATCACTTGCACTCTCGCCCCGCTAGGTGAATATTTAATTGCATTCGAGACCAGGTTATTCACGATCTGACCTAGTACTAACGGATCTGTCTCTAAGGCAAGAGAGGGTTCAACTGATAGATGTAAAAAGATTGTTTTAGCAGAGGCTTCGTTCTCGAAGTCATCTAGTAGTTCTCTTAGAAATACTGACAAATCTACTTCTTCCAGTTGAAGCTCTTGCTTTTTTTGTATCAGACTGTTATTCAGTAGATTATTAACCAGCGAACTACCCGTCTGAGAAGTATTTTTTATTAGACTAATATACTTCTGATTTTCTGACGATTCTATGTTTGCGTTCATCGTCAGGATTTCTGCCAAACCACTAATCCGCTGAAATGGTGCCTTCAGATCATGGGTTACAATGCCTAGCAAAGTCTCCCGCTCTTCGTCAATCGCTTCCAAGCGAACATTCTTCTCACTAAGCTCTTGATTCTGACGAGTAATTTGAAGGTTTTGCGTGACAATCTGCTGCCGATGCTCTTCAATCTGTTGTTTTTGCTGCTCCAGAAAGCGGTTTTTCTGCCGAACCCGATAGTAAAATGCTAATAATGTAAGCAATAAGATTATTACTAGTAGCAGAATAACATTTTTAGCAATGTTTTTTACTCGAGCCTGCTCGAGTACCTCCTGATTCCGCGCCTGATTTGCTTTTAACAGCTCGTATTGTTTATCTCTTTCTTCAATCTGAAGCCGATTCTCAAGCCGCTCTACCGTAATCGCTTTATCAACATTATGTAGAGAATCTTTAGCTGCCACATATTTTTGATACAGAGCAAGTGCTGAGGCAAACTCCCCTCGGGTTTCACTAATCTTAGACAAATAATAGTACGCTTCTTTTTGCTGCTGCAAGCTGTTTTCGGCTGCTTTATTAACGATGTCTTGTAGGTATATCCGGGCTTGGCTATACTGCTGTTGGGCGTAATAATTTTTTGCTAACTGTAAGTTAACTGATGAAATAAACCGAGCATTTTCAAACACGTCAGTTGCTACTAAAACTTTACGAAGATACTGCATAGAACGAGGGTAATCGCCCTGAGAGTAACGGAGGTTTGCCAGCGAAAGGTAAATTTCAGCAATTGTCATTTCATCTTTAATACCTTGGCTCAAGTCCATTGCCATTTGTAGATAGTTTTCAGCCTTATTGAATTGAGCATACTTTTTATGGAAAGCGGCTAATTCCTGATAAGTTGACACCTGCCCTCGCACATCACGTACCTGCTGTCGTATCCGAAGAGTTTTATGTAACAGATCCAGCATTTTGGTGGTATCATTCTGCAACGTGTAAAGCTCTACTAAGCTTTTGTAGCAATACCCTATTCCTGCTTCATCGCCCAATTTTCTAAAAATTCTTAAGGCCTGATTGATATGTTGGTGAGCCTTGAGCCGCTCTCCCTGCGACAACAGTAACCTTCCAAGATTATTGTAGGAATGAGCTAGTTGAGAGGAATCGCTAACATTTTGGGCTGTATCTAACGCTTGTCGGTAGCTAGTAAAGGCATCAGCGTAATTCCCCTGATAAACCTGGGCAATTCCCTTAAAATTTAATGCCTTTGCTTTCTGCGAAGAGGGTGCCTTAGATGCTAAGACTAAATTACTGTAATGAATGGTACTATCAGGATAAGAGAAACGATACGCCCAGCCAATTTCATTATATATTTCCCAGACTACTACTGATTCAGCTTGTTGTAACTCAGTGTGTAAACTATCAATACGCTGATAATTTTGCCCTGACAAATTACCAAGGGAAACAAAGAGAAATAAGAAGATAAAGATGCCAACTTTCATGGTTGAGGTCATTGCAAAAACCTTAGCGACTTTAATCAGGTTGACTAAATTCTATCTATCGCAAGATAGATCACGATGTTTGCTTTTAACAGCAGAATTAAAAATTTCTGAGTAAGTTTTCAGAAATACAGCAGGCACTACAAGAAATTATAGAAAAAATGAAATAAGCTAAGAGTGTTACCAAAATCCGGGCATTTTAATTATGATTGGCTCCAGCCATACTGCCCTAGCAAAGGCACAAAGCTAAACAAATTGAAAGCTGATTGTCGGATCGTTTCATCCTCCATTTTCTCAATGAGTAACATCTCTTGACGCTCACGGTCACCTACCGGAATTATCAATCTCCCTCCAACCTCCAACTGCTCTACCAATGCTTGCGGCACTTGAGGTGCTCCTGCAGTAACTAATATACGATGAAAAGGTGCCTGAGCCTCCCACCCTTCTGTCCCATCCCCCCACTTGAGTTGGGCAGTGTAACCAAGCTTATCTAGTAACTTTTTAGCTCGCTCATGAAGTATCTGATTATATTCTATGGAGTAAACCTGCCCTCCTATTACCGAAAGTACTGCACACTGATAGCCCGACCCCGTTCCAATCTCCAGCACTTTCATACCCGGCTCCAATTGAAGAAGTTCGGTTTGAAAAGCCACAGTATAAGGTTGAGAGATAGTCTGTCCTTCACCAATCTGAAAAGCTTTATCCTGGTAAGCGTGATCTACAAAAGCTGAGTCCATAAATGCGTGACGAGGGACTTGCTCGATTGCTCTTAATACTCGCTCATCTCTAATTCCTTTATGATACAGCTTTTGTACTAAACCTCGGCGCATTCCTCGGTGCTTGTAACTTTCAAAAAAACTACTCATCTACTTCACTTAAATTGATTCTTCAAATTTGGAAGAATCTAGGGTATTTACCAATCTTCAAAAGAAATTTAGTGGGTGTCTTTGTACCATACTTTTAGTGTACTTGCCTCCATTCGTTCCTAACACCAGATTAGGAAAATAAAATTTTAGATTAGCAGCTTACCCTAACTGTACAAAAAATTATTTAGCACAGACAGTACTAAAAAATCTTTACCCTTGATTAAATAAAATTTTTCCATTATAAATTATTAAATTGCAGTGTATTTGTAGAATGATCAACGATTATAATGAGAACTACCGTTTCTAACTGGAATCATTATCCTGTCAAAGATACTGAACTGACCTACTGGCGAGGAGAAAGTATTGCTGATCATACTGAAAGCTGGATTGCTCGCGGTATGGGGCGGTGCTACGGAGATGCGTCCCTCTCTGACCATATTTTTTCAACTCTAAAACATAACCATATACTCGATTTTGACTCCGAGGCGGGAGCAGTATGCTGCCAATCGGGGGTAACTCTTCAGGATTTACTGGAAGTTTTTGTGCCTAAGGGCTGGTTTCTTCCGGTTACACCAGGTACTAAATTTATTACCGTAGGTGGTGCTTTAGCTTCAGATATTCACGGAAAAAATCATCATGTAGCAGGCTGCTTCGGTGATCACGTAACCAACTGCACTCTAATACTACCCAACGGCGAACGAGTAAGTTGCTCCCCCACCGAAAACCAAGAAATATTTAGTGCAACCCGCGGAGGAATGGGGCTTACGGGAATGATTGATACGGTTACCTTTAATCTAAAAAAGATTGAAAGCAGCTATATCCGGCAGCGGCAGGTGAAAGCGAAAAATCTAGGCGAAATACTAGAATTGTTCGATACTTACAAATCTCATACCTATTCTATGGCATGGATTGATTGCCTGAAAGGAGGTAACAACTTCGGCAGAAGTATTATGATGATGGGAGAACACGCTACTTTGGATGAGCTTACCGAAAAACAAAGGAAGAGTCCTCTAAGTAGCCAGGTTAGCCCTAAGATTAATATGCCAATTAACCTACCAGAATTTGTACTTAACTCTTTCTCGATAAAAGCTTTTAATTTACTGTACTACAATAAAAACACCCGTAAAGTTATCGAGAATACCGTTCACTACGACCCGTTCTTCTACCCGTTGGATTCTATACTGAATTGGAACCGGATGTACGGTAAGAATGGATTTGTGCAGTATCAATTTGTGCTTCCTCTCAATAACAGTGAAGCTGGATTACGAAAGATTATGAATCAAATTCGGCAAAGGGGCTGGGGGTCTTTCCTGACCGTACTGAAGTTATTTGGAAAGCAGGATAGTCTGATTTCTTTCCCAATGGAAGGTTATACTTTGGCACTTGATTTTCCTATGAGAAGAGGGCTATTTACATTCTTAGATGAGTTAGATCAACTTGTTCTTGAGCTGGGTGGAAGAATCTATTTATCTAAAGATGCCCGAATGAAGCCCGAGACTTTTCAGAAGGGTTACCCAAATAGCCAGGAATTCTTATCTATTCTCAAAAAAATTAACCCTAACCTATCTGTTCAATCCGATTTGGCTAAACGATTGTCTATTCTAGCTTCATGAACAACAGTATCCTAATTATCGGAGCAACCAGCGATGTTGCCCGATCATGCGCGTATATCTACGCCCAAAAACAACATAACTTAGTATTGGCAGGGCGAAAGCCCGACGAACTACAGGTACTGGCTAAAGATATAACTATCCGCTACGACGTTTCCTGTGACTATCTCAAAGTCGACCTGATGGACATCGGTTCCCACACTAAAGCTATCGACTCGCTTGCGGAGATTCCCGATACTACCCTCTGCTTTGCTGGATATTTGGGAAACCATGAATTAGCGATTAAAGACTGGCGGGAGGCTGAACGTATTATTCAAACCAATTACAGTGGTGTAGTTTCATTTATCAATCTCATTGCCAACCATTATGAAGCTCAGGGTCAGGGTAGCATTGCTGTTTTAAGCTCAGTAGCGGGTGAACGAGGAAGACAGAGTAATTACCTATACGGCAGTGCCAAAGCCGGACTAACGGCCTATCTTTCGGGGTTGCGTAACCGTCTAGCTTCTAAAGGTGTGCATGTAGTAAGTGTAATACCGGGGTTCATTGATACCCGCATGACTGAAGGTTTAGACCTACCTAAACCGCTAACTGCATCACCTCAGCAGGTTGCCACTGCTGTATTTAAAGCAGTGAAGAAAAAAAAGAATGTTGTATACGTACTATGGATGTGGCGTTTCATCATGCTTATTATTAAGCTAATCCCCGAGAGCATTTTCAAAAGGTTAAAGCTATAACTTGATGGTAATTGATAAAGTGGCTTTTGTGTTTTAGTACACTATTTCTATCTTCACCAACACTATTTTGCTACTTTAATAACCTACCGTGTACGTAAGACGCAATATTCGTTGGAGCCTAGTCTGGAAGTTTGCTTGGAGGAATATCCTTTTCTTTGTTCTGTGGTCAGTTATTGTTACCACCGTTTACGTTGCTTTGCTTAAGCAAGGTATAGACGTTAGCATTCCTTTTCTGCCTCTTAGTACTATCGGTATTGCCGTAGCATTTTACATTGGTTTTAAAAATAGCCAATCCTACGACCGTTTTTGGGAAGGACGGAAAATCTGGGGTGGCATTGTTAACTACAGCCGTACCTGGGCAAATCAGGTACTGACCTACCTTCCTAACCTACCCACTGACTCTACTCTTTCATCCCTGCATGCTGAGCTAATCTATCGCCATCTGGCCTGGATCAACGCCCTCAGAATTCAATTACGCCGCACTACGATACTCGACCGCAAAAATCTGAGCTATGTGCCTGACCTAAGGCTAAAAAATGATCGAGAGTGCCAAGATTATATTCGTACCTTCTTGACGGATGATGAATACATCGAGGTGATGCAAAAAGCCAATACGGCTACCCATTTGGTGAAAAACCAGGGAAAAGCACTGAGAGAATTGATACAGCAAGAGCAACTGGATGCCTACCGACAAGTAAACATGATGCAAACGTTGGAAGAACTCTATAATCTGCAAGGAAAGTGTGAGCGCATAAAGAACACTCCCTTTCCTCGTCAGTATGCTTTTTTCAGTACAGTTTTCGTCTGGATTTTTGTGATCTTACTCCCTTTTGGCCTAGTAAGCGAGTTTGGTAAAATGAGCAATAGTTCGGTCATCTGGCTTACGGTTCCGTTTTCAGTGCTCATTTCCTGGATATTTGCCACTATTGAAACCGTAGGCGACAATAGCGAAGACCCTTTTGAGAACTACATTAACGATGTACCGATGACTGCTTTATGCCGAACTATTGAAATTGATCTAAGGCAATTGTTGGGGGAAACTGAAATGCCACCTAAGATTCAACCAGTAGATGATATACTACTCTGATCAGTTCTAGTCCCCTTCTCCAGGTTTGGTCCAAGATACCCGGGCTACTGTCCAATCGGCGGCTATATGACTGAGTATCGATCCTCGAAAACCATCCTGAACATAACTATACATTGCCCGCTTTTTGTAGCTGCTCTGCCTTTTACCGTCCTCCCGAACGATAATATCAAACTTATCCAGGCCAAGCCCCGACGGTAAAATCAAGTTTTCTCCAGCAAAAAATACTGGTCGCTCCTCAATGCATCCCACTTTACAGTTACTGACATCCTGCTCATCAGGAAAATGATAATAAAGTGTTCTGCCCTCAGGATCTACAATATACTGGGACAAAGTATCGCCTTCAATCACCTGATGAGCTAACATTACACTATAGTCGGGCTTAGCAACAAACCAGTGACCATCTTGCCCATCCCCATTGATTTCTCCTGGCTGGGAATCACCCTGAAAACGATAGAGTGGCCAGCCTTTGAAGGTAGTCTGAACAGCATCACCCTCCCGACTTACTGATCCAAAATCAGCATCTTGTAAGCCAGATCCCAGACGAGCCGATTCATTTTGAACGATGGGCCAGTTGTTAGCACAATCGCCATTACAAGCACTATTTCCACTTACATCTTGGGTAAAGAAATACAGTGTATAGCCATCTTGATCAACGAGGTACTGCCCTAAAGTGTCGTTGCTAGCCAATTGTATTGATGACTCTGGTTCTTTGTCATTAATGTCATCTTCTTGACAGGATGCTAACGTTCCACCTAATAAAATAATGCTCAGCAGTAGCATTGGATAATGTCGTGTAATCATAATTGATAAATTTGAGATATCGTAAAAACGAAAATTTAAATTAAAGAATATACTCAAAGATAACGGTGACAGCCTATTGAAAGCCAATAATACAGGTATACAAGAAGTGAACAAGACGACAAAAAGTGAATAATTACTGCTTCTATTGCCGTTTCTGGACTGTTTTGGTGTTAAGAAACTACTTCTGCCGCAGGCTCATCAAAACGCTGTATAAAATCAATCAGGTTTTCGTCCCGATCTAAATCTAGCTTTCGACGAAGGCGGTAACGGGCAGTTTTCACACTTTCGGGTGAGATACCCAAAATACTAGCAGCTTCTTTGAGGTTCATTTTGAGCTTTAGTAGAGCACAAAGTTTTAACTCCCCTTGAGTAAGATCGGGATAATCTCTCTTAAGCTTGTCAAAGAAGTGTTGGTGTACTTCTTCAAAGTAGCGTCGGAAATCTTCCCAATCGCGGTCAATATTGGTATGCTGATCTATTAAGCGATTTAGGCTGTTCGCCTGCTTACCAATTTCCTCCGGACGAGCTTTTTTGAGTTGCTTTAGACCTAACTTTAGCTCCTCGAACAATTCATTTTTCTGGATGAAGTTTACTGTGTAAGAGGTAAGTTCTTTACTCTTGAACGAAAGCTCTCGCTCTAGCTCCTCTTCCTTTAATTTGGCATTTTCTAGCTCAGAATGAGTGAGCGCTTGCTGAGTAGCGTATAGTTCTTTATTCTTCTTAATACGTAACCGCTGCCTACTCACGATCAGATAGGCAATTGCCCCCAGTACCACCAGCCCCAAGATCAACCCGTAGCGGAGCAAGCTATCGGTGCGGGCTTTCTGGCGAAGGGTCAGAATCCGCTCGTTTTGTAGCGCAATCTCCTGCTCTTTCTGCTGAGTTTCGTAAACGGTTTGTAGCTCAGCTATTTGTCGAGCTTTTTCTTTGTTAAATAAGCTATCTTTTAACTCAACGTACTGCTCGAAGTAGCTAATTGCCTGCTTATGATTACCACGGATATTTTCTAGCTCTTTCATCTCAAAGTAAATATCCTGAAGCTGCTTTTGATCATTCACTTGGTTAGCTACACCTATACTCTGTATCAGATATTCCTCAGCTTGAATGAACTTCTGCTGTTTTCGATACATTTTACCTATCTGATATAGGGTAATTGCTACACCGTGCAAATCCCCTATCTCACGACTTAACTCCAGCGACTGTTGGTAATAAGTTAGTGCTTGACTATAATTTCTGATAATTACACTCAAATTTCCTAGATTACCGTAGGATAACGCTATACCATAGGGAGACTCCTCTTTTTCGTACAATTGTAAGGCTTGACGAAAGCTAGAATCTGCCCGATCGTATTCGTTTATATCATAATAAACACTACCAATATTACCGAGCGCATTGGCTATACTGATTATCTCAGGCTGGGGCTGTTCCTCATGCTTATTTAACCCTTCCTGAAAAAATTGTAAAGCCAACTCGTAATCTTGCTGCTCGTAGTAAATTAACCCAATGTTTAACATAGTATTAGCTGCGCTTTTAGCCCTACCCATATT
Organism: uncultured Flammeovirgaceae bacterium; assembly: GCA_937883755.1. Classification (GTDB taxonomy): domain Bacteria; phylum Bacteroidota; class Bacteroidia; order Cytophagales; family Cyclobacteriaceae; genus Tunicatimonas. The sequence goes on along the minus strand of CAKZYA010000012.1, from coordinate 45,509 downwards.
TTGATAGGTTGTTAGTGCGTCAATCAGATAGTCTAATGCGGTGGTGTACTTACCCTGAGTCCAATGTGCTACTCCAATAATATCATTAGCATAGGCAACACCTTGAGCATAAGACAGACTGTCAGCTAACGCTAAAGCTTTCTGCCCATAATACTCTGATTCTGATGGATCGACTACCCAATACTCAAAACCAAGTTCGTTGAGTAGCTTTACTCGCACGGTATCAGCTTCAGTGTGTTGCTTTAGTTGCTCATTTAATTTATTGATAGCAGGATCATCTTGGCAAAACGCATTGAAGGTAAGAAAAAGCAAAGCAATCAGTAATAGTTTGCTGTCCATAGGCTAAAGGGTTGTTCTTGAAAGATACAAAAGTGCTAAAAGGAGGGCAAATCACCGTTAATTGCGACAATTATTATTCGGAAGCATAGTCAATTGCTGCTAAAACACTCCCTCTAACCTGAGTAGATACAAATATTATTGGAAGTAATTCGATCATTGGCTAAACAGATTGTAAATCAGATAGTTCTACCACTGTAATTATTTTTAATCCTAAACCATTTTTTGTTATGGATGCTAAACATATCATCGCGGAACTAAATGAATTAGTTGAAAAGAATCACGACGCGGCCAATGGTTTTCGAAATGCAGTTAAAAAAGTCCATAACCACGATTTGAGAAACTACTTAATGGAACACGTCTATCTACACAATCAGTTTAATTCGGAGCTACAACAAGAAATCACCTTTTTGGGAGGCACTCCTAGAGAAAGTAAACAGCATCCCGCCACTTTGTATCAAGCTTGGATGGATCTTAAAACCGCCCTAAGTAGTGATAAAGAAGAAGCCGTATTAGAGGAATGCATCCGAGGTGATAAGAATGCCTTACACGAATATCGGTATGTATTAGAGGAAAATGATGTTCCTGAGCATGTGAAATTTACGGTTCGTAAGCAGATGAAGAAAATTGAAAGTTCACTTCGTAACCTAGAGCGAATGGAAAAACACTACGACTAATTCTCCTTACTATAGAAATTTATCCTTACTTTACTGATGACTGCTTGCTTTTTTTCTTTCTTAAGAAAGATTACTTTTCACTTTCATTATCTTACCTACTTAATGAAAGCAGTCGTCTTATTACTGATTCCTTTGTTTCTGATGATGGGCACTCTGTTTGCCCAAGATGCCCCTCGCGTATTCATTTTTACTGATATTAATATTGATCAAGGAGACCCTGATGATCGTCAGTCGCTAATCCATTTGATGTGGTACGCTAATGAGCTTCAGATTGAAGGAATTGTACCCGATCGCTGGTCAGCCGATGGATATCAAGCCTGCGAGTTAGTCATCGATGCTTATGCCAGAGATTTTCAACAAAATAACTTTGAACAACAAGGTTATCCAACCCCGGAAAGCGTCCGAAAACAAATTGCTATGGATACGGCTCATGCATTTCAGCTTTTTCAGCAGGCAGCAAGTTTAGAGACATCTCCGCTCTACGTCTTAGTTTGGGGTAATATGAGAATCTTTAGTCAGGCAATAGGGCAGAATCCTGAACTAAGCCAGAATATCAGAGTAATCACCATTGGCACGGGACTAATGCTAGAACAAGATATTCCACACCTGCCCAAAAGCTGGGAGAAATCAGAACCTTGTGTGCAATTGAACTGGAACGGCTTCGGACGAAACGCTATTTACAATGATCCACAGTACGATAATTTGTGGTGGTTAGAAATCAATTGGACGTATAACGGCATGTTTACGGGTGAAGAGCCAAAACAACTATTTTCTCAATTAGCCGAATACGGACATTTAGGAGAGCACATGCAGGAAGTAGTAAAAAACCAGCCTTGGGCTCGCTACTTTCGAGTAGGCGATACGCCTTCGGTACTTTACGTTATTGATGAAACTAATGAATTAAATAATCCTACCGAAGCTAGTTGGGCGGGACAGTTTACTCAGCCATTTCCGGAGAAAAAACCCAATTACTACACCGACCAATCCGGCGAATTTGATTGGAACTACGAAGATCCTTGCGAAACTTGGGCGAATCATCAGGCAGTGAAAGACTTTGCAAAAGGAACCCTAGAAAAGCAACGAAGCGATATGTACCATTCTCTATTAGAAAAGCTAGACGAATTGTATCAGTCTGAAAGATAAACCCCGAACTAGACGATATTTAAAATTTTCCACGTTCGCTGCTGAAAAGAGACCGCCTCTCCTACTTCACGGTTCACCAAGGCTTGCCCGACGGGTGACTTGAGAGAAACACAATAGATAGTCAAATTATCAACTTTAACTTGCCCCAAACTCACAGCAAAATAGAAATACCCTTGACTGGTTTCAACCAAACTACCCGGTTGTACTTTGGTGAATTCCTGGTCAGGTTTTAACGAAGTCAGTAGATTATAAAGTCGCTCAGCTTCTGCTAACTGCTTAAACAACCGCTCCTGTTCCAGATGGAGCATCGCCCGCCCCGTTTCGTACTTGTCGCCCACTGAACTCTTGGTTTCTTCCGAAACGGCTAATTTATATTGCTGCAACTCTTCCTGTAATCCCGAAACTTGCTTCTCTAGGCGATCTTTACAACTTTCGAAAACCTGTCTCTTCAGATCTAAATTCATTCTAGCGTAAATTTCGTACTACCTACTTACTGTGATAAGCCAAATGAGCAGATTAAGGGTTAGGCTGTCTCGATACGTAAAGTAAGGCGTCGTAACAGCACACCAGGGTATTATCTTCTGGATTATGTCGATCGCCGGCTACGGCCACGTACACTCTATCATTTTGATCGACATACACATCGTGGAAGTAATGTTTAAAGGGCACGTCCACTGAACTAGTAAGTCCTCGGTCTGACCGAAGTAAACCCGAAGGGTTTATGTAATTATCAGTCACATTCTTTCTTAGTTTATAAACAATACCCTGAGAAGTGGTATCGGTATCCATTGGTTTAATGTACTGGGTTGTATAGTCATCATGATACGAATGCCAGGTCTGACCCGTATCCAATGAGTAATGTTGTGCTAACGCTGCTGATTTATTGCCTAACGAGTCCGTCCTAGTAGCATGTAGGGCAAAGAGCGTATCATTTTTCATGAGTAAGCCTACTACACTTCCCTGAAAAGCATGAGACATCTTCCAAGTGTTTCCTCCATCTCGTGTGAAGTAGCTTTCCGTCCAGGTAGTAACTGTAAGCGTATGGTCAATGTCGCCGAATACAGCAAAAGCCTCTCTTTCATCTGGAATTGTCAGCTTTATCCAGCCCTCATAAGTATCGGAATCATCAACCGTCATCTCTTCCTTTTCCTCACAGCTTATGCCTAGCAAGGCAATGAGTACAATAGGCAAAAATCGGTTACAAACTCGGTTCGACATACAAAAAATCATGGTTACTTCTATTCTTTGAAGGTACGTAGAATTGCTTTCTTTTCTGCAATTGTATGCTCTCAAATATCGTCGTATTTTAGAATGAATTCCATTACAACAGCTCTCAGCATATCGGGTACACTACTCACAAAAGCTTATGTATACGATTCGTATCGGTTTACTTTAGGAAAATGCACTCGACTACTCTTCTGGTAGATATAGGTGATATTCATAAAAAAGTCTCTTTGTCTCTCGGTTATCCACAAATTGAAAATAAGCTTCTGAAATAGAATGAAGATAGAGGAATACATTAAGAATAATGTTGACAAACGTTTTGATGGCAACTTACCATTCAAGACTGTGAATAAAACTGTGAAAAAGAAATCAATTCTGACAGACTTTGGTCAATTTGAAAGCAAAATTTATTTTTTGAACAAAGGAATTGTACAAGTTGAAATCGATTCATCAAAAGAGATTAGAATCTTAGACTTTTTCTTCGAAAATTCATTTTTTTCATCGTACAGTTCTCTTCTCAATCAGACAGCGTCTGATGTTAGAATAAGAGCTGTAACAGAATGTGATGTAGAAATCATTGAATATTCTGATTTGCAGCAATCTTACGAAAACTCTCTAATTGCAAATAAGTTAGGCCGCCTTGAAACTGAAAAATTGTATTTAAAAAGAGTTCTTAGAGAAAAAATGTTGCTTACAGAAAATGCAAAAGACAATTATTTGCTGCTTACAACTAAGTATCCCGAAGTCATCAAACGTATCCCGCTGAAAGATATAGCAAAATACCTCGGAATTACCCCAGAAAGCTTGAGTAGAATTAGAAAAAAACTCATTTCTTAACATAGGGTCAAGCCAAAGTACTGTGTGTTGTTATATATTTCAAAATTACAACATCATAGTACTTAGCCATAATGAAAAAAGCGCTAGTCAAAATAGCATCAGGTATTTTCCCCAACCTTTTCACCTCTTTTGCATACAATCAGTTGACAAACCCACAAGTCCGTAAACTACGAGAAAACGAATTAAAGACGTTAGACAAAGCTGAGAAAGAAAGTTTCCTCTTTAAGGGTTTTGATATTAAGCTTTATACCTGGAAAGGTGAAGGCAAAAAAATCCTTTTAATCCACGGATGGGAGGGGCAAGCTGGAAATTTTTCAGATCTAATTGAAAGTCTTATTAAAGTTGGCTACACGGTCTACTCTTTTGATGGGCCTTCGCATGGATTTAGCTCAAGAGGAAGAACGAGTCTTTTTGAATTTACTGAACTAGTCGGGGTTTTAATCAGAAAATTTGAAGTTCGTGATTTAGTAAGTCATTCTTTTGGCGGCGTTGCCACTACGTATGCCCTTTTTAATAATAAGGACTTAGAAATTGACAAATATGTCTTACTGACAACGCCTGATAAATTTAAGGAGCGCATAGACGATGTATCTGAAATGGTTGGAATAAGCAACAATGTAAAAAATAAGCTGATTCAAAGGTTAGAAAAAGAGACCAATATTGATGTAGAAAGCCTCAATGTTAGTGAATTTGTGAAATCAATAAATGTCAAGCATTCTATAATTATCCACGACAAAAACGACAAGGTAATACCTATATCACGTTCAAGGAATGTATACAAGAATTGGAGCGTATCAGAATTTAAAGAAATTAGCGGAACAGGACATTTTAGAATTCTGCGAACGAATGAAGTGATTGCTGATGTAGTTGAATACTTTAAGTAGAAAAGTGATTGATCTGTTAAACGAAAATGAATTTTTGGCCATCAGCTAAGCAGGGGCACTTTTCTAAACCTATCTAAGGCTTAGAAAACCACCAGGTAAAAAATAATTTTTAGGATTGGGATAGATGCTTATCTTGCTTACGCAACCTATTTCTATCCTATGAGATTCTTCTTACCATTCTTATTCCTACCCTTTAGTTTTATCAATTTCGCCCAAACGGCCGATCGGCCCAACGTACTACTAATCATCACCGACGATCAGGGCTACGGAGACTTGGGGTTCACCGGAAATCCGCACGTTAAAACTCCCGTACTAGATCAACTCGCTCAGGAAAGTATTCGGCTTACTAACTTTTATGTTTCCCCGGTTTGCGCCCCTACCCGTTCTAGTTTGATGACCGGACGCTACTCGTTACGTACCGGAGTACACGATACGTACAACGGTGGTGCCACTATGGCTCCCTCTGAAATAACCATTGCCGAAATGCTGAAAGAAGCGGATTATCGCACTGGAATTTTTGGCAAGTGGCATTTGGGTGATAATTATCCCAGTCGACCGAACGATCAGGGTTTTGATGAATCGGTTATCCACCTTGCGGGAGGAATGGGACAGGTGGGCGATTTCACTACGTACTTTCAAAAAGATAGCAGCTACTTTGACCCAGTGCTGTGGCATAACGGTAAGCAACAAGCCTACGAAGGCTACTGCTCGGATATTTTTGCTGAGCAAGCCATTGAGTTTATTAAGAATAATCAATCCGATCCGTTTTTTTGCTACTTGTCGTTCAACGCGCCCCACACTCCCTTGCAAGTACCGGATAAGTACTATCAGATATACAAAGACATTGATCCCACTGCCGGATTTGACGGTGAAAGGCCTTTCCCCGATATGAGCGAAAAAGATAAAGAGGATGCCCGCAAAGTATACGGGATGGTGACCAATGTTGACGATAATCTCGGAAAAGTTTTTAGCACGCTAGATGAGTTGAATATTGTGGACAATACCATCGTAATTTTTATGACTGATAATGGCCCTCAGCAAAGACGCTACGTAGCCGGAATGCGCGGACGAAAAGGTTCAGTATACCGAGGTGGGGTACGGGTTCCGTTTTTCATGCGCTACCCGGCGCAATTTTCCGAAAGTAGGGAAATTGAGACTACTACGGCGCATATGGATGTACTGCCTACCTTGGCTGATCTCTGCCAAGCCCAACTTCCCACTAACCGGGCGATTGACGGAAAGAGTTGGCTTCCTCTTTTACAGGGAAATACTGTTGATTGGAGCAATCGTCCTTTGTTTTTTTACTGGACTCGTAAATACCCTGAATTATATCATAACGTAGCCCTTCAGCAGAGTGATTACAAGCTAGTAGGACAAACCTCATATGATGCTGAACTATCTGATTTTGAATTATTTAATGTAAATAAAGATCCTTACGAACAACAAAACTTGGTAGATAAACAGCCCGAAGTAGCAAAAAAGCTCAAACAGCAACTAGACCAACATTTTTACGAACTCATTCAATCATCCAACTTGGTGAACCCTCCCGCAGTAGTCATTGGTACTGATGCAGAAGATCCTACGTTTCTAAACCGGAATGATGCTAGTGGCGAACGTGGTATCTGGGCACAAGAAGAGATTTTTGGTAAGTGGTTGGTAGAAATTACCCAGGAAGGATACTACGATCTTAGCTTTCGCTTCCTAAACCCAGTAGAACCGGGTGGGCAAATGATGTTAGAAACCGAAACGCTCGTCCATCGCCTGGATAATCCTGATTCTGCTGAAGAAACCTTGATGATGGAAAATGTGTATCTGCCCCAAATGAAGGGAGACCTGATTCCGTTTTATGAGATAAATCGCGAGCGAGTATTCCCATTCTGGGTAGAAATCAAACAAACCCAATGATCAAATAGTATCTGTTGAAGATAGGTCTAAAAATGCTACCATTCTATTAGCTTCTTGACTATTTTTGATGCCGATTTTCAAATTACCTACGGATACTATGAGACAACATTTTCTTACGCTTCTGCTTTTACTTACTTCTTTATCGCTTACTGCTCAGCAGGTTCCAATGGAATCACTTTCGCTAGATAATTTATCTGCTTTTCAAGAGCAAGGGGGCAATTGGATGGTGGTAGGCTCGGTCACCGTAGATCCAAACACCGACATTCATCAAAAAGAATCTGCTTCCGAGAAAACTAAAAAGAAGAAGAAAAAGAAATCAAAGAAGTCAGAAGATACTTCTTCTCATCAAGGTCCGGTTCACTATGAGGCTGGAACCGGCATCTTGCTGAATATGAATGATGAAACTAAAAAGGATCATCTACTGACTACTTTTGAACACGGTGATATTTTGCTAGAACTGGAGGTGATGATGCCCAAAGGCTCTAACTCGGGCATTTATTTACAAGGACGCTATGAGATTCAATTGCTGGACAGCTGGGGCGTGAAGAGCCCACGCTACGGCGATATTGGCGGCATTTACCGCAATTGGGAAGAAGAACCCGGAAAAATTTACATGGGCAAGGCTCCACTCACCAATGCAGCTAAAGCTCCCGGTTTGTGGCAAAGTATGAAGATCGCCTTTCAAGCTCCTAAGTTTGATGAAAGCGGTAATAAAATCGCTAACGCCCGCTTTGTGCACGTTGACTTAAACGGCGAACGCATTCATGAAAATGTGGAAGTACCTTTGCCCACGGGTGGCCCGGTAGAGAACAATGAAGTAGCCCGAGGGCCCATCATGATTCAAGGCGACCACGGTCCGGTAGCTTTTCGCAATATCAAGTACCGCTTGATGAAGGAATCAGACGTGGCCCTCAGCGATATTAGCTACAAAGTTTACGAAACGGCTTCTACTAACATAGATTCGCTGATCAACGCTCAACCCGTTCAAGAAGGAGTCATCAATCAGCTTACGACTGATTTACCCGAAGTGGACGACGATTTTACGGTAGTATACGAAGGGAATTTCACGACTCCCGAAGCAGGCACTTATCAGTTTAAGATGAACTACATGGGGCGGGCACAACTGAAAGTAGGCGGTGAAGCAAAAACCGAACTGGGTAATTTTGATGGATATAAGGTTCAGAACGATCTCACGCTAGAGCTTTCTGCTGGAGAAACTCCGTTCCGTTTGGTTTACCTTAAAGAAACTCCTCAATGGGACACCCAGATCGGGTTGTTCAGCACGGATTCTTATCCGCGTCCGCTGCATAATCCTAATGCCTATCAGCCGGATATTCCAGAGACTGGTCCCATTTATGTAAAGGTGACTGACGAACCCCGGATGCTCCGGGCGTTTCTAGACTACGAAGGCGATCAATCACAACGCCTAACGCATACCATTGGAGTAGGCGAACCCAGCGGAGCGCACTTTGTGTACAACCTAACGACTGGTACTCCAGTCTGTGTTTGGCGCGGAGAATTCTTAAACGCTACCCCAATGTGGTACCGACGGGGCGATGGTTCCTTCCGTCCGCGGGGAGCGGTGCAGTATCTTTTTCCTAGTACTTCCCTGGCTAATCTTTCAGATGCTAATGCCCCCTTCCCTACTCAGCTAAACGAGGCTGGGGATTGGCAGAGCAATGGTTATCGGATTGATACCGAAACTGGCTCACCTATTTTCTTACATCAGAATGGCAGAAAAACACTAGAAGACCGTATCCGAGCTGATGAAAACGGGAAGATGCTAACCCGCACGCTTACTTTAACCGAAGGAGAACCTATGGGTGAAACTTATTTAAAATTAGCCGAAGGTGAGAACATACAATCCATGCCTGACGGAAGTTATTCTATCGATCAACAGTACTTTATCCGCCCTACCTCTAGTGAATCGGTCATGGTTCGCACGGTTAATCAAAAACAGGAGTTAGTCGCTCCGCTGCAAAGTTCTTCATTCGCTTATTCAATCATTTGGTAAATAACACGAACATGCAATCATATATCCTACGATTCTCAGTGAATTGCAAAGTGAATTTCTACTTGTTTTACACCGTCATAGCGAGGAAGTATGACGAAGCTATCTCCCTATTTAGCAGAAGATTGCTTCGCTCGTACCTTACTCGCAATGACGAAATAATATGTAGACCAACTTATTTAACGGTATCTCTAGTAATTATCAGCGCACTCACTTTTTTGTTTACATCAAGCCTAGCTCAGCAAACCCCTTCTGAAGATGATTACTACCAAATCATCACACTACCTACTCCGGAAGATGTGTTGTTGGAAGTGGGTGGGTTAACTACGCTGCCCGACGGACGAATTGCCCTTTGCACCCGCCGGGGCGATGTTTTCATTGTGGAAAATCCTAATATGTACGAAGGTACGCTGCCCCGCTATGTTCGCTTCGCTACCGGATTACACGAACCACTGGGATTAACCTATCGCGATAATGCACTGTATACCGCCCAACGCGGCGAATTAACTAAGCTCACTGATACCAATGGCGACGATAAAGCCGATCGCTACGAAACTATCTACCAATGGCCACTGTCGGGGCATTACCACGAATATTCCTACGGACCCAAGTTTCTGCCGGATGGCAGTATGATGGTAACCGGAAACGTGGCTTTCGGTAGCGAAGAATGGTGGCGAGGCGAAAGCCGGGTTCCCTGGCGAGGCTGGACGATGCGAATTACCCCCGAAGGTGAAATGACGCCTTGGGCTACCGGAATGCGCTCCCCCTGCGGTTTAGGTATTGTTGATGGTGAGTTTTTCTACACCGAAAATCAGGGCGACTGGATGGGTTCCGGTGGAGTTTGGCATATCACCGAAGGAAGCTTTTCGGGTCATCCCGCCGGATTGGCTTGGGCAGAGAATGAAAATTCACCCATTGATCTAACCGAGCAAGAGTTTTACGCCCAAATTGATATGCGACAAGTAAAAAAGAACGGTCGCTACGTGAAGCCTGAAAATATAGCAGATGAAGAAGATCCCGATTTTCTTTTCGAAGCTAGCAAGACTTTCCCCGAAATTAAACTCCCCGCAGCGTGGCTGCCCCACGGTATTCTAGGTATCTCTAACTCAGAAATTCTGGTAGATGAAAGTGAAGGCGAATTTGGCCCATTTAGCGGTCAGTTGCTAGTTGGCGATCAGGGGCAAAGCAAGATTATGCGGGTTTCACTAGAAAAGGTAAAGGGAGAGTATCAGGGCGTAGCATTCGATTTTCGCGCTGGATTCCAATCAGGTGTACTGCGGATGACCTGGGGCGGAGATGGTTCATTGTACGTAGGTGAAACCAATCGAGGCTGGGGGTCCGCCGGAACCCAAAACGCTGGATTAGAACGACTGGTTTGGACGGGTAAAACTCCCTTTGAGATGCAAACCGTCCGCGCCAAACCCGACGGTTTCACGATTCATTTCACCCAACCGATCGATAAGAAATCAGCCGAAGATTTAAACGCTTATAGCGGACGTAGCTTCATTTACAAATATCACGCGGTGTATGGTAGCCCTACCGTAAACGATGAGACACTAAAAGTGACCGGAGTGAAAGTTGCCGAAGATGGAAAGTCGGTACGGGTAAAAGTGGATAACCTTCGGCAGTACTATATTCACGAAATTATAGCTACCGGAATAAAATCTGCCGAAAGCGGTCATTCACTACTGCACCCTACGGCTTACTACACCCTCAACAATATTCCTGATGGAGAAAAGCTACCCGCCAATGAGTGGGTTACTACGCGATTGAAGGAGACTAGTCAGTCTACTACAAAAAGAATAACACCCCAAGCCGCTATTACTACTCCCGACGATCCAAACGTAAATACTGCTGCTCCAACTTACGCTGATATTGAACCACTGCTGGTAAAAAACACTTGTACCGCCTGTCATCAAGCCGAACAACGGCAAGTGGGCCCAGCATTTAAGGATGTAGCGAAACGGAAGTACAGCGATGAAAAAATCGTAGAGCTAATCTACAATCCGCAACCCCAAAACTGGCCAGATTACACCCCAATGGCTCCTATGCCTCAGGTTCCAAAAGAAGAAGCTTTGCAGATTGCTAAGTGGATTAATTCATTAGATGATTGATATATGTGTTCTTGAATTAGTGTATTATAGTGTTTGGTGAATCTTGCTAAATCAGATCAGCAGTATAAAAACATAAGGTAATGTCTAGCATATGCGACGGGTGAAGCGATTAGCGAGCCTGGCCGTCATATGCAATGTTGTAAAGCGTTTTTTGCCATATTTTAGATGGGTTCTGGGGCGTTCTCGTACTTTTTATATTTACCAGATAATTTACCTGCCAAATACGTTAAAGGTATTATCACTTTTCTTACAAAAAATGGAATTTCGGTTAGCTTATATTCAGAAGCATAACGCATTACTAAAAAAGCGCCATCAAATGGTGATGGTTGAGGCTTTTTTTGGTTCTTCATTGATTCAAAAAGAGTAGACATAAAAAAAAGAAAATTATTTGCTGGCTGAACCCAACCTTTGAAAACAAGTTCTCCATCTCCGATGTTCCGAATTTTGTGAGGCACCGCTTTAGGTAAAAGAACACTTTGTCCACCGGTTAAAGTTACGGCTGGATCATTTCCTAATTTGTACGTCAATTGACCTTTGACCACTTCAAAATATTCATCTTGCTTGAGATGGATATGCTCCACTGGTCCACTATTAGGCTGTATTATCACTTCAAAAAATAGCTTTTCGCCATTTGGCTCATTATCAAGCCTGGTGAAAGTGATAACCTCACCGTGACCATTATTAATTTTTAAGGGTAGTTTATATTTCATATCTTGAATTTTTGCAATTCTAATGATTTACAACGACCATTGCGAGCCGACGGCCGGATTGGTTGCATTTCACTTTCATTTATCATTTTGGCTACTTGGAGCAACTGATGAACTAGTTCATCGCTGCCAGGCTGACGGCTGCAAAATGTTGGCACTTGTATTCACTTTCATTTTTCAATCACCTTCTCCATTGACCAATCTTTCCAATAGTGATTGTTGCTGGTTGATTTTATCTTGATATTCAGATCTTTGACTTGATCATTTTTCAATTGCAATTGACCTATACCGTTGACAATTTCAATCTCATTATCATTGGCATACATTTTCATAATTTTATCAGTGTTGCTAGAATATGCTGCTAGATATACCTTAGCTGAATTAGGGTCAGTCTCACTTGATTCAACAAATATTTTTAATTCATCAAATCTCAACTCTTGGGCATCAATTTCTAGAGCTAATCTATCTAAAGCTCTTTTGCCTAGTAAATTTAACTTCACTTTCCCATACTGTTGGTAAAAGTTAGTTGGCAAACTTTCAATTAAATCTTTGAGTTCAGTCTCAGCGGCGGTTGCCGAAGTTGCATCCTCAATTCCGTTTGCAGCAACTTGATATAGTGAATCTACATGAAGCATTCTTGATTTTACCTCATCGTTCATAGGTTCTGAGTCCTTTACCGCTGCACTAATTCTGCTCTTGTAAAGTTCATATTCTCTTTTTAAAGATTCGTCAATTTGCTGTAGATAGCTCCTCTCTTTTTCCTCGGTGCAAGAGAATAATCCAACAACAATCAAGATTGATAAGATAATTTTGTTTTTCATGTTCTTATGAGTGCCAACAACTGTATAAACGCACCGGTGCGTTTATTTGTCATGTATAACTAGAGCGAATCTAGCAAATTGCGGATGTTTTTGAAAGCATTATCGGCAACATGGGTGTATATCTCGGTCGTTTTGCTCGACCGACGCCCAAGTAATACTTGAATATATCGCAAATCCGTATCGTTCCCTTCCCAAGCAGTTATAGCACGTTCCTCTAGACTTTTCTATCTTCTAAATTAGCGAATTTGGACTCACTTTAAGGTAGCTGCTAGAGGCATGTGCTATATTGTTATTGGCAGTAGTTTATTGTAACCGATGTTTGATTAGCAGTTGAGCAAAAGTTTACAGGCATTTATATCTTAGGGTAAAAACCGCTATGCGCTTCATAGAAGCATTGAGTCCAGTAGAGATGCAGCAACTGCAAAAGGTCATGATAGTGAGAGGCATCGGGAACGAATGAGCGTTCAGGCGCTGCTTTTGAAGCATAAAGGATACAAACTCTAGGAGTTGCTTAGTGCTTCCAGTTCTTTTCCAATGCCTGAAGTAGCCCGGTAATTAGTAGCCAATTCCCATAACTTTCCTTCAGTCGACTTGCCTGATTAATTGAACGTCTCACGACGCCATTTTTTCAGCTTTATTCTTGAATTCGGTGAGCCATACATCATGAAGTTTTCTGAGTTTATTGGGAAGGAATGCCTTTTGCATAAATGCTTTTAATCCATGCTGCGTTTCGCTTGTGATCACTTTGCAACCTTCTTTTGTAGGGATGATAAGCCAGGCATGATAACCACGTATGTCTTTTCTAGTTGCCTCCCAACTCAGACGATATGGAGGTTCAAACTCTTTCACCGTCACCGTCTCAAAAAACTGCCCCATTGTTTTAAACGACAGTACCGTTGATGAATCGAGTTTACCGTTAGGGTTGGTTTTGACACTTACATCTGTCATACCTTCATACCAATTTGGCCATGATTCTGCATCTATTAGTAAGTCCCAAACGATTTGTGGATCTGCTTTTATGTCAATCTCGTTGTGCACAAAAAAACCAGCCTCTTCCGGGTTATATTCCGACGGCCAGTCAATTTTTTCCGAATTTGGCCTGCTTCGTTTGACTGTTTTCTTTGTTGAATAACACCCTGAAAGTAGCAAACTCAGGAATAATAAATGATGAATTAATTTGACCGAGAGACTAACCTTTGGTGTCTTGGTCTTTCTAAATTGGGTTTTTGATTCCATGCTTGAACCTTGTAAATTTTAATCTTTACAAAGATCAAAATACTTGAAGCTCAAAAACGATAACAAATGTTTAGGATTTGATTACTTGCCTTTTAATTCTACTCAAATGTAGAGGTGAAATCCCCAAATTAAGACGCAATCATGTACTAGGGGACTAGATTGTGAATGTTTGGGAATATTTGATTCATGAGTTCATATCGCTCTGATGGAGAGAGGGTGTAAAGATGTCCACTACATTTGTCTGGTAGGCGAAGCACTATTTAGCAATTAGGTATAGAAATCGTTGGATTAGTATAAAACTTGTTTGTCTATTATTAATCGAGTTGATCAATGAGTTTTTTTAGCTCGTTGATCTCTTCTTCAGTTAACTTTTCTTCCTCTACCATATACGACAATAGCGACACCGGTGAGTTATCAAAATAACCCGAAAGAAGTTTCTTGATGTACAGTTTACGATATTCTCCTTTAGACACAACCGGATAATATTCATGCGTCTTTCCGTAGGCTTTATATCCTAAATACCCCTTCTTCTCCAACAGCCTTACTACTGAAGAGATAGTATTATACGGTGGTTTTGGGTCATCCGGCAATTGTTCTATTACATCTTTAACGAAGGCTTTTTTTAACCTCCAAAAAACCTGCATAATTCGTTCTTCCGTTTTTGTCAATTCTTCCATATTATTTGCCTATTGATTAGTGTTGCGTTTTAGAGTAAACTTGATAGCAACTTCCTGATTCTCAATATCTGGGATTGGGTTAATATTGACCTGTTCTACATCAAAATCACCCATATCAGCAATAGCTTTTTGAGACTCGATTAGCTTAGAGCGACTAAATAGCTCTTCTGGTTTAATAACTATTTCCTTCAAAATCGTTTCCTTAGCTATATCTTGATTTCCCTGAATATGAATCTCACTGATTTTGATTACTTCACCTTCGTGAACGTTCATCGTCAGATCGACTTTATCTTCTGCCGATTCAACTTCTTGAACCTCCACACTAAAGAATAAATAACCCTGATCCATATACAAAGAACCAACATCTGAACCGTCTGCACTATAATTTAACTGCTGATTCAACTCTACCGAATCATACGGATCACCCGATTGCAAACCAAGAGCTTCCGTCAAAACTTCGTCACTATAAACAGTATTTCCCTCCCACCGAATTTTTCCAATTGTTTGAATATCATCAGATTTTTCCACGGTTTGATTAGATGAAGACGAAATAGGATGCTCATTTTTGGTTGGTTCTTCCAAACAAGCACTCAACAGAAATATGCTCACACACAGTGGAATTATCAATGCAAAAAACCAACGGCGTTTCGGATGAGACCTAGGCTTGGTTAGCATAGCAATTCGGCGTCCAACTTGCTTACCAAAAAAGCTAGTTGCTAAGGATGGAGGGCGATCTTCAGAAGCCAGTTTGAGTAAAAGCTGTGCATAGTTTCGTTGCTCTTTCGGCTTTTTCACAACCGCTTGGTCAGCTAAATATTCGTGTACTTCCCGTAGCTGCTGTTTGAGATAGGGAACGATTGGATGGAACCATAACAAAATATGTATTAACTCTAATAGTAATAGATCGAGAGTATGCCGTTGCCGCACATGCACTAATTCGTGCTGCAATACTTGCTGATATTCTGCTGGAGTAAGGGTACTTTGAGAGCTGATGAACACATAGTTCAGAAAAGAAAATATTGGCTCATTCTGAGGCAGATTGACAACCCAGTAATTTTCCTCTCTCCGTTTAGTAGAACGTGCTATCAACTTACGAATCTTATTGAAGTTCGCCCCAAAAACTATGATTCGATAAGAAAACCCCAGTGAATAAGCTACTAGCAGTAGCAAAGGCAAACTAATTAACGATTCTGTTTCTGATACAGCAGGGGGACTATTTAAAATCGGCGGCGAAGTTAACCACTTGAGAGTAAAGATTGGATTTGAAACTGAAGGTTCTACTATTCCAGGATTTATCAATTTACTAAGCCAAGTAGACGGAGTAGGTAATAATGGGAGAACTAAGCTGGCACTAATTGATAAAATCAGAAAAACTCTCATCCATGTAAAATGAGTTTGCTGAGAGAGCAACCATTTGTACACTAAGCCGAGAACAAACAGATAGACAGAAGATTCTAGGAGATACAACAGGAAAGTATTCATAAGTCAACGAGTAAATTAATACTCAAATGTATAACTGTATTTTCAGTTATACAACTTATTTTTCAGTTTTATTACTGAATCTTCAGTTATACTATTTCTGCACTCAATATTTTCGTACTTCTAACTTCACTTTTTCCTTATCCATTTCGTAAGGAAGCTGCCAGATATTTCCCTGATTATCACCAAAGTACATAAGGGACTGGCTCAATTTATCAGGATTTCCGTCAGCCCAAAAGTAGCGAAAGGGATTTTGACCATTTATTACCCGCCGAATATAATTATGGTTACGCAGGCTATTTTTAGTAAGCTGACTTATTAGCTGCCAGGTTTTTCCCGAATCAGCACTTTCCCAAATGGCAACTTCCCCACCAGCTCCGTGTAGTTGAGGTCCATCAACGGTTGGGGCAATCACTGTCCACCGATTTTCATCAATCCATAAGCTGCCCATATCGTAATTATGGTCAGAAGTAGTGATTGTGGAAGTTTGCCAACGGTTCGCCGTGCGGGTAGAACCATCGTAATGGGATACTCGCCACTCCCGAGGATTATTGTCGGGACCAGGTTCGTGACCGCCGCTGGTTAGATAAAGAGCAACTGGGTTACCCTCAGCATCAAAACCTATGTCTTTCAGGTATACATTTTTACCTTGGCTTTCGTAATCAATAATTCGGGCGGGAGAATCAACCTCAGTAACTGGTGTTTCCACCTTTTCGCCGCTGGCGGTAGTCCAGGTTTCGCCAAAGTCGGTAGATTGTAGATAGTGCAGACTGGTTCTTCGATCAACATTTCCGTTAGGGTGGCGGCTAAAGAAAGTGGCAACTTTGCCGTTATAGTACCCGCTTACTTGGTAGTGCCCACTTTTTTCTTCGCCCTCGCCCATAATTCCGGCAAGCTTTTTATCTTCTGTCCACTGCTGTCCATTGGGGCTAGTTTCGTAGTAGAGTTCCCGCACTCCAGTATATTTGGTAAAAAAATGGAACATGCCTTTACCTTCAATGTACCAAGGTTGCGGATACGTCATTTCTTCTTCCGAAACCTGGGTAAAGCTACTTATATCGTAAGGTCGATTGCTACGGTATTTGAAACCCGGTCGGCTTCGTCCCCGTCCACTTACAAAGACCCACAGATAGCCATCGGGGTCAATTGACAGGCTGGGATTATCGTGCGGATCATCAACGCCTTGCTTATCGTAAACTACAGTGGGCTTAACTACGGTACTATCTGAGTGGTCAAAACATCCAATCATGCACAGTAGATAGCGGTCATTTTCTCCTGTAGTGCCGCCGTATACAAAAAAAGTTTTGTTCACTTCTGAGGCATAAATTGCCAAAGGCTTATGTTTAGCGGTGTATGTTCCTAACCCACCCGAATATTTGTCACCGTAATCATAGAATTGACCGAGTGTAAACCAAATTCCCTTGTACCCATCCTGTTTTTGGTTATTAAGCTGAGCCTGAGTTGGATAAATGATGAGAAGAGCAAACAGCCAGAGTAGGTTAAAAAAGTAATGGAAGCGGAATTGTATTCCAGTACAAAAACCCCCTCTAGTTGTAGATTCAAAAATATTTCTGATGCACTTGCTGTAATTCGGGGTATTGGTCGTCGGTATCATCAAAGTGTTGTTGTAATTGTTTTAGCTGTTGTTTTAGCGACTTTGTTTCTTCGGCATAAGCGAAATTGCCATATATGTTCTGCATTTCCTGTGGGTCATTTTTTAGATCAAACATTTCCCACTCGGGCTGGGTAGGTTCAAAGTCCGTCTGTCCCAAGGGTAATCCGTAGTAAAAAATCAGCTTGTGGTTAGCACTACGAATACCGTAATGGGCAGCTACATTTCGGTGTAGCAGATGTTGCCAGTAGCGATAGTAGATAGCTTCGCGCCAGCCGTCTACTTTATTTCCCCACAGCATCTCTGCAAAAGATACTCCTTGCATGTCCGTCGGTACAGTTACACCTGCTAAATCTAAAATAGTCGGGGCGAAATCCAGGTTAGCAATTAATTCCTCACGTCGGGTTCCTGACTCAATCTGTCCGGGATAACGAACGATAAGCGGCATCTGCATAGATTCTTCGTAGATAAACCGCTTACTGAAAAAACCATGTTCGCCCAAGAAATGCCCCTGATCAGAAGTATAAATCACGATAGTATTCTCACTCAGGTCGTGTTCATCTAAAAACTTCATTAGCTTGCCTACATTATCGTCCATCACTTGGGCTGAGCGCAAGTAAGCTTTCACATACTGCTGATAAATATGTTGGCGTTGCTCACAGGTATCCTGAGTATCTAATCGGTGATGAGAAAACGTTTTCTGATCCATCATTTCCAACTTGAGGGTTGTCTGACGAGCAGCTTGGCTCCGATCGATGTAGGTATCACATAAATTAGCTGGTTCAGGGATCTCAATTTGCTGGTACGCCGTATCAAAAGGTGGTCGTGATGCCCAGGGGTCGTGCGCCGATTTGTAGTGACACATTACAAAGAACGGTTGAGCTGATTCAGTCCCTTCAGCAATAAAATGCTGGGTCATTTCGGTGATTATATCATCTACCCATCCGGTATGCTCGACCAATTGCTCAGTCCCTTTTTCTACGAACTCAGGGTTTTCGTAACGCCCTTGCTTTTGCAGTACTTTGTAATCATCAAAACCCTGAGGGGTTGATTTGAGATGCCACTTGCCAAATACTCCTGTACGGTAACCTGCCTGCTGCAAAATAGTCGCTGAAGTAGGTTGATCTTCAAAGCTCTGATTTAGGCAGTAAACACCATTTTTATGACTATACTTTCCGGTTAAAATAGTAGCCCGGCTGGGCGAACAGATAGAATTAGTGACAAAACAGTTTTCAAACAGCATCCCCTCGGAAGCCAGCTGATCAATATTAGGAGTAAGAGCGTACTCACTCAAGTGCTTACCGTAAGCTCCGACGGCATTCACAGCATGGTCGTCCGACATGATGAAGAGAATATTTGGGCGAACTGCCGATGCCGATATAGCCTTTTCTTCATTACTACATCCCACCCCAGCTCCAAGTACCACGAACACCCAACAAATGAAATGATTTTTCATGCTTAATCTACGCAAAATTAGCCCCAGTAATTTACTCGATTTTAAGGATCTATCAATAAACTGCGAGTAATTGTACGGGATTGTGTAGATATTGAGCAATTTTATGCAATACGCCTAGTATTTCTTATTTTTGTGCTTTATTCCTAACCTACTCCAATTTATGAAGGCTTCTCTGAGCTTACTTTTTACTTTTCTGGCTAGTTTTTCATTTTCCCAATCTACGCTAGTAAACCTTCCTGAACATCTGCCTACCACTGAACTATCTTACAATACGGCAACTGCTGCACTCAATAGCCACTTAGTACATCAAATATCGGAGGGGTTTAGTGCTTACGTACCCCAGTATTCCTCAGTTCAAGCTACAGAAGGAGAGAAACAGTATTTCAGTAACAGCTTCCCGAACGACTCTACAGATTATCTCAACGATATGGCTAGTGTATTAATCAAGCACAGTATCAGTGTGAAACGGACTGATTCGCTGGCATATCCGCAGGATACTAAGAACACTCAGCCGGATGAATCAAATAATCAGCAATGTCGGTCGGGAGATATTATCGTTTCGGCTGATGTGCCTACGGCATTAGAGGAATAGACAACGCTAGAGGAGCAAAATCCTCACTACAATCAATATTCTATCCACTTTCAGCTATCAACTATTTCCTATTTCCACCCGCCGCCGAGACTTCGGTACAGCTCAATATTCGCTAGAATTATTTGTCGCTTCACGTCAGCTAGGTCTAGTTCACTTTGCAATGCATCTTCCTGAGCATTAATTACTTCCAGATAGTTAGCAAAGCCACTCTGAAACAACAGTGAGGCATCTTGAACTCCCTTCGTAGCTACAATAATTCGTTGTAAGGCGATACTGTATTCTTCCCGAAGCTTTTCAATAGTTACTAAAGCATCCGAAACCTCTCGAACTGCTAAGATCACATTGTCTTTAAAATCTAATTCGGCTAACTGCCGTTCAGCCACCGCAATATTGTAATTAGTTTTTAACCTTCTATTTTGTAAGATAGGCTGAAAAATGGCTCCATTAAGTAGCGCAAATCCGGAACCCATGGGATCTAGAAAACTATCAAATATAAAGGAATTTAAGCCAGTACCAGCGTTCAAAACCAGAGAAGGGTACCTCATCGCGTGAGTAACTCCTACTTGAGCATTACTTGCAATTAACTGGTATTCCGCAGCAGCAATGTCGGGTCGGTTATTGATGAGTTCTAGAGGAACTCCAGTGACAAACCGATCATCAAATACCACATCTTCTAAGTCTTGCTGAATATTGATGGGTTGAGGATAACGTCCCAACAATTGGTTTAGACGATTTTCCAGCATGGTATACGACCGTTCTAGCCGGGGGATCAACGACTCGGCACGAAGAATCTGAGACTCCGTTTGCTGTATCGCTAGCGAAGTGGTTTCGTCCGCCTGAAAC
The DNA here is from genome assembly GCA_937883755.1 of uncultured Flammeovirgaceae bacterium. GTDB lineage: Bacteria > Bacteroidota > Bacteroidia > Cytophagales > Cyclobacteriaceae > Tunicatimonas. The sequence goes on along the minus strand of CAKZYA010000012.1, from coordinate 24,955 downwards.
TGTAGCTTTACTATTTCTAGGGTACTTCTGCCCAATTCTAAGTTTCGCTCGGCTACCGCAATCTGAGAATTAATCATCAGCATATTGTAGTAGGTAGAGGCAACTTCGGCCACAATAGCGGTTTGCACTGCCTTCTGAAATTCCTGACTCTGCATAAAAGATGCCTGAGCAGCTTCTTTTTGCCAACGTAGCTTTCCCCATAGATCAACCTCCCAACTAGCAAACAAACCAGTCGAGTAGGCTAATCGCTCAGTGTACAACGTGCGAGGTGGGTTTTCGCCATGATTACGTCGCGCCCGATTAGAGCCGAAGTTGTTGAAATTTTCAGAAAAGTACTCTCGGTTAAAATCAAAGGGTGAGAAGTCCAAAGTAGGATAAAAATTGGCTTTAGACTGTAAAAAAGCCTCTTCGCCTATTTCAATTCGCTTGGCCTCTCGCAGTAAATCAAGATTATTAGCTAAGGCTGAATCAATTAGTAAGATTAGGGTAGTATCTTCAAAATAATCCCGCCAGTTAACATCAGCTAAATTGCTTTGATCTATGGAAGTAGTGTCGAGCTGAATATTGCTCCCGTAGTAATTTTCAATGTTAATAATATTGGGTCTTACGTAGCTCTCCCCCACTTTACACCCAATTGCCGTCAATAAGATGAAGCCAATGGGTATTAATTGCTTTAAAAAATTCATGTTTAACAACTTGGTTAGGTAGTTTTTATGCTAAACCGCTCATTTAGCTTGAGAAAAATGAAGGCCAGTACCGGTATGATAAGAATCCCCAAGAAAACTCCGGATAGCATTCCGCCAGCCGTACCAATACTCACCGACTTATTACCAATCGCCGAAGAGCCTTCCGAAAACATAAGGGGCACTAAACCAGCAGTAAAGGCTAGCGAGGTCATCACGATGGCTCGTAGACGGAGCGCACTGGCGTTGAGTACAGCATCCAGAATTTCTTCACCGGCTTGTCGTTTTTGGGCAGCAAATTCCACAATCAGAATGGCATTTTTCGCCAGCAAGCCAATCAACATGATAATTCCTACCTGCACGTAAATATTATTATCAATCCCGGCCAGATTGATGAACGCAAATACTCCAATAATTCCGGTAGGTAGAGAAAGCATAACGGCCATGGGTAACCAGAAGCTTTCGTACTGAGCAGCCAGAATAAAATATACTAGCACAATACTAATGATGAATATAATAATCGAGTCTGATCCAGATTTTTTCTCTTCCAGACTCATACCCGTCCACTCAAAATTCAAACTGGCGGGTAGTGTTTGCTCACTCAACTCCTCAATTTTATTCATCACATCCCCAGTACTGAAGCCCTGAGCGGGAGTGATGTTGATTCGGGCGGCGTTATACAGATTGTATCGGGTGATAGTTTCCGGACCGAAAGATTCTTCTAACTTAACGATGGTGTTTAGGGGCACCATCTCATTCACATTGTTCTTAACAAAAATAGAGTTGAATGCCTCGGGACTTTCCCGGTAAGAAATATCTGATTGCATAAACACTCCATACTGCCGAGTGAATCTATTGAAGTCCCCTACCCTCGTCTGACCAAAGTTAGACTGCACAGTAAACATCATATCCTTCACGCTTACTCCTAGTGCTTTGGCTTTCTTGTAGTCAATATTCAGGGAGTATTGCGGGAAATTAGTGTTGTAGGAGGTAAAAGCATTGTCAATTTCTTTTTGCTGAATTAACTCAGCAATAAACTCATTCACCAAGTTTCCAAACTGAGACAAATCTCCGTCCGAGCGGTCTTGCAACATGATCTGCACCCCATCAAAGTCACCAAATCCTTGTACGGTAGGTCGGGGATACATGTTAATTCCCTTTACCTCGTTAATCACCATCAGCTTACTCATCAAATGTTTGATGAGTTCGTTAATGTCTTCTATGTCTCCTCGCTCATCAATATCTTTCAGCAATACGTATCCCAAACCGGAAGAAGGACTTTCCGACCCACTCACAATATCATACCCAGAAACAGTGTTTACACCCGCTACGGCTGCCTCCATCTGAAGAATAGAATCAGCCTGAACCAAGGCTTCATTGGTTCGGTGAAGAGAAGCACCCTCAGGCATTTTGACAGTAAAAATCAGGAAGTTATCGTCTTCGGTAGGAATAAAGGCTTGGGGGGTTCGGTTTGCTAAGAATGCGGTGACTACGATGATCCCGAGCAAGGAAACCATACTTATCCATCGATACTGGATAGCTAGCCGAGCCAGATTGACATATTTTTTGGTAAATCTATCAAATAGGGTATCAAACTTTTTCAATCCTCGGTTACCCAGTGCTTTAGCTTTCTGTACTCTTTCTGACTGTTGTATTTTACCAACTACTCCACTATCGGTACTTTCACTAACCTGCTTACTTTCTTTACCAGAATTTTTATACAGCAACATAAACATTACCGGTCCTAAGGTAAGAGCTACCACCGCCGAGATTACTACCGCAATGATAATTGTGTAGGCAAACTCCTGATAGAAAATACCCACCGGGCCTTGAAGAAAGCCTACCGGAAGGAATACTGCGGCAATCACCATCGTAATAGAAACAATCGCACTAGTAATTTCTGATAATGCATCCGTAACTGCTTCCCGGGCACTCATGCCGTGATGTTGCATCTTCTCAAAAATAGCTTCCACCACCACAATCGCATTGTCTACCACAATTCCGATAGAAAGTACGATAGAGAACATACTGAGTACGTTCATGGATACTCCGATCAGCGACAGAAAGAAGAACGTGCCAATTAGGGAAACTGGAATAGTAATAGCCGTAATAAACGTGGCTTTAAAGTCTTGGAGGAAAATAAATACAACTAGAAACACCAGAATAAACGCCTCTATCAGTGTTTGCTTCACGTGATCCATTGACTCATCAATCTGATCCCGTACACTATAGGTAATCTCGTAATTAATACCTTCCGGAAAAATCTTAGCTTGCTCCTCCAGAATTTCCCGAACGTTCTTATCAATCTCCACCGCGTTAGCTCCACTTTGCTGAACCACATCAATGGTCACTGAAGGGCGGCTATCCAGACGGTTCTGGCTGGTGTAGTTGGAAGCTCCAAACTCAATCCGGGCGACATCCCGCAAGTGTAGCTGTAGCCCGTCTTGCTCCGATTTAATGACGATATTCTCGTATTCTTCTGGCTCAGAAAAACGCCCCGTATGCTTTAGGGCTATCTCGAATACTTCATCGGAGTTTTCCCCAAATTTACCAGGAGCCGCCTCAAAGCTCTGATCCCGAATTTGCTGATATACATCCCGTGGGGTCAGACCATACAATGCTAGTCGTTCGGGATTTAGCCAAATACGCATAGCGTAATCGCGAGAACGAAGAATAGCCGCTTCCGCCAGACCAGGCACCCTTTTCAGCTCCCGCCTCACGTTCATCCGGGTGTAGGCATTCAGGAAGGTTTCGTCGTAAGGAGAGTTTTCTTCTTCGGCAAAAATATTGATGGTCATCAATGTACCCTTCATTCGCTTGAGTACTGTAATTCCTGATTCCACTACTTCGGGCGGAATCTGCTGTACTACTTTGGAGATACGGTGCTGAATATCTACCGCAGCTAGGTCAGGATCCGTTCCCGGTTCAAAATATACTGAAACTCGCCCACTACCGGAGTTGGTGGCGGTAGAACGGGCGTAAGTCATGTTTTCCGTTCCATTGATAGACTCCTCAATAGGTAGCAGCACCGACTTCGCTACGGTCTCAGCATTACCACCAGGATAATATACTTGCACACTCACGCTAGGGGGGGCAATCTCCGGAAAACGCTCTACTGGAAGTTGAAAAATACTGGCGGCACCAGCCAACACCAACACTATCGAGATTACCAGCGTAAATACTGGCCGATCAATTATCTTTTGTAACATAGTATTCTAAAACTTATTCACAATATCAAATATCTTCTTGCTGCCCTCTCAATTCGTACTCGAAATATTGCTAAAGGGAGGTTCATCATTAGTCACTGGAAAGCCTGTGCCTGATCTAGAACAACGTCCTACACCAGTAGAGGCCAACGGGTTAGCGCTAGAATAAAAGCTTGTTGAGTGATAAGAGAAAAAAATAGGAAAAGGCGTACTGGGGATAGGAATCAATTTATCAGTATTTCTGCCTTCAGGCCAGGTGGAACTAAAAAACTGATTTGCCCCCTTTTCCAAAGGAATGGTTAGGATAATAGGAGTCATTGTAGTTTAAACAATATAAGGCGACACTAAGGATTACTGAGCAGGCATTCTACTCAAATAGCTATTAAGAATATCATTCAAAATGACTTCCAAGCGGTAGAAAGACTACTTAGAAGTCATTTAGATATTCATTATTATCATCAGACCGTAAAGGTCACTATTGCATAGTAGTAGTTGTATTGTCTACTACTAGCTGACCCGGAAGCATTGGGTTTACCTTTACCCCGTTCGCTAGCTTGTTAATTCCCGAAACCACAATTCTATCTTCAGCATTAAGTACTTCTCCACTCACAATGTACTGCTTTCCAGTACGCCCTTCAATCTTTATTTCTCTTCTTACCACTGTACTGTCTTCATCCTGAAACTGGAAAACAAACCGCTTATCCTGAATAGAAGCGGTTGCCCCCTGAGGAACTAAAATGGCATTTGGATATATCTGCTCCATGATAATCTTACCAGTGCTTCCTGAGCGTAGCAGTGTATCTGGATTACCGAATTTAGCCCGAAGGTTAATTGACCCGGTTGACTTGTCAATCTGGCCGGAATTAGCATCAATAACTCCTTCTCGCTCGTATTCTGATCCATCAGATAGTACTAACTTCACTTGATTATTCATTTTCTTAGAAGTAGAGTCTCCTTTCATTCGCTCGTAGTACAGATAATCTGCTTCACTCATTGAGAAATAAACGTAGACATCTTCTATGTTGGAGAGCACAGTAAGGGGCTCCTGATCCGTTTTCTTCACTAGGTTACCAATAGATTTAGGAATTCTTCCAATAAAACCACTCACTGGGGCTTTGATGGTAGTAAACTCTAGATTGATCCGCATATTGGCAGCTACCGCTTCAGCGCGATCAAGCGAAGATTGAGCCACTTCGTAATCTGCCAGAGCAGTTTCCATCCTTACTTCGGAAATAACCTCATTTTCTATCAAAGGCTTGATACGATCAATCTCAGTTTTGGCTTTTCTAAGCTTAGCCTTTTCTACCTTTACATTTGCCAATGCATTTTTCAGGTCTTCCTGGTAGGGTTGGCTATTGATTTTGAATAAAGGCTGCCCCTTCTCAACAAACTCTCCTTCATCGGCATATATTTCTTCCAATATGCCATCTACTTGCGGTCGGATGGCTACGTTTTCTACGCCTTCGATAGAACCTAGATATTGAAATGATTTGGCTGCTTTCTCTTCTTGCAAAGTCATTACCGGTAACGGAAGCCCTTCATCTACTGGTTCAGCTTTCTGACAACTGGCGAGCGAAAATATAAGAAGAAAAAAGGCGCTATATAGATAATTTCCCCAACGGTAGCAATCGTTTAAGTTTTTCATTCGTTTCTCAATTTGGGTAGATTTTTTCCCTCCCTTATCAATAATTGTACTCTAAAAGAAGGGACACAATGTCACTCATCCTAAGTGACTAGATATCAGCACTATATATTTAGATTTTATTTTATATCCGCGGCTACTTTTTGGACTGGCTATCAGCAAAGTGTGGAATGTTTTACCGATTTTGTTAAATGTTGTAGAACAATTCTTCACTATTTGCTCTTCAATGTCAATTTTTTATTGTATTCATTAAATATCAAAGTGTAATATTACACCACTATGGTCTAACTGCTAGACAGATACAACTTTACTTTTTGGCAAAATGGCACTTAAGGTTTTATGATCATATATAATGCACCAATTATATGCTATTATATTATTTTTCCGCTTATTTTCTTTTTAAAGTACAAAAATTAGTACAATTATTAGCTCGAAGCAGCATGATTAATCAGTCACATTTACCGATAGTCATTAGGCATTCTTCTCACCTTGGTCGCTTGCTCAAAGGCGTACCCAATTTTCAGTAATCTGTCTTCTTCAAATGGTCTACTGATGAACGTAATGCCTGCGGGTTGCCCGTCAGCTTGATAACCCATAGGAACTGTTAGGCAAGGATAGTTTGCCATCGCCGCAAGCCCGGCGTTCCAATTATTGATCGACAATACAAAGTCTAATTCTTGCTCATTCATGACTTCCTCAAAAAAGCCAACCCCTCTTTCTCGTAGTTCTGCTCTAAGTTGCACTAATTCTTCTTCGCTAAGATCGGTGTCGAGTATTCCGGCAAAACGACCCTGACCGTAAGGAATCTTGTCCAGTGAGTCAGCCTCATTATACTCCACTATCTCTGCCACTGAGCGGACAGTGATTTCAGGATTTGCGTGCTTGTCTAAATATTTCGGCAAATCAATTTTCATATCGGCTCTTAATAAGTCAGAGAACCCTTCAAAGTCTACCTGCTTAGGTTCAAATTCAATTGCTACTCCACCGAGAGACACAATTTTATCCACGTTTTCTTGGTAGATAGAATCCTCTAGGAAGTTTGTATTCACTCCAAACCTCATACCTTCCAAACTGCCGCTTTCCAGATTTTCCCAGTAAGAAACATTTTTGGGATTTCCTTTAGTAGCAGCATCATTTTGATCTTCCCCGATCATGGCAGATATTAAAATAGCATTGTCAATTACACTTTTTGTCATTGGCCCGGGAGTATCTAGGGTACTAGACAAAGGAACAATACCATCTCGGCTAAGTAGACCTGTAGTCGGTTTGAGACCAACTAAGGAGTTAGCGCTAGAAGGAGAAAGAATCGAGCCTGAAGTTTCAGTACCTACCGCCGCCACCGCATAGTTTGCGGCAATACTAGAACCACTCCCTGAACTTGATCCTCCGGTATCAAATACCTTTCGTCCGTAAGGGTTTAGAGTTTGCCCGCCTACCGCACTGTATCCATTGGGACAATCGATACAAAGGTAATTAGCCCATTCACTCAGATTAGTTTTGCCCAAAATAATTCCCCCTTTCTCTTGTATTCTATCGACGATGAAGGCATCTTTCGCTATATTATTTCGTAATAAGTACGTTCCAGCGGTGGTGGGTAAGCCTCCGAAATTCACATTATCTTTTAGCAGCACGGGCATTCCGTAGAGTGGATGCTCCTGCCCTGATCTGTTTTTATCTTTTTCCTGAGCCTCTTTTACCGCATTTGGATTAATTGCGGTAATGTTATTCAAGTACTTACTGCTATCATTTTCGTACTTCACAATTCGGTACAAATACCACTGGGTCAACTTTTCGTAAGTAAGCGACCCTTCGGCGATATGATTTTGAATAGTAGGAATATTCTGCTCCAGAATAAGTGGGGCTAGTGTCTGATAATCTTCTTCTGAGAAGAACTTGATCTGATCAGCAATATCTTCCCACAGTTGGTTTTTATCCGAAATGCGCGACTGAATCAGCTTGAATCTCATTTTGACCGATTCATGATCGGCATTTTCGGCTAGTTCTGCTGACTCGTCGTAGGATACCCACGGTTGAATGATCGTTTCTGGTTTTTGTTCTTGCTGACAAGCAAAAACCAAGAGAAGTAAGATAGGTAATAGTGATTTATTCATTGAAGGATATTTGTGCAGTGCCTACTAATTTAAGGTAAAAAGATCGGCTATTTTGAAGTGCAGATTATCGTAGTTTACACCAGAAAGATTCGCTACCATCGCTACTACCATATCTTCTTCTTCCGACAAAATAAAAATGGTAGTTCCTCCTACCGAGCCGCCACTGTGACCTAGCCATTCCTGGTCATTCCAATGGTAGGTTCGCCACCCCAAACCATAATCGGTAGTTTCACCATCTGAGGTTTGCTGAGGAGCTTGCATTTCCTCAATAGTTTCGACAGTTAAATACTCGGTGTCTAAAAATGCGTTGCCAAACTTCGCCAGATCTTCAGTGGTAGATAAGAATCCACCTCCCGCCCATTTATAGCTATTATCTACATAGGGAGCATTGCGGATCGTTCCATCATCCGAATGTACGTAGAAAGCAGTGCGTTCAAAGATAATCTGGCTATTTATATCCGGCACCGTGTTTTTCATATCCAATGGTTCAAACACTTGCTGGTGCATGTAGGCTAAAAATGGCTCATCGGTAATATTCTCAATGGCCACACTAATTAAATTCCAGCCATAGCTAGAGTAACTATATTTTGTGCCGGGTTCATGAAGCAGTTTATCTTTCTCGAAGATTTCTAATCCCTCCGCTACCGAAGGGTAAAACTTTGTACTCAAAAACTCATCGCCTCGGTAATGGCGAATACCTGCCAAATGACCCGCTAACTGCCGCAACGATATATCCCACTGCTTTTCTGGAAAAGACGGGACATAGGTTTGTATTGGCTGGTCTAAATCAATTTTATCTTCGTCCATCAGGACACCGAGAGCAGCCGCAGTAAAGGTTTTAGATACACTGCCAATTCTAAATTTTGAGGCCGCCGGGTCTACTGGTTCTCTCAGCTCTACATCAGTATACCCGAATCCTTCTGACCAGACGATGCTATCGTCTTTAGTAATCGTAATACTAAGTCCAGGAATATTATTCTCGATAACAAATTCCGATACTAGTAATCTAGCGTCAGTAATACTACTCTGCTGCCCAAAACTGGGCAAGAAGCTAATAAATTGAATGAGGAATAGGATTGATGGTAGTTTCATCTTATTGGTTATACACAGTTGGTTGTTTATCAAACGACAGATGAGTTGGCAACAGGTATAGTCGACTTTTGCCGATGCTGCTCCCGTAAATCCCGAAAACCTTGCTGAAGTCGCCGGGTAATTGATCCAATTTTCTGACCTGGATAAAACTCTTGCTGGTCAATGTATTTAACTGAGGCAATTCGGGTAGTAGTACCCGTAAGAAATACTTCATCCATACTGGTTACCTCAGTAGCAGGAACCTCTTCTTCCTTAATCTTTATTCCTAAATCATGACACAACTTGATCGTTATTTGACGAGTGATACCATTCAAAATATATTCATTTGCTGGATGGGTATACACCACCTCATCTTTCACGAAAAATACATTGGAGTGTGATGCTTCGGTAATGTTGCCATCTCGTACTAAAAGTGCTTCGTACACTCCTTGTTTTATTGCGTAGTCGTTAGCCATTACGTTGCCGAGGAGAGAAGTCATTTTTATGTCGCATCTAGACCACCGATGATCTGGCATAGTGATTACTGACAAATGATTTTCATTAATGTCAGGAAATACTCGAGGTAGTGCGTACATCATTAGGCTGGGTAAAGCTTCAGCCGGAAAATCGTGTTTCCGAGGGGCAATGCCCCGGGTGATTTGAATGTAAAGAAGACAGTCTTGGTGCAGTAAATCAGCAGCCTGCAACAACTGCTCAATTTTTACAATAAGGGTATCTACATCAAAATCAATCCTGGTTTTAGCCAGACTCTCGGTAAGTCGCTTGAAGTGAGCCTGCTGATAAAAAAAGTCACCTCCGGTTTGTGTCATCACTTCGTAAACTCCGTCGCCGAAGAGAAAGCCGCGGTCAAAAACAGAAATCTTAGCATTTTCAGCATCTATGATTTCCCCATTGAGATATACTTTGGTAGGATATTGTGCCATAAAAATAATTTGGTTTTGGTTAATTTACACAGGTATTGCTTTCAATTGCTTCTACCCTGTAGATCGAGCTATCACTGTCAGTTGCAATGTAGTAAGCAATCACATTTATCACTAGTAAGCCCGTCATCAGAAAGAAATTTTCAGAAAATATCTCCCCTATTTAACTCCTTTAAGAAAGAGAATGATGATTATCAATCGCAGATGACGAGCCCAACGTAATTTACTATTTTACAGCGCTTTATCTCTTGATTCTCTGAATCTGATGTTGGAAAATAATTCCTGAAGATACTCACCAAGACAATCTATTCTTCCTTATATTAAGTGTTGTATTTTCTTTTTTGGAATAAATATTCCAAAACTAGCAACCCTATTTTAGAATGATCGTTCTATAAATGAGTTTCTAAAATCTAAAACCAAAATATCATGGCAAATTTATCAGGAAAAGTGGCAGTAGTAACCGGAGGAAACAGCGGAATCGGTTTCTCTACTGCTCAAAAATTTAAGGAAGATGGTGCTGACGTAATCATCGCTGGACGATCCGCCGAAAAAGTGGAAAAAGCTGCTCAAGAACTAGGCATAAAAGGTTTAGTAGCCGATGTAAGCGATCTAGCGGCTATCAATCGGCTAGTAGAGCAGGTTCAGGCTGAAGTTAATTCGGTAGATATTCTCTTCATCAACGCTGGGGTGTTCTTCCCGACCCCGGTTGGACATATTTCTGAAGAACTGTACGACACCCAGATGAATATCAATTTTAAGGGCGCTGTATTTACACTAGAGAAATTCTTGCCTATTCTGAACGAAGGGGCATCAGTTATCAACCTTTCTTCCATCAACGCTTACACTGGCATGGCAAACACCGCCATCTACGCTGCCTCCAAAGCAGCTATGAATTCTTACACTCGCACGGCAGCTACCGAATTAGCCCCGCGTAAAATCAGAGTAAATGCAGTAAACCCTGGTCCAATTGAGACGCCAATTTTTGGGAAATCAGGTTTATCTGAAGAACAACTCAGCGGATTTGCCGAATCAGTGCAAGGAAAAGTATTGCTCAACCGCTTTGGTAATCCGGCTGAAGTAGCCAATTTAGTCAGCTTCCTCGCCTCTGATGATGCTAAGTTTATCACTGGAGGCGAGTACAATGTAGATGGCGGAATGACAATTCTTAACTAAAAGAGCACAAAACTCAGCATAAACGGAATGAATATTCTGTAATATGAATTAATAAAGGGGTAGCTGTTCTATCCCTTTTTGTATTATGGCACGTCCCCGAAATTTTGATGAAGATCAGGTCTTAGACCGGGCAATAGAGGTCTTTTGGGAAAAAGGCTACCACGCCACTTCCTATGAAGAACTAGTGAATCGTATGGGAATCAACCGAGCCAGTATGTACAATACTTTTGGCGATAAGCATCAGTTGTATACCCAAGCATTGCAACGGTATCGGGAAAAGAGCCGAACTCAGTTTGACCGCTGGCAAGCTAGTAATCAGCGTATTCAGGAAACCATTCGGATGATTCTGAATGAAGCTGTGCAGGAAAGCATTAGTGACCCTCAACGTAAAGGTTGCATGGTAGTAAATACCGCTACCGAACTAGGGCCCAGCGACCCAGAAATAGCCGAGATTATCAGACAAAACCAGCAACAAGTAGAATCGGTGCTAAAAGAACTTTTTATCCAGGCCCAGCAACGGGGAGAAATTAGTGCCGACCTCCAGCCAGAAGCTTTAGCCCGGTTTTACTACAATACTTTCAGCGGACTTCGGGTAATGGCACGGGCTAATCCCGATGCTACTAGTTACCGAGATGTGGTAGATATTGCTCTGAAAGTTATCAGTTGAAACTTTTCTAAACTTCTTTAGTAATACTACAGTATAACAGTTACTTTTTCGCCATCATTTACCCAACCTATTTTCTAATAATGACTAAAGTTCTTGTTTCCTATACCTTACCTGAAGAAGGCTTAATACCACTAAAGGAGCATGTTGAAGTAATACACCCTACCGATAAACGCCGTTTTTCTCGAGAAGAAATTCTAGCTAAAATTCCCGAGGTTGATGGTTATCTAGCAGTGAATGTGTCGGTAGACGCCGAAATAATCGATGCTGCTTCTAATCTTAAGATTATTGCCAATTACGGAGTGGGCTACGATAGTATTGATGTTGAATACGCTACTCAGAAAGGAATTATTGTGACCAATACTCCTACCTCAGTAACTGAAGCGACTGCTGAGACTGCTTTCGGGCTTATGCTATCCGTACTACGGAACATTACCTACTGCGACCGTAAACTACGTAATCAAGACTCAGACTTTATCTGGGGCATGCTGCAAAAACATACTGGGCACTCGCTTTACGGAAAAACACTAGGCATTATCGGTCTGGGACGGATTGGACAAGCGGTTGCTCGCCGAGCCGTTGCCTCAGGAATGCGTATGTTGTATTACCAGCGAAACCGCATATTTGATTACTTCGAGCGCCACTCCAGTGCCCGCTATGTTTCGTTAGATGAGTTACTTGAACAGTCTGATGTAGTTAGTTTACACGTTCCTCTTAACGAAAGTACGCATCATCTGTTGGGAGCGAATGAACTCGCCAAAATGAAACCTTCGGCTTACTTGATAAACACTGCCCGAGGTCCGGTAGTAGATGAACAAGCTCTCATCAGACGATTGCAAGAAGGAAAACTAGCCGGGGCAGGACTCGATGTATACGAAGAAGAACCTTATATTCCTGAAGAGTTACTTCAGCTAGAAAATGTAGTGCTTACCCCCCACATTGGTACCGAAACTTTTGAAGCTCGGGTGGCCATGGCCAAGGAAGCAGCGATGAATCTGATTACCTACTTCAGTGGAAAAATTCCGCCACACCAGGTCAACTAATAATTGATAATGGACAAGTAAGGATTGGTCACCCACTTTTATCTATCCATTATCAGTTATCCCCTGTCAATTTTCAACTAAAGCGTTGGTTTTTCTTCCGGGAACTTCTCTAGGTATTCTTTCACTAATGCTGGCGGTTCTTCACCTTTGGCAACGAAGATTAGCGATGTTCCATTCATGCAATAACGCAACCCGGTAGGTTTGGGGCCATCGGGGAATACGTGACCGAGGTGAGAACCACTGCTACTATCTACTACCTCTATGCGGGTCATACCGTAACGGTTATCCTCCTTCAGCACCACTGCATCTCCCCGAATAGGCTCATAGAAACTCGGCCACCCGGTTCCTGACTTAAACTTAGTAGATGACTTAAATAGGGGTTGCCCAGTAGCTGCCGAATAGAATATCCCCTCCTTTTTCACATTATTCAGTGGACTAGTAAACGCCCGCTCAGTTCCTTCTTCTCGAAGAATGTGAAATTCCTTGTCCGATAACATACTTTTCCACTCTTCTTCGCTGTACTGCACCGGATATTCGTAATTCTCATCCGCCCAAACGCCAATGTAACGTTCGTCATAATCCGAAGCAGATGCTTCCATTTTTTTACCCTCCGACTGATTCTGAGCCGTGCTCGGTTGGCGCGAGCAAGCAGCCATAAGCAAAACCACCGCCAGCAAACTAATATTTCTTACAGATTTCATAGTATCGTTTAGTTTTATTTTGATTTTACAACGTACTAGTCCATTAGATGGTTTGAAATGACAACGAAAGGGTTAATTAGACGACAAAAAGTAGTTTTTGCTTCCTAAAGCCCAAAGTAAACCACTTCACACCAAGCTCCCTGCTCCTAGTCCTTAGGTTTTCTTAGATCTTTCTAGCTCCCGATTCAGGGCGAAGGCGGCACTGATAAGCCCTAAGTGGGTAAATGCTTGAGGGAAGTTGCCGAGCTGTTCTCCTTGTAGCCCAATTTCTTCAGCGTACAGTCCGAGATGATTGGCGTAACCCAGCATTTTCTCGAAGTACAAGCGGGCTTTCTCCACCTGCCCGCCCCGACAGAGGCACTCTACGTACCAGAATGAACACATAGAAAATGTTCCTTCGTCGCCTTCAATACCATCGTCAGATTTTTCATTGTTATAGCGGTACACGAGCGTATCGGTCACTAGCTCTTTCTCAATCGCCTTCAAGGTTTTTACCCACCGCGGGTCGTAAGGACTAATAAATCGTACCAACGGCATCAGCAGTGAGGAAGCATCCAGTGTTTTGGCTCCTTTGTACTGCACAAACGACTGCAACTCCTCATCCCAGAAGTTATGGTATACGTCCTCAAAAATCTTACTGCGGGTCGTGCGCCAGTAATCCCAGTCGTAGGGGAACGAGCGCTTTTCTGCCAGGCGAATAGCTCGATCTACTGCCACCCAACACATCACTCGGGAATAGAGAAACTCTACTTCTCCCGACCGGATCTCCCAAATACCGTGATCGGCATCCTGCCAGTGTTCGCAAACATAGTCAATCAGATGGACTAGTTTTGACCAGAAATCGTAGGTAATGGGCTCACCATACTTATCGTAAAGATAAATACTGTCCATCAGCTCGCCGTAAATGTCCAGTTGCTTTTGATCGTAGGCTCCGTTACCGATTCGTACCGGGCGCGACTGACGGTACCCTTCCAGATGACTCAGCTCTTCTTCAGTCAGTTCTGACTCACCCGAAATACTGTACATAAGCTGCAATTGGTGCTTCTCGTCAATATTTTTCTCAAACTGCTGGAGAATCCACTTCCCAAAATTACCCGCCTCTTCGGTGAAGCCCATTCGAATAAAAGCGTACATAGTAAAGGCTGCATCGCGAATCCAGGTGTAGCGGTAGTCCCAGTTGCGGTTTCCACCTACTTCTTCAGGTAAGCCAAAGGTTGCCGCCGCCACAGGAGAACCAAACTCATACGAAGTCAGTAATTTTAGCGTTAGGGCTGATCGGTGCATCATGTCCATCCACCGACCTTTGTACAATGATTTTCCAATCCACTTTTTCCAGTAAGTGAACGTCTCCTTGAAACTCTTATCCACAAATCTACTTAGCTCATTCTCGAAGGGTAGTTCCCGGCTATTTTCCGAGAGGGCAACTAACAGAAAATTGGCCGACTCTTTTTCTTTGAGGGTAAATTCGGCTTTAGCATCGCTTCCGTCCACCTCCAGCGGCACGTCACTCAATAGCTTACAAATGGTACCATCATCGCCCTGGCTCGTGAAGACAACTTCGTTCTTATCTTTTTGGCTTACTTCATGATCGGCTCGGGCGTAATCAAATCGCGGAGAGCAGTTCATCTTAAGCTTTACTTCGCCCCGAATCACTGTTACCTTACGGATGAGAACACACTCCTTTTCTATTTCTCGTACGGGCATGAAATCAGTGATTTCTACCATGCCATCGTAGGCAAGAAAACGGCTCAACAGTATATTGGTGTCAGGTAGATACATTTGCTTATAACCTACCTCCTCCAAGTCAGGAGTAATTTGAAAGCTGCCACCTTTCTCTTTGTCTAGTATTGAGGCAAAAATAGAAGGTGAATCAAACCTAGGGAAGCACAGAAAGTCAATAGAGCCGTGCATGCCTACCATAGCAACCGTATGCAAGTTCCCTACAACACCGTAGTTCTCGATCGGTAAATAGTCAGAAGAGATATGTTCTTTCACGTGAAATTAGTTATTGAATGATTGATCGTTTCGTTTTTATGAGGTTTTGGGAATTAAGGATTAGGCCGCTGCCGCGCGGTCTTGGATATTTATCATTATTGGCCTCAGGCTTTCGCATCGCTAACCCCTAAAACCAAATGACTAAACCCCAGTATCTATTCATTATTCTTAAACCTTGAATAGAATATCATACCCTCGTCAATATAAATTTTCTGTTCTTCTTTTCATACTCTCGGAAGCATGACTCGTTTCTGTTATGATTTTACCTGGGCTATAGCATTAATGCATATCTTCTTCTCAGTTAGTTCTTAAGTTAGCGTTTTAGCTGATACCTGGACGTACAAAGAATAAACACTCACTGTAATAATTGTTAGTGAAAGTTGAGAAGAATTTCCAGAAGAATTGGTAATCTTGCTGACAGATATCAGATAAGAACCGAGACAATGGAAGTAGAACAAGCCATTCAAACTATTTGGGATTTCCACCATATGGGGCATGAAATAGTAGCTTCTGATGCTATTCTGGCATTGGGTAGTCATGATACACGCGTAGCCGAACGAGCGGCTGACCTTTGGCAGGCAGGTATGGGAAAGTGGCTGATCTTTTCTGGCGGATTAGGACGCTTGACTGAAGGAGTGTGGGAAACACCCGAAGCTGACTTATTCCGAGAGATTGCTTTGGAGAAAGGTATTCCCGATGAAAATATTTTAGCAGAAAATCAATCGACCAACTCCGGTGAGAACTTCCGGTTTACGGAACAGCTGCTGCGAAAGCGCAACCTATTTGACTCTCTGCAATCATTCGTAGTGGTGCAAAAACCCTACATGGAACGGCGGGCTTTCGCTACCTTTAAAAAACATTGGCCGGAGAATGTGTGCCGAGTTACCTCACCACAATTGAGCTTAGAAGAATACTGTCAAAGCTCTCACCCGGAGATTAACCGAGAACAAGTAATTCACCTGATGGTAGGCGACTTACAGCGACTTTGGGTTTATGCTGAACAAGGTTTTCAGATACCCACGCATATACCACAACCGATTAGACAAGCATATGATGTACTAGTAGCAGCGGGCTATAACCAATATTTGGTAAATAATTTATAGCTACTTTTTCTCATTACTTTTTCTAAATCGATTGATTTAGGATTTTTACTTGAACTAATCCCCTTATTTATGTAGTCATTACTACCTAGTTGCTAGGGTTTCGACCCCGAATTTACTACATTCAGTATATTCTTGCGGGGCATTTTTTTAATTGCTACACACTTTTTGCGGGAGAATTATTTTTTTAGCTGTCAGGGAGTTGGTTTTTGGTAGTAGAATTTTTTGCCGTTGAGGGAGTACTCAATGGCTTTTTTTGTCTGTTCACTACTCTGCCTCCTTATTCTCACAAGTACATCAAATAATCAAAGGTCATTTTAGGACGGTAGTTACTGGTTAAACTGAAGCCAAAAACCTTAATTTTACCGCTGAGTTCTTATGAAACAAGATCTTCCTAAAAAGCAACTATGAAAACTGATCCTGATATATTGATTATTGGCGCTGGGCTCTCTGGTCTGATCGCCGCAATTACGTTACAAAAAAATGGTCGCTCAGTAAAGATTTTGGAAGCGACTGATCGAGCAGGTGGACGAATTAAAACCGATCAGGTAGATGGCTATCGGCTCGATCGGGGTTTTCAAGTATTACTTACTAAGTACCCTGAAACTCAACGCTACCTAGACTACGCAGCCCTGAAGCTTCAAAAGTTCGTACCCGGAGCAGTCATACTTAATGATAATGGACAACACGAAATTATTGATCCTAGCCGAATGCCCTCAGCCGTGTTCAAAACGCTTCTTTCCCGAGTAGGCTCAGTCAGCGATAAATTTAATATTCTTAGAACCAAGATGAAGCTGCAAAGTATGGAGGTTGATAAAATCTTCCGTCAGCCCGAAACCAGCACATTAGCCGTCATCCAAGACTATGGTTTTAGTGAAAGTATGCTGCATAACTTCTTTCGCCCGTTTATGGCTGGTATCTTTTTGGAAAATGAGCTTACCACCTCCCGTCGAGAGTTTGATTTTGTGTTTAAAATGTTTTCGGAAGGTGATACAGCTATTCCTGAACTGGGCATGGAAGAGATTCCCAAACAACTTGTCACTCAGTTAAAACCAGATACTATACTGACCGACCAGAAGGTAGAATCTATCGAAGGTCAGACTATTACTACTTCAGCTGGTGAAACGTATACAGCAAAGCAAATTTTACTGGCTACTGAGCCTAATAAACTTCTTACAAACCATACTAATCTCCAGCCGACTAAGCCACACCGATCTACGGTTAACATGTATTTTACTGCTAATCAGCCGCCTATTTCCAAACCAATATTAGTTTTAAATGCCCGGCCTGATCGTTTGGTAAATAACCTGGTGGTGATGAACTCTATCTCCCCCGCCTACGCCCCTGCCGGAAAATATTTGATTTCCGTTTCGCTAAATGGCTTGCGGACTGAAAACGATGACGAACTGACTTCGGCCATTAAAAATGAACTAAAGGCTTGGTTCGATGATCAAACCGAAGCCTGGGAACATTTAAAAACCTATCGAATTGATTATGCCCTGCCCAATCAGGATGCAGTAGTACATGACCTTTCAAACGAGCAATGCCAGATTCGGGACGGCTTATTTGTTACGGGTGATTATTTGCTAAATGGATCAATCAATGCTGCCATGCGAGCCGGGCGACAAGCAGCTGAAATTATGCTTCAGCACTAAAAAAATTTCCCATTATCTCACTTTCACTATCAATCACCTCTTTTTAATTTTTACCTAGCAATACCTATCTTAGCCCAAATGCACTTAACAGCCTAACTATGCCTTTGACTGCAAAACGCCCTCTATTCATTTGGGGTATCTTCATTGGAATATTTCTTCTAATGAATTACTGCACACCTTCTCAGGAATCATCAGAAGTAGGCGTATCGCCCAATATTATCCTCATCATGGCCGACGATATGGGGTATTCCGATTTGGGCTGCTATGGGTCAGAAATCAAAACTCCAAACCTGGATCGATTAGCTCAAGAAGGTATGCGGATGACTCAGTTCTACAATACCGCCAAATGTACCGAAACCCGTGCCACCTTACTGACTGGACTTCATTTTCAGCAAACAAATAACCTGAATCGCTCAGATAATAACGTAACCCTAGCCGAAGTATTGAAAGAATCTGGCTATCAGACAATTATGGCGGGCAAATGGCACTTGGGCAATTGGTCTAAAGAAGTAGACACTCCCAATAAACGGGGGTTTAACCAGTACTTTGGCTTTCTCAACGGTGCCAGCAACTTTTTTACTGGACGTAATTATGGCGATGGTGTCAACTATATGCGGCTGAATGATAAAGTCTTTGAAGCACCCGAGGATTTTTATACCACCGATGCTTTCTCTGATTTTGCCCTAGATCAGATTTCGGCTGCCAAAGAACAGGAGCAACCATTTTTCTTATACCTAGCTCACAATGCCCCTCATTACCCTTTGCAAGCTCCCGAAGAGAATATTGCCAAGTATCAAGGAGTATATGACATTGGCTGGGATAGCCTCCGTCAGCAACGGCTCGAGCGAATGAAAGGTCTGGGCATTATCAAACCAGCCTGGGAGTTGACACCTCGCGACTCCCTTACTCCCGCCTGGGCAGATTTGAGCGAAGCGCAACAACAAGAGGAAGCCGACCTGATGGAAGTTTATGCTGGAATGATTGATCGCTTGGATGAACAAATTGGGCGTATACTCAACCACTTAGATGCATTGAATATCACCGAAAACACATTGGTTGTTTTTCTTTCGGATAACGGTGGCTGTCCGTTTGACGCCAACCACTTCCCTATTTTGCCCCCCGGCTCTCAGGAATCAGCCCGAACCTATGATACAGAATGGGCTCAGGCTTCTAACACTCCCTTCCGAAAATACAAGCAGTGGATTCACGAAGGGGGAATCTCCACTCCCATGATCATTCGTTGGCCGGAAAAAATTCAACCAAATAGCCTATCCGAAGAAGCGGGGCAGCTCGTCGACATCATGCCCACTTTCTTGGAAGTAGCCGATATAAATTATCCATCGCAGTACGAAAATCGCCAATTGTTACCACTGGAAGGAGTGAGCTTATTACCCGCTTGGGAAGGTGGCCAGCTGAGCCGGACAGCTCCTATGTTTTGGGAGTTCCGGGGCAGTAGAGCGGTACGTGATGGTGACTGGAAACTCGTAGCCCAGCGGGGCGATACTTGGGAGCTCTACAATATTGCAGACGATCGCATTGAGATGAGTAACTTGGTTGATCAAGAAGCCGAACGAGTCGAGCTAATGATGACTGCCTATGAAGACTGGGCAGCCCGAGTCGGTGCTAATTCCGATGAAGCATCTATGGCTATGCCCCTAAACCAACAGGATCGTTACCTATATGAAGATGAAAGTGAATAACTCCTAATGCTCATTAATTTCTGCTCATGAAACAACCTACACACACCCTAACCACTCACTCACTAGTATTATGCTTCATTGGCGTACTAACTATTATCAGTACAGTTTCTTTCTCAACTATTGCCCAAACGGGAGATGAAATCAGCGACCCCAATATTGTAGGTGTTAATAAGATTAAGCCTCACGCCCTGCTTATCCCCTACGATACCCCTGAGCAAGCTCAGCAAGACGAACCAGGAAACTCTGCTTACTATCAGTCACTCAATGGTAGCTGGAAATTTGCATTTTCCGAAAACCCAGCGAGTCGCCCTCAAGATTTTTATTCTTCTGAATACGACGTTTCGGAATGGTCAGATATTACCGTACCGGGCGACTGGCAAATGCAGGGTTATGATCTTACTATTTATCTCAATCATCCCTACGAGTTTACTACGGCGGAAGGAGCTTCCCAACTTCCTCTGACCACCGATACTCAGGAACAAAAAAAGCCTAATCCCTCAGTGATTCCTACCGAGTGGAATCCGGTAGGTTCGTATCGTCGTAGCTTCAGCGTTCCTGAGAATTGGGATAAGCGAGAAGTTATTCTACATTTTGGTGGGGTAAAAACTGCCTTTTATGTGTGGGTAAACGGCGAATACGTTGGCTACTCAGAAGATTCTAAGACCCCTGCCGAATGGAATATCACCGATTATCTTCAAGAAGGCGAAAATACCATCGCTTGTGAGGTGTACCGAATTGCTTCTGGCTCTTACCTAGAGTGTCAGGATTTTTGGCGGTTAAGTGGTATTGAACGGGATGTTTATTTATACGCCTTACCTAAGCTTAGTTTACAAGATTTAGCTATAGAAGCCGGATTAGATGATAACTATCAGAATGGCCTCTTTACTGCGGAGGCAACAATGACCAACTACGGTGATAATGCTATTTCTGATAAACCGTTAATGCTTCAACTATTAGACGCGTCCGGCAATTCGGTATACGAAGAAGAACAAAGTGTTTCAGTAGAAAGCAATGCTGAAGTCACTGTTACTTTTGAGACTGAGGTTGAAAATTGCGCCCCTTGGTCAGCCGAAACACCCAACCTCTACACGCTTCTCATCACTTATCCAGGATCAGCCGACACTCCAACAGTTAGCACTACTCAAGTTGGCTTTCGTAATGTTGCTATTGAAAACGGACAATTACTAGTTAACGGTCAGCCGGTACTGGTAAAAGGCGTAAATCGGCACGAGCATCATCCTGAATTTGCTCATTACATTCCTCGTGAAAGTATGGAAGAAGATATCCGGCTGATGAAACAGTTTAATATCAACTCAGTGCGCACGAGCCACTATCCTAACGACCCCTACTGGTATAAACTCTGCGACCGCTACGGACTGTACGTAGTGGACGAAGCTAATATTGAATCTCATAATTTGGGGGCTGCTCAACAGGCTCCTTACGACCCTGATAACCATATTGCAGATGACCCAACCTGGGAAAAAGCCCACTTAGACCGGATTGAGCGAATGTACGAACGGGATAAAAACCATCCCTCAGTCATCATCTGGTCATTAGGAAACGAAGCAGGAGATGGCTCTAACTTCGTAAAGGGCTACGAATGGTTGAAGTCTAAAGACAGTCGCCCAGTGCAATTTGAGCAGGCGCAGCTCCGACCTCACACTGATGTCTATGCTCCTATGTATATGTCTATGGAAAAAATGAAAAACTACGCGCTGGACGTTCGGGCTGACCGTCCGCTGATCCAATGTGAGTATGCCCACGCTATGGGCAACAGCGTAGGAAACCTTCAAGATTACTGGGATTTGATCGAGAGTTACGATGTGCTTCAGGGTGGTTTTATCTGGGACTGGGTAGATCAGGGACTAGTAAAACAAACTGAGGAGGGTGAAACCTACTTCGGCTACGGCGGTGATTTTACAGGCGACTCTATCCGCTCTGATCATAATTTCTGCCTCAACGGATTGGTAAACCCTGCTCGTGTACCTAATCCGCACCTCTATGAAGTGAAGAAAGTGTATCAGGATTTTAAGGCGGAGGCAATTGATCTATCCGAGGGGAAAGTAAGGTTGACGAATGAGTATTTCTTCACCAATCTAAATGAGTACGACATACGGTGGAAACTTGAGGAAGAAGGAGTACTGGTACAAGAAGGTAAGCTAGATGTTGTTATCTCCCCCCAGAGCAGTCAGGAAGTCACGGTTCCTTACCAAGCTTTAGACACTAAGAAAGAACAGTGGCTCACCATCTCAGTACATCAGAAACAAGAAAACCCTCTGATTCCGATTGGGCACGAGTTAGCCGTAGAGCAATTATTAGTAAAAGCAATCGAGCCAATAGTTAAGTTGGCTCCTGCTGAGTTTCCAGCACTTACTCTAGAAGAAGATACCGAATCAATTATAGTCAATGGTTCAGAATTCTCTCTGCGTTGGAATAAGTCAGACGGAACTATGCAGCAATTCCGTTACCAAGAAAGCGATTTGCTAATCGCTCCTCCCCGCCCTGACTTTTGGCGTATTCCGATTGATAACGATTACGGACACGGGATGCCTCAACGATTAGCCATCTGGCGCGATATGCCCAACTCTTTGCAGATTGAATCGCCCCAGGCGAAAAAGGAGGATAATGGAGCCGTGAGTATAATAATCCCCGGAATGCTGACCGAGATTGAGGCTCAATACAATATGACCTACACCGTCCACCCCAGTGGGGCAGTCACCGTAGCTACTGCATTTATTCCTGCCCCCTACCGAGGGCTACCCGAGCTACCTCGCTTTGGTATGCAGATGAAAATTAACGGTAGCCTTTCGGAAGCAAAGTGGTACGGACGGGGACCTCACGAGAATTATAGTGATCGTAAAACCTCAGCATTGGTTAGTCAATACGAGATGCCCGTAGAAGATTTATATTTCCCCTACATTCGTCCTCAGGAAAATGGTTACCGCACCGATGTTCGCTGGCTAGAACTGACTAACAGCGAAGGGGTTGGCCTTAGAATTACCGGAACACCAACCTTCTGCTTTGATGCCAACTACCACGAGCGAAACGACTTTTCTAATGGTGCCCAACAAAATTTTTTGCATACTCCTGACATTAAAAAGCAGGAGCATATAACGCTCAATATCGACTACGGTCAGCGAGGCGTAGGTGGCGATAACAGTTGGGGCGCACTCCCCCACACTGAGTATACGGTTTTGCCTCGCGAATATTATTTCTTATACACCATGACCCCATTCACCAGTCAGGCAAAAGAAGTAAGAGTGAATGAGTAGTATAAACTAACTACGTAAAAATAAAATCGTTACCAAATCTTTATCAGTTAGATTGAGTCACGACTTTCTATTTTTCGTCGATTCAACAGATATTGTAGAGCACCTGTCGACCACAGTGCCCACAGGATTAAGGCTGGCTGAAAGAATAACCTGATTAAACGTTTACGGTCAGTATCTAAACCGAAAGCATCAATACCGTTGGTGTATTGCGATAGGTTGCCGGGGAAAATTAATATGTAAAAAATGGCCAAGGCTATGCCCACTTTCACCTTATGCTTTACCAGAAATATCATCGCCAAGCCGAGTGTAATTTCCACTACCCCTGATGATAGCACGATGAAATCCATAAATCCAGTATCGGTAGGCAACCACCTAGGGACTTGGGCTAGAAACTCATCACGGCTAAAAGTTAAGTGGCCCACCCCAGCAAGTACCATGAATGATCCCAAGAGAACGCGAAGTAAATTTTGAATCAGGTTTGTCTTCATTTCTTAATCTCATTTCTTGCTTCTTCAGCAGTCATGATTTTATTTGAAAACTTACCAAAGAGCTCAATGTCTTTACTCCTTGATAAATTCCCATAATAAATAGGCTCAAACCCTGCATCTTCTATCAGTTTTTCAGATACTGATTTACCACTTTCACCGTCACATGTATACAACACACCTATTTTCGGGAGCGAGTGATGCATTTTTAGAGTGTTAGCTTGATGAGAAGAAAAGGCCTTAATAATGGTTGATTTTTTTAATTGATTTTGAAGAGTTTCTGCTCCTGAAATGTTCTCGGGTATTACTCTTTGCAAGCTCCCTTCTTCAGTCCATTTATATGGATTAGTAAGGTCAATTATCACCTTGGGTGTAATCCTCAGTCGATCCATTATTTCTTCAATTGTCCAATAATTAATCGCTAAAAGAATTGTATCAGCAAATTCTATCGCCTCGCTTACGGTTCCGGCCTTGGCATTCTTTAAGTTTTCAATGAGTGAAGATAGCTTCTTCGGATTTCTGGAACTAAACACCACTTCGTGTCCTGCTTCAGCCCACAGCCGACCTATTTGTCCTCCCATATTTCCTGAACCTAAAACTCCTATTTTCATAACTCAATCTTTATTTAGATTTAGCTGCACATATAGTGAGGCTATAAGTATTACGGAGTGAACATGCAACTGCATTTCCTCCACACAAAAGCTATATTTAAAAACTTAGTAAGCATGAATAAAACTTTGGGCTTACGACCAGGGGCTAGCCGGTCGGACGGTGTTGTTTACGTTGATCTTTCAAATTATCAATTTTAGTGCTTGGAGCAATGAACGTTCAAGCCTATTTTAGCTAGGCTGACGGCTGCGCGGTGTTAGGTGTAGGCTTTTTTTTCAGTTTTGATCTTATCGTATAACCCCTCTAATTCTCTGCAATCTACCCATCCTTCGCTTTCAGTCATTGCAATGATGATATAATCTTTAAATTCTTTAATGGACTTTGTTGCTCCCTTTACAGTAGCATTTCTCCAAGGACGCTTACCTTTGGGTAATTGATATTCTATGTGAAATTCGTCTCCACTGGCAATAATTACCACATACCAATCAGACTCATCACTATTATCATTTAGAAGTAGCAAATGTGCATGAGAAGTTAATCCATAGATTTCAGTTTCTTTAAATGTCATATTAATTAATCCGATGACCTCAATCATTGATTTACCCAAATTAGAGCTGATTTGACTGTCCTCATTAGCCCAATCTAGATAAAACTCTTCTAATGTCTGTCTCTTTTGTGCCGAACAGCGGGTAATTGGCATTTATCAGTAATTTAGTTAATCAATTAGCTTACATCTAACAACTATATAAACGCACCGGTGCGTTTATTTGTCATATACCTACAGCTATCTTAGTTGATCTGAGAGCAAAAAATAGTAATTGAATAATTTTTCATATTACTTTATTTATAATGAAGTGATTTAAACTTTTAAGAGTTAGATATAGAAAAAATGCGTACTGCCACT
>CAKZYA010000011.1 GCA_937883755.1 uncultured Flammeovirgaceae bacterium | reverse complement strand
TTTATCCAGCTATTTTTAAAATGTTCGTTAAGGTAAAATACAAGAAGTTCTTTCGGGCGATGCGACCTGCCCAGTTACTAGCGTTTAGTACGAGTTCTAGTGCCGCTACCTTGCCCGTCACGATGGAAGTGGTGCAAAACGACCTGAAGGTCTCCGAAGAAGTATCCAGCTTTGTGTTACCGCTGGGCGCAACCATTAATATGGACGGTACCAGTTTGTATCAGGGCGTAGCAGCCGTATTTATCGCTCAAGCACTCGGACTAGGCTTATCGCTTACTAGCCAGCTGATGATTGTACTCACCGCCACGCTGGCTTCCATCGGAACGGCGGCAGTACCCGGAGCTGGAGTAGTGATGCTGGTCATCGTACTGGAGGCCATTGGCGTGCCCGCCGCAGGATTAGCTTTGATTTTAGCTCCCGACCGAATTATTGATATGTGCCGAACCGTAGTGAACGTCACTGGTGATGCTTCAGTATCTATGGTAGTGGCTGGTACTGAAGGAGGACTTCCCCAGGAAGAAATTCGCGAGACAGTAATCAATTCAGCCAACTAATACTACGGGAGTTGGTTAATCCACTATGGCTCAACTTTCTGTATGCGAATTCCTCAATCAAGGTAAGCAGCTACCCATACTGGATGCTCGTTCGCCTGCTGAATATCAGATGGGTCATATTCCCCAAGCATATAATTTACCGCTATTTTCTAACGAAGAACGAGCACAGGTAGGTACGCTATATAAGCAGACTGGGCGCTACGAAGCACTTTTGACAGGCTTGGATATTGTTGGATCGAAGATGCGCAATCTGGTAGAAACTGCTAGTGAACTAGCCGTAGATAGGCAAGTACTGGTGCATTGCTGGCGGGGTGGAATGCGCAGCGAAAGCGTAGCCTGGCTACTTACCAGGGCTGGATTACAAGCCCATACTTTAATGGGTGGTTATAAAGCCTATCGCCAGACATCCCGGAAAATCTATCAACAGCCACTACCTATCTTGATTGTAGGCGGAGCAACTGGAAGCGGTAAAACCGAAATACTTCAGGAGCTAAAGCAACAGGGCGAACAAGTTATTGACTTGGAGAAACTTGCCAACCATCGGGGATCAGCCTTTGGGGGAATTGGTCAAAGCTCCCAACCGACTTCTGAACAGTTTCAGAATAATTTGTTCGAGGTCTGGCGTTCGCTTGATCTATCCAAAACAATTTGGATAGAAGACGAATCATTCAGCATTGGTGGAGTTCAGCTTCCGTACGAGTTTTGGGAACATATGAAACAGGCATCAGTGGTAGTAGTAGAAGTTCCTCGCTCCCTTCGAGTGCAGCGTCTGGTACGGAACTATGGTCATCTTAACCAGACGAAACTTGCTCGAGCCATCCAGACTATTGAACGACGGTTGGGTGGGTTGCGAACCCAACAAGCCTTGCAAGCTTTGGAAGAAAACCGATTGGCTGATGTCGCCGATCTACTACTAGAGTACTACGACCGTAGCTATCAGCGTAATCTGGAACGCAAACCTGCCAACCTACGCTACACTTTGGACTGCCCAACTGATGATCCAGTGACCAACGCCTGGCTGATTCGGAAATTTGCCGCTAATAAAAACCTTCACCCTAACCTAACTCCTATTTGATTATGCAGGAAAACGAGCCTATTCGACTTACCCAATACAGCCACGGAGCTGGTTGCGGATGTAAAATATCTCCCAAAGTATTGGAAAGCATTTTAGCTTCGGATGATGACTTTCACGATCCTAACCTGATTGTCGGTAACAGCACCAGAGACGATGCTGCCGTCTACGACGTAGGGCAAGGGCAGGCTCTTATCAGTACTACCGATTTTTTCATGCCTATTGTAGATGATCCGTTTGACTTTGGGCAAATTGCTTCAGTAAATGCTCTCAGTGATGTATATGCGATGGGCGGAACCCCCACGATGGCTGTTGCCATTCTGGGCTGGCCCATTGATAAAATTCCAGCGGAAGTAGCTCAACAAGTAGTTGCCGGAGCAAAAGCAGCTTGCCGTAAAGCAAATATCCCACTGGCGGGAGGGCACAGTATTGATGCTCCTGAACCTATCTTCGGGTTAGCCGTCACCGGACAAATCCTGGTAGAACACATTAAACAAAATAGTCAGGCTACCCCCGGTTGCAAACTCTTTTTGACTAAGCCACTAGGAATAGGCGTTTTAACTACGGCTCAGAAAAAGGGAATCGTGAAAGATACCGACTTTCAGATGGCTCTGGAAAGTATGCTGCAATTAAACCATGCCGGAATACAGTTTGGTCGCCTTTCCTACGTAAAAGCCATGACCGATGTCACTGGGTTTGGCTTACTTGGTCATTTAGCTGAAGTCTGTGAAGCCAGTCAGGTAAGTGCTGTTGTTAACTATAACAAAGTCCCTCGTTTTGAGGGTATTGATGGGTATCTTGCTCAAGATAGTATTCCGGGTGGTACAAAGCGTAATTGGGATAGTTATGGAGCCAAGATGAGCCCAATCAGTGATGAACAAAAAGCCCTACTGTGCGATCCGCAGACGAGCGGTGGTTTACTAGTTGCCGTAGAAAAGGAGTACGAAGCTAGCTTTATTCAGTACACCCAATCTATTGGCCTATCAGTAGAAGCGTTTGGTGAAATAACCGAGCCAAAAGATAAGCTAATTCAAGTTAACTAACCGCCTAGCTGACAGTTACTATTCCAGGTATTGATACCATCATGATGAATTTACTACGGTCTTTGGTTTCCCTGTTCCCACTGCTGCTGTTCGCCTGCGGTGGTACTGGAGAACAACGGGTAGACACTACTGCGGTGCAACAGGAGATGGCTCGGCGAGAGCCTAAGCGCGTCACTCCTGATGAGATTACTGAAGCAGCCTACCTGCGCGGAGGCAGTATGGCTCAGCAGATGCTCTCGCTCCTCGTAAAACAGTATCGGGAAGAAAAGCCAGAGGCCGATTTCATTACTTATTTGCAAAAACAGTCAGTACATACATTTGCAGAGGATGCTACCGTTCACTGGGTTTCAGAGTCGGTTCAGACTTCAGGTCTAAGGGAGAAAGAGCAGCAAATCTTGGAAGCTTACCGCTACAGCCAAGAACAGAATCAAGAGTTAATTGGCAATGTGCAACGCATTGGAGAAGACACTTTGTTGTACACGCATCCGGTTATACTCAACGATTCTTTACGAATGTCCTTAGCTATGCCCACTGATACAGAAGCAGCTTTCTTAGGAATGTGGAGTATTTATTTTTCTAAAAAGATCATCGTTCAGGATATGTAACCTCAGCTAGCAAAAATCTGATTGTAGTCTTGAAAGGCTTTAAACTCTAGTGCATTACCACTGGGGTCGAGAAAGAACATAGTCGCTTGTTCGCCCACTTCGCCCTTAAATCTAACATGAGGCTGAATAATAAAATCAATTCCAGCTCCCTCTAGTCGTTCAGCCAGGCTTTCCCAGGTTCCCATATCTAAAATAGCCCCGAAGTGACGCACCGGTACCTGATCACCATCTACCTCATTAGTTTGAGCTTTGAGCACTTCTTCAGGTTTCAAGTGAGCACTAATCTGGTGACCGTAAAAATTAAAATCAATCCATCGCTCGGAGGTACGTCCTACCGAGCAACCCAAAAGATCTTCATAAAATTTACGGGTATCAACTAAATCAGATACCGGAAAGGCTAAGTGAAAAGGGTGATTCATCATTTTTAAGGGTTCGAGTGGACAAGCCGTTGTAGGATAGTAAGTTGAGCGTTCAAGTTACCCTACTTATTTCAGGAACACAAGAGTACTTAGGCACTACAATTCATCCTTGTGATTCCAACAGAAACAATAATTTCTCTTTTCAGGTTATCTGAAAGCTTATGAAACTAGATATACTAATTTCTCTATGGTTGATAGTTTGCCTAGCTTGTAACCCCGACAAGCGGCGTAAAGTAAACGATGCTGAAGCCAAGTTTACAACTTCTGATGCTTCTGAGCTTTTTTTTAAAAATGTGCGGCAAAGCTACTACGATAAAGAAACGATGGATGCTGCTAAACTTGATATCTATCGAATTAAAGAGCGAAGTCAGGTGGAGGATCAACCTGTCATGAACTTAGCCATTGTAATTAACTGGCGGTACGATGAGGCTTACGTACTGACGGAACCTAATACTTATTTGCAGCAGCAAGATACGCTCAGAATCTACTGGCAAGATAGTGTACAACAGACGGGCGTTTACGAATATGTACCTGGTAATAAAGAGAAGCACTATCAGTTCGCTAGCCAGATATATAATAGTTTGCAAGATGCCCATCAACTATCTACTGAAAGCACCCAGGGTGAGCGAGTTCCAGTGCTGGCTACTCGAGATGAGCGAGAAGCTTTTCGTAAGACGATGATGGATTATTATCGCCTGGTAGATTTATATTGATTAGTACTTTGTGGTTTATATGTGGTAATGAGTTAGGTACCTTAAACTCTTAAGCAGATTAGCTCCGTAGCATTTCACTATAATTGTATTGCTGTAACCTTACTGGATAAAATCTAGTTTACCAAGTACGCTTATGTTATTTTATCGGGAGTATCGTTCAGATGAAAATCGAGACTGGGTCGTATTTGTACACGGTGCTGGAGGGAGTTCGTCTATTTGGTACAAGCAAATCAAAGCGTTCAAGGAACAATTTAATGTGCTTTTGGTAGACTTACGCGGCCACGGACGCTCTAAAGACCTACTCAAAGAATACGTAGAGAATCAATATTCCTTTCAGGATATTAGTCGGGATATTTTAGAGGTAGTAGAACATCTGAAAATTAAGCAAGCCCATTTTGTAGGTGTATCGCTGGGGTCTATCATTATTCGCTCCATTGGAGAATTAGCTCCCGAACGGCTAAAATCA
The DNA here is from genome assembly GCA_937883755.1 of uncultured Flammeovirgaceae bacterium. Taxonomy (GTDB): domain Bacteria; phylum Bacteroidota; class Bacteroidia; order Cytophagales; family Cyclobacteriaceae; genus Tunicatimonas. The sequence goes on along the minus strand of CAKZYA010000011.1, from coordinate 118,427 downwards.
ATGGTACTGTGTGGAGCCATTACCCGTCTAAATATCCGATCTCGCTTTTTAGTTTACGTGGGTCATGCCTTCAAGCGCTTTATTCCCTACATGTGGTTATACCAATTTTTTGCCTGGATTATTATGCCTAGTAAGCGCGATCAAGTTTCACGTAACCTATTTATCCGAGAGGCCAAGCGGCTCTACAAAAAAGAGTTTTTACGTTGGTACAAACTGACCCATGAAGTGAACCCTTTATTGAAATACTTTAAGGAAAAAGATATCAACATTCCAACCCTCTACGTGATGGGTGAGCATGACTATATGTTTTTGCCTCCGGTCAAGCGTATTGTCAAGCTGCACCGCCAAGCTGTTCTTCGGGTGATTGAGAACTGTGGGCACGTAGTAAATATCGAACGCCCTGAAGTATTTAATCAGGAAGCACTACAATTTATTAACCGTTATGCTCTTACTAGTGTAGGAAAATAGACAAATGGCACAGAATGTTAGACATAACAGGTGCAAATGGGTGAACCGAAGGAGTCTGAGGGCGTTACATTACTGTACTTTGGTTGACACTAAAATATTTTTGGATACGTAAATTTTTTATTGCTTAGGCATCTTACCACCCTATGAACAAAACGGTCAGAACCATCCTTACCGCAGTTATTGTCCTGTTGGTTTTATTTCTCGTCGCCTTACCTAAACTAGACTTTTCCGACAAAGAGAGTAATCTTAATGCATCAGCTGCTACGACTTCACCAGCAGCTCCTAAAGCTATTCCGGTAAATGCAGTGGTGGTAGAACCCAAACGCTTAAGTGACCAGATTCAGATTACTGGAGCTGTGCTTGCCAACGAATCATTGGAAATCCGTAGCGAGATTTCTGGAAAAGTGACGGGTATTTATTTTCAAGAGGGGCAAGAGGTAAAACAAGGTACTTTATTGCTTACCATTAATGACGAAGAATTAACTGCTCAACTAGAAAAGCTGAAGTACACCCGCAAGCTGCGCGAAGATATGGAGTATCGTCAGCGACTCTTACTAGAGAAAGAAGCCATCAGTCAGGAAGAATATGATCAGGCTCTGACCGAACTCAACACCTCAACGGCTGATATCAAAGTACTAGAAGCCCAGATTGCTAAATCTCAGATTCGCGCTCCTTTCGATGGTATGATCGGCTTACGCTACGTGAGTACAGGTAGCTACATTTCGCCCCAGACCACAATCGCTACTTTTTCCAATATTGATCCCGCTAAAATAGAGTTCTCGGTACCCGGACGCTACAGCAACGATATTAAGATTGGTGATGAAATTGAGTTCCAGACAGATGCTTCCGATGATGCATTTAGCGGAAAGATTTACGCAATTGACCCGATGATTGACCCTGCCACCCGAACGCTCAAGATGCGAGCCATTAGCCCCAATGAATATCGTCGGCTGCTGCCTGGTCAGTTTGCCCGCATCAGCCTGACTCTCAACCGGGAAGACGACGCACTAATGGTGCCTACTCAGGCCGTTATCCCTGAACTGAACGGTCACAAAGTATTTATTGCGAAGCAGGGAACCGTAGAAGAACGCAAAGTGCAGGTGGGCATTCGCACCAACCGGGATGTAGAGATTTCATCAGGGCTTAGTCAGAAAGATACCGTAGTTACTTCCGGTATTCTGCAAATTAAATCCGGAAGTTCGGTAGACATTACACTCACCGAGTAATGAATGATGCTACTGTGGCGCGGATTAATAATTAACGTCTCATTATTCATCGTTCTTGAATTACTCATTACTCATTACTCATTACTCATTCGCCTATGGCCAGTTTATCTTCAACTAGTGTTCAGCGTCCGGTATTAGCCATCGTGATGTCAATCATCATCCTCATCTTTGGCATCATTGGATTCCGATTTTTAGGAGTGCGGGAGTACCCTAGCGTTGATCCACCCCGTATTTCGGTATCTACTACCTACACTGGTGCTAATGCTGATGTAATTGAGTCTCAGATTACTGAGCCCTTAGAAGAATACATTAATGGTGTGGCAGGTATCAAAAGCCTGACCTCAGTGAGCCGCGACGGGCGAAGTACCGTAACTGCCGAATTTGACTTGGATGTCGATTTAGAAGCCGCTGCCAACGATGTGCGCGATAAGGTTTCGGCAGCAGTATACCGTTTGCCACCCGATGCCGACCCGCCTATTGTGCGGAAAGCTGACGCTGATTCTAGCCCGATTATCTTCCTGAATATTAAGAGCGATAAGCGTTCATTGTTAGAACTGTCGGCTATTGCCCAAAACGATTTTAAAGAACGAATACAGACTATCTCTGGAGTGAGTGATATTAGTATTTGGGGCGATAAGCGCTACTCCATGCGCTTGTGGATGGATGCTGATAAATTAGCTGCTTACAATCTTACTCCACTGGATGTACTGAATGCCGTACAACGCGATAATGTAGAGTTACCCTCCGGTCGAGTAGAAGGACTCAATACTGAGCTTACCGTCCGCACGATGGGGAGAATTAACACTCCTGAAGATTATAATAATCTGATTATCAAAGAGTCAGGCGAAACCGTAGTAAAGTTTAAAGACATTGGTAACGCTGCACTAGGACCAGAAAACGAACGTACATTACTAAAGCGAGATGGCATCTCGATGGTCGGACTCGCTATTCGTACCCAACCAGGATCTAATAATATTGATATTGCTGATCAGTTTTACCAACGGCTAGAGTTTATCAAAAAGGATCTACCCGAAGATATTGAGGTAGGGATTGGCTTTGACAAAACTGGTTATATTCGCGAGTCAGTAGCGGAAGTACAACAAACCATCGTAGTAGCATTTGTACTAGTCGCTCTGATTATCTTCCTCTTTCTACGCGATTGGCGTACAACCATCATTCCGGTTATCACCATCCCAATTGCTCTGATCGGGACATTTTTTCTAATGTACGTACTGGGATTCTCTATCAATGTACTCACCATGCTAGGTATTGTATTGGCAATTGGTCTGGTAGTGGATGATACCATTGTAGTGTTGGAAAATATTTACGCCAAAATTGAGAAAGGCACACCACCGGTAGACGCTAGTTTAGAAGGTGCCAAGGAGATTTTCTTTGCCGTAGTCTCTACTACGGTAGCTTTAGCCGCAGTATTTCTACCTGTTATTTTCCTTCAAGGGCTCACCGGAAGGCTATTCCGAGAATTCGGACTAGTGATTGCCTCCGCAGTGGTGATTTCATCCTTTGTAGCTCTTTCTTTGGCGCCTATGTTGTGTTCTCGCATTCTAAAGCGACGAAAGCAACAGACTTGGCTCTACCGAAAAACTGAGCCGTTCTTTGAGTGGCTCAATCAGAGGTACAACCGCTCCCTAGAGAGTTTTATGCAGTACCGATGGTTGGCTCTTGGAGTAATTGCTGCTTCGGTTGGACTGATCTACCTGTTTCTAAATACGCTTCAACAGGAGTTGGCTCCGCTAGAAGATCGAGGACAATTGCGCATGTTAGCTTCAGGTCCCGAAGGTGCAACCTTTGAGTATATGGATCACTACGTGGATCAATTGGTACAAGTAGTACAGGAAAACGTGCCCGAGAGCGATGCAGTAATTACGGTAACTTCCCCAGGTTTCAGTTCTACTTCCTCAGTTAATTCAGCCTTCATGCGCCTTACCTTGGTTGATGCCTCGGAACGAAAACGTAGTCAGCAGGAAATAGTGAATGCAATCACTCCCAAAATACAGGCACTCACGCAAGCTCGAGCGTATATTGCCCAGGAACCTACCATCAATAACGAGCGACAGGGCTTACCAGTACAGTTTGTAATTCAGGCTCCAACTTTAGAAAAGCTGGAGGAGGTACTACCAAATTTTATGGATTTAGCTGATCAAAGCCCCGCTTTTGCCTTTGTTGATCTGAATCTAAAATTTAATAAACCAGAAATATCCATTGAGATTGACCGGGAAAAAGCTCGGAATCTAGGCGTTTCGGTGCGCGATATTGCTGAAACCTTGCAGTTAGGGTTAAGTGGTTCTCGCTTCGGTTACTTCATTATGGATGGTAAGCAGTACCAAATTATTGGACAAGTAAAACGGGACGATCGAGATGATCCTTTGGACTTGCGCTCGCTGTATGTAAAGAATGCTGATGGTCAACTAATCCAGTTAGACAATCTGGTGTATCTTAATGAAGAAAGTACTCCCCCTCAACTATTTCGCTTCAATCGCTACAGTTCGGCTACTGTATCGGCGGCTTTAGCTCCCGGGTATACACTGGGTGATGGTATCAATACTATGGAACAAATTGCTCAGGAGACGTTAGATGGTTCTTTTGCCACCGACCTAGACGGACAGTCGGCGGAGTTTCGAGAAAGTTCTAATAGCTTATTGTTCGCTTTGCTATTTGCAATTATTCTCATTTACCTGGTGCTATCGGCGCAGTTTGAGAGCTTCCGCGACCCCTTTACTATTATGTTTACAGTGCCATTGGCACTGGCCGGAGCTATGTTGGCTATCTGGTACTTTAATGAAACTCTCAACATTTTCAGCCAGATTGGAATCATCATGCTAATCGGTTTGGTCACCAAAAACGGAATCTTGATTGTAGAATTTGCCAATCAGCGCAAAGCCCAGGGAAAGAATATTCAGGAGGCCATTATTGAAGCCGCCGAATCTCGCTTCCGCCCCATTCTGATGACTAGCCTATCTACGGTACTAGGTATTCTGCCTATTGCCTTAGCACTAGGGGCTGGTTCCGAAAGCCGGGTTTCTATGGGTATTGCGGTGATCGGTGGACTAATTTTCTCCACCATCCTAACCCTCTACGTAATTCCAGCCATGTATACTTACATTTCTAGCGATAAAGAACGTCGCATGGCTCGCACGTGATATTTCTACTTTAGTAAAATGATACTACATAGCCGAAAAGACCTTCACAGTCAAAAAATCCCTCCTATCCTCTTTTTTAAAGGGGGAGAAACACATAAGAAAACTCCTTTGCTTGCGAAGATATTGCAATATGCGATATTCCCCCTTGGAAAAGGAGACCGCCGTGAAACGGGTAAGGGGGATTTGAAGAATCTGAGATTAGATCCTAGTCTTCGCAAAATTATCAATATCGTTCATGTGTTCTTCTTACTCTTTATATTTCCTCTAGCTACTCAAGCCCAGGAAAACATCCTCACACTAGAAGAAGCCATCCGCACTGGACTGGAAAATAACTTTTCAGTGAAGATTGCCCAGAATGATCAAGAAATTGCTAATAACAATTTCTCTCCAGGAAATGCCGGTATGTTACCTAATTTGGATGTATTAGCTTCTCGTAACTATGAGGTTCAAGATATAGAATTGACCTTCGACCGGGCAGAAGACCCTACCCGAACAGTAAACGGTGCCCGATCAAATGCAACTGCTGCATCAGCACTGGTGAGTTGGACAATCTTCGATGGAACTCGAATGTTCGCTACCTACAATAAACTGAACGAAATTCAGCAGGCTAGTAATTTAGATGCTCAGGCTACGGTAGAAAACTTGGTAGCAGATATTGCTTCAGCGTATTACACGGTCATTTTAGAGCAGGAACTACTCACGGTCATTCAAAATGCACTGGAACTTTCGGACATTCGCAAGCAACTAGCTAAAACGCAGTACGAAGTAGGTCGTACATCCAAATTAGAATACTTGGCTGCCCAAGCCGATTACAACGCCGATACCTCAGCTTTGATTAGTCAACGCCAGCAGATATACAATGCGAAGGTAGATTTAAATACCTTATTGGCTCGCCCACCAGACACCAAGTTCTCAGTACCCAACCAGATTGATGCTAATCTAGAGCTTCGCTTAGCCGGACTTAAAGAAACTATGCTTAGTGCCAACCCCCAATTACTTCGAGCCCGTCAGGAGGAAAATGTTGCCTACTTAACTACCCGTGAGCTACGCGCCGACCGTTTACCAGTAATTAGCGTGGAAGGAGGGTACGCCTATGCACTTTCCGAAGCTGAAGCTGGAATTCTGCTAGGCAACCGCTCCAATGGTTTTTTATACGGAGTCACCGCCCGCTGGAATTTATTTAATGGGTTTAATAAAAACCGGCTTATCCAAAACGCCCAGATTGCTATGGAAACCCAGCAGTACGCTACCCAAGATTTACGGCTGCAATTAGAAGCTGGGCTAGAAAAAACGTTTATCAATTACACCAACAGTATTCAACTCATTGAATTAGAAACTGAAAACGAAGCCATTGCCCAAGAGCGAGCCGAAATTGCCCTGGAACGCTACCGCTTAGGAAACTCCAATTCTCTAGAACTACGCGAAGCCCAACGCATTGCCGTAGCCGCCTCTGGTCGCCTACTGGATGCGGTCTACTCCACCAAAATCGCCGAAATAGAACTCATGCGATTAAGTGGAAAATTAGCCAGCAGTAGTTATTAAAGATCCATCCCCAGATTTATTCCGGGGTCTCCTGTCAATGTTTACTAGCTTTACCTTCCCTAATAAATTCTCGTATATTAGGTTATGAGTAATATCACAACCGCCGTAGCCCTCAAGAAAAAGCTGGATGATTTACGTCCAATCAGTAAGGCTGACGAACTGCGGATTATGCAGAAATTCCGCCTAGACTGGAACTTTCATTCCAACAATCTAGAAGGTAACTCCCTGACTTACGGAGAAACCAAAGCACTTATTCTATTTGGCATCACTGCCCAGGGCAAACCACTGAAAGATCATTTAGAAGTAACCGGACACGACGAAGCCATTAAATGGGTAGAAGAAGTACTCAAAGAAGATCGCCCACTTACCGAGAACTTCATCCGTCAACTTCATGAGCTCATTCTAAAGCAAGATTACCAAACAGACGCAATTACTCCTGACGGTAAGCCAACGAAGAAATGGGTACGAATTGGAAAATATAAAACCGAACCTAACCACGTACTGACCAAGACTGGCGAGATATTCTATTTCGCTACACCAGAAGAAACTCCAGCGAAGATGCACGATTTACTGGCGTGGTACCGAGAGAAGAAAGAAGAAGCCAACCCAATTCTATTTGCAGCCGAGTTTCACTATCGTTTTATTCGTATTCATCCGTTTGATGATGGCAATGGTCGTACCGCCCGTATTCTGATGAATTTTATTTTAATGCAGTTTGGCTATCCACCGGTAATTATCAAAACTCAAGACAAGGCAAACTACATCGCTGCCCTCCGACAAGCTGATGCTGGAATTCTAGAGCCCTTCGTCGAATATATCACAGAAAATCTCATCCGCTCACTAGAGATTATGATTAAAGGAGCAAGAGGTGAAGATATCGAGGAACCAGATGATTTGGACAAAGAATTAGCAATACTAGAGAAGCGAATTGAGTCATTTGACAAGAAAATAGAACTTGATGAAAATACAATAGTGGCACTATTCGAGAAATCTGTAGTTCCTTTATTTCGTAAGTTCGTAGCTTCTTGTAGTAAATTCGATAAGATCTACAAAGAAGCAGGTTTCACTCTTCATAGTTCTGATCCAGCAATGCGTGGTATGGATGAAGAGTACAATATTAGTAGAGTAAAAACAGAGATTACTAAGCACACGACCCACTTTGCAATGTACTACAGATATCAAAGTATAGATCGTATCGGACTTGAGGGCTTTAAGCACGATTCTGGAATATCCATTGACAAAAGCAAGTCAAATACGTTTCTCTTTATCTCTAGAACGGGCTTCAGAATAGAAAAACCTTACGGTGAACAACTCACCGAAAAAGAAATGGATGAGTTAGTTCAGGCGGAAACGAAAAAACACAAAGAGGTTATAGAGCAAAAAATAGCCGAGCTTCAGAAAAATAAAAAATAAGATACGTATCCCCGGATGAGTGATAACGAATTCCGGGGCCTCCCTCCTTATAAATCAGGAGATGCCGGAATTCTCTTCGTTCACCCGGCAAGACTTCCCATTTTTACAACTATACTAGAAACACTGTCAACCTATGAAAGCCATTCTTATCAAATCATTCGGGAAAGCTGATCAGCTTTATATGGGAGAGTACCAAACTCCCAAGCCTGCTATGGATGAAGTACTGGTAAAAGTCCGCGCTACGGCATTGAATCGGGCGGATATTTTACAACGGGAAGGTAAGTATCCTCCACCAGAAGGGGCTTCGCTAATTTTGGGGCTAGAAATGAGTGGTGAAATTATGGAAGTAGGGGCAGAAGTAGAAAAGTGGAAGGTAGGAGATAAAGTATTTGGACTGTTACCCGGCGGTGGCTATGCCGAATACGCTGTCATTCACCAGGATATGGCAATGGCAATTCCTGATAATTTATCCTTTGAAGAAGCAGCGGCTATTCCTGAGGTGTTTATGACTGCCTTTCAGGCCGTACACTGGTTGGGGAAACTACAGCCTAGTGAACGAATTCTGATTCATGCGGGAGCCAGTGGCGTAGGAACCGCAGCGATTCAGTTAGCAAAGGCGATGCAGGCAGGCGATATTATCGTCACAGCTTCGCAGGCTAAACATAATACTTGCCAAGATTTAGGAGCCCACTACATCATTGATTATAAAAACCAGGATTTTAAGAAAGAAGTGAAGGAGATTACAGATGGTGAAGGTGTGGATGTGATTATTGATTTCATCGCTGCTCCCTACTTTGAGCGCAATATTTCGGTACTGCGTACTGACGGACGATTAATTATGTTGGCACTGCTGGGGGGCGCTCATCTGGAGCAATTTAACCTGGGGAATTTACTACGTAAGCGTATTCAAATACTAGCATCTACTTTACGCTCCCGCAGTCGTGAGTACCAAATTCGCCTGACCAGAGCCTTTGCTGAATTTGCTATTCTACGCTTTCAAGATGGTCGGCTACGTCCGGTAATTGATCAAGTTGTAGATTGGAATGAGGTGAAAACAGCACATCAGCGAATGGAATCCAACCAAAACACAGGAAAAATTGTCTTAAAAATTAGCGAATCCTAACAGTGGTTTGCACAAATCAGGGCAGTTTTTACGTTCTGCTTACGGAGGACTACCAATATGATCTATCGATATATTTTTGGGATATTCATTATTAGCTACATTAGTGTAGCTTGCTCATCAATTAAAACCTACACCGAAGCCCCAGCAGCCCGGCAGGTGAATGGTTTCAAAACCTTTGCATTCGTCTCACCTGATGAATCCGAAATGGATCAGGCCAGCCTAATTCTGTTCGAGGAAATCCGTAAAAGCATCGCAGCTCAACTACGTCAAAAAGATTATCAGCCCGATACGGAGAATCCTGAGCTTCTTATTGCATTCAACATTATGACTGATGAAGAACAAAAGGCAGTGACGAGATCAACTGACCCCTACGGAGCCTACGGGCGACGGATGTGGGCCTATAATCCTTACGCTTGGGGATGGATGCCTCCTCCCCAAACCTACCGGGAAATAAAAATTGAGAAAACTGGAACAATGGTAGTTGACCTGTTTGATAAGGAAGCTAAAGAGCTAATCTGGCGTGGCATTAGTACTGGTCCCGTGAATAATCCTGAAGAACGGTTCGAGACTGCCTACAAAATGGTGAATAAACTATTTAAGGAGTTTCCCATCAGTATGAAAAGTGCCGTCTCAGCCGCTAACTGATACTTAGCTCTCTTTTTCGTCAGCAGGCTTATCTGTCTTCTTTTTCTTCGGACGACTCACTCCAAATGTGCCTTTCATGATTTTTCCGCGCTTGGTCTTTTTATCTCCTTTTCCCATGTCCTAGTAAGATACTAATTGTTAAAAGTTTTTATTTGCTAAGCCAAATTAGTAAATTTCCTGAAAAACCATATTTCCTATAGCTAGTTTATACATCAATTAGTTTTCTCACTTAATAGAATTTGATATGGCATCACCCAAACCAGCCCTAATTGCGGCAATTCGGAATACTGCTAAGAAGATTGCTGACTCACCCCAGTATCAGTGGGGGCATATGGGTAGTTGTAACTGTGGGCATTTAGTGCAAGAAATTACTCAACTCTCCCGAGCTGATATTCACGAATATGCTATGCGAACTCGTGGGGGCGACTGGAGCGAACAGGCAATGGATTACTGCCCAACTAGTGGTTATCTGATGGATCAAGTAATATCCATTATGCTAGATGCGGGTATGGAAATCGTTGATTTTAAGCATCTGGAGCGACTTTCCGATAAGGCTGTGCTAACCCGATTACCAAAAGGCTCTCGACATCTACGCCATAACTATCGCGAAGATGTAATGCTTTATATGAATACCTGGGCTGATCTACTAGAAGAGCAGCTACTCCAGCAAGTAGAATTACCATCTCTTAAGGTTGAGCCAGTAGTAGAATCCATCCATTAACTTTTATCGCTACTCACGTAGTGTAAAACTTTTATCAGCCTATTGCGAAAACGTGATAGGCTTATTTTTTTCCTCCTTATCCATCTAATTATTTATTAGCCGTTCCATTTGGTTCTAATAAGTTATTGGTATCAGTCTACCCAGATGGTGCTACTCTCTCCCGAGTAGAAATATCTACCTACAAGAATTATTCAATTGTATTGACAGATCTTTCAGCAGTTTCTTTGGGATGATATTTACCAAAACCTTTTTTTATCTGAAAAAAGAGCCAGGATTCACATAAATGTTATCGAGTTTAGCACACCAATCTTACATTTTTCTACAACAGAAAGATAATCTGTTTACTTTAGTGTTGATCAGTGAAAAAGGCATTTTTAAGGCGATTAATTACTGCTTTTATCATTGGTTCAAAAATCAACATTCATCCTTACAAAACATAAGTTCATGCTTACACCACTATCTGAATATCCTTGGGTGTTGCTATCTTTTGTGCTACTTTCTTCATTCCTTATTACTTCAGCGGTTATTCCAGCAGTTATTCGAGTAGCTCGGGAAAAAAACCTATTAGCTGAACCTAATAATCGTAGCTCTCACTGGCAAAATACGCCTAGTTTGGGCGGTGTAGCTATTTTCGCATCCATTATTATTGTATTTACCGTAGCTGCAAGCTGGAGTAATTCATCTGACTTTTCCTTTCTTCAGATACTACCTGCCATTGTCATTTTGTTTTTCATTGGTATAAAAGATGATATTCTGGTTATTGACCCTGCAAAAAAGCTACTCGCACAATTAGTTGCTGGTGCCATTTTTATCGCTCTCACCGATATTCGGATAAGTAGCTTTTATGGCATGTTGGGGGTTCATGAACTATCTTATGCGTTCAGTTTTGGCATTACACTGTTTGTCTTTGTAGTAGTTACCAATGCATACAATCTGATTGACGGAATAGATGGCCTAGCCGGTTGCCTCGGAGCAGTGGCAGCTACGGCCTACGGTATCTACTTCACTGTAACTGGAGTCTTGTGGGGCACACTACTATGCGCTACTCTGATTGGGGCTCTGGTAGGTTTTCTGCGATTTAACTTTTCCAAGCATCACAAGATATTTATGGGTGATAGTGGCTCACTAGTGGTTGGATTTATTCTAGCAGTGCTATCGGTGAAATTTATCCAATTTAATGAGAGCCCGAACACGTGGTACATTGGTAACGCACCTACTCTAGCTATTGCAGTATTAGCTGTTCCGTTATTTGATACACTGCGAGTGTTCAGCCACCGACTTATGCGAGGTGCTAGTCCATTCTCTCCCGATCGTAATCATGTTCACCACCTAATTATAGATAATGGTAACAGTCATAGGCGCGCTACTTTGTATCTCTCGATAGCAAGTGGCTTAATTGTCCTTTTCAGCCTCTTTGCTGCTCAATACTCAATTGCCTCTTCACTATCGATTATTGTTTTAGTCTTTGCTATATATGCAGTAGTAGTAAGAAGAAGCCTATTGGTTCGTCATTCTAAGCTGTTTGTGCAGAAGCGAGAACCTGCCAAAACACGAGCTATTAGTGAGGCACCTCGGGAAACTACTCCCACTCCCACATTACAACCTCGGCCTGCTCAGGCTACCAGCATCAGTGTTTAAAGTGTCGCACCCCGGTAGTGACCATTGCCATTTGATGCTGATCGCAAAAGTCAATTGAGTCTTGATCACGAATTGAGCCGCCGGGCTGAATAACGGCAGTAATTCCGACGCCCTGAGCGATTTCCACGCAATCAGGAAAAGGGAAAAAGGCATCAGAAGCCATAACTGCCCCGTTTAGATTAAAACCAAACCGTTCGGCTTTATCAATAGCTTGCTTCAGCGCATCTACCCGCGAGGTTTGCCCCACTCCGCTGGAAAACATTTGTCCTTTTTTCGCTAGAATAATAGTATTGGATTTGGTATGCTTACAAACTTTACTCGCGAATAATAGTGCTTCGATTTCTTCTTCAGTTGGTTGCTTTTGGGTTACAGTGGTTAAATCCGGCTTGATATCAGTTTTTCGATCGCGGTCTTGCTCTACCACTCCATTTAGCAAAGTCTTGAACTGACGAGGTTGCTCCAGCGGTTGTTTTTGTAATAATAGAATACGCTTTTTCTTTTTGGTGAGCACTTCTAGGGCATCACTAGTAAAAGACGGCGCAATGAGCACTTCAAAGAATAAGTCGTGCATGGCTTCGGCTGCCGCTTGATCTACTTCGGCATTCGTAACTAGAATGCCACCGAAAGCCGATACGGTATCGGCAGCAAAAGCTTTCTCGTAAGCTTCTTTCAAAGTAGCAGCTGTAGCTACCCCACAAGCATTGGTGTGCTTCAGAATAGCAAATGCTGTCTCCCCTTCAAACTCCTGGATTAAAGCGACTGCTGCATCAATATCTACCAGATTATTAAATGAAAGCTCCTTGCCGTGAATCTGCTCCAGCATTTCGTCCAGATTGCCGTAGAATTCGGCTGACTGGTGGGGATTCTCTCCGTAGCGTAACGTTTTCTTTGTTAGTCCTTCTTTGGGGAAGAGAGAGGCTGAAGCTTCACCAGTAAAATAGTTGGAAATGGCAGTATCGTAGTGTGCTGAAGTTTGAAAAGCACCCAGCGCAAATGTCTTCCGGTCTTCCAGGCTAGTAGTACCTTTCTTTTCTTTTAATAACTCCAGGAGGGATTGGTACTGACTGCGAGAAGAAACTACTAGTACGTCTCGGTAGTTTTTCGCGGCAGCTCGAATGAGAGAAATTCCACCAATATCAATTTTCTCAATGATATCTGCTTCCGAAGCACCTGAAGCTACGGTATCCTCAAATGGGTAGAGATCTACAATCACCAAATCTAACCCCGGAATATCGTATTTGCCGACCTGACTTTGATCGCCCTCATTTTCACGACGATACAAAATACCCCCGAATACCTTCGGATGAAGTGTTTTTACTCGCCCACCTAGAATAGAAGGGTAACTGGTTAAATCTTCCACAGCAATTACTGAAGCCCCCTGATCTTCAATAAACTTTTGGGTTCCACCAGTAGAGTAAATGGTTACTCCCAACTGGTTTAGCTGATCAATAATTGGTTCTAACTGATCTTTATGATAAACAGAAATAAGGGCTGATTGAATAGTACGGTTCATAAGTATGATGATTTGCTTGATAGCGACCGCCGCGCGGTTCAATTGTTAGATGGCTAAATTGTTGATTGTTATATTGTTACGGGTCATTAATATTGAGATTAGGTGTTGGGTGTTAGAAATTAACCCTTGGTCGTCGGTCATTCGGCGAGAAAAAATGAAAATTATGAGTTGTACATTGTTCATCTCTCCCAGTACCTCAACCGTTCACTCTTTTTTCATTCTCCGTTTTTCACATTTCATATCTCATATTTACCCATTGTTTCTTCAATAATTTGCGGATAGTATTGATATTCTAGTTGGTGTACTTTTTGGGCGACGGTTTCGGCAGTATCTTCCGAGTTGATAGGGCAACTAGCCTGAAAAATCACTGCTCCATCGTCATACTGCTCGTTCACATAGTGAATGGTAATACCCGTTGCAGGCTCCTTAGACTCTACTACTGCTCGGTGCACGTTCATTCCGTACATCCCTTTTCCCCCGTAGGCAGGTAGTAATGCCGGATGAATATTGATAATCCGGTTCGGAAAAGCCTCAACTAAGCTAGGTGGTACTAACAGCATGAAACCAGCCAAAGCGATCCAATCCACCTGATATTCACGTAGCTTATTCAATACTTTATCGGTTTTGGTCAGTGTGGGTTTATCAAAGATTTCTATTGGAATCTTAAAGCGGTTTGCCCGGTCAATCACTCCGGCTTTGGAGTTATTTGTAAATAGCACTGCCACCTCGATAGTAGCATGATTGCGAAATTGCTCAAAGATCTTCTCCGCATTGGTACCATTACCCGAAGCAAAAACCGCCAATTGTTTCATGCGGACAAATATACAGACTTTGTGTTAGAGTATTATGGTGTTGTAGTGCTCGGTAGTAGTGTTCAAGTGTTCAAGTGTTCAAAGCTACAATAACACCAATGTTAGAAAAACACCATACTAATGATACCGCTCAGTATTAGCAGTTTACAGAAGCTATTCAGTAGGGCAAATTCACGGCGAGTATCAGCTTGAACTAAGCGGATAATAAAAAGGGTAATGGGGATAATTAGAAGAAGAAAGTAGTTGATAAGCGTTTGGTTACCCAGCTTTCCAGAGAGGAAAAATAGCAAAAAGATGAAAATGGCAGATAGTACGTACAGCAGTATTTTGGTACGATGAATGCCCCACGCTACTGGTAGCGTCCGACAGCCAAAGGTCTGGTCACCAGGAACATCCTCCATATCTTTCACAATTTCCCGTACCAGCGAGATGGCAAAGGCAAACACTGCATACGTAAATACCAAAAATTTATGCTCGTAATAATAAATACCTATTAAAGCCACCGCTAACCCAGATAGAGAGGCGATAATTAAGTTTCCGATGAAGGGAATCCGCTTCAGGTGATTAGAGTGTAGCCACAGTAAAAACACACTTCCGCAGTGAATCACTCCTACTTCCCAAGAGAGTAAAAAGCCCACAAAAATACCAAAGAGCGAGAGTGCTACGTGTCCAGCCATGACGTAGCGTCGTTTCAAGGTAGTGCCTACTACCACTCGCTGGGGTTTGTTAATTAGGTCAATCTTAACATCATAATAATCGTTGATCATATACCCTGCTGCTGCAATACATACGGTAGAAAAGACCAAAAGAAACAGACGTATATCAGTGAGGTAGGCTTTCTCACCATGATGGACATCAACCAGAAAGTAGGCTACGAAGTATTGCGTCAGCGCCAGAAAAAGTAGGTTATGCACCCGCGTAAGCTTAGCAAACCCCTTGGTCCAATGAAAAAGCCGAAACGGTATCTGTATCGCTTTTATCTCCCCCATAGTTACACTAGAACGCAAATTACCCGATATTGATTTACTCAACCATTAATAAAAAGGTACTTCAACGAATGAATTTTGGATAATTTAGGTTATATCGGCTGCTGCTTATTGAGTACACTTTCATATTTTATCTATTTAGCAATAAACTCGAGCCATAATTAAAGTGGTTAGCAGCCAACAGTAGAATAATTTAGCAAAATTACAGTAAATTAGCAATTCGAGTTAGACCAATTTCTTATGAATTCGCGGGAAGAACAATTACTAGCGTTAGCGCAGGAACGTATTCTGATTTTAGACGGTGCAATGGGCACTATGATTCAGCGCTATAAGCTGACGGAAGATGATTTTCGTAACGAGGATCTAAAAGATCACGCGCATCCATTACAAGGCAACAATGATCTTTTATCAGTTACGCGACCGGATATTATACGTGAAATTCATCAGGAATACTTTGCGGCGGGAGCTGATATTGCCGAAACCAATACCTTTAGCAGTACCTCTATCGCCCAGGCCGATTATGGATTAGAATATCTAGTCTATGATATTAACTTTCAATCAGCCAAAATTGCCCGAGAGGTGGCAGATGAATTTACCGCCCGTGAACCACACAAACCTCGGTTTGTAGCTGGCTCCTTAGGTCCAACCAACAAAACTGCCTCTTTGTCACCTGATGTAAATGATCCTGGTTACCGGGCGGTTACTTTTGATGAGCTAGTTGAAGCGTATCACGAGCAAATTACCGGATTAGTAGAAGGAGGGATTGATATGCTATTGGTAGAAACCGTGTTCGATACACTGAATGCGAAAGCAGCTTTGTTTGCCATTCAAACCTACTTTGAAGAAAACCAGCGAATGCTACCGATTATGGTTTCTGGTACGATTACCGATGCTAGTGGGCGCACTTTGTCGGGGCAGACTACTGAGGCTTTCTGGAATTCCATTATGCACGGCGACTTGTTTAGTGTTGGTCTGAACTGCGCTTTAGGGGCGAAGGATTTACAGCCTTATTTGCGCGAACTATCGCGTCATGCCCATTGTCTAGTGACGGCACACCCCAATGCAGGTCTGCCGAATGAGTTCGGGGAATACGATCAAACCCCCGAGGAAATGGCTACCGAGATTGAGGAATTCGCTCAGAAAGGATACTTGAATATTGTAGGTGGCTGCTGTGGCACCACTCCCGAGCACATTCAGGCAATTGCCCGAATGGCTGAAAAATATGCGCCGCGCGCGGTAACTCACTCGAGCACTCTTGTTACTGTATAATTCTACTACTGCTTTATGTCAACTACTTCGCTAGAAGATACTTTGGTAGCTCAGGTCTTATCTAGTGCTAGCCTACCACCATTGCGCCTCAGTGGCTTGGAACCATTGGTAGTTAATGAGCATACTGGCTTTGTAAATATTGGCGAACGAACCAATGTGACCGGATCACGAAAATTTGCCCGACTCATTGCTGAGGAGAAGTACGAAGAAGCTATTGAAGTAGCTCGTGATCAGGTAGAGAACGGTGCCCAGATCATCGACATCAATATGGATGACGGAATGCTGGATGGGGAAGCCTGTATGGTGAAGTTCGTCAACCTGATTTCTTCCGAGCCAGATATTGCTCGAGTTCCCTTCATGATCGATTCTTCTAAATGGCATATTATTGAGGCTGGGCTGAAAGTAGTACAAGGAAAGTCCGTGGTAAATTCTATTAGCTTGAAAGAGGGGGAAGAAGAGTTTATCCGGCAGGCTAAGCTTATCCGTAAGTACGGAGCAGCGGTTATTGTAATGGCCTTTGATGAAGATGGTCAAGCTGATAACTACGACCGCCGGATTGAAATCGCCCAGCGTTCTTATGACGTACTCGTCAACAAAGTAAACTTTCCGCCTCAAGACATCATTCTCGATCTAAATATTTTCCCGGTAGCTACCGGGATGGAAGAACACCGCCGTAATGCACTGGACTTTTTTCTGGCCACCAAATGGGCGCGCGAAAATCTACCCGGAGTCCACGTAAGCGGTGGGGTGAGCAACGTATCGTTCTCCTTCCGAGGCAATAACACGGTGCGCGAAGCAATGCACTCGGCCTTTTTGTACCACGCCAAGCGATCCGGAATGGATATGGGTATTGTCAACCCCACCATGTTGGAGGTATACGATGATATTCCGAAAGACCTACTGGAACGCATTGAAGACGTACTGCTCGACCGTCGTGATGACGCTACTGAACGCCTGATTGATTTTGCTGAGCAAGTGAGAGGCAACGGGAAAGAGAAAAAGAAAGCCGATGACTCCTGGCGACGCGAACCTGTAGAAAAGCGACTGGAACACGCACTAGTTAAAGGGATTGCTGAGTTTGCTGAAGAAGATGTAGAAGAAGCCCGTCACCAATTTGAACGACCCATCCAGGTAATTGAAGGCCCACTGATGGACGGAATGAACGTAGTCGGTGACTTATTTGGTGCCGGAAAAATGTTTTTGCCCCAGGTGGTGAAGAGTGCTCGTGTGATGAAGAAAGCCGTTGCCTACCTCATTCCTTTTATAGAAGAAGAAAAATTAGCATCGGGTGATAATGGTACTCCTCAAAGTAAGGGCAAGATTCTACTCGCTACTGTGAAGGGCGATGTCCACGACATCGGTAAAAATATCGTTGCCGTAGTGTTGGGCTGCAACAACTACGACGTGATTGATATGGGCGTGATGGTTCCCGCCCAGAAAATTCTGGATAAAGCCCGCGAAGAGAATGTAGACATTATCGGTTTGAGTGGTCTCATTACTCCTTCACTAGATGAGATGGTAAACGTGGCTAAACTGATGGATGAGCAAGGGTTTACCACTCCACTATTGATTGGCGGTGCGACTACTTCCAAAATTCATACGGCCGTAAAAATTGAACCAAGTTATCAGAGTGGAGTTATCCACGTTTTGGATGCTTCCCGCTCGGTACCGGTAGCGAGTAACTTGCTTAATAGAGAAGCTCGTGATGGTTTTAAACAGAAAGTTCAGGAAGAATACCAGCAGATGCGCGACCGCCACGCTGGAAAGAAAACCCGCAAAGCTTTCACCCCCTTAGCGGAAACCCGAGCCAATAAATTTCAAACCGATTGGTCTGATCGAGAAGTGAAGAAACCTCAGTTTTTAGGGACTAAGGTTTTTAAAGAATATCCGCTGGAAGAGATTGCCAGCTATATTGACTGGACCCCGTTTTTCATGACTTGGGAGCTAGCTGGAAAATTTCCGAATATTCTAGACGATGAAATTGTGGGAAAGGAAGCCCGATCGCTCTATGCTGATGCCCAGGAAATGCTAGAGAAAATGATTCAGGAGAAATGGATTACGGCGAATGCAGTCATTGGTTTCTTCCCCGCCAACACCGTGCGCTGCGATGATGTTGAACTCTATCACTCTACTGAAGATGGAGAAGACCGTAGCCAGCATTTAGTTACACTGCACCATCTCCGCCAACAAACTAAAAAAGCAGCGGGCAAAGAGTATTTCTGCTTAGCGGATTTTGTCGCTCCCAAAGACACTGAAGTAGCTGACTACGTAGGTGGTTTTGCCGTAACAACGGGAGTAGGCTCCGAAGAAATTGCTAAACGCTTCGAGGCTGACCACGACGACTATAACTCGATCATGGTAAAAGCTTTGGCGGATCGCTTTGCCGAAGCCTTCGCTGAGCTGATGCATCGCCGGGTGCGTCGCGAATTCTGGGGCTATGCTCCTGATGAGGAGCTAGACAACGAGGCACTAATCCGCGAAAAATACATGGGTATTCGTCCCGCCCCTGGCTACCCAGCTTGTCCCGATCATACCGAAAAGGAAACGCTATTTTCGCTCCTCAATGTTACCGAAAATACCGGAATCTCTCTGACCGAGAACTTCGCTATGTTCCCGGCAGCCTCGGTAAGTGGTTGGTATTTCTCTCATCCGCAATCTCGTTACTTCGGCATTTCCCGTATTGATGAAGACCAACTCAAGGACTATGCTCAACGTAAAAGTATGCCATTGGAAGTTTGTCGCAAATGGCTCAGTCCTTACTTAGAAGACTGATTAATATTTCTTTTATTACCATAGCTTTTTAACTTGCTTACCACGAAAAGTAAGGAGTCATAGTCATAATGTACACTACATCTCAATGATCAACTACGTAAAGAAGAAGTTAGAAAAACGGAAGCGAAAGCGGACTTTCCAAGAATATGGTCATAAGATAGATACATTTCAGATAGATGATATAGGCGAAGTAGAGTACACTCAGTGGTTACACCCATCTGATATACCAAAGAAAGTAACTAAATCCAATATTGATTTCTACCGCAGGTTATCATCTGAAGGAGTAATGATCATCGACATAGGGGCGCATACGGGTGACACTACCGTTCCAATGGCACTGGCAGTAGGAAAAACTGGACTAGTTCTTGGGTTGGAGCCTAACCGATATGTATATAAAATACTTGAAAAAAACGCTTCGCTCAATCCCGATAGTACCAACATTATACCTTTATGTTTAGCAGCAACTGATAAGGAAGGTACGTTTACTTTCAACTACTCGGATGCATCCTTCTGCAACGGTGGTTTTCTTTCTCAGATAGAAAAGAAGAACCATCGTCATAATTATACTCTAGAGGTAAAGGGAGTTAATCTAGAAAAATATCCATTGCAAAATTACGCTGATGATCTACCGCGCCTGAGTCTCATAAAAGTAGACGCTGAAGGGTACGATAAAGAGATTCTGAAGACAATGCCCGGTATTTTAAGCGAATATAAGCCTCACTTAATGGTAGAATGCTACAAACGATTAAATATTGAAGAGCGAAACGATTTATTTGATACAATCAATGGTTTTGGCTATGAGCTTTATCGTTTGGAGGATTTCGCTTCACTCAATGAACTAAAATTAGTTAGACGTTCAAATATGACTGATGAGAAGCATTTTGAGATGCTAGCAGTCCATCAATCTAAGAAGACAGAAGTCTGGCCTTCTTTATAGAGATAGCGCACCGAGTATATTTTTTGTCCGGTCGATTCACCCCAAGCTTTGGCCTAGGGGTTGGGAGATAAAGGAAGTGCAAAAGGATTAGAACGTCCAGCCGAAAGTGATATAGTAACACTATCGGTCTGGTAGCCTGCTTTTTTCGCAAAAATCGTATAAATACCCTCTGGTATTGAGTCTACTGATATTCTTCCCAACTCGTTAGTTAACAAAGCCGAAGTGGGCGGATTAGTGGTAACACTTACGTTGGATAACGTCTGGTTGGTCACTGCATCTACTACTATTCCGTTTAGCTGGCTAAAGGTAGGGGGGATAGCATCCAGTATAAATGCTGCCTGCGATGTTTGATCTCCTATTACATTTACTTTGAGTGAAGCACGCTCGTAGTTGGCCTGCTCCGCAAATAGGGTGTACTCTCCCTCAACAATTCCTGCTATGGTAAAGGCACCCGCACTATCGCTCAGTACTACTGAAGTGGCGGGCACGGTGGTAATTTGAGCATTAGCTAATAGTTCAAAATTGTTGTTTACTACCGTGCCTGCTACACTACCGACCCTCTCCAGACCTATCGTATTTTCCTGACAGGCAGCTAACAGTATTACTATTAGCCACCTAAAACTGCTACTTCTCATTTTTGATTGTTAAATGTCTTAACCTACGTTCCCTGCTGATACCGAGTGTTACTATTGCGGGGTAGCCCAACCTTGCTCAATCCGTAGGCTCATATTCTCACCCTGCTGGTGTACTTCGTAAGCGGGGGCTAGCGTGTTATACTCTACCTGGTGCAGCTCCAGATTGATTCCTTCCTGAAGTATTTGGTAGTCCATATTGTTACCTACTAAATCCTGCACAATGCTGTTGTTCTCCCCATACTGTTGGATGTCTACCTGGTTAGAGCGACCGTTCACGGTACTTATTAGTGAATGCCCGGTTCCGTCTTGCTTAAGGTTTATGTCGTTGTTTTTACCAATCTGCATAATTTCGGCAAAATGATTATTGCCTTGCTGTAGAATGTAGGCCTCGCTGAAGAGCGTATTAGCGTTATTACCCTGCTGGATAGTTGCCATATTGCTCATACCGATCTGCTCTATTCCGGCCTCATTGCCCTGGGCTTTCCCACCCATTGTGCCTTGAGATATAATTGAGTTATTCTCGTTCCCTTCCTGATAAATAGATAGTAGGTTATCTTTTGCAATACCTTCGTTTAGACCCTGATCTACGGTAAACTGGTTATCATCGCCGTGTTGAGTGATGTCAACAGTGTTGTTGATGACCTCTCCTGAAACTGTTAGATTCACGATTCCCTGGTTTCTATCGCCAATCTGGTTGTAGGTATGGCGGTTGTTCTTGAATACACCGTTGCGTTGCTGGTATTCTATATAATTGTTGTTTCCCTCCTGCACTATATCAGCCTGGTTATTTTTATCAACATCAGCCCCACCGCCATCTAGATTAATAAGTACATCGTTTCGGTTACCCAGTTGAGTTACATCAGTATTGTTATTGACCGAAGATCTACCAGGAAGCATAGCGGTACTATTTCCGTCGCCTTCTTGGATAATTTTCGCAGTATTATTCTTTGCACCATTGGATATGATGGCTTCATTATTATTTCCCTGTATATCAACAATGACTTGGTTATTTTTACCACCTTGCCCAATATTGCCAAAGTTATTGGCGCCATTGATATGTACTTGAGCAGTGTTGTTATTAGATGTTCTGATGCCATCCGAGATATTAAATGCCTGCCGTATCTGAACAAAGTTATTATCTCCTTCCTGCTTTAGCTCCGCCACATTATTTTTCGCAATAGCTGAAGTAAAGCCAGTTGCAACTCCTTGGTTGACCCAACCTATGTTACCACTTCCTATCTGCTCAATAGTTGCCGTATTGTTTTTGCTAGTAGCAAATGCTCCTTGTCCGATACTTGCTGAATTTGAATTGCCAACAGTAGTAATTAAACCTACGTTACCGACGGATTCGGATACTTCAGCACCTTGAGAAATACTACCTGCATTGGAGTTACCTGTGACGGTTATCTCGGCTATGTTGTTTCTGGATATAGCTTCTCCTTCTATTTCACTAAGGTTAACTCCCTGACTAATATTGTGAGAATTTTCATTGCCTGTTTGCCCTAAAATTGCAGTATTGTTCTTGGCTATACCAGCCTCTACACCTTGTCTCACATTAAACCGATTATCATCGCCTTGCTGAGTTACTACAGCATTGTTGCCTTTAGCTTCTCCCGAAGTTCCTAATAAGAAGCTTCCCTGGTTTTGAACTCCTATCTGGCTAATACTAACTTCACTATCTTTAACTACGCCATCTCCCTGGGCAAATTCAACCGAGTTGTTATCCCCTTCCTGGTTAATAGAAGCTTTATTATTCTTGGATGTCCCGTCGCTCTGGTCTAGATTAATACCCGCGTAGTTTTGATTTCCTACCTGCGTTATTTCAGCAGTATTGTTAGTAGCATTACCTCTACCCTGACGAATACCTGCATTATTTCTTTGCCCTTCTTGGTCTATGGTAGCCGTATTTCTTGAGCTAGAACCAAAAGCCCCTTGCCCAATAGTTGCAGAGTTGTTTGTACCTTTCGTGGTAATTGAGGCTACGTCGTTTTTAGAAGTACCAACACCACTTCCTTGAATGATAGATCCTTCATTATTATCCCCTTCAACTACTATCTGAGCTTGACTAACCCGGGCTGTTGCAGTATTTCCGTCTCTCTCGATATTGAACCCTTGTCTGATAGAGCTGTTGTTTCCACTACCTTCCTGTTTTATAGTGGCATCACTATTTTTGGTAGAACCAGAAAACGCCTGTTGAATCAAAGCATTATTCAAATCTCCTGTTTGCTCTACGGTAGCAGTATTGCCATTGGCTTCTCCTCCTTCAATGCCTTGCCTTATTGTGGCGCTATTGTCATTCCCTTCTACTTTAACTACGGCAGTGTTGTTTTTGGCAAGACCGCTGGTGCCCTGCCCCACCGTAATGTCATTTTCTCCTACCTGTTCAATAAAAACTTCGTTGTTTTTACTTTGGCTGTAGGCTGATGCGATCAGTCCCCCGCTGAGTAGTACGGTAAAAAAAGCCCTTGAATACTTCATAATTATGGTTGTTTATGGTTAAAAATCAGATTTGCAATTTATTATTTGCCAAAATATAGGTTGAGACCAATGTTGGCCGACCAGAAGAAATCATTGTATTTGCCCTGCGTTACTCCATCTAGCTGGTCGCTAAAGGTGTAAATGTGCATCAGGTTTCCAGTTATGCTCAGGCGGTTGTTAATCAGAAACTCTCCGCCAATTCCCATCGTCATCTGGGGGTAGCCTTTTAGTAAGGTGTGCCCTTGTTCAGAAATAACTCCGCCCCGTAGTAGCAAAGTAGGAGTAAACCGACTGTACGGAAACCACCGCCATTCACTAGCTACCGATGCGTGGTTAAAAGTGCCTTCAAACGTGCCTTCCCCAGCTAGTATGCCCTGCCCGAGTGCGGCTCCTACCGATAACCAAGGCGTTACCTGACTAGCGGCCTGAATCTCAGCCGAAGGGCGAAACATAGGGTTAGAATAGTCGCCCGCGTAGCGGAATGTACCCCCACTTACGTTGACCCGAAAGCGATCCCGCCGAAACTGATTAATCCGCCCACCAAGGTAGTTCGTCTGAGTATTAGTCTGAACTTCCTTCTGATAATTTTCTAATAAAGGAGTGCGCTCTTCGTCAGGGTTTTTCAGCTTCCAGAGCTCATCCATCACTCCCTCTATCACCAGACTGTGTACGGCTTTCTCAATGGCTTCGCGCACCGCCAGTTCCGCTGGTTCATTGTGAGTAAACCCGGTTTCTGCCTCCAGCAAACGCTGAAAACTCACAAAACGAAACAATCCCACATCCACTTTTTGAGAAAGAATTGTTCGGGATGTATAGACTGTTTTCAGGATGCGCCCATTTCGGGTAGAGGTTGCCCGCAGGTATACTGTAACCCGGTCTTGTCGGTACTGGGCATTTCCGCCTGCCCCAAAGTAACGCGCCCCGGCTCCACCCGTCAGCACGTTAGCATCGTAAGAAATGATTCCCCCTTCCAGCAATACTCCAGCGAATAATAATGGAGGCAGTGTGGGTTCGTCACTGCCCTGTTGTTGTTCAAATGCCTGGCGGGAAGAGCGGATAATTTTACGTTCGTTTAAAAGGTTCGCTAATCCTTCCCGTTCTACAGTAATAAACCAACCCGATTCTTCCAAAGCCCGCTGCAGAATAGATGTAGCCCCTTGTGTTATGGCAGTTGACCAACTAGCCCCTACTTCGGTAGGTTTATACTGCCCCGTCTGATCGCGAAATTTGTACACTGCTGCTACAACCTTTTCTTCGGGGTCAGGCAGATTTTTCAATTCCTGATGAAAGCTTGACTCAGCCCCTAGTCGAACTTCGCCAGGTTGTAAAGTCTGATTTAGAAAAGGGGCGCATCCGCTAACAACAGTGCTGAGTAGAAACAAGAGGTGAAACCACAGTTTTACCTTCATGGCAATTTAGAAATAAGGTATATTTACCGTAGTTTGTCCGCCGGTAGAAGTATCCAAAATAAGAATATCGACTCCGTCTACTCCCGGAATTACTTCTATTTGATAAGCTCCAATCTGGTATTCGCCCTCGTCTAACCCTCCTTCACCAAATTGGCTATTAATTAGCTCACTTGAGAGCCTACTTAAGAGCTGTCGTTGCAAACCCTCGCTAAAATCCTGTATTGGGTCCTGATCTGGTGAGTCCAGTAGCCCCTCTTCTTCGGTAAAGCCATTTTGCACCTGAGCCGAGTTGAGCAGCCAACTGTAATTGAGGTAATTACCGCCAAAAGCGGGGTTGACGGGCTGGTAAACAAAATCTTGGGCAAAGCAGGAGGAGTAGCCTCCGGCTAAGAGTAATAGTAGTAATCGTACCATAGGTTGTGTAATAGCTTAACTTAATAAATTCCGGTACCTTGTTTATCCTCTTCAGTAAGGTTTTGTAAGAACCGATTATAGTTTCCTATATACTGTTTCAGTTGCTGAACGGCGTATTGGGCTTCTTCCTCTAGTACATCGTAGCGAGGTAACAAAAAGCGGTCAATTACCACACTTTCATTAATAGCTATATTAACTCGGCTACCAAAACCAGGCTGAGGCTGCTCACGCATATAAATCGTGTAAACCATTTCAGTGCGAGGAGCCTCCCACTGCTGATAAATCAGCTCATAATAGTCGTGACCAATTTTGGTCACCGTCTCGTCAATGACCAATCCGTTGATCTCAAGTACTAGCTCATTGTTGCTGGTTTGTGCCCAGGAGACGACAGGTGATTCCTGCACAGCAAAAAATAGTAATAGAAATCGAAAAACCATAGGGACATATTAGCGACATAGTAAAGCTAAAGTATGTATTCCTGGATATATAACCAAAAAATTATTTCATTTATCATTAATAGAAATATTATATAAATGTTACTATCTACTATATTATTTACAATAATTCGCCGGCCTACTTTTCACAGAGAGTACGAAGATCAATGGAGTGATATTACTCCTGATATATTACGTACATCACAGTTTCGCCAACTGCTTCTAGCGTTTCCCGGCTGATGATATCCATATCGTCGGCGTGGGTGTGGTGGTAACGGGCAAAGTAGAATTCACTGGCAGGATCGTGCTCAATAATATTGACCATCGGAATTTTAGCTTGGTAGTTTACGTATACATGATCATCTACAATATCGGGGCTGTCTTTATAAATAAAGTACTGTCCGTGACCTAACTGATGACCCGCATCCCAAATTCGTTTAACAATACTAGGTGCAGCCTGACGAGACACCCCTTCCCGATAGAATGTCGCATTTTTCGCTCCGACCATATCCAGCAAAATTCCGTAGTACGCTGAGTATCGAGGTTCGTGCTTATTTTTTGCCCAGTACTGAGAGCCTAAGCACCAGTACACTTGCTGGGAACTTTCGGGTTGCAGCTCGTCATAATCTTCGGGTTCACCGTAATCTTCTCCATCAAACAGAATAATATCCACTCCCACGTCTGGTAGCGAATCCTGGTTCATAACTCGAGCCATTTCTAACAATACGGCAACGCCACTGGCTCCGTCATTCGCTCCCAGAATAGGTTCTTGCGTACGCACGGAATCTTTGTCAGCGTAGGGGCGGGTATCCCAGTGAGCTGCCAGCAAAATACGCTTGGCTTTCTCTGGCTGATAACTAGCGATGATATTATTCAGGTTGAGCATAGTGCCATTGTAGGCCGTAGCTTCAAAAGATTGTAACTGTACTTCCGCGCCAAACTGTTTCAATTTATCTACTAGATAATCTTGGCATTCTTGATGAGCTGCTGAGTTGGGCACTCGGGGACCAAAGGCTACTTGAGCTTCAATATAGGCATAGGCTGAGTCAGCATTGAAGTTTGGGATGTAACTTGGTACTGATTGCTCTTCTACTGTGGTTTCTGGTGGATTGGACTGGCAAGCCATTAGCAGCCAGATTAAGCTAAAAGCCATGTAGTACCAGTAGTATTTCTTCATACTATTTTCTCTGTATTAATGAGCCTCTAAAACTCTGTAAAATAACATTGAAATTAGAATATCACCTAGCCTAGACCAAATATGAAACGAAGGTCTCAGATTAAATGTGATACAATAATTCCCCATCTAAAAAGAAAATTGACTTATAGAGTCGAATGATAATTAAAAAATTGTTAAGTTTATATTTACTTTTCCTAAACAATATCGAGCTTTATATTGTCAATACAATCATTGGGAAAAGCGTTTTTTTTACAAATAAAGTTCTACCGGACAGGTTAGTATCCGAAAAAGCAGAAACCTCTTAACCCATCCAAAGGTCGCATTCAAAACAAAAATTTTCCACTACACATTAACAAATCAAATATTTATTACCTAAACCTTATAATTATGAAAAGACATCTATTTGTAGTTTTTTGGGCTTTGCTATTACTCCCTCTCTGGGGTTTAGCCCAACAAAGAACTTTATCAGGAAAGGTTCTTGATGAAAATAGCGAACCTCTACCGGGTATTAACATCTTAGTAAAAGGCACTACCGTTGGAACTGTGACTAACGTAGAGGGAAATTATCAACTCAGTGTCGCTGATGATGCTGAAACTTTGGTATTCTCTTCAGTAGGCTATGTAACCGAAGAGGTGACTATTGGCAATCAGTCAATAATTGATATGAGTCTGACACCAGACGTTCAGTCACTTTCAGAAGTAATCGTGGTTGGTTATGGTACTAAGCGTAAAGAGGAGCTTACTGGATCAATCAACGTAGTAGATTCGGAGTCTATTCAAAGCGTTCCAACTCCGTCTTTCCAGGAAGCTTTGCAGGGCACCTCACCCGGAGTGCAGGTAGTAGCCAACGATGGTGCACCTGGAGCCGGAGTAGCTGTTCGTATCCGGGGAATAGGCTCTATCAATGCCTCCAACGAGCCATTATACGTAATTGATGGAATTCCAATCACTTCAGGAAATGGATCTATATCTACTACTGACTTTGATAACGGAGAACGAAGCGCAAACCCACTGGCAGCCATCAACCCTAACGATATTGAGAGCTTAGTAGTACTGAAAGATGCTGCTTCTACTGCAATTTACGGAGCTCGGGGAGCTAATGGCGTTGTACTCATCACAACCAAAAGTGGCTCATCGGGTGCCGCTAAGATTGATGTCCGTGCTCGAGTTGGTTTTTCTACTCCGGCATTCAACAATTTATTGGAGCCACTGAGCGAACCACAATACCGACAGTTATATACGGAAGGTCACGTGAATGCTGGCAACTTCGATACTGAAGCGGAAGCACTGGATTTCTATAACCAACAGTTTCCTGACCAAGCCAATACCAATTGGATTGATGAGATTACCCAAACTGGGGTTGCTCAAGATTATAACGTGAGTGCCTCGGGTGGTAATGATAAATTTACCTACTTTGTATCTGGAAATGTGCTGTTGCAAGACGGTATTGTGATTAATAACAAATTTGATCGCTATTCTAGTCGAGCTAATGTATCAGCCAATCTTACTGATCGCCTAACCCTTACTAATAATTTGACCCTTTCTTACTTCAATCAACGTGGTATTACTGATGGGGCACGTTGGCAGGCTCCGTTTTATGTGGGTTATTTAATGGCACCTACCGTACCTGTATTCGACGAACAAGGGCGATTTTATGGTGATCATCAAAGCTTCTTTATGGGCGGTAATAACCCCCGAGGTCACCTTACCGACGATGAGCGAAACCGGGAGCAAACGCGAATTATTGATAATCTCAGTGTTTCGTATAAGATTTTTGATAATCTGACTCTCACTTCCGCCTGGTCATTTGATCTATTGCAAGTGGATGACTTTATCTTCGCTAATGCCCGCTACGGTGACGGACGTAATGTAAATGGTACTTCACAAGAAGCTACCGCCGATCAGCTAAACTGGCTAGGAACTCAAACGCTTAATTATGGCAACACCTTTGGTGGGGTACATAACGTAGATGTGCTTTTGGGGTACGAAACCCAGAAAGTAAAAACCGATCAGTTAGATTATTTAGCAGAAGGTTTTTCCCATCCTTCACTGATTCATCCTTCAGTTGGAGCTAACCCTCAAGCCCAGACTTTCTTCAGCCGTTCGGAGTATACCTTCGAGTCTATCTTCAGCCGAGTAAGCTATGATTATGACCAGAAGTATTATCTCACTGGTTCCCTACGGCGCGATGGTTCTTCCCGCTTTGGTCCTGAGGTACGTTACGGAACATTCTGGTCAGTTGGTGGAGGCTACGCTCTGAGCGAAGAGAGCTTTATGCAAGGAGTCACTTTTGTTGACTTCCTTAAACTTCGCGCCAGTTATGGTCAGACGGGTAACGCTAATATTGATGATGACAATGTAGATACCGATGATAATTATCTGTGGGCAGAAACGTATGGTTTTGCTCGGGAGTACGATGGCAATCCAGCCGCAGCTCCACTTTCAGTAGGAAATCCATTTCTTACTTGGGAGTCACAAAATAACATCAACTTTGGACTAGACTTTACTGGATTTAACAATCGGGTAAATGCTACTGTAGAATACTTTGTTCGTCAGTCAACTGACCTCTTGCTGAACCGCCCACTTTCGTTTACCACTGGTTTCCGTGAGCAACTTTCCAATATTAGTGATATGGAAAACCGAGGTATAGAAATTCAGGTAAATGGTGATGTTATTTCCACTCCTGACTTTACGCTGAATGTTGGAGCTAACTTCACTCAAATAACTAATGAGATCACTCGTCTGGACGAAGCTATTGTAGACGGAACTAAACGGCGAGAAGAAGGGCGCGATTTTCAGGAGTACTTCCTCTACGGTTGGGCTGGGGTTGATCCGGCAAATGGTGACCCACTATGGTATACCGATGCTACTAAAACTGAAACTACCAATGAGATCAATAATGCTGAGCGATTCTACGATGGTAAAAGTGCTACACCTGACTTCTTTGGTGCATTCAACCTAAAAGCTCAATTCAAAGGGTTCACCCTAGCTGGTCAGTTGAATTATCAATTTGGTAATTACCTATATGATAATGTCGGCTGGGTAATTCACGGTGACGGACGTTTTACTCCTCGCAGTACTACCACTTACGCCTTTGAAAACCGTTGGACTACTCCTGGGCAGGAAGCACTCTTCCCACAACACCGGTGGGGTGGTAACCAAAGCTCTAACCAACGGAACTCAGACCGATACCTATTCGAGGGAGATTATATGCGGTTGAGAACACTAAGTCTGGCGTATAATTTTCCTTCCAGTATCTTACCCGATCAGCTTCGTTCTCTCCAACTATCAGTCTTAGCGAATAACTTCTGGACATGGACGAAAGACGACGATCTCTATTTCGATCCGGAACAAACATTTAGTGGAGTGTACAATACCGTAACGCCCATTAACAAAACCGTAAGTTTCGTTTTAAACATCGGAATCTAAATCAAACTAACGATGAAAAGAATACAATATAATATCTATAAAACGCTGGCTTTCATTCCATTGCTGCTGCTAGGCACAGCTTGTGGCGAAGAATTTTTAGACTTGCAACCACCTTTGCAAGTGGCCAACGACGAATTTCTGCAGACAGTCGACGATTTTAGAGGAGCAACCTTGGGTATGTATGACCAAATGCAACTGGCTGATTACTACGGGCGTTATTTTCTGCTAATCCCTGATATTATGGGCGAAGACATTAAGCAGAATGCTAGTGCTAATCGAGGTAAAGAGTGGGCTGAGTACAATGGTGCTCCTACTACTAACCAGAACGAACATCGCGAGTTCTGGGCTGAGATTTACGAGGTTATCAACATGGCTAACCAGATGATCAATGCGGAGTTTACTCCAGTTGAAAACCGACGAAGTGAGTTTAACAACTATCTTGGTCAGGCGCATGCAGTACGGGCCTTAGCGCATTTTGACTTGGTTCGTCTTTTTGCTCAAACCTATTCATTTACTTCCGATGCTTCTCATCCGGGCATTCCCATTGTAACTGAGTTTGAGCCGGAGTCTCGTCCTTCTCGTAATACGGTTGCTCAGGTGTACGAACAGGTAATTACTGACTTTGAAACGGCTATTTCTTTACTAGAGCCAAAGGGGGACGAAAATGCCGGAACAATTTCAAGAGAGGCTACTCAGGCTTTACTTTCTCGAGTGTATTTGTATATGGGTCGCTATGCTGAAGCTGAGTCGCTCGCTACCGAAGTGATCAATGGTGGAAAATTCACACTCGTAGCCCGCGATGCTTACGCTATGCAGTTTTTTGCAGGTAACTCATCTGAAGCAATATTCGAAATCGTTTTCAACTTGGCTGATAATGAAGGGTCCGATCACATTGGTGGTATGTATAAAGAGACTGGCTACGGTGATTATCTGCCGTCTCAACAGTTGTTTGCCTTGTTTGAAGAAGGTGACATTCGAGGTACTCTATTCATAGATGATGACAATTTGGATAATGGTATCTACGCTGACGCCAGTGGAGAAGGTAAAAGAGTCTACAAATTCCCCAGCGAAGGCTCAAATATTGCTACGGATAACGTTCCGGTTATTCGTCTGTCCGAAGTAATGCTCAACCGAGCTGAGGCACGAGCTAAAGCAGGAAACGATGCTGGCGCTCTAGCTGATTTGAATCAAATTCGGGTTCGTGCTGGAGCTACTGAGCTCAGTGGTCTGACCGGACAGGCATTAATTGACGCAGTGCTGTTAGAAAGGAGACGAGAACTCTTTGCCGAAGGGCATCGGGTATTTGATATTACCCGTAACCAGCAAGATATGGTTCGTACTGATTGTACATCACCTACTTGTACTGTTACATTCCCAAATGAGCGGTTTATCTTACCATTACCCCAGGAAGAAACCGATGTGAATGATAATATTCAGCAGGCACCAGGTTATGGTACCTAGATAATACGAAGCAGTAGTATAAAGTAAAAGCCGTTTGGGAAACACCTAGACGGCTTTTTGTTTTTCTTCCGATGTATCAATATCTAGAAAAAATGAATTTTGTCAGCTTCAGTATTGTTATTCCGGTGGATAAAATTGAAATAACTTTCAGGGAAATAAGCTCCTTTTTTCAATGTCTTTGCTTTAAATAACATATTTGCTAACTTTGCAGGCGTTTGTGACAGCAACATTTAAGAGGGGGCATCGTCCCCTCTTTTTTGTTATAATTTATGGCAATACCAGATATAATCAGTGAGTGGACTTCTAGCATTCTGCAGGAAAAAGACCAACGCTTTTTTCTAGTAGATATCCGGGTAAACCAAACCCCCGCTGGCACCAAAGTAATTATCCATATTGATGGTGATGAGGGAGTATCTATTGATACCTGTGTCGAAGTAAGCCGGGCACTAGCCAATCGACTAGAGGAAGAAGACTTAATGAACGAAAAGTATGTGTTGGAAGTCTCGTCCCCTGGTTTGGATCAGCCCCTTAAGCTTCATCGGCAATATCAGAAAAACGTAGGGCGAACGATAAAAATACTAACGCAGGATAATCAAACTATAAAGGGGGTTTTGGTAGATGTGTCGGATGAGGAAATTGGTGTTGAAACAGCAACGCAAGGGAAAAAGAAGAAGAACGAGCCGCCACAAAGTATGCGGATACCTTTTGAACAAATTAAAAAAACTAACGTACTAGTTACATTCTAAGCTTATGATGGATACGGCAACTTTAATTGAGTCGTTTGCGGACTTTGCCCGGGGCAAAAATATTGACCGCCCTACCATGATCCGCATCTTGGAAGATGTATTCCGCGCAATGGTGCGGAAACGTTACGAAACAGATGAGAACTTTGACGTAATTATCAACGCCGATAAGGGCGATTTAGAAATCTGGCGCTTTCGTGAGATCGTAGATGATAATTCAGAAGACATCTGGGATCATGATAAGATCAGCCTCACCGAAGCCCAAAAAATAGAACCTGACTTTGAGATTGGTGAAGAGGTAGCTGAGGAAATCAAACTAGAAGATTTTGGTCGCCGTACGGTGATGATGGCACGCCAGACGTTAATCCAAAAAGTAAAAGATCTAGAAAAAGATATTTTATTCCAGAAGTATAAAGATCTGGTAGGCGAAATCATTGTTGGGGAAGTATACCAAATCCTCAGTCGCGAAATGCTACTCATTGATGGCGAAGGGAATGAGTTGATCATGCCTCGGTCGGAGCAGATTCCAAAAGACCGTTTTCGTAAAGGAGAGTCAGTACGAGCAATTGTACACCGAGTGGAAATGGTAAACGGGAACCCCAAAATTATTATGTCACGCACTTCGGAGAAATTTCTGGAACGTCTCTTTGAAATGGAGGTGCCTGAAGTCTACGATGGCCTGATTGAGATCAAGAATACGGTGCGTCAACCGGGCGACCGAGCAAAAGTAGCCGTAGCATCTTATGATGATCGTATTGACCCAGTAGGTGCCTGTGTTGGGATGAAGGGTTCACGAATTCATAGTATTGTAAGGGAGTTACAGAATGAGAATATTGATGTTATTAACTACACTGATAACCTCGAGCTATACATTACCCGATCACTGAGTCCAGCCAAGATCAGCTCTATCAAAGTCGATGAAGGTGATAAACGAGTATCTGTTTTCCTGAAGCCCGACCAGGTTTCACTAGCGATTGGTCGGGGTGGACAAAACATCAAACTGGCTAGTCTATTAGTAGGCTATGAGATTGATGTATTCCGCGAAACTCTTGGGTTAGAAGCTGACGAAGATGTCGATCTGGATGAGTTTGCTGATGAGGTAGAAGGTTGGGTCATTGATGAATTCAAAAAGATTGGTTTAGATACTGCCAAAAGTGTGCTATCCCTGAGTAAAGACGACTTAGTGAGACGTACCGATTTGGAAGAAGAAACGGTAGAGGATGTACTTTCTATCCTGCGCCAGGAATTTGAATAAAATTTTATAAAACGCGAAAAATAACTCATATTTGAGTATGGTAGAAGAAAAAACGATGAGGCTTAGCCAAGTTGCCCGGAAATTCAACGTAGGTCGGAATACCATCGTCGACTTTCTGAGCAAAAAAGGCTTCGACGTAGATCGTAGTCCGAATGCCAAAATTCCCAAAGATCAGTATGATATACTGGCGAAGGAGTTTGCCTCATCGGCTATGGATAAAGAAGAAGCATCGGGTATTACCATTGGTAGTCGGGAAGAAAACCAAATTATTGACGCTACCGGAAAGCACGTACCCGTAGAAAGACAAGACGAAGAAGAGCTGTTCATCAAGAAACTAGCCGCCGAAAAAGCCTCCCGAGAAGAAAAGCAATCGACGGAGACTACCGCTTCTGAGACTCCCCCTCCCGCAGCAGAGACAGATAAAAAAGAAGAAACCAATGAGACTGTTGGTGCTCCCAAGCTTCAGGGACTGAATGTAGTGGGGAAAATTGACCTAAACGAAGTTGGTAAGAAGAAACCAAAACCAGCGCAGAAGAAGGAAGAGAAAAAAGAAGAACAGCCTAAGGTAGAAGCTAAAAAAGAAGAGCCTGTTCCAGTTGAGGAACCACCAGCCACTGAGGAGGTTCCTAAAGTTGAAGCCTCAGAGGTAGAAGCTAAAAAAGAACCGCCCAAGCAGGAAGATAAACCAAAAGAAGAGCTTTCTAAAGAAAAAGAAGAAGTCAAGCAAGCTAAAGAAGAGAAAACGAAAGCGGATACTGCTGAACCCCAAGAGGAGGAAGAAAAGAAGGAAAGTGAGGTAATTAAAGCTAAGGCAGATAAACTGCAGGGGCTGAATGTACTAGGAAAGATTGAACTCCCTACCGAGCCTAAGAAAAAAGATAAAGCCACTCCGGTAGCTTCCTCTGATGAGCG
This sequence comes from uncultured Flammeovirgaceae bacterium, assembly GCA_937883755.1. Taxonomy (GTDB): domain Bacteria; phylum Bacteroidota; class Bacteroidia; order Cytophagales; family Cyclobacteriaceae; genus Tunicatimonas. The sequence continues at coordinate 83,857 of CAKZYA010000011.1, read as the reverse complement.
CAAGAAAAAACGCAAACGGCGGCGGCGAATTAAAGACGATAAGCCTAATACCCAACAAAGCGGACGTCAAGATAATCGTAGAGGCGGTAACAAACGAGGTGCAGGTAAGAAGAAGGAGGAAATCTCCGACAAGGAGGTACAAGAGCAAATTAAGGAAACCCTTGCTCGCCTGAGCGGTGGTAACAAAAAGCGAGGTAAAGCCCGGCAAGAGCGCCGCCGCGATGCCCGAAAAGAACGGGAAGAACAGGCAATACAGGAGGCACAGGAACAACAAGCTTTAAAAGTAACCGAATTTATCTCGGCCAATGACCTAGCGTCGATGATGAATGTGAGTGTTAATGAGGTAATTTCTACCTGCATGTCGCTCGGCATGTTCGTCTCTATTAACCAACGCTTAGATGCAGAAACAATTACCGTTATTGCCGATGAGTTTGGTTTCGAGGTAGAGTTTGTCGATGCCAAGGAGGAAATCGCCGTTGAGGTGGAAGAAGATAGTGAGGAAGACCTGGAAGATCGGGCTCCTATCGTTACCATTATGGGTCACGTTGACCACGGAAAAACATCTTTGCTAGACTACATTCGAAGCTCTAAAGTAACTGAGGGTGAAGCCGGAGGAATCACCCAGCACATTGGTGCCTACGATGTGACTACCGAAAGTGGTAAGCGTATTGCTTTTCTGGATACTCCTGGTCACGAAGCCTTTACTGCGATGCGGGCGCGAGGTGCTCAAGTAACCGACGTAGTAATTATTGTGGTAGCTGCTGACGATGCCGTAATGCCCCAGACCAAAGAAGCGATCAACCACGCTCAGGTAGCAGGAGTACCCATTGTTATTGCTATCAATAAAATTGACCGACCCAATGCTAATTCTGATAAAATTCGGGAAGAGTTATCCGGAATCAATATCTTAGTAGAAGAGTGGGGAGGTAAATACCAAAGCCAAGAAATCTCAGCCAAGACTGGGCAGGGTGTAGACGAGTTGTTAGAGAAAGTACTGTTAGAATCTGAACTCTTAGAACTAAGGGCTAATCCTGACCGACCCGCAGCTGGTACCGTGATTGAAGCTACCCTCGACCGAGGGCGAGGTTACGTCACAACCTTACTAGTTGAATCAGGAACGCTTAAAATTGGCGATGTGATTTTGGCGGGTTCTCAGTTCGGCAAGGTAAAAGCTATGTTCGACCACCGGGGCAAGCGTATGAAGGAAATTCCTCCCGCCACCCCAGTGCAGATGCTCGGTCTAGATGGTGCGCCTCAATCGGGTGATAAGTTTAACGTGATGGAGACTGACCGGGAAGCCCGAGAGATTGCCACCAAACGAGAGCAGATTCAGCGCGAACAGTCGCTCCGTACCAAAAAGCATATCACCCTGGATGAAATTGGTCGTCGTTTAGCCATTGGCTCGTTCCGCGAACTGAACGTAATTGTGAAGGGTGACGTGGATGGGTCAGTAGAGGCCTTATCTGATTCATTACTGAAGCTTTCTACTGAAGAGGTTCAGGTCAATATTATCCACAAGGCAGTAGGGCAAATTTCCGAATCAGATGTATTGTTAGCTTCTGCTTCTGATGCAATCATTGTCGGCTTCCAGGTGCGCCCTTCCAACAGTGCCCGTAACTTAGCAGAGAAAGAGGAAATTGAAATCCGCCTATACTCCATTATCTACGATGCTATTAACGAGATCAAAGATGCGATGGAAGGTATGCTAGCCCCTACTGTTGAGGAAGTAATCACTGGTAATATAGAAGTCCGACAGATATTCAAAATATCTCGGGTAGGTACTGTTGCAGGTTGCTACGTCACTGATGGTGTTGTGAAGCGAAACAATCAGATTCGCCTCGTCCGCGATGGTATCGTGGCCTATACTGGAGAGATTAATCAGTTGAAGCGGGAAAAGGATGATGTAGGCGAAGTACGGGCTGGTTTTGAGTGCGGTATCAGCATTAAGAATTTCAACGATATAAAAGTAGGCGATGTCATTGAAGGCTTTGAGGAGAAAGAAGTGAAACGCTCGTTATAAAAATCATTTTATCTATTAAATAAGAAAAGCTCCTGTAGGGAGCTTTTTTAGTTTATGGAGATACTCTTTTACAGTATCATTGTAGTAGCACTACTTACACTATTTGGCCTCTTCCGCCCGTGGTACGCCCTTTGGTGGTTACCCGTAACTAATCGCAAGAAGGTGCTTCAAGTGTATGGTTTCTTGTTACTTTTACTGATATTGATGTATGTACTTTTCTCAATCGAGAAAAGTTAAACCCCTTCAGCTTCTACCATTTGTACCTCAGGAACCATTGTCTTTAGTAAATTCTCAATACCTGATTTGAGTGTGATAGTAGAGGATGGACAACCGCTACATGAACCTTGGAGAAGAACCTTTACTGTGCCTTCTTTGAATGAGTGAAAGCTGATTGCTCCACCATCCTGCTCTACGGCAGGACGAATATATTCATCCAGAATACTTTTAATTTTGATCACAGTTTCATCATCTTCTGTACCATCATCTTCAATAAAGGCTTCTGGAGTCAGAAGTGGTTTGCCAGCTTCCAGGTACTGCTTAATGTGCTGCTTAATCGGCTCCTGTATCTCCGCCCATTCTACTGCTTCATATTTAGTCACAGTTATGAAGTTACTCATATAAAATACCCGGGCTACATGTTCTATCTCAAACAGCTCTTTTGCCAGGGGGGCGTGCTGAGCACTTTCTGCATCGGGAAAATCGTAGCTTTCTCCCTCAGGCATCAGCATAAAGTTAGTAACAAATTTGAGGGAGTTAGGGTTAGGGTTGGATTCAAGGTAAATATGCACATTACGAGATTGTGCCTGCACAGTATTCATGATAAAGATATTTAGGTAACAAAAACTTATTTAGGTAACGTAAAGATTGGGGTTAAGTTCACTCAGTAGGTCTGTTCAGTATGCTTCCCAGTATAGTAGGAGGGAATAGTGAACTAAATCCTTCTACTGATTGTATAATAAAATCAATCGCTACACGATAAGGAAAATTCAACTCACTAATAAACAGTAGCTTATACTTCCTTTATCCTCAGATTTAGTAGGCAAATCTTCCCATAAACCCCATAAAAGTACTGTTTTGGTTTTTGACATAAAAAACTCACCTTTGTGGTTTCGTTTTTGGAAGTACTGTTTGCCAGGTTTCTGATCTAGCGTACTACCTGAATTGATAGAATGCAAGATATCAACGCTCTTAAAGAATTACTACGTTCACCTCAGAAAGTAGTCATTATTCCTCATCAAAATCCTGATGCCGATGCTCTCGGCTCAGCACTAGGGTTAGCTTTGTACCTGAAAAAGCAACAACATCAGGTACAGGTGATCTCACCTACGGATTATCCTGAGTTTTTGCACTGGATGAAAGGGCACACTGATGTTCTACTATTTTGTGATAAAGCGCATCGCCCGAAAGCTGATCATTGCCTAGCCAAAGCTGATGTCATTATCTGCGTAGACTTTTGTTCGCTCAATCGGATTGATAAAATGGAAGAACCCGTTCGGCAAGCAACAGCAACTAAAGTGCTAATTGATCACCACCACGGTCGGGAAGACTTTGCCAGTATTGAGTTCTGGAATACGCAAGCAGCGGCCACCTGCGAAATTGTCTATCAGATTATTGACGAGTTGGGTGAACGTGATAAAATTGATTCCGATATGGCCGAATGCCTCTACGCTGGCATCATGACCGATACGGGTTCATTTCGTCACCCTAATACTACTCAAAACGTGCATCAGGTGGTAGCTGATCTCATTGGCTTGGGTGCCAACGCTTCTAAAGTGAGCAAATTGGTATACGATAACAATTCGGTAGACCGATTACGCTTCATCGGGTACGCCCTTAATCAAAAGCTAGTAGTACTAGACGAATACAAAACGGCCTACTTTGCTATTACTGCGGAAGACCTACGAAAATTCAAGTCCCGGCAGGGCGATACCGAAGGATTGGTAAACTATGCTTTATCTATCAAGGGCATTACAATGGCGGCTATTATCATTGACCGCAACGAGATCGTCAAACTATCGTTTCGGTCGGTAGGTGATTTTGCCGTGAATGATCTGGCTGCCGAACATTTTGGTGGAGGCGGACATAAAAACGCGGCAGGTGGAGCATCGAAACTGTCTCTAGAAGATACTTTGCAAAAGTTCTTAAAATTGCTTCCGCAGTATAAAGACCAATTATATCACAATCAATTACAGCAAAAAGCACTACACGTAACATGAAAATTTCTTTTGTTAATACCGTATATATTTGTCTATGTCTTTTATTAGGCTTCTCAGCTTGTAACCAGACTGGAGAGGGTGAGTATACCGAAACTGCTTCAGGGCTAAAAATAAAGTACCTTACCGAAGGCGAGGGAACTGAAGCCGATAGTGGTGATTTTATACTAATGTATATGAAATACTTGAAGGACGATTCATTATTGTTTCCGCCCCAAGGAATGACTGATCCAATTCCAGTACAATTTACCAGTGACACAGCTAACCAGGTTTTTGAAGCGTTCGGAATGCTTAAGAAAGGCGATAGTACTCATTTTGAGGTATCTGCTGAGGAACTGTTTGTGAATACCTTTCAGGGTCAAATTCCTCCTGGTATTGAGGCTGAGTCACCAATTACTTTCCAGATTGGCGTAGAAGATGTGATGTCGCCAGAAGATTTTCAGGCATACCAAATGGAGCAGATGCGAAAGCAGCAGGAAGATATGCTTGCTCAACAAGCTGAACAATTTAGTACTGACAGTCTCACTATTAACGAATATTTGGCTGAAAATAATGTTGAAGCTCAAACTACTGATTCTGGTTTACGATACGTAATTACGGAAAAAGGCAATGGAGTGCAGCCTTCAGCCGGTGATTCAGTGTTTGTACACTACCGTGGGACACTGCTGGATGGCACTCAGTTTGACTCTTCTTACGACCGAGGTAGCCCATTTGGTTTCCCTTTAGGACAAGGAGCCGTGATTCAAGGTTGGGACGAAGGTATTGCTTTACTCAACAAAGGGTCTAAGGCTACTCTTTACATACCATCTCCGTTGGCATACGGCCCACAAAGTACTGGGCCTATTGCCCCTAACTCTGTTCTAATCTTTGATGTAGAGTTGGTGGATGTAAAGCAATAATTAGCTCACATAAGCTGTTTCAAATGTATGAAGAAGTTACTAGGATGGTTCCTGATTGGAGTAACAGTAGGAGTCTGGAGTTGCTCGGATGATGCTGATACTGGTGATAATCAAGCTGAACAATTACTACGGGAGCAACAACAAACCATAGAAAATTATCTGGCTGACAATAGCATCAACGCTACTCGTGATGGCGATATTTTCTATGAAGTGATTACCGAGAATACCGGTGGAGATGCTCCGACTGGAAACGATATTATCCGTATCTATTATCAAATTGCTTCACTAGATGGTACTATTATAGATCAACGTTTGGCTACCGACAGTGTGCCTCCGGTTACTTATGTTTTTGGCACGAACAATCTGATTTTACCGGTATTAGATATTTCTATTGCCACGATGCGTACTGGCGAAGAATACGAGTTCTACCTACCTACGGCTGCTTCTTATTTAGGTTACTCCTTGGCAAATACTATTGCTGAAAATGAAATTATACGAGCCAGGATTCAACTGGTCGATATTATTACTGCAACTGAATTACGAGCTGAAGAAGATGAGCGGATAAAAACATATCTCGAGGAAAATGGCTTCACTGATGCCGATAGCTTATCGCAGGGTGTTTATTACTTTCGTACGCAAGAAGGCGTTATTGATGGTGCCGAGATAAATAATGGCAATACTGTGCAAGTTCGCTACACGGGCACTTTACTAGACGGTACCGAGTTTGACAATAATTTAAATGCTGCTAATCCTTTTCCCGTCACTATCGGGCAAAATCGAGTAATACCAGGCTTTGAACTTGGGATTGCACAAATGAAGGAAGGTGAAAAAGGTATTGTTGTTATTCCTTATGCCCAAGCATACCAGGAGAGCCAGTTGGCTTTCCCGGCCGAAATAATTCAAGACTTGTTCGATCAGAGATTGATACAGTCAAGTACTGGAGCTAGAATTCCACCCTTCTCAACCCTCCGGTTTGATATTGAGGTAGTAGGTGTCAACTAACAATGAAACTCTGCTTCGCCACCAACAACGCTCATAAGATCACCGAAGTACAACAACTACTTGGTAATGCATTTGAGATTGTTAGTTTGCAGGATATTGGCTGCACTGAAGAGTTACCCGAAACTCAAGAAACACTAGAAGGAAATGCTCGCCAAAAGGCAGAATTCGTGTATCAGCATTATCAGGTCGACTGTTTTGCTGATGACACTGGGCTGGAAATTGAAGCATTACACGGTGAGCCGGGCGTTTATTCTGCTCGCTACGCTGGCTCTCAGCGTAGTAGTCAGGCTAACATGCAGAAAGTCTTGAATAACCTGGAAGGAATTGAAAACCGAAAGGCACAATTTCGAACCATCATCTCCTTAATCTTAGAAGGGAAGTTTCACATATTTGAAGGCGCTGTTGTTGGAACTATTGCCCAACAGCCTTCTGGACAGCAGGGTTTTGGCTATGATCCTATTTTTATTCCTGAGGGTCACGAACAAAGCTTTGCCGAAATGTCTTTAGAAGAAAAGAACCAGATCAGTCACCGCGGTCGGGCGGTACAAAAGCTGGTAGATTTTCTTAAGAACCACTAACCAACCATGACGACTAAGCCTTATCTGATAGGAATTACCGGAGGGAGCGGTTCGGGCAAAACCCAATTTGTTCGTTGGGTATACCAGCTCTTGGGCGAAGAGCATTGTTGCCTGATTTCGCAGGACAACTATTACCGAGATTTCCCCCCCCACGGATTATCTGAGAACCGGGTCATTAATTTCGATGAACCTTCGGTAATAGAAGACGAAGCCTTTGCCCAGGATTTAACCCAGCTTAAACAGGGTAAAATAATTCAGCGGCGAGAGTACACATTTAATAATCCCGCTATTACTCCCCAGATGCTAGAGTTCAAGCCGGCTAAAATTATTCTCGTAGAAGGCATCTTTGTTTTTCACTTTCCATCAGTGGCTGATCTGCTTGATCTAAAAGTTTTTGTAGAGACCAAAGAACACCTTAAGCTCCAACGCCGGATTGTGCGGGATACTCGGGAGCGTGGTTATCCACTTGAGGATATTTTGTACATGTACCGCCACCATGTTGCCCCGGCTTACGAACAGTACATTGAACCCCATAAACACGAAGCCGACCTAATTTTTCCCAATAATCGGGAGTATGCCGATGATGAATGCCCTGAAGCAGCTGAAGTTCTCGTAGCGTACCTTAAAACCAAGCTATCGTGAATCAGCGATTCGCCGTCATCGGTTTGGGCCAATTTGGGAACTCCATTGCTCGTACACTGGCCGAGCAGGGCGCCCAGGTTATTGCTATTGATCAGGATATAACAAAGGTTGAGCGGATAAAGGATCAGGTAGCTCACGCCATCGCGCTAGACTCTCGGGATGCCAGAGCCTTAGAAGCCCAAGAAGTTCATCGGGTAGACGCAGTAGTGGTAGCCATTGGTGAAGATTTTGAGTCGCTATTACTTACCTCAGTAGTGCTTCAGGAACTGGATGTCAAACGCATTATTGCCCGGGCATCTAGCGAGCAGCAGCGTGCTATTTTGAGTAAACTAGGAATTAAAGAAGTTCTCTCTCCTGAAAAAAAGATTGGTGAATCAGTAGCTAAAATGTTACTTCAGCCCAACATACGAGCTTTTCTCTCTCTATCTGAAGAGTATGAGATTGTAGAAATGGAAGCCCCACCTCAATCCGTAGGTAAAACACTATTGGAGATTAACTTGCGGAGAAAGTTCAACCTCAATCTCATTACTATTAAACGTAAGACATCAAGTAGCCCCCTAAACTTCATTGGTGTGCCTAACCCTGACACCAAAATCCAGGAAGGTGACATACTACTTATCATGGGAATCAAGCAGGATATCCAGCACTTTATTGAAAGTTGTCAGTGAAGTTTTAGTGTTATGGTTTTTTAGTGGTTCATATCATCGTTAAACTATGTTCAAACGTTATCTGTCATGAAGAATCGAGAAATGAGTGGAATCAAGGTTCTTGAAGAAGAAATACCAATTGAGGTATACCAAAAAATGAGGGTCAAATGTGGGCTATCCGCAAAAACAGATGAAGCCTGCAAAATAGGTCTAGGTCATTCTTTATTTTCATTATTGGTAAAACAAGAAGATAAAGTAATAGGAATGGGTAGAGTGATCGGAGATGGTGGATGTTTCTGTCAAGTGGTGGATATATGTGTGGTTCCCGAGAAACAAGGACAAGGAATTGGTAAAATAATTATGAGTAGCATAATAAACTTCATAAAAACAAAACTGCCAAAATCTTGCTATACAAGCTTGATCGCTGATGGAGATGCCTCATTTTTGTATGAAAAATTTGGATTCAAAGATACATTACCAGAATCAAGAGGAATGTATATGAAGAGTGATTAAGAACAGAAGAAGAACTCAAAACAAAGTGAGATAGCCATACCTCTTCGAAACGTGCTTCCAAGCACGTTACTTTAAGTGTCAAAATCGACCTCACTGTTGCACGCATTATTCAGTATTACGAATACTATAACACCATAATTATGCAACACCCTTGGCTTACTACTGCCCAACGTCTTCAGTCAATCGCCCAAGCGGGGCTTACCTACTGCCAGAATGATTATGACCGCGAACGCTACGAAGAGCTAATGCAAATCAGTGCTCAGATTGTAGCCGATTATTCGGAAGCTCCCTTTGAGAAAATTATGGATCTGTATAAACAGGAGGAAGGCTACCTTACCCCTAAGGTTGATATCCGGGGAGTGATATTTCAGGATGATAAGCTCCTGATGGTGCAAGAAAAAATCGACCAGGGTTGGACAGTACCCGGCGGTTGGGCTGACGTAGGCTATTCTCCATCTGAAATTGTAGCGAAAGAAGTGCAGGAAGAAGCTGGAATCACGGTAGTACCCGAGCGTTTGCTGGCGGTGTTAGATAAAAAATGCCATAATCACCCTCCTACCCCTTTTTACACTTACAAGGTTTTTATTTTATGCCAATACACCGCAGGCGAGATAAAAGTAGGATCTGAAACTATGGACGTTGGCTTTTTCGGAATAGACGAACTGCCCCCTTTATCCGTAGAACGGCTTACCCTAGAGCAAGCCCAGATGCTATTTGAATTCCACCACAATCCAGCGAAAGCTGTGCTTTTTGATTAGCCCCAAGCAGTCAGTTTTGCCAGATAGGCGACTTATTCATTATCTTTGCAACCTTCCCTATTTTATTAGGTTAGATAATTGGATAAGCGACTAATTTTTTAATTATATCATTACTGATACCCTAAAAACATAGAATTATGGAGAAACGAATGCTTGACAAAGTATACATGTTGGGCCAAAGCGTGTGGCTCGATAACCTCAGCCGACAAATACTCAACAACGGCGAATTAGAAAAACTTATTACTGAGAAGGGGGTACGAGGATTGACCTCCAACCCTGCCATTTTTCAGAAAGCCATTAGCGGTAGCGATGCTTACGATGAAGCCATTGAGAAACTAGCCAATGAAGGTCTAGAACGCATTAAGATTTATGAAAGCATGGCGATAGAAGATATTCAGCGAGCGGCTGATTTGTTTCGTCCGGTCTACGATGCTTCTAATGGAGAAGACGGCTGCGTAAGCTTGGAAGTACAACCTTCACTAGTATATGATACCCAAGGAACTATTGAAGAGGGGCGTTATCTGTGGAACGCAGTGAACCGCCCCAATGTGATGATTAAAGTGCCAGGTACTGAAGAAGGTTTGCCCGCCATTACCCAGCTTTTAAGTGAAGGTATTAACGTAAACGTAACGTTACTCTTCAGTGTAGATCGTTACCGGGCCGTGACCGAAGCCTACATGGAAGGATTGGAGAAACGCTTAGCTCAGGGCGAATCTATCCAAAACGTAGTTTCTGTAGCTAGTTTCTTCCTGAGCCGTATTGACGTGATGGTTGACCCGATGCTGAAAGATATTATGGATAATAAGCCCGATCATGCCGAAAAAGCCAAATCAGTACTAGGAGAAACGGCAGTAGCCAATGCTAAGCAGGCTTATAAAGTTTTTGAAGAAGCCTTTTCTAGCGAACGCTTCCAAAAATTAGCTGAGCAGAGCGGACGAAAGCAGCGAGTGCTTTGGGCCAGCACGGGTAACAAAAACCCTGATTACGAAGAGTTACGTTACGTACACCCATTAATCGGGCCTGACACAGTGAATACCATGCCGGGCGATACCCTCGACATATTGCTGGAAAAAGATGAGGAGCCTACCAATCAGGTAGCTGAAGGTATGGAGCAGGCTGACAAAGTGCTAGCCGCGCTAGAAGAGTTAGGCATTGATATGGAAAAAGTAACTGACGATCTGGAAAAAGAAGGTGTAGCCAAGTTTGAGAAGCCTTTTAATCAGTTATTAGATACTATTGAAGAGCAGCGTAAGGCACATGCCTAGTTTATTGAACTAGCCTAGAAATAGTAAATGCCAAGCCGGAGTGGTTTGGCATTTTTATTTTCTCTTTTCCCTAAACCTAATTCTGGGAGAATCCTCTTATCAGAAAATCTTTGGATCAACAATATTGAGCAGATACTCACCGTAACCACTTTTCAGCTGCTTAGCCGCTAACTCCCGCACTTGCTCTTTCCCGATAAAATCCATACGGTAGGCAATTTCTTCAATACAGCCAATTTTCAATCCCTGCCGCTGCTCAATCACCTGTACAAATTGCCCAGCTTGGGTGAGCGAGTCGAAGGTTCCAGTATCTAACCAGGCGGTACCTCGGCTTAGCACACTTACTTGCAGCTTGCCTTGTTTTAAGTATTCTTTGTTTACGTCGGTAATCTCTAGTTCACCTCGGGGGCTGGGTTTTAGATTTTTTGCAATCTCAACTACCTGATTATCATAGAAATACAATCCGGGAATAGCGTAGTTAGACTTGGGGTGCTGAGGTTTCTCCTCAATAGAGATTACTCGCTGGCTTTCGTCAAACTCTACTACTCCGTAACGATGTGGATCATGGACGTGGTAAGCATAAACTACGCCTCCATCCGGGTCGTTATTACTTTGTAACTGTTTGTAGAGACCACTACTGTAAAAAATATTATCCCCTAAAATCAAGGCAACCTTATCCTGACCAATAAAATCAGCTCCGATGGTAAATGCCTGAGCCAGTCCCTCAGGCTTAGGTTGTACTTCGTAGTGAAAATGGCAACCCAGTTGTTCACCATCACCCAGTAGCTTCTGAAACAAAGGCATATCGTGAGGGGTAGAGATGATCAGAATTTCCCGAATCCCCGACATCATGAGAATGGATAGTGGATAATAAATCATAGGTTTATCATACACTGGCATTAGCTGCTTACTCACCGCTAGGGTCAACGGATGCAAGCGTGTGCCTGAGCCTCCGGCCAGAACAATTCCTTTCATAACTTTGTGGGTTTGGTTATACCGCAAGTATACTAAAAATTGGCCGGACTGTGGGGCAATCAAGTGTGTATAGCTTTTCATCCAAGAAGGTTCTTGTACCAAAAAGAGAGATCTTTGCCCGTTCATTTTTGTCTTGACACAAAAACGAACCAAAAAAGTCAAGAAAATTCAATGCTTCTCCGCACAAAAGCTTGCGCACGCCCGCTGAATTTTCCAGCCCACGCTCCAAATATCAATACATTAGAGGATATAGGTAACGTAGCCTTGGTAAAAAGCCTGTAAGTAAGATAAGTGTGTAAGGTTTTGATAGTCTTTACGGGTTTCCTGCTGTACCTTTGTTTTGTTATGCTCTGGAAGGAAATACGGTTGTTGTTGCGAAAAGAAGTTGTGCTAGAATGGCGACAGCGTTACGCCCTTAATGGGATTTTACTATATGTAGTCGGAGCTGTTTTCATTTGCTACTTAAGTTTCAACTTACAACAGGGTACAGTCAAAGTAGTTACCTGGAATGCCCTGTTCTGGATTATTTTGCTGTTTGCTGCGGTAAATGCGGTTGCCAAGAGCTTTGTGCAGGAACGAGCTGGGCGAGCTATTTACTATTATACTGTAGCGAGTCCCCAAGGCATTATTCTTTCTAAAATTATCTATAATACTTTTCTTTTATTAGTGCTAGCCACCACCTGTTTACTAGTGTATATGCTGGTAATGGGAAACCCTATTCAGAATCCGGGTTTGTTCGCCCTGAATTTGTTGTTGGGGGCATCTGGGTTTTCAATCACGCTAACCATGGTTTCAAGTATTGCTTCTAAAGCCAATAATAATAGTAGTTTGATGGCAATTCTGGGCTTTCCGGTAATTATTCCTATGCTACTGATGGTGATTAAGGTATCTAAAAATGCTCTGGATGGTTTAGATCTCAGCGTCAGTTACGACGAAATCATCATTCTGATTGCTATGAATGCCATTGTCGTAGTACTTTCGTATATCTTATTTCCGTTTTTGTGGCGAACATGAGTTGATGAATAATGATTAAATGAATCATGACTAATATAACCTAGTGCGCGTTTTCAACGCGTATAAAAAGCAATGCCCCTCAGCTAGATTTCATAAATACTGTTTCTAATGTTTAAAACTTTTCTCCTTACTTCCACTTCTCTACTATTCATCGGACTGGTTTTGAGTAAGTGCCAATCTAGTATTGCTCATTCTGAAGAAGAAACATTCAAAATCATGGCGTACTATGTACCGGAGAAAGATTATCAGCCGGAGAATCTTCCATTGGATCAACTCACCCATATTATTTTCTCTTTTTCTAATGTCATTGACGGGGAAATGAAGTTCAGGCATAAAAGAGCTGGAAAGAAGCTGAAGCTGCTAGTAGCCCAAAAGCAAAACCACCCTCATCTGAAAGTAATGCTCGCCTGTGGTGGTTGGGGTGCGGGAGGATTCTCCGATATGGCGATTACGGCAGAAGGCCGAACTAAGTTTGTACAAAGCACCATACGTATGATAGAAGAGTACCAACTAGATGGTATCGATATGGATTGGGAATATCCCGCCTTGGACTGGGCGGGTATTGATGCCCGGGAAGAAGACACCCAAACCTTCACATTGCTAATGAAAGAGCTAAGGAAGGAAATGGATAAGCTAGATCGTCCTATGATCCTAACGTTTGCCTCAGCCGGATGGGAGTATTACTACGAAAAAATTGAGCTGGATGAGGTTATGAAGTACGCTGATTATATGAACGTAATGACCTACGATCAAGTAACAGCTACGCTTCCGTATACTGCCCATCACACCGCTTTAGGCTGGATTAAAAGTAAAGATTTAATGGATTATCCCATCGCTGAGTACTACGAAAAAAGAGACAGTATCGCCCAGGCGCGGGGTCGACCCGCTTTTAAACCTCGCTCCGTAAAAAGTATTGTTGCCTACTGTTTAGAACAAGGAGTTGATCCAAGCCAGATTGTCATTGGTGGTGCGTTTTACGGACGGGCGTGGAAGGGAGTTCCGCCCGACAAAAATGGCCTTTATCAACCGAACCAAGGCACCCATATCGGCTGGGCTGCTTATCATATAATCCGCGATGAGTACGAAAACAAAAACGGTTATACCCGCTATTGGGATGAAGTGGCTGAAGCACCGTATTTGTACAATCCGACCGATAGCATCTTTTTTTCCTACGACGATACTGCTTCGGTAAAGCTGAAAACACAGTATGCTATAGAAGAAGACTTAGGCGGTATTATGTTCTGGGAATTGGGCAATGACACTAAAGAGGAAAATAGTTTGGTAGATGCTATATATGAAGCTACCCAAAATAAACAAATGTGATTTTTTCCACAAAACAGTGAATACTATTGGTCAAGAATGTGTTATTCACCAGTATGCAACTGATTTAAATTTTTACCCGCTACAAACTAACGTGATATGAAAAAGGCATGGTGGAAAATACTAGCTATTCTGTTAGTCGGGTATACTATCACCGCAGGATTGCTGGCTGACGTGCCCCGTTTACCAATCTTAAATGAGACCGTCCGGGTACTACACTTTCATGTACCTATGTGGTTTGGTATGATCGCTCTTTTTACCGTCTCTACAGTGTATTCTATCAAACATTTAATGAACCCTTTAGTGAAGCACGATACTTATGCTATCGAATTCGCGAACACCGGCATGCTTTTCGGTATTTTAGGTATTTTGAGTGGATCGTTATGGGCCAGGTTCACCTGGGGTGCATTTTGGACGAACGATCCTAAGCTAAATGGGGCAGCTATTGCTATGTTGATTTATGCGGCTTATTTTATTTTACGAGGTTCGTTTAGCGACGAGCAGCAACGTTCACGAATCAGCGCGATCTATAATATTTTTGCTTATTCCACCCTGATTCCACTGCTATTTATCTTACCCCGGATGACCGATTCATTACATCCGGGCAACGGAGGAAATCCCGGTTTTAACATTTATGATGCGGCTAGTCAGCTTCGATCGATATTTTATCCAGCAGTAATTGGTTGGACACTGATGGGGTTATGGTTAACAAGCCTACGCATCCGATTGAATTTAGTAAAACAAAAAATGAATGAATATGAAGAAGAGAATATGCTTCGTACTCACAACTAGTTTGTTGCTAACCTTTCTTAGCACTGTTTCTTTACTTGCTCAATCGGCTAGTGAGGTAGAAATGGCTGATACTTTCCGTCAGGAAGGAAAAATCTATGTAGTCGTTGCCGTAATGCTACTGATATTTTCTGGACTGATTATTTATGCTATCCGAATTGACCAAAAAGTGAGTAAATTAGAAAAAGAATTACCCGACAACCTTTAGATGCATAACTTATGAAACTCAAATATATCATTGCACTCATTGTGGTTGCTGTATCAGTTACCATCATCATGTCTACTGCTGGCGACGCTAGTTCTTACGTCACTTTTGCTGAGGCCAGTACACTAGCTCAAAATGGCGAAGATAAAAGCATCCACGTAGTAGGGACTCTAAAAAAAGACGCCGATGGAGAGGTAGTGGGGGTAGAGCCTTCAGAAGATAAGTTATCAGTATCGTTTGTTATGGTCGATGAGAATAACCAAGAGCAACAGGTATTCTACAACGAACCTATGCCCGCTGATTTGCTACGTTCTGAGCAGGTTGTAGTCATTGGCTCGTATCACGACCAGCATTTCGTAGCTGATAAAGTACTCCTAAAATGTCCTTCCAAGTACCAGGAAGAAGAGATTAGCTAAGAGAACACACAAAAAGCCTAGCCAAAGAGCTTAATAGCATTTAGAAAATAACCATCATGATCAATACATTCATTGGTAACCTCGGTCACTTCTTTGTGATTTCATCCTTCATTACTTCACTGGTAGCCGCTTACGCTTACATTACGGCTACGGTAGAAAGTGACATTATCAAAGCTCAATCCTGGAAACGTTTCGCTCGTACGGCTTTTTATGTTCACGGGGGCTTAGTAGTTGGAGTGATCGCCAGTTTGTTTTTTATCATTTATAATCACCTGTTTGAGTATCACTACGCCTGGAGTCATTCATCGCTAAGTCTGCCGGTGTACTATATGATCTCCTGCTTTTGGGAAGGGCAAGAAGGTAGCTTTTTGCTCTGGATATTCTGGCATGTGATCTTAGGAGTGGTACTAATCCGCACTAACCGACAAACTGGCTGGGAAGCTCCGGTCATGGCGGTCTTTGCGCTAGTACAGGCTTTCTTAGCATCTATGATTTTAGGAACAGTTATCCCTGGTATTGAATTGAAGATTGGTAGCTCCCCGTTTTTATTGCTACGCGATGTGATGACTGATGCTCCTGTATTTGCCATGAACCCTGATTTTCGCCCTGAAGATGGTACTGGGTTGAATCCGCTACTCCAAAACTACTGGATGGTTATTCATCCACCTACCCTATTTCTAGGTTTTGCCACCACGCTAGTACCATTTGCTTTCTGTATGGCAGGTGTCTGGCGCAAGCAGTACGAAAGCTGGGTGAAACCCGCTTTGCCCTGGGCAATCTTTTCTGCCGCCGTTCTTGGCCTCGGTATTATGATGGGTGCCTACTGGGCCTACGAAACTCTGAACTTCGGGGGCTATTGGAACTGGGATCCAGTGGAGAACGCAGTATATATCCCTTGGTTAGTACTGGTAGCTAGTATTCATACACTAATTATTTTTAAGAATAATGGTACCGCTCTAAAGACCTCTATTGTACTAGTTATTGCTACGTTTGTGCTGATTCTCTACAGCACTTTCCTGACCCGCAGTGGCATTCTAGGCAATGCTTCCGTGCATTCATTCACTGACTTAGGGTTGTCCGGTCAGTTACTAATCTACATGCTGTTTTTCACCGTAGCAGCTATCGTTTTGTCAGCAATACGCTGGAAAGAAATTCCCACCTCAGAGAAGGAAGCTTCGGCTTACAGTCGGGAGTTCTGGATTTTTATTGGAGCTACTACGCTTTGCCTGATGGCATTTCAAGTACTGGTACCTACCTCTATTCCAGTCTATAACTCCATTATTGAGTCTTTCGGGGGAGTGTCTAATGTTGCTCCTCCAGCGGATCAGGTTGAATTCTACACCAAGTTTCAGCTTTGGTTCGCCATCGCCATTGCTTTGCTATCGGGTACTGGGCAGTTCTTCTTCTGGCGTAAAATGGATCCTGATAAGCTAAAAAGCGAACTATCTGTTCCATTGATTATAACCCTAATCGTTAGTGCGGCAGCTATGCTGATTGGCAAAGTGACTAACCCCGTTTATATTCTGCTGCTTACAGTTTCAGTGTACTCTATCGTTGCAAACGGAAAAATCCTACTGCGCTTTGGGCGAGAAAACTTCCGACTATCAGGCGGTTCCATTTCACACATTGGAGTAGCCATGATCTTTATCGGTATTCTCTTTTCTTCCGGCTACTCCAATATTGTTTCTATCAACGAATCCGGGCTCCTCATATTTAAAGATGATCCTGGTAACGAGAATCTAGAAAATACGCTACTATGGATTAACGAGCCACGCAATATGGGCGAATACGAACTAATCTACAAGGGGCAACGGGTAGATGCCCGAGATGTACCTGTATATGTAGATAGAGACTTATTAAGCCCTACTGAAACCCCTCGTCTAACCATAGCTACTGCTGATTTTTTGCACGATGGTACTCGCTACTTTGCTAAAGGCGATACAGTACAAATCCACCCTGAAAATACTTACCATGAGGTACAATATACTGACCGAGAAACCGGAAAGCAGTTCACGCTGTACCCGCGTTCGCAGGTAAACCCAAATATGGGATTAATCGCTTCGCCAGATATTGTTCGTTCTCTTGGTAAAGACTTATACACTCACGTATCGGCTATTCCACCAACAGAAGAAGAAAAAGAGTGGGCAGAAATGGAGGAGAAAGAAATAAAAATGGGCGAACAGTTTTTTGCGAATGACTACGTAACCAAGTTAACGAAGATTGAACGGGTAGATCAAGTAGATGGCGTAGACTTGCAAGAGGGTGATTTAGCTGTGCAGGCGCATATTCAGGTGATGGGAGGCGTAGAAGAATACATCCTCAAGCCCATCTATTTAATCCGCGACCGTATGGTGGGTCGTATACCTGATACCTCGCATGAGTTAGGATTGCGCTTCACGTTACTCAATATTGTACCTGACGAGAACAAGTTTGTACTGGGTATGGAAACTAGCCAAAAAGAGTATATCGTACTCAAAGCTATTGAAAAGCCACTAATCAATGTGCTCTGGATTGGCACATTATTATTGATGTTTGGTTTTAGCATAGCTACTTATCGTCGCTACCAAGATTATCGTAAACCTGCGAAAAAGGTGTCTTCCTCGGCTAAATCTCAGAAATCCAGAGGTAAGCCAGTCTCGGTGTAACAATGATCATCAGTTACTCTGATTCTATAATTATCAATTCTCGCTCCGCTAGTATTTGGTCATTTTCATCTGAGAACTTGATTAGAAAATTTCCCAGAGCGTTATAGCCAAAATTTTGGAAGGGAATGCTTTGTGTGATGTATTTAGTTTCTAGTTCAATATCAAATTTCTTTAAACCCAGCTCATACTCTCCACCATCATCTAAGACACGGACAATACGCCCGGTAATGGTGCTTGCCTCAAACGGAGTATCCGATGTAAAGTGAACGTAGACTGGAGTACCCAATTTAAAAGTATTACCACTATTCTTGCAATTATCATCAGCCTGATATGACTCACAAAAGTTAATAGCCAGGTTAGATTCTACATCAGGTGAACAACCTGCTAAACTGCTAATTAGCAGCAGAAGACAAAGCTGAAACGGTACTTTCATTTTTCTTAAGGAATAGTAATGATTGCTTATTCCGGGCAACAGTAATAATTTCTTGTCCATTGTATTCAAGTTCTGCTAAATCCCGAACCTGACCGTCAATGTAGATACCAGAACGCATATTAGGAACCCAGATGAACTGTCCCTCACCTACATTCTTGAGTAATGTTCCGTAACTGGCATCGTAGCGACCCCGTTCAATAGTCACTTCATAGAAATTTCCAGCAGTGAGAATATCTATTTTATTATCTTCATTAACGTCGGTTAGGTAGATGGCATTGACAGGTGCAAACTGTGCCTGCGTCGGAAATGGCTGAAACCGAAAGTTCAGTTCTCCTCCGTTTATAAAAACCCCGGAGCGAAACTCATAGGCATTATATTGCTCAGCACCTGCTAGCATATCTGAGGGAAAAACTTCACTGACACTAGCCTGAGCGAAGTCAGTGTAACTGGTAAAGCGATTTTTCACATCGACCAACTGCGAGGTAATTTCATCTTTGGTTGCGAACAGCCGCTTTTCATCCCCCACGTAGTGAATCAGTAATTGCTCAATCGTTCCGTTATCGTCGATATCTTTCACCGCTAGGCTAACAGGTTTCTCCTGCGAAACTTTCAGTTTGGAATTTAATCCCAAGTTTCCCGCCAAAATATCCAAATCGCCATCACTGTCTATATCAGCTACTTCTACTGTGTTCCACCAGCCATTTGTTGCCTCAAGTGAAGAAGGGGCAGCTCTCTGTAATTGGCCATTTTGATTGAGAAATATCGTAATCGGCATCCATTCTCCAACAATAATTAGATCTAGTGTGCCATTAGCATCAATATCCGCCCACTGGGCATCTTTCGCCATACCCACAGATGATAAGCCAGTCGCTAACTCATCGGTTTTAATAGAGAAATTACCCTGTCCGTCATTTTGTAGCAAATAGCTAGTAGGTACTTTTCCGTAGTTTCGGGCAACTACCCGTCCACCAATGAATAAATCCTGGTCGCCATCGTTATCAAAATCAGCTGAGCGAACGCAAGAGCCATTGACAAAAATATCGGGCATAGCCTGCCGCGCCCTTGTGAAATTTCCTTGCCCATCATTTTTATACAAGCGCACCAGAAGAGCTTCAGCTTCTCCCTGAAACTCATTACCGCCACTAACTACGATTAAGTCCTGATCCTGATCATTGTCAACATCCACAAATTCCGCCCCAATATCTTCAGCAACACTATCTATCCTAAATGCTTCTTGAGCTACTTGCTCAAACCCACCATCAGTTTGAATATAGATTGCACCAGCTTGACGTTTAGCTCCACCAATAAAAAAATCATCGTTTCCATCGCCATTTACATCACCTACTGCTAACTTGGGTCCTTCGGTAGAAGACATATGGGGAATGAGTGCTTCCCGATTGAATTCTATAAATCGGTTTTCTTCATGTATAAAATCAGGTTTCAACAAGCTGTCTACTTCTATAAACATAGGCTGGACTGCTGACGAAAAACTATATTTACCCGCTGCATTTGTCTGCTCTAGTTCAATTGTCTGATTAACCGTTACGTTTTGCAATAGTTGAAAACGATGATCGGGCCAAACCACAATTAGGGAGTCAACTTGGGTTCTTTTGCCTAATCCAATAATCAGCTCGGCAGGAACGGCAGACTGATAACCTCGGGTACTATACATTTCCTGTACCAAGGTCTGAGTATCTAACGGAATAATTATCTTGGTTCCAATACCCAACGGATTAGCTCCTTTCCCCGATAGCTTTATTTTTAAATAATTGCTCTCACCTTGGCTATTCTCTGCTGCTCGGTTGCGGTAGACAAAAGCAGGTTGATCAATATTATTAGTCACCAAATCCAGGTCGCCATCGTTGTCTAAATCAGCGTAGACTGCTCCATTAGAGAACGATTCCTGATTCAGCCCCCAGCTTTGAGATACGTTACTGAACTGAAGCCCACCCTGGTTCATAAAGGCAGCGTTCGGAATTTTTACGATAGGTAACTGTTCAATGAGTGCCATATCCTCTTCGGTAAGGTCACCTTCTAGTTGATACTGCACTGCGTCATTGGAGATGTACTTGATATAGTCCAGATCATTGGAACGTCGCTTGATGCCATTGGCAATGTAGAGGTCTTTGTATCCGTCTAGATTAAAATCAGCTATCAATCCCGACCAACTCCAGTCGGTAGCGTAGATGTCAGTGAGCAATCCAATTTCGCTAAAATGACCGTTACCCATATTGAGTTGAAGCGTGTTGCGGGCAAACTGATGATTATAACCGTACTTGAGTTTATAATTATACACATCGTAAGCATCTTCTCCAGCTGACATTTTTAGCATTACTGGGTCAGAGGGAAGCATATCGAGTGAGAGGATATCGGGTAAACCATCATTATTAATATCACCAATATCGTTACCCATAGAGAAGCGACTAGTATGGCGAATATATTCTTGCAGTTGTTCTGTAAATGTGCCATCGCCCTGGTTGATGTACAAATAATCATTCTCGTGG
Organism: uncultured Flammeovirgaceae bacterium; assembly: GCA_937883755.1. Lineage (GTDB taxonomy): Bacteria > Bacteroidota > Bacteroidia > Cytophagales > Cyclobacteriaceae > Tunicatimonas. The sequence continues at coordinate 63,022 of CAKZYA010000011.1, read as the reverse complement.
AAATCATTGCCAATGTACACATCGGGATAACCGTCCCAATTAATATCACCTACTGTAATGCCTAACCCGTAGCCCAACGTACTACTATAAATCCCACTACTATCGGTCACATCAGTAAACGTTCCACCATCATTGCGAAGCAACTTATCACCCGCCAGCGGATGATTTTCCTGGCGTAGTGTAGCCCGTCCAAACGTACCGTTAGCGTGGGTGGAGTGGTTGAGCATATACATGTCTAGGTCACCGTCCAGATCGTAATCGAAGAAAGCCGCTTGAGTACTGAAGCCGACTAAATCTAATCCATAGGCTTCAGCCTGATTTTCAAACATCGGGTTTCCTTGCTCATCGTTTCCCTGGTTAATGTATAATTGATTTTTCCCTCTGATATTTTGGTAGTCACCCAATTGACTGACATAAATATCTAACTTGCCATCTCCGTTCACGTCTGCCATGGTTACTCCAGCTGTCCAACCGCCTTTTCCTTCCATTCCAGTAGTTTCGGTTATATCCTGAAAAACAAAACCTCCTTGATTAATGTACAGTTTGTTTTCTTCAAGGTTAGAAGTGAAGTACAGATCAGGTAGGTCATCACCATTCAAATCTCCAGCGGCTACCCCTCCACCATTGTAAAAGTAAAGGTAGCTGAAAATATTCATCTGCGGGGTTTCCGATAGGGTATTCTGAAAGTTAATACCCGTAGCTTCCGCCGAAAGTAACTCAAACAGTGGGGGAGTATTTGACCCAGAACGGCAAGCAGCACTAACGATAAGTAAGCTCGCTACTATTGCCCGACTGATTCTGATATAAGTAAAATTCTGGTTCATCGTCATTTTTCGCCACGATTAGTAAACTCTTGCCGTTTATGGTTCGGGCAACCGCCATCTGGCGAACTTCGCCATCAATGCGTAATCCGGTGTTTTGGTTGACTGTTGCAAAGCTCTCGTTCTTTTGCTCTAGTACTAATCCAGAGTTAGCATCGTATCGTCCTTCTTCCGGTTTTACTCCTGAGAAATTTCCCGCGACTATTATTTTGGGGGTATTATTGTCCTGAAAATTTCCCGCGATCATAGAAAAAATGGGAGAGAACTGAGCCTCGATGGGTAATTCATCTACTTGATACGAGCCATCACCCTGATTCATTACTACGGATGATTGTAATCGGTACACCCGGTTTACTAAAGCGTTACTAAGTGCTTCCTCTCCCAATACTTGGTTGATGGTCTTGCCTGCATAATCTTCGTAGTGAGTAAAGTCTTTTTTTAGGTAATTAAGTTGCATCACTAAATCGTGCCGAAGCGCCATTGGGTAGAGGCTATCGTCTTCATAGTAGGTAAATATCTGATCGATGGTCTGGTTCTCATCAAAATCGCTAATGTAGAGCATCACGGGTTTATCGGGGCTAGCCTTAAAAGTGGAATTCAGCCCCCAGTTACCAAGGATAAAATCCATTTCCCCGTCCTGATTCACATCGTTAATGATGATCTCCCGCCACCAACCGTTCGTTTTTTCCAGCCCTGGCACATTGTTTAGTCGTTCTAAATTAGCTCCGTTGTTTTTTAAGAGCGTAATCGGCATCCAGTCGCCCACAATAACCAAATCTAAATCCTGGTCGTTATCAAAATCAACCCATTCGGCATCAGTTACCATACCCAGGTTACGAAGACGAGGTGATACCTTCACCGTAACATCAGTAAATTTACCAGTACCATCATTTTCTAAAATAGTGCTGCTAGCAGGCAAGCCGTATTTTAACGGAACTGCCCTTGCCCCAACGAACAAATCTACGTCACCATCCTGATCAAAATCTGCAGGTTTTACACAAGCTCCCATCGTCCGATCAAGAGGCAATGCTCGCTCAGCTCGTTCGTACACTGGTTCACCCTGACGGAATTCGATGAGCAGATATAAACGATCCTGGTATTCAGTAGCATTTTCGCGTTGGTGATTGCCGCCGCTTACTATGTATAGATCCAGATCGTTGTCACCATCAGCATCAAAAAAAGCAGCGTCTACGTCTTCAAACTTAATATCCTGGGCAAAGGCAGAAACTTCTGCTTGATTAAATGCTCCATTTTCATTTTGCAAATACAAAGATCCTGCGTTTCCGGCGGCTCCCCCAATATAAAAATCGTCCAGTCCATCAGCGTTAACATCGGCTACAGCGAGTGCCGGGCCTTCTCGAGAAAGCATATGATACACTAGTCGTTCGTAGTTAAAGTCAACAAAGGTGTTTTCTTGATGCTGGAAAGGTGGGTTGAGTATATTTTCCTGACGGGCAAACATCAAGTCTCCATCATTTGAGTCGTTATCATAGGCAGGCTTAGCATTTGTAAAAAATAATGTATCGTGCTGGTTTACAGTAACATTATACAGTTTCTGAATTTTACTTTCGTAGCCCCAATAAACAATCAGACTGTCAACGGTTTCCAAACTATCTAGTCCTAGCACCATAGTGTAATCTACTGACGATTGAAAGCCTTTTGTCGGAATATTCTCTTGCATAATATGGTTGCCTTGAGCATAAATATGTACCCTAGCTCCTACACCATAGGAGTTCTTATCAGGCCCTACAAAAGATAGTTTCAGGTAATTTTTTTGGGTGAGTTGGCGGCTGTTGTTACGATAAATAAAAGATTTTTGATTTACGTTGTTCACCACCAGATCAAGATCACCATCGTTATCCAAATCGCCGTAGGCAGAACCATTTGAAAAAGACGGGGTAGATAAGCCCCACTCGGCTGCCTGATTTTCGTAGGTCAGGCTTCCATCTTGCTTAAAAAGATAATTACTTAGTTTATTGGAGGGCATCCGGTCAACCAGCTCCTGAAAGTCGACAGACTCTTTTCGCATGGCTTCCAGAATGGATTCATCACTACCAATGTAGGCAATAAAGTCTTGGTTGGTTACATCTTTGTATACGCCATTGCTAACAAAAATTTCTTTGTTCAGGTCGTTATCAAAATCGGCAATCAGTGCCCCCCAACTCCAGTCGGTGGCATGCACACCCGCTAGTTGTCCGATCTCCTGAAAGCGACCTTGCTGATTATTGAGTTGCAGCGTATTCCGCATGTACTGCTCGTAATAATCGTTGGTAAGTTTACGCTGATGTACATCATAAGACTCGAAGTTCGTCATGGTCTTCAGCCGCTCATCGGTATCAGGGAGCATATCAGTAACAAAAATTTCAGGATAACCGTCGTTGTTCAGATCCGCCGCATCCGCTCCCATAGAAAAATGGCTGATATGTCCCATCCGCTGGGGAAGTTCATCGCGAAATCCGGAATGCCGGCCAGTACCGTCAGCTTGATTGATATACAGATAATCTCGCTCGAAGAAATCGTTGGACACGTAGATATCCAACCAACCGTCCTGGTTCACATCCGTGATTGTTACGCCTAAACCAAAGCCTACTACACTACCGTAAATCCCCGCTTCCTCCGATATATCGGTAAAAAATGACTTACCCTTTGGCGAAATATCGTGTCGGTAAAGTTTATCTCCCCCGGTACTGTCCCGGACATGACGAATATTCTCGTAACCCAGCGTTGAGACCGGGCGGAAAGAATTGTTTAGTACATAAGCATCCAGGTCGCCGTCCTGGTCGTAGTCAAAGAAAACGACATGAGTACTAAAACCTTTATCATCTAACCCATAATCAGCAGCTTGTTCGCTAAAGGTTAGATCTCCATTGTTGATAAATAGCTCATTTTCTCGCTTACCTCCCATTACATCACCTGAATTACAGACATAAATATCCAGTAAGCCATCCCCATTTATATCAGCCATCGCCACTCCGGTAGCCCAGACTTTGTTACCACCTACCCCAGCTGATTCGGTAATATCTTCAAATTGGAAGTCCCCTTTATTTAGGTGCAGCTTGTTCTGAGCCATATTAGCCGTCAGGTACACATCGGATAGACCATCGTTATTGATATCGCCAATAGCTACTCCGCCTCCATTGTAGTAATTGCGGTAGCGAAATACATCAAAGTCTGCACTAAGGGTAAGTTCGTTAGTAAAATCAATACCACTTTCTTGAGGAGAAAGTGCTGAAAACATTTGGGTAGGCTTTTCTTCACAGGCTACTACCAAAATGACTAACACCCCTAATATTCCTATAAGTCTCTTCTTGTTTTTAATTCCCATCAATAACCTTCCTGGAAGTTATCTTTGTTAGCTCATTAACATCAAAAAATACCAATAATCTCTATTGGTAGAAACGTGGAAACAAAGAGAGCAAGCAACATGTTTGCTGCTTGCTCTCCTTCAAAAGAAGCGGATAGCTATCTAGTATCCAGGATTCTGTTCCAAATTAGGGTTAGAATCTATTGCTTGCTGCGGAATAGGATATATGATACGGAATGGGTCAGTCGTGGTCTTCTCTGCCCAAGTGTCGGCAAAAGTTCCAAAACGAATCTGGTCTATCCGGCGAGTACCCTCCCAGTACAGCTCACGACCTCGCTCATCTAACATAGATGCCTCGTCTAGGCTAGCTAGTGGGCTTGCTCCCCTTACCGCTCGTAACTCATTGACCATTGCTAATGCTTCAGCATTTTGACCATTACGAAGTAGAGCTTCTGCTTTCATCAAATGTACGTCGCCGTAACGTAGTTGGACGTATCGTCCTTTATCTTCTGGGTGGTACTTAATGGCACGGTAACCATCATCAGTATCAGCCCCAATCAACGGTACATCTGGCTCATACACTAGAGGCGAATTACTTCGACTATTAGTAATGGGCTCACCATTATCGTTAAACTGTTGACCTACCAGAAAGCCCCGACCAATACCCGAAAAATCACTTCCGTCAGGAGTGGCTGCAACACCTTTTCGTACATCACCGTCTTCAAACTTAGCATAGAAATCTGCTAATGTAGCAAAGCCGTTCCAACCACTTGGGTTGTGATCATAGTGCAGTGTCATGTAGAAACGGGTTTCAGCATCGCCTGCACCCTCTGCGTTTACCAAAATCAACTCGCTCTGAGCATTAGTACTGAAATTATTGTAATAATTTTCTTCCAATGTATAACCATCAGCGATAACTGCATCAGCATGCTCAATGACTCTGGTCATATCAGCTTGATCAAATGTTGGGCTAAGCGCACCCTGTTCGTTAACTGTAGCGTTGTACACTCCTCTATTTAGGTATAATCGGGCTAATAGGGCATTGGCTGCGGCTTGAGAAGCCCGATCATTAGTGGCTGACGGGCCGGCTGTTGGAAGATCAGGAAGAGCTTCTTCCAAATCTCTTACGATAAAGTCGAATGCCTCAGCACGAGTTAACACCCGAGGGTCTACATCAACTCCTTCATTCACTTCTCGGAACGGTACTTGCCCATATAAGTCCATCACGTGCCACATATAAAATGCACGTAAGAATTTGGCTTCAGCGGTCTGCTGCGGATTAGGGGCAGGATTGGTTGAGGCTAACACCTGATTAGTAGTGAATACTCGGCTATTCAGTTCGTTCCAAGCATCTAGTATGTACTGGTGGGTGGGATCCCAGTTATGAGAGTGGAGCAATCGCCATACTCCATTATCACCCCAATCAGTACCTCTAGTAGGGGGGATCATTTCATCTGAGGTATGCACCAAAAGAGAGTATGTGTTCTGTTGGGCAGTTAAAGCTCCTAACTGATTGTACGCAGTTTCCAATAAAGCTCCCGCATCACCAGAAAACCCTCCTGCTTCGTCTTCAATTACGACCGATTCAACTTCTTCTACTTCCAAGTCAGTACAGGCTGTAAAGACTAAGCCAAGTACCAAGAGGAAGGATAAACTTCTAAATAATGTATTATAACTCATTGTAAACTAATTTAAGATTAAAATGACACGTTTAAACCTAATAAGAAGGTTCTAGCCTGCGGAAAAGGAGTATAATCGATTCCAAAAGATGGAATGTTATCAATAGCTTTATTAATATTAACTTCAGGGTCTTGACCATTGTAGTTCGTAATAACGAACAGGTTCTGTCCGGTTAGATACAACCTGAGCGATGATAAAAACTCAATACCATCGGTATCAAAGTTATATCCCAGTGTAAAGTTCTGTAACCGCACAAAAGAGGCGTCCTCTAAAAAGCGAGTAGAAACTTCCGGAGCATTTCCTCGAGACTCTCCATTTCCAACAACATCTTGGGTTACGTTGTTCCCACCCGCTAGGGCACCGGCAGTAAAGAAAGCATTCTGAGTATTGTTATATACGTACTGCCCAAGTTGTCCAGCAAAGAATACGCTCAGGTCAAAGTTACCAATGTAGAAGTTATTGGTTACACCAAGGTTCCACTTCGGTAATGGTGCGCGCCCAACAAACTGTTGTACATCTCCCTGCGGATAGATAGATTGTCCGGCATCGTCGAACCCACTAAAGGGTCGCAGAAAATAGGCAAATAGTGGTTGACCATCGGCAATTCGTTGAGCAAAAGCTCCTGATAGCCCTTGCCCACTAATACTTCCTGTATTTATTAGCCCATCAAAGTTCTCAACCCGGTTATCGTTATAGGCGGCGTTAGCTGATATATCCCAAGCGAATGTTTCGCTGTCGGCAATGTTGGCATTCAAGGTTACCTCGACACCCTCATTAATTACATCAGCATCTAAGTTCTCCCAGAAGAACTCCTGAGGAGCCGGTTGAGCACTGAACACTTGGAATAATAGATCGTTAGTATTTTTTCGGTAATAGTCTATTGAACCACGTAGTCGGTTATTGAGTATCCCCCAGTCAACCCCTATGTTGATTTGGGTAGTTGACTCCCACTGTAGGTCAGGATTAGCAAAAGCCACATTACTCAGAGCACCGTTGTTAATGGTTACTCCAGTTGGTGAGACGTTCAACCCATTACTAACATTGTTATCATCAAAACTGTAACGTTGACGATTAGTATACAAATTGCTCGGTATCTCTTGATTACCCGTTACTCCGTATCCAGCCCGAAGTTTCAGATCCGTTAGCCCATCCGGTACAAAGGCTTCGTCAGATAATCGCCAGGCACCAGCAAAAGCAGGAAAGACTCCGTACTTGTTATTATCACCGAAACGGGTCGATCCATCCGCTCTTAGAGTAGCAGTAAGCAAGTATTTGTCGGATATATCAAAATTTACCCGCCCGAAGAAAGATTGTAGTTCATCTACTCGGGAGGTAGAATTACCTATGATAGCTCCGTTACCAGTGGTTAAATCCACTGCTGCTAAGTTATTTAGCATAACGTCTATATCAGTAGATCTAAATCCAGCTGCTTGGATGTTGCTAGTTTCCCGCTGAAAACGCTGATAAGAGTATCCCAATACGGCTTCCATGCGGACATTAGAACTAAGTTCTTTGTTGTAGTTAAAGTAATTCTCCATCAAAGTGTTGATGGTCGTAATATCGCTGAAAGCTGCCCGCCCTTGTTCTTCAATGCCCTGAATTAACAAGTCGCCAGAGTACGCTGCGCTACGGCTAGATGCCGATCGATCACCGCCTAGAATAGTCTTGAATGATAAGTCGTCGGTAATCGAAAGATCGAAGGTGATGTTACCCAGTGCCCGAACGGTATTAGCATTGTCTTGCCCTAATTCCAAAAAGGCTACCGGACTAGCCTCGGTAACACTTCGTTGAAACAGCGTTCCGTCAGGATTTCTTACCGGATAAGTAGGGTTAAGTTTCAATGCCATACCTAATAAGTCACCAGTCGCCCCAGCGTTATCAGAAATGGGTGCAAAGCTATCGCGAATATCCGAAATAGTCACCTGGGTAGTCACATTCAGGCGATCATTGAGAAAGCTAGACGAACCATTAAAACGAGCCGTTAGCCTTCTCAAACTACTTCGCTCTACAATACCTTCTTGATCGGTGTAGCCGAGCGATAGACGGTATTGTCCGTTTTCATTACCGCCACTGTACGAAAGGTTATGGTTTTGAGAGATAGCAGTACGGAAAATTTCGTCCTGCCAGTCAGTATCACTTCCTAAATCTAGAGTCTGTAACGCAGGATCACCAGCTGATAAACCGTTAACCTGTGCGTAAGCATCTACAAATTCACTGGCATTTAGCAAATCGTACTTCTTGGTAATGTTGCTAACTCCTATATTACCCGAATAATTAAGCTTACTTTCTCCTGATTTTCCAGTTTTGGTAGTAATAATTACTACTCCGTTTGCCCCCCGTGAACCATAAATTGCAGTGGCTGAAGCATCCTTTAGAACGTCAATACTAGCAATATCCTGAGGATTAATGAAGTTAAGTGGGTTTCGAGCTGAAGAAGTACCGAATCCGGTATCAGCTCCGCCACCGCTTACATCATCACCTGCTAGAGGCACTCCATCTACTACAAAGAGTGGGTTGTTGCCACTTCGTACTGAAGATGTCCCCCGAATACGGATGTTGATTCCAGCACCTGGTTCGCCGCTTGATTGGGTGATTTGTACCCCAGCAGCTTTTCCCTGAATAAGTTGCTCCGGAGATGCAATTACCCCACCGTTAAAATCTTCTGCCTTCACTGAAGCTACTGCCCCAGTAGCATCACGGGCTTCTTGGGTTCCGTAACCAATCACTACGACCTCGCTCAATGCCTGAACATCCTCAGCCATCACAATATCAATAGTCGTCTGGCTTCCAACTTCAACTTCTTGATTAGCGTAACCAATGGATGAAAATACTAGAGTGTTATTGCCTTCGGGTATTGTTAAGCGATAATTACCATCTAAGTCGGTAACGGTACCCGAAGAGGTGCCTTTAACGAGTACGTTTACTCCCGGAAGAGGACCTTCCGCATCTGATGTCACTGTCCCTGAAACTGTTTTTTCCTGTGCTAAGGCCGTTCCGCTCCATAGCACTGCCGTCGCCATGAACATGACGTAAGCAAATTGTGTAAAAATTCTCATAAGCAATAGCAGTATTAATAAATAGTAAAAAACTAACCGAGAATACTGTAGTTAGTTTAAAATTTTCGCAATTAAATAACAAAAAAAATGATATACAACATTAACCAGCTATATATGAATATGTACTGAATGCGACATTTTCCAACTTTTTATAATAAATAGCCTTCTCAGCCAAATAAGCGAAGATACGGCTACGTAGAAATAAAGAGTCTATGATCTTAAACAAAAATAAAATCTAGTTGACTTAAATCGGTTGCATAAAATGTAAGCTAAATGACAAAGCAAAGTAGCTTACCATTCCTGTAATTGATAATGCTTATCTGGCGGCATAGCTAATTATCGGCCAGAGCCTTCTCCTTACGAGTATCAACGTTGGCAACTACAAAGTTTCCAACCATTCTTCCTTGTTCTACACCGTTTGAGATGGCCGGCATATAGTGAATACCTCCGTACAACCGACTGATGGCAGCTTCTTCCGAAGCAGCCTTAAATGACTCGAACTCACGAGGTGGTAACCCATAGACTACTTCAGTAGAATCTACGAAAGGAAAAGGTTCGCCATATAGCTCAGTAAGAGCGGTAGCGGCTGACGCAGAGATTACACTATGCCCACTAGTATACTCCGGAAACGGAGGAGTTTGTAGCAGGGGCATCCAATCTTCATCAATATGTTGGTTAATCACCGTTTCAGGACGAATCAGGCTACTACGATATTTTTCATCCCAACAACTGATGAAAGCATCGAATAGGGCAATAGCCGTGAAGGTGTAGGTCTCTAGCGACTTCATCAGGTCGGCTCCTGACTGCTGGGCAGCAATCTTAGCAATGCCAATCCAGTGCCCTCCTGGAGTAATCTTTTTAGTAGCAAACATTACATGCCCCTGATGGTGAGAGACGTAGGGGTTGCAATCCCAGAAACTGGCAATTTCAGCCTGCTCTTCATCTAGATTATTCCCAGTTTCGTATACCTCCATCACCTCTTGGTAAAATAGACTGCCCTCTTCCATAGAAAATGGTGTAGGTGGAATGGGCACAAACTGATTAGCCGAATCAATGACTAACGGGCGAATACGGCTCCAGTGAGGTTCAATACCATCCATATAATCAGGAGGAGTAGGTTGCCAACGCCCTGGTGCATCGTTTACCGTAAACTTAGGAAATGATCGCGACTGCTTATAATTATCTTGCTCAGCCCACTCCAAAATATGTTGAGCTACCTGGTTACCATAAGCTAGCGAGTTATCGTACATATCTTGTGGAAAAGCATCCTGGAATTGCTGGTAGAGTGACTGCTGATAATCATCAATACGTTCTTCCGAAAAAATGAAGTGCTTACCAGCGGTTAAAAAAGCGTGGATACTGGCTAACGGTAAGGATATAGCTTGGGTAGTATCGGGCGCAGGCACAGGCTGTAAGTTGTTGAGTTGCCCTGCCAATGATTGATGTTCCGGATATTGATGCAGAAGTGTCTCGTAGGCAGCAATGCTAGGGTATACATAAATACGGCTGGCAACGGGCGGAGAGAAAATATCATAAACAATTACGTCGGTCAGCTTCTGCATTGATTGGTGAATATATTCGGGGTCATCCGCCACAAAGTTTTCATCCACCTTTTTCTGGCAAGCCAATGTAGCTAGCCCTAATATCACTACCAAAAAACGGTTTGTAGTAAAATTCATTAGTAGCATATTTTCACAGAGTTTGATTTTCAGTAAAGCCAAGTATTCCCTTGGTTTATCTAGAGACATCTTATTTTAATGGGTGTAACATCGCCTAGCTATCCAGAAGTTTCCCGTTCTGAAATTATCCATGAAATTGTCTTCTTATATGCCACTTTTCTGGAAAAGTACAATTTGCTTGACTCTTAGTAATTTAACTAAATCATATTATTCCTTATGAATTTGCCCACCTGTCCTGTGGCTCATGTCCTTACAAAAGTTAATAATCCTAGTCGTAAATTTTTATTCATTTACCAGTTACTCTCACTACCTTTAATGCTCAACTAGATTGTCCTAGTATACAATTGAAGTGGGCTACTGCTTCGGAGACTAACGCTGACTTTTTTTAATATTGAGTGTAGCACTGACGCACTATCATTTGAGGAAATCGCCCGCAACCAGGCAGCGGGAGAATCCAATAGCCTTCTCAACTACCGATACATTGACGAGGGTATCGCCAACTGACTCAGTGGTACGCTTCATTATTGCTTACGAATGGTTGATTTCGATGCATCTTATGAGTACTCCGATATTCTCGCGGTGCCCCTTTCTTCCGATAGCGACCTACGTCTGTACGCCGATGCTGAGAGCGGTACCATTCAGCTATTTACTCAACAGATATCTACCGGGCAATATTGGGTTCAGATTACTGATATGGTAGGTAATATTCTGGCGGAGTCACCCATGAGAACCACTGAGGGTATTTCTACCTTCTTGTTACCGTTTAGTTCACCCGCTAGTGGAGTTTATCTGCTGGCTGTATTGACTCGTAGCTTATACACTTGGAAGTTCCGAATGGAATAGCTAAGTGTTCAAGCCGCCGTGGAATGGTGTTCGAGCGCCTGACGCCTAGCGTTCAAAGTTATCTCTTATTCATGAGTACCAGAACACATTAACACCCATCGCAATTTTCTATCTTCCTTCATTGCAATACCGCCGTGGATGCCCTATTTTTGCAACCGCTTAATCCAACGCATATTCTTAATCGCATACATTCATGGCAAATACTGGAAAAGTTGTACAGGTAATTGGTCCAGTGGTCGACGTTAGCTTCGACGCTGAAGGAGCCAAGCTACCTAACATTCTCGATGCTCTTACTATTGATCGCCCAGACGGAACCAAGCTAGTGCTAGAAGTGCAGCAGCACTTAGGCGAAGATCGGGTTCGAACCATCGCGATGGAGGCTACCGAAGGGTTGGTACGGGGAACTGATGTGGTTGATACTGGCCAGCCAATTAAAATGCCTACTAGTGAAGAAATTCGCGGGCGTCTGTTCAACGTAGTGGGCGAAGCTATTGATGGACTTCCACAACCTGATGCTGGTAAAGGACGACCTATCCACAATCCACCACCCAAGTTTGAGGATCTTTCTACATCAGAAGAAATTCTGTTCACTGGAATTAAAGTAATTGACCTACTGGAACCCTATGCCAAGGGAGGTAAAGTAGGATTATTCGGTGGTGCGGGAGTAGGAAAGACCGTGCTCATTCAGGAGCTAATCAATAACATTGCAAAAGCATATTCTGGATTCTCAGTATTTGCTGGAGTAGGTGAGCGTACCCGCGAGGGAAATGACTTACTGCGTGAATTTATCGAGGCCGATATTATTAAGTATGGTGAGGAGTTCCAGCACTCAATGGAAGAAGGGGGCTGGGATTTGAGCAAGGTGGATATGGAGCGGATGAAAGAATCGCAAGCCACGCTAATCTTCGGACAGATGAACGAGCCTCCCGGAGCCCGCGCCCGCGTAGCTCTATCGGGACTCAGTGTAGCCGAATACTTCCGCGATGGTGACGGCCAAGGGCAAGGCCGCGATATTCTGTTCTTTATAGATAATATTTTCCGCTTTACGCAGGCAGGTTCTGAGGTATCGGCACTCTTAGGCCGGATGCCTTCAGCGGTAGGTTACCAACCTACGCTAGCTACTGAAATGGGAGCGATGCAGGAGCGGATTACTTCTACCCGTAATGGTTCCATTACCTCAGTACAAGCAGTATACGTTCCGGCGGATGACTTAACTGACCCGGCACCAGCTACTACTTTCGCCCACTTGGATGCTACTACAGTACTTTCACGTAAGTTAGCGGAGATTGGGATTTACCCAGCGGTAGATCCGCTAGATTCTACCTCGCGAATTCTATCGGCTGAGATTGTGGGTGATGAGCACTACAACACTGCTCAGCGCGTGAAGAATATTCTGCAACGCTACAATGAGCTTCAGGATATTATCGCTATTCTAGGTATGGACGAACTTTCGGAGGAAGATAAGCAGGTAGTACACCGCGCTCGTCGGGTACAACGCTTCTTGTCGCAACCATTCTTTGTAGCTGAACAGTTCACCGGATTACAGGGAGTATTGGTAGACATCAAAGATACTATCAAAGGCTTCAATATGATTATGGACGGTGAGTATGACCACCTTCCTGAAACTGCCTTCAATCTGGTAGGAACTATTGAAGATGCAGTTGCCAAAGGCGAAAAAATCCTGGCAGAAGCGAAGTAGAAATTGGGTGTTGGGTTTTGGGGATTAGAGGTTCTAACCCAAAACCTAAATCCTAAGACCTAAACCCCAGAACTCATGCAACTAACAATAATTACTCCCGATCAGCAGGTTTTCGAAGGTGAAGTAGAGTCAGCTACTTTTCCGGGTAGCGACGGATCCTTTCAGGTGCTACGCAATCACGCTCCATTGGTTAGCTCACTAGGAAAAGGTGATATCAGCTACCGTGGCAGTGCAGGCGAAGGCAACGTTACTGTAGAAGGGGGCGTCGTTGAAGTGCTCAACAATACGATTACCGTACTGGCTGAACGGGTACTGGAAAATTAGATCTTTCTGCACCAATAAAAGGCAGATCATTAGATTTGCCTTTTTTTATTGGCTATCCAATTTTTTTAAGGCGGCTTAGCATTTTCTTCTCAAAATTCCAGAAAAAGCGGAACTGACCAAAGATGAATCCGTAGCCCAGCAATAGTATTTGGTAGGCGGGCAAAATGGTTAATAAATAGAAAGGAACACGAATCCAGGCGGAGGTTTCGGGGGTGATACCCGCCAGATTATAGAGTGGCTGCTTTAGATAAAGTACTGAAAACCCAGTGCAAGCAAATACGATTAGAATAACAATCACTTGCCAGGCACTTCTCACTTCCCAGCGATCTTTCAGTTTTTCTATCCAGCTCATACGCAAGTATCAACGGTAACTAATTGGGTTTCGGTTCCTGAACTAATACAAAAGGCTGCCAGATATCTTGTACAGGAATATCAGCACAAAAGCTAACAGACTCCTTTTTCACTGGATGAATGAACGACAGCTTTTGGGCGTGCAACGCAATACTAGCATCTGATAGGGGTTCCGCAGCACCGTACTTTACATCCCCTATAATTGGACAACCCAGCGCTGCCAGTTGCACCCGAATCTGATGTGGGCGACCCGTTAGTGGTTTTACTTCTAATAAATATATCCCCCTTTTCCCAAGGAGCCGCTGTGGAACAGGATTAGGGGGATTTCCCTGCGTCAGCAAACGATACGATAGCTCAGCCCGTTTACTACCCACTTTTTCAGCAGTAAATGCATTAGTTCTATTCTTAGTTGAATCTTTAATTAACCAATGAACCAAAGTACCCTCTGACTGAACGGGTGGGTTTTGCACGATTGCCCAGTAGATTTTGACTACTTCTCGAGTTTTAAATATCTGGTTCATGCGGGCTAACGCCTTCGAAGTTCGCGCCATCGCCACTACTCCACTCACCGGACGATCGAGCCGATGTACTACTCCCAAAAATACGTTTCCAGGTTTATTGTACTTTTTCTTCAAGTAGGCTTTTCCCCAGTCCACCAACGGTCTATCTCCTGTCCGATCGCCTTGCACTAGCCATCCGGCAGGTTTATGGATGATTAGCAGGTGATTGTCTTCGTAGATTATTTGGGGATTTTGAGGCATGGGGCAAAAATAAAAAGAACATTCCATCTTATGACAGAATGTTCTCCAGCTTGCCAAAATTAATATTTTAATTCCGTCGATACTCGACTTGCCAACTTTTTCGCCAATTTTTGCCTTCGTACTTTTCGCACTCCCAAATGAGTTGTTTGCTATTGAGCAATCGGACGACCATTCGTTGCTTTACTTGATTACCACTGGCATCCATAAATTGTAGTGAGAAAATCCGATTAGTGAACTCACCGATAAAATCACAATAGCTACCACGGTTATCCTGCCAAGTGTAGTGCCAGGTCTTATTTTTGGGGTTATACTTAGCCCATGTAGTGCCCTGCCAGCCGTACCAGTTTCCTGGAACTTCTACGTTCAGTTCTTCTTTCAACAAACCATCCTCCCGAGGGCAGGACAATAGACTGCTACCTACGAATTGCTCACCCAGACTATTTTTCCAATATACCTGCCACTTACCTAGCCAACGTGACATAGCTGCGACTCGACTAGCCTGATTCGCAATAGCCGGGAATAGAAATGAAACATTTACCATAGACCCTGTTATTTTTTACGCTGGTAGTGTATTTGCCAGTTAAGGTTCCAGGTTTTTCCTCCGTCAGTTGATGACTCCCAGTCCCAAATAAAAGCATCCTGCGAAATATCCCGGAAAACCATTCGTAGTTCTACTTCTTTCCCTTGCTGATTGGTCACCGTAGTAACAAACATTCGTTTATCGCCCTCAAACTGTCCGGTAAAATCGTAATACCCACCTTGACTGTCAGCCCAGGCTTGATGCCATTGTTTGCTTCGAGGATTATAGACTGATAGGCTCATTCCTTTAAAAGCAGTTGTGCCTTCTGAAGCTGGGACAGCCTCAAAGTTTTCTTGTATTACTTGCTCATCTAGAATCTTGACAATTCGATTATAGCCTTTCTTAGAGTTACCCTGAGCATCGGTCCAGGTGAGCTCCCATTCACCGACCCAGAAATCAAATAGATTTTCGGGGGCGGTGTCGGATAAATGGGGAGAGGGAGTAAAGAGGAACAGGAAAATAGAGAGTAGTGTCATTGTTATCGGAATTAGTCAGGTTGAGTGCAAAATCACCCTCCTAACTGGTTTGAAAGGCTAATCCGATAAATTTAGACTCAAAAAATCAAGCAATTCTTTTCTTTTGTTCCAGCGTTGACCGAACCTGATCGCGGTACTCGGTGGGTGATATGCCCGTATGCTTTTTGAAAGCATTATAGAATGAAGCTTTATTACGAAAACCAGCATCGTAGGCAATACTGATAATTTTTTCGTCCTGATTATGCGATTCCCCTAGCAGGCGTTGGGCTTCTTTCACCCGATAATGATTAATAAAATCGGAAAAGTTCTGCTGCAACCTTTCGTTGATAATTTGCGAAAAGGTATGCTTGGATAAGTTTAGCTGATGAGCCAAGTCTTCCATTCTTAGCTCACAATCCAAAAAAGGCTGCTTTTCTTCCATGTACCGAGTAATATTTTTCAGATGAAAGGCTGCTTCTGCCGAGGACAAACCCGACTTGGCGTACTTAGGGACTTTTTTCTTCGGTTCAGGAATTTGACCGGATAGTATTTCCGGCTGGCGATACCCTAGGTATCCGGCCAAATAGATAAATACTGCCATGAAGAACGATACAGCATAGTCATGGGTAATGTCAAAATCAATGGTTAGGTATAGAATGTAGTACGTAGCCAAACTAATGGCAAATCCAGCGTAACAAGCCGCAGCTTTTTGCATCCACCGATACTGGGTGGAAAGTAGCGTTGCGCTCTTATTCTGCTGCTTCAGATAATAAAACAGATAAGCAGCGTAAGCCAGCATGACAAGGTTAAAAAGAATTACACGTAATAGATAAGATACATTACTATAAAGAATTTCTGAGTAGGGTGGCTCCCACCCAATGTAGTGAGGAAAATAGTAGATGAACAATACTACAAACGGTAGAAAATGCCAAGTATCACGCCAAGGGATACTTTTCCGATACAGCCGTTTAAAGTAAAACAAGAATAATGGAGCGAAAGTGAGAGGCAGGATGAAAATGACTTGCAATATCGAGGGCAGCACCTTAATGTATCCTGTCCAGTAGGCTACGTAGTAGAATAAAGAAATACCAAACATCAACATAATAACCGCTAGCAGACGATTAGCCTGATAATTCCCTTTGTTTTGCCGAAAAAGCACCAGCGATAAAAACAGCCCGTTCGCCCCAGCAAGTAGAAAAATAAATGTCCAGTGGTCTAAGGATGGCTCTTGCATATACTTCTTCAACTACTACTCTCAATATAGCGAATTCTCACAAATAAGGGTAGTAGTACGCGCAACACGAAGTGCCACTCAACCAAGAATTTGTACTACTGACTTAAGAAGTAAGCTTAGTCACTAATTTGGTTGGTAGAATCGTGCCGCTCGGCGGGGTCTTGGGAGATAAGAATTTGGTAGGTATTCTTCTTTACGGTGAGTTTGGGTTTCCGCAACCAGGGATTGTACCGCTTCAGAATTTTATAACTCACCCCATGGGTATGGGCGAAATCTACTAAGTCGTCAATGGTTTCAGTAACCGTAACCGTTTTGAACTCGGGTTGGTAGTAGCGTTCCTGCTCATCAATGTAAAAACCGTAAGCCTCAGGATTCTCCAGAATCATCTTCATAGAAACCAGTCGAAAGAAGTAGCGAGCCGTTTCATCATTGAGAAACATATCAAAGTAGGAATCAATCTTTTGTTCTTCCAAACGACGTTCAAATCCGCGCATCCCGATATTGTAGGACGCAGCTACATTGACCCAGTTGCCGAATTTAGCGTGAGCTTTTTTCAGATATTTACAAGCGGCTTCGGTAGATTTTACTGGGTCATAACGTTCGTCTACCTCTCGGTTCACTTCCAAGCCAAAATCTTTAGCAGTACCTTTTAACAATTGCCAGAAACCAATAGCATCTTTAGGTGAACGGGCGTACTCTACCAAACCACTTTCAATTACGGGCAAGTACTTAAAATCGGTGGGTACATCGTTTTCCTTCAGAATCTTTTCAATTGTTGGTAACCAGCGTTGTGCCCGTTTAATCATCAGGATAGTATTGGAGTGCCAGTTGGCATTTACGTGCATCTCGCGATCCAGGCGCTCTCGTAAATCCGGCTCTTCTAGCGAAATAGTTTCGCCTACAAACTCTACTTTCTGAGGAATGGGAATGGTAAACGCTTTATAGCTGGGGGCTACGATCACTTCGGGAGTGCCGTTCAGGTTTTTGGGAGCAGTCGTGACTGAGGGAGCATTGCCTACATTGGCAAGCTTAACGTCATCTTGCCCATTATCCACAAACTCTTGCCAGCCAATGTAAATGAGCAAACCTACAATAAGTACTGATTGAATAGCGACCTGAGTTTGAATTTTCTTCATTAGAAGTTAGGGGATAGTAAGTACTTAGAATAGAAGTTATCAATCACTTCTACCGCATCAGCGGCTGAATCTACTACATTAATCAATTCTAAGTCTTTAGGACTCACATTTTTTTCCTGTTTCAGCATAATTTCTTCAATCCAGTGCAGCAGTCCTTTCCAGTAGTCACTACCTACCAATACAATAGGGAAGCGACCTACTTTTTTGGTTTGGATGAGAGTGAGGGCTTCAAACAGTTCGTCCAACGTGCCGAATCCGCCGGGCATGACAATAAAGCCCTGGGAATACTTCATGAACATCACTTTGCGAACAAAGAAATAATCGAAGGTGATGAGTTTATCCGGATCGATGTAGATATTGCTGGTTTGTTCGAAGGGTAACACAATATTAACCCCTACTGACTTTCCCCCTTCTTTTTTCGCTCCTTTATTTCCAGCTTCCATAATACCGGGGCCACCACCGGTAATCACTCCATAGCCATGCTGCACAATCAGAGCGGCAATTTCTTCTGCCATTTTGTAATACGGATGGTTGTCTTGGGTGCGGGCTGAACCGAAAATGGTCACGCAGGGGCCAATCTTCGATAATTTCTCAAAGCCCTCGACAAATTCCGACATTATCTTGAAAACTGCCCAGGAATCGTTGGTTTTGATCTCATTCCAGTCACGATCCATAAAGGCCTGCTTAATCCGGGATTCTTCTTCGGTAATCTTCTTCTCCGGTAGTTTTTCAGGTGCTCCGTTGTTACTTTCTGTTATCATTTCTTTGCGGTTTTATTATTGCCTTTTCCTATAACGCAAAAAATGCGTTCGAGGTACTTACTTCTATTTCAGTAAATCAACCAGTGCAGGGCGTAACTCAGTATACTTGAATTCAAATCCTGCTTCTTGAATCTTTTTATTGCTCACCCGGTTTCCTCCTGTTACAACTTGGGACATCTCTCCTAGCATCAATTTTAGGACAAATGTCGGAACGTTTGGCAGAAATAGCGGTCTATTTAGTACATCAGCCGTCTTTTTTGTAAGCTCCTGATTAGTAACTGGATGCGGTGCTACTCCATTGTATACGCCCTGCATATCGTTCTGTTCTAGTGCAAAAATAAATAGTTGGCAGAGATCATCCAGATGAATCCAACTCAGGTATTGTCTACCCCGACCTAAGGGTGATCCTACTCCAAACTTGATTGGCTGCATAATTTTGACTAGCGCTCCTCCCTTTTCACTTAGTACGATACCGATACGGATTTTCACCACGCGTAAATTTAGTTGGTTAATCTCGTCTACCGCCGCTTCCCACTGGCGAGTTACTTCCGCCGCAAACCCATCGCCCGAAGGAATCTCTTCAGTCATCCAAGTATCTCCGGTATCTATTCCGTAGTAGCCTACTGCTGAAGCCGATATGAAGGCTTTGATAGTATGATTATCTAGCTTTAAAATGGAGTTCTGAAGCAATTTAGTAGACTCAGTGCGGCTTTTGAGAATGAGTTCTTTCCGTTGATCCGTCCAGCGTTTATCAGCGATACCCGCTCCCGCCAGATGAATGATATAGTCTACCCCGATGAGTGCTTCCAGATCTAGCTCTTTTTTCTCAATATTCCACTGGTAGGTCTTTACGTTCTCATTACCCGAAACTGAGCGACTGAGATGAGTGACGGTATAACCTTTTTCTTGCAGCAATTGCGTAAGACGAGTGCCAACCAGACCGGTTCCACCCGTGATAAGTACTTTAGCGTTCATAGTGAATAGTTCTTTCCGGTTAAAGAACCCCCTACGTTCACTTCTGTTCAACTGCCTGGAAGACTTTTGGGTAGTATTTTAAGCCGACTGTTGGTCTCTGTAACCCTTACATAAAGCCGTCATCATTAGATGGAGAGAAAGATACGCCGTCCGCCCTGATAGTAAATTAGAAGACGTTCCAAGCTCAGTGCCAGCCTAATCATATTGGTTAAGCGTTCCAACCGCTAGGCAAGATTGAACAAGTTAAGTGTTTCTTACGTATAATAGTATAGCAACTAAATAAAGAAGTATTACTATTAATTAACCTTTTGATTTATACATCTGTAATCTCTAGATCGAGAAAAGCATACGATAGAAGGCACAACCAATAAAGAACCTCAAATACTACTAGAATGAGCAAGCTGTTCTCAAAAATGATTGATAAGCTGTATAGAATAGATCAACTTATTCGTATGAGAGCGACCGGACAACCTCACGAATTGGCCGCTCGGTTGAGAGTTTCACCTAGTACCGTTTACGAGTATATGGATATTATGCGGAGTGTGTTGTCAGCTCCTGTCAGATATTGTCCTACTAGTCGCTCCTACGTATACGAGGAGGAAGGAAAGCTTTTTCTAGGTTTTAAGAAGAAACCATTACTAAACAGGCGGGCGATATAAGTAGCTAAGTCATCATGATGAAGACATTGTGAGTGCGAAAATAGTCGTACCCAACTTATTACTTTTACACCGATAGTTCACATGAATTAGAGTGCGGTTAGTCTTCCAGAAACGAGACCTTGCCCGTATCCATGTCATAGATTGCTCCTAGTATCTTAATTTCTCCATTATTCTGCATTTCCTTCAGAATTGGACTCTTTTCCTGAATTTGATTGATGGTATTTTTAACATTGTTCTCGCATACCTCATGGACAAATTCGGGATTTTCTGAATTCTTTTCGCCCGTATAGTCTACCATCTCAACGGCTGGTTTTATTTTGGTAAGCATGGAAGTAATATTACCTAACTTGACATCATCTATCGCTGCTTTCACTGCTCCGCAGTGTTCGTGCCCCATGACCAAAATGAGCTTTGACCCAGAGACCTTGCAGGCAAATTCCATACTGCCTAGTATATCTTCATTCACAAAATTACCGGCTACCCTTGCTACGAAAATATCACCAATTCCACGATCAAGAACATCTTCCACTGGCACTCTACTGTCCACACAGGATAAGACTATTGCTTTGGGATACTGGGCATAAGTGCTTTTTCTTACTTGCTCCGAGTGGTTTCGGGCAGTTAAATCGTTGCTCATAAACCGTTGATTTCCCTCTCGGAAGAGACTAATTACTTCGTCGGGAGTGAGAGCCGCTTGCTCCTCGGCAGTAAGCACTTCTTCTACTAGCGGCTCTATGTCTGGCAGCGCATCTGACACTACCCCATCTGCTGGTTCTTTGGCCTGATTGCTTTGATTATTACAGGCAATAACACTGGTAACGATACCAAAAAGAAATATTGATTTGATTACTGTCTCCATAGGTTCAGGTTGACTATTGTGTGATTAAGTAATTGAGTCGATCTTCTTTCAAGAGACTGCTAGTTCCTTCGCAAAATAGAATCTACTCTTGAGGATTTATCTTCGATCAGAGAATCTAGCTTATTTACTTTTTCCATTTCATGGTTGATTATAGAGTCCAATTGCTCTACTTTTTCTATTTCATAATTGATGACAGAATCTAGTTTATTAACTTTGTCGTCCAGTAGATTCCATTTCTCACTGGCCTGCTCTCGTACTTCACCGCAGCTTACCAGCAGCATGATACCGCTGGTAATACCTAGTATGTTCAATCGTGTTTTCATTATTGATTTGTATTAATTAAAACTGAATGGATATTGTGTATAGCATCTAGTGTCACCTCACTCTAGCTCTGGTCATCAGATCTTTCTGTATTCCCTACGTAGGGTTTCATTACTCCAAAAACCGATTTACTTCAGGTTTTCTATCTGCCCGAACTGGCACTGTGATGCAATGATACTATCTACCACTCGGATTTTACCGGAGTAGCTTTATCACCACCCAATCAGAAAAGATTTTGTTCTGGTGTTAATGTTGACCTAGAATTGAGCAGAAAATGAATAAGTTCAGGGGTAGGTGGTATCAAAAAACACACTTTCTAGTTTCAATCTCACGCAAGCTGTTTAAATTAGACCAAGCAAGACAATAGCCTATGTCACTTCATTCATCTATTACTGATCAGCACCCTATTTTTTTGAGCTTCTACGGCGACGATTTTACTGGCTCAACCGATGTGATGGAAGCATTAGCGTTGAATGGGATTCCTACCGCGCTATTTCTATCACCACCCAGCCCAGAAGAAATTCGAGAGTTTCGCCTGAAAAATACCGTAAGTGGATCTGAAAGAAGACTATCAGCTGTGGGTGTAGCGGGCATCAGTCGTAGTCTATCTCCGACAGAAATGGATGACTATCTTCCACCCATATTTGAGCAGCTAAGCCAAATTGATAGCGCATTCTTCCACTACAAAATCTGCTCTACTTTCGATTCATCCCCCCAGGTGGGCAGCATTGGGCACGCTACTGATTTGGCGTATTCTCATTTTCCTTCGGACTATATCCCGCTACTGGTAGGTGCGCCCTCGCTCAATCGCTTTTGTATCTTCGGTAACCTATTCGCGCGGGTAGATGGGGTGACCTATCGGTTAGATCGTCACCCTACTATGGCTCGTCATCCGGTAACCCCCATGCATGAAAGTGATTTGCGCCTTCATCTGGGAAAACAAACTAAGCGTCCGGTACAATTGATGGATTTATTTACGCTGGAGGTCGATGAAGCTACTCAGCAAGCCAAGTTGAACGAACTAACGAAACAATCGGGCGACTACCTACTCTTTGATACCTACAATGAAGAGCACTTACTAGCTGTAGGACGGGTTTTGTGGAATAATCGAGCTGAACATCAGCAGTTACTTGTTGGGGCATCGGGTACAGAATATGCTATCTGCAACTACCTGCAGCAGCAAGGATTATTAGAAAAACCTTTACCACCCCATTCACCCGGAAAGGCTGAGCCGATTATTGTGATGGCGGGTAGCTGTTCGCCCACTACAGGGAAGCAGTTAAGATGGATTATCCAGCAGGGGTTTGCCGACATCCGAATTCGGAGTGAGAAATTGGTTCACTCGGATGAGCGTGATGCTGAGATACAACGAGTAGAAACGTTGGCTCTAGAAGCACTAGGTAAAAAACAACCCGTTGCTATGTATACTGCCTTGGGATCAGACGACCCCAGTATTGCTACTACCAACGAACGTAAGCAAACACTTGGATTAGACCAAACGCCTACCAGTGCCTTGCTCGCCGGAGCGCAAGGGAAAATACTGAAATCATTATTAGAAAAAACCTCAGTAAAACGAGTAGTGAGTGCCGGAGGAGATACATCAGGTTATATTGCCCAGGAACTGGGAATCTACGCGTTGGAAACGCTAATGCCGATTGCTCCTGGAGTTCCGCTATGTACGGCTCACGCTCACGATGATCGTTTCGATGGATTACAAATAGCCATGAAGGGAGGACAAAACGGAAAAATCGATTACTTTGCCTCTATTGTAAATGGAAATGCCTAATCAGGTGTTAATGTCTTCAATAGTTATTAGCAAGGCATTGGACTGCTTCCATCGAAAAATCTATTATTTTTTAAAATAACATGAAAATCATGTGCCTCAACGGGTGGGGAGGAAAACTATGCGATAAGTTACTTGCTTATTTAAAGCTAGACGACCCTGACATTCTTTGCCTTCAGGAGGTTGTACATAGTCCCAAGACAAATAAAGACTGGCTTACTTATCAAGATGGCGATCATGTGTTGCCTCAACGTGCTAATTTTTTTCAGGATGTTAAAGTTGCATTGCCAGATCATGTAGCTATTTTTTGTCCGGCTGCCCAAGGGGTGTTATGGGATGAAGATTGCGAGGTTCCTTCTCAATGGGGTATTGCCACTTTTGTCCGAACATCTTTTCCAATTATAGCACAGTCACAAGGGTTTGTACATAAATCTTATTCTGCTCACGAATACGGAGACCATCCCCGATCTCGGAGTGCACATGCGGTAAAAGTGTTTGATTATGATGAAGATAACCCAATCGTTATTGCACATATGCATGGTTTACGTGACTTGAATGGAAAAATGGATACCCCAGAAAGAGCTACACAAGCTCGTAAACTAGTTTCAATTACTAGAGGTGTAGCAGAAAATAATGACCCCTTAATAGTTTGTGGAGACTTCAATGTAGAGCCAAACAGCGAAACATTAAAAATACTGTCTCAAGCCGGATTGACCGATCTAGTTACTACTCGAACCACAAAAGGAACACGCACCTCTCATTACAAAAAAACCAATAAATATGCAGACTACATGCTAGTCAATGAGCATGTCAAAGTTTTAGATTTCAACGTAGTATTTGAACCCGAGGTATCTGACCATTGCCCATTAGTACTTGAAATTTAGAGACTTGAAAAAGCTAATAACAAAGTAAGTATATCTGGGATATCTAAGATGAAGTCATAACTTATTTTAATCACGCCATTAGCGTACAAATACAATAAATAACACTTTAACATTACACACTATGAAAAAAACTGTTTTAGTCGGCGCGGGAGGAAAGATGGGAATGCGAACCACCGCCAACCTTCAAGGAAATGCGAATTATGATGTTTCTTATCTAGAAGTAAGCGAGGCGGGTATTGCCCGTTTGCAGGAAAAGGGCGTTAGCGTTTCTCAACCTGAAAATGTACTTCCTGAAGCCGATATTGTTATTCTGGCTATTCCCGATGTCGCTATACAAAGTGTATCGGCGAAGATCGTTCCCCAAATGAAGCCCGGGGCAATGGCAGTGACCCTCGACCCAGCCGCTCCCTGTGCCGGACATCTACCTACACGAGAGGATGTAACCTACTTCGCGGCTCATCCTTCTCATCCATCAGTATTTAACTGGGAACCCAACGAGGAAGCCCACTACGACTACTTCGGGGGCATTGCCGCTAAGCAAACCATTGTGTGCGCCTTGATTCAGGGGCCGGAAGAAGATTATACTGTCGGTGAAGCATTAGCCAAAGAAATGTATAAACCTGTGACCAAAGCTCACCGCATCACAATCGAGCAAATGGGCATTCTGGAACCCGCTTTGTCCGAAACCTTCGGGGCAGCCGTGGTTACTGTGATGAAAGAAGCCGTAGATACTGTAGTAGCCAAGGGAGTGCCTAAAGAAGCTGCTTACGATTTCTTCCTGGGTCATATCAACATTGAGTTGGCATTGTTATTCGATCAACTACCCGGCGGAGTATTTTCTGATGCCGCTCAGAAAGCCATTGTCTACGGAATTCCGCGTATTTTCAAAGACGACTGGAAAGATGTATTTGAGTGGGACAACGTGATGGATCAGATTAAGGCGATTACCTAGATGACTCTAGAAGTTTTGCAAGACCAACTAGCTGAAAACATTCAACGAGTTAGTAGTTTTCTAGAAGAATTACCATCAGCTTATCTTCATCAGTCGCCAGATAATCGCTGGACGATTGGTGAAGAACTTTTCCATCTGACTAAATCCAATATGGGAACCGCTCGCTTACTTAGTCAGCCACCAGAGCAATTGAGAGAAGCCGAGCAACCTTCCCGCTCTTATAAAGAAGTCGTTCGGGAGTACAAAGAAAAATACGCTCAGGCGGAAACCCCTCGTGGCCCTCAAAGCACGCAGCCTAATGGCGATGCTTTAGTAGATAAATTTACTTTAGAGGCAGAGTGGAATAAAGCCAGCCAAGCTTTACTAAAAAGCATCAGAGCCTGGTCAGAATCTGAGTAGGGACAGTATACTGTCTGGAATCACCCGCTATTAGGCGTACTTACTGTGCAAGAGATGCTGTACTTTACTGCCTTTCATAACGGGCACTATACGGATACTATCAAAGAAAAGTATGCTAAGCAGGTTAATAAAACATCTCAATAAGTATATGAATATCAGATATTTAGATAGGTTCTCAAAGATCTGGAAATACTACGAGCTGTGGATGAGTTGATCAGTGTTTGATTGTGAATTCAGTGCTCACTCGAGCTCGGTTAGATTGAGATTGGAAAAAGCGGAATTCAAGTAGTAATGGGTTCGGTAGAAACGGTTGCCTCCTTGAGCACACCGTATAAATGAATATACGGTCTCAGAGCAGGAGGTGGAACAAACTCCTGATAAAACATGGATAGGTTAATTTCAAGCAAGCTAACTATTACCTACTATTCCCGGACAGGACAGATGTTTCAAATACTAGTAATTTTGTTACAAGTCATGTTTACCAGGCTGTTAGTCTAATACGCATATTAAAAGACCTTATTTAGCAGAAATAGTTAAAGCGCCAAAAGTACCACTTCAATGGAACTCCAATAGTTGGACTTTTCGGAAGATGAACCACAATTAAGATCCAGGATTGACTGCATAAAATTTACTATGTTTGGAGAAAAGAGATCATTCTCATAAGCATGGGTATATTTCTTCAGTCAACACTTAATCTCCTGACTGTACTACTGTGGGTTCAGTGTACTCATGTCTTAGATGTTCTTACTCGAGATCACGAATTACCTAGATTCATTGAGATACTGGCTGATGAGAATGATAGTATGTCAATGGAGAATACTAATACAAAACCCTCTTCAATCAGCATTGTGCTGGCATATTCTCCATCACCGAATGTACAGGAGCCAGCGACTGAAGAGACCCAGCAGTTAGAGGTACGAACCATTTATAAATACTTCACTCTGGGGGTTATTATTTTTCCGGTGTGCTTCTTTTTTGCTCAGTGGCTAGTAGAACGAGAGCGTGTTAACTTTGCCTATTGGGTTTTTCTGTTGGGGGCGGCCTTGAACCTGATTACCATATTGGATGCCACTCCTTACTTCGAGCATAGTCCCAAGGTTGTACCCTCAATGGGTGTCCTTCAACGCTTCTTCGTAATAAGTGTTTATCTAACGCTAGCAGGTTTAGTCAAGTATATTCACTATCTACTGGACATTAAGGTTTGTTTTCCGCTGCTGCGTAAAGTAGGGCACTGGTTAATTGGAGGTTTCTCTATCGTCATTTTGACACCTTTCATCTTTCCTTCCCTGTTTCAGCTAGAAGTGTACGGTAGTTATCTTCCCTACTTGCGGGTGGGGGCACTGCTACTGGTGATTTACATCCTATTCATCTGTATCTGGGCTGCCATTAAGAAAGTAAAGTACAGCGGGGTTCTGTTACTGGCTTTTGCCCCCTTTATGCTTAGTATGTTTTACTACGCTCTGAGCTTCGTGTTTTTAGGGCATTACTCAGAGTCGGATATTGAAAGTCTAATTCTCATTTCAGGTTTCTTCCTCACGCTGCTACTATTCGGAGTGATCCTCGGTGTTCGTAATAATCGGGTAAAAGGGGAAAAGGTGCGGCTGGAGCAAAAAACCCAGCAGCTACAGGAGCTGGATCACTTCAAGAGTCAATTCTACACCAACTTCACTCACGAGTTCCGGACTCCATTGACTGTAATTGGAGGCGTAGCCGAACAAATTGCGGGGCACGAAAAAGAAAAAGCATTGATTCAACGTAGCAATCAGCGACTACTGAATCTGGTTAATCAATTGCTGGAGCTATCCCGATTAGAAACCAATAGCCTGTCGATTGATTGGGTGCAAGGAGACATCATTAGTTTTTTACGCTACCTCACCGAATCCTGTTCTTCACTAGCAAACAGCAAACAAATTGACCTGACTTTCTTCTCTACGCACCAAGAGTTGCAAATGGATTATGATGCTTCCAAATTGCAGCAAATTCTGATTAATTTATTGTCCAACGCTATTAAATTCACCCCCGAGCAGGGTAGTGTCAGGGTAGCAGCTTCATCAATTACCGAGCGGGGCGATGAGTATCTTCAACTACAAATAGCTGATACAGGAAAAGGAATATCGGAAGATCAGCTATCTCACGTTTTTGATCGTTTCTACCAAGTGGATAACTCTGATATCCGTCAGGCGGAAGGCTCCGGCATTGGGCTAGCCTTGGTGAAAGAGTTAGTGCACTTACTAGAAGGGTGTATTGAGGTAGATAGCGAAGTGGGGAAAGGAACTACGTTTACAGTCTATCTACCGATTCATCATCAGGCCGAGGTAACGCAGGATAGTATACCTTCGTCCCTTGCTTGGCCAGAAGCAAAGTCCAATTCAGTAGAAACAGTAACTGCTCCCAATGCTGAGTCGGATAATGGCAGCCTCCCCATCGTACTGCTAATTGAAGATAATGCCGATGTAAGAGAGTATATCATTTCCTACCTTCAGCCGGATTTTGTAGTACAAACAGCAGCCAACGGCAAAGCCGGTTTAGAGAAAGCCTGGGAGACTATTCCTGATGTCGTTATCTGCGATGTAATGATGCCCGAAATGGACGGTTTTGCCGTTTGCCAAAAGCTAAAAGAAGATCGCCGTAGCAGCCATATTCCCGTCATGATGCTGACGGCCAAAGCCACCCAAGAAGATCGACTGACCGGATTCCGGCAGGGCGCTGATGCCTATCTGACCAAACCATTCCATCAGGAAGAATTGCTACTGCGATTAGCCAACCTGACGACATTGAGCCAACGGCTACGAAACCAGTTAAAAGGAGAGGAGGAGCCAGATGAGCAACTAAATGCATTAAGCCAGCAGGAAGCTCAATTTCTTCAGGAGATCAACAATACTATTGAAGACCATCTGAACAAACCGGAGTTTGATACCCTTCACCTTTGCCGAGAGGTTGGTATGAGCCGTACTCAATTGCACCGCAAGCTAAAGGCACTGACCGATACTTCTACCGCCAGCTATATTCGCACTCACCGGCTTCAGCGAGCAAAATCCTTACTTCAAAGTACTGATGATCCCATCGGTGAGATTGCCGTACAGGTGGGCTACAAAGATTTCTCCCACTTCAGCCGATCTTTTGCCCAGGAGTTTGGCTACTCCCCCTCCGAAGTCCGGCATTAGGATGTGTCTGATAAATATTCCATAAAAAATTCCTCACTGAAACAAATAAGCCAAAAGTTGCAACAAATCGGCTAGCATTTTTGCTGCCAACGGGGCTAACTTTCTGTTAAGAATCTTAATCTATAAACTAGGTAGCTTAACCTCTCAAAGAGCTAGTAATCGTTAACCAACCTTAGTGCTTACCTACTGATAAATTGTTGTTTCACCTAATCAATAATTACCATGAAAACTACATTCAATCTAACCACCATTGCCCTAAGTGCCATCATGCTTTTCTCCTGCCAGAAACTCCTGGAGGATATTCTGAAGGATACCGAAAGAGATAGAGACAAAGAACGGGAGATAAAACTTGAAGCGGACTTCCATACCTCTTTAACTCCTACCGATGAAGGCGAAGAGGAAGAAAAAGGTTGTGCAGCCCCCTACACTTTCTTCAATAATCAGGAGGGGGAAGGAGTAGCCAAAAAACTAGGAAGCTTCACTACCAAAATTACCTTCTGCGTGGATGTTGACCCCGAAAGCCCTACTTACCTAGAGTATGTCGATGGCGAAGGAGTATTTGCTTTTAACAATGGAGACGAATTATACTTTACTGTCAGTGGAAAAGTATTGCCGTTGGAAGATGACCCAGTGTACGGGGCATTTTTTATGGATCCCTTTGTGTTTACAGGTGGAACGGGTCGGTTTGAAGGAGCGAGCGGAGAAGGCATAACTGATAGCAAAGTACAATTTCTGGAAGAAGGCGGTGACCGCACCGACCATATCTGGACTGGTACGTTGATTTTGAAGAAAAAGAAGAAGCATTAATTGATACTTACGGGGGAGGTCAGTCTTTTGACCTTTCTCTTTAACTCTTCAATATAGCAGGAAAAACGATTCACGTAAGACAAACAAAATAGTTAGTTACGTGGGTAGTGTCAGAGTTATCGAGGCGAGGCTGCCACTGTATTAACCGACGTGGTGTCTTCCAAAAGTTCTAAATCCGCTACTCCTAACCGATTGAGGCTATCAATTTTATGCTGAAGTTGATAATCTCGGTCGGTGAGGGCATTCATTTCTTTTCGCAACTGTTGTACCTGCTCAATCTGACTAGTCTCTGCTTTAGACCATAGATAGATAGCTACCCCGCCTACCATTCCTATAACTCCCAACCAGACAATAAGGGTAGTTGCTTTCCAGAGAATTTTACTATAACCAGATGCCTTTGTCATAAGGAATTTTTAGAAATAGCTTAAACTTTTAAAGGAGAAGGGAGTATAGTGTCATCGAGCAACTAGCTCGTATTGTTTTTAAAACGAAAAAGCCAACCTGGAAATTCCCTGCTGTGTCATTATCTCCTGCCTATGGCTCATCCAGGCGCATGCGTTCAGCAAAACTATTGAGAAAGGTTCGATCA
Source organism: uncultured Flammeovirgaceae bacterium (assembly GCA_937883755.1). Lineage (GTDB taxonomy): Bacteria > Bacteroidota > Bacteroidia > Cytophagales > Cyclobacteriaceae > Tunicatimonas. Next base: position 32,946 of record CAKZYA010000011.1, on the reverse strand, counting down.
GGGTTAAAACGCAGCATCACCTTGCGCCAGGTTTCAAATTTATTATACCACTTGCGAATTAGTTCGGTACGACCTTCCAATCGGTTGGTGATTTTGCCCCAGTGAGGTTTACCGCCAGCTTTCAGATGAATATCCTGGTATTCGTTTAATATTAAACTAGCTCCTTTTTGCTTTACCAGTACCGGATTGCCAATGTAGCATACATCCATCTCGTGTTCGGGAGTCAAGTACATTGGTGAGGCTTTTACAAAGCGTAGCGTAGGTGCTGAGCTAGGGTACACATTATATTTCTCCGAGAGTTGCTTTACCTTAGCAAAAATAACATTCATTACATCTAGGTACGTATTCTCGTATCGGTTGTAAGCAAATTCTGATCCGTGTCCTTGGCTAGCCACGTACTCAAACCCTTGAAAAAGCACTTTGTGCGATTTATTGACGTAGGTATCATCTTTCAGGGCAGTCATAGATCGTTCGAGTGCTGCCGGAATGAAGCGAGGTAAATAATTTACTACCAATAAGGTTATCCAATAAGCAACCGGAATATTGCTGACAATAGTAGCCAGTATATTTCGGGTGCGATCGCGGATAGTGCGGAAGTGAAATTTTTCTATCTCAAAGGTGCGGGCGACCATACAAGTATGATCACCATTTCGCTCGTAAGGGTTCACCACAATAAACAAGCTACGGATAGGACGCTTTACCTGCTGACCATTGATAGTTATGGGATAATCATCAAACATAGAGCCATCGGCTAGCTTCCGACGTACCTCCGACCATTTGGCAGGCTGACGATTTTCGTACAGCCAGTATCGCGGACGTACCTCCAAAATGTAAGAATATACAATACCTGTACAGCCTAAACTAACTACCACACTGTGGAAAACACCATCATCCTGAATTAGCTCAATATCGGAGTCATTGTGCTGAGCTGGATCAGTAAATCCTGCTCTGGGTTCAATTCGGTATATTTTACCTCCTGCCGCCACCAATACTAATGATCGAACCATTCCTGATAAAGCAGGCAGGTTACGTCCCGCCCCGTGGGTTCCGGTAGCAATTGCTCCCGAGATGGTCTGTTCATCAATCGCTCCCATATTTATTAGGGCTAATTTCTGGCGATCAAGCTTTCGGTTCAGGGCTTCTACCGTAATTCCTCCTTCTACTTCCACCAAGAATTTTTCCTGATGTTCCCGCAGCAGTTTGTTCTTATCTAATTCTAACTGACGGCATAACTGGGACATATCTACCAGATGTCCATCGGTGATAGCTACATCCGAATACGAGTGCCCCGAACCCACTGCCCGAATCCGGTGACCACACTTCTCGGCTTCACGCACAGCTGAAACTATATCTTGTAAGCTACCTGGGATTAAATACTTGAAAGGTTCTACCTTATGTTTTTTGATAACATTACTCCAGGTAACTCGAGTACGGGTTTTCATATTAGGCGACGATTGATAGTGAAGCTGATATAGCAATTGCTGTTAAACGTTAGTCGTAGTTAACACCAAAGCTGTCACCTGAATTTATCAAAAATTCATGGATAGATAATAAATTTCCTAGCAGTTACTAACTTACGTATGTATACCATACAGGATAAAATCAGCCAAACCCGCTATCTTATCGGTATTTTCTTTAAGTTCATACGAGTAATAACACAACAACCTACCAATCATGCATCGCAGAGATTTTATCAAACAAGCTACTGCTGCCAGTATCGGGGCAGCCGTATTCACTCCTCAACCGTTTACCATCTTCAAAGAAAGATCACCCAACGAAAAAATTACAGTTGCCATTATGGGTACCAATAGCCGAGGCGCAGCCCTTTCTAAAGGATTTGCCAATTTGCCCCAGGCCGAAGTAGCCTACATCTGCGACGTAGATGATGCCGCGATGGCAAAGGGGGTGGAAGCCGCTACGGCGGCTGGGCAGAAAAATGCCCCTAAAGGAATTAAAGACTTTCGTCAGGCACTAGACGATCCGTCATTGGATGCTTTGGTGATTGCTTCACCCGATCACTGGCACGCCCCAGCGGCGATAATGGCTTTGCAAGCGGGTAAACACGTTTACGTAGAAAAGCCCTGTAGCCATAATCCCCAAGAAGGCGAATTGCTAGTAGAAGCATCCAAACGCTACGGGAAAGTGGTGCAGATGGGAAACCAGCGACGATCGTGGCCTTTGGTAGTAGAAGGCATTCAGGCGGTGAAAGACGGAGCTATCGGTCGCCCCTACTACGCTCGAGCCTGGTATGCAAACACCCGCGAATCTATTGGTAAAGGAAAACCGGCTCCTGTTCCTGCCGAACTGGATTACGAATTGTGGCAAGGCCCCGCTCCTCGTCGCCCGTATCAAGATAATCTGATTCATTATAACTGGCATTGGTTCTGGCACTGGGGTACTGGTGAAATTCTCAACAACGGTACGCACTTTATTGATTTGTGTCGCTGGGGACTGGAGGTGGATTATCCTACCCAGGTAAATTCTAGCGGTGGACGCTACGCCTACGACGATGATTGGGAAACGCCCGATACCCAGATTACTACTTTTGATTTTGAGGACGGTAAAACTATTGCTTGGGAAGGCCGAAGCTGCAACGGACAACCGATTGAAGGTATGTCGGCTAGTGCCTCTTTTCACGGAGAAAATGGTAGTGTGGTAATTTTGGGTAACGGCTACGCCATCTTTGACAATAAGGGTAAAGAAATAAAACGAGTCACTTATGAGTCGGCCCAGGCATTGGATACTACTGGTCCCGGCTTTGACCTAGATGTAGATCATCTGACCAATTTCTACCAAGGCATTCGCGATGGAGCGGAACTACACTCAGAGATTGAAGACGGAAACAAAAGTGTTTTGCTATGCCAGTTGGGAAATATTGCTCACCGCACTAAGCGCACTCTTACTTGCGACCCTAGCAATGGGAAAATCCTAAACGACCCCGAAGCTATGAAGCTTTGGGGACGGGAATACGAACCTGGCTGGGAGCCTAGTGTCTAGAAATACCTTAACTATGAAGTCACTCAACCGACGTAATTTTATTAAATCTGTCTCACTGTCTGGAGCTGCTTTAGGGTTGGCTCAGCCTTCAGCTATTGCTGCTCTAACAGATCAAAAGGTCATCGGAAAAGTCGGGATTATCGGATTAGATACTTCCCACAGTGTAGCCTTTACCAAAGTACTGAACGATGCCAATGCCGAATCTGATGTAGCTGGCTGTCCGGTGGTAGCGGCTTATCCGTACGGTAGCAAAGATATTGAATCCAGTGTAAGCCGCATACCGAAGTATACGGAAGAGATACAGCAGCTAGGAGTGAAGATTGTAGATTCTGTTGCTACCCTACTGGACGAAGTAGATTTTGTGCTGCTAGAAACCAACGACGGAAGGCGGCATCTGGAGCAAGCTTTACCCGTATTTGAGGCCGGAAAACCAGTATTTATTGACAAGCCTATTGCTGCTTCTTTACCGGATGCAATCGCCCTGTTTAACGCTGCTGAAAAATACGGCGTGCCGATGTTCTCATCTTCTTCGTTGCGCTATATGAAGTCGGCGCAAGAAGTTGTCAACGGAAGTATTGGAAAAGTGCTTGGGGCCGATACCTACAGTCCGGCTCATCTGGAACCTACCCACCCTGACTTGTATTGGTACGGTATTCACGGAGTGGAAACTCTATTTACGGTGATGGGCACTGGCTGCCAAAGTGTTTCTCGCCAACATAACGAAAATGTTGATGTAGTAACTGGTAAGTGGAAAGATGGCCGGATCGGTACCTTTCGGGGAATGCGAAGCGGCGAACTCGGCTACGGTGGCACTGCTTTCGGCGAAACCGGAATTGCCCCTCTTGGCCCCTACGACGGTTACCGTCCGCTATTAGTAGAAATTGTCAATTTTTTCAAAACTGGTAAGCCTCCGGTAAGCGCGGAAGAAACTCTGGAGATTTTTGCTTTTATGACTGCCGCGGACGTAAGCAAGCAGCGAGGTGGCGAATTGGTTATATTAGAAGAAGTAATGTCAGAAGCCAAAGAGAAAGCTGAGCTATAACCAAAAACTATGAAGTTAAGCTCGTTTGATCTGCTGGTAGTCGTTCTCTTCTTTCTCACGCTAGTCGTCATTGGCATCTGGTCGTACTTCAAAAATCAGGACTCAGAAGACTATTTTGTAGCGGGGGGTAATTTGCCTTGGTGGTTATCGGGCATTTCGCATCATGTATCGGGGTACAGTGGGGCGGTATTCGTAGCCTACGCCGGGCTGGCCTACACTCATGGCTTCTCGCTTTATGTATGGTGGGCGTTTACGATTGGACTTACCATCATTGCCAGTGCGGGAGTGTTTCCGGTACTATGGGTGCGTTTGCGGCAGCAGTTTCGTATTCAGTCACCACTGGAATATCTAAAAACTCGCTATAATCTATTTACCCAGCAGTTGATGGCCTGGAGTGGAGTGCTACTCAAGCTATTTGACGTAGGAGCTAAGTGGGCGGCTATTGCTATTTTGCTGGAAGTTTTTACCGGACTTTCTATCCCCGTTGGGATTCTGATTGCCGGGGGAGTATCGCTTATTTACATTACCTTTGGTGGACTGTGGGCGGTAATCATCACTGACTTTGCTCAGTTCATTGTGCAAATTGTAGCCGGAACCGTGATGTTCGTCGTAGTAGTGATGCGGCTCGGAGGCTGGGATTCTATTTTTGGTATGTGGGATCGACTTCCCGAAGGTAACGGCGACTTATTCAATGACCCCTATACGGTTGGCTTCGCTCTGGCTTTTCTGTTTATTAATTTTCTGAGCTATAACGGTGGTACCTGGAATCTGGCTACCCGCTACATTTCATCAGCTAATGAAAGTGAGGCAAAAAAAGCGGCTCGCCTTTCGGGTATCCTCTATCTGGTTTGGCCACTTATCTTGCTATTCCCACTTTGGGCGGCTCCACTGCTGCTGCCTGATTTGGAAGACCCTACCCAATCATACGGCTTACTCACGTTGGAACTATTACCGGTGGGTCTTATCGGTTTAGTAGTAGCCTCATTGTTTGCCAATACTCTGTCCATGACTTCTTCGGATGTGAATACCATTGCGGCAGTGATTACTCGCGATATTCTTCCGGCAGTTTCCCCTAAGATTCAATCCGCCCGAGCCTCGCTGCGGGTAGCCAGGATTACTACGTTTGGGTTTACACTACTTACTATTGTGGTGGCACTGCAATACGAAAAATTTGGTGGGGTATTCGGATTGATTGTAACCTGGTTCGGAGCCTTGATTGGTCCCATTGCTATACCCGTATTGTTCGGATTATTGCCCGCCTTCCGGCGCTGCGGTTCAACAGCAGCCATTACCTCTATCGCCTCCGGACTAATTACATTTATTATCACCAAAAATGTTGAACTGAACAGTTTGGCTTTAGAAGTTAGTCTGCCACTATTGATTTCAATTATTGTATACGTAACCTTTGGTTTTCTGACCCAGAAAACTGCTTCTCAGCCCGTCAACGAAATGCTCACCACCCTTAATCAATAATCACCATGCACACTCATATATTTAGTACTCGAGAGAAAATGGGGCAAGCTGCCGGAAGCGCAGTAGAAGAAAGGATAAACGCTTTACTTGGCGAGCAAGATGAGCTCCGAATGATATTCGCTGCGGCACCTTCTCAGAATGAAGTACTGGAGTATCTAGCTCAATCCGACCAAATTGACTGGTCAAAAGTTACCGCTTTTCATATGGACGAATACATTGGCCTTCTGGCGGATGCTCCCCAACGATTTGCTAATTTCCTGCGGGAGAAGATATTTGATCGGGTTCAGCTCAAGGCCATTCATCTAATTAACGGCGATGATAATCCTGAGCAGGAATGTCGACGATATGCTGATTTGCTCGCGGAAAAACCGATTGATATTGTTTGTCTTGGGATTGGTGAAAATGGACATATTGCCTTTAACGATCCTCCAGTAGCAGATTTTGAGGATTCTCAGATGGTGAAGGTAGTAGAATTGGATGCGCGCTGTCGGCAGCAGCAGGTGAACGATGGCTGCTTTGCTTCACTGGATATTGTGCCTACCCAGGCCATCACCCTAACTATTCCTACGCTGATGAGCGGAAAATATCTGTGCTGTGTAGTGCCCGGCCCCACCAAGCGAGAAGCAGTAGACAGTACTCTGAACGGCTCCATCAGCACCGATTGCCCCGCTTCTATTCTCAGAACGCACCAAGACTGTCAACTGTACCTAGACGCCGAATCTGCTCGTACCGAGGAAAAGGAAGGTTTTCTCAAATCATGAGCAGTGTTCGCGGTATCAATTGCCTTACCGGGCAGGCGGAAGAATACCTGCTTGAAGGCGAAATTATCCGACGGATCGATCAACTTAAAGAATTAACCGAAGACTTACCCTACATCGGGCCAGGTTTGATTGACTTGCAGATTAATGGCATCCATGGTGTGGACTTCAATGATCTTTCCCTCACCCCATCGGATATACTGGATGTCGTCCATTTGTTACTAAAGCAGGGCGTAACCAATTTCTTTCCTACGCTCATTACTAACTCAGACGAAAACCTGCTTCATCTGCTGAATGTAATCCGGCAAGCCTGCGAGGCTTACCCACTGGTGGATGCCTGCGTTGGTGGAGTTCACCTGGAAGGTCCGTTTATTTCTAATCAAGACGGAGCTCGCGGCGCTCACCCGCGTGAATACATTCAAGCCCCCAACTGGGACTTATTCCAACGCTTTCAACAGGCTTCAGCCCATCGGATTAAACTGATTACGCTAGCTCCCGAATGGGATGGCTCTACTACCTTTATTCAGCAATGCCGGGCGGTGGGCATCCGGGTTGCTTTAGGACATACGCTGGCTAATTCTGAACAGATAGCTTCGGCAGTAGACGCCGGGGCGACCCTCGCTACCCATCTGGGGAATGCGGTTCCAACGCAACTTCCCCGCCACCCCAATCTGCTATGGGATCAACTCGCTGAGGATGACTTGTACGCCAGTATTATCGCCGATGGCTTCCATCTACCAAATAATTTTATGAAAGTGGTAATGCGGGTGAAGCCCGAACGTACTTTACTGGTGAGCGATGCTACCCAGTTCTGCGGCATGCCGTCCGGAGAATACACCACCCACGTTGGCGGAGAAGTAGTACTGGAAACTGATGGACGTTTAGCGATCAGTGATGATTCGGGCTTACTGGCCGGATCTGCCAAATCGTTATTGGAGAACGTTCAGTATCTGCTAGATGAACAACTAGCCTCGCTTAGCCAGGCCTGGAGTATGGCTTCGGTATATCCTGCCCGATTTTTAGGCGAAGAAATATTTCTATCGGAGGGGCAACCGGCTGACTTGGTGCAGTTTGATTTTGAGAATGGGAAAATAGAGATTGAGAGGGTGATGAAGATTGGTGAACGTGTAGGAACATGATTAATCATGTTCCTACAGGAAGGTCTATCTCTTAATCATAAAGATATGGGTGATAATGCATATTATTGTTTCTAACTCATCAATCCGTCTTTCATGCTATGAGAAAAAAAGTAATCATTATCGGAGGCTCATCCGGAATTGGTAAAGCCACGGCGGAACGCTTTGCCCAAGAAGGCTGGCAGGTAATGGTCGGTGCTCCCGAAATGGCCGCTACTCAACAGGTTATTGACAAACTAGAAGGTGACGGACATATAGCCGTAGAAGTAGACATTACCTCCGATGCCCAGACTGAGAATTTGAAGAAGCAGACCCAGGAGCAATTCGCTGATTTTCATACGCTGATCAACTGCGCGGGCATCTCCCGAAGCGTGCCTTTGTTAGACCCTGATTTCAAGAAGTGGGATCATCTGCTCCAGGTGATGCTGTACGGAACAGTAAAGGTCTGTCGGGCGCTAATTCCTCTGCTACAGGATGGCGGACGAATTATTAATATTACCTCTATCCACCACGACCGGGTGGCTTACGGCAGCTCTGCCTACGGAATGGCCAAAGCAGCCCTTACCCAACTTACTCGCGTCCTGGCGGTAGAACTGGCTCCGCGAAATATCCTGACCAACGCTATTGCACCCGGTTTTATTAACACTCCCATGTCGGTGAAGGAAGACGGCAAAAATGAAATAGAGACCGAATGGTTCCAGAATAACTACATCAAAAATGATCATCTACCGCTCAAGCGAGCCGGTAAGCCGGAGGAGGTAGCCGGAGTCGCCTGGTTCCTCGCTAGCCCCGACGCATCCTACATGACGGGCTCCGTCCTAGAGGTCAATGGCGGATTGACGGTGACTTTTTAACGAGGACAGAGAACCATCACAAAAATAAAAACCTGAAGAATTCATTTTCCTCAGGTTTCTTTCAAGCTCTTAGTTTATCCGATTATCTATTCGGGCCGATGGGTGGAACGGGTTCGCCTTCTACCCAGGGGGCACCGGCTTCCGTTAGAGCTTTGGCTATTTCGGTCATTTCATTTTTGGTAGATTCCAGCTCTGAATGTATCTCCTTTATCTGATCTTGGACAATCGCCATTAGTTCTTTGTGGGTTTCGGTAGGGCCATAGGTAGAGTTACCGATACCGATTTCCAGCGAGAATAAACGCTGCCCTACGGTTGGCTTCGTTTTCTCACCTACTTTCAACTTAGCCGGATTTCCTCGCAATTCCTCTTCCAGCGTAAGCAGACTTTGCTGCACCTGATGAAGTTGCTGATCTAATGAACCCGGAACGACCGGAGCCTGAGCTAAAGCAACCTGCATCCGATTGGCTCGAGTAAGAGCATTATCTAGAGAAACCTCCAGTGCAGTAGCCGAACGAAGTGCATCCTCGTACGATCGCCAGAATTGAGCTACTTCTTGGGCTGGCGCACCCTCCAGTGCTCCTTCGCGCAGAGGAATCACATCAAAGTTCACCGACTCGGAGAGTTCGGTTACCTCGCCGCCCACCTGCTTGTACAGGGTAGCAGTGTAGGTACCGGGGGCGACCATCATCCCTTGTGGAGGTTGTTCATCGCTACCGGATTGCTGCTCCAGATGAATAGGGTAGGGCGACGGATATCGCAGATCCCAGGCTACCCGATGGAGTCCACTTTCGGTTGATCCTTCTACTCGCCGTATTGCATTACCTTGCCCGTCTTTTACGGCTATCCAAACCTTAGGCGCTGCCTGCTTAACCTCCGCTGCCAAGTTCTCCCAGCCGGGGAACGGCACATTTTGATTCTGAGCGTTCAAGGTTTTTTCCCGCTTCATTCGTTGCTCTTCCTGAGTTGTAAGCCCATCTTTCAGATGATAGGTAAAGACCGCGCCGAAAGGCGGATTAGGAGCCACAAAGTGAGAAGCCCCTTGCGAACCTTTTTCATCATCAAAACTCAGGTGAGAACGGGGAACGTACCAGTCGGCATCTTGAGGTTCAAACAGTGTGGCTTCAGCCAGCAGTTGCTCTTCGGATAGGTTTCGTAGCGCAGTATAATCGTCTAGAATAAAGATTCCCCGACCGAAAGAAGCCGCGACCAAATCGTTTTCTCGTTTTTGAATCGCCAAGTCCCGGAACGAAATGGTGGGTAAGCCTCCGGTCAGTTCTGTCCACTGCGACCCTCCGTCGTTAGTAAAGTAAATTCCGAATTCAGTCGCTAGGAACATGAGATTTTTATCTACGTGATCTTGTACAATACGCCACAACAACGTGCGATCTGGAAGGTCAGTTGCCATAAATTGCCAGGTACGTCCTCGGTCAGTACTCTTCACCAGATACGGTTGAAAATCACCGTACTTATGGTTATCCAATACTACGTAAACTGTATTGGCGTCATGTAGGTCAGCCTTAATATCGTTTACAAAAGCGGTAGCTGGAACGCCTGACATACTACCCACATCAATCTTTCGCCAGTTAACTCCCCCGTCTTCAGTCACCTGTACAATTCCATCGTCGGTTCCGGCGTAGATCAAACCCTCTTGCTGAGGCGATTCAGCTAGCGAAGTAATTGTATTGTAATTAGACATAGCACCTACGTCCCAGGAACCTTCCCAGCTCTGGGTTCGCCCCATAATCGGTAGAGCAAAGCGCTCCTGATCTTTGGTAAGGTCACCGGAAATAGCTTGCCACTCATCGCCCCGGTTATCCGACCGCCATACTCGTTGGGAAGCGAAGTATATCCGCTTAGGATTGTGGGGGCTTACCAAAATCGGAGAGTCCCAGTTGAAGCGTTCGTAGTCTTCATCTACACCGGGCTGAGGCTGAATATCTACCACTTCACCAGTAGTCATATCAATGCGTGACAGCGTTCCTTCCTGCCGTTCCGCGTACACAATGTCGGGATTACCGGGTTCAGTGGCGGGTTGATGTCCATCCCAGTTAAGCACCACTCGCCAATCAGAATTTTGAATGCCGTGTACGTTATCAGTTTGGGATGGGCCACCCTGAGTGCTATTGTCCTGCGTTCCACCGTAAATATTGTAAAACGGCTCAGCGTCATCTAAAGCAATTTTATAGAACTGCGTAATTGGTAGGTTTTCCATAAAGCGCCAATTTGCTCCCAGGTCAAAGCTTTCGTACAGTCCACCGTCGGTACCAACTAATAAATATTCAGGGTCATCTTCTCGGAAGGCGACGGCGTGGTTATCACCGTGCTTGTGAGCATTGTTCAACCGCTTAAAGGTTTTTCCACCGTCTTCGGAGTACTGCATATGAGAATCAACCAGATACAGCCGCTCAAACTGATGGGGCGAGGCGTAAAGTTCTTGATAATAATGGGGCCCAGTGGCTCCGGCTACGGCATCTGACCGTTTCTCCCAAGTGCTACCTCGGTCAGCCGAGCGATATACCCCTCCTTCGCGGAGGTCTAGCTCAATTGCAGCATACACAACATCGGGTTGCTGAGGCGAGATCGCTAAACCAATTTTACCCATATTGCCGTCGGGCAAGCCAGTAGTCAACTCTTCCCAAGTTTCTCCCCCATCTTGGCTACGGTGAATGCCTGAACCTGGGCCACCACCTAAGTAGGAAGCAACGGTTCGGTGACGCTGCCAGGTAGCGGCGTACATCCAATCGGGGTTACGAGGATCAATCATAAGATCGGTTACACCAATCCATTCGTCGTCGCCTAGTGTTTTGTTCCAAGTCTTACCCCCGTCGGTAGATTTGTATATACCTCTTTCACCACCTTTATTCCAAAGTGGACCCTGAGCAGCTACCCAAACTACATCCGAATTATCAGGGTGAACAATAATCTTAGAGATATGCTCCGATGCTTTTAGTCCCATATTCTCCCAGGTCTGCCCACCATCGGCACTACGATAGATTCCGTCACCGTAGCCCACGTGGCGGCCTCCGACATTCTCTCCAGTTCCTACCCATACAATGTGGGGGTTCACCGGATCAACCGTTACACAGCCGATTGAGTAGGAGCCCTGCCCGTCAAAAATAGGCTCGAAAGTGACACCTGCATTGGTCGTTTTCCAGACACCACCGGAGCCGACAGCGACGTACCAGGTGTTGGGGTCTTCAGGATGAATGGCTACATCGCCAATGCGCCCCGACATAAAACCTGGGCCAAGGCTACGAAATTCAAGTCCGGCAAATGTAGAATCAGCCATCGTACTGGATGGACTGCTTTCGCTATTGCGATTTCTCCGCTGGGCGTAATTATCGTGAATAATCACTAGCAATAACCCAATTGCTAGAAGGGAAGAGAAAAATCTTTTCATAACAAGGTTTGTAGTGTTTGTGAAATTTACTTCTGAGAAGTATTGTAAAGATAAGATAATATTCTGCCAAAGACACATTCAAACCCACATCGGGTGAATATTACAGCTTGTAAGCTTGTCGAGCCAGAAGTTTCCATTCATTTTCTTGTTTTTGCCAAACGAGCAGTACTCCTAAGTGGATACTCGCCGGATTTCCACTATCGACTACATCCGCCTTTAACTCGTGACGAACCAAAGCGGTTTCATTCACTATGGTGACAGTTTGGTTGATCAGATCCATATTCTTGAAATCAGACTTTCCGCTGACCAGAGCCTCTACAAACTCAGACTTGTTTTCTAGTAATCCGCTAGAATGACCGTAAGTGAGTTCATTCAATGTAATTTCTTTCAGGGCAGCTTCGTCGGCATCTACAATCGCCGTACGTAGTATTTCTACGGCGTCAGCTACGGCTTGCTCTTCTTGGGATTGAGCAATGAGAATATGAGTGAAAATGAGACTGATAATTAGTATGCTGAGTGTTTTCATAAGACAGGTTATTTACAAAGGTAAGATTGTACTTGCTGAAAATCCCCCTTACCCGGTTCCACCGGGCGTCGGTCGCAGCGACCCTTTTGGAAAAGGGGGAATGAGAATTACTATTCCGAATAAATCCGGGCTGCGTAGCCACCACCAGGTGCCATTTTTACAGTAATTTGATGGTTGTCGGGCACTTCCATAGATGTTTTTTGGTAATCCTGAGCTGTTTTGTGGGCGTTAATACCGTCTTGAAAAACTTCTGCCTGATAACTTTCTTCTCCTAAGAACGATAAATCTAGCGTCATTTCGCGGGCCTCCCAGTCCGTTAACACACCTACGTACCACTCATCTCTACTACGGCGGGCAATAGCTACGTAGTCGCCTACTTTTCCGTCTAGTACCACAGTTTCGTCCCAGACAGTTGGTACTGCCGCAATAAAGTCGGTGCATTCGGGTTCTTCTTCGTAAGCGGTAGGGTCATCACACAGCATATTAAAGGGAGACTCGAAGATTACGTACTCAGCCAACTGTCGGCAGCGGGTGCCCTGGCTCATGGGTTCGGTAAACGCCGGATAGTAATTCTCTTTGATTGCGTTACGCATGGCTCCCTGGGTGTAGTCCATTGGGCCAGCTACCATCCGGATGAAGGGAATTTCTACGTCGTAGGTTACTTGATCTACATCGGGAGTGTCCCACTTCATTTGCTCCAAACCATGTACCCCTTCAAAGTTGAGCACATTAGGGTAAGTGCGGTTGAGTCCAGTAGGTTTAAACGCTCCGTGAAAGTCCATGAACAACTGGTATTTTGCTCCCAATTCAGCTGCTTTGTAGTAAAAGTTCACCACTTCCTGATCGTCCCGATCCATAAAGTCAACTTTAAAACCCTTCACGCCCATTTCGGAAAAGTGACGACAAACGTTTTCCATGTCGGGCTCAAAAGCCTGATAACCCGCCCAAAGTACAATGTCTACTCCTTTATCTCTTCCGTAGGCTACCAGCTCTTCTAGATCAATCTCTGGGATTACCTGCATCAGGTCAGCTGCACCAGTTACGTTCCAGCCTTCATCTAAGATGACGTAACCGATGCCTTGTTTAGCCGCAAAATCTATGTAATACTTATAGGTCTCGTTATTGATTCCTGCTTCAAAATCTACTCCGTATAGGTTCCAGGCATTCCACCAGTCCCAGGCTACTTTACCCGGTTTTATCCAGGAAATGTCTTCTACTCGTGATGGAGACGCCAGTAAGTACACCAAGTCACTATCCGCTAACTGCTTGTCTTCTTCCGAGATTACCATTACTCTCCAAGGGTACGATCGCTGACCTGGGACTTTGGCGATATACTCTTCCCGTTCTACCACGCGCATCTGCAAGTTGTTGTGCCCACCTTGCTCCTCTTTTTTAGGGTAGGGCGCAAACACTCCCTGGAATGAGTTTCCTTCACCACGTATATTGAGATACATACCCGGATAATCTTCTAAATCAGCCTCCGTAATGCAGACCTTCTTACCGTTGCCCACGTCCACCAAAGTGGGAAGAATCACTAGCCGTTGGTCATCTAACTGCGAAATAGTTTCTTTTTCATAGGTATTCTCGAAAGATGTCTCAAACTGTGGTTCAAAGCTGCTAAAATCTTCGGCATTGGCGTAAGCTGCCCAGGTTTGGACGTTATTAGCAAAACTAAACCCAGCCTGTTCGTTTTTGATTGTGAGTTCGCCCTTTCGGTTAGTAGCAAATCGGTAAGCAGCACCTTCATCGTAAGCCCGAAAAATCACACTATAATTTCCTCGAAAGTTGAGGGTGAGTTCATTGTAATGGTCGCGAATTTCGCTACGTTTATAAAAAGGAGCTTCCACAGTTTCGTCTACTTCATTTGTCTTTTTATTTCTAAGGCGAGGCTTCTCACCTAAGGTTTCATCTTCCAGCATTAAAGCAATGGAAGTTGGTGTGATTACTGGGTCAGACTCATGATTAATGGAAAAAGTAATTTGGTCACCAAGGTTTATTTCCACCTGGATTTTACCGTTCGGTGAAGTAAGAGAATGATTAGATTGGGCTAGCACCGGAGAAATTAGAAGGATAGCCACCGGTATGGGCAGGAAACTGGTTGTTAGTAGTTTCATAGAAATAGATTAGATAATACGTTACTGAGCAAGGCAAGATACTATCCTTTTCTAGAGATATAAAGCTTACAAAAGCAAAAACCTGCCTTGAATACGCTTAACGAGAGGATTTGGCAACTTGATGACAACTAGCTACTGCCAGCCACCACCCAGCGCTTGATAGAGAGAGGTGAGTGCTAAAAAAATTTCTTTGCGAGTATTAATCATATTCAATTCCGCCTCCAACACTCGTTCTTGAGCGGTAATTACTTCCAAATACGTTGCGTAGCCAGCCGCAAATAAATCGTTGGAAGTACTTACTGCGTTGAGTAACACTTGTGCTTCTTGCTCGCGCAGTTCGTAAGCCTGCTTAAAATTTTCTACCCGCTGTAAACTAGTGAGCACTTCCTGATAGCCCGTTAGGATTGACTGCTGATAATTATAAAATGCTTGAAAATTTTGAGCTACCATCCGTGAGTAGTCGGCTTTGAGCTGCCTTTGCTGAAATATTGGCGCGGTGACACCTCCTAGCATTCCCAATATTAATGACTCAGGGGTGGTAAATAAAGAGGGGAATGATTGCGTTTGAAACCCCAAGTAGGGTGTAAGGGTAAGCGACGGTAGAAATGCAGCCTTAGCAGCATCTACATCAGCTCGAGCTGCGGTCAACACTAGTTCTGCTTGCTGAATATCGGGGCGGCGGCGAATTAAATTGGAGGGTATCCCCGCTTCAACAAATTCGGGTAACCTCTGGTTGAGAATAGAATCGCCTCGTTCAATTGGTTGAGGGTAGCGACCTAACAGTAAGTTTAGCTGATTTTCTACTTCTACAATCCGCTGCTGTCGCTCGTACTGAAGACTTCGGGTACCCAATAGTTGCGCCTGAAACTGCTGCACAGCTAGTTCGGTAGCCCGTCCGCCCAATTTCTGAATCTGAATGACTTCCTGCCCAACTTCCTGTAGCGCAATGTTTTTTCTAATGGTTTCTAGCTCATAATCCAACCCTAGTAACTCATAATATAACCGAGCAATCTCGGCTACTAAAGCCGTAGTGACTAAGTGCTTACCTTTCTCAGTAGCCAAGAAACGGGCGTAGGCTGCTTCTCTCCGGCTTCTCAGTTTTCCCCACAAATCAGCTTCCCAGGTACTTTGAAATCCTAAAAAATAGTTTTCTCGCTGAGCATCTCCATTCTGATCGCCGTTAATTGTCCCTCTCAGTACATTATTTCTAAGAGCCTCACCTGACCGGGCTCGGAAGCGGGCATCTAATGAGGGCAACAGTGCTCCCTGACGAATATCGTATTCAGTTCGGGCAATTTCAATACGCTGCACTGCCGACTTCAGATCCAGGTTATGATTAATACCCGTATCAATCAATGCTACCAAATACGGGTCTGAGAAAAAGTCTTGCCAGGAAATATCTCCAATACTTACCGAGTCAGTACTACCCTCAAATGCTGAGGGCATTGGAGTTAGTGATGGTATTTGAGGCTCAGTGATTTTACAACTGCTAACAATAGCCAAAAAAATAAGGCCATAAATCGATTTGATCAGTATCTGTTGAACGGGCATATAAAAATTTATACTATCAGTAAATTGTGCAGTGCGCTCACTGATGACACGCTATACACCTCCCTATTTCCAAATTTTGATTAGGATTAGTTGCTAGAAAGAGTCATATCTATCTCTGGCTTGGGTTCCGGACGATACGTTTTCTTATCGTGCTTCTTGCCTACAAATGAAGCAAACAGTACGTACAATCCCGGAATAATGAATACCCCAAAAATAGTTCCAATTAGCATACCTCCGGCAGCAGCAGTTCCAATAGAACGATTCCCCAAAGCACCAGCCCCAGTAGCAAGACAAAGCGGAATGAGACCGACGATGAAGGCAAAGGATGTCATCAAAATTGGGCGAAGGCGCGCTACAGAGCCTTCTACGGCAGCTCGTAATACGGAATATCCGGCTTGCCGCCGCTGAATGGCAAACTCTATAATCAGAATAGCGTTCTTGCCGAGAAGACCAATCAGCATGATTAGTGCTACCTGAGCATAAATGTTATTTTGTAAGTCTAATAGGTACAAAGAAAAGAAGGCACCAAATACTCCCAGTGGTAATGATAAGATTACCGGAAGAGGGAGTAAGAAGCTCTCGTATTGAGCTGCCAATAGTAAGTACACGAACAATAAACAAATTAAGAAAATGTAGAGTGACTGGTCTCCCGCACCTACTTCCTCACGAGTCATACCGTACCAATCATGTACATATCCTCGAGGTAGTTCTTCGGTGGCTACCCGGTTGATGGCGGCAATTACATCACCACTACTATACCCAGGAGCTGCCCCCCCTTTCACCGTAGCCGAAGTATACATATTGAACCGGGTAAGTTGTTCAGGTCCGTATACCCGTTCCATCGAAATAAAGGTAGAGTAAGGTACCATCTCCCCTTGGTCATTCTTGATATTTAACTTGAGCAGATCTTCGGGCTTAGTACGGTACTCGGGTGAAGCCTGAATCATGACGTCGTACATCTGACCAAAGCGCACAAAATCGGAAACGTACACCCCCCCTACCAAGGTTTGCATGGTTCGCATAGCCCGATTAATGGTAATCCCTTTCTTAGCTGCCATATCCTGGTCAACTCGCACTAGGTACTGAGGAAAATTCGGGTCAAAGTCAGTGTAAGCGTTAGCGATTTCTGGAGTCTCGATCAATTTCTCAATAAAATTGAGGGTTACCTGCTCTGTACGGGGTAGATTACCACTTCCGGTACGGTCGAGTACTTTCATCTGAAACCCACTGGAGTTACCGAAACCAGGTACAGTAGGTGGCAAAAAGAAGGCGACCTTAGCATCAGTGATGTATTTGGTCTTTTCTTCTAAATGCTGAACAATCTCCTGAATGGTTTCTTCTCGTTCTTCCCAAGACTTAAGGTTGATCATACCCATTCCGTATGATGCCCCTGAAAGTCCGTTGGTGAGACTATATCCGGCTAGAGTTGACACCGAGCTTACTGCTCCAATCTGGTTAGCTGTGCGCTGTACATCATCTAGCACTCGTTTGGTGCGTTCTACGGTAGCCCCCGCTGGAGTAGTTACATTTACGTAGATCATCCCCTGATCTTCAGTTGGGATAAAGCCCGTAGGTAGTACTCTACTTACTCCCCAAGTAGCTGCAAAAAAAACAACTAATATTAGCACCGTAATCACTCGTCGTCCTGCTAGATATGAAACACTACCTCGGTAACCATTTGCAAAGGAATTATAACCCTTATTAAATTTATTGAAGAACCACTGAAGTGGATTCTTTTTCTTCTCCTTACCGTGATTATTGCGAAGCATTAAGGCGCAAAGAGCTGGCGTAAGGGTGAGTGCATTTACTCCTGAAATCACAA
The DNA here is from genome assembly GCA_937883755.1 of uncultured Flammeovirgaceae bacterium. GTDB lineage: Bacteria > Bacteroidota > Bacteroidia > Cytophagales > Cyclobacteriaceae > Tunicatimonas. The sequence continues at coordinate 15,273 of CAKZYA010000011.1, read as the reverse complement.
TAGCAATCGCCATTGTCAGCGAGAATTGCCGATAAAATATGCCGACCGGGCCAGACATAAATGCTACTGGGACAAATACGGCTGACATAACCAAGGTAATCGAGATAATCGCCCCACTGATCTCATGCATGGCAGCAAACGTAGCTTCTTTGGCTCCCATGTTCTCCTCTTCCATCTTCGCGTGCACGGCTTCCACTACAACAATGGCATTATCTACCACAATACCGATGGCTAGCACCAGTGCAAATAATGTAAGCAGGTTGATAGAAAAACCCAGTTGCTGAATGAAGAAGAGTGTTCCGATAAGAGCCACTGGAACCGCCAAAGCTGGAATCAGCGTAGAGCGGAAATCTTGAAGAAAGATGAATACCACTAAGAACACTAGAAGGAACGCCTCAACCAGCGTACGAACTACCTCGTTGATAGAAGCATCTAAAAAGCGGGATACATCATACGTAATTTTATACTCCATACCCGGCGGGAACGTACTCGCTTTCAAGCTGGATAGTTTTTCCTTCACTCGTTGGATAACCGCACTCGCATTGGAACCTGGCTGCTGAATAATCATGATAGAAGCCGAGGGCTGTCCATCGGTACGGGCAATTCTACCATAATTAAGATTACCCAATTCTACGTCAGCTACATCTTTAAGCCGCAAAATAGAGCCATCATCACTCGCCCTGATCACCAACTGCTCGTATTGGGCAGGTTCATAAAACTTTCCGGTATAGCGCAAAACATACTGAAGCACCTGGGGTGCCCGATCATTACTGATTCCGGTAAGTCCCGGAGCCGCTTCAATATTCTGACTCTGAATCGCCTTAACTATTTCTTCAGTAGATACTTCGTAAGCCGTCATCCGGTCAGGCTTCAGCCAGATTCGCATTGAGTAATCTTTCGTACTCATAATTTCGGCAAAGCCGACACCCTCTACCCGGCGTAATTCCTGAAGTACATTGAGATCAGTAAAGTTATAGATGAACTTCTCGTCTAAAGTCTCATCATCACTCACAATGTTAATATACATCAGTAAGCCTTCCACCTGTTTCTCAGTGGTCACCCCTGCCTTTATTACCTCTTCGGGCAAATCATTCACTACCGTAGATACACGATTTTGAACTTCTACGGCGGCCAAGTCAGGATCAGTACCTTCCTCAAAAAATATTTTGATGACGTTGGTTCCGCGGTTACTGGAAACTGAGGTCATGTAAGTCATGCCGGGTACTCCGTTAATCACTTTTTCTAACGGAGTGGCTACAGTATTGGAGCCTACTTCAGCATTGGCACCACGATATTTAGCGCGTACCTTTATTGAAGGTGGGGCGATTTCGGGAAAAAGCTCAATAGGGAGGGTAAAGAAAGAAAGAGCTCCTAATAGGGTTATGAATAGAGAGATGACCAGCGAAAGAATTGGTCGGCGAATGAAAATATCAAACATATATGCTTATTTCCTGACTCTTTTGATTGTGGTTAAGACATGATTGTACTGTACTCGTATATCTAGAAGGTTTCTCAACGAACACACGAGTACATGAAACCTTTATCTACAATAACTCTGCCTCTTGCCTGGTCATGGCAATGATACTATCCAAGCCTACATGCTGAGGTTCAATCTGCATGCCTTCTTGAAGATCCTGGATTCCTTCAAACACAATACGATCGCCAGGCTTTAAACCAGACTCTACTATGTAGTAATGAGAGAAGCGAGTCTTCGGAACGAAGTTTTGCATAGTCACCTGATTGAGGGAGTCGACTATAAATACATAATTCTTGTCCTGTATTTCAAATACCGATTTTTGGGGAACAATCACGGCATTTTCAATAGTGCTGGACAGACTGATACGCCCGGTGGCTCGGTGCTTTAGAATTTTCTCGGGATTAGGAAAGCGAGCCCGGAAAGCAATAGAACCAGTGCTGGCTTTAAACTCTCCTTCCATCGTCTCTATCTTACCAGTATGCGGGTAATTAGAACCATCGGCTAACACAAGTTGTACTTCATTTGAATTGGCTTCAGGATTCCCGCGGGTTTTCATGTACTGCAAGTACTCACTTTCTGATACATAAAAATAGGCAAATACGTTGCTCACATCCGAAGCAGTAGTTAATAATGTGCCGTGCTCAATTAAACTCCCGGTTTTTAGAGGAATACGGTCGATAATTCCATCAAAGGGAGCCCGGATACTAGTGTAAGAAACTCGCATGGTAGCGTTAGTCTCGGCAGATCGGGCTTCAGCAATACGAGCTTTTACCGCATCGTGCCTAGCCAGAGCTACATCCAATTCGGTTTTAGAAATTACATTCTTGTCGACCAGCACTCTCAGGCGGTCAACTTCTAACTCTACTGCCTTAGCCTCAGCAATGGTATTTTGTAGATAAGCTTTCGCTTTCGCTAATTCAGCTTTATATTCTTCATCGTTTATCTTAAATAGTAATTGTCCTTTCTTTACTTCCTGTCCTTCATCGACGTATATTCTTTCCAAAAAACCAGGAACCCGAGCACGCAACTCAACATTTTGTATTGCCTGAATATCAGCAACGTACTCCCGTTGGAGGGTAGTATCCCGCATTAAAATCTGAGTAACGGGCAGATTCTGAACCTCTTCGGTAGTAATGATTTGAGTCTTTTCGGCACAGCTAATCGCAGTCAATGCAACCGATAACATTGTAATTAGCGTTCCCTGGATCGTTTTTTTCATAGGTAATTCTAGATAAGTATATGTTTTGTGAGTGTGTACTCTATAGTATAACTCTATAAAATATCAAATATTATTTATTTATTCATATAAATTGATATTTTACACAGTTACTGAGATGGTTGCAAATAACTTGCTAACCATTAATACTATTCATTCCGTAAAACGGAAAACAGTACATTACTAGAAAAAGGAGGTGGGAAGTATTAATTTCACTGGTACCCCCTTACTTGAAACTTAGGCAAGCGACTTTGCCCTTATAAAATCCTAATACTGAAAAATGCTGTAAATAATAGAGTATAACAAAAAATCTGTTCTATAACTTATTTTTCAGATATAACTCTTTTCAGTTCTAAATTTCATAAAAATTCAGCAGAAAACAAAGTATTTATTAAAATATAACTTATGTAATAAAAAATGTTAATAAGAAGAGTAAAATTAAAAAATGAACTCTTACTTAAATCAAGATGAAAATTATTTTTTGCTGAATTTATACAACCACTTCTATAACACTTTTTCGATAAAAAGCGTTCGTCTATCTTACCAAGTAAGATAGTATTCTTTATAGCATATTTTATTACTGAGAAAATAACAAGCTGTATAAAAAACTAGTCAATGTATTCTTCTTTTTTTACTAGTGTGAAGTACTTTTCATCAGAAATGATGTAGCCCTGATCGTAGCAAAAATAGTAAGTAGTGCCGCTTTTGGTTTGATAGATGTTGGTGTAATAATTGAAGTTAAAACCTTTTCGGGCTAGTACATCGCGGCGAACTCGCGCTTTTCCATTTGGGTTAAGTTCAGCTAAAATGCGTCGATTTTTTCGTAGCGCATTATTAATATTTCTTATCAGTTTATTGGCATCACTATTTTGGCGGTTATGATAACTGTTGCGACACTGATCGGAGCAGAACTTCTGATCCATACGCCCGCGCAGAGGAGTATCGCATTCCAGACAGTGACGTTCTTCCATACTCATGATTATTGCTGGTTTAAGTATTTATGTATCAGCTTGCTTATCTTCTTCGCGTGGGTAACTACCATGAAGTGACCTGCTCCTTCTACCGCAATACAGTTTTGTATGTAACGGATAGGAAAAATGCGATCTTGGTTGCCATGTAAATGTACTACCGGAGTCTGAGAAGGTTCTCCTTCCCACTGCATAATGGTTTTAATAGCCCACTGAGCAAACTGATTATCAGTGTCATTAATTACGCTTCTAAGCAAGGTTCGTTGCCGATCTAATACAGCATTGAACCAATAAGGAGCCACGTAGCTTAAAATTGGCTTTACCCAGGGAAAAGGTAGTAATTTGTATATTCGAATATGTTTAATAACTTGTAAAAGCGGACTAAGCTCTTTTGGGTGCTTCACACTAGAAATTAAAAATAATTGCGTACAGTCAATCATATTCGCCAGCTCTTGCGCCACAATCCCCCCAAAAGATAGACCCACCAACACCACTGATTGGTTTGTATCAATCTGATCAAGTAAGCGGGATGCGTATTGTTGAAGAGTCTCTTGCCTTTGGGGCGGTACCCAGTGAATGAAGCGGGTTTCTACTTCTGGTAACCGAATATACCGAAACGCCCGCTCATCGGCTCCTAATCCACTGATGAAATATACAATCACTTCTTATCAATGGTTCTTCGGGCTCGCTTTATAATTTTGGCGGTTTCTTTCTTAGGTGACTCTGTTTGCCATCGGTCGCAGAGCTGAGCTACAAATTCAGGTTTTGATTTACTGGCATCGTTCAGCCAATTGCCTACACTGTCTTGCACGTACTTTGATGAATCTGCCTTTAGTGGTTCCAAGATGGGCAGTCCTTGATCAGGGTTTTCCTTCAAACTTTCAATGTGTTTGCACCAGACTCCCCGGGGACGGGTAACCTCAGACGCAAACCTTCTTATATTTTCATCTTCACTGTTTGTCCAATGGCTCAGTAATTCAATGGAGTGATTTAATTCCTGAGTGATAACCGGACGTATAGCTATCCAAACTACTTCCCGGACACCAAAATGCTTATCAGCTACGAGTGGCTTTAGTCGGTTGAGCTTTTCTTCTATCTGATAACTATTATTTAAAGCTATCAGAAATGGTGCGTAGCAGCGTATTGTATCAGAAGAGTGCTGAGAGAGATTTTGAAAAATAATTTCGGTATTTCCTTTTTCTTGACTTGAACGATATACACCCTCACCAACCAACTTTACTGAGCTCATGGTCGATGGCTTTTTTTGAAGAGCTAACTCTTCCTTCAGAGGCTGCACAGTTTCTTCTAATCCTAGTGCCGGAAAAGTATTCTTAACCAATAGTGCTTGGTCAACAGCCAGCCATTCGGTTAGGTTGACCGTTTCTATTTTTCCCTGGTTTAGTAACTCCAGTACTTCATCAGGAATTTCCTCTATTTTTCTAGCTCCCTTTCTACTTAGAATTTCAGACGTCATTTACTCAAGTGGCTTGCTGCTAAAATTACGGAAATTCTCTCACAAGTAGCCACGATCAAGATTTAGAGCACATAAAGCCCTTTTCGCTAAGAGAGCATAAAAGGATTTTACCGACTAAAACTCAGAAGTGAAATGGAATTGGATGTCGGGAAAATTATCCTGTACCATTTGCAGCCAAGCCTTAGTTTCAGCCATGAAGACGTACTTACCGTCCTTATCTTTGGCGATGTGTCGTTCTTTAGAGTCAATAAATTCCCGCAGCTTCTTCGGATCATTGCTGCTAATCCAGCAGGCCTTGTATAGATTGATCGATTGGAAGGTACAACTAGCGCCGTACTCGTTCTTCAACCGATGCTGAATTACCTCAAACTGAAGTGCCCCTACCGTACCGACTACCTTCCGAGAACCTAGCTCGTAAGAAAATAGTTGGGCAACACCTTCGTCCATCAGTTGCGATAAGCCTTTGTCCAGCTGTTTGGTTTTCATCGCATCTTGATTAATCACCTCCTTGAACATCTCAGGAGAGAAGCTAGGGATTCCTTTGAACGTGCCTTCTTCGCCTTCAGTCAGCGTATCACCAATTTTCAGGTTTCCAGTATCGTACAATCCTACAATATCACCCGGGAAGGCTTCGTCAATGATTTCCTTATCCTGCGCCATAAAGGCGGTCACGCTGGAAAACTTGAATTTTTTCTTCAAACGGGTGTGGTAGTAAGGCTTATTACGCTCAAACTTTCCGGAACAAATCCGTAAGAAAGCAATACGGTTGCGGTGGCGCGGGTCAATGTTCGCGTGAATTTTGAAGATAAATCCGGTAAACTTCTCTTCGTTAGGTACAACTTCCCGTTCTTCAGTCTCTCGGCTTTTGGGCGGTGGGGCAATATGTACAAAGGTATCCAGCATTTCCTTCACCCCAAAGTTATTTACTGCACTACCAAAAAATACCGGGGCTATTTCGCCATTTAGATAACCCTGCATATCAAACTCCGGATAGACTCCGGTAATCAGCTCTTCGTCTTCCCGTAGTTGTTCAGCAAAGCCTTCACCTATATATTGATCCAATTTTGCGCTATGGATGTCGCTAATTTGCACTCCCTCATCTTGCAACTTCTGTTTGCTAGGCTGAAAGAGAAATAAGCTCTTGTTGTACAAGCTATACACCCCTTTAAATGACTTACCCATACCAATCGGCCAACTCAGCGGACGCACCTGAATATCTAGCTTTTCCTCAATCTCATCCAGTAGTTCGTAAGGGTCACGGCCTTCACGGTCGAGTTTATTGATGAAGGCAATCACCGGCGTGTTTCGCATCCGACATACTTCCATCAACTTCTCCGTTTGTATCTCCACCCCCTTTACACAGTCAATGACCATCACTACGCTATCCACGGCAGTAAGAGTGCGGTAGGTGTCTTCGGCAAAATCCTGGTGACCGGGAGTATCCAGTAGATTGATCTTTACCGGATCGCCCCCGTTTCTATACATAAAACCCATCACGGAGGTGGCTACCGAGATGCCCCGCTGTTTCTCAATCTCCATAAAGTCAGAGGTAGCGTGACGGTCAATTTTGTTAGACTTCACGGCCCCAGCCGTCTGAATGGCTCCGCCAAACAATAATAGTTTCTCGGTAAGAGTAGTCTTGCCCGCATCCGGGTGACTGATAATGCCAAACGTACGCCGCTTAGCTATTTCTTCAGTAAGTTTGCTCATTTCTTTTCTGCTATGCGCCTATTTTACAACGACAGCACAAAATTAGTTTCTCACTGCCAGAATTCCCGGATATAGCCGATTGATTATGCGTTTAGTATCCATTTCGTGCGCCGCTTACTCAGTATCAGCTAAATATTCACTATATTTATATAAAATCTCAATCTAGTCATATTCAGTAAGTACGCTAATTTAGCACCAAATTGGGAGACTAGCGAAAGTGCTGATTCGCAACCAACGCGCGTAAGTTTTAACCTACGCTTTTCTACTATGAAAAAACTATTACGCTACTTAGGGGTGACAACTTATTTTGTTTTAAGCTCTGTACTTATCCAAGCTCAAACTAAAACTGACAGCCTACAAAATTTGCTTCAGCAAGAAATATCGGACACTACCCGCTTTCAGGTATATTCTAAGTTACTATGGGAGAACTTTTTTAATGATCTACCTAAATGCCATGTCTATGCCAATGAAGCACTAGCGTTGGCCCATGACATGCAAGACAGTGCTCGTATTTACAAAGTTCATCACTACTGGGGGCTAATTCATCGGCTAGAAGGAAACTATGACTCATCGCTATACTATTTTCAGGAAGCAGTGAATTACCATACCCGTACTGGTCACGAAGAAAATGCCTTACAGGCTTTGTTTAATATGGGAGTGGTTAGCAGTTTTCAGGGGAAATTTTATACCAGTCTTGCTTACTATGTGAGAGCCTTGCAATTAGCTGAACAGAAGAATGATCGCTTTATGCTAGCGGATATTCAGAATAGCATGGGTATCATTCATAAAAAGTTAAAAAACTATCAGAAATCGTTGGAGCTCACTTACGTAGCACTAGAAATATTTGAGGAGTTAGATAAGCCCCTTCAGCAAGCCAACTGTATATCGAACTTAGGTAGTGTCTATTTTGAAATGCAGCAGTTTGATAGTGCTTTGGTATACTATCAGCGAGCTTACGAAACAGACAAAGTGTTAGATAACCAATGGGGTATCGGCCATCAGTTGAATAATTTAGCTGCGGTGTACGATGAGTTAGGAGAGGCTGATCAATCATTGGAATACGCAACGAAGGGGTTGGCAGTACGAGAAAAAATAGGGCATCAAAGAGAGATTGCTGAAAGTTTAATTAGGGTCGCGTCTTTACATAATCAGGCGGGCGAAGCAGATACAGCATTGCCCTACGCACAGCGAGCGAAGCAGATAAGTCAGGAAATTGATGCCAAGCAGGTACTGCGTGATACTAACTGGATACTTTCTAAAATTCAAAACCAGCTAGGGAATTTTCAGGAAGCCTACCAAGCGCACGTAGCCTACGCTGATCTACGAGATAGCATTGTGAACGAAGAAATTGCCCTACAAATCAATGATCTGCAAACCCGCTACGAAACTGAGAAGAAAGAGAAAGAGATTATTCTACTCACTCAGGAATGGGAAGTGCAACAAGCCGAACTAGATCGTAAAAACACCTTTCTCATTGCTTCTATCATCGGATGCATATTATTAGGTGCTTTAATATTGGTAACTATTGGGTTCTATCGCTCTAGAATGAAAAGCCGGGCATTAATCACCCAGAAAAATGAAGAGATCAACCAACGGAAGATTCAGGAATTAGAGCAGCGACAGAAGCTTATCTCAATGGATGCGATGGTCACCGGACAGGAGGAAGAACGAAAGCGAATTGCCAAAGACCTACACGATGGACTGGGAAGCCTACTGGCTAACGTACAGATGCGATTTAGTTCTATGAAAGATTCTATTCAAACGGAGAAGTCATCCGCCTATCGTCACACCAATGATTTGTTAGACGAAGCCTGCCACGAAGTACGAAAGATTGCCCACGATATGATGCCCGGTGCGCTGGTAAAGTTCGGGCTTGTCCCTGCCATTCAGGATAGTTGCTCATCATTAGAAAAAAATACCAGAATCCACGTAGATTTTCAGGTGTACGACATGAATGATCGACTAGAAGAAAAAGTAGAGATCACTATTTATCGCATCGTCCAGGAATTGCTGAGCAATATTCGTAAGCACGCCCAGGCTCAGGAAATTATTGTACAACTTTCAGTACACGAAGAATTACTAACCTTGGTGGTAGAAGACGATGGAGTAGGTTTTGATCTAGCAAATGCCCGGGCGAAAGACGGCCTCGGCTTGCGTAGCTTAGAATCACGTGTGAAGTACATTAATGGCATGCTGAGCATTGACGCTGCACCGAGTCGGGGAACCACTGTAACCGTAGAAGCTCCGGTGAGGCAGGAAGTCGCTTTAGTATAATCAGTTTACCAAATCATGGAAATGCCCTCGGAACCAACTATTCGTACCCTGCTGGTAGACGACCACCAGATGTTTATCGACGGCCTTGCCGCTATTTTTTCTGATATCGACGAAATCCAGGTAGTGGGTAAGTGCCTAAACGGTGCCGAAGCACTAGTGCAATGTCAAATGGCGAATCCTCAGGTGGTATTGCTAGATATTAACCTGCCTGATATGGACGGGGTAGAAGTATGTAAAAAAATAACTGCCACCCACCCCGACATTAAAGTCATTGCCCTGACCACCCATAGCGAAGGCAGCTTTATTAGTAGCATGCTAAGTAACGGGGCCAAAGGCTACGTGCTTAAAAACAGCGATAAAGAAACCTTACAGCAGGCTATTAAAACTGTACACCAAGGTGAAACCTTTCTAGGCGAAGAAGTCACCCAAGCCCTTATTCAGGGTATAATGCCCGAGAACAAACGATCTCACACCCATATTCCTAAACTTACCCGTCGGGAAAAGGAGGTGTTGGCACTAATTGTAGAAGAGTATACGACCCAGGAAATTGCCGATAAGCTCTTCATCAGCCTAAATACCGTAGAAACCCACCGGAAAAACTTACTGCACAAGCTCAACGTGCGCAATACCGCCGGACTAGTACGCTTCACGGTAGAGCACAAGCTGCTCAATTAATAGTTATTCCCAGCTATTTAGCTCTTCTTTCTTGCCTCAGAAAACAAACTAGGACTTTTCTCATAGTTTTCGGTGATATTGATAAATCACCGAAAACCGTGATTTATTCTTGCACAGAAATTAGAAGTTTTAGGATTCTAATCAAGCACTAAGATGAATCCTATGTTACGCTTTCTTAAATCATACCTCACTGTTTTATTTATCGTATTCGGCTGGCTACTTAATATCACTCCATTGTTAGCGCAAGCCCCCCAAGCAATTAATTATCAGGCTGTAGCCCGAAGTGCAACTGGCGACCCGCTGACTGACCAAAAGATTATAATTCGTATTGGTATTTACCAAGGAGCTACGCCCACCACTCTCGTATACGAAGAGCAGCACGAAGTAACGACTACCGCAACTGGCCTCTTTACGTTGGCCATCGGGGATGGAACAGCTGGTACTGGCACCTTCACTGATATTAGTTGGGGGAGCGATACTCATCACCTTGGTATAGAATTAGATGCAGGAGATGGTTTTATCAATCTCGGAACTTTCCCCTTCCTTTCGGTTCCTTATGCACTGTACGCTGCCAGTAGCGGCAGTACTACTGATAGCAACGATAGTAGTACCTTCACCTTGCCTTTTGAGGGGAGTGTAGCCGACGAAGGTCAAACTGCTCTTCGAGTGGCTAATACCAATTCGGGCGATGGTTTTGCGTTGACGGGTACCCAAGGAAACGGTTCTAGTATAGAAGATGTAAACCGGGCAGCTATCTGGGGTTCGGCGGAGACTGGCCACGGAGTGGTTGGGTTTAGCTCGGGTAAAAGTGGTGAGGCGGGTGTTTGGGGAAGTAGTGATCAAGCCGGAGGCTACGGGATATACGGGAGTGCTTCGGCCGGAGGAATTGGAGGCCTATTTGAAACCAATGGCGATACACTGGGTCCAGCCCTAGTTACCCGTGGCGGCTCCGTTGGCATTGGCACCGAGAATCCAGAAAAGCAACTACACGTAAACGGAGACTTATTCGTCAATACTTCTGAGGGAAGCTTAGAACTTGGCGCTCCGAATAATGGTGATCAGTGGCATATTGGTTCTAGCACTGGAGAAGCTTTGATATTCTCTAGTAAAGAAAGTGGTAGTGACAGCGGAACTCCACGAATAGTCATGAGGCAGGATGGGCGAATTGCACTTGGGGGACTTGCAACTCCGAGCGGACGATTAGATATTTTCCATAATAGTACGGCTAATAGTGCTCAGCTTACCCTCTTCGAGTCTGAAGACGACTTTGCCCGGCTTACTTTTCGTAATACCGGTTTTAGATCTTGGTCTATCGCTGGGTACAATACCTCTAATATTGACGCTGAGCAGTTAAATATACTGCATAGCACCACTGGAAATATCATGACCTTCCAGGGCAATGGCAATGTGGGGGTACGAGTAGATAACCCCACTGCTCGCTTACATATTGGTCAGCGCGGTCAGTCAGTGGGTAGAGGGTTACGCTTTAGTGACGGTACAGCTAATGAAGATTGGGATATCACCCATGGATTCTCATTACGCTTACACTACGGAGGTGAGTTACGAGGCTTTTTTAATGCAAATACTGGTGCCTATGTCCAAAGTTCCGACGGACGTATGAAGCAGGGTGCTGAGAACTTAGATCAGGTACTTCCTCAACTGAAGCAGTTACATCCCTTAACCTATCGCTATCGTAATGCTCGTACTTCCGAAAAAACCATTGGGTTTGTGGCTCAAGAAGTAAGCCCCTTATTCCCGGAGCTAGTGCACTACTCAGAGGCTGATGATATTTACGGCATTGATTACGTAGGCTTTAGTGTAGTAGCCATCAAAGCCATTCAAGAACAACAAATCATTATTGAAGCGCAACAGCAAAGCATTAACACTCTTCTAAAGCGATTGGAAACTTTGGAAGCAAAGGTACTACAAACCCCTAATCGCTAAGTCATGCGTAGAATAGTATTCATAACCTTAGCCGTAGGATTTCTGGGATTATGCAGAGGGAATACAGCTATTGCCCAGTCACTGGCACGCTCTACAATTGGTTCAGCAGGAACATCTGTAGAGGCCAATAATATTCAGCTTGATTTTTCAGTAGGAGAAGCTGCGGTAATCTCTTTAGAAAGCCCGGAAATTGTACTTACCCAAGGCTTTCAGCAGAGCGAACGTATCATCACTGGGATTGACGAGTTGCCTATATCAGTATCGCTTCGCGTTTATCCTAATCCCTTCAGTGAAACACTAGAAATTTCTATGAAAGGAGCGACTTTAAGTTTTTATATAGCACTTTATGATGCTACCGGTCGCTCCTTAAAAGCCTTTGATCACAAAGTAGAAGCTTACGGTTCTTGGCAAGAGCGTCTTAATCTTACCCAACAGCCACCCGGTATTTATACATTATTAATCGCTAACCTAGGAGGATCATGGACAAAGACCTACAAAGTCGTAAAGCAATAGTCGTCTAATGGAACTATGTCGTGCTCAGCCAATGGCCTTATCTTAAACGAGATAAATTGATCAAGCAATAAGATTCATCTCACGGTTTTCCGTGATTTTTCAATATACCCGAAAACCGTGATTTATTTTTGCATAAATATTAGGACTATGCTTTAGCACTAAACCTTCTAGCCATGAAACTATTGTCTCTAATATTTCTAACTCTTCTCAGCACAACAGTTTTTGCTCAGGATCCCATACTACTCAACGATTTCACTACTAGTGGGGCTAGTACCTTCGACTTTGACCCAGAGATTGAAGGGATTACTACGGATAATCAGTTCTACTTCGCTGCCGACGATGGCATACATGGGAAGGAGTTGTGGCGTTCCAATGGCACGGCGGTAGGCACTCAACTTTTGAAAGATATCAACCCTAATGAAGCTAATTCGAATATACGATTATTAACTGCCATCGGAAATACTGTCTATTTCGTCGCTAGTACTCCCGAGTTTGGATTTGAGCTTTGGACTACCCAGGGTACTACTTCTAGTACTCAAATGGTGACCGACCTTAATCCAGGCCCTCAGAGTGGTTTTTCGAATCTTCGGTATGCCGTACTAAACGATGTTCTCTATTTTGTCGGAAACGGAGATAAAGGACGGGAGCTTTATCGCTCCGAGGGTACCGAAGCCAGCACTGTGCTGGTGAAAGACATAAGTCCTAATGTAACCGGTAGTGGTCTCCCATTTAGCAGTAATCTCCAGAACTTCACGGTAGCCCAAGATATTATCTATTTTACGGCTAATGATGGAGAAAACGGTCAGGAGCTCTGGCGAACTGACGGTACTTCTGCCGGAACGGTCATGATTGTTGATATAACCGATGGGGCTGGTTCAACCAATTTTGGACGATTTAAAGCCGTAGGAAATACGCTCATCTTCACTGCTGACGATGGTGTACACGGCACCGAGCTTTGGGCCACCACCGGCTCGCTACTAACCACCGGAATGCTCAAAGATATTACCGAGGGGGAAGAGGGCAGTGTTATTGAAATACTAGAGCTGGTTAATAATGTACTGTACTTCACCGTGAAGGAGTCAGTCTTCCGAAATTTATGGAAATCCAACGGTACGGAGGCAGGCACGCAACCCGTGCTGGACGGAGATGGAAACAACATTCGGGTTCGCGGACATACTATGTATCAGGATCAGTTATTTTTCAGAGGTAATAACAAACTATGGAAAGCCGATGGCACTACCGAAGAGCTAGCTGTTGACCAGTTTATTGGCAGCGAAGATTTCGCCATCCTGAATGATTCTCTGTACTTCATTGCCAATGAAAGTGGCGGTGGTAACGGCATATGGAAGACGGATGGTACCACCGAAGGCACCAGTCTGATGAAAGAGATTACCTCTGCCAGTTACCAGGATATTACTCACCTTACCGCAGGCAATAACCGTCTGTTCTTTATTGCTGAAACTGACGAGTTTGGTGGGGAACTTTGGACGAGCGATGGCACCGAAGCGGGTACATTTATGCTTATCGATTCTAAACCGGGTGAAGAGGATGGCTTTCGCTCTTACGAAGATGTAAGTTTTCACTTTCTAGGCGATCAGCTATTTTTCGCGGGGTTTAGCGAAGCTGAGGGTCGTGAACTTTGGAAAACCGATGGTACCAAAGCAGGCACGACGTTAGTAAAAGATATCAATACTCAATCGGAGGATATTCGGTTGTACAGTAATCCGGTTGCCTATCAAAATCAAACCTATTTCGCTACTGACGAGGGGGTTTGGAAAACCGATGGCACCTCTGAGGGTACTACTCTATTGCAGGAAAGCTTTTCTACTTTCGGTCTGAATGTACTGGGCGAACAGTTAATCTACAATGCCCCGGCTTCCAGTAGCAGTCGTACGCTCTGGAGTAGCAATGGTACCGAAGAAGGCACCCAACCTCTGCTTGACTCGGCAGCGAGTGCTGGTCTAACGTTTATTTTTCGCGACAATCAGCCGCAAATCGGTAATAGCTTATTTTTCGGTGGACGCCAGACCGAATTTGGTTATGAGCTTTGGAAGACCGAAGGTACTGCTGAAGGCACGAGCATGGTAAGAGACATTAATGAGGGTAATGGCGATTCATTCTACTCCTTCGAGAATGATGATTTTATCATTACCAGCGATATACTCTATTTTCCGGCTGCTGACGAAACATTAGGCCAGGAACTGTGGAAGACCGATGGCACCGAAGTGGGTACTGTTCCCGTTAGTGATATTAACCCATTTGGTAGTGCTGCTCCTCGCAGCTTCGCCGAGATCGACGGAACAATTTATTTTACGGCTGAAGATGGTACGGCCGGACGGGAACTCTGGAAAACGGATGGTACTACCAATGGTACAGTGCTGGTGAAGGATATTTATGTAGGGGATGAAGGTGATGACGGTTTATCTAGTAATGCCGAATTAATCAATTATCAGGGTACTCTTTTCTTTACTGCCAGTGATGGGGTAAACGGCCGAGAGCTTTGGAAAAGTGACGGTACTGAAGCGGGTACCCAAATGGTGAAGGATATTTATCCAAAAAGTAGTAATAGCAACACCATTCGGAACGGTAGCCCTAGCAACCTCATCGTATACAACGATCTTCTATTATTTGTTGCTCAGGATAGTACTGGATATAAAATCTGGCGTAGTGATGGTACCGAGGCAGGCACTCAGCCATATATAGATATGGAAACTGGTGGTGGCCTCATTGATGTTAATGGAACCCTATTCTTTGCGGGGATTGATGATGAACATGGACGAGAACTCTGGCGAACCGACGGTACTCCCGAAGGCACCCGAATGGTGCAGGATATTTTCGCTGGCCCCAACGATAGCTCCCCTCGCCCATTAGGTTATATCAACGATGCTCTCTATTTCACTGCGCTTGATGAAACCAATGGTCGTGAACTATGGACTCTATCGCCCCTTCGTATCCAGACCGAGCTAAGTAGTCGTCCCTGAAAAAGGGTTAAATTTGTAAAAGTAGTTTTGTTCTCAAGTGC
>CAKZYA010000010.1 GCA_937883755.1 uncultured Flammeovirgaceae bacterium | reverse complement strand
ACCCAAAGTTTACAAGCTGACCTGCTCTTTTCAAAATTTAAACATGCTCTAATACAAGGTCATGCTTCCTCTCGGACTACTAGGGGATTCAAAGATATACCTTGGAATAAACTTTGGGACGACTTTCTCTTTTCTGCTAATCGATGGGATGACAGAAAGCTTATTGAAATTTTTGGCGAAATAGATGGAAAGCCTAAAGCATTAGTGCGCGACCCTTTTGAGCATTTCGATAATCTAACCGAAACGGATCGAAAGCTGATAGGTGAGTTTATTCGCCGACACCATCCCCGTATGGCTCATGAGTTTGCCTTATACGGTGTGCCCGGTCCCAATGACGAAGTGATTACTATCCAGGGAGATAAGGATATCCGAGATATTAGTGGACTAGTTGCCAGAAGTCACGGTTTACCGTTACGGCGTTGTTTAGAATACTTAAATTGGTATCATCATAGGGAATATAAGGGAATTCACGCAGTGTATTTGATGACACTGTTGCGTATTGCTGATTATCTTCAGATTCAAGCCGACCGCGCACCGGCAATAGCCTTTGAATATCGTCATATACCTAGTGAGATTTCTGTGCAAGAATGGAAAGCTCATAATGCAGTAAAGAATATAACCCAAACTCATAATGATCCTGAATCTATTGAAATTCAGGCCCGACCGGAAGATGTAAAAACGTTCTTACGGTTAAAGGACTGGTTAGCTGGAATCCAAGATGAACTGGATAAATCTTGGGCGGTACTGGGTGAAGTGTATGGATCACATGATAAGCTTTCTAAGCTAGGCCTAATCATCAGAAGAGTTCGCTCAAATCTAGATAATGTTAAGATATTTTCTAAGCAAGTAGACTATGTGCCAGAAAAAATAGAATTAGGCGTTGCTGGTTCCGATTTGTTAAAATTACTTGTTCGCCCCCTCTACCATAATAAACCTGAAATTGGGATTAGAGAATTGATGCAAAATGCTATTGATGCAGTGCGCGAGCGTTGGATTCTTCAAGAAAAGTATCCAGAATTGCAAAATGCACCATTAATCGAGCAAGAAGGTGATGTAGTTATTTGGTTAGATGATCCTGATGAAAGTGGGTTTGCTTGGTTAACAATTAGCGATAGAGGAGTAGGAATGACAGTAGATATTATCCGAGATTATTTTTTGACTGCTGGAGCATCTTTTCGAAATAGTGACGCTTGGAAAAAAGAATTCGAGACTAATGAGAGACCTGCTTCTCAAGTCCTACGATCAGGTCGCTTTGGAATAGGAGTTCTTGCGGGTTTTCTGCTTGGTGAAGAGATGGAAATTTCTACTAGATATATAAAGAGTGAAAAGGGAATCAGATTTAAAACTGCTCGAGACTTCAGTGCGATTGAATTAAAGTATGATAGCAGTCTCGCAGTAGGAACTATAATAAGAATATTAATATCTAATAATACTAAGAATAAATTAGAAATACCAAGGAAAAACAATAGTAGAAGAAATGTACCCTTTAAACTTGACTGGTTTGTGTACCAAGCCCCCTAGTAGTCATACAGGTAGGGGTAGAAAAAAACAGGCTTATTAAAAACAAAAAAATACAATTAAACGAATTTAATACCCCGCAGCATTGGAGGTATCTTTCTTTTCCTACAGAGACTTATGATATATTTTGGTCATTTCACTCTAAACCAATTCCCTTACTAACAGTGAACGGCATTCGCATTACAGATTCTATTCATAGGAAACAGTTCTCAACTAGTTTAGTAAATTCTGCCACTACTGCTTACATAGATTCCGAGAATACTTATAATGAATCATTTCATAGTATATACCACCCTAAAATATGTATTCAAGATCCTGACGGAAGTTTCCCATTAAATTTAAAACGGACAGACATTACTGAAAAATACTATCCTTTTGAAAAAAAACTCTTGAAAAATATTATCGACGACTATATTGCGTATTTGATAATTCGTTGCCCTTCCTTTCATGCAAAGCTAAAACCCTTTAAAATACCAGAGCATCCAGGCGTAAAATATCATGCTAGATCCTTTGGCATAGATATTTACCAATTTAGGATGTTGCAAAGTGGTTTATCAGTAGTAGACTCTAATATATCGCAGACATATTCATCCTGTCTTTTTCTGTTTCAAGGTAGGAACAAACTTTATCAATTTAACAACATCATCTCTGCTGAAAGACCATTGTTTATTGCCAAGCACATGAGACATGTTTATTTTAACAAAATAGAAGGAGTCTCCCCAAGTCATTACTTTAATTTTGATATTTCTGAAAATGAATTAAGGCTTTTCAATGTTCTGAGTTTATCTTTATACTGTGATTCTGTAAATAAAGATTTTGACTTACGTGAACATAATTTTTACTCTAAAAGTAGTTTTGGTTGCGAAAAACTTTTAAGTGCTCGTATTATCCTTCCTAAAGAATTTCAGGGAAAAATCTTAAACCAGAGTCAGTGGATTTCTCGAAGGAATACAATAGTTAATGACATACGACATAATAGATCAAAACTAGCATCTGATGCGCAATTAGAGGAGGATATTAAAAGATATGCATCCGTAAGTCAAAATTGGCAACAGGAAATGGATAATGACAAATATTGTGTATTCATACTTCCCGAATGTCCGCCATCACAAATAAATATTGAAACCATACCAAAGCTTAATGAGGGCATTATAGTTGAGCTATTTGTTGACCAGAAGGAATGGAAAAGTCCGGTAAATAGCAGGCTTGCCAAACGCTGGAGTGAATTAATTCCAGGAGGAGTAATTCCTTTTGATATTGATGAGCGAAAAGCAAAGCTTCAGAAAGCTTACCAAGAATTAGCCCCACTAATTAAAATACACGAAGAGATGAAAGAAAAAGGAGTGTTGTATTAGCTAACTCCTAATCTAAATACTACTCGAAGGTTTAATATGTTGACCAGCGCAGAATGCCAAGACTAAACCTTTAAAATTCTTACTTTAAGCCAAGAAAGTGTGAATAGTACTTCTCTTATAAAACCAATAACAAATCAGGGCTATATGGAAGTTATTAAAAAATTCTAAGACGAGTAACCGTTCAAATGCCATTACAATAAAAGTTATAAAGCCATATGCGCTTCATTTATTACTCCCACCAAATTATCTATGGCATACGAAGTTACTCTCGAACTTTTTCAAAAATAGTAGTCGTAAATGAAGCGCGTTTAGTACAAAAACTTCGGTAGATGTGGTATATGAAGCTCATATACAACTTTTATTTTCATTATAGTCCCGTATTGAGCTTTAATAGCTTTCCTATTTCCGTAGCAAAGGTAAATGAAGCCACTATACAGTTTCTCAGTTTATTCCAGTTGTATATGAAGCTTATTCAGGGTTTTTCGTTTGAAAGTAGCTTTGTGGTAGAGTGGGGAAGATTACTTCGCTCGTTCCTCGTCCAGCGTGGAACGCTCGTAATGACGTTAAGAAAGCATTTTCATCTATAAATTAAAGGGAAAGCTTGCTGTCTGAGCGTAGCGATCCACCGTGGACGCGGCGGGTCGCCGGTGCGATTTCAAGGTTTCCTAGATTTTTTGCGTTCCACGCTGGACATACTTTTTCATCGATGGAAAAAGTATGGGCCTGCCCGACCTAAGGGCTGAGGTGCAGAAAATCAGACTTTCGTAATCTACCATAGATAATTTCCAATTCATGTTTCATATTCAAAAAGAAGCAAACCAGCTTATGTAATATTTTTAGTTAAAGAAATCGCTTCCTTTACATACTCTTGATACCGTTTCTGATAACTATTAATGAAATCAAACAACACCTGGTCTTCCACTGGCTTCGGCACGTAGTCGGATAAATAGAAGGGAGGATACACAATAGCGGCGGTAGTAGTGCGGGTGAGCTTTTTATCAAAATTAGCTACCGCAATGGGTACAATCATCGGTTCAGGATGAACGTAGGCAGCTAAGCGAAAAGCCCCGGCTTTAAATGGCTGAGGTGAGTCTTCTGTCGCTACATTTTTCCCTTCCGGACAAATCACAATGTTCTCCCCATTCAGCAACAAGTCTCGAGCCTGATCAAGAAAATACTTCCGTCTTTCTGCCGCCGTATGCTGAGGTTCGTAAACCGATTCGTCTACATGCCCTGAATACACGTAGATATAGCCCAGTTGATCGTAGTACCGTTGGTGTCCATATTCATCTGGACGAGACTTGCGAATAACCCGTACCGGAGCTGTTCCATACTTTTTGTAGATAATCATAGAAGACACAAAATGAGAATCTAAGGTTAGTTGAAAATCATTGGGCAGCGTATTTTCTGGATGATTAAACAAATGGTTCATAATAAAAATATGACCGGGCTGGTCGGGCAAATTCTCTTCGCCCCGGATGATATAATTTGTGCCTTCGAACAGTTTGATAAACGCGGAACAACAGTTACTCCTAATTTGGGGAGGAATCATTGTTTTCGGAGCATTGGCTACGGTTTCGTATATTTTTTGTAGTTGTTGGTAAATCCGCAGCTCTTGTTTTACCTCTGTCAGTAGTTCCAGACATACCTTCGCTAAATGCTGCTCGGTTTCATCCCCGTGTGCCTCTAATGTTTTTAGAGTAATAAATGCATCGTGCAACGTGAGGCGATTCGCCAGATAGTGCGGAATTTTGTGCAGCGGAGAAGTCACACTTAGTTGCTCCGCACTCTGATCCAATAGGGAACGAATGGCTACGGTGATTTTATCGTAACGCTGGGCAATAAGCCTCACGCGAGTAGCCCGCAGGCGATTGCCAATAACCCATAAAATACGCTGCATCAAAAAGATGCCAAAACTAGGATGTTCTAAGGCTTCTTTCTCCAATGCCTCCTTTGGTATTGCCAATATTTGGGTTTCCTGGGTGGCCGTTGCCGTTGCCCGATAATGATAAGGAGGCACCAGTGCCGACCATCCTATCAGGTGTCCCGCTTTATTGATCGCATATATCCGTACCTCGCCTTCTTTTGTCCTTCGATCTTCAGATGCTTCGAACATAGACTGTACCGACAACATTACTTCTCCTTTCACCAGTAGATATAGATTGTCAGCAGTATCTTTTTCCTGAAAAACAGTAGCTCCCTTCGCAAACCCCTCAATGGTTACAGCTTGAGCTAAATCTTGTAAATACGCTAGCTTAAAAGGGTGAAAAAAGGAGGAATGCTGCAATAAGGTAATCGGATCCTGTATGATCTCATCCGAAAGCGTCAATAGGTCAGTTGATTTTTCCTGAGGGTGGGCTATTGGGGTATGAGTGCTAGCTTGGCTGGCAGTAAGCAAATGATCCCGAACCTGTTCCAGGCGATTGGCCACGGTAGTGTTAATCCGCTTTAAGATCTCGTATCCGACTAGTGGATAGGTACGAAATATTTCATCAAAAGCCTGCCGGGGTAACTGAACTAAAAGACTCTCTTCCTCAGTAGTTACCGTGGTAGTATATCGATAAGGAAAACGAAACGCTGACCAACCAATTAGAGCACCCGGGGTTTTCATAACTCCCACCAAGACATCATCTAACTCTCCAGTCTGGAGATGTAACTGCACTGCCCCGGAAAGCAGAAAGAAGACAAACCGGGCTTCGTCGTGCTGATGTACAATAGAGGTATTGGGTTCAATGGTGATCTTTTTTCCTACCTCGGCCAATCGGTGTATTACTACCAATGGTATATCCTTAAAAAAGGGAAGCTGGGATAGTAGATTTGAGTTCACCATAATACCTGCTACTCACGTTTATCAACGTCTCTGAAAATAAGGATTTTTTAAATGTTTCGCTAATTTGGCACACGCTTTGAAAATTTTTGGTAAAGTAGTTCTACATGAGAAAAGAGATAAAACCCATTCTAACTAAACCCGTTGATTTTGAGCACTTTTGGAGAAAAACTAGGGAAGAATTACTGGCTCTTCCTCTCTCAATCAGTTACGAGCCTACTGATACCAAAAACCAAGATTGTACCCTTACTAATATCTCTTTTCTTTCACTAGAAAACCAGCGCATTCATGGATACGCTCTCCAATGGAACGACTCCCAACCGCGACCATTAATTGTTCACGCTCACGGCTATATGTCCCAAACGGAAGTTCGCTGGGAATGGGCTCAACAGGGTTTTAATATTGTGGGAGTAGATATTCGGGGATTCGGCCGTTCTCGTACCGCTGTGCCCAACCCCTCCCAGTGGGGATACGTACTCACTGGCATTGAATCTCCGGAGCAATCAGTATTGAGAGGAGCGGTATGCGATTATATACAAGCTGTACGGGTGGCTCAGGAAATCTGCGCCGAAAATGCTTCCCGCTTAGTGTTGCAAGGCATGAGCTTCGCGGGCGGTTTGGCACTAATGGCTGAGTATGTATTACAAGCTGCTGATCTGCTCGTATTGGGAGTTCCTACCTTTGGCTGGGCAGAAGGGCGGAAGTTTTTTGCCCAATCCGGTTCTGGCCAGGAAATTAATCGCTTTCTCAAGATCCATCCCGAGTACGAAGAAGACACTATGCTCGTCCTACGGTACTTTGATCCCGTTAACTTTGCCAGTTACATTCAATGCCCCACACTAGTAGGAGTAGGTATTAAAGATCCGGTAGTGCCCGCTTATACTGTTTATGCCATTGCCAATCATTTATCAGGCCCTCACGAAATTATGGAGTTTCCCGTGAGCCATACCGATTTACCTGAAGAGCAACACTGGAAGAAGTTTGAAGAATACTGGATACAGCTAGCACAAAAAAGTATATCCCAAGACTTTGGGAAAACTAAACACAAAACCTATTAGAATCTCATTGCGATTATGCCCAGTATGGAATGCCAAGGTGGGCGAAACATAGAAAGGAGTCTTTAAACCAAAAAGCGATGGAACGAGGCGGCTGTATCTACATTATGACTAATCGGCATCATACGACATTATACACTGGCGTAACGGCTGATTTAGTCGCCCGAGTACAGCAGCACCGCAATCGTGACAATCCTGAAAGTTTTACGGCTCGGTATAACCTTATCAAACTGGTGTACTACGAGATATATCCTCGTATTGAAGAAGCTATTCAACGAGAAAAGCAGCTTAAAGCTGGCTCTCGTAAAAAGAAGGAAAATTTAATTACGGCAATCAATCCTGATTGGATTGATTTGTGGGATGAGATTAAAAAATGGTGATGTTTTTCAAAAGAAGAAAGATAACAAAGAGGGCGTCACTGCGAGGCTCTGCGAAGCAGTCTCCCCTACTGACATACTTTTGCTACTAAGCAGGAGATCGCCGCTGGGCGGTCCCATTCGTTCCTCGCGATGACGTTGTGGTTAATTTTGTGCCGTTATCGCGCCACACAGTGGGCGAACGAAGCGTAGCGTAGTGACGCGATCTTCTCCCCTCGAATCCGAATAGCTCTTACAGGATGAGGTTGCTTTGTTCCTCGCGATGAAATTCAAAGAGAGTATCGTATATACCCCTACTGAAAAAGCCATTTCCCGATGGTTTTGTAGTTTACTTTGGTGCCGTAGGTCAGGATACCGATGCGGTAGATTTTGGCGGCGACCCAGGTGGTGAAAATAAAGCCACCTACGAGCAGTGCCATTGATAAGATTAACTGCCAGTCGGGTAAGCCGAAGGGAATCCGCATCATCATGGTAACGGGGGAGGTAAAGGGGATCATCGACATCCAGAAGGCTAAGTTTCCGTCTGGTTCGTTGAGAATGGCTGCTAGTGTAACGATAGAGATAATCAGCGGAACTGAAACGGGTAGCATAAATTGCTGGGTATCCGTATCCGAGTCGGCAGCGGAACCTACAGCGGCAAACAAAGCCCCGTACATTAAGTAGCCTCCTAGAAAGTAAAAGATAAAGCAGAAGATGAGTTTAGGAATGTTTACTGAATCAAATGCCGAAGAAATATCCTGCATAGCCTCCAGTTGAGGGCTACTTTCGGGTACTTGCGCCATTGGCATAGTGGTAGTAGGGTCATTCACAACATCAGGAAAGAAGCTACCCGCTACGTTTACAATTAGTAGCGTAAGCCCTACCCAAAGTAAGAACTGGGTTAGCCCTACCGAAGCTACGCCAATGACTTTACCCACCATCAATTGAAACGGACGAACCGAAGAGATAATCACCTCCACAATTCGGCTGGACTTTTCCTCAATCACTCCTCGCATTACCTGAGCACCGTAGAGGAAGATGAAGATATAGATTAAGAAAGCCCCTACGTAACCCACCACCGAGGCTACTTCGGCATTGCCCTGCTGTTCTTTTCCGGCTTGGCTTAGGTTAATGGTATTAATATTTACACTAGTTTCCAGCGCATCGAGCATTTCCTGGCTGATGCTGGAGCGTTCTAGTTTTACATCGCGGATATTCTGACGTAAGGTACGCTTGATGTTGCCTAATAATTGTATACTAGGGTTGGTCTCGGCAAAAAAGGTGACGCCCTTGGGGTCGTCAATATCAATATCAGGAATATACAGCAGTCCGTAGCGGTTGCTCGCCGAAAAGCCTTCCTTCGCTTCGTCTAACGACTGGTTGATGTACTGATAGCGAATATTACCACTCTCATCATCTTCAAAGCTATTGGTTAATAAACCACTTTCGTCAATTACGGCAATTACCTTTTCCTCGCTGCTTTCGCTGGAAGCTAACCATATAGGTACTACCACAATCCCTGCAAAGATCAGTGGCCCGAGAAGGGTCATGATGATGAATGACTTCTTACGAACGCGAGTCCAATATTCCCGCTTAATAATTAATCCTATTTTATTCATTAGGTCTTTTTACAGTTTGATCATTTTGCAATCGCGCCCCGGCGGGGAATCGCACGATGGTTAAGGTACGAGCCAATGCGGCGTGGGAGATTGCTTCGGTATTCGTTCCTCACGCCTCGCAACGCTCGGCGTCCGATGACGCTAAAATAAATATGAGCAGGTACTTACTGCACAGCAGCAATAAAAATTTCATTAACCGTGGGTATCTTTTCTTGAAAACCGTGAATCTCTACTTGAGGGATTAGCTCTTGCAGTAATTCATTTGGGTTGGTTGATTCGGGTATCTTCACCGTTGATTTAATAAAATTTTCCTCGCCATTTTCTTGATTAAGTATTTGATAATCAGAATTTAATCCGTTTAAATTGCCCAGGTGTATTATCTCGTAAGTGTTGGAGCGAAACTGATTTTTAATGTCCTGTTTCCGCCCATCTAGTATCTTTTCAGACTTATTAATTAGGGCAATGTGCGTACACAGTTCTTCTACTGATTCCATTCGGTGGGTAGAGAAAATGATAGTTTTTCCACCTTCCTGAAGCTTCAGAATTTCATCTTTAATCAGATTAGCGTTTACCGGGTCAAACCCAGTAAAGGGCTCGTCCAAAATAATTAAATCGGGCTCGTGAATAACCGTAGCGATGAACTGAACCTTCTGCTGCATTCCCTTCGATAAGTCCTCAATCTTCTTTTCGCTCCAGCCCGAAATTTCTAATCGGACAAACCAATCCTTAATGCGGCGAATAGCATCTGAACGAGATAACCCTTTGAGTTGCGCCAGATAAATTAACTGTTCGCCCACTTTCATTTTCTTATACAGTCCCCGCTCTTCGGGTAAGTAACCAATGTCGGCAATATGCTTGGGCTGCAAGGGTTCATCTTTTATCAAGATTTGCCCAACATCGGCTTCAATAATCTGATTGATGATACGGATCAAAGTCGTCTTTCCCGCCCCGTTGGGACCAAGCAGTCCGAATATAGACTGTCGGGGAATTGTAATATTCACATCCCGAAGGGCTTCGTGGTTAGCGTAGCGTTTCGAGACATGCTGAGCTTCTAGTAGATGCAATGTTTGTTAATTTTGGATGCTAAGAACACAAATTCGCGGTTAGGAATCAAATTCGGTAAACCCACTGGAAAGCCGTAATTTTATCCGAACACTGAATTAGTCGTATCTCGGTACTGTTTATTACACAATTCAACTAAATATTTCCAAAGTTATACTAATTCAAATTATTAACTGCGTAATTTATACTTTATAAAGTGTTGATAAACAAAAGCTTATCATCAACTGTCTGTTTTCAATTTTCAACCAGTATTATGTATAAATATTTTCTTTCCTTAGCATTACTCACCAGCTTTTGCTCGGGATATACTCAAACTACTGAAGTTGATCCGTTAGCCAAACAATATGCTCAAACCATCACCCAGGAAGAGTTGCGGGAGCATTTGCAGATTATAGCATCGGATGACATGGAAGGTAGGGAAACGGGTACTGCCGGGCAAAAGAAAGCCGCCGCATATATCTCTGGCTATTTTGCTGGGTTAAATCTACCTCCGGTGGTAGGAGATACTTCTTATTTTCAGACCTACCCCATCACCGAGAATAAGTGGGAGGAACCCTACATTGAGGTTGATGGACAACGTTTTACCTTTCTGGAAGACTTTTACTCTTTTTTTCGGTTAGCTGACCCCATTGATACTTCTTTTCAGCAAATCACCTTTGCTGGCTACGGTATTTCTAGCGAAAAGTACGATGATTATGCCGAAGTGGATGTAACCGGGGAAGCCGTAATGATATTAGCCGGAGAGCCTCAGGATAAAGAGGGTAATTACTATGTAACCGATTCGTCCGAACCTTCCCGCTTTACCAAAAGCCTAATGGCAAGTTTAGGTACTAAACGTACTTTAGCCGGAATTGAAGACGCAGCTTTGGTAATAGTAGTAGATGATGACTTTAAAAAGCATCTGAACCGCTACTCTATGGCAGCCCGTCGCCCTATCCTGAAGTTGCAGAACAAGTTTGCTCAACCTAGTCTGGTTATTATTTCTCCAAAAATGGCGAAAGCCCTAAGTGGTAAAAATGATTTAGATAAGCTGCAACAGCGTATAGATAAAAAAGGGAAATCCAGTTCGTTCACCAACAAAGTATCACTCAAAGTAGATTTGCAGCAGGATGTGGAGCACATTACCTCCGAAAATGTGCTGGGCTACGTAGAAGGTAGCGATTTGAAAGATGAACTGATCGTGGTTACAGCCCACTACGATCATATTGGTAAGCAGGGGGAATTTATCAACAACGGAGCAGACGATGATGGCTCCGGCACAGTAACTGTATTAGAAGTTGCGGAAGCGTTTGTTGAAGCAAAAGAAGCCGGGAACGGTCCGCGCCGTAGCATACTGTTTATGACCGTATCGGGGGAGGAAAAGGGTTTGTTTGGCTCAAAATACTACACTGAGTATCCGATATTTCCACTAGAGAAAACGATTGCTAACCTGAACATTGATATGGTGGGTCGTATTGACCCTTACCATGCTGAAGATTCTAATTATGTGTACATTATTGGTTCAGATCGGCTAAGTGCCGAGTTGCATCAGGTAAACGAAGAGGCTAACCAAACGTACACTCAACTGAATTTAGACTACCGCTATAATGCTGAAGATGATCCTAATCGCTTCTACTATCGGTCAGATCACTACAACTTCGCTAAGAATAATATTCCGGTTGTTTTCTACTTCAATGGCACTCACGCCGACTACCATCGCCCATCTGATACCATAGAAAAAATTAGTTTCCCTTTGTTACAGAAACGTGCCCAACTGGTATTTCATACCGCTTGGAAACTGGCAAACCGTGATGAACGTATTATGGTGGATAAGATAGAGAAAGGCGAAGGGAGTAAGGAGAACGGTGAGGAATAAATTACAGGTGAAGATAGTAAATAGGTCAATGATAAATTTTGATAATGTCAGTTCCTCTCTCCACTTTTCGCTTTCCATACTCCGTTTTGCCCGGCGACCCAATTTGCTCGCTATTTTCCTTTTCATTCTCGGATGCAGCCAATCGCCCGAAGAGCAGCGGGATGACTTTGTGTTGAGGGGAAATTTACAGTTAGAAGAAGGTGAGTATCAGGAAGCAATTCGTTACTACAATGAAGCTATTAAGATAGACCCTAATGCTGCGATAGCCTATAATAACCGGGGAACAGCCTATACTAATTTGGCGCGTTTTCCCGAAGCCATTACCGATTATACCCGAGCCATTAACTCTCAAGCTAACTACGTAGATGCTTATTTTAACCGAGCGAATGCTTACCAGCAAAATGGTAATTATCAGCGTAGTTTGGCAGATTTAGATACTGTGCTAAGTCACTATCCTGATTCAGCCTACGTACATTTCAGTCAGGGACTGGCTTTTACGGGACTAAAGCGTTACACTGAGGCTAAACAGGCGTTTAGTCAGGCCATTCAATTAGATTCTACCAATGCCGAAAGCTGGGTGAATCGGGCTACGGTATATTATTATCAGCAAGATTACCAGCAAGCCCAAAAAGATATTCAACAAGCAATTGGTTTAGACACTAAGGAAAGTAATGCTTATAATGTTTTAGGGTTGATTTACACGGAAACTCAAGAGTATATTGCTGCAAAACAGGCCTTTACTAAGGCGTTACAATTACAGCCTTACCAACCTTATTTTCTTAACAACCGAGCGTATTTGTACTTGCAATTAGATTCGCTCGCTGCTGCAGAGAAAGACCTAAAAACTAGCATGCGCCTTGATGCAGATAACAGTTATGTTTACCGTAACCAAGGGTTACTTTATTTAAAAAAGAGTCAGGCAGAAGATGCGCTTCGTTTGTTTGAGCGAGCTATTGAGCTAGATGCCGCTACTCAAGGTATTTATTACTACGTTGGGCAAGCACATCAAAAATTGGAACAAATAGAAGAAGCTTGTCAGGCTTGGCAACAGTCGTTAGAAAATGGAAATAGCGAGGCGAATGAAGCTATCCGGCAGTATTGTTCATCAGATATCTAGCACCTTTATTTCAACCCGACGATTCTTTTGCCGATCAGTTATGGTATTATCGCGTGAAATTAGCTGCGTATTACCGTATGCCTTGGTCTTGATGCGCTTCTTACGAATACCCAAATCAACCAGATAATCTTTTACTTTCTCAGCTCGCTCTTCCGATAGGACTAATAATGATTTGCTACCACCTCGGTCGGTATGCCCTTCCAGTTGGATGACCATGTCGGGAAATTTCTCCATGAGCATTTTAATCTCTCCGATAATTGGTTGAGCTTCCGGTCGAATTATACTGACATCACGATCAAACCATATGGTATCTGAAAGTTGAATATAATCACCGGGTTGAGGGATAGGCTGAAGTAATAGGTTTTTAGGCATCACTTCAGAACCATCAGTTTCCAAGGTTAACAGCAGAGGTAAGTAATCAGCAGCGGTAACCTCAAGGTGATATTTCCGGTGTTGTTGTAAATTGAGTTGGTAGTGCCCATCTTGGTCATCAAAAGACCGAATACCCATTACATTGCTGACAGGGCGTAATTCATATCGCACTTTTGCTCCTATAGGCTCTTTTGTTCTAGCATCGAGGATTTTACCAGAAAGATGTACTAGATTATCAGGTTGGGCATAGGAAAGCGTATCGTGGGTTGTCGTCCAAAAACTAATAAGTACGAAAGCGAGACATTTCATCATGCCAATATAATTGTCCATAGGCTACCTGAGAATCAGGTAAATATACGTAATTGAGACAAAAAATATTCCAAAAGTAATATAAAATATAAAATTAATTATAATTAATAGAGTTTTTTTGCTATTCCCTATGTGATTAATGCTTACTCAATCACTTCAAACTCCACTCTTCGGTTAAGCTGGCGGTTTGCAGCTGATGTATTCTTAACTAGTGGGCGTTTTTCCCCGTAGCCTATGGTCACGATGCGCTCGGCGGAGATACCTCGGTGGGTCAGGTAGTCGACTACTGCACCTGCCCGTTTTTCAGAGAGGTTCTGGTTAAAACTATCTGTTCCTGAGGAGTCGGTATGACCCGCTACCCGTAATTTAACATCTGTGTTCTCATTTAAATAGGCAGCGACACCATCCAGGTATGAGTAGGCTTTCTTACCTAAAGCAAAGCTTTCCAGCTCGAACAGAATCTCTTCAGAAGCAATTGCCTTTTTAGTAAGGGAGAGGGAACGAGCAACGTCTACTCCGGATAGGTTATCAGACATATAAATATCGCGGAAGACTAGTTTATCACCATCTGGGTCAATTTCTGCTAGCGCAATTCGTTGGCGATTCAGGGTAGCGAAGCCTTGCTTTTCAGCATAAATATCGTAGGTACCCGGCGCAAGAGTTAATTCATAGCGTCCCTCGCTATCCGTACTGCCCTGACTGCTAGTAGAAGATACTGTATCTGAGACGTTATCGAAGATAACACTAGCTTGCACCGGCATATTATTTTTTACATTATACACTTGCCCTTTCACAATGTACAAAGGCTCAATACGCTGATAAATAGGTACTGATATTTGAAATAAGTCGGAGCTATCAACGGTAGCGCGAGTAAGGAAAGCGTACTGCTTATCTACCGAGATGTTGAAATAAGTATCATCATTTTGGGAGTTAATTACCGGGCCAAGGTTCTCCGGTCTCGTCCAACTCATCCAGGTGTCATCCAAGCGATGACTCACGTACACATCTTCACCTCCGAAGCCACTGTATCCTTTAGAAGAAAAGTAAAGCGTACTGTCATCAGCCATGAAAGGAGCTGATTCATTATCGGCGGTATTAATATTTCTGCCCAAGTTGAGTGGGGCTGACCAAGAATTATCCCCCCGGTTAAAACTCACGTAAACGTCTAGCTCACCAAATCCATCGTCGCGGCGTAAAGACATGAGCAAATATTTCTGATCGTTGGATAAATGGTAGTTAGCTACCTCAGAATAATTGTAGAAGTCAAGAATGTCCATCGGTACGGGTGTTGCCCAGCTACCATCGGCTTGGCGGGAAGTAATAGACACCCCACCTCGCATCTTACCATTTTCTAAGTAACGGTTGCCCAGTAGTAGCGTGTAATTACCATCGTCGTTTAAAGCTACCGAACTAACAAAGTTGTTACCTTTATTATTGAGCGGAATACCAATGTTTTTAGGATCGCTCCACTCACCAGTATTGGGATTGCGTTCTAGATACCAGATGTCTTCAAAATCTCGTTTGCCCCCTACATTATCCGGTGAGTTACGGCTAATAAACATAGTATTACCATCGGGAGACATAATGGGGCTAATGTTAATCATATCTCCAAAATTGGCCTTTACCTTTTCTAGTGCTAACTCAGGGTTGAGATTGGGCACAATGACAATATCAGCCACAGCTGGAACTGATGAACCTGAAATAGCAATGGCATCAATAGCATTATAGCCAGGAACAGCCTCACCTCTCAATACAATCTTTACCGCATTCACCTCGTAGGGGGTAGGGTCAAGGAAGAAATTAAACACTCGCCCCTGGGCTGCTACTGGGGCTGGTTCAAGGGTGGCTGCCAGATATTCATTACCCGAAACATCGTAACAAAAAATCTGGTAAATAGCTCCCGGATTACGAGACTCAGCAATCGCTATTTGCTGAATTTTCATAGGGGTATCAAACCCTACTTTAATAAAGTCTTCTTTATCGGGCTTAGCGGGCATCCAGGCGTTAGGGCTATCACCACTATTACCAGGTAGCACATCGGGTTGTCCCAGAACTTGACGGGGCTCGTATTCAACGTACTGCAAATCCTGCTTGAACAGCAAACGCGGACTGTAAGAAGAAGACACATCTAGTACTTCACTAGCCCATTGAGTTTCTTGAGCGTAATTAAAGACAGGGCAAGCTAAAATAAAGAAAAGAGAAGACAGCAAGATTTTGAACATGTTCAGTGTGGTTTGAATAATTTGTTCAAGAGGCGTTTATGAATACAGTGGTCAAATTTAGGTAAACATGCATACAAATAATATAGATAATGTGGTCAGAAATATGTATAAACAATTCTAATCTTACATTTCATGGTTTTTTATTGGTCTTTTTTGCTAGTAATAAATAATGATGCTACCAAAAAAAGATGACTTAATGAGTTAGAAGCCTAGAAATGTAAGCAGTTATAATATCTTCAAGGTTTGTGGTTTGAACTAAATATTCCCTCGTTACCTTTACTGAAAGGATGACAACTTGAAGTGGATGCGTACTGCTTATATTTTTCTCCTGCTTCTAATAATGACTGGTGCCTGGGCTCAAGATAGGCAGGCGTTGCCCTATCAGCGTGCACTCGTCTTGTATCAGCAGGGAGAGGTTGCTAACTCTTATGAACTAGCTTGGCAAGGGTTAGAAACAACCAAATCGCGTCACGGCGGTCTTAGTCCTGAGTACGCCGATCATTTACGCTTACTATCGCTGATTACTGCATCGTTGTACCAAGATTCACTGGCACTATCGTACACATTACAAGAAATAAAGTGTCGGGAATATCTGTCTTTAACGAATAAATACCCCTTAGCTGAGGCTTGCCAAAACGCAGCAAATCTACATTTATCGTTAGGTGATGTTGAATCAGCCCGGTCAATGATTAGCCGAACCCTGATGCTGTCTGATTCAGTAGAAATACCACAAGATTCGATCAATAGATTGAGGCTCAACGCAGCCAAATTCTATCAGGTAACCGCTGATCGGCGAATAGCAGACTCGTTATATAAACGCATTGAACGCCAATCCTCGGATAGCTTGGTGCGAATGCAAGCTCGTTTTCAACAATGGATACTTCGAGGCGAATTTGATAGAACGAAAGCGGAAGGCTTGATAAATACGCTTCAGCAACGGGGTGATACTACTACTAGCCTATACGCTGAAGTATGTTACCGAAGAGCAAATATGGCTTTGCATGAAGCGGAGTGGCAGGACGCTCGCCAATGGTATGAGATGGCTCGTCGTTTTTATGAAAAGGACTCAGTACAAACTACTTCAATCTACCCTAGTATTTTAAATAACTTGGGAGCAATTGCGCTAGCTGACCAAAACACTGGGCAAGGGGGCTTCCTCATTGAAAAAGCCTTTCGCCACCGATCGGTACCCGCTGAATATGAGCAAGGTAGTTTTTGGGTAGCCTTGGCTAACTTAGCTGCTTATTATCAAGAGCACAGTAATCCGGCAGAAGCCAACATATTATATGCTCGGCATATTCACCTTGACGATACTACTACGGATTACCCCTGGCAATACGCCATCGCTCTCAATAATGTTGCTGCTTTACAGCAAGGTGAAGGTAATTACAAACAAGCAGCTCAGTATTTTCGGCGGGCTATTGAAGTGCTAAGGCAAAACAGGTTGCCAAGTCGACGGGCATTACTGCACCAAGCTTCAATTTACAGTAACGCGGCCCGTAATTTTCAAGATTTGGTGCGCTTCGATACAGCCATCTTTTATCATCAGAAATCATTAGAACTAATTAAGCAAGCGGTTGGACGGGAAAGCCCGACCTACGTAGCCGCTATTAGTGGGATGGCAGCACTGTACCATGATATTGGGTATTTGGTTGAGGCTGAAATATTTTTTCAAGAAGCAATTACCATTCAGAAGAAACTCAGTGGAAAAAAAGAAAATGTGTATGCTAATTTGCTCAGCAACTACGCTTTAGTCTGCCAAGCCGCTGGTAATTACTCTAAAGCCATCGAGCTGATGGAGACGGCTATTGAAATAAAAGAAGAAATTTTGGGGGCAAGGCATCCTGAATACCTAGCAACGCTCTCTAATGTTGGTCTACTGTACATGGAGGAGGGAAAGTACGCTCAATCTCGACCGATGCTTGAGTTAGTGGTTAATGTACAACAGGAAAGACTAGGAATAGAGCATCCGGCTATGATTAGCAGTTACCTGAACCTAGCTCGCCTGGAAATAGTTACTGGTAACTACCCTGAAGCCGAGCCGCTATTACAGCAAGCTTACGACCTTTCATTAGAGTACTTTGGCGAAGAGCATCCTGAGCAAGCAAAGGTACAGCTAGAAATGGCAAAGTTTTATTTCACATTGGGAAATTTTACTAAGGCGAAACCTCTTTTACTAGCTAGTAGAGCGATTTTTTATGATGCCTACGGAGCTTATCATCCTGATCTAGCAGCAACCTATCAGAGCCTTGCGGCTCTTTATGCCGCGCAAGACAGTGTTACACTTGCTGAGCAATATTATCAGCAGGCACTTAGTATAGATGCTAATACCCTAGGAAAACAGCATCCATCCTATGCTGCTACGTTAAGTAACTTGGCTACGCTGTACCAGAACAATAATGATTATGAGCAAGCCTTACCATTATTGGAAGAGTCGCTCACTATTAGCGAAAAGATATTAGGTAAGGATCATCCGTACTATTCAACCACTCTACTCAACTTAGGCTTACTCTATCAAGACCTGAACGAGTTCGAGAAAGCTACTGAATATATTGAACAGGCAGTGACGGTGCGTCGGGAAGTATTAGGTGAAATACACCCTGATTTTGCTTACGCTCGTTACAGTCAAGCCGTTTTGTACCATAAACTAGAACAATATCAAAAGGCCGAAAATATCTTTTACGAAGTAGTTGAAAACTATATCGGGCAAATCCAAAACTATTTCCCTTCACTCAGTGAGCAAGAAAAAGGGGCATACTATCAGCGGGTAGAACCCGTCTTTCATGCTTTTCGCGATTTTGTAATTGATCAGACGTATTTCCGAGCCGGAGAGATAACCAAAGCTCGTAAACAACGGTTGCTGAGCAAACTGTACAACCTGCAACTAGTCACTAAAGCGATGCTTCTGGATGCATCTTATCAACTTCGCCAGGCTATTGAAGCCCGGAGTGATCCTGAAACAGTTCGTGAATATGAGCGTTGGTTGGCAGTGAAAGAGCAATTGGGACAACTATATACCCTGTCCCGGCGGGAAAGAGCTAAGCAAAGGAAAGTTGTTGCCACCCTAGAGGGAGAGGCTACTGAATTAGAAAAGAAGCTATCCCGTAAGTCTGAAACATTTGCTACCACAGTAGACAGTAAACAGATAACCTGGCAACAGGTACAACAGCAACTTGATCCGACAGAAGCCGCCGTAGAGGTTATACGTATTGCCCGGGATACCACTGTTCTATACGCAGCTCTGACCTTAACCTCAGATGACATTGCTCCCCAACTGTGTTTCTTTCCTGAGGGTAAGGTCATGGAGAATAAAAACTATTATTATTATCAGAATGCAATTAAGTTTCGCATTACTGATGAACTATCGTACGAAAAGTATTGGGCACCTATCTGGAAACAACTGTCTGGAAAAGTAGAGACGATATATCTGGCACCCGATGGAGTTTATCATAAGATTAATATTAACAGCTTGTACCACGCTGATTCAGAGCAGCATGTGATTGATGAAGCAGACTTACGATTGGTTAGCAGTACCCGCGATCTGATCCGTTCTCCCGAAGCCCAGCCGGAAAAACTTGCCTACTTAATTGGTTCACCTGACTTTCAGTTCAGGGTAGGTTATCAAAGTAGTGAGGCAATAATTCAGTCTGAGGAGATTGTCTCACCTACAGCTTTCAGTATGCTAGAAAGTACCCCGTTTTTGTTTGGAATCCGGGAACTGCCCGGCACCCGAAACGAGGTAGAGGCAATTAGTAATATGTTGACTCAGAAGCAGTGGGTTACTAAGGCCTATCTAGGCACGGAGGCCCGGGAAGAGATGGTGAAGTCTGTTAGGTCTCCAAGAGTGTTGCATATTGCTTCTCACGGTTATTTTATGACTGATCTTCCAGAAAATGGTCCAAGTAATCGAGCGTATGGAATTCATTTGCAGAATATTTCAGTAAATCCACTACTGCGATCAGGACTGTTGCTAGCGGGTGCTGAGTATACTGTTCATCGTCAAAACTCATCAGATTGGGAGATAGAAGATGGAATTTTAACTGCTTACGAAGCGATGAATCTACGGTTGAATGATACCGAGTTGGTTGTGCTGAGTGCGTGTGAGACAGGTTTGGGTGATATTAGAAATGGCGAGGGAGTGTATGGGTTACAGCGATCTTTTCTAATAGCAGGGGCTCAGAGTGTGCTGATGAGCTTATGGAATATAAGTGATAATAGCACTGCTGAATTAATGCAGCTTTTTTATCAAAACTGGCTCACTGGTCAGAGCAAACATCAGGCGCTTAGAAATGCCCAATTGAGTATTAGGAAACAACGTAGCGACCCTTATTACTGGGGTGGTTTTGTACTTTTGGAGAGGTGATTTCTGAATTCGAAATGAATGCATGGAGCAAGTGAGTAGAGACATCTTTAGAAGAAAAAAAGAAATTCTTCTGGTATGATCGACCAGCCATTTGTAATTTATCAGCACTAAGTACAGATGAGCGCATTGGATGAGGTCAGTAGGGGTGACTCTGAGATAAATATGTTTTAGTATTTTAGCAGAATAAGGTCGTCTTTCACCTTGATACGGACAGGGTTGGAGAGCAGTTGGAACATTAGCCTTATCCAAAAAAATGTAAGCGAACAGCTTTCCTTCTGTTCTTGTTGAATAACTAATGCAATCAGTTGCATTATTGCAAAACCATATTTATGGTCTACACTACGCTACAACTTTTATGAAAAACTCTGTAGGAAATATCCGTCAGCCCGTTCTTTGGACATTATTGGTATCGACCTTTCTTATCTTTGTTTACGCTATATGGATTACATTCAATCCTCTCTCTTCCGATAAAGTAGACTTTAATGCCGAGGTTCGCCCGATTCTCAATAAAAAATGCATCACCTGCC
Source organism: uncultured Flammeovirgaceae bacterium (assembly GCA_937883755.1). Lineage (GTDB taxonomy): Bacteria > Bacteroidota > Bacteroidia > Cytophagales > Cyclobacteriaceae > Tunicatimonas. Next base: position 23,878 of record CAKZYA010000010.1, on the reverse strand, counting down.
ACGGAGGGGTAAAGCGGTCGGGTGGATTTAGCTTGTTGTTCCGCTCGGAGGCACTAAGTGTGAATGAATCGGGTAAGCGGGCGATTGTCCCAGGCGATCCGCATACGAGTGAAATGCTACAACGTATTACATCTGATGATTCAGAGGAGCGTATGCCTCCCGAAGGTGATCCACTTTCAGAGGAAGAAGTTTCTATTCTAATTAAATGGATTGAACAGGGTGCTTACTGGGAAGATCATTGGGCGTATATAAAGCCACAACCAGTGAAGGTGCCTGAAACTGAAGCAGCTTGGGGCGATAGTGAGATTGATGCATTTGTGCTACATCGCTTAGAGCATGAACAAATTGCGCCCTCACCCGAGGCAGATAAAGCTACCTTACTTCGCCGACTTTCACTTGACTTAACTGGCTTGCCTCCCACACTAGAAGAGACTCGGTCATTTCTTAATAATAGTAGCGAACAAGCCTATGAAGAAGAAGTAGATCGACTGCTGACTTCGCCTCGTTTCGGTGAACGCTGGACAGCTCTATGGATGGATCTGGCTCGCTACGCCGACTCCAAGGGATACGAAAAAGATGACTATCGTTCCATCTGGCAGTACCGTGACTGGTTGATTAAGGCTTTTAATGAAGATAAGCCTTTTGATCAATTCACCATTGAGCAACTAGCAGGGGATTTGCTACCCAATCCTACGGACGAACAGCGTGTTGCTACGGCTTTTCATCGGAATACCATGAATAATGATGAAGGAGGTACTGATGATGAAGAGTTTCGGGTAGCTGCAGTGATTGATCGGGTGAATACCACTTGGGACGTTTGGCAAGCTACGACCATGGCCTGCGTACAGTGTCATAGCCACCCTTATGATCCTATCCGTCATGAGGAGTACTATAAGTTTTTTGCTTTTCTTAATAATTCAGCTGATGTAGATGTTCCCAGTGAGTCGCCCAACCTGACTACCTTTAAACAGGAACAGGATCAACAAAAACTGGAAAGCCTAAAGAATTGGGTCATCCGGCATACTAGCTCCGCAGATGATAAGCTTCAAAAAGCCCAGCAGTTTGTTAACCTAGTCAGAGTTACTGAGCCTAAAATTCATCCTAGTGTTTTTGATACAATTGCTAATGGTGCGTTACGAGACGGTAAGTACCTCGTGGTAGAAGACGGTGGGTTTGCCCGATTATCGGATGTGCCTTTGAAGGGTGAAACCCAACTTCTAATTAGTTATAGTGCCAACCACAGTCGAGGTAAGGTAGAAATACGATTGGATAGTTTGAACGGAGAGCGATTGGCTACCTGGAATATAGAGAAAAACCAAGGTGGCTGGCGATTTGAAGCTACCGCTATTCCTATCAAAAGTATTAACGGTAAGCATGATTTATACTTCAAATTTAGCGACCCTAAGAAAGAAGGCGAGATTGCTACGATAGAATGGCTGCTGTTTCATGAGGCGCTTCCGGGTAAGGCTCAGCCACAGTATCAGCAGCAACAAAATAACCTCATAGCACTACTTAATAATCCGGAAGTCATTCGTACTCCAATCATGGTCGATCGTCCGGAGCGTTTTCAGCGAACAACCCATGTTTTTGAGCGAGGTAATTGGCTAGTTCCGGGTGAGGAAGTATCTCCTGACGTGCCTCAGGCCTGGCCAGCTTTGCCCGATGGTGCCCCTGATAATCGGTTGGGTATGGCACAGTGGCTGGTGAGCAAAGAAAATCCTTTAACGGCTCGAGTCATGGTAAATCGGTTGTGGGCGGAGCTGTTCGGAATAGGTATTGTGGAAACGATAGAAGATTTTGGAACTCAGGGAGCTAAACCATCCCACCCTGAACTACTCGATTGGCTGGCACTACAATTCATGCACGAGCACGATTGGAGCATCAAAGGGCTACTTAAGCAAGTAGTCATGTCATCTACGTACCGCCAATCATCCGAGGTAAATCCAGAATTGCTCGAGCTGGATCCTCGTAATCGTTTGCTGGCTCGAGGACCTAGGTTTCGGCTCACTGCTGAGCAAGTTCGCGACCAGACATTAGCAGTGAGTGGTTTATTAAGCGAAAAAATGTATGGACCGAGCGTAATGCCTCCTCAGCCCGAAGGAGTGTGGCAGGTAGTTTACAGTGGGCGGTCATGGGAAACTAGCATAGGGGAAGATAAGTATCGGCGGGCACTGTATACGTACTGGCGCCGTACGAGTCCTTACCCATCTATGATTGCGTTTGATGGGCCTAGCCGGGAGTTCTGCGTCACCCGCCGAATCAATACGAATACACCTTTGCAAGCCCTCGTCACGCTAAATGACCCAGTATACGTAGAAGCTGCTCAGGCACTAGCTAGACAGATGCAACAATCGGCTTCCGGAGTTTCTGAGCAATTGCAGTTTGGCTATGAACGGGCAATAATCAGAGATGCTGATCAATCCAAGCTGGATCAGTTAGAAACACTTTATCAGGAGGCTCAACAATACTACCGCGAAAACCCAGAGGAGATTACGAAGATGGCGGGTAATGATGATGCTGATTTAGCTGCCCTGACGGTAGTAGCAAATGTTATATTGAACTTAGACGAATTTGTAACCAAAGCCTAAATATGAATATTTATCAGGAAAAGCAATACCGGGAATTGCAACTTGAAACGCGACGGCATTTCTTAAAGAAATGTACTTCGGGATTAGGTGGGGTGGCTTTGGCTTCTTTATTTGGCTGTAATCTGGACAGTAGCCCAGCAGCCTCCGCTCCGGTAGCTCCTTTCCCGACTAATCCTATGGCTCCAGGTATTTCACATTTTGCGGGCAAGGCCAAGCGGGTGATCTATATGCACATGGCGGGTTCGCCCTCTCAGCTAGAACTGTTTGATTACAAACCTGAATTGGAAAAGCTACACGCCAAAGACTGTCCTCCATCATTATTGGAAGGTAAGCGTTTTGCATTTATTCAAGGAGTACCTAAAATGCTAGGGCCTCAGGCGAAATTCTACCAGCGAGGTGAGAGCGGTATGATGATTTCGGATCGGCTACCTCATTTATCCACTGTGGCTGATGAGATTACCGTAATTAAATCACTGCACACGGATGAGTTTAATCACGCTCCGGCTCAACTGCTGCTGCAAACCGGTAGTGCCCGTCTAGGACGGCCTAGCTTTGGCTCTTGGGTAACCTACGGCTTAGGCAGTGAGAATGAAAACCTACCCGGTTTTATCGTGCTGGTATCGGGGGGGAAAACTCCTAGTGCTGGAAAAAGTGTGTGGGGGAGCGGGTTTTTGCCGTCTATCTATCAGGGAGTTCAGTGCCGTTCGCAAGGCGATCCGGTGCTGTATGTTTCTAACCCAGATGGGATGAGTGGCGATTTGCGTCGGAAAACACTAGATGCGATAAACCATATTAATCAGAAGGAATATCAGGAAGTGGGTGATCCAGAAATTTTGACCCGTATCTCACAGTACGAAATGGCTTTTCGCATGCAGACTTCAGTTCCTGAGGTAATGGATATTGAAGATGAGCCTGAATACATCCATGAAATGTACGGAACCGAACCAGGTAAGGCTTCTTTTGCTAATAATTGTCTGTTGGCTCGTCGTTTAATTGAACAAGGGGTACGCTTCGTGCAGCTCTTCGACTGGGGGTGGGATACACACGGTGATAGCAGAAATACTGCTTTGGAAGCAGGATTTATCGATAAATGTAATCAGGTAGATAAGCCGATGACTGCCCTTCTCAAAGATTTGAAACAGCGAGGCTTATTGGATGAAACTCTCGTGGTTTGGGGGGGGGAGTTTGGTCGTACCCCGATGCAAGAAAACCGTAACGGTAAAACAATGCCTTTTATGGGGCGGGATCACCATACCGAGGCGTTTACCATGTGGATGGCCGGAGGAGGGCTGAAACAAGGATTCTCGTTAGGTGAGACTGACGAAATCGGCTACTATGCCATTAAAGATCGGGTACATATTCACGATCTGCACGCCACGCTGTTGCACTTGTTAGGAATGGATCATGAGAAATTAACGTATCATTTTCAGGGGCGGGATTTTCGCCTGACTGACGTACACGGCAAAGTGATAAAGAAAGTGTTAGCGTAGACTTGAGGTGGCAAACTGCTAATTGATTATCGTAAGAAAAAGGCTTATTTTAGTAGGTAATTTCACTACAGAAGCTAAGGGAGCTTTTGTTAGTACTTTCACTCAGTATAACTCTTAACAACAACGACTATTTTGGAAACTCCTGATATTGTTCTCTTCTTCGGACGCTTTCATCCGATCATTCTCCACTTACCTATTGGCTTTTTATTGTTAGCATTTTTGCTAGAACTTCTATCAAGGCTTGAGCAGTTTAAGATGTATCGTCCGGCAGTGGGACTAGCTCTTTTATTAGGGGCAGCTTCGGCATTCGTAGCAGCAGTTTTGGGCTATATGCTGGCACAAGGCGGTGGTTATGGTGATGAATTACTAGGACTACACCAGTGGTTAGGCATTGCTACGGTAGTGCTAGCGGTGATTGCTTACGTGCTATACTTGCAAAGAAACAAACGGGAAAACCCTGCATTGGACAAAACTTATGTATCAGCCCTTTCTGTTATGGTGCTCGTACTGATGGGAGCAGGGCACTACGGCGGCTCACTTACCCATGGTTCTGATTACCTCACGCAGTACATGCCCAATCCACTGCGGAAAATTGCGGGTTTGCCTGAAAAAGAAAGCAAAGAGGCTAAGCCCATCACCAATCTGGAAGAAGCAGTGGTATACGCCGAAATTGTTCATCCTATTTTAGATTCTCGCTGTGTTTCTTGCCATAACCCTGATAAGAAGAAAGGTGAACTGATGATGCACACGGCTGAAGCATTGCTAGCCGGAGGAGAGAACGGGGATATTTTTGTGCCCGGTGACCCTGAAACAAGCGAAATGCTCGTTCGTGTTCATTTACCTGAAGAAGATGAACATCATATGCCGCCTGATGGTAAAATTCAACTTACTGACGAGCAAATTACTCTGCTTAGTTGGTGGATAGCGCAGGGAGCTTCGTTCGATAAGACCGTAGCCCAGCTTGAAGTTGATGAGGAAACTCAGTCGGTTTTGAACACACTGGTTGATCCCAATGCCAATAAAACGGAAGTTGAAATTCTGTTAGCCTCAGAGATTACTCCCGCTGATGAGCAATTGGTCAACGGTATTCAACAGCGAGGAGTGATGATTATGCCTCTGGCGGAAGAGGTTCACTGGCTGCAAGTGAATGTGCCTCGCTCGGCTTCGGCTGACTCACTCATGAGTGAGCTTAGTAAAGCTGCGGAGCAAATCACCTGGTTGGATTTAGGAAATACCAAAACTACGGATGAAGCACTAAAAGTACTGTCTCAATTCAAGAACCTCACTCGACTGCATCTAGAGAATACAAAAGTGACCGATTCCGGATTGTCAGCTATTTCTGAATTACCTTATCTGGAGTATCTCAACCTCTACGGTACCAAGGTTACCGACGAGGGTGTGCAGCAACTAGCTCAGATGAAGAATCTGCGTAGACTCTACCTATGGCAGACCGAAGTTACTAAACAAGGTGCTACTCAATTGCAGGAAGCTAACCCTAACTTAGAAATCAACTTAGGAGTAGAAGACTGGAATGCTGTAAAAGCCGACAGTGCCGTGGCTTTGCGTTAGACCTTCGCTCACTTGTATACTAGAGTGTATTGGATTGAGAGCTTTGATAGTGGGGCTGCCGTAGGTATTATGCCTAGACCTAGAGGGGGTGACTGGTTAGAAGATGAAATCAGAAAACTAAAAGTTGACGGAGTACAAGTAATAGTCTCTCTTTTAGAAAGAAGTGAGGTTCAACAATTAGGTCTCAACAACGAAGAAGCAACTTGTCGTAAACATCAAATAGAGTTTATCAATTTCTCAATAGTTGATAGGGATGTCCCTTCAGATCAGTCGGCAACTAATGACCTTGTTTCCGTGCTGAAAAAGAATATTCTTGATGGCAGAAAGACAGTGATACACTGCCGGATGGGTATTGGACGATCCACTATAATTGCTGGAGTAATATTATTAGAGTTCGAAATGAGTGTTGAGCAGATTATTAACAAGATTAGAGAAATCAGAAAGATCGAAGTGCCTGATACAGAAGAGCAAACCCAATGGTTGCGCCAGCAAGAAATGCTAAGGAAAAATGCAAAATGATATCTCAAGCCCGAAAGCTGGTAAAACCAATTTTTTAATCCGACAAGCAACGGTAGATGATATTCCGGTTCTAAATCAGATTGTACAAATTTCCATCCGTCAACTTGGTGGTAAATACTACTCACCTCAGCAAGTAGAAAGCTCACTGAAATATCTATTTGGTATCGATACCCAGATAGTGCTCGACGGTACATACTATGCAGTTGAGAAAGCAGACGAAATAGTGGCTTGTGGGGGTTGGAGCCGTCGTAAAACTCCGTTTGGTGGTGATCAGGCTAGTAAGCAACTCAATTACGAGCTACGCAATCCAACTGTAGATCCGGCGGTTATTCGGGCTTTTTACGTTCATCCGAATTGGGCTCGTCGGGGTATTGCTCGTCAGCTTCTTCATCACTGTGAAACCCAGGCACTTCGTGACAGCTTTGGTTGGTTTGAGCTTACTGCCACGCTGAGTGGCTATTCGTTTTATTCCTGCTACGGCTATCAAGAAGTTGAGAAGATAGCCATGACACTTCCTGATTCCATCACTATTCCCGGAATGAAGATGGTGAAACACCCTTAGTTCTCTGCTAAAAGATTACCTGTTAACTTGTATATACAAGTTGAGTTTCTATCTTTGTAGAAATACTTCTATGAAACTCCCGCGCTACAAGCAGCTTCATCAACGGCTTAAAAGTGATATACTTTCCGGGCATTATGCTGAAGGAAGTTTGCTTCCTTCGGAAAACACATTAAGTGCTCAGCATAAAATTACCCGAGTGATGGTTCGTCAGGCACTCAGCGCGCTGGAGCAGGAAGGCTACATTGCCCGTCGGCAGGGAAAGGGAAGTATTGTCTGCGCTCAACAACCCGCTTTGGGGCTACTTTCTTTCCGAGGGTTTTCGGAAGTGTTAGGCGAAACCGAACATTCGGCTACTTCTCAATTCCTGAGTAAGCCACATGCTACTACTTGGAGTAAAGATTTTTTCTTTGATCTGTCAGTGAGCGAGCAGAAGGCTGGGTGTATCACGATTGAGCGTCTGCGAAAAGTTGATGATCAGCCGGTGATGCTAGAATTCACTTACCTCCCTAATTTAAATATTCCCAATTTTTGTGATAAAAAGTGGGTTCAAGGCTCGTTGTTTCGTATGCTCTATTGGTATTATCAATTGGAAATTACGAATGTAGATCAGCGTATTCGCGCTCTGGCTGCTGAAGCTGAAACTGCCGAACAATTTCATTTAGATATGGGAACTCCTATTCTACATATCCACCGAAAATACGGCACCAACCGACCAAACTACTTCATATACAGCTCACTTTACTGCAACACTGAACACTACGCCATCGGCACCATCATAAAATAATTAAGCTTTCAATTTTCAACTAACGAAACATGGATAAGATTACCGAACTCGCCAAAATGATTGACCACTCGTTGTTACACCCCACTATGACCGACCAGGACTTAACCGAGGGTTGCGAATTAGCTAAAAAATACAACGCCGCTTCGGTCTGTATCAAGCCTTACGCCGTGCCAATGGCAGTAAAGTTACTACAAGGTTCTGATGTAGCCGTAGGAACCGTAGTGGGTTTTCCGCAGGGAAGTTCAACCACTGAAATAAAAGTTCAAGAAACGAAGCAGGCTTGCCGAGCGGGAGCCACTGAAATCGATATGGTAGTTAATATCGGGAAAGTACTGAGTGAAGAATGGGAGTACGTAACTAATGAAATAAAAGCAGTAACAGACGAATCTCATAAACATGGAGCTATTGTAAAGGTGATTTTTGAAAATGATTTTTTGGATAACGATCAGCATAAAATCAAGCTATGCGAAATTTGCAGTGAGCTAAACGCTGATTTTGTGAAGACCTCCACTGGCTACGGTTTTGTGAAGGGCAGCGACGGAAAATACTCCTACCAAGGAGCTACCCATCCCGACCTCAAACTAATGCGAGAACACAGTGCCCCCCAAGTACAGGTGAAAGCAGCCGGAGGAGTGCGCACTTTGGATGATCTTTTAAAAGTGAAAGAGTTAGGCGTTACTCGCATTGGAGCTACGGCTACCGCTACCATTTTGAACGAAGCTCAGAAGCGCTTTGGCGATGGCAGCGTAGCTGTAGAAGAAAATCCTAAAGAAGATCCTAGCGGGTATTAGTCTTTCCGTACAACAACCTAACCAATGGATTTATCAGCAAGGCTAGATGATTTAAGTAGTCATCTGGAGACGTTTGATCCAAACCCGGAAGAGGTACCAGTATTTATCGGGTTAGATGGCTACATCGACAAGATTCAGAAAGTGGTTCAGGCACAGGATGGGCAATCGCGTTTGTACTATCCAACAATCGATACTTTTGCCAAGCGTATTGAGCGGGCAGCAGGATTAAGTGCTCAACTAGAACTAGTTTCTCAGGAGGTAAAGTTAGGCGGTAATGCCCCGATTATGGCGCACGCGCTGGCTTCCCTAGGAGTTTTAAATTATTGTCTGGGTAACTTTGGCTCTCCGGTAATTGATCCCTTGTTCGAGCAAATCCATTCGCAGAGTAAGCTGATTTCGTTAGGAGCACCCGCTGAAACCAATGCTTTAGAATTTGACGATGGTAAGCTCATCTTATCCGAAGTAAGTCCTTTTCAGACGATTGACTGGAATTTTGTGAAGGAGACGGTCGGTATGGCTAATCTAACGCGGTACTGCAACTCGACTAAATTTATCGCTCTGGTAGACTGGTGTAATCTACCGTTGGCTACTGACGTCTGGCGAGGAATCAGTCAGGAACTTATTCCTCAATTGACGAATTCCCCTCGTCACTTCTTTTTTGATTTGGCTGACCCTACTAAAAAGTCGCAGACCGCTATTGAGGAGGTGCTAGAAGTGATCGGTAGCTTTAGCAAGTACGGAACAGTTACGCTCGGACTAAACGAAAACGAAGCTCGCCGACTTGCAAAAACTATTGAAATTCAAACCGGGAAATCTGCCGGAGATGAGTTAAACGAGGTTTGCTTATTCATCTACGAACACACGAATTTGACAAATTTGTTGGTACATCCGCTAAACCGTTCTATTATTGTAAGTCCCCAGGGTATACAGGCAATTCCCGGGCAGGTAGTCGCTAAACCGCGTATTTCTACAGGGGGTGGTGATAACCTAAACGCTGGATTTTGTTTTGGACAATTAGCCGGATATTCGCTGGAAGACTCTGCTTTGCTGGGGATGGCTACTTCCGGGGCTTACGTGCAAAATGGCAAAAGCCCCAGCCGATCTGAATTAATTTTTTACCTACAAAACTGGAAAAACAACCTATGAAAACCTTACAAATTGGCGTAGCTGGACTTGGTTTTATCGGACCCGCCCACATTGAGGCTCTACGTCGTATCCCTAATCTTCACGTAGCAGCGATCAGCGATATGAACAAGGAGATTGCTCAGGAAAAAGCGGATCAACTCGGCGTTTCAGCAGCTTATGGTAGTTACGAAGAATTGTTGGCTCACGATGGTCTAGATTGTATTCATATCTGTACACCCAATCATTTACATTACCCAATGGCGAAGGCGGCTTTGGAAGCGGGTATTAATGTGGTTTGTGAAAAGCCACTATCCATGACTATTGCCGAAGCCGAAGAATTGGTGGAGCTAGCTAAAAAAACTGGTTTAGTGAATGCCGTTCACTTCAACATTCGTTACTATCCGCTAGTACGGCAGATGAAAGCGATGCGGGAGAATGGTGATCTGGGAGATATTTACTCTGTAATCGGTACGTATCTGCAAGATTGGCTATTTTACGCTACCGATTACAACTGGCGATTGGAGCCTCAGTACTCCGGCGATTCCCGAGCTATTGCCGACATAGGTTCTCACCTGATGGACTTGATTGAGCACGTAACAGGTCTGCAAATTAAGGAAGTGATGGCAGACTTTTCTACCGTTCATCCCACCCGGAAGAAGCCACTGAAGCCGGTAGAAACCTACTCTGGTAAAATGCTGAAACCAGAAGATTACGCTGATGTACCCATAGAAACAGAGGATTTTGCTACCGTATTACTTCGCTTCAGTAATGGTAACAAAGGAGTTCTGACTGTCAGTCAGGTTTCCGCCGGACGTAAAAACCGTATCAACGTGGAGATTGCTGGCTCCAAGAAAACCGTAGCCTGGTGCTCGGAGTCGCCTAATGAAATCTGGATTGGTGAACGGGATGTACCGAATGGACAGCTATTGCGTGACCCGGCTTTAGTAGATGGGGCAGCTTCTAAGCTAATTTCTTTCCCCGGTGGTCACAACGAAGGGTTCCCTGATACATCTAAGCAATTGTTCAAGCAGGTATACGGAGCCATCCGTGGCGGTAAGCATGAAACTAATATGTACCCAACTTTCGCTGACGGATTGCGAGAACTTTATTTAGGCGAAGCCATCGTAGAGAGTAATAGAAAGCAGGCTTGGGTAACGATCTAGTGTGTAATCGTAGATGCAATCCATTGATCTCATACGAGATAATTTAGAGAAGAGTACTAGTCGGGTGCTGGTGCGTATTGAAGATATGAGTAACTACGGTACAGTGTTTCCGACACCGAATGGAGGATGTCACACTCTTTGGGTACTCGGACACTTAGCATATATTGAGGCGCTGGTTATTAGGGTATTTATGCTCGCTGAACCCAATCCTTTGCAAGACTGGAAAGAAATATTTGATGGGGCAGAAGTAGCTGGTGATGTTAATCAATATCCTTCGTTTAATTTCGTTTTGACCAGATGCCGCGAGATGCGTCAATCAACTATGAGCTTACTTGATTCGCTCACCGAAAACGATCTTGATAAGAAAAGTCAGAACGCACCCGAGGGCTTCGAGGATATGTTTGGTACCTATCGTCATTGTTTTCAGTTTGCCGCTGATCACTGGTATATGCACCGTGGCCAATTGGCTGATGCACGCCGTGCCGCCCGGCTAGAACGAATGTGGTTCTGAACTCATAACTACAGGTCGTGCGGAATACAATAGAAACTTGAAAATTACTAAATACCCGCTATTCCACCAACGTCAAACCATCATGCAACAACTTGGATTTGTGAGTGCCATTCTGGCCGAAAAACCCTTTGAAGAAGTTATCGATTTTGCTTCCGAAAATAAGTTTGCTTGTGTAGAAATCATGTGCTGGCCTGTCGGGAAAGCTGAACGTCGCTACGCTGGGGTCACTCATATTGATGTGGACGAACTGGATGATGAGAAAGTAAACTACATTCAGGGCTATCTAAAACAGAAAAACATCTTTATTTCCGGACTTGGATATTATCCCAATCCGCTAGCGGCAGACGAGGCAAAGGCGGCTCAGGAGATTGAGCATATTAAAAAACTTATTCCGGCGGCGGCTAAACTAGGAATTCCGGTAATCAATACATTTGTGGGGCGAGAACCCAGTCGTAGTGTGGATGATAATTTCGCGGTGTTCAAAGAGCGTTTCCCCGAGATTGTTAAAGTTGCCGAGCAGTATAATGTCAATATCGGTATTGAAAACTGCCCGATGTTCTTCACTCAGGATGAGTGGCCTGGAGGGAAAAATTTAGCCTACAGTCCCGCTCACTGGGATCGAATGTTTGATATTATTCCTAGTCCCCGTTTAGGTTTAAATTATGACCCTTCTCATTTGGTATGGATGCAAATGGACGAAATTCAGCCCATTTATGACTACAAAGATCGCATCCACCATGTACACTTGAAAGATGTGAAGGTCTACCGCGATAAGCTTAATCGGGTAGGGGTACTGGCTACTCCGCTGGAGTATCATTCGCCTAAATTACCTGGTTTGGGGGATGTCCGTTGGCGAGATTTTTTTTCAGCCCTGACCACTATTGGCTACAAAGGGCCAACCTGCATTGAGGTGGAAGACAAAGCCTTTGAAGATTCAGAAGAGGCCATCAAATCTTCCATTCTGATTGCCCGAAATTACGTAAGCCAGTTTTTAGTAACCTAGTAAAAGGAGTGAAGATTCGAGGTTATCTTCCCGGATCTACTGCTTATTATGTAGGAGACCCCGCCCCACGCTGGGCGCGTGCGGTTCCCCGCCGGGACGTCCACCGGAATTCGCCTTGCTCATCCGGGGATATAGCTTTATACAACTTAGGATTACTTGTTCAATACTCAGCTTCTTCGCTGGCGAGAATCCGAACTACCATTCCGTCCATATCATCGGCGAGGCGCATTTGACAAGCCAAGCGACTAGCGTCGGTCACTTCGGGTAATGTATCCAGCATATCCAGTTCTGGGTCAGTGGCTTCTTTGTATGAATCGTCACCTTCTACAACTTCCACGTGACAGGTAGCGCAAAGAGCCATTCCTCCGCAAGTGGCTTGCACTGGATAGTCAGACGCTTTTAGCAACTCCATCAACGATAACTGCACGTCAGTGGGTGCTTCAATCGAGCGTCGCTCACCGTTTTCTTCTTCTACAAAAATTGTGATTAAATCGTCTGCCATAAACTATTAGTCATTTGGGTTTGGGAGTGAGATATTAGGTAATCGCTAAACCCGCGCGGCGGTCGCCTAATCCCTAATCTCCAAAGCCAAGCTTTTACATTGTTGGGGCTCCATTTACCGTTGTATACTTAAAACTAGGCTTCTTACCACCACTTACAATACGGTAGGCTGAGTGCGACATTAGTGCCGCTTCATGAAAGCCGCAGAGAATTAGTTTTAGTTTACCAGGGTAGGTGTTTATATCGCCAATGGCATAAATACCGGGCACATTGGTGGAATAATCTTCGGTATTTACCACAATGGCATTGCGGTCTAGATTCAAGTTCCAATTAGCAATCGGTCCGAGTTTTGGGCTTAGACCAAATAAAGGAATGAAATAGTCAGTGTCAACGATCACTGAATTTTTTGCTTTATCAGTAATGACACAGGCATTGAGTTTACCATTTCCTTGAATGGCGGTGACATTAGCGTTGAGCTGTAGATTGATCTTTCTCTGATCAGCCAAACTCATCACTTTCTCGGCTGAATCAGGTGCACCCCGAAAAGTACTACCTCGGTGCACTAACGTTACTTCCTCAGCTAGCTCAGAAAGATACAGTGTCCAGTCCAGGGCGGAGTCGCCACCTCCGGCGAGTACTAGCTTTTTACCTCGGAACTTCTCTGGGTTTTTAATGATGTAAGCGATGCCTTTGCCTTCGTATTGTTCCAGATTTTCAACGGCGGGTTTGCGAGGTTCGAAGCAACCTAAACCACCGGCAATGACGACCACTTTACAGAATACTTCGGTACCTTCATTAGTTTGTAATCGAAACGAATCATCTTCTTGTCGCTCCAATTCTTCAACTCGTTCGCCCAACGTAGCGGTAGGGTGGAAGGGGGCGATTTGTTGTTCTAGATTATTTACTAAATCCTGAGCAAGAATATCAGGGTAGCCCGGAATATCATAAATAGGTTTCTTGGGATAAATTTCGGATAACTGACCACCAATCTGCGGTAGAGCATCAATTAGGTGGCAGCGCATTTTTAGCAAACCTGCTTCAAATACGGCAAATAATCCTACTGGACCAGCACCAATAATGCATATGTCAGTTTCTACTCGCTTATCGTCAATACTTTGTACCATAATCAATTACGCGTTTTAAATCCCCCTTCACCCCCTTTGGGAAAGGGGGAAGAGAACGGCTTTTTAGTTACAATACGCTAAGCTAGTGAAATTGTTTGCTATACGAAATGTTATTATGGCAAATAAATTGAGAAAAATTTTTACACTTCTAGGTTTTGATAAATCTTATTGAGGGTGTGTTGAAAGTGCTCAAAATCTTTGGGCTGCAATCCCTGCCAGGCAGCCTTACGGATTTGACTTACTTTAGGCTTCATTTCTTCTACTTTCGCTCTACCGGCATCGGTAAGATGCACTTGACACTTTCGGCGATCCTGAGGGTCGGCAATACGTTCGGTAAGTCCTTTAGTGCAGAGTAAGTCTACAATGCGAGTCAGCGTGGGCATTCCTTTGTAGATGGCTTCGGCTAGTTCGCTTTGGCTTAAATCCGAGCGGATGTATAGTTGCTTCAGCACCATCCACTGGTCTACCGTTACGCCAAAATCAAATTCAGTAAATTTCTTCTGGGCGTACTGTTTAATCCGGCGTTGGGTTTTTTCTAATAAAAACGAATATTCGCTATACGGGTCGTAGTTAGGCATGAGTTGATTTTCGTAGGCATGTAATACTACCAAATATAGTCATCTTCGTAAAACTACCTCAGCGAATCAAACACTAGGCTACATTCACCAGTTTTATTGAAAATCACCCCGAGCCCACTTTTTCTGAAGAGCTAGGTATTTCTCCCGAGGCTGACAATTGCGCCAGTCAATATTGTGCTTTTTACAAACTCGGATATGGAAAATTAATCCGATGAGCGGGTGACCGACGATGAAGAATAAACTATACCAACCAATCCAGTAAATCAGCAGAGCGGAGACACCTAAGTAAAAAACTAACTTTCCTGGCTGCTTCCAGCGAGGGCGAACAAACCGTCCGGTATGCAGGTAGCCGGCACTCCAAAGAACCACGGCGGTTAGGAAGTAAAGTATATCGGAGGTCATTTTCGCTAAATTTGGTAAATCAAATTGTTATCTTTCTGCGTTCTTTGACGAAGAAGAGAAGCAAAAACTTAAAGCGGTAAACTAGAAGACCGCTTATTTACAATCAAAATAGCTAAAATGATTCATTACTTACTAGTAACCATTGGTCTATTAACTTTTCCAACACTGCTTCCTCAGAGCCAGTGGCAGATTGGAGATGACTATACCATTGAGTTTTCAGGTTCGGGGGCTGATGGTATATTTAGAGGATTATCCGGTACCATTGTGTTTGACCCCGATGCCCTGGGGCAAGCCCGGTTTGATGTGACCGTAGATGCTAGTACTATTGATACGGGTAATAACACTCAAAACAAACACGCCCGGGGCGATAGCTGGTTTGATGTGGAAAAATACCCAAACATTCAATTTCGCTCTTCTAAAGTGACCGCATCCGGCAATCAGTACCAAATGACGGGCACGCTTACCTTACACGGTACCGAAAAAGAAATCAGTTTTCCTTTTACCTTCTCCCAAAGCGGTGACTCTGGGGTATTTGAAGGAAGCTTTACGGTAGACCGAGAAGAATATGGCATTGAAGGCCCCTTCGTTAGCTTCATGGTCGGTGATGACTTCACCGTAAGTTTGAAAGTTCCGGTGAAGAGGTGACGCCTAGGCTAGCCATCATACCGGGTCTTGTGGGCGTTTTCCTTTCAATTTACAATTTTCGTGCTTGGAGCAATAAATATTCGTTCTCGTTTTTATGCCCGGTTGGGGCTAGGTGATGTTGTGGGCAGTCATTTGTTCATTTTAGTTCTGTAAATCCATATTGGTGCAATTGAGAAAATAAGTCCGACACCATAAAGAATGAAGCCCACTTTTCTATCAGTCCTGGTTCTTTGTTTATGATCTAACATTATTTGCCCGTTATGTTCTAATTGATATACATGCAGGTTTATTGTGTCGGCTTTCCCACCGTTTTCGTTAAAATAAACCTCAACCATATCTCCCTTTTTCAATTGATTCAAATAATAATCATAATCCTTTTTTGTACTATGATAGATGCCGAGAGTTTGAGTTAGATCGCCTACATTAAAGTACAGAATTTCTTTTTGCCGACCTCTTAAGTCTGTCGTTATGGTTGTTCCAATCTGTTGTAATTTTCCTTTATAATATGCGAGTTCATTGAGTTCAAATGAGCCTCTAAATATTAGCATAGAACCGAAGACGAACCAAACCAGTGATAGTACAACTAAGGCGTAAAATCGTAATTTCATTTTTTGATTACCCACAATTGATAATGGCAATATCTTCGTTATCCGACTGATACTGACGGGTAACGGAGACAAGTTACCGCTATTTTTTATATCATGTGCTAAATGTAGCTGGAGCAAATGAAGTATAAAAACTGGTAATGACACCAAACAAGCTACTCATTCCGGGCTTTCTGCTCTACAAAATAGGGCTGAAAGGTGTAGGATGAATGCGTGTTCCAGGGAACGTTATTCTCTGGTAAATACTTTCGGAGCATTTCTTTCTGCGACTGATATTCGCCTTGATTCGCTAAGTTATACCACTCCTGTGGGTCAGTAGTATGATCGTACAGTTCTTCACCGCCATCTTCGTAGCGGATGTAGCGAAAGTCATTGGTGCGAACTGCATGATTATTTCGTCCAAAGGTGGTAATGGCGTACCAATCTTTTTCTTGGGTTTGCTCGTTCATCAAAGGGACTAAGCTATGGCCTTCGTTACGGTCGTAGGCGGGTAGTCCGGTTAACTCTAGCAGAGTAGGGTAGAGGGAAAGAAGCTCCACGGGTTCATTGACTATCTTTCCAGCCGGAACACCTGAGCCAGCGAAGATTAGTGGTACCTGAGTAGCTGGTTCCCAGAGAGCGTGCTTGGCAAAGGTGCCTTTCTCTCCCAGTCGGTAGCCATGATCCGACCACAGTACAATAATGGTATTATCTGCGTAAGTGCTGCTCTCCAAAGCTTCTAGTAATTGCCCAACCTGATGATCTACAAAGCTCACACAAGCCAGATAAGCTTGGATAATATCATCCCAGTTACCTGATTTAATCGCCCACTCGGTACTGGGCATCATCGGCAGATCATTAATTTTGTGGGCTACCGGAGGAACATCTTCTAAATCATCAGCTTTATACGATGGCCAAGCGAGTTCCTCGGTCGGATAAAGATCAAACCAGGGCTGAGGAACGTAGAGCGGGACGTGCGGACGCAGAAATCCCACCGCCAGAAAAAATGGCTGATCGTATTCTCGCTGCAATCGTTCGGCAGCCCACTGAACGGACTGATAATCCGGCATTAATGAATCGTTAGCTGGAAAAGCACCCCAGTCGGTGCTGGTGCGTCCGTAATTCTCGCCACCAAAACCATCCCACACAAATCGTTCTTCCGGCAGTGGCCCAAACCCCTTGTACCGACCGCCCGATTCGTCAAACAATCCTTCAGGAGCGTGGCGGTGAAATAGCTTACCGATACCCATTGTATGATAGCCCTGCTGTTTAAAGTATTCGGGTAAAAAGATAATATCGGAAGTAGCCGGATTGTCCGATTTAATTTTGTTGTCGTCAATCATTCCGTAAATACCAGTAGTAGAAGGTCGTAAACCAGTCATGATGGATGCCCGGGAGGGACCGCATAAGGGAGCCTGGCAATGAGCATTCTGGAACAGTACTCCGCGAGCCGCTAACGCATCCATATTGGGAGTTTTCGCATCAGGATGCCCATTCATAACTCCTAGCCAGTCGTTCAGATCATCGATGGCGATAAAAAGCACATTGGGAGAGGTATTTTGCCCAACTGATTCTTTAGGAAAAACAAGTGGTGAAAATAGCAGCAGAAAAATGAAGAGAATACTTTGGCCTGAGAAATGACTCATATACGGTTAGGTTGTTAGTAGTTGTGGTATAGAAACAGTCATTCTTAATCTAAGCGGTTTTTTTCTACTTGCCAAATCACTCGCACTCGCTATTTTTGTTAGAACCCCAAACACGACCTAATGATTACACCTGAGCAACGCCAATTCTTTGAAGAAAACGGTTACCTAAAAATCTCAAACCTCCTTACTTCTGAAGAGGTGACTTACTACCAAAACCTTTACGAAGATTTTTTATCTAATCGAATCGATGCCAGTCGCTATCGTTCGGATCTAGGTGGTCATATCGATGATAACATATCCTCGGTTACTGAGCGTATTACCCAGATTATGGTGCCCTCCCGCATAGTGCCTGATTTGTTGGGTAAGTCGTTGCATATCAAAACCAACGCCTTAGCTAAACAATTGATGGGAGACGATATGGCTCTGGACTTTGATATGCTGATCGATAAAGTGCCCTTTTCTGACACTCCCACTCCCTGGCATCAGGACTGTGCCTACTGGATCGATATGCCCGATAAGCGAGCGGTGAGCTGTTGGGTGTCGTTAGACGAAGCTAAACTAGATAATGGTTGTATGTGGTACGTGTCGGGCTCTCATCTTCAGCCAATGCGTCCTCATCAACCAGCGGGCAAAGGGGGAGGTGCCTTGGAGTGTCAAGCTACTGAGGAAGAAGGTGTAGCGGTTGGGCTTCAGCCGGGTGAGTGCGTGCTGCACCACGGTGGCACCCTCCACTATAGCCGGGGTAATAGTACTGATCTGCGCCGTCGGGCATTTATTACCAACTTCCGTCCCGCGGCTATGATTGCCCTGGAGCGAGAACAGGGTTACGATCATACGGGTGATCGAGAGGTACGCAACCAAGGTGGCACGCCCGCTACCAACTGAGATATTGGTAAAATTTTAAGCTATATTGAAAGAAAGTGCTAATTTGAGTAGCTAACTAGTGTAAAAACTATGACAAAGCGATTCTTCATTATAGCTATTGGCCTAATTGCGCTAGTTTTTACCTCCACCATTTCGGATGTAAAAGACGAAGATCCTTCGCCAGTGCTGACCCCCGCTGAGGAAATGGCTACTTTCCAGGTAGAACCCGGGATGGAGATTCAACTGGTGGCGGCTGAGCCTATGGTACAGGAGCCAGTGGTAATTACCTTTGATGAAGATGGTCGGCTGTGGGTAGTAGAAATGCGGGGTTTTATGCCAACTATTAGTGGTGACGGGGAAGAGCAACCAGTGGGTAGAGTATCGGTGCTGGAAGATCAAGATGGCGATGGGCAAATGGATACCAGTACTGTTTATCTAGATAGTCTGGTAATGCCTCGGGCACTCGCAGTCGTTCAGGGTGGCGCGTTGATTGCTGAACGTAATTCGCTGTGGATGACGCAGGATTTGGATGGCGACTTACAAGCTGATACTAAAACACTGATAGATGCTGACTATGCCTCCAATGGTTTACCCGAACATTCCGACAATGGACTTTGGCGAGGAGTAGATAACTGGTATTACAATGCGAAATCACACTTTCGTTATAAGTTAGTTGATGGAGAATGGCAGCGTGACAACACTGAGTTTCGAGGTCAGTGGGGACTAAGCCATGATGATGAAGGGCGATTATACTACAACTATAACTGGTCGCAACTACACGCCGACCTAGTTCCACCCAACTATTTTTCCCGAAACGTAAATCATACCCCCACTTCAGGTATTGACGAAGGGTTGACCTTAGATCGGAGGATTTACCCCATTCGTGATAACCCAGCCGTAAATCGGGGCTATATTCCGGGTACTTTAGACGAAGAAGGTAAACTTCTAGAATTCACTGCAGCCTGTTCACCATTAGTGTATCGGGGAGCTGCTTTTCCTGCTGAATTTCAGGGAAACGCTTTTGTCTGTGAACCTGCCGGAAATCTGATTAAGCGCAATGTGGTGAAAGAGGATGGCTTACAATTGTTGGCTAACGATCCTCATCCGGGCCAAGAATTTCTGGCGTCAACCGACGAGCGGTTTCGTCCCGTACACCTAGCTACCGGGCCAGATGGTGCATTGTACATTGCTGATATGTACCGAGGCATCATTCAACATGGCGCATATATGACGCCTTACCTGAAGGAGCAAACTGTACACCGTAAGCTAGATCAGTTTATTAACCGAGGACGCATATGGCGAATAGTTCCGAATAACTGGCAGAAAACAACTCCGGCTAAGCTCTCCAAACTGCCTTCTGAAGAACTGGTAGTGTATCTGTCTTACGCCAACGGCTGGTACCGCGATATGGCGCAGCGTCTGCTGGTAGAACGTCGGGACGTTAGCGTTATTCCAATGCTGGAAGATTTGGCAAGAAACGGTGAGAATTATTTAGGGCAGTTTCATGCACTCTGGACACTGGAGGGTATGAATATTGATAATCCAGAAATGCTGTTGACACTTTTAACTGACGACAACTCTTTGGTTCGTGGTACTGCTCTTCGATTATTAGAACCGCTAGCGGAGACAAATCCGAAGATTCGGCCACAGCTTGCCAGTAAACTATTAGATCAATCGAAAACTTCTCCAATTAAATTAAGCCTACAGATGGCTTTAGTAGCCAATAGAATAGAAGCCCAGGCTTCTTACCAGCTTTTGTCCGATCTATTAATCCGATACGATACATCGGCCTTGATTCGAGATGCAGCATTGAGCAGTTTGCAAGATCAGGAGTATGCCTTTTTGCAGCATCTTCGTCATCACCCTCAGTGGCAAGCTGCTTCTCCCGCCCGGGAGATTTTGTGGGAGACACTTACCGTTGCTATTGTGAATAAAGGTGACTCGGAGGAATTAACGGCTCTTCTTTCAAGCTTAGATGCTAATCAAGCGTTTAGCTGGCAAGAAAAAGCCATCGTCAATGGATTGGCGGTACAAGGTTTTCAGGAATCAGAAAAATTGGTGGCATTGGCAGAAATCCCAACGGCACTGATTCAGCCTCACCCCAATATTACTTCTGCTCAGCAGCAGGCGATTGCCTCATTGCTCTCCTGGCCTGGTCATACTGCTCAATTAAATAATGCGACTGATAAAAATCGCCTAGATGAAAAAGCGCAACAACAGTTTGCTCTGGGGCGCCAGCACTATCTGACTACTTGTGCGGGTTGTCATGGCACCGAAGGCGAAGGAGTAAGTAGATTTGCCCCGCCGCTAATCGCATCAGAATGGGTGTTGGGTAACCAAAAGCGGTTAGCACTATTGCTACTACATGGATTAGAAGGACCTATTCAGGTGAATGGTAAAACATATGATGCTCCAGATATTCTGCCCGTTATGCCTGCTCACTCTACGATGGATGATACTGAAATAACCGCTATCATGAATTATATTCGAAATGCTTGGGGTAATCAAGCTGAGCCAGTAAGTCGCCGGTTGGTAGGGACTACCCGCCATACTTCCCAGGGGCGAGTTGTACCCTGGACGGCTGAAGAATTGAATCAGCATATTCAGGAGCGACAAACGGTAGCTAATCAATAAATACGAGTTCAACTATCTATGAAAGCTTCAACCAACCTTTCGTTTCAAGATGTTGCCTGTAAAAAAATAGGCCGCCGATCTTTTTTACAATGTAGCACACTGGCAGCAGCTACCGCGTTTACCTCCCCAGCAATTGCTCAGATTTTTAAAGATGCGCCAATGGGAATAGTGGTTCATACCTATTCCCACCGTTGGCACTCTGAAGTAAATGATGAAAAATATCCGGGTTTTCAGAACGCACTGGATTTATTGGAGCACTGTCACCAGGTTGGTGGGGGAGGTGTTCAAGTTGGCATGCGCGACTGGACGCAGGACTTTGCAGGAAAGGTGCGAAGTAGGCGGGAGAAGCTAGGGCTGTATCTGGAAGGATCGATTCGGTTGCCAAAAACACCGGAAGAAGTAGTTACTTTTGAACAGGAGCTAAAATGGGCGAAGGAAGCCGGGGCGCAGGTAGTACGGACGGTATGCCTGAGTGGAAGGCGCTACGAAACGTTTGATTCGCTGGCAGCTTTTCAAGGCTTTAAGCAACAATCCATCAAGTCACTAGAGCTAGTCGAACCCATCGTGCGAAAACACCATATGCGGCTGGCAGTAGAAAATCATAAAGATTGGCGGGCTCCTGAATTAATAGATATGCTTAAGCACCTGGATAGTGAGTGGGTGGGAGTAACGCTCGATTTTGGCAATAGCATTTCGTTGATGGAAAACCCAATGGATGTGGTGGAAGCCTTAGTGCCCTACGTATTCTCTACCCACGTAAAAGACATGGCGTTTGAAGAGTACGAAGATGGCTTCTTAATGTCGGAAGTTCAGCTAGGCAAAGGTGTCTTGGATCTCCCCCGGATTGTTTCGCTTTGCCGAAAACATAATCCTGACATCGTTTTTAATCTGGAAATGATCACTCGCGACCCGTTAAAAATTCCTTGTCTGACCCAAGCTTATTGGGCTACCTTTCCTGAGGTAAACGGTAAAGAGCTAGCTCGCACTTTGCAGATGGTACGAGAGAATCGATACTCTACTGACTTACCACTTATTTCAAATCTTGATTCTGTTGAGAAATTGGCAGCCGAAGAGAAAAATGTTAGAAACTCCCTAGCTTACAGCCGAAACAGTTTGCCAATCACCTAAAATATTAATCAATCATTTATGAGTAAAGAAAAACTTCCTGGAATTAATCAATTCGACTTAGCTGGAAAAGCCGCTATTATTACCGGAGGCTCAAAAGGATTGGGTCTAGCGATGGCGGCTGGACTAGCCTCCGCCGGAGCCAACGTTATGTTGATAAATCGTAATGCTGAAGAAGGTAAGCAGGCTGCTGAGCAGCTTAGCGATACTTACGAAACCAAAGTAGCCTCTTTCTCGGCTGATGTAACGGTTAAAGGTCAAACCGAAGCGATGGCGCAGGCTACGTTGGATGCCTTTGGGCGGATAGATATTCTGATTAACAGTGCTGGAATTAACATCCGAGGAGCTATTGATGAGGTAACGGAAGAGGAATTTAAGCAAGTGATGGATGTAAACGTCACGGGCACCTGGCTATGTTCCCGTGCGGTAACTCCCCAAATGAAAAAGCAGCAACGGGGTAGCATTATCAATCTGGCTAGCACCCTCGGTCTAGTGGGTTTAGCTAACCGAACGCCCTATACCGCGAGTAAAGGAGCAGTAGTACAAATGACCCGGGCTTTGGCTCTGGAACTGGCGCCGTTCAACATTAATGTGAATGCTATTTGTCCTGGCCCATTTCTTACCGAAATGAATATTCCCATTGCCGAAACCGAAGAAGCTAAGAAGTTCATTGTGGGTGCTACTGCCTTGGCTCGTTGGGGAGAACTCAAGGAGATTCAGGGGGCAGCCATCTTTCTAGCTAGCGATGCAGCTAGTTATGTGGTTGGCTCAATGCTAACGGTAGACGGTGGTTGGACGGCTAAATGAATGAAAGACAGTTAGTAGTATTCGTGTACAAACGACTGTAAACGCTACAGGTATTTAATTAAATGAAAACAGTGGTTAAGGTTTTACTAAAAAATAAAATTATAAATTAATATAGTTATATATTAAGTTGTTAATAAGTCCTGATACCACATGTACAATAGAAATAGCCGCAATTGCGTCTATACAGATGTTAGCTGCAATTTGAATGGTGAATCCTAATATTGATTACATAGAAAGTTTCAAAAAGGCATATCCAGATAGTAATATCATACTGCCTGAACAGAATGATAAACCTGAAAATGTATTCATCTTTGGGGCAGGCACATCTTATCCAGATGGTATACCCATTCAATCGGAAATTATTCCGCTACTGTTTCAAAGAGGTGATTTGCAAATATTGAAATCTGAGATTGGAAAGAAAATAAGAGAATTTCTAGGAGAAAATTTCTCGATAAATTCTCAATTTCCAACTTTAGAAGAAGTATTTGGATTTATTGACTTCCATATAAATAATGACTACAGCCTCTCAAGAAAATGGGCAGTCACGGAATTAATAAAATTAAAAACTGACCTCACTAAAATTCTGCATTACATAATCAGTAGCAAAACAGAAAAAAGTGTATGCTTTAGAGAATTTTGGCAATCAATAAAGGATAACAATCAGAAAATTGGAGTCATTACAACAAATTATGATACTCTTATAGATGAAGCTTTTGATTTAATTTATGACGATTACCTCATTGACTACTGTATTGACCTTATAAATTTTAGATACTCAAAAGATATAGAAGCTTTTGATTGGTGGATAGTGTAAGCTTCCCTTAGTTAGGAACATTAGTAATTAGAGATTTCCAGTTGTAGTT
>CAKZYA010000009.1 GCA_937883755.1 uncultured Flammeovirgaceae bacterium | reverse complement strand
CTTTCTGCCAACTACCGTCTTTAGTCCACTTCCTGAAGTGATGGTAGACTACCCCATATTTAATAGGCTCCCTGTATATCAGCGACTTAATAGGGAGTAGATGCCAATGTACCCCACTTTTGAACTTATAGAAAATAGCATTCACTATCTCCCAAGTAGGTACGCTACTGTCCCCTCGTTTAGGGCTACTCAGGTGAGGTAAAATGTACTGCATCATGCTTTCTTTACCGCTCGGCGATCCGATCAAGATTCGAATCATGACTACGGAAGGTTTTGTGTAAAGTGAAGTTTTCACAAACTTCCGTAGTCTTCTATACCAAATCAACCAAAACTTTAAATCGCTTCAATAAAGCAACCTTTTTGTTTCAACTATCAGCAACAAATATTAAACAATATGGAAGCTTATTATCTTATACAACTGAAATAACTTTTTATTTTTTTTGATTTAAAATTTTTAGAAATGGCACAAGAGGAAACCAAAACATGGCCGGAGTTAGCGATTGGTTTGTATGACAAACTGACTGGGCGGAATGCTGAAATCACGTACGAGTTCGATGATTTTGATTTGTACGTTCCTAGTAAAGCCAGTGGTAACGGTTCAGCCGACCACGCTCACTGGAAAATGAACGGAACTATCCGGGTTCGCACTGCCGATACTGAAAACGGATAAAAATATATAAGGGGAAACAGAATGATCTGTTTCCCTCCATTTTTTCAACTTTTCTTTTTTAGTATGCTATCTGCTACTTTACCAAAGAATGTTCGTGTGTTAGCTGACCTTACCATTACTAGTCCACAAGGCAATATTCAGGTAGGGAATGACTCAGACGGAAGTTTAGAGATACGCTTTTCTCACAAACAGCCCTTTTTCGCGCTGCTTGATGCTCAATTACCTCAGTCAGTTAGCTGGCGAACGCTGATTAATACGAATAGAGAGCTTTACCGCAATAAGCAAGCACTAGCCATTAAAGTAAAGGGTCGTACCTGGATTACCTTAGGTAAATCACCACTTCCCCAAGTCAACTATCGCCGACTAGTGCTTCCTTACATTTCAAGCAACCCCTCCCTTAAAAATGCCCTTTACATTGCCGGAGCAACCATTGGAGCTACTTTACTATATGCTATTTTTAGAAGACGAAATTAAATCCAGCTCTGGCATTAACTACTTTAGCATTACCAACATTGACCAGCGCTAGTACATTATCCGTTGCTGCGTACAGTTGAATACCTCCCGGCCCAGTAGTCAAAGAAAGAGCTGCCCCCAGATTGTTAAATGAGCGATTTTGTATTGAATACGTAGCTGCGGCTTGTAGCCATCGGCCTACATCTTGCCGAATACCCAGAGAAACTCCTCGCCGAAATGACTGATAAAAATCTGAATATACCGTAGCTGATGCCGTAGTCCAAGTGGCCAATTGATAGTTACCTGTCAGGTATACCTGGGTAGGTAAGCCAGTGGCATACTGAGCTGACTCCTCTTCAACCTCAAAAATATCGGCAATAGAATCAGTGAGTTGGGTAACGTCTATATCGAATCCCTCGGTGAGAAGATTATCATTATCTATCCCATTGAAGGTAAACTCACCATCCGAAGTATACGTTTTAGCATCATCTTTCCAGTTAATCATTCCTAGATTAACCACCGACGCAGCAAATGAAATCCGATCGTTTAGTTGGTAAGTTCCTCCCAAGTCAATTCCAAAACCTCGATTCTGCATATTATAGATATAAGCTTCCTGATCTTCATCTAAATAGGTGGTTCCTGCCGTATTTACCCGAACATTAGCCTGAGTAGTTAGAGCATACAATTCTTGCTCTGTACCAGTCGTTAGTGAAACATCGGCGTATTGAGTCTGAATATTACCTAATCCAAATAAGGCTTTCACTCGAGTTCCCACTACTAATTTATCCTCTTCCAGAAATGAGCGGTTAAACCCTAAGCCAAATTCCCGATAGTGAATAGCATCGGCCTCAAAGTTCCCAAACTGTAAGGTTTGACCGGGTAAATTTCCTTCTACGGCAATTTGGAAAATACTGCCATCATAACGCTGACGCCCGTGAATATGCTCAGTCGCGTTAAGTGAGAATCGATTTTTACCCGCTCTAAATGATAAAGCGAATAAGTCAACATTTGCGCTAAAGTGTAAATAGTCTCTACCGTTCAAGTCTAAGTTATCGTACAACTGTCCTAAGTCTAGTACTCGCTGCCCGGTTTCGTCCTCTTCAATATTGGCTGCCAACTGATTATAGGTAAAACCTGAATTCTTGAGCGACACATGGTAAGAAGAAAATATTGAAACACTGATACTATTCCTAGACCGAAGAGCCGGGTTGGTATGAGTCGACTGGAACACATTATTCATTAAGTGAAGCGTTAACTCCTGCTGAGCCAATACCGGCGAGGCAAGAAGTAAAAGCGCCAGAGAAATGGTGTAAACGTATATATTTTTCATGATGAAGTAATTCAGATCAATTTGAAGAATCGATAGAAGCCTTTATTTGGGTAGCCAGGCTAAAGCGAATAGAGTAGAAAGAATAAAGCTTAACCCGGTTGTTACTTTCGTCGCTAACACTATTGAACCTAGCACGTACCAATAAATGGCTAGCATCCCGAATACTTTCAAATTTCTCTCGGTTGATAGTTGCTGAAATAGGTAAATCAGTATTGGCTGGCATCGTCTCTCCTGTAGCAGAGTTAACTATTTCCGCAGCTTGAAGGAACTTATCTTCGCCTTCAAATAGCGGGATTTGCTCACCCTCGCTATTTTCAATGATGTTACCCTCCGTATCAAGGAAGAAAACTTGTAGATCAGCATCAATCGGAAAATCGTTCTCCGTTTTTAGTAGCAGTTTCAGTTGATCTACATCCTCTAATTCTGAAAACGATACCTCAATTGAATCTTCCAAGGTTATATCAAACCCGGCTTCTAATGGTAATTCTAAGTTGAGATCTACTCCAATTTGGCTCTCACCGCTAATGAAGCTAGTATCAGTCTGGTTACTGTTTAACCCAAACCCAAATCCAAAAGCCACACCAGTAGGGATGTTTGCAAATGCATCGTCAATATTTGAAGTTTCCTCGTTTATATTGTAAGTAGCGGTGGCTGGTTCAGAAGATCGTTCTTCTAAGAATGGAAAAACATAGCCGCCACTAAAAAAATCATATCCATCCGCATCTTGCAGTCTGACTACTGTACCATCCACCCGCCGGATATACAAACGGCTGAAATCTGCTGAAATGGGTACTCCGTAAGAGTTTGAGAATGATAATGACATTCCCGGGTTAGTAGCAATAGTACCATCAACAACGCCACTCAAAGCAGGAATTTCTAAGGTATCCGCACCAACTGGCACCTGTATATCGGTAAAGCTTCCTGATAAATAGTTGAACTCTATTCCATTAAGCGCAAAGTCAAAGGTAAATTCATCGCTAGAGTTAATGGGTTGGCCTGAGCCTACAATGCTTGCTTGTAGACGATAACCCACCTCACCGTGTTCTAGGTTAATCTCGTAGTCAGATAAATCAATTTCTTGTTCACTGGTACCTGGACCGTTCCAGTAACGCAATATAAAATTCAGTGTTAGGGATTCACCTGCTGGACTTATGATATTGGGAAATGACACTTCTACATCCAGATCGTGCTGATAATCAGATTGCATCGTTATCATCAAACTTCCCTGACTACTCTCGATGCTGTAGATAGTCAACCCGTTAAGATCAAAGGGAATAGATCCTTCAAAAGTAGCGGGAGGAGTTCCCGTTAGTGAAAAGCGCTCTGCATCTAAACCTAGTGAATAGGATTCAGAGAATTGCTGATCAGGTATTTGAGGAAAATAATCTTTTACCTGGTCAGACTGAATACTACTTTGATAGAATAAACTGTACGACTCATCCGCATTCTTGCGAAGAGTACCAGTCTCCTCATCGGCCTGCAACATATCTTCTATCGTGAGCGTAGTATTAAAGAGTGGTAACGAAACTTGAGGTGAAGGGGCTTTGACCTTTACATCGCTAAAGTCTTCATCGGGCAAGCAGCCACTCATTCCCAGCACTCCCACCAAACCAGCACCTATTGAAAGGGCAATTTTCGACTTTTTAATCATAACCTGTTTTATTGATAAGAAAACCTGTTAGCAAGAAGTCAGAATCGTTTGTAAAAAAGTAACCCTTCGCTTTTATTACCGTACTCGGGTAGGTTTCAACATGATATTATTAACAATATAATATTTATTTGAATATTTTTTATAATTTATAAAGTTGTATATTACGCCTAGCAACGAAAATAGACCATATAATATTCTGTCTATCAGATCATTATAAAAATCATTGCCTAATCTACTGATTTACTACACTTGCCAGCCTAACCACTGCCAGCTATGATAACTATTACGGATGTATGCAAGAAGTACGGAAATAAGTGGGTAGTTGACCGTATTTCCTTACAAGTAGGTCAAGGAAAAACCTTAGTATTATTAGGAACTAGTGGTTCGGGTAAGACTACTTTACTCAAGATGATTAACTTTCTGATTGCTCCAACTTCAGGTACTATTCATCTAAATAATAAGAATGTAGCTGAAAGCGATCCAGCCCAATTACGAAGATCTATCGGGTACGTGATCCAGCAAGTAGGCTTATTCCCTCATTATACCAACCGTCGCAATATTGAGCTGACACTAAAATTGAACAACTGGCCGGAAAGCCAGCGACAATCCCGCGGCCAAGAATTACTAAAACTAGTTGGCTTGAGTGAAGAAGATGGTGACCGCTACCCTCATGAATTGAGCGGCGGACAACAACAGCGAGTAGGCATCGCCCGAGCATTAGCTAATGACCCACCCGTTATTCTCATGGATGAACCCTTTGGAGCATTAGATCCTATTACCAAGCAAAACCTAATTGTAGAACTAGTGGCTAAGCAGCTTTTTAAGGATAAAACGGTAGTGATTGTTACGCACGATGTATTTGAGGCAATTACTCTGGGAGATACTATTTGCCTACTAGACCAGGGAAAAGCACAGCAAATTGGCACCCCGAAAGAATTATTGTTCCACCCGACCTCCCAATTTGTAAAAGAGTTTTTTGATTCTCAACGCCTTCGCCTGGAGATGCAGATTGTTCGCCTATCAGAAGTTTACCCTGTACTTCAATCTGATACGGGAGAGGCAGAAGATATTGTTGAGATTGCGCCAGAACAAAGCGTCTGGGAAGCGTTAGAAATCATTGAGCGTAAAAATCTTACTCAGATAGCTGTCGGGAATAGCTCGCTTTCTCTAAAAATCACCACCCCAGCGGCACTGGTTAAAGCATTCTATCTATTTAAAAGCAATTACCTCACTCCGGCAGCCGAGTGATGTCATTCAATACAAAGGCATCCTCAGTGATAAACATATCACTCTCATTCCCTGAACGATCTCGGATCACCACACCGATTTTTATGCTATCATTTCGGAATAGCGGCTTAAAGACAAGGGATTGAGCAAAGTGGGTGATGGTGCCTACACGAGGTTTATCGTTAGAAAAGTCATCTTTTAGAGGCGGGAAACGCCCGCCCAGTGGCGGTCGGCAACCTGAAACCTGAGGATTACAGAAGTCCACTTCTCGGAAAACACCATCTTCTTCCCGACGGAAAATTGTGACCTCAAAGTTTCTAACAAAAGGGTTCTGAATCACCTGAATAGTATCAAAGATGGTATCAGTCCCCACAATTATTGGATTTAGTCCGCTAGGCGTAGCCCAGTCACAGCAATTAAAGGGTGGGTTATTAGGATTAGCTGGATCAAATTTGATTGGCTCCCCTTGGTTATCTCTGACTATTTCAAACGGAGTAATAAACTCACTTTCCCGGGCTGAGATACCTAAATCACCATCGCCGTCTGTAAAGGCAACAGAAATCACCAGTGAGTCGGAACCCCCGTCAACATCTACAAAATAAATTTCCTCAATCGCGGTAATTTCGGGGATATCTGAAAATTCTCCTTCATCTACACAGGCGGCTAAACCCATTATTAAGAAGATTACACCAAATAAATAAAAGCTAGGTTTCATATAACCGGGCATATCAATGAATTTTTGTCCCAATATAACGCGATTGAATCGGTTTTTGATATAAGTTTTGCTTTAATCAGATACAAAGAGGGCAGAAAATACTACTAAGCGTGCGTTAGAAACTACGAGGTGTATGGACTTCGTTCGATAATTATCGGAAGTAGAGGTGGCTCTTTCCCTCTTCGAGGGTAATAAGTTCACTCAGACAGCCGAGTGATTTCATTAAGGGTGAAAGCATCAGTCATCTTAATATTACTTTCATTACCAGCTCGATCACGAATAAGCACTCCTAATTTAATGCTATCATTACGAAATAAACTTTTGAGCTCAAGTGATCGGATAAAGTGGCTAATACTACCCACTCGGGGAGCTCCATCATTAATATCTCCTGGCTCCTTAAAAAAAGGAAACCGTCCTCCCAATGGGTCAAGACAAAGCGAATCTAAAAAATTAAATTCTACGTACTCACCCCCGATTTGCTGTTTAAAAACTAATACTTCAAAATTTTTGAATAAAGGGTTTCGGTCGGCTCGTACTGTGTCTATAATTTCTTCCCCATCAATTACTAGCGGATTTAATCCCGCAGGAAAAGCATATTCTGAGCAGCTAAAAGGAGGCAGATCAGTTCGGTTGGGATCGTATTTAATTAACTCACCGTTTTCTCGGGGCAGAGGCAGTTTGTACGGTCCGAATTTATCAGAATCTCGAGCGTTCAATCCTAAATCGCCGTCACCGTCCGTAAAGGCAATTCTTATTACTACGCTATCTTGTCCTACTGGAACATCTACAAAATAAAGATCTTCAATAGCGGTAATAACGGGTGCTTCCCCGTATTCAGGCTCACTGAAACAGGCTGATAGTCCCATTATCATGAAAAGCGACCCGAATAAGTAAAAGCTCAGTTTCATAATTACCGTACCAGTGAAATTTTATGTCTTTATAACGCAATTGAATTGGTTTTTGATATAAGCTACACTACTTTTCTTGATGCATTTTTCTACTCAGTTTAAACATAAATTATTACAGTCTAGCCCCGAGTCTTTTGATGAATTGGCATTGGAGCTTTTCCACTGGCAAGCCCAACAAAATCCCATTTACCGTACCTACCTATCCTACCTGAAAATCAATCCGGCGACAATCAAAAATATTGAACAGATTCCCTGCTTACCCATTGAGTTTTTCAAATATCACCGAGTACTAAGTGGCAACCATGCTAAAGCATTGCAAGTTTTTGAAAGCAGCGGCACCACCGGTCAAACGCGAAGCAAACATTATGTGCCAGACGTAGCTTGGTACCACAACGTTTGCTATTCGATTTTTAATCAGCAGTGGGGTAAAATTCAGGACTTCCACATTTTTGCTCTGCTCCCTTCCTACCTAGAAAGGCAAAATGCTTCACTAGTTTCTATGGCGGATTATTTCATTCGGCAAAGTCAATCCTCCCATTCTGGCTTTTACCTTAATGATTTTCCGAGACTGGTAGATGAAATGGAGAAAGCCCGGAAGACAGAAAGAAAAGTACTGATTCTGGGAGTTACTTTTGCTCTCCTGGATTTAGCCGAACAATTCGTACTTGACTGGCCCGAAGTAATTATTATGGAAACCGGCGGAATGAAGGGTCGAAGAAAAGAACTCACCCGAGCTGAAGTTCATCAAATAATTACCAAGAAACTTGGGGTATCGGCGGTAGCCTCTGAATACGGTATGACCGAGTTACTCTCTCAAGCTTATGCCAAGCAGGCAGGGCAATTTTCTTCGCCCCATTGGATGAAAGTGCTGATTCGGGATATTTATGACCCGTTCACTTATCTAGAAAATGGTAAGCAAGGCGGAGTCAATGTTATTGATCTGGCTAATGTAGACTCCTGCGCTTTTATCGAGACTAAAGACTTAGGCCGGATTTTACAGGAAGGATATTTTGAGGTTTTGGGGCGATATGATAATTCTGAGATACGTGGCTGTAATCTTATGCTACAGTCATAATTATTTTCATATTATTTTTTACATATGTACTATTTTATGTATATTTGTATAAAAACAAGATTATTATGAAAAAATCAATGTTAATCATCGCCCTGGCAATAGCCACCGGATTTTACGCTTGTGCCCCCAAATACACCTGTCCTGCGTATTCTGTAAAAGAAATTAAACAGTCTCAGCAATCTGAGAAGCCGATGTAATAAAATAAGTATGTCTGAAGAATCTTAGGTACTTCAATCGACAATTCGGCTAACCTGAGCCAAAACTATACATCAAGGCTATTTACAATTTGCCGAACCCGATCTTCTGGCGACTGTTCAGATGTTCCAATTGTATCAAAATCGCCCCGCAAGGCCTGGAGGATTTGTCGTTCTCGCTGAATTTCTTGCTCAGATCGGTATCCTTGCTCCCGTAGCAATTCTTGCAATTGGTTATTCTTCGGATATTTTCTCAAAAAAAATAATCCCGTAGCTAGTACCGATAGGAAGAGCCAGCGACGGTTACTTAACCATCCCAGCAGTACTCCAGTAAGAGAAAGTGCAACGGAGCTGTTCTCAATTACTTTTTCCAGGGAAGTTTCTCGTTCAAGCTGGCCGATTCGATGATTGATAAACTGAGGGTGGTGGGCGTAGTACATGAGCCTTCGCTGAAGTACCAAATTTTTCTTATTTTCAGCATGATGATTTTCAGAAATGCCTATTCCATTAGCTTCTAACATGACGTATTGGGTTAGGTAAAAAAAGTCCAGACTGTAAAATAACGTAGGTTTCTTCGGAGATTCAACAAAAAGCTAGCTTTTCAAGCTAATAGCATAGTTTAGCGTAGGGGCAAAGGGAGCATTTGCGTAAATCATCAGTTTGATTAAAGGCCACCGAAGAATTGAATAGTTCTAACAATAAAATATGCAGCTTCTCGGTAAATGGTTTTTGCCAGGAGGAAAAGTCATTTACTGCCTCTCTGCCAATATAAATTCGCGAATCAAACTCCTGATTAAATAAATCCTTCGCATTAATTAGACCAGGAACAATACGCCCTTCATCAGAATACTGCTGATACAAGAGCGCGTAAAACAAAGCTTGAAAAGCTGCTTTATTACGCTTCATATCATCCCGGTCAAACAGAGCATCTATATCTTTTGCCTGCTTTTCATCCCGCCCGGTTTTATAGTCTAACACCCGTACTACCCCATCTTTCTGGTCAATACGATCAATAATCCCGCGTAAACTCACAGTAGTAGACTCACTATTCTGGTACTGAATGGTAGTTTCCCAAAAGTAGCCTCGCCCTTCATCCCGCTCTAAACTAATGATGCTAAATGGAGCGTGCTTTTCATCCATTGCTAAAATTTGTCGCGCCATTTTCAGCACAATATCGTAGACAATAAGGTTGCGTCCTTCCAGCGCAAAGTGGGTATCATCTTCTTGACTGTAGTGCTCCCGAAATGCCAACTTTACTGCATTGGTTAGCGGCTTTTTTTTGAGTTGACGGATAATATCTTCCGTGATAACCCAATTTTCTTTAGTAACTACGGACTGGTAAACTAGCTCCATTACCCGATGCAAAAGATTACCAAATACTGCTGGATCAACTTCTTCCTGTACTACATCAGGCTCTTTGAGATCGACGACGTACTTGTAGTAAAATTTTAAGCGACAATCAAGATAGGTATTTAGAGCTGAGGGAGTAAGACTGCGCTGGGGTGGACGATCTGGTTGACGAGTATAACGATACAACCGAGCCAGCACATCAGCATCTTTTTCAATAGTAATCGGTTGGGCAGGAATAGTTTGTACTGGGTTGCTCAAGCTATCTCGGCTTACGGTAAAATCGCCTCGTTGGTTCGGAAACTGAAACCCACCATCAGCCCTGCTATCAGACTCATAAATCAACTGATAGAGAAATCGGCTCATTTCTCCTTGTTGATTTACACTATCTTCGGTATTGTACAGCAAATGTACTTGCTTGGCTCGGTGCAATAGCCGATAAAACGTATAGGCATAAAAGGAATCCTGCTCGTCCACCGTAGGCAACCCGAAACCCCGCCGCAGATTTCCCGGAATAAAGGTATTGATAGACTCAGATTTAGGATATACGCCTTCGTTGAAGGAAAGAATAATCACATTATCAAAGTCCAGATTACGGGTTTCTAACACCCCCATCACTTGCAAGCCTCGCAACGGCTCACCCGTAAATGGTAATCGTAGTCCCTGCATCATTTGCCGAAAAATACGCACCAGCAACTGGGGGGTCAGTGCAAATGTATGTTCCTGCGCCAAAGCTTTCAATCGATTTACTTGAATGGATAATTGGTAAACCAACTCCTGCTCCAGCAATGGTATAGCAAGTTGTTCACTGGCAGAATCGACTTCATCAGTGCCTTGGTAAATTCGCTGAAGCAGTTGTAGCAAATAATCAAATGTATGCTCGGTCTGGGTAATCGGACGAAATACTAAAGAGTATAGCGGATGCCGCTTTAGATAAGACTCACCTACGTAAACCTGATTTTGCTTTTCAATTTCCCGACCAAAATCATCGGCTATTTCGGCAGACAAATGCCGTAGGTAAGGGTGCCGTAACAGTGATAAGACACCCGAATGATGAAACTCATACTGACTGGTAGTAGAATTGAATCGTTTCTCTTCCTGAAAAGCCAGCGTATGCTCTATCAAGCTGTAGAGGGCGGTGCTTCTCACTGGGTAGCCCATGGTAACATTAACTCTTTGAATTTCAGTAGGTAACGAGTGTAAAAGAGGAAACAGAAGGTTCTCATCAGGTAGTACCACCACCGTTTTTTCGGGAATAAATCCGGGTTGGTGACTGATCTTTTTCAAAACAGCACCCGCGTATTTAGCCTGCCCTACGTGCAAGTTGATACCTACCGCCTGGATGTTTCTGTTCGGCTGATTGAAAAAATGCTGGGGTAACTTAGTTGGAAAAGTTTTGCGCCAGATTGGGTTGCGCTGGTACCGACGAAAATAAGTTCCTGCTTCATGCTGGGGGTGGTTAACGTAATAATCATCTACATCCCAAAAGACCGATGCCTGACGTTCTTTTATAAACCACTTGATCAACTTTTCTTCAGCTGGTGCTAGCACGTGTAAACCCACGAAGGCAACTTGAGAAAAAGGAGAATCAAGATTATCAGCCTCAATACGCTCGGCGATATGGCGTAGCATCAGCCCTTCGTAAGCCCAGCCCTTTTCCTGAAGAAATTGAGTGAATGATAAGTAAACATTGTGTAAGATCACCCAGAACTGCAAGAATTGCTCTTTAGAAGATGTTGGCTGACCATGTTGGAAACTCTTCCAGAAACGGGTAATAGCACTACGCTGCTCATCGGTTAGATAATCAAAATTCACCTCCAGTTCTTTCAGGTCTTTTAGGTTAGCAAATAAGTCGGCAGTTTTAACTAAAGCTTTGTCAATAGCATCAAAATCACTGAGTAGCAGATCGCCCCAAAAGTAAAAGTGATCAAAGGTCTCAGTACTTTTGCTCTCTTTGATAAACACTTGATAAAGATGAAACAGCAGAGTGAGGTGATCAGGAGTACGTAACCCAGACAGTTCAGCAATAAATTCTTCAAAAGTAACAATCTGGGGTGCCCAGCCCGACTGCTGTACCTGACGAGCCAAAATGTGCTGAAAGAATAACCCAGCCCGCCGATTAGGAAAAACTACGGTGAGTTGTTCCAAATCGGAACCATCTTTCTCCAAGATAGCTTGACTGACTTCTTCCAGAAACGTGCTCATCTTTCAAAGATAGAGAAGGGAAATACGAAATGTGAAATATATGATGTGAAAAGCTGAAAGAGCTACTGAATGATGATTGTCATTAATCATCAATTAGTCATTCAATAATTCAGTAATTGAGCTATTCACAAATTCTGATCAACTAGGTAGACCAGATACCACTTCCGCTTAGCTGGCTCAAATACCATCTTGAAGTAAAACCCAGTGTTGGGCGTGTAAATTTCATCCGTAGCCAAGGTATCTGTCACCTGCAAATTGCGTTCGTAAAATACCGGATCAAGATCAAACTCCTGAAGCATCACCCAGGTATCTGGTGTCCACTGGTAGGTTGAATCCTGAATTTCTGCCGTAATTAGTTTTCCCGATAACGGAAACTGCACTCGTTTCATCTGGAAAGCACTATCAGTCAGAAAACGCTGATAGAAGTTTGAAAAGTCTTCTCCTGCTCTTCCCACCTTCGCTGATCGGCAAGATACCATCAACACAAATGAACCTAGTATAACCAGTGTAAAGAGATTCAGGTTTCTCATGAAGAGTACTCCCGTTAAGATAGCTCCATCTGACGAATACTACCCAAAGCTTCCGCAATCGCTTTTTGGGTAGATGCAGTCGGTTCACATAGGGGTAGTCGTACTTGGGGAGAACAATAGCCCAACTGATGCATTATAGATTTAATAGGAATAGGATTGGTCTCTGCCATTGTTAACCGCATCAATGATAGCAAATTATAAAATTGTTGTTTCCCCGCCCCAAAGTTTTCGTCTAGACAATTTTGAACACAATTACGGAAGCCAGCCGGTACACAGTTCGATACCACTGAAATTACTCCGTCGCCACCACAGGCCATGATCGGTAGAGTTAAAGCATCGTCGCCTGAGAGCACGCAAAAGTCTTCGGGAGTTTGTTGAATGACTTCCATAATCTGAGCCAGATCGCCACTGGCTTCTTTCACTCCCACGATATTTTTATGCTCCAGTAAACGAAGTAGAGTTTCAGTTTCTAAATTGACCGCAGTGCGACCTTTGATATTATAGATGATAATGGGTAAGTCCGTAGCATGAGCCACCGCAGAGAAATGGCGATACAGCCCCTCCTGGGTTGGTTTGTTATAGTAAGGGTTAATCACCAGCTGGCCATCTGCCCCTGATTCTGCCGCCACCTCGGCAAATTCAATGGTTTCCCGAGTATTATTAGAACCAGTTCCGTGAATTACCTGGCAGCGCTTTTTTACCACATTTACCGACCAGCGAAGAATTTCCTGGTGCTCATCGTGCGTAAGTGTTGGACTTTCGCCAGTAGTACCTACAAATACTAACCCAGTTATACCTGCTGCAATTTGCTGCTCCACAATTTTCTCAAAAGCCTCCCAGTCAATTTCATTAGAGGGGGTGAATGGGGTAATAATCGCAGTATAGGTGCCTTGAAAAAGTTTTGCCATCAGAAAAAATTTTTAGCAATTACCGACGACGAAATGTAAATTCCAAATTAGAGGTAGATGATTGAGGGGAGAGTTCAATGGCTGTTTTTATCGGTAGATCGTCGACAGTCCACAGCCAACAGTTGTTTTCCTTCCATTTATCTTCACTCTGTACACATCTTTGATTTCTAGCCTCTGGCTTCCAACTTCAGACTCTGGTCTCCCATTCCCGATAACCTATAACTTGATCGTAACTTTTAGCATTTCATAATTTTATTCGGCTCTGGTCCATTTTTCAGAACGCCCCACAAGCGAGATACCAATGTAGCCCCGTACTTCAAGTTCGTTACCTCCTTCTTTGAGTCGCATTAGGCAACTATAGGTTTTGCCTGACTCGGGATCATATATTTCTCCGTCTTCGTATTCGCCTTCACCCTCAAAGGTCAGTCCCTCTAAGATATTTATTCCAACAATAGTACGGTCTTGTAGAGTCTCATCTGGGTTCTCTTTATCGAGTTTAGGGGTTCCATCCGGGTTTTTAGGTTCTTTCAGCCATATTATTTTACCACAGTAGGCATCATCGCACGGATAAATTTCTACTTTACCTCGCTGGTCGGTAGTATACCAGGTACCAACCACCGCTTCAGCCGATTGAGCCAGGGCAACTAACCCGCTACCTAATACAAAAAAAGCTCCAGTCAGGATTGATTTACTGATCATATTCGTTGTATTTTCAATGTTTCCTTGAAATAAATCGCTCATAGCAATAATTGTTTGCTAGTTTATCCAAATGCCTAACGCTACCTCTACCCGAAAATTACCTTCTCAAATTCAAATCAGCTTGCGAGAACAACAGCTTACCTTACTGCCTCAACGGGCTATTTGGTGGGAAGAAAAGCGTTTTTTATTACTAGCTGACTTACACTTGGGCAAGGCCGGACACTTCCGAAAAAATGGCTCACCCATACCTGCGGCGGTTCATTGGAAAGATTTAGTAGTACTAGGAACATTGATTGAAACTTACCAACCGGAGAAAGTAGTGTTACTGGGCGATCTGTTTCATAGTGACCTAAATAATGAATGGCTGGATTTCGCTCAATGGATGCAGCAGTACCAACCTCTTCCGTTTGTACTGATAAAAGGAAACCACGACGTACTCCCAGATGCAGCCTACGATTTACCTCAATTAGAAGTAATTCCAGAGCAATGGCATATTGACCCGTTTCTCTTATCCCACAAACCCATTATTGAGCCCAAAAACCAACGGGGTGGCTGGACATTTCCCTCCGCTTTAACCGAAATCACTAATTTTTATAATCTAGCAGGACATATTCATCCGGGAGCTACGGTGCGCTTGGGACTAGGCCAAAGCCAGCGAATGCCCAGCTTTTTCTTCGGTACAACTATTGGCTTACTTCCAGCCTTCGGTCAATTTACGGGTTGTGTGCGAATGAATGCCAGCTCTCGAGATCAGGTCTATGGAGTTGTGAGTGAACAGAGTATTATTCGTGTGAGGTAAATGAATCATCTTCGGCAGAGTTTCCCCCTTAAAACTTAGAACTATAATCACTCTTTTCCAGGAGTTTTTGAGCATCAGCCACCTCAAAAACCTCTTTTAAAGCTTGTTTTTTATCATTAGCTTGGTCGTAATAATGCCTACAAATTTTATAGCCTACGTAATAGCCTAAATCCTTCGGCCAATCTTCTGCTCCGGCATTGTAAAGCCAATCAGATTGATCGTAACCGTACATATCTTGCTTAAATCTATTCCAGATTTTCTCCTCATTTATCTCTCCATAATCTAAGACTCTCTGCCCAAAGCCTCCACCATTGGTAACCCCTTCTCCGTTGGTAACTAAGTCAACTAAAAATACCGCAGCTCCTTCATTAATAGCCTGATAAAGTAGATTATAGTCATTATTAATCGGTGGAGATTGCTGAAAGTGAGCTTGTTCATGAAGAACTATGTTGTGAATATGGGTAATAGGAGTAAAAAACTGCAACCAGGCACTTCCCTCCCACTCGTCAAGAACTACATTATCAAAAAGAGCAAAGATCTCAGTGCCAATATATAAGCCTCCCTTCTGCATAGTTCTACCCCCTGAGTTGAAGAAACCAATGCAGAAATAAGTATCCTGAAACGAGAAGTCGGGATAAAGCTTTTTAGCCTTGGCAAAGTATTTATAGATTTTGTCCTTATTTCTCTGAATGCCTTCGGTATTACCTCTTATCGATGCTAGGTATTTTGGATATTGCCTTAGTATAAACAGGTACTCCTCTTCAATATTTTTATTATTCCCTTTCCGCTCAATTTCAAAATATTCTTGCAAAGCAGTGCTTGCCTTATTGAGGTAAAATTCATGTAACACTCGAGTACTGTCTTCCGCACTCTCCGCCTTAGGGAGCTCATCGTACATACGCCAGAAATTGGTAATATCAGAAGTAATCAGTTTTGCTTCTTCGGTTTTAAAAGTAGTGCTCTGAGCATAAGTGAGGCAGGAACAGCAAAAAGTTAGAAGGCTCAGAGTCACGAAGTGTTGAGTTGTTTTCATGTTCTTTAATTGATACAGTCGTACCAATATCATGATTACAACCCTCTTTTTCAAAATATCATTGAGATTCGCTTAACTACCTTGTAGTCCATTTGGAACAGCCTTAACTTTTGATTTCATTAAAATAATCCGCTAATTACCAGATAAATAGCATCGCTGACTACTAACAACAAACTAACCGCTACCGAGACCATTCCCTATGCTCACTCTCCTGATTATTTTACTAACTCTGGCATTCATTATCTTTGCCATAATTAAGTTTGATATCCATCCGTTTTTGGCTCTTTTAGTAGGAGCTATCTTCTATGGATTATTATCAGGAATGCCACCCGAGCTAATTGTACAATCTATTTCAGAGGGTTTTGGCGGAGTATTAGGCAGTATTGGCTTATTAATTCTCCTAGGAGTGATTATCGGCACTTTTCTGGAGAAAACGGGCGGAGCGTTCGTCATCGCTCAAAAAATACTGGCTTGGATTGGGCAAAAATCGGTAATGCTGGCAATGATGGTTACGGGCTATATTTTGTCCATTCCGGTATTCGGAGATAGCACCTTCATCATGCTTAACCCCATTAACAAGTCACTTTCGTTTAAGGGTAAACTACCGTTTGCGGCTACTACCATCGCCCTCACGATGGGCATTACCGCTAGCCACTCACTGGTACCTCCTACTCCTGGTCCGATTGCTGCCGCCGGAATTCTAGATGCTGACTTAGGTATGGTGATCTTCTGGGGACTGATCATTAGTTTATCCTCACTTATTCCTTGCTTTTTCTACGCTAAATATTTCGCTTCGCGCATTGACTTAGTGCCCCAGTTTGCCGAAGAAGAAAAAACGACTGAAGAAAAAAAATATCCTTCGCTGGGAAAATGTTTTTTGCCAATTATCATCCCGTTGCTGCTGATTGTACTAGCTTCTATTGCTAAATACCCCACCCAACCCTTCGGAGAAAATACCTTTACTACCGTGCTATCATTTCTAGGTAGCCCGGTGATTGCGTTGTTAATAGGTGCATTTTTATCTTTCACGCTTCCGGCAAAATTTGATAAATCACTACTCTCAGCCAGCGGTTGGTTTGGCGAGGCGATTATTATTGCAGCCCCAGTAATTCTAATTACGGGTGCTGGTGGAGTTTTTGGTAAAATGCTCCAAAACTCAGGCATTGCCGACTTAGTAAGTGGTAGCCTTAGTGGAGGTAACCTCAGCTTGTTTCTACCCTTTGTCATGGCACTGGCTTTGAAAGGGGCGCAAGGTTCTTCTACGGTAGCTTTGGTGACTACAGCTTCTATTGTTGCCCCGCTGCTGCCGTCTTTAGGGTTAGACACGCCTACGATGCGGGTGTTTACCGTATTGGCTACCGGAGCTGGAGCAACTGCTCCTTCTCATGCCAATGACAGCTTTTTCTGGGCGATGACCCAACTCACCGGAATGAATATCAAACAAGGATATCAAGCGCATAGCGTAGGAACGCTTATTCTCGCCACTACCGCTATTAGCCTAATTTTCCTGATTACGGCTTTTATTTGATATAAGACGGGTCTACCACCACTTAATCCACTTTTACCTTATCTTCTTTTTTTGCTGGTAACGGTTAGGGCAGGCAGCGTAACGGCTTTAGTACATTTTTTATTCGATTTAGTATTTCAATTACTTGTTCGCATTGATAATGCCATTGTAACATCAATCAGCCATACTACTTGCCTTGTATTAGCTATTTTTTTTCAATATTCCTTTAAAAATTCTTGATTTTAGAAATCTTTCAAATGTCATTTCTTGATAATTCACATTTTCCGATAACGATTCATATCGATGAATTAAATCTTTTGCCGAACTTTTGTTAATAACGATAATCTCGTTTTTGGGATTAAAATTTCTTTTTATCAATGCTCTAATATGAACATCAGCTTCGGGAAACGAATAGCCAACAAAAATTAATCGTTTCGCATTTCTTATTGTGTAACCAGCCTCACCATAAAGTTTATTAAATATGAAGTTGTGATTTGTTTTAATATGAGAAGGAACTTGAATTAACGATGAAAGCTTATTTTGATCGAAAGGACAAGTTGTTATTTGTCTATCGATAAATGATTCAAAAGAGTCTGATTTTAAATTAAATTGATGTTGCCAAGGTGT
The DNA here is from genome assembly GCA_937883755.1 of uncultured Flammeovirgaceae bacterium. Classification (GTDB taxonomy): domain Bacteria; phylum Bacteroidota; class Bacteroidia; order Cytophagales; family Cyclobacteriaceae; genus Tunicatimonas. The sequence continues at coordinate 175 of CAKZYA010000009.1, read as the reverse complement.
AAGACCAACCTGGGCACAGCAATCACAATATTTCCAATTCAAACTCCCATGAATTTTAATTAGCTTTATTCGAGTGGGAGTTTTCTTTTCAAGAACTGCAACAGGTTGTTTAGGATCTATTGTAAGCTTCCCCAAAAATAGGAACGATTAAAACTGGAAAACAAATCGTTTATAT
>CAKZYA010000008.1 GCA_937883755.1 uncultured Flammeovirgaceae bacterium | reverse complement strand
TTAGCAGTTAGCAGTTAGCAGTTAGCAGTTAGCAGTTAGCAGTTAGCAGTTAGCAAAATTATTTTATCTACCTCAGGATTTTTAATTGCCCCGCGGTAAATTCCAGTCTCCGTTAGACTCCGAATTGGCGAAGGTGATGATCGAGGTGCTTATAAAACATATTGCTCCACTCCTGCTTGGTGAGTCGTCCGAACGAGTGAGATTCGGCATTGTGAAAGTGTTCTTCGCCCAGTTCTTGGGTTTTCTTCAGATACTGAATCAATCGGTTCTTTTCTACCTCAAAGTTTTTGGTATCCTTCATGATGAACTGCGGAGCGGTTTGTCCATTTTTCTTATATGGTTTACTGCCGACTACGGTAGGCTTAGCAAAAATTTTAAGCATAAATTTTACAAAGGCATTAGGCTTGGGGTACTTGTTTTCGTAGGTCATTTCGTAAGTCACATTGCAGTGGGCAAGCATTTGGGCTACATTCATCTGCCCCCAATGATTGGCAGTAGTAGGAGTTAGCTGATTTACTCGGCTAATGAGCGTATCGGTCACACTTTTCTCGAAGATGTTGTTCATGATGGTAGAAACTTGATTGGTTACGTAGGGAGTAGTAATGGTTAATTGAGCGTTCATGGTACTTTTGTTTAGTAAATAATGGTTGTCAATGATTTAAAACAAAAGTACGCGAGGCAAAAGATAAAATTCTTGTCCTATGGCAAGAACTACTGCTCATTGGCAATTTCTTTTCTTATCCGGCTTAACGAAGTATCGGTAATACCCAGATAGGTAGCAATGTGCTTCAGCGATACATTATGAATGAGTTCGGGCGACTCTTTCATAAGTTGTAAGTACCGCTCTTTCGCTGGGTCGGTAATCATGGCAATGCTCCGGCGTTTGAGAGCGAAATAACTTCCTACTAACCGTGACCGCCCACCTTCCCGAAAGGACTCAATACTGTGGAATAGTTGCTGAAACTCATCGAACCCTAATCGCCAGACTACGCAGTCGGTCAGGGCTTGATAGAATTCTTTGGTAGGATTTTTCAGGAAGAAAGAAGGCCAGTCGATCAAAATTTGCGCTTGGGTGTAGAACCCAGTCGTAACATCGTTTCCATCGGTATCCACTGCGTAGGAACGGATAAATCCACTTTCCACAAAGTAGTATTGGTGTGCTACTTCACCCGCCTGCAAAATGTACTCACCCTTCTGAAAAGTGACTTGAGTGAACCGGGAAACTACGGCTTCTAATTCTTCGGTAGTAAGGCGGTCGTTTTTGAATACTTCTCGCAGGATAGAAGGCTGCTCCATAACGAATGACACAAAGGTAAATACGGCTACAAATTATTCTATTGCGATGATAATCCGTAATTTCTCAGGACAAAATACTCCAGATTTTAGGCAGAAAAATAATTATACCAATCACTACTGCCGTAACCGCTGAAAGTAGTACTGCCGCCGCTCCCAAATCTTTGATTCGCTTAATACGAGCATCGCGCTGAGGCGAAATAAAATCAGCAATATCTTCAATAGCAGTGTTGAGAATTTCGGTAACGAACACAAAACCGATCGTCAGAATGATGATGAGCCATTCGCTTACACTGATACTAAAAAATGCACCCAGTGATAGCACCACTATGGTAACTACCAAATGTACTCGAGCATTATGCTCCTCTTTAAATAAAACCCGAAACCCATTAATGGCGTGGCCAAAACTCTTTATTCTATCAAGCAAGGAGAATTTTTTTGAGGACATGGATAAGAGCTAGAAGTCGGAAGGCCGAATATGGAAGTTTGAAAAGATTTAGATTTAGGGAACGATTATAGTTAGCATTCATTTTCTTATCTCATATCGCCTGGCGACCCGATTCTCATTTCGTATTTAACTGAAATCAAGCATACCGACTCCAGTAGTAAGGAGTAAATAGCATTAGTACCGTAAATAGCTCTAATCGCCCGAGCATCATCAGAAAAGACAGAAACCATTTGGCAAACGGGGTCAGGTGGGCGAAGTTATCTACCGGGCCAACAGTACCAATGCCTGGCCCAATGTTACCTAAAGAAGTAGCCACCGCACCTACCGCCGTCATAAAATCTACGCCCGACAGTGACATGATGGCTGAGCCTAGGGCAAAAACAGTGATGTAGATAATGAAAAACGCTAGCACATTAAAAGCAATATCCTGTGTTACTGCATTGCCATTGTAACGAACCGGAATCACCGCTGAGGGGTGAATCTGCCGCTTCATTTCTAGCAGGCTGTTCTTCAGAAGAATAGTATGGCGTACAATTTTCACTCCGCCCGAAGTAGAGCCGGCTGAACCGCCCGTAAACATCAGCAGGAAAAATATCACTGTCAACAAAGGCATCCAGGCGGTGTAGTCGGCAGTGATATAGCCCGTAGTGCTAATGACTGAAATGACTTGAAACGCCGCGTAACGAAATGATTCTTCCGCATTGTTTTCAGTAGAGATAAAAATACCTACGGTGGTCACTATGATTACAATTACCGTGAACCAGAGATAATTTCGAAACTCTTCGTTTTGCCAGGCCTTACGGAAATTCCCCTTTAGCATAAAGTATGTTAGGGTAAAACTGGTACCCGCCAGAAACATAAAGATGGTCATTACGTACTGAATATAGGCTGAATCATAGTGGGCAATACTAGCATTTTTAGGAGAGAAACCGCCCGTTGCCATCGTAGTCAAGCCATGATTGATAGAGTCGTAAAAACTCATTCCCCCAATCCAGAGCAATACAGTTTCTATTAGCGTCAAACTCAGGTAAATAATCCAAAGACGTTTAGCCGTGTCGCGGATGCGGGGTTTTAATTTGTCAGGAGTAATGCCTGGAGCTTCGGACTGAAAAAGTTGCATTCCACCGATGCCCAAGATCGGGAGAATAGCCACAGCAAGAACGATGATTCCCATACCACCAATCCACTGGGTAAGGCTGCGCCAGAAAAGAATTCCCTTCGGAACTACCTCAATATCGGTCAAAATAGTCGCCCCAGTAGTCGTAAATCCTGACATGGCTTCAAAAAAGGCATCAGGATAAGTGGAAATAGCACCACTCAACACATAAGGAAGGGAACCAAAGAGTGAGATTAAAATCCAACTGAGCGTGACCACTAGATAACCGTCTCGGCGCCGCATTTCCTTATCACGCTGGTCGCGGGTGATGAGCCAGGTAGTACCACCAACAACTAGGGTAATCCCAGCTGACATTAATAAAGCAGGCCAATCCTGATCACCGTAGTAAAAAGAGACGGGAAGGCACAGCAGCATAAACCCAGCCGTGAATACCAGGATTAGTCCTAAAATATTGAATAGCACCTTCCAGTTGAAAAGCATGTTTTTGGTGTTATGATGCGAGGCGACCGTCGCACGGTGTTAGCGTGTTATGGTTCCAAGTGTTAGTGTGTTCATGTATTTAAGTTCTGAGTTTTGAAATTCAGGATTCTAAGTTTTTCACTTCAAGGATTACTAATTTTGAATACGTGAATACTATAACATGATGACAGCCTAACCCCTGAACATTCTACTCTATCACTTAAAGAATTTTTCTACTTCTGATAAAGCACCCCGTTGGCTGAGGACGACGACCCGGTCGTTGCAATTGAACTCAAAATCCCCAAGAGCAATGTAGCCTTTTCCTTTACGCACTACTCCACCAATAATTGCGTCGCCGGGAAACCGGAGATCTTTCAAGCGTCGGTTTACAATCTTGCAGTTGTTGTTTACTTCGTACTCTAATATCTCAGCTTCTACCCCGTGAATTCCAGTGATAGAAACTACATCGCCCTCGCGGATGTAACGGAAAATAAAGTTAGCTGCAATCAGCTTTTTGTTAATCATGGTATCCACTCCCATGTTCTGGCTAAGGTGGATGTAGTCGGTATTTTCTACCAGCGCAATGGTCTTTTTCACCTTCTGGTCTTTAGCTACCAGGCAGCTAATAATATTAGTTTCCGAGTCACCGGTAAGCGCAATAAAGGCATCCATATCGGTCAATCCTTCTTGAGTCAGCAGCTCTACGTCCCGTCCGTCACCGTTAATTACTAGTACATCAGGTAGTTGGTCGGCTAGCTCAAAACATTTTTCTTTATCCCGTTCAATCAATTTTATTCGGTACTTCCCGCTCAACTTCCGCGCAGTATGAAAGCCTGCTTTACTCCCACCCAAAATCATCAGGCTCTGAATGTCCATTTTCACTTTACCCGTTAGTTTTAGCACCCGATCGATACCATCGGGCTGAGCAATAAAATACACGTGGTCGTCTACCCGCAAACGGTTGTTCCCCTTCGGGATGATGGTTTTTCCGTGCCGAAGAATGGCCACAATAATATAAGTATTATCAGGATTTAGTCGGGCAGTTTCCGATAAGGTCTTCCCAATTAGATTGCTGTCCTGATCAAGAGTGATGCCAATTAAGGAAAGTAAGCCTTGGTCAAACTCAAAGGTATCAGTAACAGCAGCAATCCGCAATAATCGCTTCACTTCTCGGGCCGCCAACGATTCAGGGGAGATCAGCTCGTCAATTCCTACTTTTTGTAAGTCAAGGGTTTGCTTATCCATTAGAAACTCCTCATTGGTAATCCGGGCGACGGTTCGTTTGGCTCCTAGCTGTTTGGCAATAATCGTCGTTGCTAAGTTTACTTCTTCCGATTCAGTTACCGAAATCAGCAGATCGGCTTCACCTACGTTTGCTTGCTTTAAGGTTTTAAAAGAAGTAGAATTCCCTTTGATAGTCGCCACATCAATCTGGCTGCCAAGCTGACGTAGGCGATCAGCATCTAGGTCGATCAGCACAATTTCCTGATTTTCGTAAGAAAGGAGCTTAGCCAGGTGTTTTCCCACATCTCCAGCCCCGGCAATAACAATTCTCATGTTCGTAGTTATTGATGCCCAAGAAGGCGTAAATATAGCATAATCATTTGGTCACTGGTGGTCGCTGTGAGATCGGAATCCGACTTCTAGTTACCAAAACTTTGCGTCCATCATCAACGTAAGCGCAATCCCAGCTACAGCTGCCGAAATAACCAGCTTCCAGTCCCGGCGGGCTACACTCAAAATACTCACGAAAATAGAGGCAGCTACTAATACGATAGCCACAATAACAATTTGCCCTAGTTCTAGACCTAGATTAAACGCCAGCAAGGGAACCGTAATATCTTCTTCTTGCCCCAGTAGGCTGCGGAGATAGTTAGAAAAACCCATCCCGTGTATTAGCCCGAAAAAGAGGGCGTAAACATAATTAAGTTGCACTCTGCTAGGTGAGGCGTTTTTTTGATCTCGTAAAATATTACTGACAGCGGTTATAAAAATTGTGACAGGAATTAGAAACTCAATGAATGCAGCATTCACCTGTATGATATTAAGGGTAGCTAACGCAAGGGTTACCGAATGCCCGATAGTAAACGCGGTAACCAAAATCAGTACTTTTCGCCAATCGCGTAGCATATACAAGGCACAGAGAGCTACAACAAACAAAATATGATCGTAGCCCTGAATATCCAGGATGTGTGTTAAGCCCAGATTGAAGTATAGTGAGAAAGTAGACATGAAGAAAAGTTAGTCTACAAAGAAATGAAAAAAACTCTTTAGATGTTAATTAAAGTACATAAGAGTCATCTTCAGCAGGGGAAATCATAAGATTACCAATCGCAACCAAATTTTTGCTCTTAACATTAGAAAGGCATCGATAAATCCTTTATATTTTACATTATTTTGAACTACCAGCTTGCCAATACGTTATTTCTTATCTACCATCATAGCGTAGATAAACCTTGTTGCCCTTGTTTAGCTAATTGATCTATCAGCAGTGAAAGGAGGCCGTATGAGTAGTTTCGTTCGCACCGTGTGCATCACCACCGGAATCTTGTTTATTGTCTCTGAAGGTATAGCTCAGGTGTTCCATCGTGGTTTCCGTATTACGAACAACCGAGCCAAGCGGGTAGCTATTCCTTTTGAGTTACAGAGCAACCTCATCATTATTCCGGTGCGAATTAATAATGGGGAGGAGCTTAAGTTTATCTTAGACACTGGAGTTCGCACGGCAATTCTTACTAACGGTCTGTATGTAGAGGGTGTACCTTCCGTAAACGACCGGATGATTAGTCTGATGGGTGCAGGAAACGCTGGTGAGGTGAGTGCTTATGTAAGCAATGGAATCTCGTTCGCCCTGCCAGAGGGAGTAGCAGCTGAAGGTAATGCTATGCTAGTGCTGAAAGAAGACTACTTGCGACTAGATAGCTACTTGGGCACTCAGGTTCATGGTATACTGGGCTACGAGATTTTCAGTCGCTTTGTGGTTGAGATTGATTACGTAAAGCGAGAGGTTACCCTGCACAAGCCTAGCTCATTTAAACCTTCTCGTCGTTTCACTAAGGTTCCTATCACTGTGGAAGATACTAAGCCTTACATTGATGGAGTACAGCTATCAGTTAACGACTCCACTACTATTGATGCCAAGTTAATGATTGATACTGGAGCCAGCCATGCGCTGATGCTCAACATGAAAAGTAACGATTCTATTACGGTTCCTGACCCTCATTTATCGGGCTACCTAGGTCGGGGATTGAGTGGAGATATATTTGGTCATATGGCACGAGTTTCAGAATTGGGTATTGATGACTATAGCCTAGAAGAAGTAGTATCTTCTTTTCCAGAAGAGAATGCTTTTTTGCAAGCCACTCGCAACCGTACGGCTCACAATGGTAACATCGGTGGCTCAGCTCTAAAACGGTTTCGCGTGATCTTCGACTACGCTAACGAAACTATGTACCTTCAGAAGAATCGCTACTACCGCCGCCCCTTCGATTACAATATGAGTGGGATAGAGCTAATTACGGTAGGGCCGTTGCTGGAAACCTTCTTGGTGAGTAAAGTCATTAAAGGATCACCTGCCCAACGAGCGGGTATTCAGGAAGGCGATATGGTACTTTCTGTAAATGGCCTACGATTTCCTGAACTTAATTTGGGATTATTCAGCACAATTATGAGCCGCAGACCTGGTAAACGCATCCGTATGAAGATCTACCGTAACGGTATCTTATTCAAGAAGAAATTCCGGCTGGAGAGAATTCTTTAGGGATTAGATATATTTCCAATCCCTAACTCCCAATTTCTAAAACCATTTCTAGTTATGCATCCAGGCTTGTTTTCCGAGCAGCTCGTCCTCGCTCTCTCGGGCATCGGGGTCTTCTACACAGCAGTCTACTGGGCATACCGCGGCACACTGAGGTTCTTCATGAAAACCCATACACTCAGTACATTTTCCGGTTACGATATAGTAAAACTCATCGGAGACGGGTTCTTGAGATTCAGTAGCATCCACTACAGTACCATCCTCCAATTCAATTTCTTTCAAGTCAGTTCCATCGGCCCAACTCCATTCTACTCCACCTTCGTAGATAGCCGTATTAGGGCATTCCGGCTCACAGGCACCACAGTTGATGCACTCGTCAGTTATCATGATCGCCATAGCTGTCTTTTCGTTTTTTGGGGTTTTAACTCAATACATGGTGCACCTACTGAGGTATTGTTAAATCAGTAGATTACCGCACAATTATTATTAAACAAAATCTTTCGATTTTACATTTGTAACGAAGTAACAAAACTTTGGTTTTATCCCCAAAAGAATACCCAAAAAGTAGTTTAATGCTTACCCTAGACGACCGAATCCGCGTGTTTGCCGCAGTAGGAACTGTGCTAAAGAACCTAGATAAAACTGAACAAGACGAGCTAGTGCGGCGGGCGCAATCTGACAATGCCTGGTTTACCGAAGAGAATGTTCTTTTTGCAAAAGAAGGATTGCAACGCTACCTCAACGAAAACAAGCTACACCAGTGGGCAGGTCATTTTCCAACTCACCCCAGCTCAATCAAAAAAATCGGTATTGTAATGGCCGGCAATATTCCTTGGGTAGGCTTTCACGATTTATTGACGGTGCTAATCAGCGGTCAGCACGCTATGATTAAACTTAGCTCACAAGACTCATTTTTGATACGTTATATCATTAATATCGCTACTGAGTTAGAACCCCAATTGGCCTCAAGCATCACAATCGTGGATAAGCTTAATACAGCTGATGCAATAATTGCCACCGGGGGCGATAATACCTCTCGCTATTTTGAATACTACTTCGCTAAGTATCCGCACATTATCCGAAAAAACCGAACGGGAGTAGCAGTGCTGAGTGGTAATGAGACTGAAGAGGAATTAAATGCGTCGGGCGAGGATATTTTCCGCTATTTTGGTCTAGGCTGCCGTAACGTTTCTAAGCTTTTTGTGCCGGAAGGGTATAATTTCGAACCACTTTTTCGAGCATTGGAACCTTATCAAACCGTTGCTCATCATCACAAATACAATAATAACTACGACTATAATAAATCAATCTACCTAGTAAACCGCGAACCATTTCTGGATACTGGATTTACCCTCTTCCGATCGAGTGACCAACTGGTCTCGCCCATTTCAGTAGTGTACTACGAGCATTACCAGAATGAAGATGAGCTAACGCAAAAACTGCTGGCAAACGAAGAAAAAATTCAGTGCATAGTATCTCAACAGCCCATCCATCCCAACCAGAAAAATCATGTCCCGTTCGGCCAAGCCCAGCAACCCGAACTTTGGGATTACGCTGATGGAGTGGACACGTTAGAGTTTGTACAGGGTGTAGCAGCAGATTGATATTCAAGCATGTTTTCTGTACGATTATACCGCAAAACAGTGGCTGCGCTACGCCAAAAAGGGTAATGTAGAAGCAGGAAATTCTTTCTCAGAAGTTTGGTAGTTGAATTTGAATAAGTTTTTGTGATCAGTTCCCAACCGTATGCTTCTGCTATTTGGGTTTACAGCGAAAGGGTTGCATAACTAGCACGATACACGGTTATGCAAATAGCTCCAAAAAGGTGCAGTCATACTACTCATAGTAGCTTGTTTACCTATAAGAATTACATAGGTTTGTTGATATCTATGTTACGTAAAACCCTTAGAAAAGAAAATAGCTAATGGAAGAATAGGATCTGTATGATAAATACAGGGTCAAGACAGGTAAAGTAGTTGAGCGAGGGAAAACATTTCATCCAGGTGAATTTCACTTAGTCATCCACGTCTGCATCATCAATTCAAATAACCAATTACTGATACAACAAAGACAACCCTTTAAAGAAGGATGGGGAAATATGTGGGATTTAACCGTTGGTGGAAGTACTAATGCTAGCGAAACCAGTAATCAAGCAGCAGAAAGAGAGTTATTCGAAGAAATTGTTTACAAGGCAGATTTAAGTAACATAAGACCCATTTTTACTGTAAACTTCAACAGAGGATTTGATGATTATTATGTAGTGAAAGTAGATATAAATCTAGAGAAATTAAGCTTACAAGAAGCTGAGGTTAAGAGTGTTAAATGGGCTTATAAAGATGAAATAATCAAATTAATTAGTGTTGGAGAGTTTATCCCGTATCACCTGAGCGTGATTAAAATGATTTTCGATATGAAAAATGGAGGTGGAGTTCACTCAAAATAGGTGGAAGGAGCTATTATATAACAAACACTATCATCCATAAGATAACTAAGATATTTGAAGAGACTGGTGCGATGAGATACTTTTATGAGAATTTGAGATGTCCAGCTTACGGATGATAGTTGGGGACATTAACAAACCTGAAGACTAAACTCTAGTGGGTGGAATTTATTACTAATCACCAGGTATATTCGGGTGGTTGTATGTTGTTCATTCGGAGATACAGATTTGCCTTGGCTCGGTGGTTGTTCATATGGTCTTGTACGTAGAAAAAGGCAAACGCCCTACTCACGGTATTGCCACTGTGGTACATTACGCAAGACTCATCCAGTTTCTCTTGCTCTATGGTATAGATTACATTAGTAGTATAAGCGAATCCTCTTTCCAATAACTCAATAATCTCGGCTTTGGTCATTTTAGAGGCATCAGGAGTGTTTGGTTTCACCTCCATTCCCTGAACGTAACGTTGGGTAAGAAGCTCTACCGTATGTCCAATATGAACCATTTGCTCCCCAAACGTTTTGCTTACCTCGGTCGGCTTATACGAATACAATTCCTCAGGCATTGCCTGTGCCACGTCCAAACAGTGTTCAACGGCGACCTGCCAAACGGGCAAGTACATTTCGGTAAAGGGAGTTTTAGGAGCCATTTCGGTTTGCCCATAGGTAGCGGCAGCGCACAAAATGATTGTGAGTGTCAGAACAAAATTTCTCATAAAGCGATTTAGAGTGCGTTTGGATTTTATTTTTAGAATTTATTATGAGGTGTTTTTTGACCAGACGAGGCTCTTTTTGAGGGGGATAGCCTAAGCTATCGCCAGAAAAAAAGCCGAAGTATGGGTAGAAAACAACCATTAGAAAGCTAAAGGATAAAGTTCAAACACGCTCTTAAGGTTTTCTCAAAAAAAACACAAATGTAATTTGCCTAGGAACACTTCAAAATTACACCTTCTCTTCCATTCCTTGCCTATTCACTTTCTCCTTCGGCTTCTTATCTCGCAAAATTACTTCGTACAAATCTTTGCGACGTTGCTGGAGGTTACGGACGCTCCCTTGAGTTCTGAGTTTTTTGAGTAGTTCTAAATCTAAGTCAGTGATGAGTGTGGTTTCGGTGTTGGGTGTTGCTTCGGCTACTACTGCATCATGAGGGAATGAGAAATCCGACGGGGAGAAAACAGCAGACTGGGAATACTGAATATCCATGTTCTCCACGCGGGGTAGGTTACCTACGCTTCCGGTAATTACTACGTAACACTCATTCTCAATCGCCCGAGCCTGGGCACAGCGACGAACCCGTAAATACGCATTTTTAGTGTCGGTCCAATAGGGTACGAACAGAATATCCATTTTCTGATTGGCTAGGATTCGGGAAAGCTCGGGAAATTCTACATCGTAGCAAACCAGCACCCCTACCCGTCCGGCATCAGTCTCAAATACTTGTAAATTATTTCCACCCTGCAATCCCCAGTAGCTCTGCTCATCGGGAGTAATATGCAGTTTGTATTGGCTGTCCACATTTCCGTCGCGGTGCAACAGAAAGCTAACGTTGTACAGTTTGTGGTCTTCGTACACGGGCATTGATCCAGCAATAATGTTGATATTATAGGTAATAGCCAGCTCCTGCATTTTCTCTCGCACGGGGTCAGTGTATTCAGCTAGGTGGCGCACCGCATCCGAAGCAGACTCAGCATTTTCGGCTAAGGCCATTAGTGGAGCATTGAAGAACTCGGGAAATACTACAAAATCAGCTGCATAGCTAGAAACGGTATCCACGAAGAATTCCATTTGCTGGAACAAATCTTCCAGAGAGACTACCGGACGCATCTGCCACTGCACCGCTCCCAAACGTATTACCGACTTAGTCCCGCCAATTAGCGGCTCAGATGCATCTTCGTAGGCAATATTGATCCACTCTAGCAGTGTGGCGTACTGCATGGAGCTTCTGTCTTCGTGGGCGTAGCGCGGCATCAGCTTCCGCACATGAAAGTCATTAGCCAGTTGGAACGTGAGTACTGGATCGTAGATCTCTTTGTTCTTCACCTCCTCCAGATACTTGCGGGGCGTGAGCTTGCCACGGTGTTCACGGTAGCCGGGAATTCGTCCGCCGACAATCACAGCGCGTAGGTTCAGGTTCTCGCACATTTCCTTGCGGGCATCGTAGAGGCGACGACCCAGGCGCATATCACGGTACTCCGGATCAACGAACAGGTCGGTTCCGTAGAGGGTGTCGCCCTCGTCATCGTGGGTATCAAAATTACCTCCTCCCGTAATCTGCTCGTAAGTATGATTGTCACCAAATTTTTTATAATCAACAATCAAGCTAAGTGCTGCCGCCACAATTTTTCCGTCTACTTCAATACCAATTTGTCCTTCAGGAAAAACCGAAAGCTGGTTCTTAAATTCCCGTTTTGTCCACGCCCCTCCGGCATCCGCGTACACCACTTTCATAATGCACTGGATAGCTTGGTAGTCGCTAAGTTTTAGTGTTCGCAGCTTTAACAAATGCTGTTCTATCGCTGATTTCTGATGGTGATTTTCCATAGATTAATTTTCTGACATATTTCCTGTCGTATGCGTCGAGCTTATCTCAAAATACGAATGAACCACGCTTCTAGTTCACTAACTTTTCTAGTACTTTTAGGTTAAATGAGAAACAATTATTCACCATAAATTATACAAACACATGGCCGTAAGAAAAGCAAATGCCCAATGGCAGGGTGGACTGAAAGAAGGAAAAGGGAATTTATCGCTAGGGAGTGGGGCTTTTGAAGGAAGCTACAGCTTTCTATCCCGATTTGAGGAAGGTAACGGAACTAACCCTGAAGAACTGATTGCGGCGGCTCACGCTGCCTGTTTCAGCATGGCGCTTTCTGCTGGATTGGAACAAGCTGGATACCAACCCGAATCCGTAAAAACGGAAGCTCAGGTAAAGCTAGTCCAGAACGATAGTGGATTTACGATTACCCAGGTTGACCTAATGAGTGAAGCTAAGATCCCCAACATCAGCGAAGAAGATTTTCAGCAACATGCAAAAGGAGCTAAGGAAAACTGCCCAGTTTCTAAAGTGCTTGCCGGGGCTGAGATCACCTTGGATGCTAAGTTAGTCTAAGTTCAAGTGTTCAAGTGTTCAAACCTATTTGGCTTTATATGTACACTTGAACACTCGGGCATTATTTTAAGGAGTTCTTCCCCGCCAAATTTCTACCCAACCACTGTAGCCTTCACCGTTCGGTAGAGTCAATCGGTAGAAGTAAACACCATCAGGATATTCTCCCCCATCCCAGAAGTTTTCTTCAATGTAAGCATCCGACTCAAATACCTTATTTCCCCAACGGCTAGTAATGATAATCGCTGCCCTATCATCATCAGAGGTAAACCTGTCTAGATTTATAATTCGGAAGACATCATTATCTCCGTCGCCATTCGGAGTAAAGATATTAGGGATATATAAATCTGCCGTATAATTAACTGATACAATAAATGGCTTCACGCAACCCAATTTGTCGCGAACTTCTATCTGGTAGTTACCCAATGTTTGGTCAGTAAATACGTACTGATACGGGTTAATCGCCGGATTATCATTTACTACCTCTATCCAATCTTGAGAGTTACCCACCGGATCAATCGCGATGCGTACTTCGTAGGGTGCTACTCCCCCGCGGATTTCATTAATTTCAATGTTACCGTAGGGATATTCGACCGTAGCAGTTACGTTTTCCGGCACATCAGCTTCAAGGGGCGCAGTTGGCCCTTCTATTCTAAATGTTTCAGAACGGATACGGCTCACCCGGTCGCAGCTACCTTGCTGTTGCTCCAGTTCAATCTGATAATCTCCTGGCTGCAGCTGCTCAAAGGTATAGCTTAGTGGAAGACGATTAAAGGTAGCTTCATCAATCGCCTCAAGCTGATCTACCCGGTAAAGCAGAAACTTGAGAGAAAGACCGTCTACTGCTTGAATACTATCTACTGTTACCGAGCCAAACTCACCAAAACAAGTAATACTTTGAGAACGGGTAACAAAAGCCAATGCATCTTCACCTGTACCAGGAATGGATACTATCTGAGTTTTCGGGCAAGCCTGCTCGTCGCGAGAAGCTACGATTATCTGATAATTCTGTCCGGTAGGTAATCCAGTAAGTGTAGTAGAGGTTTCTCCTATATCAATTGCTGCTCGACTAACCGTATCGCTACCGGATACAGCCACTGCATCATAAGGCCCTGAAGCCGTTGAGAACAAAGTATCTACAATGATCCTGATTTCAGCCGTCTGATCAGGATCATCGCAAGCAGGTAGCACCGGTGGATTAAGCGTAAACAGGAGGCCATTATCGCCGACACGAGCTGAACCACTACAATTAGCGTTTCCACTTTCCGTCACTACCGTGTAAATATAGCGCCCCGCCGGAACGTCGGCAAAGATCACCGATCCTAATCCGGACTCAGTACGCACAATACCATCCGAAGATTGAATCGTAAACGTGTACTCTTCGCTTTCACCTCCTTGTACAGTTAATTCTAGTGTACCCGTACTAGCCCCACATTCTGTTAAAGTAGTGCTGGGGACGACGAGTTTACCATCTAAAGAGCAAGTAGTTTGAATAGTATCTCCACCCACTACCGAGCAGTTATTAGGTACAAATGTTCTGATACTGGTTATCGTATCGTACTCGACAGTAGTGATATTGAAGTTAACCATTACAATCCGATAACTACCCGATTCTAAATCTACAAAGGTAGTTCCGCCCGGCGGATCCAATAAGAAACTATAGCTTTCCTCGATACCATCTTCATTAGTACGGAACATTAAATACTCAGGGGTAATATCATCTAAACAGCCATCTGGTATTTCTAGTGAAATAGTTCCTAACGTTGTACAAGTTTCGGCCTGAACATTTACCTCAATATCGTTTTGTACTCCAACTTGTACCTCAATTGTATCAGCAACTTGGCAGGTAGGACCAGGGTTACGATCCTCAATAATGATCCGGTAATCTCCAGCAGATAAGGTATCTGGATCAAAGACAACAATTCCTATTCCGGTAAGGTCAGATGAGGTTGAATCCCAAGGTGATAGTATCGTAGGGTCGTCTAGTGACTGATAACGGAAGCGGAAGCGGGATGGCGGAGCCGTCGAAGATGTTTCAGTAAACACCTGAATCTGCCCATCGTTAGCCCCAATACAGCTAGCGTCGGTTGGCACTACGTTGAAGGCCGCTAAGTCAAATCCGCAGCCACAGTCTACTGCCTGATTAGTAGATATACTACTGGCACCTATTGTCGTTCCTCCATCACCACAGCTATTTACCGGTGTTACTCGGTAGAAATACTCCGTTTCTTCACTCAGGGTGGTAAAAGTAGTATCCGTTCCGGTTACTATTAATGTATCTATATCTGACGTAAAATTATCTGATACTGGAGATACTTCCACCCGGTAACCATTGGTTGAAACTACGGCTCCCCAGTTTACATCAAATCCAGTACAAGTAGCTGCGCTTGCGGTAGGCGCACTGAGTAAGCTACCAGGAAGATCATCAACTGTTACATTACCACTAGCTACTACACCAACACCACAAGCATTTTCAGGAGTTACTCGGTAAAAATAAGTAGCTCCCTGTGTTAACCCAGAAAAAGTGACATTATCAGTCGCAGTAGTCTGGCTAAAATCAATACTACCAAAAGCTGGATCATCGTCTACTTCTATAAGATAATCATCGGCATTGGTATCGGCATTCCAATTCAGCGTAAATCCATCACAAGCTGTATTCTCACTTACTATTGGTTGAGCTGGTGCCGCTCTCGTGTCGGTAGCCCCACTAGCTGCTACACCATCACCACAAGCATTTTGTGGAGTTACTCGGTAGTGATACGTAGTTCCTATCAATGCTAATCCAGTAACATTAATATTATCTAGTGCAGTAGTATTACTAAAATCAATGCTAGCAAAAGTAGGGTCATCGTCTACTTCAACTATGAAATCGTCGGTGTTGGTATCTAAGCTCCAACTAAGGGTGAATCCATCACAGATCGGAGCAGAGGTGGTCACGGTAGGAGTAACTGGAACGTCACGAGTATTAAATGAAGCAGGAGTAGTTGTACCGCCATTGCCACAGGCTCCAATAGAAGTAATGCGGTACTCGTAAGTCGTGCCTACCGTTAAGCCATTGAAAGTTGAAGTAGTACTAGAACCAGGAGCAATCTGAGATACAGTAGTTACAAAGCCATCATCTGATGCTTCTACCCGGTAATTAACCGCATCAGTCACGGCATCCCAGGTAAGAGTAAATCCATCGCAGACTGGGTTGCTGGGTAAAACATTGCTAGGAGCGGCTAATGGAGTACCGAGTGTAGTTACACTCTCTACATTAGAATCTACCGAAAGACCACACACTGGATCAATAGCACGGACTCGGTAGAAGTAGTTCGTTCCGGCCGTCAGCCCGGTTACATCTAGTTCGAACGTTCCAATGGCTACCGCAACATCACTAAATCCAGGCACTAGTGCAGTAAAAGCATTATCCGTAGCTACATCAACCCGATATTCTGCTCCCGGAACTTCAGTCCAATTAGCAGTAAAGGCATCACAAGCTACTCCAGTGGCAGTTAACGCTGTGGTTACTGGGGCACTTTCAGTAGTTACGGTAATGGTATCTGAGTTATCTGACAAGCATGTACCAGTTAGCGACCTTATCCGGTAGAAGTAGTTCGTTCCAGCCGTCAGCCCGGTTATATCTAGCTCAAACGTTCCAATGGCTACCGCAACATCACTAAATCCAGGAACTAGCGTGGTGAAAGTATTATCCGTGGCTACATCCACCCGATATTCTGCTCCCGGAACTTCATCCCACTCAGCCGTAAAGGAGCTACAAGTGATCGATGGTAATGCCGGAGCTTGCGCATTGGGTCCAGTCGCCAAAGGTGGATCACTAAGTGTAATTTCCGGAGATATTACAACACAACCTGACCCAGTATCAGTCACTTCTAGCTGATAACCTCCGGCTGGTCTTCCTGAAATATCTTCGGTGGTGGCAAAATCCACTCCACCTTGAAGCCATCTGAAAGTGAAAGGACCCACTCCCCCGGTAATAGACACGTCAATGCTACCGTCTGACTCTCCAGCACAGCTAGGATTGATTTGACTATCTACGGTGATTACTGGAGTAGCTACTGAGGTGATGACAACCGTATCGCCCGTTCGACAAGACTCGCTACTACTTAGGTCAGCTACCTCAATGTAGTAAGTTCCGGCTGGTAACCCTAGTCCTGAATCTGAAAAGCGAGTAGTTGCCGTAGTACCAGTAAATGGATTTGATGTATGCTGTAAAACTCCTAAGCTGTCATAAAAGCGAACCAAATATGAATTGGCCGACGATGGAACTCCCACCTCAATATCACCATTGCTACCGCCAGCGCAGCTAGGGGTGACTGTCACCCCTACATCAGGAGTTGCCCCTTCAGTAGTTAAGTCATCGTTGCCAATGACCGCTACAATAGTAGTGTCACAGCCTGACCCTGCATCAGTGACAGTTAAAGTGTAGATACCTCCAGCTACTCCCAGACCAAACGCCCCGTCGCCATCTGCTCCATTCAGGTAACGATCTGATTCACTGATAGGATTCCCCCCCCAGTCGTTACCGACCCAAGAATAAGTATAGCTACCACTTCCACCACTGACATTTACTTCATAACTACCAAAACCAAGCCCATTACATTCGGCATCACTGTAAGTGGCTGAAGGCACTACTACCAGTGGATCGCTAAAATTAATTTCTACTTCATCATTCACCGGAGTACAAACCCCGTTAGTTACTTCCCATTGAAACCGATAAGTCCCTACTACATCTACCGTAACCGTAGCATTGGGTAAAGCCGGGTCATCAAATAATACTATTGAGCCACCGGGTTGTAGAGTAGTTATCCACATACCTGTTCCAGCAGTAGGCACACTACCATTAAGCTGATAATCAAGCGTACAGGATGAACCATCTGTTCCAGCATCAGCTGTTGGTGGTGCCTGAATGTCTATATTAAAGGTTGCAGCGGCAGTGCAGGCATCACTAGGGGTGTATGTAATTGTATATGAGCCTACTGTACTAGCATCCACGTCAATTTCCCCAGTAGCTATATCTACGATCAATGCCCCATCACTAGAAGTAAAGGTTCCGTTAGGTACAGCTGGGTCTACTGGAAGCTGAACCCCAGTACCAATACAGAAAGCCGCGGCAGCGTAAGTTAGATTAGAAGCAGCCGGAGTAGTGACGGTAATGCTTATTACACTGTCAGTAGGGCAAGTACCAGGTGTAGTGTAGGTCACATCGTAAATGCCTGGACTACTCGCCGAAAGGTCAATCGTTCCCGCACCTGCTCCATTAGGTACAATCACTAGATTAGCCGGATCACTAGAGGTAAACGTTCCTCCAGGGTCACCAGTAATGGTGACAGTTGGATCCACAGGATCAGTTTGGCAGAAAGTAGTTACCCCGCCGTAATTAAACCCGGAATCACCATCTTCCAGAATCTGAATAATATTGTTACGGCTGTCATTACAACTACCTGAGCTGATAGTATTAGTCACGGTATAGGTACCGGGGGTTGAGGCTGATAGGTCAATCTCACCCGTAGCCGCATCAATCACTAACCCTACCGTACTACTAAAC
>CAKZYA010000007.1 GCA_937883755.1 uncultured Flammeovirgaceae bacterium | reverse complement strand
GGCCTGTAAGCCACTGAAGTGGTTGGCACCGCCCGTGGTGTTTCTGGTTCCGGCCCGAAAGCCACTGAAGTGGTTGTTACCGCCCGTGGTGTTAGCAAGGCCCGCCTGATAACCACTGAAGTAGTTGAATGAGCCTGTGGTGTTAGCAAGGCCCGCCTGAAAGCCACTGAAGTGGTTGAACCTACCGATGGTGTTATTCTGCCCCGCTTGGGGTCCCAGGTAAAGGTTAGTAAAGGGGTTACCGAAAGAGGTTACTAGCTGCGTGCGTAGTACGGGGGTACCGTTAATCTGATAGGCACTGTCGGGGGCAATGTTGATCGCCCCGTTCACATCCAGCGTGTGCTGGGGGGTAGGGGTGTTCACTCCCAAACGAGGTTCGGTCTGAGCCCATAGCAGGGTGCTGCTCAATAGCAGACCGTAGAGTAGTGTCAGTGTTCGTTGCATGTTCATGGTATTCGGTTATTTTTGAATTTGGAAAACAATCTGATTTTATCTAATTGCTGTAAAAGCGTGTGCATTCACTCATTGATTTGCAGAGTACGGATGGCCACAAAGCCTGCTCCTTCCAGGCGGTAGAGGTAGCGTCCCGCTTTTACTGGGCTGCCGTCGGTCATTTCAGCTCTCCAGTCAATGCTGTGCCATCCGGCTCCTATTTCTCCCTGGTACAGAATACCGACCTGCTTTCGGTCCACGCTTAATAGCCGTAGGATTATCCGCTCGGGTTGGGGCACATAGAAACGGATGGTGGTCTCCCCCCGAAAGGGATTGGGTTCGTTTTGCTCCAGTACTAAGGAGAGCGGTTTATCAAAGGTGTTCGAACTTAGTGGCTGGGGAACGGCTGTAGCGAGCAGTGGGGGTGGATTAATGTTCTTTTTCATAGGAGAAGTAGGTTGTTCAGTAGTAGATGATCGGGCTAGCGATCTTGGCACGTTCAAAGCTAGTAAGACGCTTTCGGGTAAGCCTTGCCGTATGCGCCTTTCATTTGGTTATT
The DNA here is from genome assembly GCA_937883755.1 of uncultured Flammeovirgaceae bacterium. Lineage (GTDB taxonomy): Bacteria > Bacteroidota > Bacteroidia > Cytophagales > Cyclobacteriaceae > Tunicatimonas. Next base: position 17,250 of record CAKZYA010000007.1, on the reverse strand, counting down.
TGCGACAGAGGTTGGTAGAATGCGACATTTGTTTGGTAGGATGCGACAGAGGGGGTTTTTGAGGAGTAGTTTGGAGGGAGCAGGTTTTGAGAAACAGGGGGCAGGGTGTAGGTGACAGGCTAGAGCGGGCAGGAGGCAGGGGGATAGTAGGAGGGGGTTTGGTGTTAAAATTGTAGGGAGATTTCTTATGAGTAAGAGTTTTCGTGATTTGAAGGTGTATCAACTCGCTTACCAGTTGGCGATGGAGATATTTCATCTTTCAAAGTCCTTTCCTAAGGAAGAGAGGTATTCCCTTACTGATCAGATAAGACGTTCGTCCCGGTCAGTGTGTGCTAACATTGCGGAAGGCTACCGGAAAAAGCGATACCCTAAGCACTTTAGGCTTAAAATTACCGTTGCCGATGGAGAAGCCAGTGAAACCACTGTTCATCTGGACTTTGCCAAAGACTGCAGCTACCTTTCCTCTGAAGACCATCACTCGTTGACTAAACGTTACGAGGAAGTAGGCAGAATGCTCGGCAGCATGGTTAACCACCCCGAACGCTTCCTCCCCCGTTCTCTCAGATAACTCCTCACCACCTATCTACTAACAAACCCAACCAGTCCACCTGTTTCAAGCGGCAGTTGGCAGGAGCAGTAAGCAGGAAACGGAGTGTAGGAGATGGTGGGTTCTAGTTGGTTCACAAATTGGTATAAGGATAGGATACCATACGCTTCTTCCTCTGACTTGTCCCTATATCGTTTGCCTACTGCTCCTGCCAACTATAAACTGCTCCTCAAAATCTATTTCTCAAGAACTCTTTTTTTGCAATACCACTGAAGGAGCCTGCCCAAACTCGGCGTGAAAGGCTTTAGAAAAAGCGGTAAGGTCGCCGTAGCCCACCTGAAAAGCTATCTGGGTCACGGTACCGGCTCCCTGTTCTAGTAGTTGCTTAGCCCTACCCAGTCGCATGGTGCGGATGCACTGCTGAGGCGAGTGATCGGTCAGAGCTTTGAGTTTGCGTTGTAACTGCCGCTGGCTTACCCCCACCTCTAATGCCAATTTGTCTACCCCAAATGCTTCGTTGTTAATGTTGTCTTCAATAGTCTGCTGTATCTGTTGGAGAAACTGTTGATCTAAGGAGGTAGCGGCTATTTCACCGGGCTGGAGTATGATCTGACCACCTGTCTGCTGACGGAGCTTCTGGCGCATCTCAATCAGCTTTCGTACCCGTATCAGTAATTCCTCTTTGTTGAAGGGCTTGGTGAGATAGGCATCCACTCCCTGTTCCAGGCCGGCCAGTTTGTCCTCTTCTGCGGCCTTAGCCGTGAGCATGATGATGGGAATGTGCGCCGTCACCGTTTCTTGCCGGATTTTGCGGGTAAATTCATATCCGTCTACTTGGGGCATCATCACATCAGTGATAATGAGGTCAGGAACATGCTCCTGCGCCTGAGTGAAGCCTTCCTCGCCATTGGCGGCTTCCAGGATGTGATAGGCACGCTCTAATCCCTGTCGGATGTAGGTACGCATGTCGGCATTGTCTTCCACAATCAGGATCATATCTTTTTTGTCATCCATTGGTTCGGGGTTGTCCGAAGCCGGGACTTCCCCGGATGAGAAGGATTCGTCAGCAGCCAGCCCCGATAGGTTACCAAAACCAGTCGATACTTCTGCTACATCAACGATCTGCTCAGCCGGCAAATGAGCTTTGTCCAGCGGTAGGGTTACCGTGAAGGTAGTGCCGAAGCCTTCGGTGCTTTCTACGGCAATCCCTCCTCCGTGCAGTTGCACCAACTCTTTGGTCAGGGCCAACCCGATACCCGTGCCTTCAAACTCTCGGGTGTGGGAACTATCTACCTGAAAAAAGCGATCAAAGATGTGGGGCAGTCGGTCAGCCGGAATCCCGACCCCCGAATCGCGCACGCTGATTTTCAGTTCGCCCTTTTCCTCCGAGGTACCAACTTGAGTTGAGCCTCGCATTGCAGTTGCTGCTTTCACCAGTACCTGTCCTCCCGTGGGGGTAAACTTCAGGGCATTGGACAAGAGGTTGTACAAGATCTTTTCGACCTTATCCTGCTCATAATACACCCGGATGGAGGAGGAGGTACTCTCAAATCGTAGGGCAATATTTTTCTGCTCAGCCATAGACTCGAAAGTACTGGTCAAATGCCGTAGCAAGGGCACAATATTCTGACAGGAGGCTCTTAGGGTCATTTTCCCTCCTTCTAGCTTAGACAAGTCCAAAAGCTGATTGATGAGACGCTGCAATTGCGCTGCATTGCGGTGAGCCATCTTGAGTTTATCGGTATCGGGGGCAGTAAGGAAACTCTCAATCTGCCCCATTACCAGGGTGAGGGGGGTTCGGAACTCATGAGAGATATTGGTAAAGAAGCGGGATTTGATGGTATCCATCTCCTGAAGTTGTTCTTTTTGCCGATGAATGTCCTCATTTTGCTGGGCAAGCAGCCGATTGGTCTGCTGTTGTTTTTGCCGGCCTCTCAGAATCATCAGCACAATCACCAACAAGGCAAAAAAGCCAGCAATGGCGGTATAGATATACTGCCGTTGCTCGTTAATTTCTTGTTGATGTAGTAACTCTTGTTTCTCAGCCTCCGCCTGAGCCAGGGCCTGCTGTTGATCAAATTCAAATTGCATTGTTTTGGCAATGAGCCCTTTTTTGTTTTCTTCACTGCTCAGACTATCCGATACCGCTTTAAAGCGCTTCAGGTAAGGGTAGGCCTTGGCTACTTGATTCAAGCCTTCGTAGCTCAGGCTGATGCCTTCCAGGGCATCTTTCAAGTTAAGTGGGTTGCCAATCTCCTCGCAGATCCGTTGGCTTTTCTGGTAAATAGCCAGTGCGTTCTTATATTGCCCCAGGGCCAGGTAGTTTTTCCCTAAGGTGTTGTAGCTTTGGGCCAGTACTTCCTGGTTACCAGCACTCTCTCTGAGGGCGATTGCCTGTTGGACATACTCCAGAGCCTGCTGATACTCCTGCTTTTTTTGATACACGATCGCCATGCCATTAAATACCCAGGCTAGAATGTAGTTGTCTTGGCTCTCTTGTGCTAGGACGAGGCTTTGGTGGTAGTAAAACAGGGCAGAATCCAGGCGGTTTTGATGTTCATGGATTAAAGCAACATTGTTATAGCTATTGGCAATCCAACGCTTATCTCCTAATTCTAAATCTAGCTTCAAGCTTTCTTGATAATAGTTGAGGGCTTGGTCGTAATTTTTTTGTTCATAAAAGACGACCCCAATACTGTTGTAGACCCCTGCTTTTCCATCTTTATCTCCTAGCTGCTCGTATATGCCTAAAGCGCTGAGGTAATGGTCTACTGCTTCCGGATATCGGGCTTGCCTACTGTAGACGTTGCCCAAATCCACGTGCAAATCCGCGAAGTAATACGGCTCTACCGAAAGCGTGGAAAAGCGCGCAAATGCCTCATGATACTGGTCAAGTGCTTCGGGGTAATCGCCTTGCCTTTCATAAGTGATCCCGATAAACCATATAGTAACTGCTTCCCGAATTTTATTCCCCAGTTCCGTATATATCTCCAAAGCCCGAGAGTAATATTCATGTGCCTCGGAAAATTGTCCCTGCTCACGGTAGATTCTCCCCAATTCAAAACAGGCTTTGGCTTGCCCATTACGATAAGAGGCTTCTTGGGCTGTTTGCAGTGCTTTCGTATACCATGCTGCTGCTTGCTGGTCATCAGCTGTATAAAAGGCGGAAAGCCCCAAATTATAATAGGCATCAGAAATGCCTTCCGGGTAGTTAATTTTTTGGGCGAGTTGCAGAGCTTTCTCGCTATTGGTGGCGACTACTAAAGAATCAGTATATTGGATTCTGGCTAATCTATTGTAAATATCTACCCGCTGCCGATCCGAGATTTCGGTCGTTAACCGTTGGTTGAGGGAGTCTATTTCATGTTCATCTTGCGCCAAGACGGTAGTGGCAGGGTAACTAATACACCCTAATGCCAAGAGGTACACAAGCAGACGAAGGTTCATTTTTCTTTGGGGGTAAAGTTCTGGATGAAAGGCAGACCTGCCTCACTGGAGGGTAGAACGGAAGGCTGAGCCAGCAAAAGGCTGGGTATCAAGGTGGTTGACCATAACCAACCCATCGAGAAATGACCGCACATAATAGCCTGGGCACGCATTGCTTGTACGATTTGGGTTCACCTGATAGGATACTAACTGCAAGGATAGATAATTGGGTCTCTTAACCCACAGTGGCATCCTTCGTAGCGACAGTACAACAAAGGTACAGCATTTTCATGGTTAAAAAACAATTAGTGTAACGGTTTGACGAAGCTTATCGTAGCGCAGGAGGGATACTCAGCGGCAATCACGCCGTGACGGACTTTTCCAGGACGATCCACTTTGTCACGTAAGTACGTACGTTGAATTACGTTAAGGAAAAATTCATCTGCTACATTTTAGCGCATCGTTACCTTATTTTCGTAGTATTGAATAAGTGCAAAATGTAATTTTACACTGACAATAGGGTGAGAATACAAGGATAACCATCTCAGTTTAGGCGAAAATACGTAGCTTTGATGAGCAATATTTTCTTATGCAGGCAAGGGAGAAGCTAAAAGCCAAAAAATGAATAATCGTTGTACCTATGTTGTACCTAAAAATAAAAAGGCAGTCACTTTTGAAGGTAACTGCCTGATTTTCAGAGTAGCGGGGACAGGATCGTTGCACGCCGCCTCGAACCTATGACCTTCGGGTTATGAGAATAATGAGGTGAATTTTCTTGATAGGAAATGAAGAAGGGAAGGCACAACGAGACAAAAAATGAATCACTCCAAATAGATGTTTCATTTGCTTGAGCCTCCGAGGCTCGGCCGCTTGCCAGGAAACTGGGCGGGTGCTACCCCCACAAGTGGTTCTTAGGAGAGGGCCGCCCTGGCAGGGTACGATAGTAATATCGTGCTTTTACCCGATTAATTAATAAAGTTTCAAAACTTATTTCCCAGCCAATGATCTGATCCCGACCTTAATGTCTAACCAAAGATTCAGCAGACGCCAATGCGGAATAAAGCCTTGCTTATGCTTATCTGGGTCAATGAATTTCGTTTTTGAAAATAGATCTTTAAATGCGCTATCTGCGTGATACTTTCTTCTCACAGTCGTATAGGCATCATGATCGTAAGAGGCTTCTAATTCTTCCTTAGACAAATAAGATACCCCCCAAAGGGCAACCTTTCCTTCGTTCGTTTGCAAGGCTCGCATGGCATCTATATTTTTATAATTCTTTACAGTTGGCTCTCCGTATATGCCAACATCTACCAGCATACTAGTAGCGAAATGACCCTGGTCTCTTATCATTAAGAAGGGAGAGTCCTTAATGGTTGTGGCGCAATTCCAAATTGGGTAAACTCCGAGATTATCCTGCACATACCGGATACCTTTCGTTAATTTGGGTAATTCTACCCCATAGTCCTGGTTTACCATAGATCGTTCTCTGGTAAATACATCCATATTAGATTTGAAACCGTTTTTACTAACCTTTTCCTCAACTTTTCGGTCTAAGTAGGCTCGCAATACACGTGATTTTTCAAAGATGGGTAAACCTGCAATGATGCCTGATAGCCAAAATAAACTACGTTGATGCCGAAACATATATTGATACGTACCGATTAAATCTTCCCCACCCACTTTTGCCATTTTCTCAGCGTGTTGATAGTACCATACGTTACCATACTTCATGGCGTCATAGATAGATAAAGTATCGACTCGGTCAGCAAAGTTGCCGGTTATTAAAACGTAGCTTTCCTTACTCAATACAAATCCTTCCACAAAGTCAGTATGCTTTAACGATGCGCCAAAAGCTTCTACATACCTATCAATATCTGTAAAGTAATGATACTGAGAATGGATATAGGGAGAGGCGTCGCAAAGCTGGAGCGTAGCACTGGTAATAATCCCAAGTGTCCCATAAGATCCTGGAACTGCGTAAAACAGATCGGAATTATTGTCTTTATTAGCGGTAACTAAACTTCCATCACCCAAGACAATATCCATGGAAATCAAAGCTTCCGGGAAAAGGCCATACTTGTGAGAAGAAGTTTCAATCCCCAAACCGTTAATTAATCCGGCTACCGTAAATGTTTCGTATTCAGGAACCACCTGAGGAATTAGATTATGCTTTAGGGTTTCCCTACACAGCGAGCCTAGGGTCACCAAGCCTTCCACACGTACCGTCTTGTTTTCTACATTTATCTCGAGGATGTTGGTTAGTTGATCTATGTCCACGGGATGACAATCATTTTTAAATGATAGATCGTGGGGTCTATGTCCAGGGTTTGCTTTTTTCAATGCCAGCATTTGGCCTGGTTCTCGTCCCTTGACAGCCGAGATAATTTCCTGGACACGTTTCTGATACGCGGAATCCTCTGATTTACGTTCGTATGGTGATTGTTGACTGGCTTTATGAGTTAATCTTTGTGACTCCATTGTTTATTGATAGTTTATGAGAGATGAAAAATTTAATAGCTTATATCACTTTGATACGTTTAATTAAGCACTGGTTTATGAAATGGGTAAAAGTAGTCGTACCTACTTATTTGCCTCTTGCTCAATCAAATCAACTGCGTAAGAAATTCCACCTGCTTGCTTAAAAGATGCTTGAATCGCTGGAATGGCTGCAACGAAAGTTGAATCTGACATAACCTGTCTGATGGCAGAGCGCAGTTCTTCAGGAGAGAAAGATAGCTTATCGACGAATAATCCGACACCTGCATCCTCTACTCGTATTGCCATGTCTCGTTGGTCAGCTAGCATCGGGATCCCTACAATCGGTGTCCCACTGGCCATCGCCTCATGCACACTATTGATACCGCAGTGTGAAACAAATGCTTGAACGTTGGCGTGCTTCATAACTGCGAGCAAGGGCGGTCCCCAGGAATCTATGCGGATATTTGGGGCGATCCCGCTCGGTAGAAATTTTTGCATCGCAGGTCTGAGAACCCACCAAACTCGGAAAGATGCATTCTCGAATGCTTTGTACATCCGACTCACTTGATCGGCAGAGGCGATCGCAATGGTTCCCAGATTGACATATACTACTGGCACCTCCTCATTCAGCCAGGCTTCAATATCAGTTGGCAATGGCTTAACCGTTGCCGGTAACATTGGCCCCACCATCTCAATATTGGGCGGCAGTGGACGCCTGTACTCCAGACCAAATGCACTATCAACGAGCACGCGATACTTTGCCCAAGCTTGATTTATGGTCAATTTTTTCAGACCTCGTGTGTCTCGCAATTGGTTGAGTTTGCGTCCTATAGTCGCTTCAACCAGCACACCACTGAACCATCGAAGTAAGGGATAACTCCATCGTCTATGCCAGGGCATCTGACGAATAGAATGTCCCAGATAGGGAAGTGGGACATCGTATGCAGGCGGTAGATACGCAATCGAAACCGTCACTAGCAAATCTGGATTATTGATGACCACCGGAATCCCTTCTGCCTCTCCAACGTCGACCCCAGCCCTTGTGACAAAATCGACAATCATTACATCTGGGCACTCTCGCTGTACAGCTTCTGTCAGAGCATCAAAATAAATATCCCAAATCAACCACAGAGCATCGATAATCTCGAGACTGGTTCTGAAAAAAGACTTTTCGTCTGAAATTGATCGCTCAACTTGAGAGAGTTCGCCTTGAAATTTTGACAATCGTCCTAAACTAACAAAGCGGACGCCTTGGGCAGTGCAACTATCTGCTTCTACAAAAGGTCGGATTTCTTCAGTAGAGGCAACTTTGACATGCCATCCACGCCGAGCGAGTTCTTCTGCTTGGCGCAGCAAAGGCGTAATATGTCCAATAAACGGAATAGAGACAAAGAGTGCGGATTTCATGATGTGGCGTTAGTTTCTCGCGATAGCATAAACTATGAAAATGTTCATTAGCTTGGCCACTGCCCAGTCCTCCCGAGCAACTTGAGTGGAATATCCACGACGTTTCAGCATCGAAACAATTTTCTCAACACGATTATCAATGTCATGAACTTCAACAATCACTTGTCTGATTTTTCCCCAATCCTCCTGGTCAATTCCCCTGAGCACATCTAATTCGCTACCTTCAACATCAACTTTCAAAAGATCAATTTTGCAAACCTGATTCTCTCGAATCACTTCTGACACTGTTTTTAACTCACAGTTGACCTGCTTAGGAGATTTTTTTTCAAATAGTAAAAACCTGCTAATATAGATAGAAAGAAGGCCAAAAAGGAGTGAGCGAATACCCCAAGTCGAGAGAAGTTTAACTAGAATTTTAGTCAGTTTTCCATTCAATTCTGAAATACGGTATAAGTCAAGAACAACGGCCTTCATCCAGTCATACACACTAGCTTCTTGAGACACACTTTTCGCTATTTCTGAAGAGTACATGCTCGCACCCATAGTCAGCGCAGGACTATAGCTAAACTCCGAGATTTTAGCTGTGTTTGAAAGCCCCACATTACATAACACCGCACCTGGAAAGTAGCACTTTGCATTGTTTGTCAATGCATTAAAAATCTCAGGGATAGGCTCAAATGCAAAGATTTTTAATTTTTGAAATGACTGAGTCAGTGAGAGTGAAAACAAACCAATATTTGCGCCGACATCAAAAATGTAGTCCCCATCGGAAACTTGGACATTATATTTGAGATACGTCTGCATCTGAAACATCTCGTGATAGAGAACTTTAGTATCTATCTGACCCAATGCATTAATACTTAGTCCGTTCGGTAAATTAACAAGCTTCATAATACTCTTTGGCGTTGTAGCTATCCCTGTTATACATGTACAACTTTGATTATCAATTCTTTAACGTTAGCTTATAATTCCATTTTTCATCTCGATATAATTAAAATGCTGATTTATAAGGCTGTACATGTTCAGTGAAGCCAGCTCTTCATGTTGCAACATTATTCAGACTTTAAAATCCAACGGACACCGAACTACTTAAATCCTAGTAATGTCGGCTTAATACATACTTGGCAAAAGCTCTCACTAATACACTTGTATAAGAACGTGGCACTACCAGCTGGAATTCTTTCCATGCTTCTTCCACCATATCTTTTGCCTGTTGAACACAATCATCCAAAGCTCCACAGGCTTCTATTTGGTCGATAAGGCCATTGATAACATCCGCCTGTTGTGGCTTAGCTTTTATACCATTCCAGAGGGACTTTCTATCCTTCAGTGGAAGTTTTGCCATTGCCTTTGCCACGGGTATGGTAATTTTCCCCGCAGAGATATCTTCACCTCTATTTTTCAGATTTTTTTCAAATCCTCTCAAATTAAGCACGTCATCCATTATTTGGAAAGCTAGCCCTAATGTTTCAAACAGATGGCCGCAGTGTTGTATTTGCTCTTTGGTTCCACCTCCCTGGCTGGCACCAAACCTGGCTAACATTCCAGCCGGAGTAGCCGACTTTAATAGATGAACAGACAGGATTCTTTCTTCAAGAACATCAATGTTTCCGGTCTCCACTACTTGATCCATCAAAGGGTAAAAGCTGTTGATATCCATCGCCTGTCCGGCGTGGGCAGCGCGCATAGTCTCGAAATACATTTGGTATAACTCAAGCTGTCTTTCCTTGGTTAAATTGGAATGGAATAGTAAAGTTTGACCAATAAAGTAAGCGGCATTGCCAGCATTTATTGCCAAAGAAATTCCGTGGGTAATGTGACATGCTGGCCCTCCTCGTCTTGTGGTAGACTCATCTTGTACGTCATCTACGATCAATGATCCGGTGTGTAGTAATTCTGACCAGGCTAGCCAATCCATATATTCTTGAGAATTTCCGCCAACCATATCTATGCAGCATAGCGTAGCATAACTTCGCCAACACTTGCCTCCTCTATCGGTTAATTCACGGATCGGTTTTATAACAGTATTCACGTATTGTTGCTGATCCAACCCTTTGATCAAGTGAGGATATTTAGGGCTTGCGACTAATTCTAAAAATTTTTCTTTTGATGGATTCAGAGGTATAAGCTTGTCGATCGCCTTTCTAGTTTCTTTAGTCACCGACTTTAGAAAATCCTCAAAAGAATCGATGAATTCATAGCTTCTAACCTCAATATAGCCTTGCCCTTCTACTTCTTCATCACCGTAAGTTCCCCTTGCTCGAATGCTACCTTCCCAAAAAGCGGGTTCCGAGAGTAAGGTAATAAACTCTTGCTCTGGAAAAACTGCCTCAATAAGCAGATCAATTTGTTTTGAAGGAACCTCTAGCCTCCAACTCACTGGATAACTAAGAAACGTGGTCGTACTTTTCCAGAAAGTGAGAGGAGTAAAAGAGAAGTCATTGGATCGGTTAGCAGCACCATCCGAGCCGTCGATTTCCACTAGCCAATGTCCAGCATCAGGTGTTTTTTCACCCTTCTCAAACAAATCGTAAGCAGAAAGTTGGCGATTATTTGATAACTGCAGAGCTACCCAATTCCATGAAATTTCCGGAAGCAACTTCAGTTCAACTTTTTCTTCAGCTTCTTCTAGTGATACAGCACAAGAAAATTCATGATCATACCAGCCCGACCCCTCCAGTACCAAAGATTCTTCATGAAGCTTTAAGTGACCTTCTACTCTATTTTTAGGAATAAAATAATAGTTCATATCCTCTCCGGAAGACCCTTTAATGGTTCCGTTATTGCCATGTCTAACAGGTGATATTTGCGGAAGAAAATTTAGGTCTATCGATATAGCTTTCTTTTCGTCTTCCAGGTGTAACTGATAAGAGCCATCGGCTAAGACATTGATTGTGTTACCTTCATACTCAATACTCAATTCAGTTTTGGAAACGTAAGCAGATTTTCTCGATAATCGATCTGGCCGAGGTACTTGACCAGTGCTAAATACTTCATAAATAGCTTCCTGTAGTATAGAGTCCTGTTTTGAATCTCCCCGGTCTATTGTTTCCATTCCTACCTTCGGGGCGCATGGGTCTAAAATAGAATCTCTATAATACTTGTGGTGGTCTAGATCACTCAGTGCCCAAGTGATAGAATAGGCAAAAATATACGCTTGTCTCTCATCATCCCAATCGACGGCTTTCTTAAAAAAAGATAGGAACAAGGCAAATTGTCGGTCACCGTTTTGGCTTTTCACATGGGTGTTAAAATACCACCATTCTGTTCTTGAATAATCATGTGGCAGGTCGTCGGTAAGTAGATTGATTGGATGCAAATCCTCGTGTAAAGGAGCAGAGGTTATCTCAGTAAGATGCATAAAGTTGTATGATTTCAGGGGGTTGGAATGTATTAAAATAAGGCTAAGCAATAAAGGTAAGCAAGTATTACTAAACTCAATGGTACAATATTCCAGATAGTGTTTAGTGCTGCTTCACCGAGTCTCAATATGAACTTTGTACTCTTTTGCCCATCACACACTTCTCATCGCCAGTAGGGCATTGTTGCATATTGGTAAAGAAGCTGGCGATTATCCCCATTGAGATCCATGATCCAGATAGACGAAGCACTAGGATCATCATTGGGGGCATTCTCAAAGATGATCTGAGCTCCATCAGGTGAATAGCGAGGTCGCAGATCGTTGGTTCCGGCGGGTTTGTTGGTTGAGACATCGATCCACTGAATGCTATCAGGAGAAGCACTGGTGGGCACCCGATAGATCCGGCTATCTAGTTGTCTTCCTTCTACGGACTGAAACTCGGAAGCATCGTAGGTGAAGAGCACCTCTTGGCCATCTATGGAAAAGCTCGGGCTGTGAAGCTGCCCGGGATGATTGGCTACCAGCAAGCGCAGTGAATCCTCTTGAGGGGAATACAGATAAATCTCGGCGTCATAAATACGCGTGCCAATGGTTTGCAGTACAAATTGATTGCCTACGGCTGTCCAGTCCATTTCCCGAAAGTGCCGATTCGTAGGAGCCTGAGTAACGACGGTCAATCCACTACCATTCGCGCTAATGCGGTACAGCTCTTGATAGTGGGCGTAGGCCAGCTGTCCACCATCGGGTGACCAGGTGTAGCCGGTGCCAATGTTATGAAAACCGGCCATGGGCACTTGGGTGATCTGAGTAGGTATGCCTTCAATCAGCGAGGTGACGAACACTTGCGTTTCGCCCTGAACCTCCGAAGTAAAGGCTACTTGGGGTAGGCGAGGATGGAGTCGGGGTTGCACATCGCGGGCAGCTCGGTGGGTCACCTGTACGATGGTAGTATCTGAACCATCGGAGGCGTAGATTTCGGCATTACCCGAGGTGTCCGAAACCCAAGCAAAGCGTAGGTTAGGAACCGGAAGGGTAGTAAAGCTAGCCACTTCACTCTGGCTGCTTAACCCATCAGGATCTGTAGCAATCACTTGCCAGAAGTAGGTGGTGTTGAATTGAAGGTCTTGCACTACTAAGGTAGTATCTGCAATCGCTTGAGCGAGTATTGTTTGGCGTAAGACAGTTTGAGAAGTAAACAGTCGCACCTCGTAGTGCAGACTATCCTCGTCCGGGTCAGTGCCTTGCCAGATAAGAGTCAGGGTGCGAGGAACGTTGGTTACTTCATTTTGGGGACTCACTAGTGTGGGAGTATTAGGGACTCGGTTCTCGGGTTCAGTGAGCTCCGTGTGGATCATGACTTCGGTAGCTGAGTCAGTGCTGACCAATGCCGTCAGACTGGTGGTGCGAACACCTTCACCCCGTACGGTGATGGTATAGGTGTCGGCGGGAATACCTGTCAGAACGAAGCGTCCAGCAGAATCGGTTTGTACTTGATTGGTGGCTGGTTGGGTGGTGATGTTGACATCGGCTAGAGGTAGCTCATGAGCGACCACGATGCCTTGTAGCGTGCCCAGAGTGATCGGTGGAATCGTATCTTCGGTGCAGGCCGTGAGCCCGCTGAAGAGACTGCTTATGCTAAGGAGCAGAATAAAAGAACGTACGAGTGATATCAGTGACATAATTGACAGTGTGTTGGGGGTAGAAGAAATAAAGAACGGGGCTGCACAAATCACATACACTACGCTGGGCGCCCCGTTCTACTTGTTACCCCCAACAAGTGCTAAAAGAATTAATTAGTGGCTTACCATTAGAACGTACCGTTTTCAATGATGACCTGCATGCTGCCCTGCTGGTGAACTTGGTATTCCAGGCCGTTTCTGTACTCACGTTGGATCAGTTCATTGTTATTGCCTTCTTGTAGCACCTGGTAGGTGTTTTGGTTGCCTACTAGCTCTTGTACCAAGCGGTTGTCATTACCAAACTGACCGATATCCAGGCGGTTGTCATTGCCTTGCAGATGACCGTCGTAGGTATTACCATCCCCGACTTGCTGTACGGCTACCTGATTACCATTACCCTGCTGGGTTAAGTCCATGACATTGTAGTGACCTGTTTGTACCAAAGTAGCGTACTGTTGATCTCCGGTTTGCCAGTCCCGGCGGGGAACCGCACCAACCTGCTGAATAAATACCTCGTTGTACATCCCAGCCTGCTCAATAGTGGCTCCGGGCATGGCAATGACTTCGGAGGGAAAATCGATTATTTCCGGCTCTTCCGGTAAGGCTGGTTCTAAATCTTGAGCGTAGCTCATCCCACTGCTTAACAGTAGTACGGCTAGTAGCTTGATTGTGTGATGTATCATGAGAAATAGGTTTAATAAATAGGCCGAGGTGAGGGTAGATACCCGGAGGCACTGCCCCAACCTGGTTTATGATAGATGATGCTAGTTTCCTTGGGTGACATTGGCAATGTTCCCTGACCCTAGCTGGTTGATGGTGCTGATATGACCGTTACCACTTTGGTCTACGTAGGCTTCGTTAAAGTCGCCAAGCTGATTTGATACGGCTGATAGATCCACTCCATCCTGATAGAATTCAGCCCTGTTTTCGTCTCCCAGTTGCAGTTGGGTAGCCCTATTGCGTGCACCATCTTGCTCAGTGTAGGCTTGGTTACCGGTGCCCCCTTGCATCTGTAGGCTGATATTATCCTCCCCTTCTTGCCAGGTGTAAGCGATCTGGTTATTCCCGAGTGGTAGGGTGCCGACATTTACCGCCGTCGGCTCAGCGATCTGCTCATCGGTTAGCCCGCCGGCTTGTAGTTGAATAGCGCTGTTACTCTCGCCAATCTGCTCAATATACACTTCTGAGTTATGGCTGGCTTGCAACTGAACAGCTTCGTTATTGTCACCATTTTGGCTCACAAAAGCCGTATTGAAGCTTCCGATTTGTTGGGTTAATGCCAAGTTTTTGTCTCCTACTTGGGTTTGGCTGGCTTGGTTATTTATAGCCGTTCCAACGAAATCCCCTTGCTCAATAGTAGCGTTATTCTTAGTGCCTTCTTGGATTTGAGTGGCTTGGTTATTCGTAGCCGTTCCGAGGAAAACCCCTTGCTGGATAGTCGCCTCATTGCCTGCTCCCTCTTGAGTTTGAGTGGCTGTATTATCCCTTGCCATAGCACCTCCGGTAGCCCCTTGCTGGATAGTCGCCTCATTGCCTATCCCGTCTTGAAATTGGACGGCTTGATTACGCTCGGCTATTGCGAAGAATCCATTTCCAGCCCCTTGATCGATAAAGGCTTGATTACTTTCTCCCTTTTGGGTTTGGGTGGCTTCGTTGTCCGTAGCGTAACCACTTTCATCACCCTGCTCAATGTCAGCGAAATTTTCCTCCCCAGTTTGGGTTTGAGTAGCTTGGTTATTATCGGCCGTTCCGTCTTCAACCCCTTGCTCAATAGTAGCACTATTTTCATTACCTTCTTGGGTCTGGGTGGCTTGATTACGCTCGGCCGTTCCACGGAAAAACCCTTGATCAATATCAGCCTTATTACCTTCCCCATACTGCTCCTGCGCAGCGATATTGTCGTACGCATTTCCATTCGCATTATCGCCTTGCTCAATAATCGCCCGGTTATCTTCCCCGTCTTGGGTTTGGCTGGCTTGGTTACGCTCGGCTGTTCCTGCGAAATCCCCTTGCTGAATAAGTGCGTTATTGTCCCCGCCTTCTTGAATTTGGGTGGCTTGGTTATTCATAGCCCTTCCGGCGGTAATCCCTTGTTGGATAGTAGCATTATTTTCAGTACCCCCTTGGACTTGACTCGCTTGGTTACTCGTAGCTGTTCCTGAAAAATCTCCTTGCTCAATAGTAGCGTTATTGCTTGTACCTAGTTGAGTTTGAGTAGCTGTGTTACCCCTTGCCATTATGCGGCCAGCCCCCTGCTCAATAATAGCGCTATTACCTACCCCTTCTTGAACTTGGGTAGCTACATTACCCGTAGCCGCACCGCCGATAATCCCTTGCTCAATAGTAGCATTATTTTCAGTACCCTCTTGGACTTGACTCGCTTGGTTACCCGTAGCATCTCCGGTAACCCCTTGATCGATAAAGGCTTGATTACTTTCGCCTTCTTGGGTCTGGATAGCTTCATTATTAGTAGCCAATCCACTTTCAACTCCTTGCTGGATCTCAGCGAGGTTATTATTCCCTGCTTGGGTTTGGCTAGCTTGATTATCCGTAGCTGTAGCATCCCCGATAGCCCCTTGCTCAATAGTAGCACTATTTTCATTACCTTCTTGGGTCTGGGTGGCTTGATTACGCTCGGCCGTTCCACGGAAAAACCCTTGATCAATATCAGCCTTATTACCTTCCCCATACTGCTCCTGCGCAGCGATATTGTCGTACGCATTTCCATTCGCATTATCGCCTTGCTCAATAATCGCCCGGTTATCTTCCCCGTCTTGGGTTTGGCTG
The DNA here is from genome assembly GCA_937883755.1 of uncultured Flammeovirgaceae bacterium. Taxonomy (GTDB): domain Bacteria; phylum Bacteroidota; class Bacteroidia; order Cytophagales; family Cyclobacteriaceae; genus Tunicatimonas. Next base: position 1,565 of record CAKZYA010000007.1, on the reverse strand, counting down.
GCTTGGTTACGCTCGGCTGTTCCTGCGAAATCCCCTTGCTGAATAAGTGCGTTATTGTCCCCGCCTTCTTGAATTTGGGTGGCTTGGTTATTCGTAGCCCTTCCGGCGGTAATCCCTTGTTGGATAGTAGCATTATTTTCAGTACCCTCTTGGACTTGACTCGCTTGGTTACCCATAGTTGGTTCACCCCAACCAGTTCCAATCCCTTGATCGATATCAGCGAAGTTATCATCCCCTACCTGGGTTTGACTCGCTTGGTTATCTATAGCCCGTCCGACGAATCCACCCCCTTGATGGATAAACGCACTATTGCCCCTTCCTAGTTGAGTTTGGGTGGCTGTGTTATCCCTTGCCGTAGCATCTCCGGTAGCCCCTTGCTGAATAGAAGTTTCATTGTTATCCCCTTCCTGAGTCTGAGTAGCTTGGTTATTCTCAGCCGTTCCGCCAATCCCCTGAAGGGTAGTAGCGGTGTTGGTGGTTCCTTCCTGAATCACGGTTCCGGAATTACCTTCGCCCTGCTGTTGGATATCACTTTGGTTGTCTTGGGCTAGGCTGATCCCAAAGGTAAGCACTCCTACAATGAAACTTACAATGAACTTTCTCATGGTTGTTTTTAATATGGTTAACTGAAAAACTGGCTAACACCGAGGGAGGGTACCTGAAGGCACGGCCCCCAGCTCTAGCTTATTCCAAGTGAGAAATTAATTGCCTTGGGTAACATTGGCGATGTTCCCTGACCCTAGCTGATTGATGGTACTGATATGACCGTTACCACTCTGATCTACGTAGGCCTCGTTGTACTCACCAAGCTGATTTGATACGGCTGATAGATCCACTCCATCCTGATAGAATTCAGCCCTGTTTTCGTCTCCCAGTTGCAGTTGGGTAGCCCTATTGCGTGCACCATCTTGCTCAGTGTAGGCTTGGTTACCGGTGCCCCCTTGCATCTGTAGGCTGATATTATCCTCCCCTTCTTGCCAGGTGTAAGCGATCTGGTTATTCCCGAGTGGTAGGGTGCCGACATTTACCGCCGTCGGCTCAGCGATCTGCTCATCGGTTAGCCCGCCGGCTTGTAGTTGAATAGCGCTGTTACTCTCGCCAATCTGCTCAATATACACTTCTGAGTTATGGCTGGCTTGCAACTGAACAGCTTCGTTATTGTCACCATTTTGGCTCACAAAAGCCGTATTGAAGCTTCCGATTTGTTGGGTTAATGCTAAGTTTTTATCTCCTACTTGGGTTTGGCTGGCTTGGTTATCACTAGCCGTTCCTGAGAAATCCCCTTGCTCAATAGTAGCATTATTTTCAGTGCCTTCTTGAGCCTGAGTAGCTTGGTTATCAGACGCTTCACCATCATTGGCACCTTGATCAATGAAAGCTTCGTTATTGTCACCATCCTGAGTTTGGCGAGCTACGTTTCTGAAGGCAAATCCAAATCGTCCACCTTGCTGAATAAAAGCGCTATTATCTTTCCCCACCTGGGTTTGGCTCGCTGAGTTATCCCAACTCGGTCCTCTATCCCCTTGCTCAATGTCAGCGAGGTTATTATCCCCATCTTGGGTTTG
>CAKZYA010000006.1 GCA_937883755.1 uncultured Flammeovirgaceae bacterium | reverse complement strand
GGTGACGGAACAACTTCTACTTTAGAAGAACCTACCCACCAGTATGCGGATACTGGGCGCTACGACATTACTCTGATCGCGCAGAACGCATTGGGTTGTGTGGATACATTAGTGAAAGAAATTATTATTGAACCCTTCCTGCCCGAAGTAGACTTCTCTTACGAGCCACCCAAAGGCTGTCGTCCGCTTACCGTGCAGTTCCGTAATCTGAGCCGCTACGCTGAAGCCGATAGTTACCGATGGAGCTTTGGTGAAGGCGAAGGTCGTTCTACCGAAGAAAATCCGGTCTACACCTACTACGAACCTGGTTTTTATACCATCACGCTAGAAGCTAGCAATAGTGCTGGGGTTACGGTAGTGGAGAGAAAAGAGTTTAGTGTGGAAGTATACGAAACTCCCCGAGCATTTTTTAACCTTCGTCCCGACCGGGCTTTCTTAGGTGCCCCGATTTACTTTGTTAATCTGAGTCTGGGGGCAGAAAATTATTACTGGGATTTTGGCGACGGCAACACCTCTACTGATTTCAACCCTGAGCATACCTACGAAACCCCTGGTAGTTATGATGTTACCCTGATTGCCGAATCTAATCAAGGGTGCCGTGATACACTAGTATTAGAGTCAGCTGTGTTGATTGAGGACGGGGGAACTGTGCAAGTACCTAACGCATTCACCCCTAGTCCATTTGGCCCGAGTAACTCAGAGGTGGTAGGCCCTAACGGGCAGAATGATATCTTCCTACCCGTTTTTGAAGGAGTGACTGAATTTCACATGATGATTTATAATCGTTGGGGAGAGTTAATGTTTGAAAGTTTTGACAAAACGCAAGGTTGGAATGGCTACTACAAAGGAAGATTATGCCCGAAGGATGCCTATGTCTACAAGGTAAAGCTCAAGTTCAGCGACGGCGGTACGCGGACGGTGGTGGGTGACGTAACATTGCTTCGATAAGATGGTGGAGTGTATGAATAAGGAAACTATGTTAAGATTTTTCACTTTTTTACTATTACTGATAATAAGTGTAGGGGAATTACGGGCACAAGACCCACAATTTACCCAATACTACTCTTCTCCTATTTATCTGAATCCAGCTTTTACCGGGGCAACCCGTCAGCACCGAGCGGCTATTAACTATCGAAACCATTGGTCTAGCTTACCTAAGGCTTTTGTAACCTACGCTTTTTCGTATGATTACAACATTAAAGGCTCGCCTAGCAGCGTTGGGTTGATCGCAGTAAACGACCGGGCGGGTACCGCTAGCTTACAGTCTACTAGTATTGGAGCAACGTATTCTTACCGAATCCCTATCACTAACGGTTTACAGGCTGTTCCCTCATTGCAGATTGGCTATACCATGCAAAGTCTAGATTATTCCAAACTCGTTTTTGCTGATCAATTACAGTTTGGTAATCCTAATGCACCTAGTACCGATCCCGCTTTACGGAATCTAGAAAACGTAAATCATTTTGACTTTGCTACTGGAGTATTGATTTATGATAAACGTTTCTGGGGGGGAGTGGCTGTACACCATCTCAATCGTCCAAACCAGTCGGTATTGGAAGAAGAAAGTGTGCTACCGATGCGGTTTTCCATCCACGCCGGTTATAAAATCCCTATTGATCTGGGGCCGTTCCGTAATCGCATGGCTTCCAGCATCAATCCTTCATTTCAGTACCGTCAACAGGGCAAATTCAACCAATTAGACGTAGGGCTATCGTATTTTTACCGAATGTTGATGCTAGGGGTTTGGTATAAAGGTTTACCCATTCAGCAGGACATGCCTCGTACTATTAATCACGATGCGCTGGCGATGGCTTTTGGGTTGTCCATTAATGGTTTCTCGTTCGGGTATAGCTATGATCTTACCGTTTCTAAGCTAGGGCCAGCTTCTTCAGGAGGTTCCCACGAAATATCGCTAGCCCTTCAGTTCTCGACCAAGTCTAATCCCGGTAAAGTAAGCCGGAAGGTTAAGAAAAACCCTTGCCCAGCCTTTATGCCTGATTATCTATGGAAGCCCTAGAACATAATCCCAAAGCTAAAGGCATTCAGTTCTGGCCCCTTGCCTGCTACGAACAGCTCATTCAGGTCATAGTTTGCGTAAAAGTCAAAGCTCCGAAAGCCTAGTTGGAAGCGAACCCCGTAGCGCCAGTTATTGACGAAGTAGTTGACCCGGTTTTTCACTCGTTCCCGATCGTTGTCTTCTACAAATACATTTTTATGGCGACTGCCGATTCGGTATCCGGCATAACCGCCCATTCCAATCCGAAAACCTGAATCCTCGTCTCGATCTAATGGAAACCAGCCATCCCGACGCGCTCGTCCAAATTGAAACATGGGTACAAGCTGGGCATTTAAGTAAGGGACGACAAACTTACTTTTGCGGGGATCAACCACATCTAAATCTTCAAAGAAAACGACACCATCCGGAGTTTTCTCCATGCGGGTACGATCATTCTGAAACTTAAAATTATACCAGTTGATGTTCCCACCCCACTCCAGATGCAACGGCCCAGCTATATGGGTAGTATTGGTAATCCCTAAGGCAATATTCCAGGAAGCCAATGGCTTTACGGCGTACAGTTCATCGGTTTCGTCAGGGAAAGATCCGTTGCTTAGAAAGTTATTAAGCCCAAAATCAAACATCATGGTTGAAGATGTACCTGAGCGACGGCGATGAGAACTCTGAGAAGATGAAGATGATCCTGAAGAAGATGACATAGAACTATTACCTGACCAGCTTATCCCACTCATTCTTTCTTCCAGGCGTTCCAGTTTCTCTTCTAACGTCAGCTCTATCTCTTCTTCTTCAAAGTCGTACTTTTTTCCCGTTTGGTCTTGTATTTCTACGTAGATGCTACCTTCGGTTGTAGAATCGTTCGTATGTTCCAGATCACGCAAAATAGCATTCATATCAAACTGCTTGAGCAACTCTACTTCATTACCACTCTCAGAAATGATCATCACCTCTTCGCCATCTCCCAAACGAATGATGATGGTATCTTGAACAATCGGTTCAGCTGCCAAGGCGACAGTTTCTGGGGCATAGATTATCAGGGACAGCAAAATGCTGAATAACGTTTTCATAAGAATTAAATTTAAAAATGGGTTAATAAATGGTTAGTCTATTCGGCAGGCATAGATTCTTGTTTGTTAGAAAAGGCCTTAGAAATAATCTCAGATTTGGCCGAACGCAACTCTGAGAAACCTACTCCACCTTCCTTCACATTAGTCAAAAATGCAAAAGCTTTTTCTAATGGACGATTGGGTTCTGACTTTTTCGCAGTTCCCGATTTATAAATAATAGTAACGGATTGACTTTCCTCTCCTAAAGTTTGAGCAATTGCCTGATCCGGCAGTGCCTGTACCAGTTTCGGAAGATCAGATTCCATTGCTTGAGGGACAGTTGCATTAAGCTTAGCTAATGTTACTGGACGTTTTATTTTTACTACTTCCACTGGCAGTTTCAGCTTAGGGGTTTTTCTCACTTCACTTTTCACCGGAATGCTTTCCATCTTTTTCGGAGAAGTAGTTTGCACTTTTGCTGTAACTTTTTCTTCTGCTAAAGGAGTTGGACGTATTTCTTCAACAGATTTCTGATCGTCCTCAACCCTTAATTCTGTAGCAACTGGGTTAGCGGGCGAAATAGATTGATAATTTAGTAGGAAAACGCTGCCCAAAAGTAAAAACAGCGCAACCGAAGCAGCTATCCACCACCAACCCCTTTTCCGCTCATCCGCAGCCTGAGCTTGCTGAAGTTGTTCCCAAACCCCCAGTGGCGGAGCTACCGGATGCTGGGCAAGATTTTCTTTAAATAATTTTTCAATATCGTTCATAATTATCCGATTTGATCTTGATAGGACTGATCGAGCCGATCCAACATCTGTCGTAGCAACTGCTTCGCCCGGCTCAATTGTGATTTAGAAGTACCCTCGCTAATGTTAAGTTTCTCAGCAATTTCGGCGTGGGAATAGCCTTCAATGGCGTACATATTAAATACAGTTCGGTAGCCAACGGGTAACTGCTGAACCAGACTCAATAGCTCTTCGGCCTCTAGATGGTCGTAAGTCGTAGCTGCCCTGTCCTGAGCCTCCTCAATATCTACCTCTACCGACATATTCTTGTGCTTTCGCAAAAACATCAGGGCTTCGTTCACCACAATGCGTCGCATCCAACCTTCAAAACTTCCGTCACCTTTAAACTGCTTAATATTACTAAACACCTTCATAAAGCTGTTGAGCAAAACATCCTGGGCACTATCGTGATCCTTTACGTAGCGTAGACTCACCGAGAACATCACAGGCGAAAAACGCTCGTATACCGCCTGCTGCGAACGGCTATCGTTCTTACGTAATCCGTCAACGAGTGTATCCAATGTTCGACTTTGGTAGATGTTTAATCCCATAAGCTTTCGGGCATTTCAACAGTAAGATGCAGGAATTTTTCTAGAGGTTGCGTGAGAATCAGTATTTTTTTGCATCTGCCGTTTCTACTAGTAATTTAGTGGTTTATCAGCAATGTTAAAGTGTTCTGGTTCCGAAAGATTCGGGCTACTGTAAATCTTAAACATATAAACACCAGGATACATTAACACCGCGCGACGGTCGCCATAACACCACGCGCTATAACACCAAACCTATGATTGACCTCCGCAGCGATACTGTCACCTGTCCCACTCCTGCTATGCTAGAAGCTATGATACAAGCTGAAGTGGGAGATGATGTTTTTGGCGAAGACCCAACTGTACAGGCACTAGAGGAAAAGACAGCTCGTACTTTTGGAATGGAAGCCGGACTGTTTTGTCCTTCGGGTACGATGACTAACCAGATTGCCATTCGTGCCCAAACTCAGCCTCAGCAGGAGGTCATCTGCCACCGTAATGCTCATATCTATCTCTACGAGGGTGGCGGATTGGCGTACAACTCTCTAGTATCAGTGCGATTGCTAACCGGGGAACGAGGAGTTCTTAAAGCAGAAATGGTTGATGCTGCTATTAATCCGGATGATGTTCACTTTCCACCTACTAGCCTGGTGGCTCTGGAAAATACGATGAATAAGGGAGGAGGTGCTTGCTACCAACTAAATCAAATTAAGGAAATCGCCGAAGTTTGTCAAAAACACAAATTAGCCTTACACCTGGATGGAGCGCGAGTGTTCAATGCGTTGGTAACAACAGGTGACGAGCCGGCAGAGTACGGAAAGTACTTTTCCTCTATTTCGGTTTGTCTATCTAAAGGGTTGGGGGCTCCCGTAGGTTCAGTACTAGTAGGTAGTCATGATCTTATTAAGCAAGCTCGGAGGGTCAGAAAAGTGTTTGGGGGAGGAATGCGGCAGGCAGGTTATTTGGCAGCGGCTGGCATTTACGCTCTTGATCATCACGTGGAAAAACTAAGAGAAGATCATCAACGGGCAAAAGTACTCGCTGAAGCTTTACAGGATTGTAGTTATGTAACTTCGGTGCTTCCCGTAGAAACTAATATTGTGATCGCTACGCTTCAAGATACTACTCCTCAACATTTCTTATCTCAGCTAGAGAAAGCCGGAGTAAAGGCGGTTACTTTTGGTAAGCAAGATGTGCGCTTCGTCACTCATCTAGATTTCTTAGATAATCAGTTAGATCAGGTGGTAGGAGTGCTGAAAAAACTAAACCGACAGTTCGCTTAGCCAACTGCCGGTCCGTTTACTTCCAAACGTACTTCTTCATTGCTAGCATAATGCTACATGATCTATTACTTACACCGACCCCGCTTTAGCTAAAATGGTTGGAAGACTTTAAAAAAAATCAGATTACTTGCCGCAACTAGTGATACCTTTTACTCTCACACTATGAAAATTATCATCATTTCTAGTTTTATCATTCTCCTGTTGAGTTGTACGGCTCAGCCAGAGACCAATAGCGTCAGAAAAGTCTTGTTAGAAGAAATCGCTAATAACCACACCACTAAAGATTGGTACGTTCCACTGGGTATTGCCATAGAAGGACTCACCGCCGAGCAAGCGGATTGGCGAGATAGCACTGACCTTCATTCCATTCGGGAATTATTATCACACGTAGTATTCTGGAATGAACGAGTTTTGAGGGTAGTTCAAGGAGAAGTAGTCACTGATTTTAACGGGGATAATGAAACCACCTTTCGAAAGTTTGATGATCTGGACTGGAGCATAGCTGTGAGAAAAGCCGATAGTATCCAAACCCAATGGCAACAGGCCGTAGAGCACGCTACAGCGCAACAGCTAGATAGCGTCGGAACCGAGATTTCTAACATGCTTTCGCATACGGCTTACCATACCGGACAAATTGTATACATCAGAAAGAGAAATGGTTGGTGGACTACCGCTCAGGGCGTAAAGTAAAGAAGCTGTTATGGATCGTAGAAGCTGACTATATTACTTTGGAAAGCACGATAGAAGTATTGGGTTCGCCGAACTCAGTCAGTTTCATAATGAAGTGTTCTAATTCTTGTAAACTAGACGCTCTTAACTCGATGTAGTAACCTTCCCGGCCAGTAACCGCGTAACAAGCCTGAACTTCTTTTTGCCGCTCCAAGAAATGAATCAGGCGTTGGCTTTGGTTAGCGTAAATCCGTATTGTCACGAACGCTTGCAAGGCGTAACCTAGCTTTTCATAGTCGAGCTCTACCCGGTAAGCCTGGATAATTCCTGCCTCTTCCATCCGCCGGATTCGCTCAGCTACTGCTGGGGCAGTAAGCCCCACTTCTTTGCTAATTTCGGATACTGAAACTCGCGCATTTTCTTGTAATTTTCTAAGAATTCCCTGATTAAGCTGATCTATATCCACTAATACCGTAGTTAAGTTTCTCTGATTATTAATTTTATTAAGTATTATAAATATATACTAAATATTTTAAAGTAATCTCAAAAGATACTTAACTAAATTTGTTAGAGAGAAGGCAATAAAACCTCCGATATTGTTTATTCGTCTTAAAGAATAAGTAATGTCAGAGATTTTAATAAAATAAAAATATTTAGCGTGAAAATTAGTGATATATAAATTACAATCTCATAACTAATAATTCTATTAATGTATTGTTAGTAATCTTGTTTACTAGGTGATCATAAAAAGTAATTATTTATGCAAACTCAAGGAATTATTCAAGAAGCAGCCGAGCAAGATTTTTTGCCGATTAATGGTACTTTTTACATTGAGTTCTACGTCGGTAATGCCAAGCAAGCGGCATTTTACTACCACTATACTTTCGGTTATGATATTATTGGCTACCTAGGCCCTGAAACCGGGCATCGCGACCGGGCTAGTTATCTGCTTCAGCAAAATAAGGTGCGCTTTATCCTGACCTCTCCCATCAAGCCTGAAGGTTTCATTGCTGATCATGTTTTTCGCCATGGTGACGGAGTGCGGGATATTGCACTGTGGGTAGAAGACGCTCGCGAAGCTTTTCAAACCACCACGCAGCGTGGAGCTGAATCTGTAGCAGAACCTCAGGTTTATTCTGACGAAGATGGTGAGATTGTGATATCCTCTATTAAAACCTATGGCGATACCATCCACACTTTTGTAGAAAACAAGAAATACCGGGGCTTTTTTATGCCTGGATTCAAGAAAATTGACAACCCTTACCTACAAAACCGAAGCGTAGGGCTTAAGTACGTAGATCATATTGTCGGCAACGTAGAACTAGGTGATATGAACGCCTTCGTTGATTTCTACGCCGATGTGATGGGTTTCAAGCAACTGGTTTCCTTCGACGACAAGGATATTTCTACCAAGTACACGGCACTGATGTCGAAGGTAATGTCGAACGGCAATGAGCGTATCAAATTCCCAATTAACGAACCCGCGCCGGGCTTAAAGAAGAGCCAGATTGACGAGTACTTGGAGTTTTACCGAGGAGCCGGAGTACAACATATTGCTATCGCTACTGATAACATCATTCAGACCATCACCCAATTACGAAACAACGGTGTAGCGTTTCTGCATGTGCCGGACAATTATTATGATGATCTAAAGGATCGGGTAGGAGATATTGACGAGCCGATAGAAGAACTGCGTAAGTTAGGCATTCTGGTTGATCGCGATGATGAGGGTTATCTGCTACAAATCTTCACCAAACCAGTGCAGGATCGACCGACCGTATTTTACGAGATCATTGAACGAAAAGGGGCTCGATCCTTCGGAAAAGGCAATTTTAAAGCCCTATTTGAAGCAATTGAAAGGGAACAGGCATTACGTGGCAATTTATAATGACTAATGATTAGTCGCTTTTTCATTATTCATCCGTCATTAATCATCAAACATTAAACCGATGGCTTATTACATTCAACGCGGAGAGGTTCCGCCCAAGCGACATACTCAATTCCGGCAACCGGATGGCTCGTTGTATTATGAAGAAGTAATTGGAGCGGAAGGCTTCAGTGGTATATCGTCTATTGCCTACCATATCAACCCGCCTACTTCTATTGACAGGGTGGGAAAGCCCGTGCATTTCGGTATCGATTATGCTGATGAAAAAAACATGCAGCACCGCCACCTACTGGGGAAAAATATACAGCCAAAAGGTGATTGGCTGAGTGGTCGGCAACACGTGATGGGCAATAATGATGTTCGTCTGGCCATGTGCCAGCCCACCGAAAATATGCGTTACTTCTTCCGAAATGCTTCGGCCGACGAGCTAGTGTACGTGCACGATGGTGAAGGAGAATTGCTTAGCCCATTGGGGAGTGTGAAGTTCACGCAGGGCGATTACGTACACGTGCCCCGTACCATTACCCATCAATGGAAGATCAATTTAGACAAGCCCTGTCGCTTTCTGGTGATTGAAAGTTATTCAGAGATAAAATTCCCTCGTAAATACCACAACCAATTTGGGCAGTTGCTGGAACATAGTCCGTTTTGCGAGCGCGACATTAAAACCCCAGAATTTATAGAAGCCAAAGACGAAGCAGGTGGCTTTGAGGTGAAAATTGCGAAGCATAATCAGCTACAAAGCTTTATCTATACCCATCACCCATTTGATGTAGTAGGGTGGGACGGATACATGTACCCTTATGCGATCTCTATTCACGATTTTGAGCCGATCACCGGGCGTATTCATCAGCCGCCTCCGGTACATCAGATGTTTGAAGGACACAACTTTGTGGTTTGCTCCTTTGTACCCCGGCTGTTCGATTACCATCCACAGTCTATCCCGGCTCCGTACAGTCACTCCAATATTGATTCGGATGAGGTGCTATTCTACGCTGAAGGTAACTTCATGAGCAGAAAAGGAGTGGAGCGAGCGTCGTTTACGCTGCACCCTGGTGGAATGCCCCACGGCCCCCACCCCGGCACCGCCGAAGCTTCCATTGGCAAAAAGGGTACCGAAGAATTAGCGGTGATGGTAGACACCTTCCATCCTTTGAAGCTAACCAAACAAGCGTTGGAGATTGAAGACCAAGAGTATATTTATTCGTGGAAAGTTTGATTAGTTCACAGTCCATAGTCGACTGTCCACAGAAAATACAAGTTACGTGTATAGAAACTGTGGTCTATCGACCGTGGACTAAACGCTAAAAAAATGAATGATCTGTTAAAAGAATTTGAAGAGAAGAAACCGGAAGTGGTTTTTGAATGGAATGACCCCGAAACCGAAGCCGAAGGTTGGGTAGTAATTAACTCCTTGCGGGGCGGAGCGGCCGGAGGGGGAACCCGAATGCGGAAAGGACTAGATCGCCACGAGGTAGAATCGCTAGCGAAGACTATGGAAATTAAGTTCACCGTATCAGGACCCGCCATTGGTGGGGCGAAATCAGGAATCAACTTTGATCCGAATGATATGCGAAAACAAGGAGTGCTGGAGCGTTGGTATAAAGCTGTTACTCCACTGCTCAAAAACTACTATGGCACTGGCGGTGATCTGAACGTAGACGAAATTCACGATGTAATTCCGATTACTGAGAGCTACGGGCTATGGCATCCACAGGAAGGTATTGTGACCGGGCATTACCAGTCAACTGATCCTCAGAAGATTAAGCAACTGGGGCAACTTCGGCAGGGAGTTATTAAAAAACTGGAAGATCCCCACTATACTCCCTCTATTGAGCGGAAATATACAGTGGCTGATATGGTGACCGGCTACGGAGTAGCTCAGTCGGTGTTGCACTACTACGACTTGTGGGACGGTAGTGCCGAAGGCAAGCGAGCTATCATTCAGGGATGGGGTAACGTAGGTGGTGCCGCTGGTTACTATTTAGCGAAAAGCGGAGTGAAGATCGTCGGAATTATTGACCGAGTAGGTGGACTGATTAACCCAGATGGATTTACCTACGAAGAAGTGAAGCAACTTTTCCTGAATCGGTTTCAGAATACGCTATACGCAGATAATCTACTTTCGTTTGAAGGGATAAACGAGCGAGTTTGGAGCACCGGAGCTGAAATTTTCATTCCAGCAGCCGCTTCCCGCTTGGTAACACAGGAGCAGGTAGAGACAATGATTGATCATAATCTGGAAGTGATTGCCAGTGGAGCGAATGTACCTTTTCAAGATCCTCAAATCTTTTTCGGCCCTATTGCGGCCTACACCGATGAGCAGGTTTCATTAATCCCAGATTTTATTGCTAACTGTGGCATGGCGCGGGTATTTGCTTACCTGATGGAAACCAAGAATGAGCTTACCGACGAAGCCATCCTTCAGGATGTATCCGACACTATCCGTCAAGCGTTAGAGAAAGTATACTCGAAAAACCCTAACAAGGAGAATTTGGCGAAAACCGCTTTCGAGATTGCTTTGCAGGAACTACTAGGAAAAGAAGAACCACTAGAATCTCCGCTTGGTCATCTTACCTCCGAAGGAGCAAATGTGGGGGCTTATTAATAAGTGTAAACGATTAATTGAACACCTGGCTAGACATATCGCCTGAAAGTGACTTTAGTATTCACAATTTACCTTACGGGGTGTTTTCCACACCGTCGCGACGCCCCCGAGTAGGAGTAGCTATTGGTGATCAGATTATTGACTTGGCGGCAGTGGCAATGCGAGGCTATTTTCAGAGTTTATCCATTGAGCTGGAGATACTAGAACAGCCATCGTTGAATGCCTTTATTCAGTTAGGAAAACCCACGTGGCAGGCAGTACGAAAACGGCTTACCGATTGGCTTACCCAGACTGATTCTCCACTTCAACATTTTCGGAAGGAATGTTTCGTAGCTCAATCCGAAGCGAAAATGCATTTGCCATTAGAAATTGGAGATTATACAGATTTCTACGCCAGCGAAGCTCACGCTACTAACGTGGGCACTATGTTCCGAGGAAAAGAAAATGCTTTAATGCCCAATTGGAAGCATATGCCGATTGCCTACCACGGTCGGGCTTCATCCATCGTAGTTTCCGGTACTGATATTCACCGTCCGAAGGGTCAGATCATGCCTAAAGATTCTGATCAACCTATATTCAGCCCAACCCAATCACTAGATTTTGAGCTGGAGATAGCGGCAGTTGTTGGAAAAGATTCTGAGCTAGGAAGTTCTCTGCGACCGGAAGAAATGGAAGATTATATCTTCGGATTCGTATTGTTTAACGACTGGTCGGCACGAGATATTCAACGTTGGGAGTACGTACCGCTGGGACCATTTCTAGGAAAGAACTTTGCTTCATCCATTTCTCCGTGGATAGTGCCGCTAGAAGCTTTAGAACCTTTCCAGGTTGATGGGTCTGAACAGCAGCCGGAGCCACTACCGTATCTACAAACTTCCGATAATTGCAACTTTGATATTACTTTGGAAGTAGCTATTCAACCCGAAGGAGAAAGTGAGGCAGTCGTCAGTCGAACCAATTTCAGGAATATGTACTGGAGTGTAGGACAGATGCTAGCTCACCATACCGTAAACGGCTGTAATATGCGAGTAGGGGATTTACTTGCTTCCGGTACCATTAGTGGTAACGAACCCAGTAGCTACGGCAGCTTACTCGAACTAAGTTGGAACGGTGAACGACCACTAAAAATAAATGCGAACCAAATGCGTACCTATCTGGAAGATGGAGATACGGTCACCTTACGAGGTTGTGCCGAGAAAGAAGATATCCGAGTGAGTTTCGGAGAAGTGCGCACTAAAATTTTACCAAGCCTATGAAAATCATCCGCCCGAGCGAAGTAAGCACCCAGGATTTTTACCGCTACATGATCAGTGCTGTAGTACCACGCCCTATTGCTTTTGTAAGCTCCATGAGTGCCAGAGGAAAAGTAAACCTAAGCCCTTACAGCTTCTTCAATGCGGTAAGCTCCAAACCTCCTGTGCTGATCTTTGCTCCTGTGAACAGCGTACGAAACGGAAGCACCAAAAACACGCTCGACAACGTGCAGGAGCACCCTGAAGTAACCATCAATATCGTGAACCACGCTCTAGTAGAGCAGATGTCACTCACCAGCACCGCTTACGAAAAAGGCATCAACGAATTTACCAAGGCTGGCTTGACCGAAGCACCATCAGAGACCGTAAAACCACCCCGTGTAGCAGAGTCGCCAGTGGCTTTTGAATGTAAAGTGAAACAAGTGTTACCGCTGGGCGAAGGAGGTGGAGCTGGCAATATTGTGATCTGTGAAGTATTACTAGTACATGTTAACGAAGAAGTAATTGGCGAGGACGGACTTATTGATCCATTCCGATTAGATGCGATAGGGAGAATGGGCGGTAGCCTGTACTGCCGAGCCACTGGCGATGCCATTTTTGAGACACTACGCCCGGTGCGAGAAAAAGGAATTGGAGTAGATCAATTACCCGAAGCTATCCGAACCAGCACCGTACTTTCAGGAAGTGATCTCGCTCAACTGGCCAACGTACCCCAAATTCCGAACGGCGATCTGGTGCAACGCTATCGCAACGAAAGTACCATTCAAGCCGCGCTGATGCGGTACGAACAGGACACAACCCGATCACCTGAAATTATGCATTGGGCTGCTAAAAATTATCTATCCCGGGGTGAGATTGACAAAGCCTGGGCTGCTTTACTCAGTTTACAATAAGCAGTGAGCAATAAACAATTGAATAATTAAACAACAACACCCATGATGCGACAAGAATATAATAAGTATACCGAAGAGGATTTTAAAGTTTGGAAACTGTTATACGAACGGCAGATCGTGAACTTACCGAATGCAGCCTCTCAGGCGTATTTGGATGGGTTGAAAAAGATCAACTTTACCGCCGATAAAATTCCGAACTTTGAGGAAACAAATAAAGTACTTACGCAACTCACTGGCTGGAGTATCCACGTAGTGCCTGGTCTAATTGATGACGACATTTTCTTCCAGTTGCTCTCCAACCGCAAGTTTCCTTCTTCTACCTGGCTGCGGAAACTAAGCCAGCTTGATTATCTTGAAGAACCGGATATGTTTCACGATATATTTGGGCACGTACCGGTACTAACAAATCAGCCGTTCGTGGATTATCTACAAGAGCTGAGTAAAATTGCGTTGCGCTATATTGAGAATCCCTGGGCAATACATTTGATTTCACGTATTTATTGGTTCACAGTAGAATTCGGCTTAATTAAAGAAGAAGATAAGGTACGTATCTACGGAGCGGGTATCCTCTCTTCGGCCGGAGAAACCAAATATAGTTTGAGCGAGGAAGCAATGCGTCATCCTTATGATGTAGCCCATATTATGGAAACCGCCTATCGCAAAGACGTCTTCCAAAAGCAGTACTGGGTGATTGATTCTTATGAGCAGCTATTTCACTCTACTGATCAAATTGAGGAATACTTGCTGGTTCACGCCAACCAGCCCGAAGCTAATTTTGCTACTAGTGTGTAGCTGAAAGCAAGCTAAAAAATGGAAGTCATAGGATTAGAAACAGAAGTTCCCAGAATGGAGATTCTCAGAGTTATTCATTCTCTATTTCCAAAAAAGGAATTGATTAATTGGGAAGGTAATTTTGAAAAAACTTATGTATATGATGGGAAAACAAACCGTCATGACGAAGATATTCCTGATAATTTTTCTGGATTTGCATTACAAATAAAGTCCCATGTAAGCGAATTTAGAACTATAATAACTTTATTTAGAACGCCAGAAGAAAATACTGAAGAAAGAGAGTTATTTCTAGCTTCTAGGCTGTCTCATCGTCTAAACTGCCGAACAATCATTGATGGCCCTGCAGGTTTGGTCGATCATCCATATTGTAGCGTGATCATTGACAGAGACAAAATTTTTGAAGCTAATGATTTAGATACTAAATGGGCTGATGGAGAAGAAGGTGGTCATGTCAAGATAGTGCGCCCGATAGATTTAACAATTCTTGAGTTTGATGAAGAGGGAAATAAAAAATATTAAGGCCTACTGCCATTACTCCATAGGTTTCCACTCCGGATGCCATCTCATTTCTCGCGCTAAACGAGAGTGAATCTCTTTCTCAGTTCCAGTAAGCGAATCTTCATTGAGTGGGTTTTGCTCACGAGGATCATCGGAAATATTGAAAAAACTTCCATCTTGGTAAAGTTTGTAATCTATGGTTTGCACAAACTGGTTACGGTACCGATTTACATTCTTGCCCCACCGAGGGTCGTAGTGTACAAATGCTGTCTCTCGGGACTGGTAGTTATCATCAGTCAATAAAGGATATAGACTTTTTCCGTCCGATTTAACTGTTTTGCCCACTAAATCGGCGAACGTGGGGAAGAAGTCGCTGAACTCAACTAGACTGGAATAGTGCTTCCCTTTTTCAATCATCATAGGCCAGTAGGCAATCAGTGGAACGTGGGTTCCGGCATCAATGGTATTTCCTTTGGCTCCCTGGATAGCTCCTTGCTTCGTATGAGAAGTGATAGACGGATGAGTACCGTTATCGCCAGTAAATATCAAGAGCGTATTTTCATCCAAACCCAATTCCTGAAGTTTATTAGCAATTCTGCCTACGATCTTATCTGCGTAGGCCACCATATCTTTAAAATAGGCTGTGTCATTTTCGTATCGCCGGTCTTTATCCGCCCATTCTTCAGAGTCAGGTGTGGGTACGAATGGATCGTGTACCAGCACCATCGGGTAGTACACAAAAAAGGGCTGTTCCTTCTTACGCTTAATGAAATCCAGAATATAGTCGGCGAAGATATCCGGGCCGTAATCGTCCTCGTTTCGCTCTAGCACCTTTCCATTTTGCTCAATGAGAGGATTAGCAAAGCGTTCACCTTCCGAGCGGGCTTTGGTCAGTTGCCATAAACAGTATTCATCAAAACCAAACTGCTGCGGACGGCTGGCATCATTCCAACTAGGAATTTCATTCTTATAGGCTAAACCGTTGAGTTGCCACTTTCCGGCGATGCAGGTTTGGTAGCCCGCCTCGCGCATCAGATTACCAAACGTATACTGATTCTCGTTGAGGTAGCCGAAGTACTCATAGTTACGATAATTGTACAAGCCCGTCATCATCTTCACTCGCGAAGGGGTGCACAGTGGCTGAGAAATACAATGTGCAAACTGTATGCCGTTCGCCGCCAGCGAGTCCAGCACTGGCGTTTGATAAGAAGTGCTACCGTAGGTTCCTAAGCACTCGTAACCCATGTCATCCGCCATAATTAGAATAACATTCGGTTTCTGGCTGTAACCAGTGAATGAGAAAAGAATAAGTAGCGTTAACAGGATTAGCTTATAAGAGAAAGCAAGAGAAGTATTCATGTTCAGAATAGCAGTAGGTTGTTATCCCATCAAGATAATACCTAAACGGCGGAGTAAGCAAAAAACTTTTTTCTTTCTCATTATCCGCAAATCTTTTCTACTTTGCGGTTTGATTTCATAAGACTATGAGTGTTGCGGTTATTAAATACAATGCTGGAAATATTTATTCGGTGATATACGCCCTTCAGCGATTGGGCATTGAGCCATTATTAACCGATGTGCCCGAAGAAATTCGGCGTGCGGATAAAGTAATTTTTCCCGGTCAGGGAGAAGCTAGTTCGGCGATGCGCTATCTACGAGAGAAAGGACTAGATGAGGTGATTAAAAATTTAACCCAACCAGTGCTGGGTATTTGTGTAGGTTTGCAACTGATGTGTCGCCATTCGGAAGAAGGTGACGCGGATTGTCTGGGTATTTTTGATGTGGACGTAAAACGCTTCCCGGCTGGTCAAAAAGTACCGCATATGGGCTGGAACGATGTGCAAATAACCGGAGGTGCATTATGCCAAGGTCTTCGCCCTGACGCTTATTTGTACTATGTACACAGCTACTACACGGAGCTAAGCGACTTCACTACAGCTACAAACAAATACATTCTCCCTTATAGCGTAGCGCTGGAGAAAGATAACTTCTATGCCATTCAACCCCACTTAGAGAAAAGTGGTAAAGATGGGGAGTTTATTCTAAGAAATTTCTTGGCTCTGTAGATGAATCTTAACTGGCTGAAAATGTATATGTCGCATTCTTATTTTCAATATTTTTTGAAAATTCAAAAACTTTAGTATATTTGGATTATGAAGTTTGAAGAGGCTAAAGAACAGTTTATTAGTGCTTGGGGTAACTTGGGTTCTAACTGGGGCATAAATCGGACAATGGCTCAAATCCACGCCCTTTTACTCATCTCACCCGAAGCATTAACTACAGAAGATATGATGGAAGAGTTGAAGATTTCTCGGGGCAATACCAGTATGAACACTCGGGCATTAATTGATTGGGGAGTTGTAAAAAAGGAAAATAAACTGGGTGATCGTAAAGAATATTTCGTGGCTACGAAAGACATTTGGGAACTGGCTCGCCGTATCGCTCAAGAGCGAAAGAAGCGAGAGCTAGACCCTCTCATAGTTACACTTGAGAATTTACAAAACATTGAGGGTGAAGGAAAGCAGGTAGCCGAACTTAAAACTATGACTCAGCAGATTGAAACGTTTGCTAAGAAAGCTGATAGGTTGCTTACCTTTTTCTCAAAAGCAAAGTATTCCTGGTTCACTAGTTTGCTGAGATAAATTTTTTCAAATTATATTTCAATAATTTCTGAAAATTTAAAAATTCATATTATGAAGAAGATTGTAATTGCAGGAGGAAGTGGATTCTTAGGTTATTGCCTGACTCAATATTATCGCAAGAGAGAATGGAAGATTTATATTCTTAGTCGGCAATATCAAGAAGATAGAGATGGCGTGTACTACATCTATTGGGATGGAAAGCATCTTGGTGATTGGGTAAGAACCATAGAGGATGCTGACGTTCTGATTAATCTTTCAGGCAAATCAGTAGATTGCCGTTATACAAAGAAAAATCAACAGCTAATTTACGCTTCCCGTTTAGATAGTACCCGTGTATTAGGTAAAGCCGTTCAACAAAGTAAAAATCCACCTAAAGTCTGGATCAATGCAGCCTCCGCGACGATCTATCGACATGCTTTGGAGTGTCCTATGGATGAGATTAGTGGGGAGTATGGAACAGGCTTTTCTGTAGATGTATGCCGTAAATGGGAGCGAGTATTTTCAGAGATAGAGACTCCCGTCACTCGTAAAATAATTTTGCGTACTGGCATCGTATTGGGTAAAGATAGTGGAGCTCTTCAACCATTATTGAATCTGGCCAAAGTTGGGTTAGGCGGAAAGCAAGGAAAAGGAGACCAATACTTTAGCTGGCTGCATGAGTTAGACTTTGTACGAATTGTGGACTTTCTAATTAATCAAGAAGATACATTAGGAGTCTTTAATGCAGTAGCTCCGAACCCGGTTCCCAATCAGCAGTTTATGAGAACACTGAGAATGACATACGGTATTCCTTTTGGGCTGCCCTTACCAACATGGGTTTTAAAAGTAGGGGCCGTGCTGATTCGTACCGAAACAGAACTTATTCTAAAAAGCCGTAGGGTAATTCCTGCTAGGTTATTGGATCAAGGATTTAGTTTTACCTTCTCAAATATTGAGAATGCCTTAGAAGAGATAATTACTCGTAAAGAACATAAAACTAAAAGCCGACTCGAACCAGTTTGGGGCTAACCTCACTACTATTACTTTGATGTATAGTGATTATGCTAATGTCAGCTAAGGTGTTTAACAGGTATAATCGATTCGACCAATTTTCGTGCTGAATCAACCATTTGTCCTATCTTTGCTGCATGGAAATTATTCCGGCTATTGATATTATTGGAGGTAAGTGCGTGCGACTTACGCAGGGTGATTATGATCAGAAAAATGAATATAATCAGTCTCCGCTAGAAGTCGCGAAGCAGCTAGAAGATCATGGCATTCGTCGGCTGCATTTGGTGGACTTAGACGGAGCTAAGCAGAAAAAAGTCGTCAACTTAAATGTCTTGGCAACCATTGCCACACAAACTGAGCTTCAGATTGATTTTGGAGGTGGAGTACAGTCTGACGAAGATTTACAACGAGTATTTAATGCAGGAGCACAACAGGTGACCGGAGGTAGTATTGCCGTTCGCCAACCCGATACATTTCTAAGCTGGATTCAGCAGTACGGAAGCGATAAAATCATTTTAGGTGCCGATGCCAAAGATCGAAAAATTGCGGTACACGGCTGGCAGGAGAAAACCGAATGGGATGTGCTAGATTTCATCAAACATTACCAAACTAAAGGTATTGAGTATGTGATTTGCACTGATGTAGCTAAAGATGGATTACTGCAAGGGCCATCGCTCAAGCTATATCAAGATATTTTACAGGAATTACCCGAAATTAAGCTAATTGCCAGTGGTGGAGTAACCATCGTAGATGATTTACATCAGTTAAAAGAGGCTGGTTTGTACGGAGTAATTATTGGTAAGGCTCTGTTAGAAGGACGGATTAAGTTGGTTGAATTGGAAGGGTTTTTATAACAAGAAGTGTTATGGTTTCAAGTGTTAAAACTGTCAAAAAGAGAAATGTGTGTACTGCATGTATTTAGTTCAACATCATCATTTAAAAGTTTTATTGAGCATACAGATTTACCAGTTTACAGATCGCATGAAAAAGGAGAAGGTAAAAAGCCTGTAAAAGGAGTTTTCAGTAATTTTGGTTTTTCGTGCGACGTGAGTAAAAAACCATGGGAGGACTTTAGTGGACAGTTAGAAGATATAGAGTTATTTATAAAAAACTACTATGACGAGTTAGCTTTACTAAAGGCGAGCTATACTATTTCAGAGTGGTATTTTGATTTACCATACCAGCTAAGAATTGGTGAAGAATATTATTGCCAATCTGATTACTTACCACCTACTATTATGAGGGTGTTGGCAGAATTTAATTTTGGATTAGAGCTATCTTTATATCCGCCAGGTAGCAAAAATGGATAAATACTAACTTAAGCCCCAAGAACCATAACACGCTAACACAATAGAAGAATGTTAACCAAAAGAATTATACCCTGCCTCGATGTAAAAGACGGACGTACCGTGAAGGGAATCAATTTTGTGCAACTGCGCGATGCAGGTGACCCAGTAGAACTGGCGAAGATTTACGCCGACGAAGGGGCTGATGAGTTGGTATTCTTGGATATTACGGCTACCGTTGAGAAACGAAAAACGCTGATCGAGCTAGTTACGCACGTAGCCCAACAAGTGAATATCCCCTTCACTGTAGGAGGCGGCATTAGTACTAAAGAAGATGTAGAAGCTCTGCTTTACGCTGGAGCTGATAAAGTTTCTATTAATTCAGCAGCGGTACGGCGACCAGAACTTATTAATGAGCTTTCCGCTAATTATGGCAATCAGTGTATCGTAGTCGCTATTGATACGCGCTACGTAGATGGTAACCACATCGTGCACACCCACGGTGGTCGAACCCCTACTGAGTTAGAAACCTTTTCTTGGGCCAGAGAAGTGCAAGAACGCGGTGCGGGCGAGATTTTGCTCACCTCAATGGATCACGATGGCACCAAGAAAGGATTTGCCAACGAGTTAGTCGCCCAAATGTCCGAGGAACTATCTATTCCAATTATTGCTTCGGGTGGGGCGGGAGCAAAAGAGCATTTCTACGATACGTTTACTGAAGGAAATGCCGACGCTGCCTTAGCCGCCAGTATCTTTCACTTCCGCGAGATTCCTATTCCCGAACTGAAACAATACTTGCAAGACAGAGATATTCCGATGCGATTGAATTAAAGGTACTTTGCTACTTTACAGCAAAGCACCTTCAATTGCAGCATGCTATTTTTACTGACTGACCAATGGGCCGATCTGGTTCTCCTGTAATTTGGTAATTAGTTCATTGAGAGAGCCTTCCTTATAAGTATTCCATCTTCCTTCTACATCTTCCCAACGAGCGTGCAGCTCCTCGTACACTTCCTGATGTTGATTTGGCGGGCTAAAATCGCCAGTTGCTACAGCGGAAGATAGATAAGATAGTTTCTTCATTAGTTTGCCGGGAAAGCGAACACCATCTTGCCCAAATCCGGTAGTCTTGAGCTGAATGATCTCGTTTTCTAGTTCCAGAATCGTACTGTCTACTGTAGTGAACATTTCCTTCACTTCGCTAGCTGATCCCGTTAGCATAGGTTTCATATCAAGCAGCTGACGGCGAATCTGCTCAATCTCATTTACTGTCACCGAGATATTCTCAAAATCAACTTTGATCTTTGCTAACAGTTCCATTTGCTGTTGAATATCTTCTTCCGTACCTTCTGAGTTCGGGTCTTTCAGTACCTTAAGCGTCTGCGTTTGCACCTCATCCCCAATGACCAGATGTACCTGATAGGTTCCAGGAGGTACCATATGTGACATAGGAGAAAACGGTGCCTCTCGGGTTCGATCTTCCTCCATAGGGAACCATTCCGCGTAGCGAGGCTTAGTACGCATGACCAATTCGGTAGTAGGATCATCGTAGAAATCCCACCAAACACGGTTGAAGCCAGCTGTGCCTTCGTGTTGCATCGTTCGTACCGTATCTCCGGCTTCCGTAGTGAAGACCAGCGAGATGCTGTCTTTCATACTTTCTGCTTTGTCTTCTGACAACCAGTAGTGCAGAGAAGCTCCGAAGGGCGGGTCCGTACCAGCCGAGGCACTGGGGTAAAACTGCATAGTATTTGACACTGGATGAAAACGATAGGCGTCTTTAGGGGCAAAGAGATGCATATCCGACGTGGCTACCGCCTCAGTATACTGTTGTAGGGGAGTCAGGTCATCCAATATCCAAATACCCCGCCCGTAGGTGCCCACCACCAGATCATTAAAATGTTCAGGAATGTCCATCCAGTACATTGGGCTAGCCGGAAGGTTGGTCATTAGCGATTGCCAGGTATCACCATTGTCGTACGATAGGTACAAAGCGTTTTCAGTCCCTAGATAGAGCATACCGGAGCGGATGGGATCCTCTTTGATCATTCGGCAATAACTAAGTTTAGAATCGGAGATACCATTCGTGATTTTTTGCCAACTCTGACCGTAGTCGCTGGTACGATACACGTAGGGTTCAAAATTACCCATTTCGTGGGCATCCACTGTCATATAAGCGGTTCCCTCCTCATGGGCTGAAGCTTCAATATTACGCACGGCACCATACTCGGGCATATCCGGAACGTTCTCGGTGAGGTTTTCCCAGTTTTGCCCCTCATCCTGACTGATATGTACCAGTCCATCGTTGGTGCCTGCCCAAAATAAGCCCTCTTTCAATGGTGATTCATCAAAGGCGTAGATTACGTTAGCGTATTCCACTCCAATATTATCACCCGTTAGTCCTCCTGAGAATTGCTGTTTGGTAGGATCATTTAGGGTAAGGTCTGGGCTTAGAATCTCCCAAGATTGTCCACCATTCTGGGTGCGGTGTACGTGCTGACTGGTTACATAAACTTTATCAGGATCGTGGGAAGATATGTGCAGAGGGAACGTCCACTGAAAGCGATACTTCACCTCGTTGGCGGGACTACCGGCCGGATTATCTGGCCAAACCTCCACCTGGCGAAACTGCTTACTTTCCTCGTTGTAGCGAACCACCACTCCGCCTAAAGCACCAGAACCCGAAGCACTTGACCATACAATATCAGGATTCGTAGGATCGGCAGTAGCGAAGCCACTCTCTCCACCGCCGACGGTATGCCATAGACCAGTCGGAATAAATCCGCCCCGGAAGCCTCCCGTTCGGGTTCGGCTGGGCCCTTTCATAGAGGGGCCATCCTGCCGATTGGTAAGCACATTGTAGGGGATGGCATTGTCGGTAGTGACATGGTAGAGCTGAGCGACGGGTACTTGCGCCCGAAACCAAGATTTTCCCCGATTCTGGCTAATGGCCAGCCCTCCGTCAGCTGCTACAATCTGCCGATTACCGTTAGTGGGGTCAATCCACATTTCATGATGATCCCAGTTGGGGGCATCCGGCCGTTCCATAGCCGTTGCATTTGCTCCACCGTCAATACTATAGTAGAAGTTATTCGACATGAAATAAACTTCATTGGGGTTATCTGGCGATGCTTTTAAACGGGTGTAGTAAGCACCTCTTCCGCCCAGATTGCGGTTAGAGTTAATTAAAGCAAACGAGTCACCGCGGTTCTCGGAGCGCCACAATTCACCAGTGTTGGTAGATTCACCGTTGAGCGGTACTCCGTCTCCAGTCTCGATCAGAGCGTACAGTCGTCCCGGCTGAGCCGCGGTCATGCTAAGCGCTATTTTACCCACGTCGCCCTCAGGAAGTCCGTTTCCCTCGAGCTTTTCCCAGGTTTCTCCAGCATCCAATGAACGGTAGATACCTCCGTCTGGTCCACCACTAGTACGAGTCCAGGGTCGGATTGACAGTTGCCACATCCCAGCATAGAGAATGCGAGAATTGTGCGGATCCATGACCAGATCAGAAGCCCCCACACTATCACTCACGTGTAGTACATGACTCCAGGTAGTTCCCCCGTCAGTACTTTTGAAAATACCCCGTTCTGGCTGAGGGGTGTAAGAGTGCCCTAAAGCCGCCGCGTAGACAATATCCGGATTAGTAGGGTGTACTATCACTCGGCTAATTCGTCCAGTTTCTTCCAGACCAATATGCTCCCAGTGATCGCCCCCGTCGGTAGTTTTCCACATACCATTCCCGATAGATACATTAGATCGGATGAAGGATTCACCCGTACCAGCATAGACCACTTCAGGATCAGAGTCTGCCAGGGCCATCGCCCCAATAGAGTGCACCGGCTGGTCATCAAAAATTGGGTTCCAGTGTAATCCCCCGTCGGTGGTTTTCCATATACCGCCGGAAGCAGCCCCCACATAATAAACTAGTGGATTTTCAGGGATGCCAGCTACTGAAATCACTCGGTTACCTATCGGTCCGATATGACGGAACTCGAGCTGATCCATAT
This sequence comes from uncultured Flammeovirgaceae bacterium, assembly GCA_937883755.1. GTDB lineage: Bacteria > Bacteroidota > Bacteroidia > Cytophagales > Cyclobacteriaceae > Tunicatimonas. The sequence goes on along the minus strand of CAKZYA010000006.1, from coordinate 166,852 downwards.
GCTCAGAATTTAGCTCCTGAGCAGCGAGGCTCAGCGGAAATACAATACCAACGAGTGCGGTTAGTAAAGGAAGTAGAAGAAGTTTTCTCATGTCGGTTGGTTTTAATGAAGGTATGGAAGGTTCTGTTTCTATAGTTCTTTTAATGGCTAATCATTTACACCTGATTCGCTGCAACACAATTTGTCATTAGCCTAGTAGGCTATATCAAGCCATTTATCTTGAGATAGTCAACTCAGGTTTTCTATATTATCTGTTCATGAGCCGGAGATGACTAAAAATAAGAAGATGTACGAATGTAAATTTTCTTAAGTGAAACAAATTAGGTTATGAGCGAATACTGTGAAACATACTTCTGTAAAGTAAGCATATTAAGAAATTAAATTTCAATTCCTTCAAAGAAATATTTACTTTTCTTTAAGTCATTCTTACCCAGAAGAACTAGTGTGCTAAGTGAAGCCCCTCCCGAGTCTTAAAGAAAAATGTTGCTAGAAGAGATTATTAATTAGGCTGATTTGCGAACGAAGTAAATCAGCTTTTTTAGGATATTGCTATCCCGTTGTCTAATTTTTACTATTTCTACCCTCACTTAGTAGTACAATGTCTGGCAAGTTGGATAACTTTGAACGCTTTCACCCAAAATATTATCATGATTTCTAATCTAGAATTTCTTCAACGACTTACCCAAATTATAAAAGAGCGCCACGAACTGGCTAATTCTTCAGAGGAGCAATTTGATTCTTACGTAGCTCGTCTGTTCCGTAAGGGTATTAACAAAGTAGCCCAGAAAGTGGGTGAGGAAGCAGTAGAAGTAGTTATAGAAGCGAAAGATGATGACGATAAATTATTCAAGAATGAAGCAGCGGATTTACTTTTTCACTTAATGATTCTGCTAGAGGCTAAAGGAATGAGTTTGGAAGAGGTAATTGAGGTGCTGGAAGGGCGACATCAGTAGCTAATTATAAAAACTTCATGGGCACTAAAGAACACTACGAAAATCACCTGGCCAACTTCTATTCCTGGATGATTGGCGACTTCGATCAGAAGAGAGCAAACTTCGAGAAATTTATCGAAGAGAATGAAATCTATCCGACCAGTACTAAAGTAGCAATTGATTTGGGAGCTGGAACTGGAGTTCAAGCAATTGCCCTTGGTAATTTAGGATTCAAAGTAACGGCTGTTGATTTCAATCAGCAGTTATTATCGGAATTAACATCCAACGATGAAAGCAATGCTATTAATACAGTGCAAGCCGATATTTGTGATGTAAAAAATTTTGAGAGCCTTCAGCCTCAGCTTATTATTTGCTGTGGCGACACCATCACTCATCTACCGGATAAGCTAGCCGTAGAAAAGTTATTGCTTGATTGCGAATCGATCTTAACCGAAAACGGAAAACTGATCCTATCATTTAGAGACTACTCTTCTGAACTGACCGATCAGCAACGATTTATTCCGGTGAAAAGTGACGAAAATCGAATACTAACCTGCATTCTCGAGTATCTATCTGATAAAGTTAAAGTTACAGATCTTCTTTACGAAAAACAGAATGGATCTTGGAACCAAACAGTTAGTATTTACGAAAAAGTAAGGCTATCAACGCAAGATGTCATAAATATGATCGAGCAAACCGGGATGAAAACTGCCTTTAACAGTCCTGTAAACAGACTACAGACAATAATTGCAAATAAGTAAATCGGCTAAATGAGCACTACTGATTCATCTTTTGAAAAAAGACTCAGTGGCGGCCACCCGAATTCCCTGGGAAATACGGTAGAAGTAGTTGATGAAGTGTTGGCAAACCCCGAACTGTTGGAGAATTTATACCAATGCTACTTTAGCAATGATGAAGTGGTGCGACTTTGCACCTCCAATGCCATGAAGCGAATTTGTCAGCAGCAACCCGGCTGGTTAGTGCCCTACGTTGATCGCCTCTTGACCGAGGTAGCCAACATTGAGCAAGCTTCGGCTCAGTGGACATTAGCGCAATTAATGCAGCAACTTCAGTCCTATTCAACTCCAGAACAGCAACAAGAGGCTACTGATGTACTTAAGCATAATCTGACACACTACGACGATTGGATTGTGCTCAACCATACCATGCAAACCCTTGCTGAGTGGGCTAAAGAAAATGCTAATCTCAAAGCTTGGCTGAAACCCCATCTAGATCACTTAAGCAAAGACGAGCGAAAATCGGTAGCGAATCGGGCTAGAAAGCTCCGCAAACTTCTCTATTCTTAACTATGCTACACCGCCCTCAAATTGAACCAGAAGCCATTGAGCGAGTAAAAGGACGGGTGATCTACGTGCTGTTGGCCATGATGCTATTACAGCTGACCTACCCCATTTCACTGTACAGTACTACTCACAATGTTGTTTACTTCTCTCTGTACTGCGGCCTGCTCGCTAGTGGAGTGTATCTGGCGAGCTTAAGCCGGGGGCGTAGGATTGCGGCTATCACTCTGGTAGTCCTCACCTTAGTAGCAGGTATTCCCTGGCAGCTTACCGGTGGGCAGGTAGTGTGGCTTACGCTGACTTCGTTGCAAGCCTAAAAAGTAATTTTTCGCTAAAAGCGAGCGTAGCGTTTACGGCGTAAGTAGAATTTTACTAATCCGAATAAGCCAATGAGTACGAGTGGTAGTACCAAGTTAATGATTTGCCAGCGAACGGCTTCGTCTTTAACTTTCACTGAATCTAGCGGACGAAGTCTCACTTCATTAGCGCGGGACTGGATTAATCCACTATCATCAATCATATACGCCAAAGCATTCAGCACAAAGTCCTGATTGGCAAATGTCCGCTCGGTAAACGGATCAAAGCCTAACGGCAGCGGACGATTATTCTGCGGATCAAGTTCGTTATGAACCATATCTCCATCAGATACTACCAGAAGTTTAGTTGGTACACTTTCATCGCGAAAATCCTGGGTATTCAGTTCACTAGGAAGAATACGATTGCGGAATACCGAAGTAAATTTTCCTTCCAGCAGATAGGCTATCGCTTGGGAACCCGCTTGATAACGCTCTGGTTCGGGAGCCTGCCGTAGCTCATTCAAATCTACTACTATGGGCGTACTCAATACTCGTGAATATTGGGAAGTAAATACTAACGGAGTTTTAGTCACGCCCGGCGCGGCAATTGTGTCTATTGAGTTGACGAAACGAAAGTAGACCGCATCTAGATTGCGAACTATGGGATGCGATGCGTAGTTATTCGCTATTGGAAAGAATGGCCAGGGTAGCAGACGAACTTGCGGTTGATCGCCCAGATTACCCACCACAATTGGATATTGTCCCGATTCAACGCTCTGAATCAACGTGGGATTCACCCGTAGTCCGTAGCGAAATAGTAAATCGTCCAATCCCGTATCAATCGGAAAGGCAAACGCACCATTAGAACCCAAGCTATCCATATCGATTTGCAGAGCATCTAAAAAGAACAGAACATTGCCCCCGCGCATGATATACTGATCTAGTTTATATTGATCTTCGCGACTAAACGCTTGCTGGGGCTTAGCCACGATCACCGCGTCTACCGGAGCGATCTCTTCGGACTGGGGGAGAAAAAGCTCGTATACATCGTAGGTTTGAGAAAGTGCGTCAATTAGGCTGCCCATCTCTACCGAAGGTAATTCACCGTGCCCTCGCATAATAGCCACCTGCTTACGCCGAGCGGTTGTCACCCGCTGAATGGCCGAGGCTAACTCGTACTCTACCCCCTCAATGGATTGGTTAAGTTGCTGCTGGGCCGAAGCCCCCTTGTCGCCTTTCAGCAACATTGCTGCTGTCTCACGCCCTCCCGAACGAATAACCGCTCCCGGCACAATCAACCGCTGAATACGATTGCCCTCTTCTTCATCAAACACTCGCGTAATCTCAATTCCCATACTATCCAGCCGAAAGAAAAAATCGTTGCGCTGCTCAGCACTTACTGCGGTGAGCGGATCAACGAAGCGGTAGCGCAGCTTACTTCCGGCGTAAGATTGAAAATTGTCCAGCGTTTCTTCAATGCTACGCTGCAATCGCTGAAAATCAGGGGGTAGTTTACCTTCCAGATAGACGGTAACCTCTACGCTCTGCTCCAAGTTTTGCAGTAGATTTTTAGTGGGATCAGATAAGCTGTAACGCTTCTCCTCAGTAAGATCAAGCCGGAAAAAATAACTTTGCGTCAGCACATTCAGAAAAAATAATGCCACCACGCCGATACCCAGCCGAGAAATATCGCGCCAAAAAACTTTCCGCTCACGTTGTATTATTTGTTTAGTCAATGGTTCTATTGTTCGGTGGCTCTATTGATAAACGGCTTGTGATAAATGGCTTAATGGTTAAATTGCTATTTGTTGATTATTGTAATTTCAGTCATCAGTCATTTTCGCCTCTCATATTTCACATCTCCATCTACCATTTCCGGCTGTTTAATACCAGCTGGGTAAGTAGCAACATTAGCGTAGTTACGGTGATGAAGTACAGTAGATTTCGGGAGTCAATCAGCCCTCGACTCATGGCATCATAATGGTGCAAAATCCCGAATTTTTCCACTACGAGAGCTGAGTCGCCCCAAAATTCTAAACCTGCTAACGAACTAAATCCAGTATATAAAAAGAAGCAGAAAAACACCGCTAGAATAAACGCAATCACTTGATTTTCGGTAAGCGACGATGCTAGGGTGCCAATTGCCGTGAATACTCCCCCTAGCAAAGTAAGGCCAATGTATGAACCAAAAATCCCAGCCGAATCTAGGTTACCTACCGGATTACCTAGTTGATAGATTGAAAAGTAGTAAATCAACGTAGGTAGCACCGCTAGCACCACCACCGTCCAGGACGCAAAGTACTTACCCAGCACTAGTTGCCAATCGGTAACGGGTTGGGTAAGAATTAGCTCCATGGTGCCAGCTTTCCGTTCTTCAGCGAAACTACGCATGGTAATCGCCGGAATCAAGAACATAAAAATGTAAGGCCCTAACGAAAACAGCGTAGAAAGGTCAGCAAAGCCATACGCCAGCACGCTAGTATCAGGAAAAACCCACATAAGCAGTCCCGTTCCGGTCAGAAACACCGCAATTACCACATAGGCAATCAGTGAGTTAAGATAGCTGTTGACTTCTTTGCGGTAAATAGCCAGCATAGCGTTACGACGGATTTACTTCAGTGGTGGTTAAGCTACGGAAAATTTCTTCCAAAGAAGCTCCGGCATTTCGTTTGTTTTCTTCTATTATCGGCTTCATACCGATCAGTACGTGCTGATTTTCGCAGGCAAACTGGAAAATAGCCGGACGAATATCTTCTCGCTCCAGCGGAGCGGCTAGCTCATAGGTGGACTGATATTTTTTTTCTACCTGAGTAATTCCCGCTAAGCTCTGCAATTGCGCTTCATCGATGGGTTGTAGAAAAGCGACCTCTACTCGCTGCATTTCGCCTAAGTCATTTTGCTCTTCCGACTGTAATTCATCCAGTGGACGGTCAATTACCAGATTGCCCCGGTTGATGATAATCACCCGGTCGCAAAGGGCTTGCACTTCTTGCATAATGTGAGTAGAAAAAATAACCGTTTTCTCCTGACTGATTTCTTTTATCAACGCCCGAATTTCTGAGAGTTGATTGGGGTCTAACCCCGTGGTGGGTTCGTCTAAAATAAGCACCGAAGGATTATGAATCAGTGCCTGCGCCAATCCCACTCGCTGACGGTAACCTTTGGAAAGGGCACCAATCTTTTTGCGCTGCTCAGGTTCCAGACCGCACAAACTAACTACTTCTTTTACTCTATCCGAGAGGTTTACGCCTTGCATCCCGTACAGTGAACCAATAAATTGTAAATATTCATGCACGTACATATCCAGATACAGCGGATTGTGTTCGGGTAAATACCCCAAGCACTTTCGCACCACTACCGAATCTTCTTCTACATCGTGATCGCACACGCGCACCGAACCTTGGGTGGGCGGTAAGTAGCCCGTCGCAATTTTCATCGTCGTGGATTTTCCCGCTCCGTTTGGCCCCAAAAAACCCACAATTTCACCCGGTTGGGCAGAAAACGAGATTTGATTCACCGCTACCTGCTTACCGTAAGTTTTGGTCAAATTCTCAACAACGAGCGACATGAATTTCAATGTTTAATCGATAGTCCACAGTTACCAGAAGGTGAAGTTTGGAGAGATTATCGACGATTTTTCTCATCACCTGATTTTCGCTCAAATTGTATACTCTCTTATGGAATTACAAACGAAAATGCGGGCATTTATTACCTCTAGGTAAGAGTTTTCAGGAATATCATCAAGTATTCAATGCCAAAAGGCAGGTTTATTATTCAACTGGGGCGTGCCCATTGCTATTAACCTCTTGGTGTGGTTCTGATGATGTTTGATTAGATGAAGATTGCTTTTTTTCACTCTGGATAATCTGCTGAGAATCTTTTACTGGAACCACTACTGATTTTTTGGCCATCTGTAGCAACTTCTTCTCGATATTATCTTTTACCAACAGTAAAATAGTCAATGCCAGCGCATAAAATCCGGTAACGATCAGAAAACCCAAATAAGAGCTATCCAGAGCATCATTAATCAACAGTCCGGCAGTGATGCTAAGAAAAACCAATACGAACAAAGCTAGTAGCCCGATAGCCGCCAGAATAATCAGCTTGGAAATGACTTCCGTCATTTTATCCTGGGCGTTGGCTTTAATGCGCTCAACTTCCATACGAATGTAATGACCCGGGTGATTGACAATATCTACGTATTTAGCAATGGCTTTAGGTATTTTCATAATTAGGTTAGGTTAAAAAAATGTTGCCCAATAATAGTTGGATTTACCTCACGCACGAAAACACCTAATATTTAATGCCCTGCTGGAACTGGCTTACGCGATGGTGACTTTACTCGCTGACTAGCTAACATCCCGTGTACTCCTTCTAAAGGCATGTTAATTAATGCTACTGTTACCCCTCGCTCTTCGGCTACGTGCTGAAACTCATAAATCGCTTCAATCACATCGTAGTCAATATACTTAGTATTATCGCCGTAAATTTCTACCACTGATCCCGAAGGCAATTGATCCAGTGCTTTTGCTAAGCTGGCTTTGTTCAAAAATGAGACATGCTCGCTCAAATGAATTTCGTAGTGATCGTGCGTATCCTTACTTTGAGTAATAAACGAAAAAGGCGTGCTATAGTTAGCCCGAAGAATGTAGTAAAACCCAACCGCCATACCGATGGCAATGCCGACTAACAGATCAGTAAACAGAATAGCAACAATCGTTACAATGAACGGAATGAACTGATCAAAGCCTAAATCCCACTGCTTCTTATAAAGAATAGGCTTAGTTAGCTTGTAACCGACATTGAGCAAAACAGCCGCTAAGGCTGCCAGCGGAATCATATTCAGTACTCCGGGGATAAGCAGTGTGCAGAAGAGTAGTAAAATACCGTGGTAGAAAGCCGACATCTTGGTCTTACCCCCCGCACTAATGTTTGCTGTACTCCGAACGATAACCGCAGTCATCGGAATTCCTCCGATCAGGCCTGCAATCATATTCCCGATTCCCTGAGCGCGTAATTCCCGATTTAACGGAGTGCGGTGCTTCTCGGGATCAAGTTTATCAGTAGCTTCAATGCTCAGCAAGGTCTCAATACTGGCAATAATAGCAATGGTAATTGCAGTTCGAATAGTAGTTAATTGAAACATCTGGGAAAAGTCCGGAAAATCCAGTTCCCGCTGAATATCGCCTAGCCCCTGAATAATCGGTAATTGTACTAAGTGTTCCGACTCAATCACTAAATCAGGAGCAAAGGCAACAAAAGCCTGATTTAGTAACACGCCCAATAGTACTGCCACTAATGCTCCCGGTGCAATAGAAAGGGGCGATTTTTTAATAAATGGTTGGTTCCAAAGAATAATAGCTCCCAGCGATACAATTCCCACTAGTAGTGCCCCCCAACGAAGATGACTAAAGGCGTAGCCAATTTCTGAAAATGTATTCCTTCCGTCAGCCTGAAAGAAGGCAATATCTCCGAAAAAATCTTGATCAATCCCCAGGAAATGCGGAATCTGCTTGAGAATGAGGATAAGTCCAATAGCGGCCAGCATTCCCCGAATAACTGCTGAAGGAAAGTAATGTCCAATCACTCCCGCTTTTACCACTCCTAATGCTATCTGAATAGCCCCCGCCAATATTACTGCACACAAAAAACCTTCAAATGAACCAATGGCCTCAATACCATCTAGTACAATCACGGTAAGTCCGGCAGCCGGTCCACTCACTGCCAGATTAGAACCACTCAGCAAGCCCACCACCAAACCACCAATGATACCGGTTACCAAGCCTGAGAGCAGAGGCGCCCCCGAAGCGAGAGCAATCCCTAAACATAGAGGAAGGGCAACGAGAAAAACGACTAATGAAGCGGGTATATCTTCTCTCAGGTGCTGAGCGAAATTGTGATTAGGTTTCATGCGTATTAGGTCTTTTGCTTACTTAATGATATTTCTGGCTCAAATTTACCAGTAACTGCTTACTAAGATACTTCGGCCTAGCTTAATCTCTTTAACCGTTCGTGTATATGAACTGGTAATTATCTGTAAAGTGAAGCTTAGGAAGATAACGATCTACTATTTGCTAAAATACGAAAAGCAACACATTAATTAGAAGTAGGAAATCAATTAATTCAATAAAGTGCTATTACTGCTTAATAAAGTAGTACTTCTACAGTAAGTATTGCCCTTTCTTTGGTTTTGCGCCTTCCTCCTGTATCTTAGCTCAGTAAAATATAAAACAAAAACAGGTGTGGAGTACGATGTTGTTATTATTGGCGGAGGTATAGTAGGACTAGCCACTGCCCTCAAAATCAAGGAGAAACGGCCTCAATTGAAACTGGCTGTTTTGGATAAAGAGACAAAAGTAGCGGCTCACCAGACGGGGCATAACAGTGGAGTCATTCACTCGGGTGTTTACTACAAGCCCGGTAGTTTAAAGGCTACTAATTGTATTCGGGGTTATCAAATGCTACTCGACTTTTGCCAGCAGTACCAAGTTCCTCACGAACAGTGTGGTAAAGTGATTGTGGCCACCCGGCCGTCGGAGTTACCTCAGTTAGACAAAATTCAGGAGCGCGGTGCTGCCAATGGGTTAACTGGACTAAAGCGTTTGGTAAAAGAAGAGATTGATGAGTACGAACCCCATGTCAATGGATTAGAAGCCATCTTTGTCCCGCAAACTGGTATTATTAATTATACTACCGTTTGCGAGAAGTACGCCGAGCTAGTGCAGCAGCAAGACGGCCAGCTATTTTTGGACCGTAAGGTGTTGGATATCCGAACTCATATTGGCGGTAGCACTATTATTACCAATCACGGAACTTTCACTACCCGAATTGTCATCAATTGCGCGGGGCTTTATTCGGATAAGATTGCTCAGATGATGCGCCCCGATGTAAACGTAAAGATCGTACCCTTCCGAGGAGAATACTACGAGCTGAAAGAAGACAAACAGCATTTAGTCAAAAACCTGATTTATCCGGTACCTGATCCGGCTTTCCCCTTCTTGGGAGTACATTTTACCCGCATGATTGAGGGTGGTATTGAAGCTGGTCCCAATGCGGTGTTGGCTTTCCGACGAGAGGGATACACGCGATCAGATATTCACCCCGGTGAACTAAGTGAGACATTAAGTTGGCCAGGTTTTCAGAAAGTAGCCCGTAAATACTGGCGTACCGGATTAGGTGAAATGTATCGCTCGTTTTCTAAATCAGCGTTTACCAAAGCCTTACAGCACCTGATTCCTGAAGTGCAAGAAGATGATCTAGTTCCAGGTGGGGCTGGGGTGCGAGCGCAGGCATGTGACCGGGATGGTGGACTGCTCGATGACTTTAAGATCATTGAAGATGAGTACGCCGTACACGTGCTTAACGCTCCGTCACCAGCCGCTACTTCTTCTCTTTCTATCGGCCAAACCGTTTCCGAATTAGTCTTACCAAGATTTAACCAGAAGAAGGCCGCCTTTTCTGCATAAGTAGTGTGACGGCCTAATTCTCCATCGCCTGAGCCTCATGAGTGACCATATCACATTCTCTAAAGAAGAGCTAGAGCGATATAGCCGTCACCTCATCATTCCTGACTTTAATATTGAGGGACAACGTAAGCTAAAAGCTGCTAAAGTACTGGTAGTAGGCACCGGAGGGTTGGGCGCACCGCTACTATCCTACTTAGTCGCCGCTGGGGTTGGCAACATTGGTATTGTAGATTTTGACACAGTAGACGAAAGCAACCTGCAGCGTCAGATCTTATTTACCGTAGATGACGTGGGGCGACCCAAAGTAGAAGCCGCCGCAGCACGACTTCGTAGGCAAAATCCCTTCGTCAATATCAAGACGTACAATACGGCTCTCACTTCTCAGAATGCGCTGGATATTATTAAAGATTACGATGTAGTGGCTGATGGTACGGATAATTTCCCTACTCGCTATTTAGTAAATGATGCCTGCGTACTGCTGAACAAAGTGAATGTATATGCTTCTATCTTTCGGTTTGAGGGGCAAGCCTCCGTGTTTAATTATACTGACAAGGATGGCAATGTTGGCCCCAATTACCGTGACCTCTTTCCTACCCCTCCCCCACCGGGCTTAGTGCCTAGTTGCGCTGAGGGCGGAGTGCTCGGTGTGCTGCCTGGTATCCTAGGAAGTTTGCAGGCCAACGAAGTCATCAAAGTAATTACCGAGATAGGCGACACGCTTTCCGGGCGATTATTCCTATTTGATGCACTAACGTTTGAAACTCGCATCCTGAAAATTCACCGTAACCCTGAAAATCCACTCAATGGCAAAAATCCTACTCAAACTGAGCTAATTGACTATAAGCAGTTCTGCGGTATGCCCACTCAGAAAGAGCAATCAACTGTAAAAGAAATCACCGTCCGTGAGTTGCACGCGCTAATTCAGCGCAAGCAAGACTTTCAACTACTCGATGTGCGCGAGCCTTATGAGTACAATATCGCTAACCTGGGCGGAGAGCTCATTCCACTAAACCAAATAGAAGAACAGGTAGAAAAGATCGCTTCCGACAAGCGAGTAATTGTTCACTGTCGCAGTGGAAAACGTAGCCAACAAGCCATTGAACAATTAGAGAAAAAGTACGGATTCACCAACCTCTACAACCTCCAAGGTGGCATCCTCGCCTGGGCCAAAGAGATTGATAATAGTATGGTCAAATATTAATTTTGGCTTTAGGGATTGGGTGTTAGGTTTTGGATAAGTACTTCTAACCCCTAATCCCCAAAACCCAACTCCTATTTGACCTTCCACACCTCCAACGTATCTGGAGTAGTTGCTAACAACTTCTGATGCGACTGAAAGAGCACTGGGTGTAGATCGTCGGGAATTAGCTCAACCAGTGGGGCTAGCGTAAACCGACGGTTTTGTATTTCAGGGTGCGGTACGGTGAGCGTCGGGGTGCGTACGATACGGTTACCGTAGTACAGTAGATCAATATCAATCAAGCGCTCTCGCCACTTTCCTACCTTTACCTTCCCTATTTTTTGCTCAATTCCTTGCAAAACATGTAGTAAAGCTTCGTGACCGAGGGCAGTATCTATTTGAACTACTTGATTATAAAACAGCGGCTGATCCAATACTCCCCAAGCTTCGGTTTCGTAAATGCCGGAAGTACAAATGATACCTCCTACCTGCTGAACAATATTTTCCCGTGCCTGTTGAAGATTTTCATCCCGATCTTCCAAGTTACTGCCTAATAACAGATAAATTCCCTTGATTACCTTCACTTGGATTATTGAAAAGTGTTAAATTTCGGATTCTTGTGTAAGAATATAAGATAATCTGATACTAAGAAAGAAAACTATTTAATATCCTTTGTCATGATATTTTTAAGAAACGTGTTAGCTACTCTAGTAGGATTGATCCTCTTCTTCGGATTAATCTTTGCAATTTTTGGCGGAATTATCGCCGCCGCCACCCAAGAACCCGAAGTAGAGGTGAAAGAAAACTCAGTACTACACCTGAAATTAAATAAGCCCATTGTAGAACGTAAAATGGACGATCCGTTCAGCGAACTGCCATTTCCGGGCTTCGACGGTGGCACTATCGGATTACTGCAAATACGTAGTGCCATTCAGGCAGCTAAAGAAGATGAAAACATTCAGGGCATTTATCTAGATGCTAGCCTCTCACTTGGAGGCTTTGCCAGTTTGGAGGAGATTCGTAACGACCTGGTTAACTTTAAAGAGTCGGGTAAGTTTATTATATCTTATAGCGATTTTCTTTCCGAAAAGGCCTACTACATTGCTTCCGTAGCCGATGAGCTATACATTCACCCGGATTGGGGAGGAGTGGAATTTAATGGCTTCATGGTAGAGACGGTGTTTATCAAAGAAACCTTGGATAAGCTTGGGCTCAAGCCTGAAATCTTCCGGGTGGGTGATTTTAAGAGTGCTATTGAGCCACTTACCCGCACCAGCATGAGTGATTCTAGTCGGGCACAGACTGTATCATTCCTCAACTCGCTCTACGATACCTACCTTGATCGGATAACTACTTCTACCGATATATCCGAAAATCAGCTACGCAGCCTGGCAGACTCTATGAAGATCCAAGAACCGCAGGATGCTATAGACGCTAGCATGGTTACCGGACTACGCTACCCCGATGAGGTACGTGATTTGTTGCGAGAGAAACTCGGTCTGGGCGAAGAGGAGGAAGATGACGAAATTAACTTCATTTCGGTAGGGAAGTACAGCAAAGCGGTAGAAGCCCGCGCTCCCGACTATTCCCGCAATCGCGTAGCCGTGATTGTTGCCTCAGGCAATATTGTAGACGGTGAAGGCGATATGAATAGTATTGGTGGTGATAAGTTTGCCAAGGAAATCCGTAAGGCACGCGAAGATGATAATGTAAAAGCCATGGTCATCCGGATTAACTCAGGCGGAGGAAGTGCCCTGGCTTCGGACAAAATGTGGCGGGAGATCCAACTGGCCAAACAAGAGAAACCTGTTATTGCGTCTATGTCCGACGTAGCTGCTTCAGGTGGATACTACATGGCAATGGGCTGCGATACTATCGTGGCTCATCCTAATACTATCACCGGATCTATCGGTATTTTCGGAGCGTTTTTCAACGTAGAAGGTATGCTGGATAAGATAGGAGTAGATACCGAGATTGTACAAACCGGTGAGTTTGCTGATATCTTTTCGCCCTCTAAACCCATGTCAGAAGCCGAACGGCGAATTATCCAGAATGGCATTGAGCAAGGCTACGAGACTTTTACCAGCAAAGCGGCTGAGGGTCGGAATATGTCAGTAGAACAATTAAAGAAAGTAGCCTCCGGTCGGGTCTGGAGCGGCACTGAAGCCCTAGAGAGGGACTTAGTAGACGTATTAGGTGGATTAGACGATGCTGTAGCTATTGCGGTAGAAAAAGCTGGGTTAGAAGAGGACGATTACCGCGTGAAGTATTATCCCGAAAAGAAAGACATCTTCCAACAAATTATGGAAGAGCTAGGTCAAGAAGTAAGTACCCAGTTACTCAAGCATGAGTTAGGTGATGCCTTCCCCTACGTACAGCAATTCCAACAAGTACGCGAATGGCAAGGCATTCAAGCCCGCATGCCCTTCATGATGGAGATTAAGTAGACAGAGAAAAATCTTCTTCTTCCCCTTTATTAAACTTACAATTACTCATCAATCGGATGGTTTTGGGCGAGGCTAAAACCATCCGATTGATATGGTGCTACTTTCGGAGAGACAGGATATCCATCACCCTACTGAGGGGGATTTGATATTTATTAGTACATAGCAAAACTGTGAAACTTGCTAAGAAGTCGCCTCAATTAATATTGGCATAATAAACAATCTGCTGGGTCAATATTGTTTATATCTGCAATTAATTATCCATGCATGACTTACGCTACGAAGTTTCTAATCTGTCTTACTAGTCTCTTTTTATATTCAGCTTCGACTAGCTTCTCTCAACCTAATCCAGCCTTAGTTCCGGTGATTGAGGGTGATTGGTGGACAATTGCGGGAAACCCCGATTTAGGTAAGTTGACCTCGGATGAGCAACAGCCCGTCGATTTTGGCATCTGGCAAGCGGCGGATAGCACTTGGCAGTTGTGGTCGTGCATCCGAAAAACCAAAGCTCCGGGTAAAACCCGCTTATTTCATCGCTGGCAAGCCGCTAATTTAACTGACCGGGACTGGACTCCGATGGGAATCGCGATGCAAGCTGATCCGAGTTTAGGAGAAGAACCCGGCGGAATGCAGGCTCCTTACGTGACTCGTATCGACAATATGTATCAAATGTTTTACGGCGACTGGAACCGCATTTGTTTAGCTACGAGTCCTGATGGTATTACTTTTGCGCGAGAGCTGCGTGATGGTTCTCCCGCTTTGTTTGGCGATCCGTTGGAAACGAATACCCGTGATGCGATGGTGTTGCACGAAAACGATACGTTTTATGTCTACTACACCGCTCACCCTAATCAGATTGGAGCGGTCTATCTGCGTACTTCTACCGATCTGGAAACCTGGAGTGAGTCCACCAAAGTGGCTTATGGCGGACAAGCGGGAGGCGATAAATTCTGGTTAGCCGAATGTCCATTTGTAGTAAAGCATCCTTCGGGCTACTACTATCTATTCCGCACCCAATCTTACGGAAAAGTAGTGAATGGAGTAACTGAGACAATACCTAAAACCAGTGTTTACCGCTCTAAAAACCTGTACGATTTTGGTGTAGATGATGACCAGTACTTTGTAGGAACGCTACCTGTTGCTGCGCCCGAAATTTTCCAGCACCAGGGTCAGTGGTACGTGGCTGCTTTGTTACCGGATTTACAAGGAATTCGAGTAGCTAAGTTAGGTTGGGCAACACAGCCTTAGTTTTTGGCCACTGACTGAGGCAAAAAGAACTCTGGGCGCTGGTCTTCGGTATCAGTAGCTTGCTGGTAGGCGTGGGCTACTTCTAGAATGGTAGCTTCATCGTAGAGATTGCCGATAAACGTAATACTCTGCGGATGTCCATCCTCGTCAAATCCGTTAGGCACTACCATTACCGGGTGCCCAGTCATATTGGTGATGAGCAACTGACGCCTACCTCGGGTAGGTGTAACTATTATATCATACTGTTGCATCAGCGAATCCATTGCCTGAATAAGTTGATAGCGATAGCGATTGGCTTGAATATATTCCACCGCCGGAATAAAACGGGATTGCCGAAGGGCGTTCGGTCGCGAGCGTTCATCCTGGCGAACCAATGAGTCATCAAGATTGCTACGAGTGAGATCATCAAACGCCGCTCCGGCTTCGGCAAACATAATTAGAGAAAGTACTTTTATGGGTAGCACGGTACTATCCGGCAAGCTGACGGGTTGAAGATTTGCTCCCAGATTTTTTAGTACTTCCAGCGTTTGTTCATTATGCTCCTGATTAACCGTATCATCTTCAAGGTATTTTTCTGCTATACCTATTCGCAAGTTCGCCAGGTCAGTCTGACCATCGTAAACGAAAGAGGCATCCAAGGTAGTTTTATCTTTTGGATCAGCTCCGCGAATTGCATCGAACACCAGGGCTGCATCTTCGGCTGAGCGGCAGATTGGTCCGACTTTATCCAGACTCCAACTAAGTGTCATCACCCCTTGGCGGCTCACTCGCCCAAAAGTAGGCCGTAAGCCACTGGCTCCGCATCGGGTAGAGGGCGAACTAATTGATCCCATCGTTTCGGTACCGATCGCAAAGCCTACCAATCCAGCAACTACTGCTGAAGCTGATCCTGCTGACGAGCCACTGGCTCCTTGTGTCAAGTCCCAGGGATTTTTGGTGGTACCACCAAACCATACATCGCCCCGGGCTAGTGCTCCCGAAGTGAGTTTAGCAATAAGTACTGCTCCAGCTGCTTCTAGCTTTTTCACAACAGTAGCCGTTTCGTCAATCGTTTGGTTTTTGTGGGAATTAGCGCCCCAGGTGGTTTTGTAACCTTCTACCGCTAGCAAGTCCTTCACTCCGTAGGGAATACCGTGCAGTGGTCCTCGGTACTTCCCCTGCTGGATTTCTTCATCAGCACGCTGCGCTTGCTCCATTGCCAGTTCTTTTGTAATAGTAATGACGCTCAGTAGCGTGTCATCGTAACGGTGAATACGATCCAAGTAAAGCTGCGTTAGCTCGATGGAGGTGATTTTTTGATTTTTTAGTAAGGAAGCTAGTTCTAGTACGCTGTAAAATGCTAGTTCGTCTTGGTTGATCGGCAAGGCTATATCTTCAGGAATATCCCACTCAGGCGAAACGGAGGTAGTGTCTATTTTGAAACCTTGGGGAATAGGACTAAATAACAAAGCAGGGGGCACTTCATTTTTTAGTGTATACTGATGCATGAAAGCATAATTATCAGCATTCCCCCGAACGTCAGCCAGCAATGTATCTATCTCATCATCGGTTAACTCAAGCGACAAAAGCTTTTGAGCTGCCCGCACATCATTACCCGAAACTTCTCCAGATACAGAGTTAAACCAGAGAAAGCAAACTAAAGCCGTAGCAATAGCCGTAGTAATAATAATAAACAAATATTTCACAGAAAGGCAGGTTAGATAGTAGCAACACTAATTTTCCCCAAGTTACCTAATCTATTGGGATTTATGCGGAAATACGCCTGACAAAAGGCAGTAAAAAAGCAATTTTGATAAAGCTCAAGCTGAGAAACTTTGACTAAATATTTGTACTTTTACTATATGGCATTACACAGCGAACTTTCTTCTATTGTTACTGAACTAGACAATAAACAGCAATATCCATACTCAGCTCCCGAAGGTCTAACGCATCGGTTTGCCCGTTTTCGGGAAGCTATGCAATTGGTAGCTAATACTTTGAATAATCAGCGAGGACGGGCACTTCTACGCAAGTACGATAAGGGTGAGCGAGGCAAAACGCTCAATCAGTTAGAAAGTGCTAAAACACTAGAACGCGCTGATTTACTGCTAATGCTAGAGTTTTGTCGGGATGCTAATCAGTTGGAGAGTTACCTTAAACGTAGCTGGAAACGTTTCGATAAACAATTGAAGTCACAGTAGGTAGCAGTAGCTGAATATTATGGGCACCACCCTACTTAGGTAACACTGGAGTATTTGCCTAAGTTAGCGAAGTGGACCAGCAATAAAAACCCTGGCATTTTCAGGCGATACAATTCCAGTAGCATCAGATGGACCACTCACGTAAGCGACGAACCTTCCGTCGTTAGATAATACTGGATTTACATTAGACTGCTGGCTTCCTATCGTCAGATTAACCAATTGTCCATCGATGTACGCATAAATGTCAAAGGTAAAATTTGTATCCGGAACACCTAGGTTATTAGCCGAAGAGGAAAATACGATTACATTACCATCGGCTGAAATGTCAGGAGTTTGGCTAAACCCATTAGCATCTGGTGGGGTAAGTCGGGTATAGCGAGGTACGGTCTGGTCAAAGAGAAAAACATCTATCAGCCCATTATTATCCTCAGCTCCAGTCAGATCATTCATTTCTGATGCAAACACTACCAATCGGCCGTCGCCGTTAATTTTCGGACTGTCTGAAAAGCTGGTAGAGCGGGTGATTGGAACATTATTGCCGGTTTGGGCGTCGTACAGCCACACTCGGGGAGATTGCTGAGGATTTAGAATATCTACATCAACCCACGTATGGAAACGGCCATTCGTCGAGAAGTCAGCAGGTTGCCCGTTACTAACTACGGCTCCCTGCAAAGTCTGTAAGGGAGCTACCACATGGTTTAAGTTGATATTTACCGCTATCTGCTGACCATTAGGGGAGATAACGTTAGTAAAGGCGACTAAGGGCGTGATCAGGGGCAGTGGAGATGTAGGATCCTGAACCCCTTCTTGAATAGGAGTGACTGTATTGTTTTCCCAAAGATAGATAGCTGTAGGGCTGGTTGGTAACGCTGGACTCTGGGAAGCAGTAAATAGTACCCGATTACCGTTGTCAGAAATGCTCGCTGAAAAAGCGTTGCTGACCAAGTTAGTGGAAAGTAGTAGCCAGGTATTATTTTGACGATCAAGGCGATAAACATCGGTAAAGTTATCCTGATCGTTAGCCACTAGTTGGGCTGAAGTGGTTACCACAACGAAGCGCCCATCACCGGAAATAGCTATGCCAGCCAGAGCACCATTAGCCAACTCGTTAGGTAACGCTA
This sequence comes from uncultured Flammeovirgaceae bacterium, assembly GCA_937883755.1. GTDB lineage: Bacteria > Bacteroidota > Bacteroidia > Cytophagales > Cyclobacteriaceae > Tunicatimonas. The sequence continues at coordinate 148,684 of CAKZYA010000006.1, read as the reverse complement.
CATTATTAAATTCTGTGGGAAGAATGGCTGTCGGGTTATTATTGTTATCGTTGCCATTATTACCATTGTTGTTATTATTACCGTTATCAGGTTGAGGCTCATTTTCTTGGCAGCTTGCTAAAAAAATGACTAAAACGAGGAAGAGAAAGTAGTATGAATTTTTCATGAAATGGAAAGTTCTATTAGCGACTAGATTACTTATTCATCTAGTCTATAGAACTCGCTTACAAAAAGTCATCAAGTCCCGGTCATTTTTTGCAATATTTCACTACTTCGACTCTGGTAGGGATTATCACGATTAGCCAGATCTTCTAGTAAGGATTTAGCTTTTTCTCCTTGATTAATTTTTAAGTAAGATAATGCTAGATACCATTGGGCAGATGTGCGAAGAGAAGACTGCTCACTGCTAACTACGTCTGTTAGGTAGCCGATAGCTGAATCAGGCTGCTCATCAGCCAAAAAAGTCACCCCAACGTAGTAGTTCAGAGTATCGTTGGTTGGGTCAGCTTCCAGAAGAGGTTGCCAATATTCAAGTGCTTCCGTGTACTCTTGCAATTTGTAGGACACCATACCCTCGGCAAAATCAGTGTTGGTGCTGTAACCCAGTGTGGTAGGAAGTCCCTCTGCCGGGGTGAAGTAAGCCGCATAAACCGATTCGGGTGATAAGGTCTGTAAGTTAAAAATCCACCATCCAGCTAAAATTAGTAATGCTACCGAAGCTGCAATCGCCATCGGGAAATAGGATCGGCGGCGGGGCAGGGAAACCACCTTAGTTTCGCTCTCAAAATTTTCCTCATGAATTTGCTCCAGTAGCTGGCGTAGCGATTCCGTTTCTACGGAAGAAATTAGTTTACGGTGCAGTTCTACTTCTTCCCGTAATTGTTCGTCAGTAGCCATTTCGGCTTCAAATTGCTCTTGCTCAGTAACTGAGAGGTTACCGTGAATATAATCTTCCATTTTTTCAAAAAGTTTTTCGTCCATGAGTGTGGTCTTATGCTTGGTTAAGCACTATTTTTTTCAGCCGTTGCATACATCGGTATTTCTCGTTTTTAGCGGTAGCATCACCAATGCCCAACGCGGTAGCAATTTCCTGCATTGTCTCTTTCAAAAAGTAAAACCGCTTCAATAAATCCTGGCATCGTTCACCCAGTTGAGCAAACTGCTGTTGAAACTGCTGTTGCTCTTCCTGATCTATCCAGTTGACTAGCACGTCAGCTTCAGCTTCTGGCTCTACGTAATCTTCCTGCTTTACTTCGTAGCGATGACTGGCCTTTTTCATTTTATCCATCCAGCGAAGTTTGCAAATTTGAACAAGATAGGTGCTCATTTTTACCCCTTCTCGTAACTGATAACTTCCCGATCGGATATTGTTCCAGAGAGCGATGATACCTTCCTGAAAAATATCTTTGGCATCGTCTTCGCTGCCGCCGTATCGCTGCACTTGTTGGCGCACTGCTGGAAAATTCTCTATGTAGATATGCTCAAACACTTCAGCTTCATTATTTAATAATCCTTGATAAAGCGACTGATCGGTGTACGTTAATAAGCGAGCAATTCGGGCGGCCATAAATCACAGTAGGTAGTTCGTCAAACTGTGAAATATACACATTAATAGGCTCAATTCAACGCTCAAAGTGCTTCAAGAGCACTATCTCCGTCGCTTCCTGCTTTCAATAATGAATAGAATTGATGAAAGAAAGGTCATCAACCCAACGAAAAAATCTTTTAGCTGATCATATATACTGAAGCCTCATTCATCATTGGGAAGTGTGGTAGTATTCTCAAGCAATGATAAATCTTGATCGTACCAGTTTACTGTTTTAGTACTATCTGCTGGCTGCTCAAATTGGAGTTGATAAAGATAGTCGGCAGCTGTACTTGTACCATCGTAACCATCTAGGGTTTGAGGTTCATCAGTGTGGTAAAAGAATCCGATAGCAACCCAGGCTATTTCGTAGATACTCAGTGCTATGGCACAGATTCCGATTACCACTTCTACCATTATGCAAAACAAGTTAATGTAAACTGCCAGCGCAGCTTTTGTTGACGGTTTCATGATAGTGTATGAGTAGTTTGTGAAGGATTATAATGCTTTAATAAACAAACACCATCAGAGTCCCCCACCTGAAGCATATGACTCTGAGTGATGTGATGTTACAATTTTTATCCCTTGTCCCCTATCAATTACTGTCGGTAGTTGGGAGAAGTTGACTGTGGCTGCCACGCTTCTTGATCAGGGTTAGTAGTCGGAGCATAATCAAGGCCGTTATCAGGATAATTTACCTGCTGGTTAGGTCTACTCGGATCATAGGGAGTAATTGGCTCGTATTGCTCATAGAGCTGAGTGTTCTGATTAGGATATTCGTTGCCCCATGTTTCTTGAGTAGGATAACCTGACTGACCACCATTACCATTAGGATTATAAGAGTTATTATTCCCGTAGCCACCCATCATCTTTTGCTGAATTTGCTGGAGGCGTTGTTGGTACTGAGGATTAGGTTGGAAGCTGTTGGCAATTTGCTCCCCAATGTTCAATGTTGGCTCTAAGCGATTCGCCGGGCAAATGGTAAAGCTTACTTGGATGGTTCCCATGTTGGGCATATTAGCCGGGAAAAGATGAACAATAGAAACTAGTCCTTGGTAAGGTTGCCCGTTACGGTTACCCGATACAGAAGCTTCCAAAAGCTCTAACTTAAAGCCCTGACTAGCTGCGGTTTGGGCATACTGTTGCATCATTTGGTTTCGTTGCATTCGAGCACTACTGGTAGGGTGTCCCAGACTTACCTGATTCAGTTCACCCTGTAAGCCCGACATTGCCATCTGTTTCCAACTCTGTTCAAAGTTAGTGCCCATCATATCAGCGTATTGAGCCATACCTAGCGAACGTAGTAGTTCGCCCTGCGGTCCAACAATATCCAGCTTTTGCCTCATGGGTTGTCCGGTATTGGGGTTGGTAGCATAATCCTGAACGATTTGCCAACCAGCGGGTACGGTGTACGAACCAGTAGGCATCTGTAATCCTTGATCGTAGACTTCTACTTTTCCTCCCTGACCACCTCCGTTGCCTGATTGAGGGTATTGGTAGTCAGTATTACTGTAACCAGACTGTCCTTTGGCAATTCCAGTGATTATTATTGTGGCAAGAAGTGCGGTTATGATTTGAATAGTTTTCATGACGAATATGTCTAGTGAGTTTTAATTATTTACCTATTGATCGAGCCTATCTCACTGAGGTCATCACTTCTGCTAGAAAATTTTTGACCTGAAGCATAAAAAAACCTGTTGTTCAGAAGCACAACAGGTTAAATCTTATCAGACTGTATGTGTTGAAAGCTAGTAACTGGGCGTTATCTTTTCCCAATTTTGATACTCTTCCCACCCACTCATGGGTGCGTAGTGGTAGGCAGAATCAGGGTGCCAACCAGGTTTCTCAGGAATATAATAATTATCTGCTTGGTCAATATACTGCTGATGCCACCTTCTGTTGTCTGTCCAATACTGTTCAAATGCCGGATTAGCCTGATAGCTAAACGCAATCTGATTTTCTGTTTTCAGCACTTCAGATAGTGTCCCCGACGGAGCCAAAATAACCGATACGCTCACCACATTTACCGAGCTAGTAAGATTAGGATAAACTATTCGGACAATACCCTCGTAGTCTTTATCCTCAAGCTCTCCAGTGAAGGAGGCTTCTAAGTATTGGTACATACTGTCAATCTTGATGTAATTCGTGAGATAGCGAGCTTCAGTAGGATTATTAGCTGAAAAATCACTCAATACAAGATTATCTAAATGGCTCAATAAACCTACCCGAAACAGTGAATCTACTTCGCCTTTAAAATTCTTGAAATCAGTAGCTTTTCCCCATTGGTAGTTACCGTAATGCTCCTGGCAACGAATGATTTCGCCTTGAGAGCCATTAAAGCTAACCATGAACCGATTTCTTGGATTAGTATATTGATCGTAGCTATTATAGCCGTAGTCAAAGGGGTGTGTATACACATCTTGTTGTAGTAACCAGTCTGACGGAACAGCATAATTACCTCGCATCATTTGTAGCCCCTGATCATAAATAGATACCTGTTTAGTAGAAGAGTCCGATGGGTAGGTATCTTCAGTAGTAAAGACCCCTAACTTACTTAATTGATTTGGTGCGTCGGTTGGAAACTCGTCTACAAATCCCAGTGCTAAAAGTATAAAACCGATAGAAACGGCAACTTCAATAATTAAAAGAAAATAACGAAAAGCTTTCATAATGAGATGATTAGATTTGCCTATGAATAGAAATCAGAAGCAGAAGGTCATCAACGAAAGCTGGATTTTTTTAAGTGTTCAAGTGTTCAAGTGTTCAAGTGTTCAAGTGTTCAAGTGTTCAAAGTTATTCACTTCTACATGAACGCAGGAACACTTGAACACCAAAACACAGCATTATAACACTACACATAAAAAAGCCCACAGCTTTTGCCGCAGGCTTTCAAGTGAGTTGGTATTTAAATTAGTTTAGTAAGGGTACTGAGGTTCAATTTGTTCGTAGTTACCTGGCAATGAGTTAGGATCAAAGCTAGGATCATTAGTGCGGTAATAATCACCCAGACCATTGGTGTAGTTGTAATCATACTGACCGTCTAAATGTATCTCATGTCCCATATCAGGATCGTTGAAAGTGCTACGCTCGTGGATTTGGTCAACGTAAGCATTATGGCTGCTGTAATCACTTCCGGTGCTGCTGTAAGAACCGCTGTTGCGTAAACCGTTCATGTAGCTATTGTACGAAGCATCCTGCGCCTGGCTCATAGATTTCATATTTTGCTGATGTGCGTTGAAGGCTGCATTTCGGTTGGCCATTCGCTGCTGATGAGCTGCCGTAGCTTGCTGCATTCTCCGCTGACCATTGGCGTGAATCTGCTGCATTGCTCGTTGGTTAATCTGATCCATACGCTGCTCGTAAGCTGGGTTCTGTACAGTATTTCTTCCCATTTCCCGAGCGACTGTTAAAGCACTCTCGAAGTGATTAACCGGGGCTAAGAAGATATTAAACGGCATTACCATACCAGCTTCGCCCATCTGAGTACGTTGCACTCCTTTTATAAATCCGAGTATTCCTTTGTAGGGCTGACCATTACGCTGACCGCTGATTTCTATTTCTAGGGCATTCATTCTCATACCCTGCTGACTTAGCTTCTGAGCAGTTTTCTGGAATTGGGGCATAGCTTCAGCTTCGGGGCTAGGCTTGATATTTCCTACGGATACTTGGGTCAACTCATTACCAATCATTTTAGGAATGGCTTCCCGGTAGGCTTGCTCAAAGCTTTTTCCAGTCATAGCTCCAAACGGGCTCATTTCCATAAATGAGCGAGAAAGTTCGCCATTGGGTCCTGTGTACTCTAGCTTAAAACGAAGTGGGCGAGCGGTATTGGGATCAAAGGCAATATCTTGGTCTATTTTCCAGCCTTTAGGCAGGATTACGGTAGAAACTGGCATCTGTAAGCCTTTGTCGTAGATCACTACTTTACCATCTCCGTCGCCAAAAGAAGCGGGAGTGCTTGCCATCATTTTTTCGCCAGCCGCATAAGTTGGTTGACCACCTTCCTGGTACGCTTGAGTTTCATTGTAGTAATCACCATAAGTGTTGTACTCATCTTCTGAGTTGTCCATGAAGAAAACGCCACCAGCGACTACGGTTCCGGCTATTGCTAAGATTTTTTGCGTTCGGGTTAGTTTTTTAAGGAAGTTCATAATGCTAAAGTTTAGGATTTCTCTGTTTTGTTTACCTGTATATAGAGCTGACTAAACCTAGGTCATCATGTGGCTTGAGAAATTTTTTGATTTTTTTTAGGGGTTGGGGGTTAGGTTTTAGGGTTTGGGTTGTTAAGTATTTGATAGTCAGGTATTCGTGATAATATTTAAAAAATATTAATCCCTATTTTTTTCGTTTCTGTGCCCATCTTTAAGTATCGTTTCGAATTTTTTTACCATTGCCTCTTTACCCATTTCTCTCGGTCTAAAACTGTAAGTATTATTCTCTATATCCAGGTACGGCTCTTTATCTTCACTTGTAATCTGTTCTTTGAGTTTCTCTATCACTCGTGGTTCTAGCTTATTGATTATTTTGCTCAACTTATATTCCTGCCCTATTCTTTGATAATGATTTTCATATCCCCAAAACTCGAACTCAACTTCCCAAGTATTCCAATATCTCATTGCCCATTCTCTTATCTTTACTGGCTCAATTGTATACCAAAGACTGATCTTTCTTGAATTCTGGTCTATATGAATTCCACCAAAAGGAAGCCTACTATCTGATACTTGATTGCTCAGTGCTTGAGATAACAGTGCTTCACCCTTTGAAATAATCGTAGCGATATTGTCATTCAAAAACTCGTAAGTAATTTCATTCTCTTCTTCTTTACTCATCAATGTCCCTTTGGGCGCATCCCAAATATGCTCGAGGTAGTCTGGGATATACCTTTCCACTGTAGGGGATAAATTTTCTACTTCAGAATGATTGTACTCTTCTAAAAGTCTGGTAACATCATAATTCCCACCTTCCAAATATTTAACCTTCCAGTTTGCCCAATTTACCTTTACCAGATCCAAATACCTTTCAACCAATAAAACACCTTCACCACTTTCATTTTCGGGAATTTCAATCTGAAAGCTCACTTCTTCTAAGTTCTCATTGATGATGACCCTGGAGAATATATCTTCTGATTTTAAGTCATTTGACTTGGCTTGATTTCTGATAATTCGTTTGGCTTCTTTCTCGCCCCAGAACATATCACATAGAAACGTATAATCGCCCCGGTAGTGATTATAGCATTCTACCTTTCTATCTTTTACTATGAGATATTCTGAATAATCTGGCATTTATCTTTTCTTAACCTGCCAAAAAGTTAATCCGCACAGCAGAAGTAATAAGCCCAAACCTGCTGAAACATACCAGTAAAGATTACTGCCAGATGATATTTCAATTGTACTGTCTTGCCCGGTCAGTACTAGTCCACCCCAGTAGTAGGGCGACTGTAAGCTACCTTGGGCTTCTTCCATGAAACTAAGCTTAGCCGCCCTGAGGGCTTGGGCTACCGTCATATCTTCTCTCAGGTATTCATAAAACTTAGTCGCAATGGCATTGGATTGCTGATCATCGATACTCCACAGGCTGTACACTACACTGGGGCATCCGGCGTAGCGGAAGGCATGAGCCAACGACAGCACACCTTCGCCCCGGCGATAACTACCTAGTCCGGTCTCGCAGGCAGTGAGCATCGCCAGTTGAGCGTTTAGTGGTTGATTATAAAGTTCGTAGGTATACAGATAGCCGTCGTGTTCGGTGGTAGGTTCAGGAGCAAGCGCCAAAAAACTGTATAGTGGACGATTGTTTTCTAAACGGGCGTGGGTGCCGAAATGCAGAATGCTGGCTTGCGGAGCTTTTTCCAGCAATAGTTCTTCGGTAGCTTGTTGAGCCGTGAGGGAAGAACCCCAGCCTTCTTCTTGCATACGCTCGGCAAATGCCAACGACCAAGGGGTTCGCAGCCAACCCAAGAAAACGGAATCGGGCGATTGGCCCTGAGGAAGCTTTTGCAAGTAGTCAGTTTTCAAATCTTGCGAAAAGCCCGGAGCAATACCTAAAATACTACCCGGAACATTTGCCGAAGCAGTTTCGGTTAGCGTATGTCCGTAGTAGACACAATAATCACGAATTAGCCAAGGCCAGGTGGTTTCGCTGTCAGCATTAGCAATAGACTGGGTAAGTAGGGTTTCAAAGTTGAAGTAGAATAGTGGGCCATCGGCTAAAATTTTTACTGGAAATTGAGACGAGACGCCCAGCGGTTGCCATAGCTGTTGGTACAGAAAGTGACCGAGTTGTGCCTGACGAGTAATATCCTGCTGATTCTGGAGTAGTTGCTGATACGTTTGCAGTGAATCTTGCCAACCTAACTCCATCGGTAGCCAATGTGAGCTAAATCCATCAGCATCCATCTTTACCGCCAGCAAGGCAGTATCCAGATGAAAATACGCCAGCACTGCGTGTTTTTGCTTTCGTAACGATTGTTGAACTTGCTGGGCATCGAGGGGCTGAGACGTAAACCGGGCTTCGTAATACTGAGGATACTGTCGGCGCAACTGCTGCTGGTACTCCTGCCACCGTTGCAAAATTGCCTGTCGCTGCTGGACCAGTTGTGCTGATAAACCTTCCTCTTCGTTATCATTTTGCTCCCGGGCTAAGGCAAACTGTAACTGTTGCTTCAGTTCTGCGCCCAGAGCGATGGTCGAGTCAGGAACTCCAGCAAATTTTACCGCCTCCCGGTCTTTAAAGGCCGCTTGGATAGTAGCTCCCCGGCTGGACTGAACGCAGTTAAGCAGCTGGTTTTGCCAAAAAATCGAATCAGTATCATCCTGGATTAATGCCCGATGGGCGATAATGGCTCCTTTCTGATACACTTCCTGAATTTGACCTGCTACATCCTGTTCCAAGGAAGCATCATTAAATAGTGACTGAAATGTAGGCAGCCATTCTTGCACTGCCGTCAGTATGCCTTTTGCCTGGCTCAGTTCATCGGAATTAAGCTGGGTGGCTAATAGCTCGCGAAGCTGAAAATTGATTAAATCCAGCACAAAAGGATGATATTGCCTCAGGGTGAGTGTATCAAAATTCACGGTAAGGGGGCTAGTGTACTGCGAAGCACTTGCCCAAGCCAAGTTTAGATAGTAAGCTGCACTATCTGATTTACGAAGGGAGGAAAAAGCCTCAGCTAGTTGAACGAGACTCTCTAATGTGTAGTGATGAGGTAAGCCAAGTCCCTGTTGATAGATATGCTGAGAACTAATCCAGTAATTTAAAGCTTGGGTAGTATCTTGACTTTCCCAAGCAATTTTTCCTAGTTCAAATAAGGCATCGCCTCGTTTGGGGCTAGCTTCGCCTAATACTTTTCGCCGCATATCTTCAGCTTGACGAAAGTACACTTGGGCTTGAGACAGTTGTTGCCGCTTGTGGGCAACTAGCCCCAGGTTGAAAATACTTTGGGCAACATCAGCATTTTGATCATCAGATACTGCCCGTTTCTCACTCAGGCTTCGCCGAAAAATAGAGTCCGCTAACGTGGGTTGATCTTGGTAAAAGTAAACGGCTCCTAGTGCATCCAGTACCCTTGCTCGCTCATAGTTAGGATACGTGATTAGGGTATCGACAGTTTTCCAGGCTTGTTGGTAGTATGATTCGGCAGTTTTATTTTCGCCTAAGTTCAGGTACAGCATACCCAGGTTGACGTAGTTACCTATTAGGGGAAAGTAACGTTCGCCGCTCTGGTTAGAGGCAATAGCTTTTAGCAAGTAGTCTTTAGCAGGCTGAGGCTTTCCTAGTTCTATCAAATGAGTGCTGTAGTTGTTAGCAATCAACGCAACATGCGGATGCTCTTCAGGTAAATTTAGGTTTAGGATACTCCAGGCTTCTGAAATAGCAATATCGGCTTCGTCCAACTTACCTAGTGCGTCCATCACAATGTAGAGCGTATTGGCACTGTAGCCTAACTCTTTATCAGTAGGCTCTAGAATCTGCTTCCGTAAACGGTGAGCGTACTTTACTCCCTGCTCAGCTTCTTCGTACTGCCCCGACTGCATCTGCAAAAATCCTCGGAACTCGTAGTATTTGGCTAACTGGAATGTATCCGCCTGACTTTGCTCCAGCTCCGTAGCAATGCTTCTTTCAGAGAAATTTAGAGCTTTGGCAATATCGCTGGTACCCTGGTAAGCACGAGCCAAATCGTGATACACTTTGCTTAGTAAACTGCTTTCTGATATAGTATCGGCTTGGCTAAGAATGGCGTTCAGCATCTTTTGGGCGGTGCCATATTCGTACTGCTGGATATTACTTCTGGCTTGCCAAAGCTGATAGTAGTGTGCACTATCTAAATTACTGCGAGACTGCCAGTACTGTACTAATCGTTGGTAAGAAGATACCGCTTCGGTATAGTTGCCTTGCTGGTACAAACTATCAGCTTCTTTTTTTAGGGAAAGGTTTTGGGAAATGCCAGAATATCCAAACGACAGTAATATTCCCAAGGTACAAAAAGATAAAAGTACCCTAATATTTATTTTCACTTGCCCTTTCATCGAGAGTAGTCGCTATTTGGTCTGATCAGATTAGAGCAAAATATGAATAAAATGAAGAAAAAAGAATTGAATCTTACAGAAAGTTAAAAGAATCATTATAATAAATACTATCAGCTTTACAGCCTCTACTCATCACACCTGACCTCGTTCAGTCCGATAACGAGCTGGACTGATAGTGTAGTTTCGCTTAAACAGACGGGAAAAATACGGGACATTAGGTATGCCTACCTCTTCGGCAATTTCGGATACGGCAGCATTGGTAGTAGTAAGTAAAAGTTGTGCTCGTTCCATCCGCATCTTCTGTATATACTCAATGGGTCGCACTCCGGTAATGCTCATAAAAAGTCGCGAAAAATAGTCAGGGTGCAGGTATGCTTGTTCAGCTAATTCTTCTACAGTGAGTTTCTCTTTAATGTTTCGGTGGATGAACCGGATGGTAGCCGCCAACCGACGGTAAGACTTAATTTTCTTCTCTTGATCCAGAGTAGTGTTTGCAAGAAATCGGGAAAATAGTTGGAGTAAAACTCCCTGACTTTCCATAAAATCACTCCAACTCTGCTGGGTTTCCGGAAGGTTAAAACTCAGTAGGTCGGAACGATTATCGTAGGCCTTGGGGTCAATTTTCTTAATTGGTTTATCGGGATTAAGTTGCAGAAGTCGTTTAAAGAGATGATAATCTATTGCTTGGGCTTTCACTTCGTAGGTGAATGCTAGGGTTTCGTAGATGCTCAACCCCTCTTCCATTTCATCCAGAAAACTGATGTAGTACTGCTCCATAAAATGATCGCAGTGATATTTGCTATCGGTATAACTGGGAATCAGGTACAGATAACCCGGTTTAAGTGTGTATTTACGATCATTATGAAATACCCAGGCATCTCCTCCCGTAATTAAATACAGGCGGGAAAATGGACTGATTACTCGCTCAAACTGCCACCGATGGTTTAATGAAGCGAATCCAATGTGCAGCAGGCGAAGACGAAGCGTTCTTAGCGTATCAAGCATTTAATTATCTGGAAACAATCTTTCTGTTTTAAAATAGACAAACTACCAATAATGTCGGATTTGTGCAAAACAACCTCTCGTTTGTGGATTTACTATTTTGTCAATTCTAGGTAATCTTGTATGCTAAAAATCACGGTCTTGTTGTTATATTGAATAATGAAGCAATCTACGTACTTTCCCAAAAGTCCATATATACTGAATACCCAAAGCAAGCTTTCTTTTCCTATCAGTCTGATTAGTGTATGTTTCGGCACTTTTCTTTTTGTGACAGGCTGTGGGGTAGATAAACCAGCCGAAGTAGTTAAAGCCGAAAAGAACCTTCTCGAAAAACTGGATTATAATCTGCATGTGAAGCCAATTCTTTCGGATAAGTGCTTTGCCTGCCATGGGCCAGATGAAGCCAGTCAGGAAGCTGGATTAGAATTAGCAACTCGCGAAGGTGCTTTAGCCGCACTTAAAGACTCCCCCGGTGAATACGCCATTGTGCCTGGTAAATTAGCCAAGAGTGCTGCCTACCACCGTATTGTTTCCGAAGACCCGGAGTACATCATGCCTCCTCCCGAATCTAATTTGACACTGACCGCTCACGAAAAAGCAGTTATCAGTCGCTGGATTGAGGACGGTGCCGAATACAAACCCCATTGGGCCTTTGTAAAACCAGAAAAACGGGATATTCCTGAAATATCGAGTGAAGACTGGGCTGAAAATCCTATCGATCATTTTATTGCTAAAAAGCTAGAAGAGAACAACTTTTCTCCTTCTGAGGAGGCTGATAAAGAATTACTGCTAAGAAGGTTATCGTTCGATCTGACGGGACTACCTCCTACCCCGGACGAACTCCAAGGTTTCCTGGTAGACCAGTCGCCTGATGCTTATGAAAAGCAGGTAGACCGCCTACTAGCCTCTCCGCACTATGGCGAGAAGATGGCTACCGACTGGATGGATGTGGCTCGCTACGCTGATACCTACGGCTATCAGGTGGATCGGGTGAGGGATATGAGTCCGTGGCGAACGTGGGTAATTGAATCATTTAATGAGAATATGCCCTACGATCAGTTTATCACCTGGCAGTTGGCTGGAGATATGCTACCTGAACCTACTACCGAGCAAAAGCTTGCTACTGGCTTCAGCCGCCTTCATCCCCAAAATGCAGAAGGCGGAATTATTGACGAAGAGTTTAGAGTTGAGTATGTGTCTGACCGGATATCTGTGGTTGGGCAAGGACTGATGGCACTTACCTTGGCTTGTGCTCGCTGCCATGATCATAAGTACGATCCGGTATCTCAGAAAAACTTTTATGAGCTATCTAGCTTCTTCAACAACATAAATGAAACCGGACAGATTTCGTGGGATCCCAACGATACCCCTGTTCCCACTATGCTGCTACCCGATTCGGCTCAGAAGAAAATACTAGCCTTTGTTGATCAGGAAGTTTCTAAGAATGAAGCTAAAGTCCAGGAGGCCAAAGAGACAGGAAAAGAAAAAGCTGAGGCGTGGATTAGTGCGGGTAATTACCAGCGAGAGGTAGAGAAAAAATTCACTAAAGGACGCGTAGGACATTTTACGCTAGATGGCCACCTTCGTAACCAAATTAGTGGTAAGGCAGGTAAGATGGAGCGTAATGGCTCATCAAATGAAAAGCCCGACTTTGCAAGTACGGAAAAGGGCAAAGGGCTTAAGCTCAATGGCGATGCTTGGCTAGATCTTAAACCAGTAGGTATCTACAGCCGCAGCCAGCCCTTTTCGGTAGGTATATGGGTAAACTTGCCTGATTCACTGAAAGAGGGGGTCATATTTCACAAATGCAATGGTGCCCGATTGCACAGTTTTAAGGGCTATCATCTTTATCTGCGCGATAATAAGCTAGAAGTGCTTTTAGCGCATACTTGGCCTGATAATGCTATCGAAAGACACACCGTAGCCGAAGTCCCGCGTAACCAGTGGATACAGCTGACGATGACCTACGATGGTTCTAGTTCAGCCGATGGAGTAAAGCTTTACATGAATGGAGAAGAGCTGGAGACAGAAGTTATCGCTGATAATCTGTATAAAGACATTCTTTTCAACAATTACGACGAGCAAGTTTATAAAAACTCCAACGAACCGGGATTGAAAATTGGTGGTCGCTGGCGAGGGTTCGGCATCAAAGATGGTATGGCCGATGAGGTGGTCGTCTACGACCGAGTGATTACTTCTTTAGAGGTAATGCAAGTAGCCGATGTCTCCATTGACGAAATCACGCAGAAAGCTCCAACTGAACTTTCAGCAGAAGAGAAATCCATGCTGACAGAATACTATCTGGCTCACTTCTATACTCCTTACCGTTCGGCTCAAAAAGATTTGCTAGCCGCCCGAATGAAGCAGGTGAAAGAAATGGAGCAGGTGAAAGAAGTGATGATAATGAAAGAGATGCCGGAACCCCGGCAGGCCTACGTCTTAGAACGGGGTTTGTACGATCAGTACGGAGAAGAGGTATTTCCTAGTACTCCCGAAAGAATTTTCGCTATGCCGGATAGCCTTCCGAAAAATAGACTGGGTTTAGCTCAATGGCTCACCCATCCGAACCATCCGCTCACAGCCCGAGTGGCAGTTAATCGTTACTGGCAACACTTCTTCGGGCGAGGAATTGTCAAAACTACTGAAGATTTTGGCAACCAAGGAGACTTACCAAGCCATCCGGAGTTATTAGATTGGTTAGCTCTGGAGTTTATCGATAGCGGATGGGATGTAAAAGCTCTGGTTAAGGCGATGGTGATGTCGGCTACCTACCGACAAAGTTCCTTGACTTCACCCGAGCTTCGGGAAAAAGACCCTGATAATGTATGGTTAGCTCGTGGGCCTAAAAGTCGGCTTACCAGCGAAATGATTCGAGATAATGCTTTAGCAGCTAGTGGTCTTTTAAATAAAAAGATTGGTGGGCAAAGCGTGAAACCGTATCAGCCTGAAGGATTATGGCAAATGAATGGTGGGAAATATACCGAAGATACCGGCGATAAACTTTATCGACGTAGCTTGTATACCTTATGGAAACGATCGGTGCCCAATCCTACCCAAGCTACATTTGATCAGCCCGAACGAAGCGAGTGTACGGTAAGAAGGCAAAAGACGAATACTCCACTGCAAGCCTTAGTCCTACTGAATGATCCAACCTTCGTTGAGACCTCTCGCAAGATTGGCGAAGACATTACGAAGGCTGAAAGTACTGAACATGGAATTACTACTGCCTTTGTAAAACTAACGGGAAGGTCACCTCGACAGGAAGAAATTAAAATACTAAAAACACTGCGGGAGAGCGAGTATCAAAAATTTAAAGATGATCCGACGAGAGCCAAAGGCTGGCTAGAGGCTGGGGCTTATGAAATAGATCCTTCATTAGATACTAACTTGGTAGCAGCGAATGCGATTGTGGCTAGTGCTATTTTGAATGCCGACGCTACCATTAATAAACGATAATAAGATAGTACGATATGTGTAATCACCATCAGATACGAACCAACGATTTAGATCTTCGCAAAGAAGAACAGAAGGTAGACCGACGACAATTTTTAACGAAAACTTCTCTGGGCTTAGGTGCAGTGGCGCTTGGCTCACTTCTAGGAGTTGACAAGCTTTTTGCTGCCGGTGCGCCTTCGCCCTTATCAGGCGGAGGTGGGGCGTTGAACGCCCTGCACCATAACCCGAAAGCCAAGCGGATTGTCTACCTCTTTCAAAGCGGAGGGCCATCTCAATTCGAGACCTACGATTATAAGCCCAAGTTGGAGAAAATGTTCGGTGAGGAGCTCCCCTCTTCAGTGCGGGGTGGTCAACGACTTACAGGTATGAGTGCCAATCAGTCTTCGCTCCCGATTGCCCCTTCTATCTACAAATTTGACCAGTACGGACAAAGCCGAGCTTGGGTAAGTGAGCTAATGCCTCACACGGCTGAAATTGTGGATGATCTCTGCTTCATTAAGTCCATGTATACCGAACAGATCAACCACGATCCGGCAATTACTTTTTTCCAAACGGGACACCAGCTTCCCGGTCGGCCTTCCATCGGTGCCTGGCTGAGCTATGGCTTAGGTTCTGACAATGAGAACCTGCCTTCTTTTATCGTACTCAATTCCAAGAATGCGGGGGGGCAACCCATCTATGCCCGCTTGTGGGGCAATGGTTTCTTACCTACTCAGTATCAGGGAGTGCAGTTCCGCTCAGGAAATGATCCGGTACTTTTCTTAAATAACCCCGAAAACTACGATGGGCAAGACCGAGCCGAAATGCTAGACTACATCAAGCAGCTAGACGAGGTACAGAAAAGCGTATACGGCGACCCGGAAATTAACGCCCGCATTGCTCAGTATGAGATGGCTTACCGTATGCAAACCTCCGTACCAGAAATCACTGACTTTTCCGATGAACCAGATTACATTTTTGATATGTACGGTGAGGATAGTCGCGACCCTGGCACCTACGCCGCCAACTGTCTGATGGCTCGGCGACTATTAGAAAAAGACGTGAAGTTCGTGCAACTCTACCACCGGGGCTGGGATCAGCACGGGGGGTTACCCGATGGCATTAAGAACCAGTGTAAAAATACCGATCAAGCTACTGCTGCGCTGGTGAAAGATCTTAAACAACGAGGCTTACTGGAAGATACGCTCGTAATCTGGGGTGGAGAGTTCGGACGAACCGTGTACTCTCAGGGCAAGCTAACCCCCGAAAACTACGGACGTGATCATCACCCAAGATGCTTTACCATGTGGATGGCTGGCGCGGGCGTAAAACCAGGCTTCACCTACGGAGCTACCGATGATTTTAGCTATAACATTACGGAAAACCCGGTTCACGTTCACGATTTTCACGCAACCCTCATGCACCTAATGGGCATTGACCACGAACGACTAACATTCAAACACCAAGGCCGTCGATACCGCCTCACGGATGTTCACGGACACGTAGTGAAAGATATATTAGCCTAAAAACAGAGTCGGGGAAGGACAAAAAGCCCTGCCTGAGAAATCAGACAGGGCTTGATTGAGGAGTGAGAGTTGATGTTTTATCTTCCTAATTGGCTGAGGATTGTTGGGTCAGTAATTTTATGATCCTCGGCCAGCAAAAACGCCTTGCTAAGCAAAATCGCGAAGCCTCGGTCACCCTCAAAGGGTAAGAATAGTTTATCAGTACTGGAAGCTGAGCTACGCGAGGGTACAATGCATAAATACTGATCGTTAGGCTCCATCAAAATATTGGTACTGCCAATATGAATCTTGTAGGTCTTGTAAGTTCCTTTTACCTTCAAGAACTTCCCGTCAATGCTGGCTACCTTATTGATCTTCAACCGAGGCAATACTTTCTCCAGAACTGCCTTGCGGGTTTTAGCTACTTCGCTCAGGTTACCGAATGAATAGGTTGCCCAGTAATCGCGAAACTGGGGAGTGCCGCCATTGTCTTGCCATTGTGGATCATTACCTACGCTGGTTACCCCCACAAATAAATCTACATCGCGCATAATCTCAGAAAAAATTAGCGGAGGAACATCAATAAGATTGAGTACTTTATCATCCTGAGTAAAGCGTACCTGATCAGTAGCTACGTAAAGCCAGATTCCGGTATCATTCATCGCCTCCTCACTTAGCATTTCATTAATCCAGAAAGCAGCCTGTAAGTTATGATCTGGTAGATTAATAGTTACTTCGCCCCGGTCGCGTCCGTCGTCAAAGGCTCCCAGCAAACTGTACTTCCAGCCCCTGATTCCCGCTAAGGCATTAAGTTGATGCTGCTTCAGAATATGCGCTGCCATCCGGTTGCTGTAAAATCGGGTATTTACTTCAGCATCCGTTAGTAAGTAAATCTCCCGGTAAGCCTGCTTCAGAGGCTGCTGCATCTCTAAATGTTCCAACCGCTCTCGCCAGGCCAATACTTCCTCCGTTTTGGATTGAATAGGGTGCCAAAGAGTAACTTGAGTAATATCGTTGATCCCGTTCAGCGGATTACCACTTACGTCTTCCCAGCGGTTATTGCGCCAAATAGCCGGAATAGTTTGTCCGCCAAGTTCAAATGACCAAATAAGTCGTTGCGCTAGCCAACCTACCAGTCCGTGGTGGAGATAGTATTGACAGAATTTTTCGTAAGTCCAGCTACGACTTTGCACATACGATCGATCAATCCGGTCTCGTTGCGTTGTCAAACTCTTTTTGATGTCCTTGATTTCAGCCCGGACTGCTGTTAGGCGAGACTGATGCAAAGCCGATTGCTTTACAAAACTAGGCACTGATTTTTGAGTCGTACCATCAGGCTTCCGCCAAACCTGGCTGATTTTGCCAATGCCCTGAACAGAAATCTCTAGAGTATAATCATCGAATATAATCTCTTTCCTACCCACTTTAAGGTCGTAATGAGGTACCGCCATTTCTTCCACTTCGTGAGGGCTAATACCCATTTGCACTGATTTCTGTTCGATACACTGCTGTATGCGTTGGCGGATGTTATTCTGAGGTATTTTGGTCTTTAATCCTGAGAGATAGGCTACTCCTTCTGCCCCTTCTGAATGAGCCAGTAGATAAAGACAAGCATTGCCTAGTGCCGTAGCAGTTGCCCCAACTCCCGGTATCTTCCGAAAAGCCCGCTCGGCTAATTGGCCAATCGTCACCAAAGTAATTGGATTGCTAACCTGCACTAATGACCAAACCAGCCCTTTAGCGATAGTCGCATTTTGTGGCTGAAGAAAAGTTCGGGTGGTATAGGTATAAGTATTGGTTCCCCAGGTCTGACGATGTTCTTGTTCAGTATCTTCCATGCTGATTAAAAAAGCCAGCCATGTTCCTACTGTCTCCCGAAAGTGAATTGACCCAGTAGCTTCCACAATTTTCTCTATCGCCTTACTATATTTCTTGGTAGGCTTAGCTCCCGAAGCCTTTACTGCTAGATGGAGCAATTCGTAATAGTGCGGGCGCATTTTGTCAGACAACCCATTTACCGATTGGTTGACTAATTGCCCGAAACTATCCTTTTCGTTCAGCACTAACGGTGGTACTGTAGTTTTACCACTTTGGGCTTGATACAATAAAGTTTCTATTTTCAGTTTTACCTGGGCTAAATTAGAACCCCAATAGTGGTGCTGATGCTCAAATTCAGTCTTTTGAATATAATGGGCAAGAAAAGCTTGAAAATCAGGACTGAGCGGTTTAGTCGCGGCTAATCTTTCTAGCTGCTTTACGGTATGCCCCACTGGCCACTGACTGAAGTAATAGTAAGTTCGATCAGGAATATTGACATAGGTATTTAGTAGAAAGATAAAATCACTTTCTCGCAAATCTAGCTTCTGTCGAACTAAGCGGTTTAGCAGCGAACTTCCCATTCGCTCCATAATAATATCTGGGTCGTCGTAACTGTACGAGTTTCGTTGGGCAAAGCGAGCTTTTAACTTAGGAAGCATGGCTACCAGTTCTAATACTAAATCTCGTTTCTCCGCTGGGCTTTTAGCTCTCAGTGTCTGATAGGTAAGTGTTTCCGATAGATTTTTATCTACCCACCACCATTTAAAACCTGCCTGGTTTTGTATCTCTCGATAGATGCGGGTTAGTAAAGATTGTAGCTCAGCGTGTTCTCTTAAAACAAAGTTGCCGAATAGAATTTTACGTAAAGTCTGTATTGCCATGATATTTTATCAAATGAAAATGAATAGAGGACAATGGAAAATGGGTGTAATGCTGTTTGTTAGTGTGTTACGGGATTATCCGCCCACTAAAGGAGTCAGTTTTAAAAAACTAATCTCGGTTTCTGGATGAAGGGTAATTTCTTGGTCGAGCGATTCGGCCTGTACATCATCAATTAAGACAAAGTACTGGTTTTTCAAAAAGCTATCTAGGGCTAAATAGGTATGTTGTTCAGGGTCAATTTTTTGACGTTTCTTAAGCCGAAAACCGTTGAGGGTCTGCTCGGCTCCGGTAGGCTGGACTAACCCTTGAAAATAATGGGCTTGGCGTTGGTTGTAGCTACTTACTTCGGCTTCTACCCGAGCGTTGATAATCTCCCGTACGGTAGTGACTTTATTGCCTACAATAATCTGAACTTCTCCTACCTGTTCTCCGAAAAACGTCCGGTCATAAATTGTTAATTTCTGCATAATGTATTCTGTTAAATCAATCTATGACAAGAATACGACCCCGGAGTTGCACCCTCTGCAACTGGCAAAAATATCTTTTCAGAATAGCCCAAATAGTTCGGTCGGAGACGGGAAACCGGAATCTGGAGTCAGGAATCCGAAGCGAAGGGAGTCAAGTGTTGAAGTAGATGGTACAGTCCAAAAATATTTCTACATTCATTTTAATCTCAATTTTTCCGCTTCCGGTTTCCTCAGATAGTATTACGCTTCCAGAAGGCTTGTAGATGCTCGCGGAGCTGGGGTGGGGATACAACTTGTACTTCGTCGCATAAGCTCAGAAGCAGACGATCAATCAGTTTAAATTCTCGATTAACAGGCGCTGAAAAAATGGTTGAATCACCTTGCTGTTGTAAATAAGGCTCCGTAGCAGGGTATAGCTCCTTCATTTGCTGAGCAGCCGTGGGAGTAAGTTTTACGGCAATATCCACGGACTGTAAGTTAGCTACTCGGAAAGGATCGGTCTGACTATGACGGTGCTCGCCTCGGTTCTGAAAGTAGGTTTGGCAACGCTTTACCTCAGCAATTCGCTCAATCCGAAAATGGCGCATCGCTTTTTTCTCCACATCGTAAGCCTCCACCAAAGTATCCCGATGCAAAAATCCGATAGGCTCTACCCGGCGATCACCTATTTGCTGACTATTCATGGAGACATATTGCCGCAAAATTACCTGCCGTTCTTCCCGAATAGCTTCTTTGAGGATACGGTAGCGCACCGACTGCTGGGCATCGGCCAGGCTATCGGCTAATTCGGTTAAAGTAGAGTGAGTGTAAATTTTGTTTAGCAAATCCTGCTGAATGGGCGAATCGTAGCTACGCACTAAGTCGCCCAGTACTTGCGCCTCTTCTTCACTAAAGTGTAACTCGGGATGGCGACTGCGAACCGTACTTCGATCCAGGTAGTATTGGTTTTGGTCATCTAACAACAGGGCGTAGCCCGCTTCCTCAATCGTACGAAAGTAGCGGTAAATAGTGGTTTTATTCACTTCCAGCAGGTCAGCGTACTGCCGCACGGTTCGGCGCAAGGGAGAAGATAGTAGGGCAATCAGCTTTAGTAATCGAAGTAGGCGTTGTTGCTCATTCACCCTTGCAATATCATAAAATAGCCAACGGCAGTCAACCTAAAGAGGTAATTGTAAAAGTGTTTTCAACGAACATTCCAGAGATTATTAGACTCGTCGATTTGGTTGACGTACAGAATCTGGGGCGTAAGTTCAGTACGATCAATACCGTTGACTTCAATCAGCACTTCAAAGTACGGAGGAATAGTCTCATACTCTTCTTTTAAGCGATCTTCTAACTGACCTAGCAGCACCGGGCCAGTAAGCATCTTTAAGCTTTGAGAGGCTCCGGTATCCCAAAGGCCACCGCACATAATGATTGTATTATTATTCGGTCCGGGAAATTTGGCGATAAACCCGTAATCGGTGTGAAAAGAATCTGGGTCGCCTGAGGGGGAAAATTTCTCAACAGACTTCAGACTATCTACCTGAAATTGAATGGTATCGTTGGCAATAAGGGTGAAGCTGGAATTATCAAAATAATTGTTGAACAGACCGAATGTTTTCAGCATCCCAACTAGCATAATATTATTATCAACTAGATCCTTAGTGCTGAACTTAGTCATGTAACGAACGCTGAAATTCTTATGATGAGAGAAGAAGATTTGGGTTAAGCTTTTAATCCACTCCGCACTATTCTTCACTAGAAAAGAGTAGGAAAGCGTATTTACCTCCCGGCTGGTATCGTTCATTTGCGTTGCCATAATCTCAAAGCTTTCGAGTGAGTTCATATCGGCATCCCGGATGGTACGGGTGGTTTCTTGCTGCTTATTGTATTCTGAGTAAATAAAAAGATCGCCTAATACCACATAGTACGGAAGCTCGCTATCCAAAAAATCTGTCCATATGTTCGATTCAGGAATTACTTGGTAGGCGTTTTGAATTGCCGTTTTGCTTCGCCATAAGAACAGGCTAAGCAATAGAGCAGCAATAATGATTGTGTAGAATATCCAACTCTTTCCGAAGGCAGACTCGGTTGGTTTAGTATGATTTACCAACTCTTTGCTCTCTCTTTCATCCAAGATTACTTCGTAGCTACCCTTCGGTATGGAGAGTATCCACTGATCCTGCTCACCTTGGCTCTGATAGTATTTAGCAATTTTCTTCCGAAGATTGAATACGTATACCCTTACCAGTGTACTTTCATTGGGGTTAAATTCTTTGTCTCCGAATATCTGTTCAGCAATAGTGGTTTCCTTGGGAGTATTCCCAATTAGGGTGGATTCTACTAGAAAATTTAGCAGGTTGGCGTAGGTTTCCGATCTTCCGAAAGCAGCACTCTCAATGATCCTTTGAGCTGTATCCCGGAAAAGTCGCTCGTCCCGCATAATTAACTTTAAAGGTAATTAACCGTCAAATTATCAAAATAAGCCTGTTATTAACAGTTAATAAAACGGTTTTTTTAACCTACCATCTGCCACCAGAGTTTATTATATTAGCATAATCTTGTTTTCCGCAAGGGTGAAAGAAAGACTATGCACTTATTCAAACCACGTTTACGTACTCAATTATTATTTCTCACATCCGGCTTATTCGCGGTGCTGTTCACTTGCTGTGGCACCGAAAAGCCAGCGGAGATTGTAGAAGCTGAGAAAAAATTACCGGAGAAGATTGACTTCAACTTTCACGTTAAGCCTATTCTTTCCGATCGCTGCTACGCTTGCCACGGTCCCGATAAAGAAAATCAAGAAGCTGATCTGCGACTAGATACTCCCGAAGCAGCATTTGCAGCTCTAGCATCAGGTGAAGGACACGCTATTGTACCAAGCAAACTGGGGAGAAGCGAGGTTTATCACCGTATTGTTTCCGACGATCCCAACTTTGTAATGCCTCCCCCCGAATCTCATCTGCAACTTACGGTAGAGGAGAAAGCCATTCTTACTATGTGGATTGAACAGGGAGCTGAATACAAGCCGCACTGGGCGTTCATCAAACCGGAAAAGCCAGAATTACCGACTAGCGAAAATGAAGAGTGGCCAAACTCGCCTATCGATAATTTTGTGCTAACTCGATTAGAGCGGGAGGGACTCACCCCAGCGGAGGAAGCAGATAAAGAAACACTCATCCGACGATTAAGCTTTGACCTAACCGGATTACCGCCCACGCTGGAAGAAATTGATCGTTTCCTGGCGGATGACTCGCCCGATGCCTACGAGAAATTAGTCGACCGATTACTACAATCCCCAGCCTACGGAGAGCGAATGGCTGTAAATTGGATGGATGTAGCTCGCTACGCCGATAGTGATGGTTATCTGGATGATAAGCACCGGAACTTCTCTCCTTGGCGCGACTGGGTGATTAAGGCCTTTAACGAAAATATGCCCTACGATCAGTTTTCTACCTGGCAATTAGCGGGTGACCTTATTCCCAATCCTACCCAAGAAAGTATTTTAGCCACTGCCTTTAACCGACTGCACAAGAAAAATTCGGAGGCAGGGATTGTATTTGAAGAATATCGGCAGGAGTACATTGCCGACCGGGTAGGAACAGTTGGGCAAGCATTCATGGGACTATCGCTGGAGTGCGCCCGTTGCCACGATCATAAGTATGATCCGATTAGTCAAGCAGATTTCTACAAAGTCTCTGGCTTTTTCAACAGCACCCGCGAGATAGGTACTCCGGTATACGGACCCGATCAAACCCCTGGCCCTTCCCTTCTACTCAGTAGTGAAGAGCAGGAAAACATCATCCAGTTTATTAGCCAAAAAATTGAGAACCTTGAGGCAAAATTAGAGCAACAAAAACCATCATCAGACGAGCAGTACCAAAACTGGAAAGCTCATACCAATCTTTCAGAATCTAGCCTGAAGCGACAAATTAATCAAGATTTAGTAGCTCACTATCCGTTTGATCAGATTCAATCCAATGACGATGCGTTCACCTCACCTAATCTAGTTGACGGTCACAAGTCGGCAACACTAAAGGAGCCTGTTATTAAAGAAGGGAAAAAAGGTAACGCTTTCTTTGTCAGCGATTATAACTCAGTGAAATTGGGTGAAAAAGTAGGCTGGTACGAGCGTACTGAACCTTTCTCAGTCTCGCTCTGGCTGTACCCAGATACGGTTTACCAAAAAGTTGGAGTATTCTACCACTGTGAGGATTTACGGCTGGGTTACAAAGGCTATTCCCTACACCTAACTGATAATCGCTTGCAATTCATCATGGCTCATTCCTGGCCGTACAACAGCATTCAGCTTACTTCCCAGAATGCACTGCCAGCTAAAGAATGGTCACTAGTAACGATCACTTACGATGGCTCCAGCCAGGCCGAAGGGGTTCATCTTTATGTGAATGGGCAACCTGCTTCGGCAAATATTGACCAAGACAATCTGTACAAAGGCATTCTCTACGAGCCGGATATTCATACTTACGGCTTTAATGGGTTTACTTTAGGGCAAAGAGTCCACATTATTCCCTTTAAAAACGGCGGGATTGATGAGATCAAAGTGTACGACCGAAACCTGACTGGTCTGGAAATACTGTATTCGTACGATCCGGAGGAAGCTATGAAGGCGATTAATCAAGAAGCGTCACTTTTGCAGGAATATTACTGGGAAGAGATGGATACTTTAGCCAAAACGCTACGGGATAGTCTGCACCACCAGCGAGTTAAGATGAATACCGCACTGAATGAGATTCCTGAGATTATGGTGATGGGCGACCGGGAAGAGCCTCGCCCTACTTACATTTTAGACCGGGGACTATACAACGCCCGTACCGAGGAAGTATCACCCGGCGTACCGGAAGCGGTACTATCTTACAATGAGGATTTACCACAAAACCGCCTGGGACTTACCAAGTGGCTTTTTGATGAAAAGAACCCACTCACTGCTCGAGTCTTCGTTAATCGTATTTGGCAAATGCACTTCGGGACGGGCTTAGTTCGAACCTCGGAAGATTTTGGTAACCAAGGCGAGTTACCCTCACACCCGGAACTGCTAGATTGGCTGGCGGTCACTTTTACGGAATCTGGCTGGGATATAAAAGCATTGCACAAACAGATTGTGATGTCAGCTACTTACCAACAAAGTTCAGTTATCACTCCTGAGTTAGCCGAACGGGATAAAGAAAATATACTATTGGCTCGGGGGCCACGATTCCGCTTGCCGGCTGAGATGATTCGGGATAACGCGTTGGCTATTAGTGGCCTACTTGTTGATTCTACTGGTGGATCGAGTGTATATCCCTATCAACCCGCCGGATTGTGGGACGAGTTAAGCAATAAGGGTTGGCGTTATCAGTACTTACAAGAACCGGGCGATGGATTGTATCGGCGCAGTTTATATACTATCTGGAAACGGACGGCTCCGCCACCCTCTATGCTAATTTTTGATGCTCCCGAACGAGGCATCTGCACGGTACGCCGACGTACCACCAGTACTCCGCTGCAAGCCTTGGTTTTACTGAATGATCCTCAATACCTGGAAGCCTCCCGCGTTTTAGCCGAGCGATTGATCGAGGAAAACCAGCAAAACGCTACTCGTCAACTGGAAAAAGCCTTTAGACTGATTACCGGACGAAGCCCTGATGATCAGGAGATGAGTATGCTTACTGAGTTCTATCAAAAAGAAGTTAATCGGTTTGAAGATGAGCCACAGGATGCTCAGGCTTACCTAAGCATTGGGGAGTACGAAAGAAACCCGTCCTTACCGACGATTCAGGTAGCAGCTTTGGCTACGGTTTCTAACGCTATTATGAACACCAACGAAGCATTTACCCGACAATAATATGGAAGAGATAAAGCGATTACAACTACGGCATTCCCGCCGAGATTTTTTGAAGCAAAGCAGTTTAGGGTTCGGTGCCTTAGCGTTGGGGAACTTACTCAACCCTGCTGATGCATTAGCTCAACCATCTTCTAACGGAGGAATCATTACGGGTCCACACTTTCCGGCTAAAGCTAAACGGGTAATCTACCTGTTTCAAAGTGGAGGTCCCTCCCAAATAGAAACCTTTGATTACAAACCTGCCTTAGCCAAGTGGCACGGGCAGGAAATCCCCGATTCAGTGCGGGGTACTCAGCGCAATTCGGGCATGGTCACCGGACAATCTACCTTTCCGTTGGTGCAGTCCATCTATGATTTTAAGCAGTACGGTCAGTCCGGGGCTTGGATAAGCGAGCTTTTTCCCTACACCTCACAAGTAGTGGATGATCTGTGCATCATCAAATCCATGTATACCGAGGCGATCAATCATGAGCCAGCGGTAATGTTCGTGCAAACGGGTTCTCAACTTAGCGGTCGCCCTAGCATTGGCTCCTGGTTAAGCTACGGTTTAGGTTCTGATAATGAAAATTTACCCCATTTTATCGTTCTTATCTCTAAGGGTGGAGGTGCCCAACCGCTAAGTTCAGCCGCCTGGGGCAACGGATTTTTAGCATCTCACCATCAGGGGGTGCAGTTCCGCTCAGGAAAAGATCCAGTACTCTACCTGAATAACCCTTACGGTGTACACAAAGAAGATCGCCGTCGGGCGTTAGATTACATTAAAGAAATGAACGAGCACCAGTACGGCCTCTGGGGTGATCCCGAAATCCACTCCAAGATTACCCAGTACGAAATGGCGTACCGAATGCAAACCTCTGTTCCCGAAGCCGTTGATATGGGTAACGAACCCGATCACATTTACGAGTTGTACGGCGAGGATGCGCGTAAACCCGGTACTTACGCGGCTAACTGTTTACTCGCTCGCCGACTCGCTGAACGGGACGTGAAATTTATTCAACTCTATCACATGGGCTGGGATCAGCACGGTGGTCTACCTAAAGGTATTAAACGACAAGCACTAGATACTGACCAAGCTACTGCCGGATTAATCCAAGACTTGAAACAGCGCGGTTTATTAGAAGATACACTCGTGGTTTGGGGCGGGGAATTCGGGCGAACTAGCTTCTCGCAAGGGCGCTTGACGAAAGATAACTATGGTCGCGATCACCATCCGGGTTGCTTTACCATGTGGATGGCGGGGGCGGGGGTAAAACCCGGTATGGTTTACGGCGAAACCGATGAGTTTAGCTATAACGTGGCTAGCAATGGCGTCCATGTCCACGATTTTCAAGCCACCTTACTACACCTAATGGGCATCGATCATGAACAACTTACCTTTAAGCATCAGGGGCGAAGGTATCGTCTAACAGATGTCCATGGGCATGTAGTAAAAGATATTTTGGCTTAACTTATGGGTAATGAAATTCTTGACCTGATAAAAGTCTAATGACATGCAATCAGCAACTACTCAGGATCTATCCGAAATCCACAGTTTAGTATCCGATTTATTCAAACAACCCCAAACTTCCAAAGAGTGGGATCAGTATCGGCTTAGCGATGAGCAAGTAGCGTTTTTTCAGGAAAATGGCTATCTATTCAATATCAAGCTACTGGAAGATTGGCAAGTGGATGTCTTGCGAGATGAGTTAGAAGATCTCACTAACCCCAATCATCCAGGACACTCGCTGTTTTACGAGTTTCATTCTAATGAATCGGCTGACCCAAATACCACGCTGTTTCATTCACTGGGTCACTGGCGTATCAAACCGGGTTTCCACGATATTTTATGGAACCCTGCCTTTGTCATGACGGCCAGTCAATTGTTAGGTAACAACTCCGTACGCTTCTGGCACGATCAACTGTTCTGTAAACCCGCTCGGCACGGTGGCGTGGTCGCTTGGCATCAAGACTATTCTTACTGGACGAGAACCATTCCGATGCAGCACCTCACCTGCTGGGTAGGACTGGATGATGCCTCTACTGAAAACGGTTGTTTGTATTATGTACCCGGTAGTCATCGCTGGGGATTGCTGGATAAGCCTGAACTTGCTGGAGATATGGAGGGAGTCATGGATTACCTCACGGAAGAACAGAAAGCTGAATTCAAACCAGTACCCGTAGAAATGAAGCGGGGCTACGGTTCCTTTCACCATCCACTCACGGTACACGGCTCCTATGCTAACCATTCGGAACGATCCCGTCGAGCGTTTGTGCTGAATGTGTTTGCCGACGGAACTCAGTCAGATA
Source organism: uncultured Flammeovirgaceae bacterium (assembly GCA_937883755.1). Lineage (GTDB taxonomy): Bacteria > Bacteroidota > Bacteroidia > Cytophagales > Cyclobacteriaceae > Tunicatimonas. Next base: position 121,355 of record CAKZYA010000006.1, on the reverse strand, counting down.
CCAATGATGAACTACTAGCCGGGGTACCTCCGGTTAAGAAGGGTGAGCCAATGGAAGGTCAGTTTTTTCCATTGCTTTACAGGGCGTAATGGATAATAGCTCAGGTAGAAGTTGTAATTATATTCTCTAACCCAAGTACGATTAAACAATTAAATTATGATTGGCATATTTGAGAAATATCTCTAAATTTGCAGTCCTTTTAAACCAAAGCGGAAATTTTTCTGTTCTCATCAGCGAACAGAAGCAGATACATCAAATAATTATGGCAAATCATCAGTCAGCTCTTAAGCGCATTCGTTCTAATGAAACCCGACGGCTTCGTAACCGCTACCAGTTGAAAACTACTCGCACGTTTATCAAGCGTTTAGAAAACGCCACTGATAAGGCTGAAGCCGAAAAGCTATACCCAAAAGTAGCCGGAATGATTGACAAATTGGCTAAGAACAATATCATTCATAAGAATAAGGCGGCGCATCAGAAATCACACCTAGCGAAGCACGTGAACCAATTGTCGTAAAAAAGTACATACATTATATAGATGAGCCTTATGCTTAGCAAGCGTAAGGCTTTTTTATTTTCTTCGTCTCACTATGAAAGAAACTCATTTGCGAGAACGTGGAATCTTAAGCTGGGCGGAAGAAGATCGTCCTCGGGAAAAACTATTACTGAAGGGTAGAGGGGCTTTATCGGACGCTGAACTGATTGCTATTTTAATTGGCTCGGGTACCCGCGATAAAAGCGCAGTAGATGTAGGTAAGATAATTCTACACAGTGTGAATCACAACCTACACGAACTAGCGAAACTCTCGGTAGCTGATTTAAAAAAGTTTGAGGGAATCGGCGAAGCTAAGGCGATTAGCATTGTGAGTGCACTGGAATTGGGACGAAGGCGTAAGAGTAGTGAGCCTATAAAGCGAGAGAAAATTCTAAGTTCAGAAGATGCCTACCGCATTATGCAGCCCTACTTGCTTGATCAGCCTTTAGAACAGTTCTGGATCATTTTGCTTAATCGCGCTAATATGGTCATCAATACCCACTGCATAAGTCAGGGCGGAGTGAGTGGTACGATAGCTGATCCTAAAACTATTTTTAAGGAAGCACTGGAAAAACTTGCCAGTTCAATTGTACTAGTGCATAACCACCCATCGGGTAATCTTAAACCTAGCGAAGCGGATATTCATCTGACTCGTAAACTCAAAGAAGCGGGCAAACACTTAGATTTACCCGTACTAGATCATATTATTTTTACCGATCAAAGTTACTTGAGCTTTGCTGATGAGGGGATTTTGTAACATCTCGAGAAAAAAAGTAAGACTGGTTATTGTCATAATTACTCTGACGAATATCCTGACCCACACGTATAGTCAAGAAAATGTAAATACAGGCAAAATCGCCGATTATGTTACTGACTTCTATGAATGGTATTTTACTGCGATTAGGCAGGGATTAACTGACGAATATCAACCGCGATTCGCTGCTAACGATAATGGAATGTCCACTATCGCATTGGAAAAGTATATTGGCAATTTGAGAAGACATCACTTTTCTGACTCGCTTATCAGCAAAGAAATACAACGTTATCAAAATTGCAGTGAACAGATCAGTAACATAGAATTTGAAAAATTGGCCGTGCAATTTGAGGATATTGACGGCTACGAAAGTATTGGCTGTGACTTCTTCAGTTTTTACCGATGGACATTAGAACTGGAACCAGTAGATGGAATAAAAATTATCAATATTGAAGCTGTAAACCCAACGGTAGTGGTTATCTCAGGTCAATTCTATAATGAAGATTCTTCTGGGAGATATTTCTGGAATAAGAGGTGTGAAGCCACCATCAGGCTAATTGATGACCATTGGAAAATTGATAATATAGAAATAGTGTCTAATTAATTTGCTACAAACGCTCTTTCAAGAAAGCTAACGTTTTATCGTAGGCATCTTTAGCTGCATCTTCATCGTAACGGGAGCCACTGGGATTGGCAAAGCCGTGGTCAGCTTCGTACATGTGAACTTCAATATCTTTGTCGGCCTCTTTCATTTGCTGCTCAAATTCCTTTACTACTTTCGGAGTGATGTAGCCGTCGTATTCGGCAAAGATTCCTAGCACATCGGTTTCTATCTCTTTGATTTCTTCCATGTTCTGCACTGGCATACCGTAATACATTACGCAGCCAATCGCTTGCTCATCGGCTAAAATAGTAGCTCTTAATGACCAGCCTCCACCGAAGCACCAGCCGATGGTAGCAATTTCGGCATTATCCCCAGCGTGCTGAATGGCTCCGTCAATGATGGCTTTCGCCCGGTCGGTAGTGACGGACTGCATGTACTGTTGGGCCAACTCGCGACTGGTAGCTACTTTGCCATCGTAAATATCCAACGCCATCACGTGTACGTTATCCAGATCCTTATGCAACCTTTCAGCCTCTCGTTTAATATGATCATTTAGTCCCCACCACTCGTGAATCACCAGTAGGTACTGATTAGAGTTTCCTTTGGCTGCCAAGTAATAGGCACTCCCCTGCTGTCCGTCGGAAGTATCAAAAGTTATTTCTTCGCCCTTAGCGTTCTCGTGGGTGTAAGAAACCAAGTCGTGCTTAGCTCTAAAAACCGGATCATCGGCCAGAGAAGCAAATAACTCGGTATTTTCAGCATCTGCTAAGCCACAAATAGTAATGTCATCTTGAGCCCAAACGGTTTGAGTGAATAGGGCAAAAATTAAAAAAAGTGAGAAGTACTTCATGAGAATGATTAGAATGTGTAGAACAAACCTACTCCGTAGTTAGGGTTGGCCAGTATTCGCCTTCCGAAGGCAGCAAACCCAGCATTAACCGTAACTCCGAAATTATCACGAATGTTGTAAGCTACCTCAGGAGTGATGGCTAGAAACTCCAGATTATTAGCGAAGATACTGTTGCCTCCTCCACCTTCAGTGTTTCCGTTCATAAACGATTCTACTCCATAAAACCGAAGTTGAGTAATCCAGCGGTTGTTCCAAGAGCGACCGATCTCAAGTCCGTACCGAAATTCATCGGAGAAATCCTCGGTACGATTGTTAAATCCGACTAAAGCCGTAGCGTAGAAATTGCCGAGGGCGCGACTTGCCTCTACTGTAAGAAGTTGATTAAATTCTCCGTCGCCAGTTTGCAATAGCCCAGTTTCCCCACCTTCAGTTTCGCCCAAAGGCAAACCTAGGGTGAGACCTACGGCTAGCACCACCGGACCGTTTTGCAATAATCCGTATTTAAGGCCAATGTCCGTATCCCCGATGCTATTCACAACGTCACCAGGATCAGACGGACGCCCCGAAGTATATTCTACTTCATTTAGCGTGCTACGCACGAAAAAGGGAACGTAAAGCGTGCCGGTAAGCCGATCAGTGAATCCGTATTCTAAATAGGCGCTGGTGGTATAGAGGCTAACAGTAGTAATATCTACAATTTCGCCGTCAGGTTGATAAAATTGGTTGGCAATGATAAAATTCTGTCCCAGCTTGAAGTATCCCGATTTTAGAGGCTGCGTCCAACCTCCTCCGGCCAAAACCACCGATGGAAGGGTCAATATGCTAATAAATAAGAGTATGCGAATAGATTTCATAATTACTATGCGTCTAAATCGGCCAGGCCAAAAGTGATTCGGAAGGGTTTACAAAGAATGATAATGTAGCGGTAAGTATCCAGCTCAATATTTTCGTTGATCTCACTGATATTGAAGGTCTGGGCTCCACTTAGGTTATCCGATATATCAGCAATCTCTACTCCTTCAGCCGCGACGGTAGAGCCTGAAGTGTTGTTTGCCAAGTATAAGAAAGTACCCGCCGCAAATTCGGTTTCAAAATCATCACTGGTCGTGAGAATAAGCTCACCGGCTTCGTTCAGACTGAGAGTACCCATTCCTTTGGCATCGTAACTACCAACCCCTTGAAAAGTACCGGTGCGAGCCGTTGCCCCAACAATTACTGAGAAGGGGGCACTTTCTATATCATCTATCCGAGCTACTATTTCCGCCGATCCGTTCCCGATAGCCGTTAACAGTCCAGCATCATTGACGGTCACCACACTTTCGTCGGAGCTTTGCCAGCTAAACATCTGATCAGACATAAGCTCACCTGACACGTTTCTGGCCATTGCCGTTAGTTGCAATGTTTCTCCTATTTCCAGACTCGTTTGTTCAGCAGTCACCGATATTTGAGCTACCTCCTCTTGGTTAGCTACTACAGTGAGTAGCCAAGGTTCGCTCATGGAGTTTCCTACTGCGGCAGTAATGCGGGTTTGCCCAGCAGCAATTGCCTCTACAGCACCCTGCGGACTTACCGAAGCTACATCCGGATTGGAGCTAGTCCAGGTAAACGATTCAGTCGGGATGGTTTCGCCACCGATAGTCTGACGTTCGGCAGTCAGCGTTAGTGCTTCACCCACCAGTAGTGAATTCTGCGCGGGAGATTGAATAATTATCGGAAAAATGTCGTTGGCATCATCTACCACATCAGTGCCAATACACCGAACAAGTAGGATAGACAACAAAATCCAGCTAAAGATATGATGTATTTTCAGCCTCATTACTCTGATTTTTTCCGGAAAGATATAAGAGGATGCACTAGGTAAAGGTAAGCTGACCGACAAAGCATAGATCCCCTCTAAAAACCTCAATATAAGAGTGATCTACTGCAAAAACCTAATTAGGCGATTCTGTCAGTAGGTAAAGATTTAGCTTTTAAATGGCTTATTCTTGCTTTTTGTAGCTCCACACTGCCAATGTATTGAAGACAATAGCGAGCAGGAAGGTGTAAATGAACTCCCATCGGATATCCACAAAGCCGCTGCCTTTGAGCAATACTTTTCGGCTGACGGAGATGAAATGAGCTAAGGGATTAGGGATGGTAAGGTACTGCGCCCACTTAGGCATGCTGTCTATCGGAGTGAACAGCCCGCACATCAGAATAAATATCATCACAAAAAAGAAAGCAACGAAGATGGCCTGCTGTTGGGTGTTGGCGAAGTTGGAGATGAGTAATCCTAGTCCTAAAACACAGATGAGATTAATGATGGCGTAACCGAAGATTAGCGCAATACTACCACGCATGGGAATGTCGAAAATCAGCTTACTGGCGATTAGACCCACGGTTAGTAAGATCAATCCCACGCAGAGAAATGGCACCAGCTTGCCGACAATGAATTGCCATTTCTTGATAGGGGTTACGTTGATCTGCTCAATAGTTCCTATTTCCCGCTCACGCACTACGTTCATAGCCGAAAGTACAATGGTGAGCAAAGCGGTTAGTTCGGCCAGAATGCCCGGAGCCATAAAATGCGGATACTTAAGTTCGGGATTATACCAACTGTTGGAGGAAACCACTACCGAAGCTATCTGATTTTGTACCGTACTGATCATCATCGGCTCTCGCTGGATGATCTCAGCATTTAGAGAAGCGATAATACTGTTCAGGTAGCCCGAGCCTACCGTTGCCTGTTGCCCGTTGATAGCGTTCACCAACATTTGCACTTTGGGAGTCTCGCCCCGGTAGTAGGCTTTTTCAAAGTCAATGGGTATTTCCAATACAATATCAGCCTGGTTTTTCTGCATCAGATTAAAAGCTTCCTGATTGTCGAACGGAGCGGAAACTAGCGTGAACCGATCGTTCGCTACAATCTTGTTGGTGAGTGCCCGCGATATTTCCGACTGATCTTTATCTACCAGTACAATTTTAATATCCTTCACCTCGTTGGAAGCTGCGTTCGATAGCACAATAAGCTGCACAATCGGCAAAATGGTCATCATCGGCAGCAATGCTTTGTTCCGGATGATCTGGATAAATTCTTTCTGAATGAGATAGCCTAGTATCTTCATATTATTCTGTTTAAAATCGATCCATTTGTAGGAGATTGCTTTGCTCGTATCTCGCGCGCAATGACGTTCTGAAATCCTTAATCACTCTAACCGTATTTTAAAATTTCGCCACGTCAGTAGCAGTAGCACCACAGTCATTAGTAACAGTATGCCTACCTCAAATAGAATAAAGTTCAGGCCCACTCCGCGCAGCATCACTCCCTTCAGAATCTCAATAAAGTAAGTGGCCGGTACAATTTTCCCTAGGTACTGAAGTATCAGTGGCATACTGGCTAGCGGGAAAATGAAACCGGACAGAATCATCGAGGGCATCATCAGTCCCATCAACGACCGCATCATCGCATCCTGCTGAGTGGCCGATGCAGTCGAGATCAAAATACCTAACGACAGGGCTGTTACTACATACAGAAAGCACATCAGCAGCAAAAGCCCAACACTACCTACTACTGGAACATCGAAAACGAAGTAGCCAATTAGCAACACTAGTACCGCATTGATGAAGGACAGAAAGGCGTAGGGTGTTACTTTACCGGCAATAATCAGTAGAGGGGGCAAAGGGGAAACCAACAGTATCTCCATCGTACCCAGTTCTTTTTCTCGCGCGATAGTAAGGGAGGTGAGCATCGCACAGATGATCAGCAAGATTAGAGCGATAGTACCCGGTACGAAATTATATGCGCCCACCAGTTGTGGATTGTACATCATGCGGGTTTCGATACCTATCTGGTAGGGGTTGGGGGAAATCTCCCGCCGCTCCATTTCAAAGCTGTTGACCATCTGGGTGACGTACTGCACCAGGGTGGTGGCATTATTAGGATCGGAACCATCAGCGATAACCTGCACTTTCTGGGGCTGACCAGCGTAGAGCATTTCGGAAAAATCGTCCGGAATGGCTACTACTACTTTTGCGTTGCCCGCTCTCATTCCTGCTTCTATCTCCTTTTCGGAAGTCAGTACATTATTGACCACGAAGTTACCGGAGCTTTGCAGATGCTGGATTAACTGCTGGCTAGCTTCGTCACGAGCGTAATCTAGCACATCGATCTCAGCATCATTGAATTCGTTGGTGACCGCATAGCCAAAAATGAGAATCTGGGCTAACGGCATCCCGAAAAGGATGAGCAGCGTGCGCTTATCCCGGATGATGTGATAGAACTCTTTCCGTACAAATGCCCAGAATACTTTTCCCATCCTCTAAATGATAAATACCATATTGAGTTTCTTCTCATCTTCCTTCAGCTCGAAGGAGCATTTATTGAAATTGGGTCTACCCATCTTGAACATATTAGTAGCTCCGACTGATTCTTTGGGCATTCCCACAAAATTTCTTTCAATCTCTCCGTCACTATTCTCATCGTGAAAAACAGCAATGGCGTAGGTGCCGTAAGGAATGCCCTCGAAAGAATAAGTAGCTTTATCGCTGTATTTTTGGACAATACCCTTTTTCAAGGCTTTGTCGGGCTGGTTGGGAAAGCCATCTTCCTGATCAAAGAGCATAAATACAACCTGCCCCTCCGTTTTCTCAATTCCAGTAAGCTCTACCGTCACTTTACCTATATTGGCGGGGGTGAAGTTCATGAACGCTATCGCGGTAATGACTATCAATACGATCTGTTTCATAGCTTTTTATTTATGGTTTACTTGTTTATCGAGCTAGTTTGAGAAATACCTCGTCCATGGTCTGCACTTCAAACTGTTGCTTCAATTGGCTAGGGGTATCGAGCGCCTCTATTTTTCCGGCAACCATAATAGACACTCGGTCGCAGTATTCTGCTTCGTCCATATAGTGAGTGGTAACGAAGATGGTGCGGCCTTTTTCGGCTGCACTGTAAATAGCTTCCCAGAACTGCCTTCTCACGTGCGGGTCTACCCCTCCGGTAGGCTCATCCAGAAACACAATGTCCGGATCGTGCACCATGGATATGGCAAAAGCCAAGCGCTGTTTCCAACCTAACGGTAGAGATTTTACTTGCTTGTTAGCTACTTCGGTAAGCTGGAGATCGTTAAGAATCGTTGCTGTTTTCTCCCGAATCTGCTGGCGTGAAAGCCCGTATACTCCACCGTAGAATCGGATGTTTTCCTTGACGGTCAGGTCGTTATAGAGGCTGAATTTTTGCGACATATAGCCGATGCGCTCCTTGATCTTCTCCGACTGCCGTACTACGTCTAGCCCGGCGACTGAGCCTTTACCTGCTGTAGGTTTGCTCAGGCCAGTGAGCATTCGCATCGCCGTAGTTTTTCCAGCTCCGTTGGCTCCCAGAAACCCGAATATCTCTCCGCGTTCCACCTCAAAGGTAATCGCATCCACCGCGGTGAAATCACCAAACTTTTTCGTCAGTTCCTGTACTTCGATCACATTTGGCTTAGTCATTTGGCTACATTAAGTGGTAATCGTTTCCTCCGCTTCTGATAGATCCAAGAAGATGTCTTCTACGGTAGCTTTCATCGGCTTAACTTCTTCCACCTTAATTCCTTCTTGTTCCAGCAGCGCCTTGATCTCGGGGGCTTCGTGGAAGTCGGTAGTGATGAGGTGGATATATTCTCCGAAGGGTAGCGCACTTTCGGTAAACGGTTGGGTTCTCAGGTCTTTGAGCGCTTGGTAGGTATTTTCGGCCTTGATCGCGTACAGCGGCTTATCGAACTTTTCTACCATGCGCTGGGGCTGATCAATACTCAGGATTTCCCCGTTTTGTATCAAGGCGATGCGATCGCACAGACTGGCTTCGTCCATGTAGGGCGTACTCACCAAAATCGCGACATTCTTTTCCTTAAGGCTTTTGAGCATGTCCCAGAATTCTTTTCGACTAACCGCGTCTACTCCGGTTGTTGGCTCGTCCAGAAAGAGCACTTCCGGCTTATGGATCAAGGCACAACAGAGTGCTAGTTTCTGCTTCATCCCGCCCGAGAGATTGCCCGCCAAGCGATCTTTAAACGGCTCAATTTGAACGTAAATATCTTTGACCAGATCGTAGTTCTCCTCAATAGTGGTACCAAAGATGGTGGCAAAGAAGGTTAGGTTTTCTTCTACGCTTAAATCCTGGTAGAGAGAAAATCGCCCCGGCATATAGCCTACTTTCTGACGGACTGCTTTGTATTCCTTCACCACATCGTGGCCTACTACCTGGCCATTGCCCTCGTCGGCCAACAATAGGGTAGTAAGAATCCGAAAGAGGGTAGATTTACCGGCTCCATCCGGGCCAATCAGCCCAAAGAGTTCGCCGTCTTCTACGGCAAAGTTGATAGACTTTAGCGCCCGGACATCGCCGTAGCTCTTACTGATATTGTCTACTACAATGGCTGACATTTATCCGTCGGTTGAGTTAAACACCACTTCACCGGGCATGCCTATTTTCAGTGTGCCGTCGTTCCTGACTTTCACTTCAATGGCGTACACCAGGTTGACCCGCTCCTCTTTAGTTTCTATGGTTTTGGGAGTGAACTCCGCATCGCTGGCAATCCAGGAGATAGTCCCACTGAGTTCCTCATAATCCTCTTCTCCTTTATCAATCAGTACCGTTACTTTATCATTGAGCTTGACGTTTTGCAGCAGGGTAGCGCTGGTGTAGGCTTTGAGCTTCATCTCGTCCAGATTGGCAACTTTATACAGCGGTGAGCCTTGGTTAACCAGTTCGCTGGGTTCGGCAAACTTAGTGAGCACCGTACCCGAGATCGGATTTATGATGCGATAATCGCGTAATTGTTTTTCTACTAAGGCAATTTGAGCTTCCAGCGGTTTTCGTTCGGCCAGAATTCCTCGGTTAGCAATGTTGATCGTACGCCGGGTGGCTTCAATTCGCTGGTTGATGACGTCAATCTTTCCGTTAAAATCATCTAACTGCTGCTGGGTAGCGGCTTTCTCCTTCAGTAGCCGTTCGGTACGGTCACGCTCTCGAGTGAGGTTGCTTCTATCTTTTACCAGCACGGCCACTTCGGGATCGGCTTCCTGTAGTTTAAGATCGAGGGCTTCAATTTGGGCTTGTAATCTTAGTTTTTCTAAATGAAGTTGAGTGGTATCAATCAGTCCTATCGGCTGATTCGCCTTTAGTTGTTGGCCTTCTTCTACGTTGAATGTAATCAGTTCACCACTACCTTTGGCACTTACCGTAATGCTGGTCGCCTCGAAGTTACCGTAGGCGTCAGACTTCTCGCCATTGTTGCAGCTCGTTAGAAAAACGGCAATTACACCTAGTAAATAATATAGCTTCATGCTGTTCATTTTATAATTGACCTAGTAGCGTCAGATAATCAATAATGGTTTGTTCGAGTTGAATCCTATTAAACTCCAGTTGCTGTTCAGCATTGATAGTGGCATTGACTTGGGTAACATAATCGTTGGAATTGATTACCCCGTTATCTAGCTGTACCTGCGACTGATCCAGAATTTCCTGCTGAAACTGCACAATGGTTTCGTCGTTTTCAATTTGAGCCTCTAGCGTCGCGATTTTCTCTTGATATTCTTTTGCTTCGGAGTTAACATCAAACAGAAAAAGTTCTCGGTCTACTTCTACCTGCTCTTGCTGTAGTTGCAACCGTTGTTTATCCAGATTTCCTTTTCCGAAGTCGATTAGGTTCCAGTTAAGTTTTATTCCACCTAGGCCGTAGGGGGCGGTGCTAAAGTCAGCGAAGTTTAGCGGATTGGGATAGCCTATTCCACCCTGGGCAAACAGTGAAATTTTAGGACGGGTACGAGCGGAGATGGATGATTCCTGAGCCTCAAACAACCGCTTTTGGTTATTAAATAGCTCCTGCTCGGGCCGACTAACTTCATTCAACTGAAAGGGAGGATACTCCTTAGGCATATCGATTTGTATGTCTCTAGGGAATACTCGGCCAGTCAGTTGCCCTAGAAGGGCAAAGTAGGTATCAATATTGCCGTCGGTCTTAATAATTTCGGAGGCAAGTTCAAGTTGCCTTACCTTGAGTTTAGCAACTTCGCTTTCCAGAACTACTCCATTCTCATAGCCTGCTTGCAGCGTGGCGATATTCGTGTCCAGATCGTCGCGAGAAGTTTGCAGAATCTGCTTTTGCTTTCGGGCGAGCGAAATAGCAAATACTAGATTATTTACCCGTTCTTTAGTTCTACGTAGCTGAACATCCAGTGATTTACGTTCTACATTCGCTGATGCCGTCTCAATATTCCGTTGAGCCTTCTTCGCTCCTCCGTCGTAGAGATCGTAGTTGACTCCGACATAGAGATTGTAAGTTTCGGTGGGAGCTTCCAGAACATTTTCTCCGAGAGGAATGGTGATATTCTCACTTTGTACCTGACCTACTCCGTTTAGACTAATCTGCGGGAGACCACTACGCTGGATAGACTCCAGGCTAACGTCCTCAATTTTGTCGATAAAAGCCGCATCTTTAATAAGCGGATAGTTCTGTTCGGCTAGCTGATATACCTCTCGCAGCGTTAGTGTTGGCGACGGGGCAGTTTGTCCGACTGCAGTAAGCGCAGCCAGTACTAAACATATCCCCGTCATAATTCTTACTTCTGCCATTGAGTATTACAATTAGATTTAACCATTTGGTTAGTTTGTATTCAAAAAAATAGCGCTTTCCTCCTGTGATTTAGATCCCGCTATTTATAGTGAGGATAAAATGTTGTGAAACCATTCCCATCAATTGATTTAACCATTTAGTTAAGAATACGTAAAATTTTTTATTTGGTTATCGCCGAGCGAATAAAATCTTTAACAATTGGCTTTCGTTCTAGCATCATGGAATTGTATTGTTCCTCGGGAATCTCGATGAGATGCTGAAAAACTGGCCAGGCAATAAACGGAAACACAATAAGCGACATGACCGAAAGCAGCAAATGATGCGGCGGAATTTCTTTAAGAACTCCCCGCTTTTGCTCTTCCTTCATTTTCTGAAATAGCTTAGCGATTGCTTTCTCGCGTTCCAACACTTTTTTCATCTGCTTAAACGCATCTACCCGCCGCTGCGACAGCTCATTCAACAAAAACATCGGCATGGAAGGGTTCTCAATGATGGTATCAATATATATATCTACTAACCGCTCCAAATTTTCTATAACAGTACCTGAATCCGAAATTGCTTCTACTAACTTGGGAGTAATGAGCTGAATATGCGATTCTACAATTCGCTCAAACAACTGCTGCTTACTCCGAAAGTAGTAATGTAGCATAGCCTTATTAATATCGGCTTTATCGGCAATCTCCTGCATACGAGCACCGTCAAAACCCTTTTGAGAGAAAATCTCTTTGGCGGCATCCAGAATTTTTTCTTCGGTATCTTTCTGCATGATGTAAATATGGATTGACGTTTATCAATGGAAATTCATAAGCGCCTGATTATCAAACTCTCACCCTCAAGCTGGGTGGCTCTTACCGCGCCGCGTCGGCTTTTTCCATCGATGAAAAAGTAAGCAAAAAATCTAGAAAGATTTGAAACTCGCTTTGCTCAGACAGCAAATCTTCCCCAAACAATAGAAAAATGTTCTTAGTCCTATCTCACATTATGTGGCTTTTCAGCAAGGGGAATCCAAGTTAGAAAGGCGGTTCATCAACGCCAAAACAAAAAGGTATGGCTAAGTGGATTTATTCTAGAAAGCCTCGGCAATATTGAGATAATAGTTATTGGTGCGGTTACCAAATCCCCAATCCGCTCGGATATTCAGATCTTCTCGTTTATCTAATAAAAAGCGCAGGCCAAACCCTACCGAACCCCGCATATTCTCCAGTTGAAAGTCTTTTACCTGATGGGCAACGTCGCCCGCACCCAAGAAAAGTACACCACCTAATCGGCCTACTAATTTTGCCCGGTACTCTACCTGAGCAGCAATCAGCTTGCGGTCTAGGTAGCGCCCTTCATAATAGCCCCGCATAATTTCTTCACTGCCCATTGCTGCTAGCTCATTTAGGGGAGCTCCATCATAGCTGAAGTGACTCATAAACTGGAAAGCCAACACATCAGAACGGTTTCGGAAGGGGCGAAAGTAGTGGCGTAAATCCACGCGGGTAAGCTGAAACTCCTGCGTCCCTCCCAGCACTTTACTATAGAAGCCGTGGGTAAGTTCCAGATACCAGCCCCGGTGAGCGTTAAGCAAATTATCGCGACTGTCGTAGACCGCAGCTAACTGGGTACCTACCGAGGTAGATCCGTTAGAACCAGGATAGTCGCTATTCGCTAATAATCCATCAGTCTCTAACTCCACGTTGCTAATTCGGTTATAACGAACACCACCGCCAAGAAATAAATACCGAGCAAACACGCGCTTTAGTAAAATGGGTTCAATCAGTACTTGGGTGTAGTTGTATTCTTCTTCATTACTTCGGGGAGTGTTGCGACCAATACCGTAGTATAGTTGCGGAAATATCTGATAGCGGAGGTTACCAGTCAGCATCCATCGCTCTTGGTTGGAGAAAATCTCAAATCCAGAGTAGGCAATAAACTGATTTTCCAGGGTGTAGATGACCGACATCGGCATGTTAGATGTCCGGGTCTCATTGCCGGAACCTCTCATCTTAAATAGATATTTGGCACCTACCCCCAACCCTACGCTGGTCTCTGGTGAGTAAATAACCACGGGTGATAGTACTATTTTGGCCGGATACAGGCTGCTATCCTGACGTACATTTCGGCGATTGGGATGAAGTGTGAAAAACTCGATGGCATCGTCAATCCACTGGGCTGATGCTGGTGTGCCGACCATTAGCATATAACTGCTAACGAAAAAGCTTAGTAGCCACTGACTAGAGATGAATCTAACTTGTTTAGGAGTTCTCCGTATCAGAAACAAAAAATGACAACCTTTATGATTCAATCTGTTACTAGCTCCACCTTTGATCCCCATTGCTTCTTAAAAAATAAATCTCTGATGATGAGTAAGGATACGTGAATACAATCAGATAGTTTAACTATTTGATTAATTTTTTTATTTCATATCTATCTGGAGAAATTTTAATAGCCTAAGTTCCTCAAAATGTATTGTCTACTATCAGTAGTAGATAATGCTCTAGGAAGTTTTCAGCTAAATTCGGAGCAGATACTAGGATTAATGGATGGATTGAAGCACCTCAATAATCTGCTCAGGTTCAGCTCGATGGCGGTACTCAGCATCTAAAAATGCGTACCGAATTTCACCCTTTTGGTCAATAACATAGGTAGCCGCGATAGGAAGCTCATCACTATCGTTTCCGTTGTATTCTGACAGGCTAAGGTTTCGCTTGTACAACTCACTTACCTCGGGGGTGAGCTTAAAAACTAGTCCGTACTCTCGGGCAACTTGGTTATCTTGGTCAGTAAGCACCTCAAATTCTAATTCGTTTTTTTCCTGAGTACTGAGTGACTTATTCGGTAGTTCGGGGGTGAGTGCTAACAAATTGGCTCCTTCGGCTTTGATTTTGGGTAGAGCCTGTTGTAGTGCTCGTAATGTAATGTTGCAGTAAGGACACCAGCCGCCTCGGTACCAGGTTAATACCACCGGGCCTTGCTTTAGATATTCGGCTAAACTTACTGATCGCCCTTGAGCATTAGATAAGATAAAATCAATCGCCTGATCGCGTTCATTTTTGGCTTGCTGTACAATACCGCTATCAGCCACGGATTCTACACCACGCTGGTAAGCGTCTTTAGTGGTTTGGGGAGCTTTCTGGTTGAAATCGGTTCGCCGAGCGTCTAGTCTATTTCGTAATGACATGAGATTAGTTGAAAATTGATAAGTGATAATGGATACTTGAAAGTAATTAGAGGAGGCTTTCCGATAAGTTTTATGTCATTCTATTCTCTACTGAAAACTTCCGCACCGCCTGATCCAAAGATTCCAAAACATTTTTCATTTGGAGAAAATCCGTAGGTGAGAGTAAAGTATTCAAGTCTCTTAAGTTCTATTAGATAGAAATTTCTCCAATACTCCGGATAATTAGATTTATCTTCTAAGTTAATTAACCCTACAATCTGTTGACCAAGTCCAGGACAGAAAGAGTCTAAATTCCAATAATCAGAGGTAAGATGGTTTCCATTTCCACCTCTCAGTCCGAATACTCTTACTGTTTCGTTTAGTTCTGATATTGTATATTCTAGGTTATCCGAAGAGAAGTTGCTATTTGCCGAATTATCCTCATCCCAATTTCTTATCTCAATTTCCCCTATCAGTGGATTTATTACCGAATATCCGTTCGAGGACAACAAGAAGATTTTACTATCTTTAGTCCAACCTCCCGCAATGATTCCCGATGCAGGGATAATAACTCTTTTTTCCCATGGTTCGGGAGGATCACCGAGATGATTAAATAGCTTTTCTTTTCTCTTCTTCGAAAATAGCATATTTCACTAATGGTAGATGAACAACTCTCACAATAAGCACGAGTAGTTAGAACAATATTTAAGTATCCTGGCGGAGACGATCGAGTAGTCTGTTGAGTACCTTGGCTTCTTGTTCAGTTAAGCTTTGCATGTTTTTATCTAAGTCAGCCATACGCTCATCAATCTGGCAAAGTAATGTTAGTCCTTTTTCGGTGATTGTAATATCGACCAATCGCTTGTCTTTACGGCACTCACCTTTACAAGCTAGCCCTTTTTGTTGTAGGCGATCTACCAGCCGGGAAGTGTCCGACATCCGGTCAATCAGGCGCTCGCGCAGTTGTTGCGTGCTGAGGGCATCAGGATGCTGACCGCGTAGTATTCGCAGTATATTGAATTGTTGTTGGGTAATACCGAATGGTTTCAAGAACTGCGTAAGTTCACCTCGCAACCAGTTACTGGTGTACATAAGATTAACCCGCAGCTTATGCCATTCGTTCGAGAAAGTCCGCTGTTGAATCTGATCTTCAATTCGCATACGTTTTGAGTATGAAGCCAACTCTGATAATTGGTTTTCTCGAGAAGGTAATGACATTTATACTAAAATTAAAGTTTAAACACTGATGTTACAACGTTGATTTACCTATTTACTGTTTGTCACCTCACTGACACTAAGATATTTACTCCTCTTCCACCTCTTTGAAATAGCCGAAGAGCGTGAGTTAATAGTAAAAGAAGACTAGAGTAAGGTTAGCGAATTATTAAGTATCACGGCCGAGTAGTAGTGATCATTTTGATTAGCAATTTTTATTACTACATTTATAGTATATAAACTATACTAATAGTAAACATTGCTAGTGCTAGAGCCTACTTCACTATCTGAGAGAATTAACTCACTTGACTTTTTACGAGGGATTGCATTGTTAGGCATCTTAATCATCAACATTGAGTCTTTTTCCTATCCCGACCCTTGGAATCCATACAAATATGGTTTCGCTAGTGAGGCTGACCATCTCGTCCGTTTTTGGGTATTCTTTCTAGCCCAAGGTAAGTTCTTTAGTATGTTTACCTTACTGTTCGGAGTGGGCTTCTATATTTTCTTAGAAAGATTAGAACGTAAAAATTTGGGACTGAAGGCGATGGATATTTATGCCCGACGGTTACTTTGGTTATTCATCTTTGGTCTTATCCATGCCTACTTAATCTGGGACGGTGACGTTTTGTATCACTATGCTGCTTGCGGCTTTTTCCTGTTTCCCCTCCGTTCATTCAAGGTAAATCAGCTAGTAATTGTTGTACTGCTATTTGCTGGAATACTGCTTTATAACTCCTACGAACGTACGAGTAAGACTAAAGAACAATTCCGTGAATATACCCAGGCGGTTAAGCTAACTTTAGAAGAACAAACCGAAGAAGATCAAAAAAGGATAGAAACCTGGAAGAAAAGAACTCAGCCTGGTGAGGCAGATCACTCTAATATAGATGTACCGCGGACTACACTTTATCAAGGCTGGCTAGCCAATGCCGAACATACAAAAGTCCATAAAGGTGCTGTCTTTTACCAAGGCATACTGTTCCGCACACTCTTGATGATGGTTCTCGGAATAATACTGTACAAATTAGGCGTGTTCCACAATTATCGCTCGGTAACGTATTACTGGCCCATTACGCTGATTATTTTGGTTGCTGCACTAACGACGAATTATTTCCGGTACTATCACTGGACATTTGAGTATTTCGAACCTGTGAAAAGTGTAGGACAGAGCTGGTTATTTACTTTTCCTAAACAGACATTAGGGCTGGCCTACATTCTGTTATTCAATGGGGTCTATCAAAAATACCTCAAGAGATTTACAGCTAACCCGATTTCGCTGGTGGGTAGAATGGCTCTTAGCAACTATATACTGCAAAGTATTATTTGCGGGCTGATCTTCTACGGTTACGGATTGGGAAAGTACAATCAGTATTCACGCGCTGAACTACTGCTGATTGTAATAGGCATTTGGCTGCTTCAACTCAGTATCAGTTGGTTTTGGATGCAAAAATTTGATCAAGGTCCTTTAGAAAGGCTTTGGCGCAAATTTACCTATCAACCATTTCAGTAAGAGCAGTACTAAAATTTTAAATGAGTTTATAATGAAAAAACTAACCAAAGCCGAAGAGCAACTGATGAATTATCTCTGGAAGTTGGAGAAGGCGTACATGAAAGACCTGGTAGATGCTTTTCCAGAACCTAAACCCGCTTACACCACTATTGCCACCTTACTCACTCGCATGATCAATAAGGAACTGGTAGGATTTATCCAGCGAGGCAAGGTGCGAGAGTACTTTCCAAAACTGAAGAAGGGAGAATATATGAAGAACCACTTCAACCAGATTGTCCAGAACTTCTTCAATAATTCTCCGGCTCAGTTTGCTTCCTTTTTCACTGCAAAGGCTGACCTGTCACTTAAGGAATTAGAAGAACTACGGAGCATTATTCAGGAACAAATTGAGGAAAAGAAGAAGCAATGATTTTTTACTTAATCAAATCTACCATCAGCCTGGCACTGCTACTTGGCTGCTATTACCTCTTCTTTCGGAAGGATAAATGGTTTTTGTTTAATCGGTTCTATTTGCTAGGGTCAATTGTTTTCTCACTGCTTATTCCGTTGGCTACACTGCCAGATTTATTTCAAGCCACCTATTTTGACGATAGCCATCTTCTGTTCAGCACTGGAGATTTGGAGCTGCCGGAAACTGCCGGAGCAATTGGCGCACCTTCAGTCAATCAGCCATCTGAGTTCAGATTAGTTTATCTGTTGTACTTAGTTTACGGAATCGGTGTGTTAGGAATGACTTTTCGCTTTGCGAAACATCTTTGGGCAATGTACTGCCTACTGGCAAATGCGGAGCATCATACCAACGGTAAAATATTGCTCCGCTTGGTGAAAGAACCCGTAGCTCCGTTTAGTTTCGGTCGCTACGTCGTTGTCAATCAAGAAGAATATTTACAGAGTAACATTCCTCAAGATATTATTCGGCACGAGTCTCTTCACGTTCGTCACGGACATACGCTGGATATTTTATTCATTGAGCTAATCTTGATTCTCGGTTGGTTTCATCCGTTGCTTTGGGCGTACCGACGGGCACTAGTGGCTAACCATGAGTTTTGTGCCGATAACTACGTAGTCAGCCAGATATCCAAAGCTTCGGCTTACAGTCATACATTATTAGATTTTATGCACCACCGCACTTACCCCCATCTGGGTAGTGGCTTTCATTATTCTTTAACCAAACACCGAATTCTTATGATGCAACGCACTATTTCTTCTCCCTTGGCTTTCGCCAGTAAGCTAGGATTTACCGCACTAGCGGCAGTGGGCTTATTCGTAATGACTGCCTTCACGAGTCAGTCAAACCAGTTGACCTATTACCCAAACGACTCGGTATTTACCGTAGTAATTGATGCCGGGCACGGCGGGTCAGATGCTGGAACTACCAATGGGCAACTGGAAGAAAAAGACATAGTATTAGCGATTGCTAAAGCAATGGATGAATTGACCTCAACTTCTTCCATTCGGTTAATCTACACCCGCGAAGGCGATGATGCTATTTCTCTCTCCGACCGGGTGGAAGTAGCTAATCAGAGTAATGCTGATTTGTTTCTCTCGCTGCACATTAATCAGCACGATGATGAAGCACAACAAGGATTAGAAGCATATTATTCAACCCAAAATGCTCAGAGTGACCTATCAGAAAAATATAGCCAGCAGTTTATCCAAAACATTACGCTCACCGAAGCTGGGAAAAGTGCGGTAAAACAAGCTGACTTTCTGGTACTCAAAACAGCCCCCTGTCCGTCGGTACTGCTTAATTTAGGTTTTCTGTCCAACCCGCAGGAGTCAGCATTTTTAGCGTCTGAAAAAAACCAACGGCAATTGGCGTCTCAGATCGTGCAAACAATCAATGAGATTCAAGGAAAATAATTAGCCCCTCATTATCAGAAGACTTCGGTGACTATTGTACCAATAGTCTTTGTGTCTTTTTCGTAAACAACTTCACATAAAAGATTTGGAAATATCGGTGCGCCGGCCTGAAAATTCAGCGGGGTGTGCATTAGCTTTGTGCGAAGAAGCATTGAATTTTCTTGAACTTTTTGGCGGCCGCCGCTGCGGTTCGTTTTTGTTTCAAGACGGGGTCTCCCAGACAAAAATGAACGGACAGTAATGGACACTTTTGGCGTAGTATAGTTTTTATTAAAAGTCCAGTCGAAGTCTTTTTAACTTAGCTACACTTCATCTGAATTTTTGCTACTTTCAAGCTAATTATGAATCCAGATTGAAAAATATGCTACGATTACTTTCTCCGCTGATTGTCTTCTTACTGTTTAGCTTGGGTAATTCAGGTTGCGATCCAACTCAGCCCGCTACTGCTGAAAATAATCCTGTTTCGAAAGACACTTTACAGGAAGCTTATAATGTGGCCTTGCTGATTATGGACGGAGTGTATAATACTGAACTCACCGCACCTTACGATATTTTTCAGCATACCATTTTCCGCGAGGGGATCAAACCCATGCGGGTATTTACGGTAGCCAATACCACCGAGGTAATTACTACTTTTGAGGGAATGCGGATTTTACCAGATTACAACTACCTTAAAGATGATGTTCCACCCATTGATATTCTGGTCGTGCCCAGTGCCGAGCATCATCTGGATACTGATTTGGAAGACGAAATAATGCTAGAGTTCGTGCATAAAACCGCTGAGAATGCTCAGTTTGTCACTTCCCACTGCGATGGCGCATTTGTACTGGCCAAAGCAGGTATTTTAGATGGGTATGCTTCTACCACCTTTCCGAGTGATATTAATACTTACCGCCAGATGTTTCCTCAACTGGAAGTACATAAAGATGTGTTATTCGTGCACGATGGCAAGTTCATCACCTCGGCGGGCGGAGCCAAATCCTTTGAAGCTGCCTTGTACCTCTGTGAGTATTTGTACGGAAAAGAAATCGCTGAAAGTCTAGCCCAGGGATTAGTGATTGATTGGGATTTAGCTACGATTCCGCATTTGGTAGTAGATTCTGACTTGTAACCAATAGACTGTTTGACAGTAGCGTAAAAATCACTTCCACCAAAGACGCCAAACCGTCAAGCAACGTTCATTTTCTATGGGTATTAGAAAGATAGTGTTCAGTAGCGTTTTCTTGCTCGCAACAGTTCTATTGGTTAGTACTACCTCCGCCCAATCAACGTACCCTGATACCCTTCATACCGGGCGACTTCGCGGTGTTATTCTAGCTGAGTCGGCGTTTTATGCTGCTGGATTATCCTATTTACAGTTTGTTTGGTATCGCGATCACGAATCGGTTCCGTTTCATTGGTACAACGATAACGATGGTTGGTTGCAATTAGACAAGGCCGGACATATGTACGCGGCCTATTTTGAGAGTGAGATAGGTTATCAGGCACTGCGCTGGGCGGGAGTCTCTCACAAAAAATCACTATGGTACGGCGGTACGTTGGGCTTGGTTTTACAAACTCCTATCGAAGTATTCGATGGTTTGTACGAAGGTTACGGTTTTTCTTGGGGCGACATGATTGCTAACGCGGCTGGTTCTGCCCTGTTTATAACCCAACAAGCTTGGCTGGGAGAACAAGCCGTACGAATGAAATTTTCTTATTCGCCTTCCAGTTATGCTCAGTACCGTCCGTGGGTACTGGGTGAGACGCACGGCGAACGTTTTTTTCAAGATTACAATGGGCACACTTACTGGCTATCAGCCAACCTAAAATCTATATTTCGCTCATCTCGCCTACCGCCGTGGCTAAACGTGGCGTGGGGCTACAGTGGCAACGGGATGTTATCTGAATTTCGTAACCCAGAAGTTTCTCGCGGTATTCAGATGCCAAGTTTAACTCGCTACCGACAGTTTTTTCTCTCAGTAGATGTTAATCTAACTAAGCTGCCAGTTTCTAACCCCTACCTAAAGAAAGTTCTTTGGGCACTCAATTATATTAAAATTCCGGCGCCTACTTTAGAGTATAATCGAGTGGACGGATTTAAAGTACGAGCACTGTATTTTTAGTTCAAAAACTAACGAGCGAGAAGATGAACACAACCTGCAAACGATGTGGAAGTGAAATAGTAAAGCTGAGTTTCTCCGAAGAACAAAAGCTGGAAATTTGGGGGCTGATAGTTCAGGATTTTAAATTATTTGCAGTTAGAAAAATAAAAGACGAGTATCGTTTGAGCTTAAGAGATGCAAAAGCTACGGTTGCTCATATCAATAAAGATTTTGGGAAATGCCACCGCTGTAATTTCGATGAATTGATAGAAGAAAATATGGATTGCCCAAAATGTAAAGCGTTCAATTATAACCTAAAAATGGAGCTTTCCTTCAATCAGGAATTTTGCACACACCTAGAGTATAGGCTAAATTTCGGTGAGTTGGAGGATGAAAGAGTACAGGGATTTTGGTGCGATGGAATAGATTATCTGCCTATTGAGATGAGAAGCTTGGCAAAGTCCGTTCTGAGAGTAAACCAAGAAATAAAAACAAAAGCCTGGATTGGTAAAAGTGGACAAGAGATTTACGAAATGACCATTCGGTTCGGGAAAGAGTCAGTTGAAAACTATTTGCAAAATCAAAGTTTGATAGATTGTATCTCGAAAAACAGCTGCAAGGAATGGTTAAAAATTGAACCGGAGAAGAAGAAGGTTGAGATTAAATTAATCTGAAAGCTACTGATGCCAAGCTAAAAAATAGTAGTTTTGCCGACCAAAAACATACTGAACTATCAAAATTCATAGATTATGGGTTATAACTTATTAGCTGGAAAAAAAGGAATTATCTTCGGAGCACTCGATGAAAATTCTATTGCCTGGAAAGTAGCGTTGAAAGCAAGGGAGGAAGGTGCTTCGTTCACACTGACCAATGCTCCGGTAGCCCTGCGGATGGGTAAAATCAACGAATTAGCCGAACAGTGCGATGCCAAAGTGCTACCGGCCGATGCCACCTCGCTAGAAGATTTAGAAAAACTATTTCAGGATTCTACCGAAGTTTTAGATGGAAAGCTGGACTTCATCCTGCATTCTATCGGAATGAGTCCAAATGTACGGAAAGGTAGGGAATACGGTAACCTTAACTACGATTGGTTTCTGAAAACCCTCGATATTTCTGGATTGTCTTTCCACAAAGTGATGCAGGTGGCCGAGAAAATGGACGTAGTGAATGAGTGGGGTTCTATTGTTGCCCTAAGTTACATTGCGGCTCAACGCAATTTTCCTGATTACGGCGATATGGCTCAGGCGAAAGCGGTGTTAGAGTCTATCGCCCGTAGCTACGGTGCTCGTCTGGCTCGTCTGAAAAATATCCGGGTCAATACCGTTTCTCAGTCACCTACTAAAACTACGGCGGGAACAGGTATTTCCGGCTTTGATGTATTTTTCGACTACGCTGATAAAATGTCTCCGCTCGGTAATGCTTCTGCCGATGATTGTGCCAATTACGTAATCACGCTCTTCTCAGACCTTACCCGCATGGTTACCATGCAGAATTTGATGCATGATGGCGGCTTCTCATCCTCCGGTATCAGCGAGGCAATCATTGAAGAAATGAGCAAATAAAAATACGGAGTCCGGAGTCTGGAAACCGGATTTCGGTTTCCAGACTCCGGTTTTCGGTTTCCGGGTATGGTAGTTTTTCCCAACGCAAAGATCAATTTAGGTTTACACATTGTAAGTAAACGGCAGGATGGTTACCATAACATTGAAACCTGCTTCGTACCTATCCCACTACGAGACATTCTCGAGGTAATTGAAGCAAAGGCTTTTCAGTTTGATACTTCTGGATTATCCATTCCAGGGAAATCTGAGAATAATTTGTGCGTGCGAGCTTATGAGTTATTACAAACTGACTTTGACCTGCCTCCGGTTCAAATTCATCTGCATAAAATTATCCCGATGGGGGGTGGATTAGGTGGTGGTTCCTCTAATGCTTCTTTTCTACTTTGTAGTTTAAATGACCTTTTTTCTCTATCACTTACCGATGAGCAGCTAGAAAGCTACGCCAGTCAACTTGGGAGTGACTGCCCGTTCTTTATTCGTAATCAGCCAGTGCTGGCCAGTGGAACAGGTAATGAGTTTCAGGAAATATCACTGGATCTGAGTGGGAAGTATATTGTACTGGTCTTTCCTGACGTTGCGATTTCTACCGCTCAGGCGTATGCTGAGGTGGTACCACGCCATAATTCTCAACTTTCCACGATTCCTTTAGATGATCTCCTAAAAGGTAGCGAACCTAATAATTGGAAAAGTACTGTGGTGAACGACTTTGAGCCTTCGGTATTCGCGCAACACCCGATTTTGCAGAATATCAAAGATCAGCTTTACCAGACTGGGGCATTTTACGCGAGTATGAGTGGGTCAGGCTCTACCCTGTACGGGCTATTTGAGCAGAAACCTGATGTAGATAGGTTAAGTAAGTCTTACTCAGTATGGCAAGCCGCTATTTAGTAGCGATCTACTCATCACCTAACGACTCGCTGATGAACTGGGGATCTGTTTGTTGAGCAGCTAATTGGTTATAGAGATTGATAACTCGCATTTGCTCATGAATTTCCTTTAGTTTAAGCCTACACTTCTGAACGTAATCATTTACTTCTTGCTGGTATGAGCTCATCAGGGGCATTACTTGGGCTCGAAAATCTTCTATCTCAGTAAACTTTTCCTGATGATATATGTAGTACGTGTGTCGGCAAACCGCATTCAAGTATATATGCGGAGCACGAAAGTCTTCTGTAACTCGTGGACGGCGTACATATTTACTTTTACGGAGTATGGTAATCTCTCCATCCGACAATACTTCAAAAAAGGTCTTACGCTTGTATCCTTCCTTCATTGAATGATCAACTGCTACGTACTTACGGTGGCGATACTTGATTGGGTCAAACATTTCGAAATCCACAATATTTTCGGCTGTGTAGGTGCGTACCAAATCACCTGTTTTAACCTGAAGGGCTTCAAATTTGAGATCGTAACTAATCTTACCTTCTAATACTACATCATTATCTAGTATTACTTTCCCGGTGCACCAAACCCCGTATTGAGGGAGATCAGTAGCTTTTACAAATTGCACAGTAATGCTAAGGAACAGTAAACAAATGATGTATTTCATGGCAGTTTGATAATTAGACGTTCAGCCTAATTGCATCAAACTTGACACCTATCTGACTACTTTAATCCTGAGTTTAGCCATGAATCCCAGCTAAGTAATGTTAACTAGGAATACCTGCCATTACTATTGTTAGTAAAGAAAAATAGGGAAGAAAAAGATCATTTTATATTATTATTTATATTATTAATTGTCTTTATAAGTGTTTTAGAGGCCTTACTAACCAATGCTGTTCATGTAACTAGCAACTCTTTTAGAGGTATAAGTTACCGGAATACAGCAAGGTTACTAAAACCTTGCACTACACCGCTACTTCAGCTTTAATATGGGGGTGAGGGTCGTAATTGATTAGCTCAAAATCCTCATAGCAAAATGCAAAAAGATCTTTCACTTCGGGGTTAATTTTCATAATGGGTAGTGGACGAGGATTTCGGCTAAGTTGTAATCCAGCCTGCTCTAAATGGTTAGTATACAAATGGGCATCGCCAAAGGTATGAATAAACTCACCGGGCTCTAGATCGCATACTTGAGCTACCATCATAGTCAGCAGAGCGTAGGAAGCAATATTAAAAGGCACCCCCAAAAATACATCAGCACTACGCTGGTATAACTGACAGGAAAGTTTACCCTCGGCTACGTAAAATTGAAACAGAGCGTGGCAAGGTGGCAAGGCCATCTTCTCCACATCGGCCACATTCCAAGCTGAAACGATGATTCGGCGTGAATCGGGAGTATTTTTAATCTGATAAAGTATTTGTTTAATTTGATCAATAGAGCGTCCATCGGGAGTAGGCCAGCTCCGCCATTGATGTCCATATACCGGACCCAGATTGCCATTTTCATCCGCCCACTCATCCCAAATCCTAACTTTATTCTCTTTTAAGTAACGAATGTTGGTATCGCCCTGTAAGAACCAAAGCAACTCATGAATAATGGAGCGTAAGTGTAATTTCTTGGTAGTAGTAACCGGAAAACCTTCCTGTAAATCGAAGCGCATTTGATGACCAAACACACTCAATGTACCGGTTCCAGTTCGATCTTCTTTCTTTACACCATGATCCAGGATATGGCGCATCAAATCAAGGTACTGTTGCATAACTTTAGTTGAAAATTGACAGTGAAAAATGGAAAGTTGATAGTGGGCAGTAGTATATCACAGACTAACTGGAAGGTTAATTCATAACCGCGTAAATCGCTATCAATTTTTCATTGTAAAGATGGGTATCCTGACAGGAATACACAAGGACAGTGAGAAAATTTGACTTACCAAAGTAGCAAAGCCGTTTGCTAATCGCTTTCTAGCGAAGTTACTTGCTGATCAGTGCGCAGATAAGCCATTAGATCTAGTACTTCTTCATCCGAAAGTATATTGAACAATCCGGCTGGCATCATAGAGTTAGGCGATTCCTCCTGCGACTGTATTTCTGATTTATTGATTACGACGGCTTCTTGTCCAACTACTCGCAAGGTAAGTTGGCGATCATTCTCAGTAGTGATATTACCCGCGTAGGTACGCCCGCTGCGAGTAGTTACTATCGTCATTTTATAATCATCCTGAATCTCGCTGCTGGGTTCCAGCACGTTACTGAGAATGTATTCTACGTTCTGACGATTTGCCCCGGTAATATCCGGCCCCACATTTCCCCCTTCACTGTACATTTGGTGGCAGGGCCCGCAGGTTCGGGTGAATAGGGTGCGGCCGTGTACCGGATTAGCCGTAGCTAAGGCCGTTTCGGTAAGCAGGCTTCGGTATTTGGCGTAAGATGCGCTTAAATCACCACTAAGTTCATCAATCGGTCCCCAAATCTCTACGAAACCGCTGCCTACTACCCGCCGCAATTGCCGAGCTACATAAGCCGGAACATCTCGTTTGGGTATCTCTTCACTTTTGATTGCTTGAGCCAGCATCCACCCATATTTGGGACGAGAAGCTAACGCCTGTACCGCTTCCAGTTTATCATTGGTATTTAGCGAAGCATATTGACTAAGCAGCTGTTCACCGAGTGATTCTTCGTCAAATACAGCTACGGCTCGGATGGCTTCAGTACGCAAATTTTTATCATTTAATAAGCTTGGCAGTTCTGCTAGTAACTCGTTTCGCTGTTGATCGGCCAGATTTTGCAAGGCTTTTCTGCGCTGTTCTATGGGTACTCGCTGATTTTTTAGCGTAGCCAGATACTGCTGAGCAGCTTCAGTGTCACCAAGCTGCTGAGCTATTTCCAGGGCTAACTGGTTCACTTCTTTACTCTTCGCTTGCTTCAATTTCGCGTAAGTAGCTGACCAATTTTTTGGAGCAGTCAGATCGGATCGTCCCTCCAGACCATCGCGAGTACCCTCCAGCATACTGATTAGAGTAGCTGGATTCTTTCCCAGTTGGTCTACGAGCATATCGGGAACATCAGCATCAATAGTCCGGCGAGCGGTGAACTCCGCCAGCATCGGAATACGACTTTCGGAAGCAACAGTTAATGCTCGCTCAGGATCATCTTCCACTAACGATTCAAAGCCATACCAAATCATCTTGGGCAAATTATGATCGTCGGCATCTTCTCTGTGCGTCATTAGTGCTTGCGCAACATCCCAACGAGCCTCAGGATTGATACGCTGTAAAGCGGTGGCCAAATATAACCGTACCACCGGAGAGGAATCATTCGCTGCCATTTTAGTGAACTGCTTGAGAACAGAAGGCGAAGGAGATTGGTCTTCACACAAAAGCTGAATAGCCCAAGCCCGAACGTACTGATCTTCATCGGACAAAGCTTTCTGAAGTTGTTTAACCGAAAAGCCTTGGGTTACATGCAACGACCACATCGCTCTTAGCCGATAGTCAACATTAGAAGCTGATTGGTAGATTTGGCGTAACTGCCGATGAGTGTCATTTTTCAATTTACCCTCCGCTGCCCGGTGCTGTAAAATAACCCGAGCCCGACGGGCGTGCCAGTCACTAGGGCTGGTTTGTAATTCGATTAGTTGCTGATCGCTCATTTGGTTCAGATCGGAGTACCTTCCTTCCCAATCTTCGGCTAGTGATTCTTTAGCGGTAATACGGAAAATGCGTCCGGTCTCTTTGTGTAGTACTTCCTTACCGCAAATATCGGCATCATGCCAATCGAGTACATACACTCCACCATCCGGGCCAATTTCCATACTAAAACCTACCCATTGAGCATTATTAGCCATCATAAACTCGTCACCATGGTGAGCTACAAAGCCCGAGCCCTTTGGCTCTAGTACATCGGTAAGTACCGCATGTTCGTGAATGTTAGCCATGAAAATTCGCCCACGCTGCTCCGCTGGAAATGCATCGGACTGATAAATTCTAGCCCCACCGTGAGCCGAACGGTGCCGATGGTCAGCAATGGTTTTAATGTCTTCGTAAACATAGGGGTTGAAGTGCTGTCCGCCCTGCCGGTGGTAAATACCCCCAGGAATGACGTGCCACATATGTGGAATCACGCAAGCACTGATGAATAGTTGCCCCTTCGCATCGTAGTCAATCCCCCAGGGATTACTAAAGCCATGGGCTACTACTTCAAAGCGATCTTTAGTAGGGTGATAGCGCCAAACTCCACCATTAAAATCTACTCCATTGCCTTCCAGAATATCTTCTGGAAAAGATTCATTAGCCCGATAAATACGCGCATTTTTGTCTGGTTTACCTACTTTGGAAGGAGTGGCAAAGCCTTGACAGCCGTAGAGCCATCCGTCTGGCCCCCAATGCAAACTGTTTAGCGTTTCGTGACGGTCACGAATGCCCCAACCCGTCAGCCGGATTTCAATATCGTCTTCATCGGCTTTATCATCGCCATCACGATCAGGTACAAACAACAAATTGGGCGGGGCACCCAGAAATAATCCGCCCATGCCCACTGCAATCGCTGCCGGGAAGGGAATACCTTCCAGAAAAACTTTCCGGCTATCTGCCTCTCCGTCCCGGTCAGTATCTTCCAGAATTAGAATTCGGCTATTGCCATCGTTAGAAAAGCCATGCCCTCGCGATTCATAATCCAGATTTTCAGCAACCCACAGTCGACCACGATCATCCCAGCAGAATGCCATAGGCTGAGTAAGCATGGGTTCGGCGGCCCAAGCATTTACCTGATAGCCATCCATTACGGTCATAGACTCTACGGCTGCTTCGGGAGTTAGGAACTTAGCTTCGCGGGCTTCCTGCTGAGCAATTTTCCAGAGAGCAGCGGTAGAATACATAGCTCCTTCCCCAGTATATTCTTCCCAAGCTGCTTTCATTTCCACATCATCCAGATCGCCAGTATACACGACGAGCCGATGACGGATTACTTCGGTTTCCCCTTCAGCAATCGTCCAATCCCCTAATCGTGCCCTTACCGGACCAATACCTAGCTGACCGTCTACTCGCCAAGGCTGGGGAAATCCGGCATTATCTGGATGATCGAAGATGGTGATATGTGCCAGATCGCCACGACCTTCTACCTGCATGCCAACATCTACCCACATGGCTCGTTGACCTTCGGCTTTCTCGTCACGCTGGCGAGCGGCGTTCACTACTTCACCGGGAATACCTTCGTACCAGGGCATTCGCAGGAACAGTCCACCGTAATCATATTCGCCAATAGTGACGTTCGTCTGGGCTTCGCCTCGCCATTCTAAATCTAGAATATACTTTCCCGAATCCAGTTGTATTGTCCAGTTCTGGGTTTCGGTCAGCACCGCACTACCAGTTGAGTCCAGCAGGTTGTAGACTGTTTGCCACTCTACTGTTTCCCCCTCGGATTGAATAACCGAAGCCGAGACTTTCTGCCAGTAACCCCCTTCAGGGTGATGAAAATAGTCTCGACCATTTACTCGGGTAAAACCCCAATAAAGTCCAGTCTGGTGTTTGTGGTGACCAGGGCTGTACTCGGTGAGCTCCCCTTTTCCGTCGGGCGCGATGATGGGATGCAAATAAGGACGAAAATCGGCTTTAGCCAGTTGGGTTAGAATAGGCTGATTCTGATTAGCTCGAAATACTGAAATTGTGGTATCGCTTTGTTGAATCGAAAGGGCTTGATCTTCAGATTTAACGGCTGCTTGGTTGTCCGAAGACTGATGAGTACAACTGTTTACAATAGCTACTAGGAAGAATAATAAAGCAAGGTAGAGAGGTAGATAACGCATGAGATTACAGCTAAGACGACTGTATAAGTTATCTATTTATCTGCAGATTGAAAAAACTACTCTTGAAAGATAGTTGAGTAGATAATAGGCCTCGACGCAAAAAGGCGCCATTGGCGCCTTTAGTATTCTACGGTAAGACCGAATTGATTACGACCTCAACCAGACTTTCGCTTTCTCTTCATCTTCAAAAATATGCATCTCAAAGCCACTTACTTGAGTCATCATTTCCTCCACTGACATAGCAGCAAAAATATCTGGCGATATAATATGAGCAAATTTCTGCAAACCAGCACTGACAATCCGAGGCATCCAATTCTGAGTGATCCACTCATTTGCATCATCCCAAGAGCCAGTAACATCACGATTATCGTTTAGTACCTTTTGGCAAGATTTTTCTTGAATTTGCTCTAGCATCTTTTCTCCCCCTGCTTTAACATCCTCAACGGTTACATCACCTATCCAACGAGTGTAAAGCCAATCACGAGCTTCATCGTGCTCGATTTGAAGAATGTCTTCCCCTAAAGCATTCTTCACCGAAATTACTGTTACTTCCATACATAGATTTATTTAAATGATTAATAAAAAGTTTATGACTTCAACCACGTTTTCGCTTCTTCTACATTATCAAAGTAATGAACTACCAAGCCTGTTCCTGCCACTTCGTTCATAATACTCTCTACCGACATATTGTTAAATATATCTTCAGATGGGATGAGCGCCATCTTCTTTACTCCACCCGCCAAAGCTCTTGGAAACCAATCTTCGTTGCTCCATTTTTCATCGTCTGGATCAATCACATCCATCTTTCGTAAATCTGCCAACCAGTTTTCTGTATTTTGCTCCATAAGCAAGTCTAAGCCCTTATTTAGACCGATCTTAAACTCTTCACTGGTAGCAAAGTCTTTCCACTGCATGGTGACACAAGGCACCGTTTCATCGTAATAAATTTGTAAGAACTTTTCATCAAAAGATACCATAGTCATATTAATTTTGGGATTTTACAAGACGGTTTAATTCTTCTTTTTGCTGTAATGCTACTTGAAGTGTAGTTTCTTTGGGCTGATAAGCCTTAGTAGCTCTCGCTTTGGTTAACTTCAGTTCACCAGCCTAGATACGAGGTCACCTTACTGATTAGCAATTGTATGTTTCTGTCTCTATTGACTAACCGTTTCGGATCGTTGCTTTATCCACGCTTTGGCATCCTGTTCGTTATCAAAGTACTGATTAACTATTCGACCTTTTGTAGCCGCATTGGCTTGAGTCATAATATCTTCCACCGACATTTGGGCAAAGATATCAGGAGACATAACAAGTACGAGGGTATCGTATCCGTTAACCACCGCCTGCTCTAGCCATTCGGTATAAGACCATATTTGGTCATCTTCATCAATTGCACCCAAATTAGTAGTGTCCGTTAGCAGCGTACCAGTTGGATGCTCTCGTAAAAGAGTAATAATATGATTCATACCTATTCTGAATTCTTGAGATGAGGGCGAAGTAAGCCATCGTACTACAATAGTGTTGATAGATTGATCATACTCTGCTTCAAAAAAACTTTCGCTAATATTTTCCATAGGGCATTTTATCTTTAATAAATGGGTAAACGATTTATTCTTTGGCAGCTTCTAGCTGAGCCATCAATTCTTGTTCTCTTTCCTTAAATTTTTGCATGGCCTTTTCCATCATCTTATTTCTGGACTTGATTTGCTCATCAGCACGTTGTTTCTCAACCCGGCGCACTTCCTCGGTTTCCCGCTGAGCATCTTCTAGTTCTTGAAGCTTTTCTTTTAATAAGTTTTCATTTTCTTCTAGCTCAGCCCTTAAGCGTTCCGATTGTTCCTGAGTAGCTTGTAGTTCTTCCATGTTCTGGCGCATCTCTTCTTCCTGTGCCCGCATCTCTTCAGTCTGCTGCTGCGACTCTTCCAACAGCATTTTAGTTTCGGTACTTATCCGACCATTCCGCAGCGTAGCGGCAATGTTTTCGCCTAATGTTTGAACGAACTCAATCTCATGCGGCTTAAGCTCTTGTAAAGAAGCTAACTCCAACACTCCTTCAACTTCTTCATTAATCATAAGGGGTATAATCAGTAAAGCACGAGGAGTGGCCTTACCCAAGCCGGAAGTAATATCAACGTAGTCCTGAGGAATGTCAGTGAGGTAGTTGTATTCTTTCTCTAGATACGTCTGCCCCAGTAGCCCTTCTCCGATAGCTATTGTCTTTTTTCTAAATTTTTTGCGCCCGTAGGCATAACAAGCTTGAAGACGAAGGCACTCATTGCCACCTTGTTCATCGACGATAAACAGCCCCCCCTGATTGGCATTGATATAGCGAATGATATGGCTAATAATTCGGTCGCTCATACTTTGTAGATCATCATTCTCACGAAGTATGCTTACCGTTTGGGCTAGCCCTTCAGCTACCCACTGTCGCCGTTTCTCTTCCTCTTGGGCTTCTTCTAACTGCTTCAGGCTTTCCTTTAGTTCTTGCTCTGACTCTTTAGCTTTTTCATTGATTTCATTTGCTTCAGCAAGTAATTGGGCAGTTTTTTTTTCGGATAATTGGTTTTGAGTTACCAATGTAAGAACGCTACCAAAAGCAAAAGTAAGACTGGTAAGAATAGCAACAATGCTCACGTACCCCTCTCGGATGATTGTATCATCGATCACAGGCTCCCACCAATGTTGGGTGTAGGGGAATGAGATAAAAATGAGTGCTATAATACCAGCGATAGAAAATAAATAGGTTTTTTCCCGCAAGTCAAACACCAAAAACACAACACTAGAAAAACTTAATGCTATTAAGTACACTCCAAATATCGGTGGTTCGCCAGCAGCTGCCAAGCCAACATGAAAGAGAGCCGTTAGTGTAACCGGTAACAGTGAAATAATTCCCCTTCCAGTCACTGGAGCTCCTAATGCATTTGCTCCTATAGAACCTAGGCAAACAAAGAAACCAATACTAGGAAGAATTGCTACAGGAGGAAAATGAATCAGCGAAACGATTATGAAGGGCAGGGCTACCCCAAAGCTAACAATGAGCGCTACGCTGTTGGCAATCCTTATTTTTTTTTGTAAGTGAGAAGGCTGATCATCTCGGATACCCGCATTCAGTATCTGGGCGAATGTCATGAATCTTATGTTTTAGACCGTATTATTAGTTATAAACACTCAACCAAAAGTATAGCCTTAATGAGATTCTTAATACTGAATTTGAGTAGCTAAATTACATCTGGCATATTAAGTTGGAAATTACACTGAAAAATGCTTGGTTACCGATCTACCTCGCCCAGTACAATATCAATAGAGCCAAGGATGGCTACCAGGTCGGCAATCATGCCGCTTCGGCTGAGCTCAGCCAGAATAGAAAGGTTTACAAAGCAGGAGCTACGGGCTTTGCAGCGGAAGGGAATGTCGCTGCGCCCATCAGCCCGGAAATAGAAACCCAGTTCGCCCCGAGGGTTCTCAGCTCGTACGTATAAATCTTGTTGCTTCGGACGGATCTTCTTAGGAACTACGGCTCGGGGATCAAATTCTCGGGTGCGCTTGTGGTCGCCAGTTAGTTGGGTTATACACTGCTCGATGATCCGTAACGATTCGTAGCACTCCCGTACCCGAACATAGGTTCGATCCCAGCAATCGCCTACGGCACCCATTTTTCCTTCCCCAATCGGAATATCAAATTCCAACTCGGGGTATACTGAGTAACCGTCTACCCGCCTTAGGTCGTAACGTAAACCTGAAGCCCGAAGCATTGGGCCTGAGATTCCGTAATTAATAGCTAAATCCAATGGCAATACGCCTACGTTAGCGGTACGCTCTACGAAGATTTTGTTATCTATAACCAACTGCTCTAATTCGCTTAGCTTTGGTCGCAAGTAAGTAACGAATTCTTGGCAGCGTTCTTCAAAGCCAACGGGCAGATCGTAAAATAAACCACCAATCCAGATGTAGTTATAGAGCATCCGGGCTCCGCAGACCCACTCCAGCATCCGCTGAATATGTTCGCGATCACGCATCATCCATAAAAAAGGGGTATACGCCCCAATATCCATAGCGTAGGTACCAATCGCTACGAAGTGCGAAGCCAAACGATTCAGCTCCGCCACCAGCACTCGAATATATTCTACCCGAGCCGGAATATTATCTTGAATCCCTAGCATACGCTCCACTCCCATCGCGTAAGCGTGTTCAGAATTCATTGCTGCCAAATAATCCATCCGGTCTACGTAGGGAATGATCTGATTATAAGGTAATGATTCAGCGTGCTTTTCAAAGCATCGGTGTAAATAGCCCAAATGTGGCACTACATCTACGATGACCTCTCCCTCTGTAACCACCTCTAGTCGAAGTACACCATGGGTAGAGGGATGCTGGGGGCCGATATTAATCACCATCTGCTCGGGAGTTAAATCCTCAGCCCGATATTTGGTAGGCTCAGAGTTCTGTAGATGATCGGGATCGTATTGGTACTGAATGGTATCTGCCATGTAAGGAAGCAATGTACAGTGCCACCGTGGCACGGTGCAATTAACAGTGAACGATAGAAAATAGCAAAAGATATGAATGCCGATAAAGTAGTGACAAGTAGATAGCTTTTCGTATCATTGCATTCATACTAATTCCATCTTAAACCTATACGTTACTCACAATTCAGAGCACTGATTTTCAGCAACTTAAAAACTATCAATTATCCACTATCAATTTTCAATTATTCTATGAGTTTTAGAATTGGTTACGGCTACGATGTTCACCAACTAGAAGAGGGAAGAGAATTCTGGCTAGGAGGTATTCGCCTGGAACACACCCACGGGGCAAAAGGCCATTCGGATGCCGATGTACTGATTCACGCGATCTGTGATGCCTTGTTGGGTGCAGCGAACTTACGCGATATTGGCTTTCACTTTCCCGACACTGACCCACAGTATAAAGGGGTTGATAGCAAAATTTTGCTGAGAGAAGTAATGCAACTACTGCGTAGGGAAGGCTACGAATTAGGAAATATTGATGCCACGGTATGCCTGGAAGCTCCAAAGGTAAATCCTCATATTCTGGCAATGCGGACTACTATGGCTAAAGTAATGCAGGTAGACGAATCAGCTCTATCCATTAAAGCAACTACCTCCGAGAAAATGGGGTTTGTGGGGAGAAAAGAAGGTGTAGCCACTCATGCGGTAGCGCTGATAGTAAAGAAAAGCAATTGATTAGCGGGAAATTTATTCTATTTTGCCTTTCCCTTGAACATTCTCTTAAAACAATATGTAGTAGAGGGGAATTAAATTAGCGTGGCATACAGACACTAAGGATCATTGCCCCACCAGACGGTGTTATCTCACTCCCTCTCGTTTGGCTCATCTTTCTTGACTGAGCAGCGTATCATTTTCGCTCTTTAAACCAGTTGTATGAACTACCAAGTACGGTTTGTCGATGCTGATCGATCAACCTTTTTTCCGACGCTGCGCAAACGCGTCAATCAGTATTTTAAAGACAAGGAAATCTCTCATTATGGCAACCGGAGAATGGTAGCAAAAACCATTATTCTCACAACGCTCTACCTCGGCTCTTATGCAGCCATACTTACCTTATCGGTCAATGCCTGGTGGCTTTTGCCATTAGCAGTTGTTATGGGAGTAGCAATGGCCGGTATTGGTATGTCAGTTATGCATGATGCCCTGCACGGTTCTTATTCCCGTAACGCTACCGTTAATCGCTGGGTAGGCTATCTCACCTATTTTATTGGGGCTAACCCAGTCGTCTGGAAAATACAGCATAATGTACTACACCATACTTACACCAATATTCATGGGCTAGATGACGACATCCGAACTAAATTGGTTATTCGCCTATCAAAGCACGCGCCCCTCCAGTGGATACACCGCTACCAGTACGTATATGTATTCTTCTTGTACGGGTTCAATACCCTGTTTTTCATCATCAGCGACTTGATTAAGCTACTCAACTATCATCGAACTGGGATGGTAGAGCGGCAAAAAACAAAGTTCTCTAGCGAACTGACGAAACTTATTTTTACGAAGGTGTTGTATCTCTTCTTTACAATTGCTCTTCCAATACTAATCACTCCCTTATTATGGTGGCAAGTAATAATCGGACTTTTAGCTATGCACTTCACTGCGGGGTACATACTTACTCTAGTGTTTCAGCTGGCGCATATCGTAGAGGATGTAGAGCAGCCGCTACCTAATGAAGAAGGTAATATTGAAAATGCCTGGGCTATTCACCAGTTAGAAACGACGGCCAACTTTGCTCGTAGTAACCGCTTGTTAAATTGGTATGTAGGAGGACTTAACTTTCAGGTAGAGCATCATCTGTTTCCAAATATCTGCCATATCCACTACGAAGCTATTTCTCCCATTGTGGAGCAGACAGCTAAAGAGTTTCAATTGCCCTATTATGAAAAGACGCGCTTTCGGGATGCACTGGTTTCTCACGTTAATATGATGAAGAATCTAGGAGAAATTCCGGCTCATGCCTTTTCTATCACTGGGTAAACGTTGAGAAAACCTAGTAGAATGCTAGAGTAAGTAAATTCCTTTTGTAATTTTAATCGCTATTCACCGATTAAACTAGTACTACATTGGAAGACCTGTCTCAACTCTGCATCCATACCATCACTACCAAGCCCTGGAGTATTGAAGAATCATCCGAACGCTTTGCCGAAGCGGGTGTGAAAGGTATTACCGTATGGCGCGATGCTTTAGAAGGAAGAAATATTGCTCAAACGGGTGACCGCCTGCGCAATCATGCGTTGAGCATAGTATCGCTGTGCCGAGGCGGATTTTTTCCGGCTAGCAGTGCTGAGAAACGACAGGCCACTATTGATGATAATAAGCGAGCAATTGACGAGGCGGCTGAATTAGGCGCACCAATGGTAGTGCTAGTCTGCGGGGCTGAACCCAGCCAGCCGTTAACTACTTCACGACAGCAGATTCAGGAAGGGATAGAAGCTATTTTGCCCCACGCCGAAGCTAATCAGGTGCAAGTAACCATTGAACCGCTGCACCCCATGTACGCCGATACCCGCTCAGCAGTGAATACGCTGGGGCAGGCCAACGATATGGCGGAATCCATCGATTCCCCCTGGGTAGGCATTGCTGCTGACGTATATCACCTCTGGTGGGACGATAATTTACAATCCGAAATTATGCGCTGCGGGCGCAACGGTAACCTCTCAGCTTTCCACGTGTGCGACTGGCGGGTACCTACCGAAGATTTCCTACTCGACCGAGGACTAATGGGCGAAGGCTGCATCAATGTGCCTCAGATTCGGGAATGGGTGGAAGAAGCTGGGTTTAAGGGGATGATTGAAGTAGAAATTTTTTCTAACCGCTACTGGAGCATGGATCAAGCTGAGTTTCTCAACCAGATTATTGAAGCTTACCGTAAGCATGTATAGATGCCATGCATACCTTCACCATCGTGCATCCTTCCCCCTTAGGTGATTTACTCATCAGCGGAAATGAGTCCTTCCTTACCGGGGTGCGCTACGCTGATTTGCACCAGGAATTAGAAGAAGAAGCGGTGAATGCCGATGATGCCCCAGCTTTACTCCGACGATGTGCTACGCACTTAGATGAATACTTTGCCGGATGGCGCCGAACGTTTGGATTACAATTCCAGCAGGAAGGTACTCCTTTTCAACAAACCGTCTGGCAAGGACTATTAAAGATTCCGTTCGGTCAGACGAATACCTATGCTGACTTGGCCCGACAGATTGGTAACGCCAAAAGCAGCCGAGCAGTGGGTTTGGCGAATGGCAAAAACCGGATTGCGATTATTGTCCCCTGCCACCGCATCATCGGGGCAAGTGGCAACCTAACGGGCTACAATGGTGGCATGTGGCGTAAAAAGTGGCTACTCGACCACGAAAAGCGCATCGCCCACGGGGTGCTGAGTTTGTTTTAGGTGTCTATACCTAATGAACTGGAACATAGCTCCTCTTTTTCATCTTCATCGATAAATAGTAGTGACCTTTCCGGACACCACCATTACCATTAGTAGAGTAAGTAGCAATCTTATGTGAAATTACAGCGTTGACGATGGGTACAGTATCTCGTAATGTATTTTGGAATACAACAGCTCTGCTTTCCTCAAGGGGTTAAGGGGGATTTATACCTACGCCAACCACCCAGCAATTAAAAACCCTAAATATGTACCGACCCCATTGCCTAAGGCACCAACCAGAATTCCTGGTAGGTATAAATCCATTCGGTTTAGGCTTTTAGCTAGGGCTAGGGCTGATGAAGAGCCACCGATATTGGCCTGGGAGGCAACAGCGGCCACATCCCAATCTAACTTCCCGATAGCGGCTGCCCCGAATGTGAAAAGCCCGTGAATCAGTACGATGGTGACTACCAGTACTAACAACCGCCATGCCAAATCACCAATTTGACTGAGCGCAGCAAACTCACAGTATGCCCCAATTACCGCGAGAAACAAGTAAACACTAAACAAACCCAGTAAATGTCCGCCCGGTAATTGGTGTAATGCCGGAATCTGTGCTAACAGCAAGGCAATAGTCGTTAGAATAAGAATGGAGGGAATTACAATTCCCAGCGTTGCCAACCATTCAGCTAATAGATTGGAAATTAGTAAGCTGAAAAAGCCTAGACTCAGCAAAATGCTCAGTGAGATGATACCAATCGTTTCCTTCTCCCGTTCGGGAGGAATGGTTTTAGTAGCCTGATCGGTAATATTCGTCACGGGGCGATTAGCCTTCTTGCGGAACAACGTCGGTACCAGTAGGGTAACCACCATCCACAACGCAGTAATGATATTATCAACCGCTGCCATTCCAGCGTACAACACTCCTTCCTCCATCACATTGTAGTGAATAGCAATGGCGTTAAAATTGACACTACCCCCGGTGTACGTACCGACAAACATCCCACTAATGGCTGGATATAGTTCGCCAAACTGCTCGCCCCCACCAATTAGATACATTCCAGCCAGCACTCCCAGCACTGTGCCGACAATACCTACTCCAAACAAAATCAGCATCGGTGCTCCCGCCCTTTTGATACTTTCCAAATTGACGTCCAGCAGCAAAAAGAAAATAGATAGTGGGGCAACGTAAGTGAAAATGCCGGAGTAAACGGGTGAACCCTGCGAAGCTGAAGGCATAATGCCCAAATTTGCCAGTAAAGCCACAAACAGAATGACCAGCAAGGCTGTACTCAGATGCTTAAGAAACGTAGTGCGAACCAGCCACTCACAAATGAGCACACTCAAGCAAAGCATCGCTAACACATACAAAGGTTGGTCGGGCATCAGTAAAAACTCAAACCGCAAAATAGGGAAAACTTTGAAAATCTAGTCCACAGTCGACAGTCAGTAGTCCGCAGTTGGATAAAAAGTTGTAGAACTGCCCTTCTTTGTTATTCGCTATCAATTATCCGCTATCACCTTTCAACTATATTTTGTAATTTTCAGTCTTAATTCAGAGGACTTATGAACGAGGTACAAGAAAAACCGCAAGTATCGTTTCAGGTAAACAACAACGGCTACTACGGGCAGTTT
This sequence comes from uncultured Flammeovirgaceae bacterium, assembly GCA_937883755.1. Taxonomy (GTDB): domain Bacteria; phylum Bacteroidota; class Bacteroidia; order Cytophagales; family Cyclobacteriaceae; genus Tunicatimonas. The sequence goes on along the minus strand of CAKZYA010000006.1, from coordinate 82,417 downwards.
GGCGGGGCGTTTATCCCCGAAATGCTCCACCCTAATATTGAAGAGCTACGGGAGAATTATCTTGCGATTACACGAGAAGAAGACTTTCAAGAAGAATTTCAGCAATTGCTGAAAGATTACGTCGGTCGTCCTACTCCGCTTTACTTTGCCGAACGACTTTCGCAAGAGTACGGGGCGAATATCTACCTGAAACGGGAGGACTTATGCCATACCGGAGCACATAAAGTAAACAATACTATTGGACAAATCCTTTTAGCCAAGCGACTGAATAAGAAATACATCATCGCCGAAACCGGAGCCGGACAGCACGGCGTAGCTACGGCTACCGTCTGTGCCCTGATGGGGATGGAGTGTAAAGTGTTTATGGGCGCACTGGACACCGAGCGCCAAAAGCCTAACGTAGAGCGAATGCGAATTCTAGGTGCCGAAGTGGTTCCTGCCCACAGCGGTAGCAAAACCCTGAAAGATGCTACGAACGAAGCCATGCGTCACTGGATTAACAATCCAATTGATAGTCATTACATCATTGGTTCAGTCGTTGGACCTCACCCTTACCCTGATATGGTCGCCCGTTTTCAGTCAGTGATTAGTGAGGAAACCAAATGGCAGCTCAAAGAAAAAATTGGTTCAGAAGACCCAGATTACGTAGTAGCCTGCGTAGGCGGAGGCAGCAATGCCGCTGGAGCTTATTACCATTATTTAAATCGATCCAACGTTGAATTGATTGCCGTAGAAGCGGGTGGGTTGGGAGTTGCTTCAGGAAGATCAGCCGCTACCACTGCTCTAGGTAAAGCCGGTATTTTGCACGGCAGTCGCTCGTTAGTAATGCAAACCGAAGACGGTCAAGTAGTAGAGCCTCACTCTATTTCTGCCGGACTAGATTATCCGGGCATCGGTCCGCTGCATGCTCATCTGTTCGATAGCGGAAGAGCTAAATTCTACAATGTAACTGACGATGAAGCTATGCAGGCCGGAATCCAACTTAGCCGACTGGAAGGTATTATTCCCGCCATTGAGACCGCTCATGCCATTAGTGTTCTCGCGCAAATGGAGCTAAAACCTAGTGATGTGGTTATTATCAATTTGTCAGGCCGGGGCGATAAAGACCTGGAGACCTACATTAAATGGGGAAAATATTAGTTAGTATAACAATGGACAGGTGAAGGAGAATAATTGATAATGACTGTCCGAGAGTTTGACACCCATCAAGGTATCTATAGCTTTGAGATTACCAACTTCAATGCCGCATTACATTCTCACCCCGCTGTTGAGATTATCGTAGCCACTGAAGGCAGTTTTTCAACTTTGACGTCTGACTCAAATCACGCTGATATCACTTTCGCAGTAATTGATACTAATGTTCCACACAAAGTTTTGGCCGATGGATGTCAGTTAAGATTATTGATGGTTGAACACCAGGATTCGTGGATAAAAGCAGCTTTAGCTCAATATAAAATCAGCATTAAGAATGGAGTATATATTGAAAACTCAGCCAATGATAGATTAGCATTACTAGAATACTTGGAGCAGGCTGCTCGTCAGGTTAACGCTACCAAAACCTATGACGAACGAGTTAATGTATGCTTAGATTTTCTGGAGAACCAAGATATAGAATACAATTCAATGATCAAGGTTTTACAAGATAAAACTCATCTTTCCGAAAGCAGGCTATCCCATTTGTTTAAAGAAAACGTAGGCATTTCGCTCAAAAAATATCGGGCGTGGTGCCGATTGAAGAAGACCATAGCATTAGTGCTAGAAAATCACGATAGCCTTTTTTCAGCATCACTAAGCTGCGGATTTTACGACCAAGCCCATTTTAGTAAAACTTTCAAAGAGCGGTTAGGCATCAGCCCATCGGAGGTGTACAATAGCAGAACGTTACAAGAGTAGTTGAGTGGAAAGTAAGAACTTTGTACGAACAAAAATACTTACTCCAAATGAGCTCAACCATTAGAAAAGTTAGCCCAATCGACGTACAAGATTTAAAGGCAGTAATAGACTCAAGCGAACTATTTCCCTCGGAACTATTGGATGAGATGATCGCTGACTACTTTAATAACCCATCATCAGAAGATATTTGGCTGACGAAAGATGAAGAAGGCATCCCAGTGGCCATAGCCTATTGCGCTCCCGAAAAAATGACCGAAGGGACTTACAATCTGTATTTAATTGCCGTTCGTAAAGAATATCAGGGTAACGGCATTGGTGCCAAAATAATGAGCTATATTGAAAAACTACTCCGGGAGGCAGGACACCGAGTGCTGATTGTAGAGACTTCTGGCTTACCGGAGTTTGAGCTTACTCGAGAGTTTTACGATAAGTGCGGTTATGCTCGAGAAGCCGTTATTCGCGATTTTTATCAGGAGGGCGAAGATAAAGTGGTCTTCTGGAAGAAATTGAACTAACGCTGCCTGGTAGCAATAAATAGCGTAAATTACGGGCGATAGTGTAAAACTATAGCCCGTTCATGATAAATGATTCCAACCACAACGATCTCTACCAAATCCATAACCAAAGTTGCTACGGATTACCAGAAATTGAAAACGAATCAATTGATGCAGTGATTACCGACCCTCCCTACGGTATTGGTTTTCAGGCGCACAAGTGGGATAAAGCTCTACCGAATGAACAGATCTGGAAAGATTGTTTTCGGGTACTGAAGCCCGGGGGGTATGCTTTGGTATTCTCTTCCATCCGTTTGATGCACCACTTAATGCTGCATTTAGAAAATTCCGGCTTCCATATCAAAGATATATTAATGTGGGTCTTCCTAAATGGTATGCCCAAAAGCCGTGATGTGGGACTGGATATTGATAAAGAATTAGACGTGGAAAGTACTAAAACTGGTACTTACAATTACGTACAGGGTTATAAAAAAGGAGGGGCTGAGAGTTACCGCGCGGCGGACCGCTACGCAACTGACCGCAAAGAAGAAGAAAGAAAATATCGCTACGAACCTGCGAGCGAAGAAGGCAAAAACTATCAAGGTTGGGGCATGGGAATTAAACCCTGCTACGAACCCATTATTATGGTGCGAAAACCACTACCAAGCGGCGTAACCGTAGCCCAAAATGTTCTCAAGCATGGCACTGGTGCGCTGAATCTGGAAGATACACGAATCCCGTATGAAAGGGGCGAAGGAAAAGTAGGTCATAACCCACATCCTAAAGGTCGGGTTACTGGCAATGTACTACGGACTGATCCGTTTGATGACGGTTACGATAAATTCTTTCTAGTTCCCAAAGTTCGTCAGCATGCGGATGACTTCAACCATCATCCGACTAAGAAGCCTGTGAAGCTAATGGCGCATTTGGCAAAACTTGTCACTCACAAAAAAAGTATAGTTCTCGATCCGTTTACGGGTAGTGGAAGTACGGGCGTAGCTTGCGTGAATCACCAGCGGAGGTTTATTGGTTTTGAGAAAAATACCGAATACGTAGCCATCGCTGAAAAACGTTTATCTTCTGCTATTCAAAGCCTAAAAGAAAAGCTGTAAACTCGGTTAATGAAAAACTGTGTCTTTCTTACAATGGATAGCCTGGAAGGCTTCGTGAGCGACGATGCACTTACCTACGAACCGCTAGCCGAATTAGGCTGGCGAGTACACCCTATTTCCTGGCGCAGTATAGATACTGACTGGAGTGACCGGGCGGCGAACCGCTACGATGCGGTAATCATCCGTACTCCTTGGGACTACCAGCAGGCACCTCAAGAATTCTTGAAGGTTCTGAAAGATATAGTAGCCTCTGGTGTCCCAATGGAAAACAGCCTTGATTTGGTACGGTGGAATATTGATAAAATTTATTTGTATGATCTGGAAAGGCAAGGAATTCGTATTGTGCCTACGCAATGGGGTACAACTTTTGATCGTAGTACGATTAAACAGTGGTGGCAAGGCTGGAATACTACCGAACTGATTATCAAACCAACCGTCAGTGCGAATGCCGATGATACCTTTTGGCTTACCCAGGAAACCGATGAGGCCGTTTGGGAAACCGTAGCTCAAACCTTTCAGCAACGCTCGTTTATGGTGCAGCCTTTTATTCCGGCTATTTTGGAAGAAGGAGAATACTCGCTTTTCTTCTTCGGTGGATCGTATAGCCATGCGATTGTAAAAATTCCCAAAGCGAATGATTTTCGGGTACAGGAAGAGCATGGTGGGCTGATCCAGGCAACTCAGCCATCTACTAATTTACTAGAAACCGCTCAGCAGGTTTACAAGGCCATTCCCTTTAGTCCACTCTACGCCCGAATTGACCTGGTTCGTTTACCAGCCGGCGAATTTGCGCTTATGGAAGTAGAATTGATCGAACCTTCGTTGTATTTTCGCACCGATACTAAATCGCCCTACCGTTTTGCCCAAGCAATCAATGAGCGTTTCCGATGATCTCTTATGGCATTTAAAAAATAATGTAGAAAGATTTACCAACTGACAATGAGCTACTATCTACTGCTACAGGGTATATAGTTATGAACTTGAGCTTCACAAAATACTTACTGATCGAGCTAAAATCTAATGAAAGCCAATTTATTCATTGGTTTCGTAACAAAGTTGACTCCCCAAATTCTTCGGGAAATATTTTTGACTCGACTGACAAACACCTGTATGGCGAACTCAAGAATAAGACTTTTTGGATAGAGAAGAAAAATAAGCTTTTCTATAAGAGCGAATTTAAGCCTTCTCTCTTAGATTTTAGCCTGATTTCAGGTGATTATGAATTAGAGAACAACCTCCTAAAAATTAACCTATGGGTTAGCTTGAAATCCCAGATAAAGAACCTCATGTTAATTGGAATCCCTATTTGGATGGTTATTGCAATCTATGTCTACATTAAATATGACGATAGCTCAACTCTGATTTTTCCGATAGGATTTGTAATGTTTTTACTTTATTTCATTTGGCAAATACGACAAGATGCGGAGTTTTTCGGCAGATACCTTAAAGAGGAAATTGAAAATGCTACAATAACGTCATAAAGCTCTAAATCCAACAAACAAGCCAATTTTTATTGCACGGGTTGCCCCACACACTACACATTATTAACTATGCATTTTCAACTTTCAATTAGATAACTATGCTTCAAACCACTCACCGAATAGATCAGCTTTTTCAGCAGAAGAAGGAAAAGATACTTTCCGTTTACTATACTGCTGGGTTTCCTCAGTTAGACGATACCGTTAGCATTGCTGAGTATCTGCAACAAGCGGGTGCCGATCTGATCGAGATCGGGATGCCGTATTCTGATCCTTTAGCTGATGGCCCCACTATTCAGGATAGTAGCCAGCAGGCGCTGGACAATGGAATGAGTATTAAGGTGCTGTTGCAACAATTACAAGACATCCGGCAGAAGGTAGATATTCCGCTTATCCTGATGGGTTATTTAAATCCAGTGATTCAGTACGGAGTGGAAAAGTTTTGTGAGCAGTGTCAAGAAATAGGCATCGATGCGCTAATTATTCCCGACCTACCTATGCAAGCCTATTTGGAGGAGTACAAAACCATGTTTGAATCCTACGGGCTGTACAACATCTTTTTAATCACTCCCCAAACATCCGAAGAGCGCATCCGACTGATTGATGAGCATTCGCACGGATTTATTTACATGGTCTCATCCGCCAGTATCACCGGAGCGCGGGGGAGTATTACTAAAGAGCAGATTACCTACTTTAATCGCATTCAGGCTATGCAGTTGCATCATCCGCAGCTAATTGGCTTTGGTATCTCTAACCACGAAACTTTCAGTCAGACCTGCCAATACGCTCAGGGAGCCATTATTGGCAGTGCTTTTATCAAAACCCTAGCCGAAAGCCAAGATCTGGAAAAGGATATTACGGCGTTTATTGGTTCAGTACGTAACTAGAAACCAGACTGATACGTTCTCAGTGAGTTAAAACGTAAAAGATGGCTACACTTACAAATGAATTAGTAGATACTGTACTGAGAAGGGCTAACCTAGAGCCTAAGCTCATTGAAGAAATACAGATAATCGGTCGCCTTAGAAAAACCAAGGAAGGGCAGACAGTGATAAGCCCCGGTAACTCGAGTGATGAGATACCATTAGTGCTGAACGGTTTACTGAAGGTAATGCGCCAGGACGCTAATGGGCAGGAAGTTTTCTTGTACTATCTTGAAGGCGGTGAAACCTGTGCGATGTCCATCACTTGCTGTCTGGAAGGCAAAATATCTACGTTTAAAGTAGTAGCCGAAGAGGACTCCCTACTGTGGATGATCCCCATGTCCTACATCGATCCGTGGATATCTAAGTACCAATCGTTTAAGAAGTATGTTTTCCAGGCGTACCAAACCCGGTTTGACGAGCTGCTCAACGCCATTGATAGCGTAGTCTTTCACCATATGGACGAACGGTTGTACAAGTACCTACTAGACACCCAGCAAGCAACCGGCTCCTTCGAGATTCACAAAACCCACCAGCAGATTGCCAATGAGCTAAATACCTCGCGGGTAGTAATATCCCGCTTGTTAAAGAAACTAGAGAAGGAAGGTAGGATTGAGCAATACCGCAACCGTATTGATATTTTGTAAGCCTCTGTAACAATAGTTACGCCGAATAGTGTTATGATTTCGTATTTTGAAGTATTCGGTTACACTATGAATATTGTTCAGAAGACATTCCCCATAACCCAATGGTTAGCTAACTACCAGCGTGCTTACTTGCCCGGTGACTTGTTTGCTGGCCTGACTGTAGGTATTATGCTGATTCCTCAGGGTATGGCTTACGCCTTAATCGCCGGGTTACCTCCGGTGTATGGGCTTTATGCTTCCATTGTCCCTCAGATTATCTACGCTATTTTCGGTACGTCGCGGCAATTATCGGTAGCACCGGTGGCTATGGACTCACTACTGGTAGCCGCCGGAGTTTCGGTGCTAGCTACCGAAGGCACTGACGCTTACATTGGCTTTGCCATTTTGTTAGCGTTTTTTATGGGAGCGTTTCAGTTGTTACTTGGAGTTTTCCGCATGGGCTTCATTACTAACTTATTGTCTAAACCAGTAATCAGTGGCTTCACTTCCGCCGCCGCACTAATCATCGGGATTAACCAACTGAAATACTTACTCGGAACTGAGATTGAAAAGAGTAATAAGGTGTACGAGATACTTTGGAGTGCCGTACAAAAAATAGACGAAACGCATTTGATAACGCTATTTATAGGCATTGGCGGTATCGTAGTAATTAAAGGTGCCAAGAAAATTCATAACAATATACCGGGTGCACTTATCGCAGTGGCTGCCGGTACCGCTATCGTATACTTTTTTCAGCTACATAGTGCTGGAGTGAATATCGTAGAAAGTATTCCCAAAGGATTGCCATCTTTTCAGTGGCCACAGTTCGAATTGGGTAAAATAAGCGAGTTGATTCCGCTCGCGTTAACTATTTCGGTGGTGGCATTTATGGAGGCATTTTCCGTAGCCAAGGCCATTGAAGCCAAGCAGAAAAATCATAAAGTAATCGCTAACCAGGAGCTCATTGGATTGGGAGCAGCTAACCTGATTGGTTCTTTGTTTCAGTCGTATCCGGTAACCGGAGGGTTTTCCCGCTCGGCAGTTAATCATCAATCGGGAGCCCACACTCCGTTAGCATCAATTTTTAGCGCAACACTAATTGGTCTAACACTGTTGTTCCTCACGCCTCTATTCTATTATTTGCCTACTGCTATTCTCGCCTCAGTAATTATGGTAGCCGTAGCCGGATTGATTGACTTCAGATACGTAAAAAAGCTGTGGCGTGAGAACAAAATTGAGTTTGGGCTGCTCATGGTTACCTTTTTTGCTACCATAACTTTCGGTATGGTTCCCGGAATTGTATCGGGAGTGGTGCTATCCATTCTCATTCTGCTCTACCGAGCCGCGTATCCGCACATTGCTCAGCTTGGGCGCTTGAAAGGGCAGAGTGAATTTAGAAATATTAAGCGGTTTCGTGATCTGGAGGTCTGGGATAACCGGGCGATTCTTAGAATTGATGCTCCGCTAACATTCATCAATATCCAAAATATTAAAGATTATATTGAGGCACTACTAGAAGAAAATGATAAAATTAAGCAGGTGATTTTGGATGCATCGGCAGTTAGTCAGATTGATGCTTCCGCTGCCCAAGGCATCTCCGATCTGCTGGGTACATTTCAAGAAAAGAATATTCAATTATTGTTAAGTGATGTAATCGGCCCAGTAAGAGATACATTACATCGAACTGGGCTACTTGGTATCATTGGTGAAGAAAATATTTATTTAACCCTGAACGATGCCGTCAATGCCTCACCTGATGGAGATTATCAGTACCGAGACCTTGCCCTTCAGCATGGGGTAGCTATAAAAAATAAAATTTGACGCGTAGTGTAACAAAGGTTACGCCCATCGCAGTATTATATTCGTAGTATTATAAAAAAGCCAATTAATATGAAAATAGAACAGATTTATACCGGTTGCCTAGCTCAAGGAGCCTACTACATTGAAAGTGAAGGAGAAGCAGCGATTATTGATCCACTTCGCGAATCGCAACCCTACATTGACAAAGCAAAAAAGGAGGACGCTCAAATCAAGTATATTTTTGAGACTCACTTCCACGCTGATTTTGTATCGGGGCACGTCGATTTAGCGGCTAAAACGGGAGCTACGATTATTTACGGGCCGGGTGCCAAAGCAGAATATGATATTCATGAGGCAGAAGACGGTGAAGTATTTCAATTGGGTAATGTGCAAATTAAGGTGCTACACACCCCAGGACATACGATGGAAAGTGCCACCTACCTTCTGATAGATGAGAATGGCAAAGAACAGGCTATTTTCAGTGGTGATACGTTGTTCATCGGTGATGTTGGCCGACCTGATTTAGCTCAAAAGGGCACATTGACCAAAAACGATTTGGCGGGTTATCTCTACGATAGTCTTCGCAGTAAAATTATGACACTGCCCGATGATGTTATTGTGTATCCGGCTCACGGTGCTGGCTCAGCTTGCGGAAAAAATATGAGCTCAGAGACTAATGATACGCTAGGTAGACAAAAGAAAACAAATTACGCGCTTCGGGCGAATATGACTAAAGAAGAGTTCATTCAGGAAGTGACCGAAGGATTACTGCCTCCGCCTCAGTACTTTGCTCAGAACGTGGCCATGAATAAATCGGGTGCAATTGGCTTAGATAAAATACTTGAGAAAGGTAATATCCCACTGGATGTTGATACGTTTGAAGCAATGGCTAATCACGAAGGTGCATTAGTGCTAGATACAAGATCTCCTCAGGCTTTCGCCCAAGATCATATCCCTAATGCCATTTTTATCGGTATTGATGGTAGCTTTGCCCCTTGGGTAGGCGCCCTAATTCCTGACCTTCAGCAGCCTATCATCTTCGTTGCTGATCCGGGAAGAGAAGAAGAAGTAGTTACTCGTCTTTCTCGGGTTGGCTACGATAATACGCTAGGCTACCTAAAAGGAGGCATTGATGCCTGGAAAGCTGCCGGGCGAGAAACGGATCAGGTTACGTCGATCAGTGCCGATCAACTGGCTGAAAAGTTAAAATCGGAAAAATTGAACGTGTTAGACGTTCGGAAACCAACGGAATACGACGCCGAGCACCTAGAGAAGGCGGTTAATCTTCCGTTAGATTTTATCAGTGAGAATATGGATGAAGTAGATCAGCAAGAGCACTACTATCTGCACTGTGCCGGAGGTTACCGCTCAATGATTACCGCTTCTATTCTCAAATCACGCGGATATCACCAGGTGACTGATATTGCCGGAGGATTCAAGGCCATTAAAGAAACCGATATTCCCCGTACTGATTACGTATGTCCGACTGCATTAAAACAGTAAGTCGGCTAAGAACTCAGGCGGATACGGTGTAACATAGATGAACCGTTAGTAAAAGATGGTTAGGCTACAAGCACCAACGTTTGTAGTCTAATCACTTATTTTTTTACTATTCTTCCTCCTCTTTTCTAAGTAACAATTGTTACAAGATCTCTCTTCGGATAAGCATACTTTTATGCTTTAATTAATAATGATTTTCGAGACGTAAGATGATTGAATTTATTAGTCAACCCTGGCCGTGGTATGTAGCGGGGCCTATCATTGCATCAATTATGTTTGCTCTACTATGGTTTGGCAACAGCTTTGGGATTTCAGCCAACCTACGAACTATGTGCTCTATTGCTGGAGCTGGGCGACAGAGTGCATTTTTCAACTTTAACTGGCGAAAACAAGTTTGGAACTTAGTCTTTGCGGCAGGAATGATGATTGGTGGAGCCATTACCTACAAATATTTCATGCCTGGCCAACAAGTCCATATTTCTCAAGCTACCGTCACTGAACTACAAGAGTTAGGTATAAAGAACCCAGGCGAAAGCGTACTTCCTGCTGATATTTTCACCTGGGAGGCTCTGCTTACGGTAAAAGGAATTATTATGATAGTAGTAGGTGGTTTTCTGGTCGGATTTGGAACTCGCTACGCTGGTGGGTGTACGTCGGGGCACGCTATCAGTGGTCTATCAGATTTACAATTTCCTTCGCTGGTAGCAGTTATCGGATTTTTCATTGGCGGACTGGTAGCCACGTACTTCATCCTTCCCTATTTACTTACCATCTAACTAGAGCAGTAATTTGAAATTCTTAAAATATTTATTCGTCGGAGTCATCTTTGGAATTACGTTAGCGAAAGCAGAAGTCATCTCCTGGTATCGCATCTACGAAATGTTCCGGTTTCAGTCGTTTCATATGTACGGGGTGATTGGGTCTTCAGTACTTATTGGTATTGTTCTGATCCAATTGATCAAACGCTTCAATATAAAGTCAATTGACAATCGACCCATTGTGATTAGCCCTAAGCAGCGCAGTAGCCCTAGGTACCTGTTTGGGGGGATTATTTTTGGTTTAGGCTGGGCGTTGACGGGCGCCTGTCCTGGTCCCATGTTCATTTTGCTAGGCAGCGGGATGACCATAGTCATCATCATGATTCTTTCTGCGGTACTAGGCACTTATGTTTATGGATTGCTCCGAGACAAGTTACCGCACTAGCCATAACGCTGCTTCTTCTCGCTCAAAAACTGATGAATAGCCGCAAAATCAGCTCGCCCTAGTCCATTTTGGGTAGCATGGGCGTATAATTCCTTTGTCAAGTTTGCCAAATACAATGGTTGTTGGTATTCGTAGGCGGTAATTGACGCCAGATGTAAATCCTTGTACATCAGCTCCAGAGAAAATTGGGTGTCGTAGTCGCCTGAACGAATCATATCAGTTTTGGCCTGAACAAACGGAGCTACCACGGGTAAGCCAGGCATTGTTTTTAGTAAAAAATCTTGATCCAACCCCATCTTCTCGCCCAGCAGTAGTGTTTCCGAAAACAAAACTATTGATTGCGCTAACATCGCATTTACCAACATCTTGAACGACGTACCTTTACTAGCTTCCCCTACGTGAATTACTTTCTTACCCATCAGCTGAAGTAACTCTTCAGCTTCCAATAAGTCAGGTTCTTCGCCACCAACAAAGAATATAAGTTCAGCCTGCTCCGCCTGAGGTTTCGATCCCGCTACCGGGGCATCCATAAACCGCTTTCCTTGAGTATCTACTGCCTGTTTCTCTTCCCGAGAAAATGAAGGGTTAACCGTTGAGCAATCAATCCAAAGGGCTCGCTCTTTCATACTTGCCAGACCACCCCTATCGCCTAGCATCACCTGCTTTACTGCTTCGGGTGAAGATAGCATCGTGATGACAATATCAGCTTCAGCCACTGCTTCATCTACTGAATTAGCGCTACTCGCGCCTTGTTTAACTAGTTCTTGTACTGGCTCCGGTGAGCGATTAAAAACGGTAAGTTTAATATTATTCTTCAGCAGGTTCTTTGCCATCCGGCTGCCCATAATGCCTAATCCAATAAAAGTTACTTGCATAGTTGATAGGTTACAGCGCTCGGCGCCCGATTGAAAATTGATAATTTTTGAGTTAAAGATCGCCGCGCGTACTATAAGAAACTGCGGGTTATCGGGCAGGATACCGGATTTCAGTCAGAAGGTTAGCGCAGTTGCACGGTAGTTAGGGTTGGGCGTTGCTTGGGAGTATATCCGTACTGCTTTTTGTACTCGCTGATAAAGTGCGATACATTTTCGTAACCCACATCCACGGCAACCTGAGTGACGTCTTTTGAGGTAGTCTGTAGTAAACTATTAGCTTTTTCCAGTCGCTTTTGGATAATCCACTGCCGCGGTGTCGTACCAAACTTAATTTTAAACTCTCGTCGAAAAGTAGACTCGCTCCTACCAGTTAAATAGGCGTAGTCGGCTACGGAAAGTGGCTTGTCGTAGTGTTCTTCCATAAACTGCCGAATGTTCTGAGCAGCTTTTCGCTCGGATTTCACTACCCTGAACACAGAAGATATTACTTCGCTGGCAGCTAACAAAGCAAAAAACTCCTGAGCTTTGATATGCTGAAGCGCAGCATTTGGGCTGGATATTGTGTGTAGCCATGGTATAAGTGATTGCCAAAATAGTGTGATTGATGCTGGAGTAGGAAATTTCTCTCCTGACAACTCAGTAGATGTTGAGGAGGAATAGGCGGTATTAGTAGCAAAGGGTAAACTACTAAAAATATCTTCTTCAAAGAATGTCAGATTAGCCCGAAAACTACCCTGTCCAGAAATCAAATCAGTTACGGTGTATAATCCGCGCCGGAGTACGGCCATTTCTCCGGCTCGAACGATAATCTTATATCCATCGTTACTGAAAATATGTTGCTCTCCCTCTAAGACGGTGGTAAGTACGTGCCGGGAGATGTAGCTCTGTCAATTCCCAGCCGACTTATTCAACTCTTTCTGGATGAAGAGTGCCTGAGATGACCGAAGCAATACCGTGACAAAAGATTCGTGAAGAAGGCGTTGGGGTATGCTAATCATAAAAACAATACGTTAGAACAGTGAAATTACTTTGCATCATTGAACAGGCCGAGAAATAAGTAGTTAGTGTAGCTAATTTTTCGATAGTAAAAACATGGATTAATTGGTTAGCAATAAGAATTCTTTGTTTGATTAGCTGAACCGGACTACACCTTCGCTTGTTTTTTGAATTTGATAAGACATACGCTACCTTTGCATCCCTACTGTCGGTATAATTGATTAACCGTGAGTATCAACTATGAAAACGATTAACCTACGCAACGTCCTTTTTGCTATCACTTTTATTGGGATTATCATTTTTATTGCCAATCCCCTAGTAGCTCAGGAAGAAAATATTCCATCTGTTCCTCAACCCTTGCCTCAGCAGTTTCAGGAGATGGTACAAGGGTCTAACTCAGTAACATCCCGATCCGGGAATGAGTATCGGGTAGTGAGCCTAAACCGTCTGAACCGCTTTTGGAGAAATGCTCAGGATTCCCTGAAGAATGTTCGCCAGGATCTACGGCAAACTCAAGATCGGGTAGCTTCTCAAGATAGTGAGCTTAATTCGCTAAACGCTAGTATTCGAGAGAAAGATGCTATCATTGCAGCGAGCGAGCACGAGAGTACGCATATTTCCGTATTAGGTCTCGACTTCCCGAAAACAGGTTTCCTGAATTTTTTCTGGATCACTGTACTAGTCTTGGCTTTACTGTTAGCCGGAGCGATTTACCAGTATCGGAGCAGTCAGAAAGTGACCTCTCGCACTCGGCAGGATTATCGTAAAATTCAGCATGAGCTAGAGGAATTCAGAAAAACCTCGCTGGAAAAAGAACGTCGCTTGCGTCGTGAGTTACAAACCGAGCGTAACTTAGTAGAAGAACTAAAAGTAACATCTCAGAAGCGCTAGGGGCGTACCGGAGTACCATCCCCTTTGCGTAGTTGCGTCCAGTTATAGTTATTCTTCTCAGGCAATGGGTACTTTAGGGCTAGCTCTTCATTCACATCCACCCCTAAACCGGGCACTTCGTTAATGTACATGTAGCCGTCTTTCATTTCGGGGGCACCCGGAAAGATTTCTCGTAGCGTATCCGAAAAGCTCACTGCCTCCTGAATACCAAAATTCCACACTGCAAAATCGATATGGGCGTTAGCAGCGTGGCCTACTGGAGAAACATCACCGGGGCCGTGCCAGGCGGTGCGTACATTAAACCACTCACCCAAGCGAGCTACTTTCATTGCCGGAGTAATACCTCCAATCTGGGAGATATGAATACGTATAAAGTCAAACAACCTTTCACTCATGGGGTTCAGCCACTCGTGAGGGCTGTTGAACAACTCGCCCATCGCAATGGGTACGGTAGTTTGCTGCCGTAACATGGGAAAGTAGCCAATATTCTCGGGTGAAAACGGATCCTCAATAAAGAAGGGACGATATTCTTCTAATGCCTTAATCATGTTGATGGCATCCAGCGGTTGTAGTCGTTCGTGTACATCGTGCAGCAATTCTACTTCCTCACCGCAAGCTTTCCGCACTTCTTCAAATAGCTTGGGGACTGACTTGGTGTACAAGTACGGATTCATGTAGTTATCATCCGGTGTACCGAAATTAGCCTTTTTGAAATCAGGCGTTTGATCGGTAGTATTCCCGTAACCGCCTAACATTTGTGCGGCTCCGTAACCGCCTAACTGAATCCGGACGTGACGGTAGCCTTCTTCCATGAAGCGTTGCACGTTTTCTATCGTTTCTTCTACGGTTTTTCCACCGCCATGGGCGTAGCAGTCTACGGCAAACCGACATTTGCCACCTAGCAGTTGATATACTGGCATTCCGGCTCGTTTTCCCTTAATATCCCATAGAGCCTGGTCTAATCCACTTAGGGCATTATTCAATACCGGGCCATTGCGCCAGTAGGAGCTCACGTAAGCCGTTTGCCAGATATCTTCAATATTGTCTACATCTTTACCTCGGCAAAAATCATCCAGATAATCGTTAATAGCCGAAACTACCGCGTGGGCTCGTTGCCGGAAGGTGGCACAGCCTACTCCGTACAGCCCTGGTTCACTGGTTTCTACTTTTACTACAATCAACTCAATGTTGTGCGGACAGGTAGCAATGGCTTTTACTTTGGTGATGGTAACAGGTTTCATGCCTCGGTTAAGATTTTGGTGTTTGGCAGTAGCCGATGCTGCCGGAACGGTAAAGCCTAATCCGGCCAGCCCCAGCCCTTTCAGCGCATTTCTTCGGTGCATAGTTGTTGATGTTAGGTTGCTACGAACTAATCTACTGGAAAATCTACTGTAAAGCTAGCGATAGGGTGTTCGTATATTCATGTATTTATGTATTCAGGTACTCACGAACATATGAATACATAAACACAACATTACTACCACACTTCAGCAAACACCCGAAATGCCTGATAACCACCTAGGGAAAGAAGAATACCACCCGTTACTTTATTAGCCCATTGGGTAAACTGCTTTAGCTGGGTAGCCAACCACTGTCCGGCTTGTGCGTAGAGCACCAGGGATAGGAAACGTCCGACAGCCACTCCCAGCATTAGCCCCAAATAATTACTAAAACCAGTCAGAAATACCCAATCTTGTGATTTGGCGTACAGCAGTCCTAATGTAATAAAGGGTAAGCTTTGAGGATTGATAACGCCAAAGGTTAATCCGGTACCGAAAAACCCCCAGCTTTGCTTAGCAGACTGGGATTGTTTTTTCTGCTGGGGCGAAGAAAACCAGAAGTATAACCCCACACTGACCAGAATAATGAGGGCAGCAATATCTACGTAGATGTTGTTAACGAGTTGGCGACCTAGCCATTGGTTAAGGGTAATGGCTATATACGTATAAAAAAGGTCTACCACGGCTGCCCCCAGTGCAATCATTACTGCTGGACGAAAGGCACGAGTAATTGCCGTATTCAATACGACCATGTTCACCGTTCCGAACGGAAGGTAACCAACAAACGCTAGGATAAAGGCAACTAAAAAATTGGTTAGCACAGTGTAACTGGGTTGTTAGCAACGGGTTTTACCGATGTCGGAAAAATTAAAGTGGCTGACTTTAATCAGTATCTGAGCAAAAGTAATAAAGATGGATGGTAATGTCCAGTGATGTACTCGAGGGATAAAATGGTAAACAGTCATGGAATACCATATCCAATAGTAGTGTAGACTATTTTTATCTACCAATCCCTTAAATTTCCTAATCAGGAAAAACGAAGCAGGGTGAAGCAGGATGAGGTTCGGATAAGAAACCTTTTACTTTAACCCATACAACTCCCTACTCTGTTAAATAATTGATGGCATGGGAGTCTAACAACCTAACTATATTTACTAAGATGATCAGAGTAGTATTATTAATCTGGCTGATAGCCGGAGCAGGACTTACTAGCTTCGCTCAAAAAACAAACAATAACCCCTCTCGACCTAACATTATTTTTATTCTTACCGATGATCAACGCTGGGATGCTCTTGGCTACGCTGGAAATGAACTAATTCATACCCCAGAGATGGATAAGCTGGCTGAGCAGGGAACATACTTCTCCCACGCTATGGTAAGCACTCCTATCTGCGCTGGAAGCCGAGCGAGTATCTTAAGCGGATTGTACGAACGAACCCATCGCTACAACTTCCAAACCGGGCCAATTCAATCAGCGTATATGCAGCAGGCCTACCCCAAGCTCCTCAAAAATGCTGGCTACCAGACCGGATTCTTCGGTAAATTCGGGGTGAATTACGCTGCTTTAGATGAATTATTTGATGTTCATGAATCCTATGACCGCAACGGTAGATTTAAAGATCGCCGAGGCTACTATTACAAAACGCTGGGTGAAGATACGGTTCACCTTACCCGCTATACCGGACAAAAAGCCCTGGATTTTATCGACCAAGCTAATCCGAATACGCCATTCTGCCTGTCACTTAGCTTTAGTGCTCCTCATGCTCATGATCCCGCCGAGGATCAATACTTCTGGCAAGAAGAGTCTGACAAACTACTGGCGAAAACTACGGTACCCGATCCAGAGCTAGGTGCTGACCGATATTTCAATGAACTACCTGAACCCGTGCGCGAAGGATTCAATCGCACCCGCTGGCACTGGCGGTACGATACTCCCGAAAAGCACCAACATAGTGTAAAAGGCTACTACCGCATGATCTCAGGAATTGACCGCGAGCTGGGAAAAATTCGGCAGCAACTGAAGAAGAAGAAACTAGACGAGAATACGGTCATCATTTTGATGGGTGACAATGGCTATTTTCTGGGTGAGCGCCAACTGGCTGGTAAATGGCTACTCTACGATAACTCCGTGCGGGTTCCTTTGATTGTATTTGACCCTAGGGAAGGTAAGCACCAGGATGTAACTGAGATGGCTCAGAACGTAGATATTCCGGCAACTATTGTTGATCTGGCGGGCGTAGATGTGCCGAAAAGTTATCAGGGCAAGAGTTTGCAGCTGATTGTTTCGGGTGAGAGCACCAGCCTGAGCCGAGATACGGCACTGATTGAGCATTTGTGGGAGTTTGAGAATATTCCGCCCAGCGAGGGGGTTCGTACAGCGGAGTGGAAATACTTTCGCTATATCAATGATAAATCTAGTGAAGAACTTTACCATCTGACGGACGATTCGCAGGAAATTAACAATCTAGCCGATAATCCGAAATATCAAGATGTACTCAGCCAAATGCAATTAGCTTGCGACCGACTCATCAGTCAAAAGAGTGATTCACTTTCTGCTGCTCCGCATAGTTTAATGGTGGAATTTATTCGTCCGTCGAACACCAAAGCCATTAACGATCCTTTGCCGGAATATAGCTGGGTACTGCCTGGTGGCGCAGTCCGGCAGCAAGGCTACCAATTACTAGTTGCTTCTTCAACGGAGAAGTTGGCGCAGAATATTGGGGATGTTTGGAATAGCGGTCAAGCCCGAGGTAACGAATCTGCCAATGTTTCGCATCAAGGTGAATCACTGAACCCTAACACTACTTACTATTGGAAAGTACGCATTTGGGACGAAGGCAATCGGGTGACTAATTATTCGGAAGTTCATTCTTTCCAGACTAGCAATTTTCAGTCGGGTATTGCTCCTGATAAAGTTTTTCAACAGGAACGCATAAAACCAATTACATTACAAAATACCGGAGAGGATAGTTACTTGGTTGATTTTGGCAAACACGCTTTCGGTACGTTGGAATTGCAGTACAAGACTACTAATGCGAGTACAATTACTGTCCGACTAGGCGAAAAGCTGAAAGGTGGTCAGATTGATCGGGAGCCGGGGGGCACTTTGCGTTATCAGGAAGTGCAACTGGCGGTTCAACCGGATCAGACGACTTACATTATTGAATTAGAACGAAACGAGCGCAATACCCTGCCCGTAGCCGTAGCCCTGCCCGACTCATTTGGCATCATAATGCCCTTCCGTTACGCCGAACTGGAAGGGTTGCAGACTGAATTGACCGAAGACAATCTTACTCAATTAGCTTATTTCAACTACTGGAACGAAGACGCCAGTAGCTTTACTTCCTCCGATACGCTACTAAACCAAGTGTGGGATTTGTGCAAGTACAGCATGAAAGCGACTTCTTTTACTGGAATATACGTAGACGGTGACCGGGAACGGATTCCCTATGAGGCGGATGCCTACATCAACCAGCTTGGGCACTACACCACCGACCGGGAGTACGCGATGGCGCAGCGAACTATTGAATGGTTCATGAACAACCCAACCTGGCCCACCGAGTGGCTGCTGCATACCGCTCTGATGATGTATCAGGATTATTACTATAGTGGCAACACCGAACTGATTGAAAAATACTACGAGCCATTGAAGAGTAAAACTTTGATAGATTTAGTACGGGAAGACGGACTGATTAGCTCCACCTCTGGCAAGGTAACTGGAGAGTATATGGCTCAGCTAGGTTTCTCAGATACTACTAACCGATTGAAAGATATAGTAGATTGGCCTCCCGCCCAAAAAGATACCGGCTGGAAGCTCTCTACTCCCGAAGGTGAGCGCGACGGTCACCAAATGCTGCCGATTAACACGGTAGTGAACAGCTTTTTCTATCAGAATATGAAGATTATGGCGGAACTAGCCGAGGTACTAGGTAAGTCCGAAGATGCTACTCACTTCGCACTGATGGCCGCAAAAGTAAAGCAAGCCATCAATACTACGTTGTTTGATAAAGAAAACGGCATTTATATCGATGGCGAAGGTGCGACCCACTCATCTCTACACTCCAACATGATGCCGCTGGCTTTTGACTTAGTCCCTCCGGAACATCAGAAAACGGTAGTAGAATTCATTAAATCGCGGGGAATGGCGTGTAGCGTATACGGCTCTCAGTTTTTGCTGGAAGGCTTGTACGAAGCCGGAGCCAGTGACTACGTCCTGGAATTAATGACGGCTACTCACGACCGTAGTTGGTGGAATATGATTGCCGCTGGCTCTACTGTTGCCCTGGAAGCTTGGGATATGAAATATAAACCCAACCTGGACTGGAACCACGCCTGGGGTGCCGCTCCCGCCAACATTATTCCCCGTTACCTCTGGGGCATCCGGCCTAAAACTCCAGGGTTTGGTATCATCACTATTGAGCCACAAATGAGCAATTTGAAGAAGAGCAGTATTAAAATGCCTACTGTTAAAGGTGCAATAACTGGCGAATACGAGTTCGTCAGTAACCGTCGCCAACAGTATACTATTGAACTACCCGCCAACACAGTAGCCGAATTTTCTCTGCCCAATGCGGCAAATGCCATCGTTACGCTAAATGGAGAGACTACCAATCCCGATTTCGGTTCTATCCGTCTAAAACCCGGCATAAACCAGATCGAGGTTCGGGTAAATTCTTTTTAATTGAAGAGGTACTTGACAGATGACCATTAAGGAACATAAAGAACTTATTTTGAAATGGCTATACGCTAGAAAATCAGAGGGCATTGTTGACCTACGTAAATTCTATGATGAGTATGATATTGATGCAACGTGGAACGAAGCCATCCAAATCATCAAAAGTCTAAATACAATTGGATACCTTGATGACTATTTATCAAAAGATAGTCTGGGTGTAGAATTGACAGCCAATGGAGCTGAATACGTAGAAGAACTCTCAGAGGTATCCGACTATGCCCCGAAAGACAAATTTTCATCTGATCAACAGAAGGAAATAGCTATCCGATTAGATGAGTTAGCTGTTAGATTAAATAAGTTGGAAGTAGGACAGGAGATTATCTATGATGATCTGTTAAAAGAAATAGAAACCCTGAAAAATCTGTTGAATGTGCTTGGCAAGAAAGACTGGTTTCAACAACTGAAAGGAAAGCTTATTGATCAAGGTCTTGGTCAGTTGGCCAAAGCAGGAGTAGATGTAATTACTGATGTATTTAAGGATCAAAATCTACTTGGTAATTAATCGTACTGAAAGCGACTGCTTTACTAAAACAAACAAACCAAGTACACGTCATCACGAGAAGCGAAGGATGAGCGACGAAGTGATCTCCTCCCAAGTAGTAGATTACTTCGCTATCGCTCGTAATGACGGCAGAGTTATAGAAGCTTAGTACATTGAACCTAAAGCTGCACGTTCGAAGCGCGCAGTAGTACTTCCTTTTACCCACATTTTTGGGTAGTATCATTAACCTTTCGATAATGACGGGCATAAGTAGTGAAATCAATTAGTAACACTACTTAATTCATTATTATCATGCGACATCTAATTTGCACTTTTCTGCTCTTCATTCTAGGGTTTCAGACAGCGAATGCCCAATTTTCCGGTGGAATAAATTTTGGCCCAGCCATTCCTATTGGTAAATTTTCGGACATTGCGGGCGTTGGTTTTAATTTTACCGTAGAGAGCCGTTATGCTCTTACTGATAACCTAAATGTAGGGATGAACATCGGCTACGTTCGCAACGGTTACGCCAAAGACTTACGGAACGGCGTGGAGGCTATTCTTTCGCAGGAGGCTAGAACTAATGTAAGCTTGTCTACTGCCCGTTACTCAGCTATTCCAGTAACACTGGTTGGTGAATATATCTTTGGTGACGAGGAGTTGCGTCCTTTTGCTGGATTAGAATTTGGGGCGTTTTTTACTTCTAATAAACTTGCGGTTGAGGGCGGTGGTGAAGATGCTAGGTCAAGCACTGCAATCGGTCTGGGAATTACGGGTGGTGCGTTGTACGAGATTGCTGATGAACTAGATATAATGGCTACTATCAAGTTTACTCCTACCACTAAGGCCATCGACTTCGTCACCGAGAAGCGGAGTTTTACGTATTTATCAATCAACTTCGGAGTACGCTACCGACTGGATTTTTAGAAAATCCCCCTACGCCCCCTTTAAAAAGGGAGCGGGTTTGCTGTAATATCAATACATAAATAATTACACTTCACTTAATCAAGAAATATCCTCTATGCACTGATAAAGCAAGAACAAGAATATGAAAAACAAATGAGTTTTTCCTCCTTTTTCAAAAGGGGGACTAAGGGGATTTAACTACTTCGCAGTCTAAAACACGAGTATTCATCCGAGTTCGGTACATTCCAAAAAAACTAGAGCCTCATTAAGCAGCTAAGAACTTCTTATCACCCAACATTATTCTACCCTATCGCTTATTATTTCCATGAATCAATCCTTCGCGACAGAGTTACGAAAATATGTTATTCAACAGTTTACTCAACTAAAGGAATGGCTCCGGCCAAACCCTGCCGACTCGGTAGCCGTGAAGATTTTTAAGGGGGTATACAAATCGTTAGCAGTATTAGTATTAACGGCCTTATCCCCGGTCATTATCGTTGTTTTAATTATTGCTTTCCTGGCGGCCTTTTAAACCAGAAACAGCTTACAGATGAAAGTTCTTACCTCTCCCGTGTTTATTATTTGTGCACTACTATTTATCGCTCATCAAGTACTGCAAAAAGGGCTGGATATTACCTTTCCCCTGATTGACCGCTACCTAGATAATTTACTGACGATGCCAATCATACTAAGTCTAATGCTAGTAGAAAGACAGTATCTCTTTAAACGAGGAAAAGCGTATCGCTTATCAGCTTTAGATGTGATAGTCGCCACCGTCTTCATCACCTTAATCTCAGAAATCATTTTTCCATTCTTTTCCAAGAAATTCACCACCGACTGGTGGGACGTAGCTTTCCTAGCGTTGGGAAGCTTGATTTTCTATATAACCATCAATACAATTCCTACCAAAGAAAAAGATCAGAACACTCCTTCCCAATAGCAGTGCACACTACTTCTTAAAACAAAGTAGAGATATATAGTATCCCGTAAATCCAACCTACGTACATTATAGTATAACCAGATGCATAGGCCACACTTTTTAGAAATTTACCCTCGCACTGGGGTGATTTAGAAAATATTAGCTTCAGTCCCCGGATAAAAACCCAATAAATAGCAATAATCATTAACACCAGGGTAGCCCATACAACAGCTTGAAGAAGTACCAGAGTAGCGATTAGCAAAATGCTCAATACAATCCAGAGGATAATACCGACAACAATTGCCCCTAGCCCATCGCCAACATCAGGGGCACTAATATCAGGAAAGTCAGATGTCCAGGAAGAACCCGGCGTGCGCCGACGGGCATTTCGCCACGAGAGTTGCAACTTATGGCTGTAATTGTCTATCACATTGAGGCCATTATATAGACCTATGACCAGAAAGAGAAAGAAGACTAAAGCCAGAACGGTTAAAGAAATCAACGAGTTATCTAGCAACGATCGGTGGCTAGTCAGCCCCGTTAGATAGACCAGCACTACCGTTACCACAATAGTACCGACAGAGGCAATCAATAATGACTTGCCAAATAATACCTTCTTAGAACTTTTCATTAAAGAATAATTTGATTTACTATCTGCTTCACACTCATAGATAGTAGAAAAATCCCCCTAGTCCCCCTTTACGAAATGGGGAAAGAGGAAATTGCAACATAAGTGTCACAATGAGTAATCTTGTATGTGAAAAAATTCTCATTGCAATGGTAAGTCAGAAACATTTAAAGTGCCAATGAGCTTCTCCCCCTTTGTAAAGGGGGTGCAGGGGGATTTCTTCACTGATCTTCCTTAGGCAAATAGCTTTCTAAAGTGCGGATTACGTTGTTTAGATCATGCATTACCTCCGACTCAGCAATGCGTACCACCCTGTATCCCAAGTCGCTCAAATACCGATCGCGTAAAGCATCTTGCTCAGTTTTAAACTGGTGAGAACGATCATCTAGCTCAATCACCAGCTTGAGCTTTCGGCAGACGAAATCTACGATGTAGTTACCAATAGTAAACTGCCGATTAAACTGATAACCGTAAAAACCCCGTGTCCGTAGCACCTCGCTCCACAGTTTAATTTCCCCTGGCGTAGAATTATTCCGAAGTTGACGCGCCAGTGGTTTGAGTTTTTTATCATATGAGTGCTGCGCCATTGCTATGATAGTGGATTCTAGTACTGTATATCAAACTACGAGGTCATTTGCACATTCAAGTCGCAGTGTTCAAATCCCCCTGTATCCCCCTTTACAAAGGGGGAGGAGCTCGAAGGAATACCTATTATCAGAATTATTCATTATCACATCGGTGATACTGCGCCCTTTTTCCCCCTTTTTCAAAGGGGACTAGGGGGATTTAAAACATATCCAATTACTCAGCAGTAGCCTCGGCATCCTAAGCAGTAATCAGCTCGGAGGCGGAAGCATTTTTTCGGCGCTCTACCATTTCGTTAAAGTGAGTAGTATTTTCATTCATATGGTCGATGAGTAGCAAGTACGCGTTTGAAGGGTTCAAGGTAGTGTGGGCTTCAATATGCTTCAGCAGTTTACGGTAGGCCTCAGTAGCCTGACGCATCAGCTCACGGTTGCTCGGTCCTTCTGACTGGCTAGTTTCTTCTAGCCGTTGTACGAATAGTTGTTCAAAGGCCTGGTTCGCTTGCTTCATCTCGTTTACTACGTCGGTTAGCTGTAAGGTTTCTATCGCCTGCTGATACTCCGGTCGCGTTTGCAACTCACTTAGCAGTTGCTTAAGCGTAGCGGTTTCCGCACTGTAATTTAAGGCGTAAAGACGGTTGCCGTAACGATTGATACACGCCAGCAGTTGTTCCGCTGCTTCCCGCTGGGCTGCCTTAGGGTAACGGGTGTAGCCTTCGCTCAGGGTACGTAGGCAGATAATGGCTCGGTCGCGACGTTCGTCTAGCTGGGTGAGTTGAAGCGATAGCTGGCTATTGTCGGTTAGCTCATACGCTTTCTCTAGTTGCTGGCATAGCCCATTAAGCTCTTGATATTGGCCTTTTACCTTAAGTTCAGTAGGATTGTGCTGATTGACAATAATCAGTGTATTGCGGATAAACTGAGTGAATTCCTTTGTACGGTAGAAGGATATTGCCGCAGTAGTAAACATAAGAATAGATGTTAATGGTGGTACGTTCTTGTCAACTACAAAGTACGGGCTATCCCCAACAGAAGAAAAAGCGGCTTTTTAGAATATGGTTCGCAGCTAAGAAATTAAAAAGATCTAACCTCCTTTCACCTCGTCACTGCGAGGCTCTGCGAAGCAGTCTCCTACATATTACTACAAGGGTTTTATGAGAAGATTGCTTCTTCGCTTTGCTCATCGCAATGACGCCAGAATTGGTTTTTGCTGCCACTTAAGTAACTTTTCATGCTCCTGACACTGTAAGCAGATTTGCTAGCTGTACTTGATGAGTTCCTGACGGTGCCAATGGACTTGTTAGAACAGTTGATGTAGCCTTAATGCTGTTTAACGACGTACTAAATTATCAGGCAACCTTATTTGGTTGATAAACTTTCAGAATCAGTGCTTAACTTAGTACGTGTAGCGTTGATATGCCATACAGTACTGTTATAATGGCTATTATAGCGTTTATACGGAAGTTGGCAGTAAGCTAAATGAAATGAGAAAAAGGTATTTAGTAGTATTCCCTCTTATCCTCGCTTTCTATTACTCTTATGGTCAGCAAGATGAAAACAAAGAACCGAATGATAAGGAGGACTTTAATATCTTCCTGGATAAGTTCGTAGCAGATAGTGTATTTCAAATCAGCAGGATTAAATTTCCTGTCAAATTTGTGACTATAGATTACGATACATATCAGCAGGTGGATACAGTGATTGTGAAGGAAAAATGGAACTATGATCCAATCTACTTACGAGAAGAAAAGCAGTCGCAGATTTATGACAATTTTGACATGAGACTACGAGATACCAATGAGAGGATATTTTCATGGCATGGAATCAAAAACGGAATAAACGTACATTACTATTTTAAAAGAATAGATGGTAGATGGTATTTAGTTGCTTTTGAAGACACATCTGCTTGAATGATTGAAAGACTACTGCCAACATCATCTAGCCCCAACTGGGCGTAAAACGAGTACGAACACTAGTTGTTCCAAGCACGAAAATTGTAACTTGAAAGGAAAACGCCTGCAAGGCTACCCGATGGGTAGCTCAACCGTTAAAAGAATAATATGAAAGTAACCGCTGAGCATAACGAGCGAATAGCAAAAATGACTTTTTCCTCGGTTTATCCCCATTACATAACAAAAGTGGAGAAAAAAGGCAGAACCAAAGAAGAGCTTCATCAGGTAATACAGTGGTTGACAGGGTTTGATGAAGATAGATTGCAAGAACTCATCAGTCAAAAAGCAACGTTTGAAGCGTTCTTTCAACAAGCAGATGTAAACCCCAATGCTCACCTGATAAAAGGGGTAATATGCGGTTACCGAATTGAGGAAATTGATAATACGTTAACCCGACAAGTACGATATCTGGATAAGTTGGTAGATGAACTAGCGAAAGGTCGCAAAATGGAGAAGATTCTAAGAGTAGAAAAGAAATGAAACAAGTACCAACAGAACCCATATAGCATTAAAACACAGTTTAACCTAACCGTTACGGCTAAGCATTCGTTGCACAGAATTAACACTCACTAACATCAACCAATATGAAGCTTCCCTTACTAGTATTTGTCATTGCTTTTGTATCCTGTAATCCTCCGTCTGATAAAGCAGCAGCAACAGAACCATTTGGATTAGAGGAGCTTCAAGCGAGTTTGGATTCACTGTTTAATGCTGAAGTAGGAAGTGATGAACCCGGCGCAGCCTTGCTGGTAGCCAGCAACGGAGAAATGCTTATTGGAAAAGGCTACGGCTTACGGGATACGGAAACGGGGCAACCTATTACCACCAGTACCAACTTACGGATGGCTTCGGTAAGCAAGCAGTTCACAGCTTTATGTATATTGTCTTTGGTCGATGAAGGAAAACTGTCGTTAGATGATGAGGCTTTCAGCTACTTACCTTATCCAATATTCAAGGATATAAGCATTGAGCATCTACTAAATCATACTTCGGGGTTACCTGACTATTATCAACACTTTGCAGCAAACTGGGACACAACCAACATTATGGAAAATAAAGATGTACTGGACTGGCTAGCTACCAACCCCGATCCAGTATTTGAACCAGGAGATCAATGGGAGTATTCAAACACTGCCTATTTGATGCTAGCGCTAATTGTTGAAAAAGTGAGCGGTACGGAATTCTCAAAGTACGCTAAGGAAAACGTATTTACCAAGGCAGGAATGCCGGGGACTAATTACTTCAATCTGGCCCAACCCATTGAAATACCGGAACGAGCTTTTTGTTATCAGAAAGACAGCCTTAGTGAATTTAACCAGGTGGATGGGTTTTTTATGAACGGTGTTATGGGTGACGGTGCTGTATACACTAGTATTAACGATTATTTTAAGTACGATCAGGCTCTACGTAATGAGACCATTTTCTCCAGCAAAACACATCAGCTGATTTTCAAACCTAGCTCTACCCACGAGGTAAACGGTACAGAAAGAGCATACGCTATGGGTTGGGGAGTAACCGATAGCACTGCCAGCCACTCAGGCGGTTGGTTTGGAACCAACACGTATGTAAAACGCTATCTAAATAAGCCTCTCACTTTTGCCATATTTATGAACCGCACTACTCTGTGGGAGAATAACTTAGTCGGTAAAACGGACTCCCTCATTAATGAGTATCTCTAATTTCCTCAAGAACTCGGTCGCTGAACGAATAAGTACACGACCAAAATTAAAGGTAACAAATTCGTCATCGCGAGGCGCGAAGCAACGAAGCGATCTCATGCCGTGGGAGACCGCCACGCTATCGCTCGCGGTGACGGTAAAATTTATACTTTAATCTGATTGGGTACTTAACTTCTCATCTGCTCATAGTACGCAGTGGGATATAACTAAATTGATAATAGCTATTTATACCAATATCATTTAGTTAATGCGCTTTGGACTAAATCCCCCCGCCCCCCCTTTGGAAAAGGGGGAATGGATAATCTAGCATTACAAGTTTGCATCATAGGCTTAATTTAACTCGTTTGCTACCTCCCCCTTTCATAAAAGGGGGTAGGGGGATTTATCAACTGATCGTGCCTAGAAAGTGACAGATTAATCAATATCAGTATTGGATGGACAGGAGCCATCATTATTAGAAATCTCCTTGTCCAGCGGCGGCTTCTTTTACGAAGGGGGAAATGTATAACGTCTTTTTGTCTCAGTACTTAGGCAGAAAGAAAGCAACATTAGCCAACGTGATGACGATCTGCTTCTAGTTGCGCTTTCGCCCAAGCTATACCCTCTTCTCGGTTAGAAAATACCTGGTTGGGTACTGGGTCACGCTGAATCTTGAATATCAGCTTCAACACATTACGGATGACTGCACTCGGAATAATATAGGCAATACCCCGACAGTACGTCTTGATAAGGTCTTGATGATCGCGCATCCACTCCCCTTGCTTTTTCTGATAAGCGATGCCGGGTACTTTGGCTGAGGTGGCATCAAACACTAAGGCCAATGGTTGCTCCCGGTCGTAGTTAGCGCGCAACTCATCTAAATAGTGCTGAAAGTTAGGAGGAGTTGCTTTTGCTCCGGTAAAGGTGACAACTATCAGTGGGAATTCCTCTCGGTTTACACGCACATAATTTTCCATCGGAATTGGAGTTGTAAGAAGTGTTACAAATGACAGCGTAATTGTAACCTCCCTCCAGGGCAACTTGTTCAGTTCTTAATCCGGCAAACTAAAAGCGTAGCGGTGCAGTTTAGATTATACTCTCTCTGAAACAGATCGTACTTTATCCGTTTTGACCTTTACTCTTCCCCCACATCCACTGTCGCTTGTTCTTCGCTAGCGGTGAGTTTGAGTACTACGTGGGGGTCGTTCATCACTACGTAGACGGCACCGTCGGGTCCAGGGGCTACATCGCGAACACGCCCTACGTTTTTCATGATTACTTCGTCGTGCATTACGCGATCATCTACAATGGTGAGCAGCCGTACTTCTTCGTAAGCTAGTGCGCCTACTAACAGTTTGTTCTCCCATTTCGGAAACTCATTACCCTGGTAGAACTCCATGCCGCAAACCGCGATGGAGGGTTTCCAGTAGATGATAGGTTGCTCCATTCCTTCCTTACGGGTAATGTCGGTAATGGGGGTGCCATTGTAGTTGCGTCCGTAGGTAATGACCGGCCAGCCGTAGTTATTACCCTTTTGAATAATATTCACCTCATCGCCTCCCATGGGCCCGTGCTCGGTTTCCCATATTTCACCGGTTTGGGGGTGTACTGCTAGGCCCTGAGGGTTGCGGTTACCATAGCTGAAGATAGAAGGAATGGCGTTCGTCTCGCTCACAAACGGATTGTCTTCGGGAATACTGCCGTCGCGGTTCACGCGGTGTACTTTGCCGTTGGGGCGAGTAATATCCTGGGCTTGGTCTTGTGCGCCCCGGTCGCCAATGCTGAAGTAAAGATGCCCTTCTGAGTCAAACACAATACGGTCGCCGTAGTGGTGGCGGGTAGTGCGATATAGCTCGTGAGGAGCCTCGAAGACTACTTCTTCATTAGTCCACTGGTTATTTTCAATTTTGCCTCGCACAATTTTGGTCATCGCCCCTGGCTTATCCGAACCATCATCTAGCGCATGGCTGAACGATAGATATACCCAGCCGTTTTGATTGTATTCAGGATCAACGGCTACATCTAGTAACCCACCCTGCCCTTCGTGCAATACTTCCGGCGTACCTTGTACCGGAGCTTGTAGTTCGCCGTTATCAATTACTCGTAGTTGACCCGGTCGCTCAGTCACCAGTACTTGGTTATCACCAGCAAAGGCTACCGCCCAGGGAATTTCTAATCCTTCAGCAAACACCTCAACATCTACATTATACTCTAAGGTCTGCAACTGAGTAGGAATGTTGTTATTGCTAGCTATTGCGCTCTTTTCAGCTTCCAGTACGTATCCTACAATACTATTTACTTGATCATCGCTCAGTACCTTTTCGTAAGCCGGCATCCCTACCTGAGCAATCCCAAACTTAATATTACGGGTAATCTGACCTCGTCCTGAGCCATGTTTCCATTCGCCATCTAAAAAGCTAGGACCATTTCCGCCCTTCAAATCCTCACCGTGACAAGAGGCACAGTACTGTACGTAAAGTGCTTGCCCATCTTGAGCAAATGCTACTGTAGTGAATAAAGTAAACATGAAGCTGAATAGGGAGATAAGGTAGGTGTTTGACATAGCTAGGTGTGTTACGTTGTTTGAAAAGCGAATTTACAAAAAGATCGCCGTTTAACGAGAATGAAACCTAACTATACTCAAAAGGTTACTTTTCGCTTTTGAAAATCTGGAATACCTTCCAGTCGCGGAAGGTCTTTTCTTCTTTCTCCTTTTGCTTTTTACGCTTGGCTTTGTTTTTCTCCTTTAGCCGTTTCGTTTTCTCTTTGTATTTCGTTCGTTTGGTTTTCTCCTGCTCCTTAAACTTCTCACGCTTCTGTTTTTCCCGCTCTTTTATTTTAGCCGACTTGGTTTTCAGTCGCTCCCGCTTTTGCTGTCGACGTATACGGGCTTTTTTACGCTGACTTTTTCCTTCCTTACCTAGCACATAGCGTACCGAAACAGCAGTGGAATATTCCAGTCGCTGCTGTTCGTAAACGAAATTATACGCCGGCTTTACGTCAGCGGAAACCAATAGTCGTAGCAATGGAATCTTTAGTTCAGCACCCATAATGGCATCTACTCCCGCCACGGCTCCCAGATCATCTATACCGCCTACATGTCCTCCCCCACCTATGTAAAAATTCAGCCCTTTACCCATTATCGGGTAGTGATTCTCTAACAGCAGCGTTCCGCGCATTTCAGTATCGTTGCCCGTCAGCATTCCCTCTAAGGCAATGGTGCGAAATACTCGTTGCTTCACCGTAATGCCGAGTAAATCTCCATCTACCCGCAACCCAGCGGCGGTGCTATATTTTTGAGCATATCCAGTCAGACTTAGCAAACAGCTAACGACCAGCATGATGATTGGTAGCCTAAGCATGATCTTAGAACGTGCCCTCACTAGATATAGTCTATTCTCGCCAGAATGTGTAAGTTTGATCAAAACTTAGTAGGTTTATTTGAAGCATGGTATTGCCGCCATCTAAACCTTAAATAACTGCACATAATTCCGATAAACCTAAGTTCGCTATTATGGACAAAGAATCGCTGATGAAATCGCTACTGGATACGCTACCTCAAGTGGGTACTGTCACCTGGATTGGTATACGTACTGAGCGACGTGCCCCACTTCAGCCAGTTGATACAGTGCTGGCGCAAGCAGGAGTTGGTTTGAAAGGCGATCATTTTTCAGGTAAAGCCCAAAGCAAGCGACAGGTAACTTTAATCAGTGCTGAACATATACAGGCGGCTGCTTCTATGCTACACCAAGAGGAAATTGACCCGAGTTTGCTTCGCCGCAACATTGTAGTGAAAGGAATCAACTTGTTAGCCCTGAAGGATAAACAGTTTCAGATTGGCGAAGCTGTAATGGAAATAAGCGGATTATGCCACCCCTGCTCTCGTATGGAACAAAACTTAGGCCCCGGTGGCTACAATGCTATGCGAGGGCACGGAGGCATCACGGCAAGAATTATAAAAGAAGGAGTTATTCAAGTGGGAGATGAAGTTAAAGCAATATAGTGTTCACGTGTTCATGTACCTAACATTGGTAGTCACCTCCAGCCCTGAACACATGAAAACTTGAGCACCCAAACACAATTATAAAAGTTATGGCAAACACGCAAGAAGAAGGTTTAAAAATGACACTAGGCCCTTGGTTGCTGTGGGGAATGGGCGTGGGACTGGTCATTTCAGGGATGTACTTCGGCTGGAATCTAGGATTAGCTGAGGGTGGCACTTTGGGCCTAGCAATTGCTACCGGATTTATCATGCTGATGTACGTAACCTTCACCTTTAGTTATACCGAGTTGGCTTGTGCCATTCCTAAGGCAGGTGGGGCGTTTGATTATGCCGACCGAGCACTGGGTAAGCGGATGGGTTTCATCGGTGGTATGGCGCAAATTGTGGAATTCGTATTTGCTCCTCCGGCCATTGCCGCCGCAATCGGAGCTTATTTCAACCTTTATTTCCCGGGGGTACCCACACTGGGCATTGCTATAGCGGCTTATTTTTTCTTCACTCTGTTGAATGTGCTGGGAGTACGGTTAGCGACGACCTTTGAGTTAGTTATCACGATACTGGCCGTCATCGAGCTATTAATTTTTGCTGGAGTGACTCTTCCTCATTTTGAAGTGAAAAACTTGGCTATTAACGCATTCCCACAGGGGATCTCGGGGGCTTTCGCAGCTATTCCGTTTGCTATCTGGTTCTTTTTAGCCATTGAGGGGGTTGCCAATTTGGCGGAGGAAACTGTGAATCCACAACGTAACGTATTACTAGGGTTTGGCTCGGCCATCTTCACATTGGTAATGCTCTGTATTTTAACCTTTTTATCATCAGTAGGTGTAAACGGTTGGGAGTCGGTTGTGTACCCTCCTGGCAGCAGCGAGCCCTCTGATTCACCGTTACCACTGGCTTTATCATATGTAGTAGGTGATAACAATTTTCTGTATCACTTACTGATTACCGTAGGCTTGCTAGGGTTGATTGCTTCTTTCCACGGAATTATTCTGGCTGCCGGACGAGCTACCTTTGAGTTTGGGCGAATGTGCTACGTTTCATCTCAACTAGGTAAGGTTCACCCTCGGTTCAAAACACCTGCTTACGCCCTAGTAGTCAATATGGGCGTAGGTATCATTGCCTTACTAACCGGGAAAACAGGCGAAATTATTACCATTGCTTGCTTCGGGGCTATCTCGTTGTACATTATTTCTATGATTAGCTTATTTGCACTACGGAAAAATGAACCAACCCTGGAACGTCCGTTTCGGGTGCCTTTGTATCCAGTCTTTCCGGCTATCGCGCTGGTAATTGCTACGGTTGCCTTAGTCGCTATGACTGTTTATAATCTCTTAATCGCTCTGATTTACTTTGGGATTATGGCCATCGCTTACGCTTATTTTCATTTCTTTGTTGATAAATCAGAAGTAGTTCACGCTAAAACTGGTGCTTAACTATGAAGATATTATTTATCGGAGCACACCCTGATGATTGTGAAGTGTACGGAGGGGGCACGGCAGCATTATTTGCTAAGATGGGTCATCAGGTAAAATTTATTTCGGTAACTAATGGCAATGCGGGTCATCATGAGTTGAGTGGTCAAGCTTTGGTTGATCGTCGCCGAGCAGAGACACAAGCGGCAGCCCAAATTTTGGGCGCTACTTACGAAGTGCTTGACAACGATGACGGACAACTGGAACCCAACGTAGCCAACCGAAACGAAATTATCCGCAAGATTCGGGGTTGGCAGGCCGATGTTGTGGTTACTCATCGTCCTAATGACTATCATCCCGACCATCGTTACACCAGTATATTGGTGCAGGATGCGGCTTACCTGGTAATGGTTCCTAACCTCGTCTCTGATGCCCCGCCATTACGGCATAATCCAACATTCTTTTACTTCGCTGATCACTTCCAGAAACCTTATCCCTTCTCACCCGATGTAGCGATAGATATTAGCGAAACTTACGAGACCAAAATTCGGGCTTTACACGCCCACACTTCGCAATTTTACGAGTGGTTACCCTGGATTGATAGTAAGTCTGATCAAGTGCCAGAAACTGAGGAAGATCGTCTAAATTGGCTGAAACAGCAATGGCTCTGTACTCCGGATGAGAAAACCCGGCAATCATTAGAAAAGTGGTACGGAGCAGAATATGCTACTCGGGTAAAACAGGCTGAAGCCTTTGAACTTTGTGAGTATGGGCATCAGCCTGATGAAGAAGAAGTCAGAAGGGTTTTTCCAATGATTGGGTAAATAAATATGGCTATTTAGTTACCTCAAAAACTCTCTCGGCAATAGAAGGATCACGTTTTAGCTCGCCATTAAACCACACTCGAGTGCATACTGTTGAGTTTCCGGTTCTTTCAAACTCACAGCGGAGTGTATCCGTATCATTTTCATTCCACTGAATATATGTTACCGGAAACTCTTCCGATTCGGCAGTATTCGGAAAAACATCAATTACGTAGGACTGCTGATTACTGTTTTGATATACAGTGATTCCCCGAGCAGCATCCAGGTTACTTTGGTAGTACCGTTTCGTCTCGCCATCTACTAAGTAGTACAGCCAAATATCGTCTTCGGAAAAAGCATCCGAGCTAGCTGGGTCTAATAGATCAACTCCAGCTTGACTTTTTACTGTAAACTCAACCCCTACATCAATATTGGTACAACAGTCTACATCATCTTGACAAGACAGGAAAAGCGCGCACAAGCAGACTAAAACAGCATTCTTCATCATCAGAACTCTTGTTCAAATCATTTTCCTTGACCTTCAGTTAATATTTCCTCCGAACTAGAAGTAGTAGCTGTGGGAAAATTATCGGGTATAGACTGGGTTACTTGACCGGTAGCCACCCACTCAGCACCTCGTAGCATAGTCGTTAAAAAGCCCACACAAGAAACCGAATAGTCAGCATGCCCCATAATGTTATGAAAAATGCGACCTTTCCCGTAGGTCAGAGTCATCAGAGCCGGTTCGTGCCGCCCGGTTCCTTTGTTTTCCGGAGCCGCATAAGCCGTAGCCAACACTTCCATGTTTTCAGCAGGTCCTCGTAAGCTATTGTAAAGTTCGTCTTGGGTATGCATCCAAACTTCGGGCATCCCCTGGGTAATAGGGTGATCTGGCTTTCTAATCTGTATCTGGTATTCACTCTGAGGACCATGGGCACCAGCATTACCCGGACTAGTATCCCGCACTAATTCCCCGGCATCGTTATAATAAACTAACGGTCCATCTTTTTCGGTACGGTTGCCCCAGCCACCTAAGCCAATCATTCGATTGTAAGCTTTCCACCGGGGAAAGGAGTTATCAGCCGCGTGGAAAACTACTAAGCCACCACCTTCTTCCATATATTTTTCAAAGGCTTGCTGGGTTTCGGCTGGCCAAGGCGCAGCGTTCCAACCAAAGTTACAGATCACTGCATCGTATTCTGAAAAATCAGGGGCGAAATTAGGATCGGATTTAGGCTCCTCCAGTGCAGTAGTCTCACCAACTCCTTCTACTATAAACTCAACTAAGTACTCCTCTCCCTTCCAGGTGTAAGCCGAGCGGGCTACATCTACTGAGAACATATTTGTTTCTTCCATATACTCCTTCAGCATGTAGGTAATCTTAGGCCACTGAACGTGATTATTCTGACCATCAACTATTAGCACCTTCAGGGGAGCTTGTCCAAAAGCAACTAGAGCACTTCCGAAGAATAGCAGGGTAACCGCAACGATATTTTTGTATACCATAATAAATTAGGTTGAGCGAAGTAAATATAAGAATTTAAACTTATTACATTCTCCGTTATCAGAAGTCTGGCAATAATTGGAGAAGCTATGAAAAAGCGCACCTATATTACTCAAAGTATCTATTTCCCATCAACTGAGCGCATCAATTATACTGACCGTTATCCTGAATTGAGGATATTGGAGGAAACGAGTAGAAGTAATTTCGACCAAAGCTCACTACTAATGTCACACGAAAAGAATAGGTAAAACCAAGCTATTTAAAGCATTTCAGAAGCTAATTAATGACAAGGTAGGAAAAGCTAACGAAAGCAATACTTTTAATGAAACAAGGACGTATAATTACCAATCTATCCAAGATGGTATTACTAGAGTAAAGAGAAATAGTAGCTCATAGTTACAAGCGAATCTATCGTCCCTGCAAGTAAGTCTATTATTTTTGGCTAAATAAGAAAAAAACCAACTTCAGAAAGGATAGTCTTTTACTTGTACAGAGTTACCCAATACATTCTTCTCAATCGTATTGGGCTAATAATAAGTATTTGATTACCAATTTTTTATACAAAAATCATATTTTTTGCTATATAAATAAGGCACTTTTCGCCGCTGAATATCAGATTACCCGCCTGAATAAATTCAGTAAATCTTACTTACCTATTATACGGCGTACTTATAACTAGAAAATTGAGGAAAATATACTTAGGTTTGAAATTGCATAAAATGCATAAATTTTATAACTAAATATGCCCAATTCAAACTTATATGTAGCTCACAGTACTAATAGGTACATAGATCCGGACGAGGCGCATACTCAGGTTCAGCAAAATAAGATGTTCCACTTAGCAATGGAGCACTCAGCTATTGGGTTGGCACTACTTGACCCTGAAGGAAGGTGGCTGAAAGTTAACCCGGCTTTGTGTCAGATGGTGGGGTACACCAAAAGAGAATTACTTAAGACTGATTTTCAAACCATTACTCACCCTGATGACTTGAAAGCTGATCTAGATATAATTTCTCGCTTGCTGGCAGGAGAGATGGAAACCTACAGTTTGCATAAACGCTACTACCACAAAAACGGTCATATTATCTGGGCACTGCTTACTGTCTCATTAGCACGGGATGAAGATCACCAACCACTTTATTTTATAGCCCAAATCCAGGATAGAACCCAGCAGTATGTCACTAAAGAACGTTTAGAGCAAGCCCATGCTGAGATACAGAAATTTACGGCCAAACTTTCTCACGATATTCGTAGTCCACTTTCTTCTTCCTTACGGTTACTAGATTTTGTAGATCGTGATTTGGGCGAAGGAGATGTTGAGCGAGCTAGAGAAACAATGGATATTGTAAGAAACCAAATCGATCAACTTTACAGCCTTACCAACGATATACTAGAAATTAGAAAAACCCAAGTAGCTGAAGAACCTTGCACCGATGTAGACTTGAAAGCATTGGTAGAAGGCACTATTAATAAGTTTAGCTATCTCGACAAAGCTAATAAGGTTGCTATCTACCAAAGTCTCGATTACACTCAACCTCTCTACACTAAGAGAAACTACATAATCTCTATCGTTGAGAATTTACTCTCCAATGCTATCAAGTATCAAGATCTTGAGGAAGATCAACCCTACGTTAGTATTGAGTGCTTTGAAGAAGGGCAACGCGTCGTCTTCCAAGTTTCTGATAATGGCTTAGGTATTAAAGAGCGGTACCACGGTAGAGTGTTTGATATGTTCCAACGTTTTCACGGACATGTACCTCAAGGTTCAGGTTTAGGTCTTTATCTCATTAAGAAAAGTGTTCAGGCTATTGGCGGTACTATTGACTACATTCCTCTTGAGAAGGGTAGCCGATTTAAGTTATCTATCCCAAAAGGAAAGTAACATCAGTTAACAAAAGCCTTCTATTTTCCAAAACCACCACTACTACGGGAACGGGAACTGGAACTACTGCTTGTGCTACTACCGCTGTAGCGAGAACTAGCTCGAGAAGTCCGTTGGTTACTACTGCGAAAATCGCGACTGGAGGTGCGGGTGCGCCAAGTAGTATTTGGCTTCGTGGTAGTAGTGTAGCGACTGTTGGTACCGTAGGCACGGCGATTATCTACCGTAGGCCCGTAGTAAGGCCGACCACTACTGCGATAGCCCCGGTAATCATCATAGTAAGAGCGACGCACCGGAAAAGCAGCCATGTTAAATAAACTGCTTAGCAAAGCATACTTTCCGTAAAATGACCAGAACGTTTCACCACCCGCACCCTGCTGCCACTGTCCGTACTGAGGATTTCCTACATAATTACTGTACCCGGGAGGCGCAGGGGTTTTAGAAATCTCCCCATCCCGACTCTTAGATACAATCTCCATTCCCATATTATCTATATGCTGATTGAAGAAGTTTTCACTCACCGTGTACCAAGCTGTGATTTCTTCTTCAGGAATACTATCAGCATCATTGGTATCCTTAATAATCCGATACTGATGCTTGTATTCGGGATAAAAATTTCCCTCCTGATCCATATCGTACAAAATGATAGAATATTCAGGTACATCGGTCATATCCCTAACCAGGTTATCTACCGGGCTTTTCTCAAACGAATTGGAACGGCAAGCGACTAAGGTTACAATAGCAAGAATAAAGATCAGGTATTTCATATTTGATGGTTATTGCTCTTTTTGGGTCAGTTGATTTTAAATAAAAAAGGTCGTACTTCAAAATACGACCTTTCTCACCGGAATGTTCTCACCTAACTTATTTCAAAGCCTGAAACCTATTGGGGAATTAGTTCTGATTCTTCCTTGCTAAGCTTACGCATAGCGGCTTTCGCCCGACGGTCAGCAATCTGCTGCTTGGTTTCGAACCAACGATCGCCCATGGCTCTTCGCATCGACCAGTCAACGGCTTGGCGCACACTAATATTCATTAGCCCCTTGAAGCGTTTGGATAAATGAGGATTCAACGAACGTAAGCTCATACCAAAACCACCTTCAGTATACTCAATGTAATGCCAGTATTCTCCGGGCATAAATAAAGTATCACCGTGCTTGATTTCGCATTCGTAACCCTTCACGTAATTCAGACCAGGGAAGCGCTCATAATCGGGCTTAGTTACATTCACTCCGGTATGCACATTGAGCGGGTAGCGGTAGAGCAATGGTGAATATTCAGGAGCGAATAATACTACACGGCGCTTACCTTCAAACTGGGTCAAGAATACATTAGACATATCAATATCTTGGTGCATCCGGGCTACTGAGCCTTGTCCACCAAAGAACATATAAGGAAAGCCTTTCAAGAAGGTGGTATTAATCGGTGGAAACTCAAAGTCATCCATTAGCTCTGGACAATCCTTAAAGATATTCCAGAGATGAATTCGCAGATCAGTTGGAGTAGTAGCGATCAAATCCAGGTAATCCGCGAACTTCATTTTACGATGAGGTACCTTCATTGTCTTGTCTAAATCTTCCTCCCGGTTTTCAAAAACCCCAATGGTTAGCTCACCGGCTACGCGCTTGAAATATTCAAAATTCCATTCATCGTAAGCTTTAGTTCCCTTTAGTAAACCACGAAGAATAACGGGTTTCTGAGGAATTAGGTAATTTTCCTCAAAGTGACGAAGATCAATATCCTCGATAACGTCAATAGGATGGTTATAATCGAGTGCCATAAAAATTAGTCAGTTATATGTGTATTTTCTAGGATGGTAAATTTACAGTATTTTTAGAAAACTACTGGAATCTAGTACAAGAAAGCAAATAAAATTATCTCTTCCCTAAACCTTTCTTCAGTTGCAATACACTATTTATTGATAATTCCGTCCTGATTGGTACATATACGCGTATTATCGACCCAGGTATGCAATATTTATCGTTAATTTCGCTTGAGTTATTGAAGCTTGCTCAACATCAAATGTAAGTATCGTGCAAAACAGGGGTAAATATGTATATTGGTTGTGGTTCGTAATGATCATTGCGTTTTCTGCGCAAGGCCAAGGTACTCTACCCGAAAGCTCATCAATTGGTGCTCCAGTTCGTACTGATAGTGCTCAGTTTTTATCTGACTTCATTACCATTGATCGGATTTTCGTCATTGGTAACCGTATCACTAAGCAAAGCATTATTGAGCGGGAACTTAGCGTAGCAGAAGGGCTGACGTTTCCTTCTTACGAGTTGACTGACTTGCTGAAACAAGATCGGCAAAAGCTGATGAACACCCGGCTATTTCTGGACGTTGATCTGCACATAGTGGAAATCCAACCGGGTCAGGCCGACGTTATTATTCGGGTGGCCGAGCGGTGGTATACCGTGCCCACTCCTTATCTAACAGTACCTAGCGCGATTCGAAATCTGAACGTATTCCTGGATAATCCAGACTGGGGCTTGCTCACCTACGGCATCAAGTTTACCCAATTCAACTTTCGAGGGCGTAACGAGCGTCTGGCCGCGATTGCCCAGTTTGGTTTCACCCGACAATTTTCTTTAACGTATTCTATTCCCTATATAGATGCCGCTCAGAAAAACGGCATCGAAATTGGGTTTAGCTACTCCGAAAATCGGAACATTAATTTTAGGACCTTTGACCATGAGTTTCAGTTTAGCGACAGTG
Organism: uncultured Flammeovirgaceae bacterium; assembly: GCA_937883755.1. Classification (GTDB taxonomy): domain Bacteria; phylum Bacteroidota; class Bacteroidia; order Cytophagales; family Cyclobacteriaceae; genus Tunicatimonas. The sequence goes on along the minus strand of CAKZYA010000006.1, from coordinate 43,161 downwards.
TACTAGACATTCCCCTCAATCCTGCTTTGCGGGAACTGACGGCTTTAATCGGTTGGAACTATCGCCCTAACTACTACAATACACATGGTATTACTCTATCTTATTCTGATGCCCTAGTGGCTGATACTGTTTTGAGCCTGAACCCTAGCTACTTTACTCACGATGGAAATCGGCAACAGTACTTTATGCTAAATTATACCGCCAATGGCGACCGTCGAGATTTTATTGGCTACCCGCTCAAGGGGTACCGATGGCGAGTTTCAGTTAGCAAACTGGGGTTAGGAATATTTGACCACGTAAATATTTTTCGGGTTGCCGGGTCGTATAGTCACTTCTTTGACCTAGGTAAAGGGTTTTACTTTGCCACTTCGGCCAATGGCTACGTGAGCACTCCTCGCTTTCAGCCTTATTTTAATTTCCGAGGATTGGGATATAACGGTTTATGGCTACGGGGCTATGAGCGGGACGTTATTGAAGGACAGTCGTTTGTTATGCAGCAAAATACCGTCCGCAAACGTATTTTCTCTCGGGAATTTGACTTCTCCCGGGTAATCCCCCTCGATCAGTTTAATGTAATTCCACTTGATATTTACCTCAAGGGTTACGTTGACCAAGGCTATGTGAGTAACACTATTCCGTATGAGCAAAGCGACCGCCTATCCAATCGCTACCTCATGGGTTATGGGTTGGGCATCGACTTCGTTACTTTTTACGATTCAGTATTCCGGGCAGAGTATTCCTGGAAAATAGATGGCACAAGTGGCCTATTTTATAGTTTCCGAACTGCTTTCTAATAAAAATCACAAATTAAAAATTGCAGATTGCTGACTTAGCTACTAGCTAGTGTTTTATCAATTTGTAATTTGCAGTCTGTAATTTGATTACTATGACCAACACTACCAACTCACGAATCACCGTTACTGCTGCCTTACCTTACGCAAACGGCCCTCTGCATATTGGACATATTGCTGGTGCCTACCTGCCTGCTGATATTTATGTTCGCTACCAGCGTCAGCAGCAACGTGATATCATTTTTATGGGTGGCAGCGATGAGCATGGAGCGGCCATTATGCTTCGCGCCAAAAAAGAAGGTATATCACCCCAGGAAATTATTGACAAGTACCACGAGCTGAATAAGGAAACGTTCGAGCGTTTTGGTATTTCTTTTGATATGTACCACCGCACCTCAGAGCCTATTCATCACCAAACCTCTCAGGATTTTTTTACCCGGCTGTACGAAAAAGGAGAATTTACCGAACAAGAATCAGAGCAGTACTACGATGAAGAATTTCAGCAGTTTCTCGCTGATCGTTATATTACTGGAACTTGCCCGGTATGTGGTCATCCTGAAGCCTACGGCGACCAATGCGAAAACTGTGGTTCATCGCTTAGCCCGACTGATCTGATTAACCCTAAATCAACTTTAAGCGGAAAAACACCCATTCTCAAACCGACTAAGCACTGGTACTTACCTCTTGATAAATACCAACCTTGGTTAGAAGAATGGTTACTAAAAGGTAAAAAAGGAATTTGGAAGCCTAACGTATACGGGCAGTGTAGCTCCTGGCTAAAGGCCGGATTGCAACCTCGCGCTATGACTCGCGACTTGGATTGGGGAGTGGATGTTCCTTTGCCCAATACTGAAGGAAAAAAGCTGTACGTTTGGCTGGACGCCCCCATCGGCTACATTTCAGCCACCAAACAATGGGCGCAAGACAATGGCAAAGACTGGGAGCTCTACTGGAAACAACAGCCTAACGAAGCGGACAATGCCCGACTGATTCACTTTATTGGAAAGGACAATATCGTTTTTCACTGCATTATTTTCCCAGCAATACTGCACACCCACAGTGAATACATTTTACCCGAAAATGTGCCTGCCAACGAGTTTTTGAACTTAGAAGGACGCAAGCTATCTACCAGCCGAAACTGGGCAGTGTGGTTACATGAGTATTTAGACGAATTACCCAACAAGCAAGATGAGCTTCGTTATGCGTTATGTTCCATTATGCCGGAGACTAAAGACAGCGAGTTCACGTGGAAGGATTACCAAGCGAAAAACAATAATGAACTGGTCGCCATATTCGGTAATTTTGTAAATCGTACCTTAGTGTTAACCCAAAAATACTTTGATGGGTTAGTCCCCACCCGGCATGATCTACATCCAATGGATGAGGAAGCTTTGCAAAAGCTGCAAGAGATTCCGGCTAAGGTAGCTTCGGCAGTTGAGAGCTTTAACTTTCGGGAAGCCCTGGCTTATATGATAGATTTAGCCCGTACTGGAAACAAATACCTAGCGGATACTGAGCCTTGGAAAGTTATCAAACAAGACCAGGCACGAGTAGAAACCATTTTAAACATCAGTTTACAGATTACTGCCAACCTTTCTATCATCAGTGCTCCGTTCCTACCGTTCACTTCTCAGAAACTCCAAGCGATGCTAAATTTCCAATCAACCGATTGGAGAGATGCCGGACGAGATGATTTACTTCCTGCCAGACACACGTTAGAAAAACCTGCACTACTATTTCAGAAAATTGAAGATGATTGGGTAGACCAGCAAGTGGCTAAACTCCACCAAGATGATACTACAACTGAAGAAGAACCCACGACTAACTTAGCACCGATGAAAGAAGAAATTACCTACGAAGATTTTGTAAAACTGGATATGCGAGTGGCCACTATTCTGACCGCGGAGAAAGCAAAAAAATCTAAAAAATTACTAAAGCTTACCCTGGATACCGGCCTTGATCAACGCACCGTACTCAGTGGTATCGCCCAGCATTATGAACCCGAGGATATTGTGGGTAAGCAAGTGTGCGTATTGGTAAACCTAGCACCACGAAAAATGATGGGTATTGAGTCGCAAGGAATGATTTTGATGGCTGAAGATGCTGACGGCGCATTAGTCTTTATGCAACCAGAAAACAGTGTTAGTAATGGGAGCGGAATCAGCTAAAGCTTATCTAAAAACCTCCTAGTTGTCTGTCAGTATGACAGTAAAAGAGTGGAAGAACCTTAACCCAGTGCGAAAACGTTACAGAAACGAGAAGAGATCAAGCAGTAGTTACACGGAAATACATAAAGAGTTGGTGAATACTTGTTAATTTTGCAAAGTTTCAACCAAAAGAAAGATGAACGAAGAACTTAAAAAACTGAGAAAAAGTATGAATCTGGCAGAAGCTAAGATTGCCTTCTTGAAAGAAGGGGTAGATGGACTTCATGATGCATTTAAAACCATCAATGCTGATTTAGATGCTTTTATTGATATTTATAACGAGACTCAAAAGCGAAATGAGGAGCGCTTTGAGCGGCTGGAAAAGCACGTGGGCCTATCCTAGTGAACTAATTGCCCAGAAGAAAGAACATAATTATGGAATTGACGGCAGATAATAAACTCAAGAAATTAATCATCGTTGGTGATCGTATTTTAGTTAAACTAAAGAAAGCATCAGATAAAACGAAAAGTGGTCTATTTCTTCCGCCTGGCGTGCAAGAGCAAGAAAAAGTACAGTCGGGTTATGTGATGAAAACGGGCCCTGGTTACCCCATTCCTATTCCGGCTGATGACGATGAACCCTGGAAAGAGCGAGACGAACAGATTAAATATATTCCCCTGCAAGCCAAAGAAGGTGACTTAGCTATCTTTCTGCAAAAAGGTGCTTTTGAAGTAGTGTACGAGGGTGAAAAATACATGATCGTTCCCCAAGCATCCATTTTGATGCTAGAGCGGGAAGATGATTTATTTTAGTTTCTATACCTAGTCTGCTAATTTACTTATCATGTGATTCAAGCGTATAGCCGGCAGTACCGAGCACCAAAAACCTGAATTTGTATCCTTTTTTGATTTTTACTAGGTTCGGGGTCATACGTTTTTTATTGTTGCACCGTTAGCAACCCATAGTGCTATCTCCGGTTTATGAAGGTATTTTTGGCTGTTATTTTTTCATGTTTGAGCATATTAGCTATTGCTCAAGAAACCGAACCCGACTGGGATCAGGAAGGAGAAATTGATGATGCTGAGGTAGTTATTGAGAAAGAGCGAGAAATTAGTTTGCCCACGGCTAGTCGTCGATTTGAGCCAATTCCACCACTACCTACCACCCGACCTACAACTACTATTACTTATCAGTTTCAGGAAGTCACCCCAACTTTACCTGGGCTAAACCCACAAGTACGTCCCTTAAAAATTAAAAACCCTCCGCTAGATCCATTGTACGGAAATTATCTAAAACTAGGCTTTGGTAACTTCCTCACGCCCTACGCCGAGTTGTTTACCAATAGTACCCGTAACGATGAATACAGCTACGGTCTTCATCTGCAACACGAGTCATCGCGGCTTGGTCCGGTAGACGGATCAAACTCCGGTAATAGCGATTCTCGGATAGGAGTAAGTGGTAAGTATTTTGCGCAGGGGCACACACTTCGGGCTGATGCGGAATACCAGCGAGAGCGCTATCACTTCTACGGATACAGCCCGTTAGTAGAACCTGAGCCCGAGCGCGACTCAATCAGACAAATATTTAATGCTATTGCCATATCTGCCGGAATTGCCCGAGCGGATGTAGACGCCACTCTCGGCTACGATGTAGAAGCTCGGTTTACCCATTTGAGTGACGCTTATCAGGCGGCAGAAAACCAAGTAAATCTTCAGCTTAAAGCCGATTATACGATTTTACCGCATCTGACTCTAGGGTTAGAAAGTAATTTATACTTAATGCAGCGTAGCGATCAGGATCCAGAGACCTCGGTAGAAAATAAAATCAATCGTAGCCTGTTTCAAGCTCGACCTTATCTGGTTTATCGTACCTCCGATGGCCCGGGCGAGGGATTGACCATCAAGGGTGGGTTCACCATTGCCTACGAAAACGACACTGCGAGTAATGCCGACCAGCTGCACGTGTATCCTTACGCCTTAGCCACTCTGCACTTCGATGATGCATTTCAGGTATACGCTGGCATCGACGGAAACATAGAAGCTACCTCGCTTTACTCTTTTACTCGCGAAAACCCGTATTTGGATGCTGATGTCCCTCTGTTACACACTAATCGAAACTTCAGCTTTCGAGGAGGGGCGAAGGGACGAATTAACAGCCTATTTGGCTTTCATTTAGGTTTCTCGGCTAGCAACTACAAGAATCTGTATTTCTTCGCCAACAGTGCCCGTGACTCTACTCGCTTCACTATTCTGTATGATCCCGATAATGTCTTTCAGCTTAATCTCTTTGGAGAGCTTTCTCTTAACAGTACCGAACGCTTTCGCTCTAGCTTACGAGGCGATTTTTATACCTACAACGTAGAAAATGTAGACGAGCCTTGGCACCGTCCCAATTTCACGCTGAGTTGGCTTAACCGCCTTAATTTATTTGAAAAGATCTTACTAAATGCTGAATTACAGTTTATGTCGGGTATCCAGGGGCTCAATTTAGCTAGTGGTACCACTCGCGAGCTTGACCCGATTACTGACCTGCATTTTCAGGCTGATTATTTATTTTCTAATCGTTTTTCCGCATTTGTCGAAGTAAGAAATATATTTGCACAGAACTACGAGCGTTTTATGAATTACCCATCCCGAGGAATCATGTTTTTAGGCGGGATTACTTACAGTTTTTAAAATATTGATTTACAGGCCATTTGGTACGCGCGTACTTTTAAGCCTATTATTCTTAGGGTAATTATTAAAGGATCAGTTACTTCGCAAGTAGATACGCGTAAATCGCTGATAGTTATTATTTTATCTGATTGAATATAAACGAGTCCATTATGGAAAATAAGGAAGATACTGGATACCACTTAGAAGACACTGACGACTTTGGTTTACCCGAAACCGACTTTCACCCAATTGACCGGGAAGAAGAAGAGCCCCCTCAATTTGAAGAGCCTCGTTACTACGTAGAAGAAGAGGAGGAAGAATCCAATCGAGGGTGGATTGTTGCTGCTATCATTGGATTAGTCGTTTTAGTAGGGCTTGCTATTTATCTCTTTATGTTCGACGGAGTCAACCAAGTGGCTTCTTGGTTTGGCGATGATGAGCCAGTGCCCCAGGTTGTGGTAGAAACTACTCCTGAACCAGAACCCATCGTAGAAGAGCCCGTTATCGAAGAAGAACCTATCGCTGAGGAACCCGTGTACGAAGAGCCTGCCTTAGCTCAGTATCAAGGTATTGAGCGGGTTACTGCCCCTACCGGACGCACATTTGTAGTGATCGCTAGTTTTGTTGATTATGATTTAGCAATGGACTTTGCCCAGAAAATGGAAGCAGATGGTATTGGTTCTAAAATATTAGATCCTACCCAGCGTGCTCCACTTATCCACCGGGTAGCTATTGCTGATTTTGGTACATTTGCCGAGGGAGCTAGTAATATCGATGCTTTCCGTGCCGAATACGGCGACAATGCTTGGGTACTAAAATACTGACATGATCCTACTGCAAATCACAACCGAAACCCCTATTGATACCACTGCTATTGATCCCACCGCCGAGTCGGTTACTGTGCTTGATTTATTGCTGAAGGGTGGCTGGGTGATGATTCCCCTCATCATTCTGTTTGCTGTTTCTATTTACATCTTTGTAGAGCGTATTCGCACTATTCAGCGAGCCTCTAAAGTTCCTGAACAGTTTATGGAGAAAATCCGGGGGTTGGTGTCTCGCGGTGAAATCAGCTCTGCTCGAGTCATCTGCTCTCAAACTGACTCTCCTATTTCCCGCATGATTGAGAAGGGAATTTCCCGAATCGGTAGCCCACTTAAATCTATTGAAGCTGCTATTGAGAATGTCGGGAAACTGGAGTTGTACCGCCTGGAAAAAAATCTTACGCTATTAGCTACTATTTCTGGTGCTGCCCCCATGATTGGTTTCTTGGGCACCGTTACTGGTATGATTCAGGCATTTATTGCCATTGCTCAGGAAGAAGGTAACGTCAGTCCGCAGCTTCTCTCTACCGGAATTTATGAAGCCATGATTACTACCGCTACCGGATTGGCCGTAGGGATTTTGGCCTATCTAGGTTATAACTATCTGGTATCTCGGGTAAACAAAGTAGTGCATCAGATGGAATATATTTCCATAGATTTTATCGATCTACTGCAAGAACCGACGTAAAAAATGTGAGCTAGGTCGCCGAGCGATGAGAAATATGAGAGGTGAGATTTGATTGCAAACTTTTCATTTTCAACTATCAACTATCAATCGAATATCCTATGGATCTGAAAGCCAGAAATAAAATAGAAACCAGCTTCAATTTTTCATCTATTGCTGATATTATCTTCTTGCTGCTGATTTTCTTTATGCTTACATCCTCCTTTGTTACTCCTTCGGGTTTGCCCGTAAACTTGCCCTCTAGCAAAACTTCCACTATTGTATTGCAGCGGGTCAACGTGACGATTACTCCCGACTTGGAGTACTACGTTAATGATCAGCCTGTGTCAGAAGATAATTTGGAAAATGCCCTACGATCAGCCCTCTCCGAGCAAGAAGGAGTTGTTGTGCTGAACGTAGATAAATCCGTTCCAGTAGAGTACTTAGTACGAGTCGCTGGAATTGCTACTGCCTTAGAAGCTAAAGTTTCTATTGCTACTCGCCCTGAGTCCCGATAATAATATCATTTGGGCAAAAAATATCGTAACTCTAAATTTTGCGCGGCAATTATTCGTTAGTAGTAACAAACAGACAGCGTAATAATGTCTCCTGAAGAAAAAAAAGATCGTAAAGTTGCTTCTATCATCACATTCGGAGTGAATGCTGGACTATTTTTGCTATTTTTTTTCCTATTAGCCTGGCAAGCCCCTGATCCACCTTTGCCCGAATACGGCATTGAACTAAATTTTGGGTTGGATGATACCGGTGCTGGAGAGTCTCCGCAACCTGAACCTACTCCGGTAGTGGAGGAAGAGCCCGTTGAAGAGGCAACCGAGGAGGTAGAGGAAATCATAGAAGATATAGAAGAAACACCTCCTCAGGAAGTGCAGGAATCAGTAGAACAGGTAGAGCAAGTAGCTCCTATTGAAGAAAGCCCCGATGTAGTAGAAGAAGTACTGGAAACTACCGAAGAAGTAGTAGAAGAGCCTGAAGAACCCGTTCAGGAGCCCGTACCTGGCAGTTTGTATCCTTCTCAAAACACCAATCAGGGCGACTCAGAGCAGCCAGAGGGTAATCAGGGAAAAGAGGAAGGCAAAATTGATGATCGGGCTTTGTACGGGGCTCAGGGACCCAAAGACGGAGCATCACTACAAATGTCAGGATGGAACTGGGACTATATTCCTCGGCCTCAAGATAATTCTAATGAAAGCGGACGCATTGTATTTCAAATCGTTATTGATGGACGGGGTGAAATTATCAGCATTCGGACGCTGGAAAAAACGGTCAGCCCTGCCGTAGAAAGGGTTTATCGAGAAGCTGTAGAGGAACTAACATTTAGCCGTACTGGCGATAATGTACGGTCAGCGGCAACTTCTACTGGGAAGATTTCTTTTATTATTCGTTCCAAATAGTATCTCTTCCCTTCCGATTATATTGTAAATATTATACGGTTTCTCGCACTTTAGAGCACGATTTTGTGTTTAAGTTTTCAGGTTAAACTATAAACTACTACCTATTTATGAGTAAAATGACCGTAGTCTTGGCGGATGATCACGCTATACTAACGGAAGGGACAGCAAGTATATTAAAAGAATATGACTTTATAGATTTATTAGGAGCGGTAAGTAACGGTGAAGAAGCATTACAGTTAGTTATGGAGCACAAACCTGACGTGCTAGTAGCTGATATTTCTATGCCAGGTACATCTATCTTTGATATTGTTCAGAAGATAAAAGAAAACCAGCTACCTACTAAAGTACTGATCCTTTCCATGCACGATACCCCCAATTATGTGTTTCAAGCACTTAATAGCGGGGTAGATGGATACATTACCAAATACGCTGACCGGGAAGAAGTGGTGGAAGCCATACAGACCGTAGCCAACGGAGATGAATATTATAGTCAAACTATCACCCAAGTGATTGTTAAGGGGTTTAAAGAGAAGAAAAGTCAGGAAAATGATACTCAAAATCCGATTAACGTACTTTCTAAGCGGGAAAAAGAAGTACTGTCCTTGTTGGTAGAAGGGTTAAACTCCAAGCAAATTGCCGAACGCTTGTTTTTAAGCGAACGTACTGTTTCTAATCACCGAGCCAATATGCTTCAAAAATGCCAAGTGGGGAACACAGTAGAGTTGGTGAGATTATATTTGGATAATGCCAACAAGTGGTGAAGCTAAAATAACCACCACCTTCTTTCCCTTGTAGCTTTTCTATCAAAACAGATTATTATTGTTTGACCTTTCTGCTTAGTATTCGAGCAAAAAAGGTGAAAGAAGCGGTACTTCATTATCTGTGGCAACAACAGACTTTTAATCGTGAAGCCTTACAGACTACTAGCGGTCAGTCAATTACCGTTCAGTCAGTTGGGCTACTAAATACTAACGCCGGACCTGACTTTGCCATGGCTCGTTTGCAGATTGGCGAATTAGATTGGTCAGGTTCGGTAGAGATTCACGTAAAGGCATCGGACTGGCAACGGCACGGTCATCAGCATGATCCAGCTTATGATCGGGTTATACTACACGTCGTATGGGAGAATGATCAGGATGTGTTTCGCGCCGATGACACCCTTGTGCCTACCATGGAATTAAAATCCCGAGTTTCCTCCGCAGTAATATCTCAAATTTGCTCTCTTCTCGAACGCGATCAGACTTTCATTCCTTGCGAGCATCTAGTTCATCATGTACCTGAGATTATCAAAATGGCTCAGGTTGAGCGGGTAGCTATTCAACGGCTAGAGCGCAGAGCCAATGAAGTACTCAAAACGCTTGAGTATCAGCAAGGGGATTGGTCGGGAACCGTTTACCAGTGGTTACTAAAGGGGTTCGGGTTCAAAATAAATCAAGAGGGAATGCAACAACTGGCACAAGCATTCCCACTCCGCTGGGTCAGAAAATACGCCCATCATACTCCTAGTTTAACCTATGCGTTACTTCACCAAGCTGGATTATCAAAATATGCTGATAGCCAACCTTCTATAATTATTCCGACTGAGGTGAGTGATCGACAGATCAACTCGTCTGTCTGGAAGTATAGTCGGACTCGCCCTACTAATTTTCCGCACGTCAGAATCCAGCAGCTCGCCTATTTACTCCATCAGTGGAGTGCAGATATAACCTGGCTTCTACGGATTCACCCCATCGCATTTTACCGCAATCAGTTCAATCTGAAAAATACTTCGAGCGTAACACCTATTGGTGTAGGAAGCATTGATACGCTTATTATCAATACCGTAGCGACACTGCTCACTGCTCACGGTCTTTTTCATCACAATGATTCTTATCATCAACACGCCTGGCAATGTTTGAGAGAACTCAAGGCAGAGAATAACGCATCCACTCGCAAGTATGTTGCTCTAGGATTTCCTAATGAATCGGCACTGGATACTCAAGGAATGCTGGAACTTAATCAGACTTACTGCACCAAAAAGCAGTGCCTTTCGTGTGGTATCGGAGTAGCTATTTTGAAAAAAGAACCATTGTTCGTTTCTTCACCTTCTTAACCTGGAGCCACCCGTATATTGTGGATCATCACTATTCATAGCGGCATTATCATTGGTATCATCTTCTTTTGGTATCGCCGTACTCAGTTTGCCCCTTGGTTCTTGCCCGCAATTAGTATAAAAATTGTCTGTGGTTGGTTGGTTGGTATCATATACAACTTCTACTACTCTGGGGGTGATACCTGGAACTACTTTGCTGATGGGGTTACTTTAGCGAATCTAGCTCGCACCGACTGGGCGAGCTATCTCAGTAACTGGTTCAATGCCGACGACCTCCCTCCAACACTCGTCTATCTTCGTCAACCCCGGGCTTTACTGATGAGCCAGATTACTAGTATAGGTTGCCTATTCACAGGTAATAATTATTGGCTTACTTCCATCTATTTATCACTGCTATCGTTTGCGGGAGTATGGTTTCTGGTACGTACACTCCATCTATTCTTCCCCACTACCCGATTAGCAGTCAATATCGCTTGGTTAGCCTTTCCTTCCTTTGTGTTCTGGAGTTCAGGAATTCTGAAGGAAACCCTCGCCGTAGGGCTGATCAGTATTCTGGTAGCAATGACACTACGGATTTATTTTGATAAAAACTCAAGGCAATCGATGTTATTCATTTTGCCCGGACTCGTCGCTACCGCGCTGTTGTGGCTACTTAAATATTACTATGCCGCCGTTCTTATTCCTCTGCTAATTGCCATTATGCTTGCTAAGCATCTGCCATTTAAACGTCCCAACGTCCTGGTTAGAATGGTACTGTTATTTATTTTACTAATAGCTCTGGCAACATTCATGCACCCCAATCTGAGTGCGGAACGGTTATTAGTAGTGATCGTGCAAAATCACGATATATTTGTTCAGAAATGGCGACCAAACGCAATCATCCATTTCTGGCAATTAGAACCTACGTTGACTAGCTTTTTACTTAATGCTCCTTTGGCGCTTTTTTCCGCCTGGTATCGTCCGCTACCATTTGAGATAAATAAGATGCTGGCACAAATAGCTGGAATAGAACACTGTATATTGCTTTTGATAAGCTTATCAGCCTTCTGGAAAGTACGGCTCACAAGGGCTCTGAAAACCGATGAACAACTTTGGGCAGTAAGTGCCCTGCTGTTTTCCGTATTACTAGGTATATTATTAGCCTTATCCACCCCTAATTTCGGGACGCTTGTCCGCTATAAAGTAGCATTCTCTCCGTTTCTTCTGTATGTGTTGCTGGTCGTACTGCTACGCCAGAACGAACAAACTGCTTAGCTAATATTCTCGGAAGATTATTCTAGTTAAAAAGGTACACTTGTAGTTTTTGGAAGCAAAGCTAACCTTAGTACGGTACGCATCGGCTTATTTTTAGCAGTAATTCCGACAACTAAATTTACTTCATAGAGAGTAGCTTAGTTGTTCTACTGCTTACTCATAGTATTCTCAAAAATGAAGAACACCAAATGTGGCTAGCCGATTTTCAGTCCGCCCAGCGTACCTACCAAGAATATGTCACGCTAGTACGTATAACTTATCAGCATGAGCCTGATGTACTCCGAGCACTAGGTATTGACCAACCTGTTCCTGAAAATAAGCAGAAATGGCTAGAACGAGCACGCCTTTTTTACGCTCATATACCTGCTTACAACGCTCTCCTTGATCAAAAATTTGGCTTAAAACTTGAGGTATGGGCGCAGGCGCTGATGGAGATCCACACCCTAATTACCACCTACAACGCAAGTATGTCAGCTCAATAGTTAAGAGACTGAAGCTTTGTAGCCTATCCAAAATTTCCTTTTATTCGCGCAGCACTTTTTCTAAAATCATTCTACCCAAATCAGTGTATTTATGCCCCTGTCCTGGTATTATCACCGCTTACGAACCATGTCTTTACCCGAAATTGGCTACCGGGCTAGCCAGTACTGGCAAAAGCGTAAAGAGCGTCAATCGCAGCAGGGTTACTTTCCATCCGAAAAACGTCTACTTCATTTGCCAAAATCCATATTACCGACAGGCACGCTTGATTTTCAGATTAAGGAGCAGTCTATTCCGATATTTGACCAAAAATTCTACTATAATCAACCCATCGACTGGCATTTGGATATTTCCTCCCAACGTCGATTTCCTAAGTCCTTTGCCAAGGATATTAATATCCGTACAAGCGAATACGGGAGCGCCAAGCACGTTTGGGAGGTAAACCGACTTCAGTTTTTACCGCTGCTGGCATTAGAATATCGTGCCACTCAAGATGAAAAAGTATTGCAGCAGTTTCAGGATATTGTTCAGTCTTGGATTGACGAGAACCCATATCTAGTGGGGGTAAATTGGTACAGTAACATTGAAGTAAATATCCGGCTACTTGTGTGGTTTTTTTGTTGGGAGTTGCTGGATGTAAATACGCTCATGCAAAGTGAGACGCCCTTCAAGAAGTTTGTAGAAGAGCAGTGGGTACCTACCATCTATCTTCACTGTTTGTACAGCCACCAGAATCCCTCCTACTACTCATCTGCTAATAATCACTTAATTAGTGAGTATGCTGGGTTATTTGTGGCTGCATCCTTCTGGAAATTTGACGAATCAGAAGATTGGTTAGCCTACGCCAAAGCTGGCTTAGAGAAAGAGGTTATCTTGCAGCACTCTCAAAACGGAGTGAACAAAGAAGAGGCAGCCGAATATATTCAGTTTATCACTGATTTCTTTTTAATCCCATTTGTAGTAGCTGAAGCAACTGATAACTCTTTTTCACCAGGCTACCGAAATCAGCTAGAGAAAATTCTGGATTACATTTTTCAGATGATGGATGTGCGAGGGAATATTCCTTACTACGGCGATGAAGACGATGGAAAAGTAATAGTGCTAGAGGAAGGTCACCCAGATAATTTTAAGTCTCTGCTCACCTCAGGAGTAGTTTTATTCAACAACACTGAGTGGAAAACCAAATCAGATGGATGGGATAATAAGAACGCGGTACTATTTGGTGCTGGAGGAAAGATGACTTTTGATGGTGTAGAAGCTGACACCACCAATCAGGCTTCACGCTTGTATTCTGAAGAAGGACACTTCTTTTTGCGTAAACAACAAGGCGAACAAGAAATATTCGTTCATATGGATGCTGCCCCTCTGGGCTTTCTGTCTATTGCCGCTCACGGACACGCCGATGCCCTGGCTTTTGATGTACACGTAGATGGCTACCCAATTATCACCGATGCTGGCACCTTTACTTACCATACTGATGCCGAATGGCGTGACTACTTCATTAGTACGCTAGCGCATAATACTATTCGGATTAACCAGACCGACCAGGCCAATAGTACCGGCCCTACTATGTGGATTAACCATTACCAAGTTCAAGTGATTGAAAGCAGTACCACTGAGATGCAGGATACGATCGTGGCAGAACATAATGGCTATCAAAAGTTGGGGTTGACCCACCGTCGACATCTGGTTTTTGATAAAAAATCTGGTCAGATCACCGTGACTGATACGCTTACAAGCAAATCTGCCCAAGAATATACGCTTGAGTTTCCGCTTCACTTGCACCCCGAAGTACAAATAAAGGATAATGGGGATAATCAGTTTCATCTTCAACGCCCCCTGGCACGAACCTTAGAAGTACAGTTTGACGCTGCACTGCAAGTGCAGGAAGTTCGGGGGCAAACTGAGCCTATTTTAGGCTGGTACTCACCATCCTTCCGAATTAAGGAACCCACCTCGGTGCTATACGGAAAAATGACTTTCTCAGGAAAATTGATTTTAACGACTCAACTCCTGGTAAAAGGATGAACAAAATAGTGTGTATTTATCTATTTTATAACCTTCAGGGTACTTCCCACGTTTTGCAGACAGCATTCAGAAGAACTATCTAATATGACTGAGTTTAACGCGTATGTAGCGGTAATTGCCACGTCGCTTATTATTATATTTTCCTACCTGTTCAATTTAATTGCCAGTAAAACCAATATTCCTAGTGTGTTGCTACTGATTATTTTGGGCTTAGGCATGAAGTACGGAGCCGAGGCATTGGGAATTCCGGTAGGTGATAATCTAATTCCTGTACTGGAAATTCTAGGAATTGTAGGACTAACCATGATTGTACTGGAAGCGGCCCTCGATCTGGAATTAGAAGCCGACCGCTGGCCCATCATCTGGAAATCCTTCTTGGTTGCTCTAATTGCCTTGGTGGCAACGGCATTGGCGGGAGCTTACATTATTCAATATGCCTACGGCGGGGCTTTCTTCAACTCGCTGGTGTACGCGGTGCCTCTCTCTATTATCAGCAGTGCTATTGTAATTCCGAGTGTAGGTGGGCTAAAAGATGAACATACCCGAGAGTTTATGGTATACGAAGCTACATTCTCCGATATTCTCGGTATTATGTTCTTCTACTTCTTACTAGGTAATGCTGAAACTGAATCGACCTCAGCCATTGTGTGGTCAGTTTTCAGCAATATTGCCCTCACTATTGGTTTATCAGTGGTGCTCAGTTATGGACTAGTACTATTGTTTCAAAAGCTAGACACTAATGTAAAGCTCTTTCTACTCATTGCAGTGCTATTGCTGCTCTATTCCGTAGGAAAGTTATTTCACCTTTCTTCGCTAATTATCATTCTTATCTTTGGGCTGGTGCTTAATAACTTCAAGCTGTTTTTCTTTGGCGAATTAAAGAAGCTAGTCAACGCTCGGGCAGTCAGTAGTATCCTAAATAACTTTCGGCTTATCACCATGGAGTCGGCCTTCGTGGTACGAACCTTCTTCTTTGTCATCTTCGGCATGACTATCACCATCGCCACTATTCTGGACACGAAAGTAGCATTAGTTAGTGGTAGTCTCTTACTACTGATTTTCGTTTTACGATTTGTTCTGTTCAAAATATTTGTCAAAAAAGATATTCTGCCCCAAATATTTATTGCCCCCCGTGGACTAATCACTATTCTGTTGTTCTTTGCGATTCCAGTAGAGATGGAGCTAGCAAACTTCAACTCCGGTGTACTACTATTTGTCATCATTATTTCTAGCATTGCCATGACACTGGCACTTGTATTGAGTGGTACCAAAATCACCCCTTACGATGATTTTGCTTCCAACTACTGGCAAGAGGTAGATAAAGAGATCGAAAAGATTGAAACTGACGAGCCTGAAGCCAAGAAAGAACAGGAGTCAGAAACGGTTTAGATAGTTGAAAATTGACAGGGGAATGGGGATAGTTATGGATTCCAGTATCAATTATCCATTAGTAAAGTACTCGGAAACGGATGGTGTTTTCAATGGCTTTTAGGTCTTTGATTACTTCGTCATCGTAGGCTTTGTCAATATCAATGATTACGTAGCCGATGTCTTCATTCGTTTTCAGATACTGCCCTACTACATTTATATGATGCTTTAGCAACACCTGGCTGATATTGGCTAATACTCCCGGTTTGTTGTGGTGAATATGCATCAACCGATGAGCATTTTGTAACAATGGTAATTGTACGTTCGGGAAATTCACACTTAGGAATGAGCTTCCGGTATTAATGTACTCCATGATTTTACCCGGTACAAATTCCCCAATATTTTCTTGGGCTTCTTCGGTACTACCCCCAATGTGAGGGGTGAGAATGAGATTGGGCAGTTCTCGCAACTCAGACACAAATTCTTCTTCATTACTCTTAGGCTCCGTCGGAAATACGTCTATCGCAGCTCCTCGGATACGCCCGGTTAGTATATATTCTTTTAAGGAATCTACGTCAACCACAAACCCGCGGCTCAGGTTCAAGAAAATAGCCCCCGGTTTCATAGCAGCAAAATCATCTGCTCCAAAAAACCGCTTATTTTCACCACGCCCATCTACGTGTAACGAAACTACGTCTACTTGGCTCAGCAATTCCTCTAGCGAGTTACACTTAGTTGCATTGCCTAACGCCAGTTTATCCACAATGTCGTAGTAGTAAATATCCATTCCCATATTTTCGGCTAGTACCGATAGTTGAGAACCAATGTTACCATACCCTACGATGCCGAGCTTCTTTCCTCGGATTTCATTGCTATTCTTAGCCGATTTGCCCCACAGTCCTCGGTGCATTCCACTCGATTTATCGGTAATACCGCGCATCAACATAATAATCTCACCGATGGCTAATTCTACTACCGATCGGGTGTTGCTGTAAGGTGCGTTAAAGACCGCAATTCCTTTCTTAGAGCAAGCTGTCAGGTCGATTTGATTGGTTCCTATGCAGAACGCACCAATAGCTAATAGTCGATTGGCATTTTCTAGTACTTTAGCTGTGACCTGAGTTTTCGACCGGATTCCCAGAATGGAAACTGATTTGATTCTTTCCGCAAGTTCTTCTTCATCCATAGCAGCATCGTGGGTTTCCACTTGGTAGCCCTCTTCTTTCAAACGTAGGGCAGCATCTGGATGAATATTTTCTAGCAGTAGTACTTTGATTCGATTTTTAGGGTAGGAAATGGCCGTATTCATTTTGTTCAGATATAAAAACTCGTCAAGCGAGGGTGTGATATGGTCAGCCTTATCAATGACTGAACCTCGTTCAATATTTTCAGTAAATGCGTAAAATTTATTGGCAAAACCAGCGGCTTTGATTTTATAATCATTGTAGCCGTCACCAATTACATAAATATCACCGTTCAAATCCAGACCGCGGATCACTGCTACTTTTCCTTCGTCGGTGGAAAGTAGATTGGAAGCATCAAAGCCCGTAACATTTCCCTCTTCATCAAAGGTGAATTCGTTAGCAAATACATGTTCGTCGGCAATGCCGTAATCGCGGATAACGGGTACGATAAAATCTTTGAAGCCATTAGAAATCACGTAAATACGATCCGAGAACCGCTCGAAAAACTCCTGATTTCGCACAAATGAAGGTGAGACACTATTCTTCAGTTCGGCAATGAGCTGGGGCAGATGATCGCAGTGCGCCGGAAGTAACGCCAGCCGACTTTCGAGCGACTCCCGGAAAGAAATTTCCCCGTTCATACAGGAGTTCGTAATTCGCTTTACCTCCGCAAGCACTTTTTCGCGCTTCGGATTATCCTTCAGAGCAATCTCGCAGAGTACATCCAAGGCTTCTACCTGAGTGAACGTACTGTCAAAATCAAAGACGAAATACTTCTCAGGTTTTATCTGTACTGATTCCATTGTGGTTTTTTAGTTCTACGGGCAGGTCGCCACTGCGAATGTGCAAATCGCGTTGCGGAAACGGAATTTCAACCCCGTGTTCTTTAAACTTCTTGAAAACTAAGTAATACAGCTGGCTTCGCAGATCATCCGGTCGTTGTACATACATCGATGTCCAAATCATCATATTAAAATTGAGCGAGCTATCGCCAAACTCGGTAAACCATACGTCTGGAGCAGGGTTTTTCAGCACACCAGGGTGTTCGTCCATTACTTCCATGAGTAACTCTTTTACTTGCTCCGGATCTTCATCATAGGAAACTCCCACCGAATAACGAAATCGCACCCGCCGATCGTTATGGCTCCAATTAATTACCTGCGATGAGATAAATTCAGAGTTAGGGACAATGATAGAAATATTATCATTGGTAATAACGGTCGTAGCTCTTGCTGAAATATTCACCACATCGCCGTTAACTCCTCCTACCTCGATACGATCGCCTACTTTAATAGGTCGTTCAAACAGGATAATTAGTCCTGAGATGAAATTATTAGCAATGTTCTGTAAACCAAAACCAAGTCCAACCCCGAGTGCTCCGGCTAAAACGGTTAATGAGCTAAGATCAATCCCTGCTGACTGAACAATTACCGTAAAACCTAATACGAGAACCAGATAGCGAACAATAGTACCAATGGATTGTCGGATACCAATATCCAGATTATATCGGGTCAGGACGTTGTTGACCAGTAACTTTCGGAATTTGCCAGAGACATATATCAATAAATATATACTGACTAGAAGAGATATAATATCAACTAGATCGAAAGGATGCCCGCCAATAGCAAAGTCCGTAGTAAACCATCGGTATACGATGAGTACCCACTCCTCAATTTGCTCCCATACGGTTTGTACCGATTCTTCCATTGAAGGGCAAAGTTAGAAAAAAGGAAGTTTAGTACAGCAATGCAAAATATTTTTCCATTGTACTCAACATTTGAAAAAAATAAAAAAAGTTTCGATTTGGAGATGACATTTAGCGGGACTGCCCTACTAAGTAATAAAGATCACAAAAAAAGAATAGAATCTCTCATAGGTAAATAGATTAGTAGGTACAGTAGGAAGGTAGAATTACGTCTCATACGCGAATAACCAATCTCTTTTAGAGGTTGGTTATTTTTTTGTATTTTTCTTTGCTTACGCAACCGTTATCTCAACAGTACGGTATTGCTTTAAAGATACTCAATGTGAGTTTAGCCCAGCCTACGAATATTCTTACTCTGATCCAGGGGTGTATTAACCAGAAGGCTGACTGCCAAAAGCAGTTATATCAGCAGTACTATGGCTACGGTATGAGTATCTGCTTGCGCTACACTCCCAATGAAGACGAAGCAGTAGAAGTGTTGAATGATGGATTCATGAAAGTCTACCGAAGCCTTGATAAGTTCGATACAAACCAATCATTTGAAGCTTGGTTCCGGCGTATTCTGATTAACACCGCTATTAACCATTACCACAAAACAAAGAAACACCATCATCATGTCCCAATTGAAACTCAACCTGAGATTACTGCTGATGCAACCAGTATCATTAGTCAACTTTCGTATGAAGAGATTTATGCTCTAATACAGCGATTAACTCCTATGTACCGCACTGTTTTCAACCTTTTTACAATTGATGGTTACACTCATGGAGAAATTGCGGAAACCCTGAGTATATCCGTAGGAACTTCTAAATCGAACCTTTCGCGGGCACGAGCTCAACTAAGAATAATGATCCAAAAAAATGAGCGGATAGCATGCAAGGTATGAACGACCATAATTTTGATGCTTTCTTTCGAAAAGCAGCCGAGCAATATCGCGCTCCCTATAATCCAGGAGCTTGGGAGAAAATGCGCCGAAAACTGAATCCCCCACAAGGTGGTTGGGGTACTTCCACTCGAATAGTAGTGGGGATTACTTTGCTACTTCTGCTAGGTGGATCAGTCGGTACAGCGCTATGGTACCACACACTGAAAGAGACAATATCAGTGACAAAAGACTTGAGCAAAAAACAGGCATTGATAAATAAGGAAACTGTATTAGGCTCTTCCGTGGATGCAGCTGATAGTCAGCCCATTGCTTTGGAGTCTGAGGCAGCAAACAAAGCAACAAATCAACCGAAAACTTTGGTTTTAGACCGTGATAGTAATGAAGAAACAAGCTCAGATAATTTTACTCTTACCGAACTCCAAACCTCTTCAGAAACCTGGATGAATGCTTCTGGCATTTCGTATCTGAATCGAAAGTCCGTCAGACAAAATCCTGTAGAGCCAATCATTCCCTCTTTGTTGCTACCAATAGTAGCTGATAGAATCGAAGTTTATCCAGTTGATCAGAAAAAAACTTATCTGCCCAATATACGGTGGCGAATTGGCTTTGGGGTTTCGCCCGACATCAGTGCTATTAATTTAGGCAAAGCTTCTCAGCTAGGCAGTAAAGCAGCAATTACATTAGAACACTTTATTGTACCCAGCCTGAGTGTTCAGACCGGGGTAATTTTTTCCAACAAGGTGTACACGGCTAATGGAGAATCCTATAAACCCTACCCGGGCTATTGGAAGAAATACCGGATACCCAACTCCATCGATGCCCAGTGCGATGTGCTGGATATCTCGATAAACTTGCGATACTACGCAATCAATCTACCTCGGAGCCGAGTGTTTTTCAGTGGCGGGTTATCATCCTACTTAATGTTAACTGAAGACTATGTGTACCGATACCAGAAAGGCAATGGACAGAAACCTTATAGTTATGAGCATCGGGAGCGCAACAAGAACCAACATTATTTTAAAGTGGCCAATCTATCGCTAGGCTACGAACGGCTATTGAGTAAACGGTGGGCTCTGCAAGTGGAGCCATTTGTAAAAATACCCGTAGCGGGAGTGGGATTCGGAAAGATCAAACTCGCCACTACGGGTATGTTTGTTTCTCTAAATTATCAACTACGATGAGACACCATTAAAACAATGCTTCTGTTTTGGATCAGACAAGAGGCTTCAGATAGTCCGGAATCACTGGTTCTGGACTATTTTTCCTAACTATGTATTATTCACCAACAACTGTACTGTTATGAATTACCCAGTAACGCCCCTCCGGGTGATGGGAGTAGCACTACTACTTGCTTCTTTCGGCTGCGATAACAGCGATGAACCTACCTGCGATGGCAGTTTTTCCCTAAACATCGTTAGCCAAACTTCCGCCCGTTGTGAAAGCACCGGCTCAGTAGAAGTTACAACTCAGGGGCAGAATGGCTCGGTCATGTACCGAATAGGTTCTGGCTCTCTTCAGAACAGCGGAACTTTTGAGAACCTGGAACCTGGCTCGTACCAAATTATAGCCCAAGATGAAGGAGGTTGTGAGGCAACCCTATTGGTTACTATCAATGAGGAAGTGTCCGACTTGATGATTAGCAATATTGCCACCAACTCATCAGCTTGTCTGGAATCAGTTGGATCACTTACTGTGGAAGCTCAGGGAGGCAATCCCGAATATCAGTACCGAATCAATCAGGGCGAATTCCAAAGTGCAGCTGAGTTTAGTAATCTAACCCCTGGTGACTATACCGTAACAGTACAGGATGCCGATGGTTGCTTTGCTGAAACTACCGTCCGGGTTGCATCGGATGTATCGTTTAGCAATACTATTCAAGATATTATCAGTACTAACTGTGCTGTAACCGGCTGTCACGTAGCAGGAACAAATATCCCTGACTTTTCTGTAACGGAAAATATCATAGACGAAGCAGCCCGGATTAAGAGCCGTACCGAAGCCCGTACTATGCCACCCTCCCGCTCAGGGCGCACTCTGACTGATGAACAGATTACCCAAATAGCTTGCTGGGTAGACGATGGTGCCCAGAATAATTAATCCCCTTAATTCAGCAAAAAAGTATGAGAATTCAGCCAATTAGAATAATTGCGTTCGGCCTTTTAATTATAAGTGCCTGTGCCTACGATAATGAAGAAGATCTATTTGGAGAAAATGATTGCAATAGTACTGTTTCTTTCGCTCAGGATGTGCAGCCGATCATTGAAGCTCACTGTGCCATACCCGGTTGCCATGTATCGGGAGCACAACCGCCCAATCTTATGCAGACTTCTACCATTATTAGTCGGGCTGATCGGATTCGCGATCGCACCCAAAGCCGAACTATGCCCCCCTCATCTTCGGGGATTACTCTCACGGAAGCTGAAATTCAGACCATTGACTGCTGGGTGCAACAGGGGGCTAACGAAAACTAACGACTATGAAAACTGCTCTTTTTATTTTGATTTTCTTTCTAAGTAGCCTGACTGGTTACCCTCAGCGATACCAACTCGCCTCCAGTCAAGTATCATTCTATTCCAGTGCGCCTTTAGAAGATATTGAAGCTAAAACTACTGAAGCCAAAAGTATCTTTGATGTTAGCACCGGTGAAATTGCGTTCATCATTCCTATCAAAAGCTTTACATTTGAGAAAGCCCTGATGCAGGAACATTTTAACGAAAACTACCTAGAGTCAGATAAATATCCGAATGCTACTTTTACAGGTACTTTGCAGGGTTTTGATGCCAACCAATCCGGTGCACAGATCATAACCGCCCAGGGACAAATGACTATTCATGGCATTACCCAGTCGCTCGAGGTAGAAGGAACGATTCAGCCTAAAAACGAGGGGTGGGAAATGCACGCTACTTTTCCAGTTAAAGTAGCCGATTACAAGATCAAAATTCCGAAAGTAGTTTTCTATAATATTGCCGAAGTTGTTGATGTTACTGTCCACTTTACTTACCAAGCTGATGCCTAACCGTAACTTTCCTTTACTACTATTTTTCATATTGCCTTCGCTACTACTTGCCCAAGATGATTTATTGCAAGAACTGGAAGCCCAGGCTGAACCTACCCAAAACCAGGTTGAGGCTACTTTCAAAGCCACTCGAATTATCAATGGGCATTCAGTAGAATTTTGGCACGAGGGAGTGCTCGGGGCTCTCATTTCTCACCGCTTTGGACGGATCAATGGCGGAGCCTACGAGTTTTTTGGCTTAGATGGGGCTAACGTTCGGCTGGCAGTAGAATATGGTATCACTGACTTCCTTAACGTGGGAATTGGGCGTAGCTCCTTTCAAAAAACCTACGATGGTTACGTAAAATTTCGCCTGCTTCAGCAGCAAAGCGGGATAAAAAATATTCCGGTGAGTGTAGTTGGCTTTAGCAGTATTGCCATTAATACCCTTCGGAATAACGAGCAAGATATCTCCTTTTCTTCCCGCCTGGATTATACTTATCAATTCTTAATCGCCCGGAAATTTTCTAATCGGCTTTCTTTGCAGCTAACACCCACATTGGTGCATCGCAACTTGGTAGAGAAACGAGAAAATCCCAACGATTTATTCGCGCTAGGTTTAGGTGGTCGTTATAAGTTCAACCAGCGAGTATCACTCAATGCTGAGTACTTTCTGCGAACCAATGCTGAAACCGAAAGTCTTTACAACGACGCTTTTGCCATAGGGGTAGATATTGAGACTGGCGGACACGTGTTTCAATTACATCTTACCAACGCCCAATCTATGATAGAAGAAGGTTTTATTACCGAGACTACGGGAGACTTCTTTTCCGGTGATATTCATTTTGGCTTTAATATTTCCCGAGTGTTCCAGTTGAAATAATGCAAGACGAGGGTATCTTTACCATTAAAAAGTGGATCGCCCTGTTCTCATTGTCAAGATTGGTTCTAATGTTATCGCCCAACCAGATGGTACCATTAATAATCCTTTGCTTCGCTCATTGGTACAGCAAATTGCCAATTTACGCCAGCGTGGCCATGACGTTCTACTAGTTTCTTCCGGAGCAGTTACGGCAGGGCGACAACAGGTATCCCCTCTCCCAAAAACCGACCCAGTGGTACAACGGCAAGTATTAGCCGCCGTAGGTCAAGCCCAGCTAATGCAGTTGTACCGGAATTTATTTACCGAACACGGTATTTCCTGCGCTCAGATTCTGGTCACTAAGGAAGATTTTCGCAGCCGACGGCACTACCTGAATATTCGTAATTGCTTGGATGGAATTCTTCGGCACAGCACGCTGCCCATTGTCAATGAAAATGATGTGGTATCGGTCACCGAGTTAATGTTTACTGATAATGATGAGCTAGCCGGTCTGCTCGCCTCCATGATGGATGCCCAACGGCTGATTATTTTAACTAATGTAGATGGTATTTACGACTGTCCGCCTAGTCAGGAGGGAGCACAGCTTATTTCTGAAGTCCATCCTCAGCAAATCCTCAATGCACTTATTTCAGCCGAGAAATCAGATTTCGGGCGGGGTGGTATGCGAACTAAAAGCCGGATTGCTCGAAAGCTAGCCGATTTGGGTATTGGGGTGCATATTGCTAACGGGCAAACCAAGGATGTTTTAGAAAATATTCTAATAGGAAAACCAGTGGGTACTCATTTTTTACCTGCCCGAAAAGTGTCAACAGTGAAACGCTGGATTGGTCAGGCGGGAAATACCCAGCAAGGTAGCATCCATGTAAACGAAGGAGCTCATCAAGCACTTACCCAGCAAAAACAGGCTAATAGCTTACTATTGGTAGGAGTTATCAAGATAGAAGGAGATTTCTCTAAAGGCGAGGTGGTACAGCTAAAACATCAGGGCAAGGTTTTCGGACTAGGAAAGTCTTATTATCCAGCTTCACAAGCTCAACAACTGATGGGACAATCGGATAAAAAACCTATCGTTCACTATGACCATCTATACCTTTCTGATTTATAGCTGATTACATCCTCATTCTCTCCCCAGTTTGTTGAAATAGTTACCCAGTAGAGTTGGTAAAATGCAGGCTTATAGCCAATCATCGGCTGGCACAATATTTTCGCTAAAAGGTGTGAGAACTCGTTTTTTTCAGCTATCAAATGCTTTCTCACTGCTTCTAAAGCATAATTAATTCCAAGTGAGTACATATAAGGGCGGACTCTACTGAGTTCGCCTTTTTTCGTGGATCATACTTCTATAAAGTAATTTATTGTGTAGTTTAGCAAAAATGCACTATTTTATTCTACTCAATGGTGTCTAAACCTACTACTAAGCCCACGCCTTATTCGTTACCCCAACGGATCTTTCAAACCTTAAGCATTCGGTATCTGCTGGCTTCTTTTCTGATTGCCCTTACTATATTGGCTAGCAACTGGTTTGTAAAACAAAAAATGGAAGAGCAAATATCTGACGCTCGCCTACTGAATTTAGCTGGACAGCAAGCCATGCTGGGGCAACAATTAGTAAAATCGGCTCTACTCCTAACCACAACAACTAGTGAGACGCGAGCTACCTACCACGCCGAATTAGCTCATACTACAGAACAATTGATTTCTACCCACCAGCAACTTGCCCAGCAACCATATAGCCACCTTCGGTTGGTGCAAGAAGAAGATACTGTACTTCAACTTATCCAACCATTCTACGATAATTTGATTACCCACGGGCAAGCATTGGCCACCCTATTTAGTAAGCAAGATTCAGTTACTCCAGAGCAGTATCAACCTCATATTACCTCTCTACTTCAACAAGAATCTCAGTATCTAGCCGGAATGCAATTAATCATTAACCAATACGAACGAGAAGCCCAGGAACGGGCTAATCAGCTTATTCTGATGCAACAGTTTCTGACGTATTTGTCACTTAGTATTATTGGGCTGGTCATCATATTCATTTTTCGGCCAGTAGCTCGTTTTGTGCGAAAATTCTTAATGATCTTAAGCCAGTCCCGTACCCAAGCTAAAGCACTAGCTCGAGAAAGACAGCTATTGTTTTCATCCCTCGAGAAGTCACATAAATACCTGAGTAATATACACTTTGCAGTAGAGCAGGCTACCCTGTTTGCTAAACTCGACCGTCAGGGTCAACTGATCTATATTAGTCCCCAATTTCACCGACAACTGCGTTTACCCAATAATGAATTGCCAACTAGCGTTCCTCAATTACTTCAGATTTCACCCGAGAAACTAGAAGCAGCCTTGGTGGAAGTGCATAACCAGGGGTATTGCTGCCAAGACTGGGCTTGTACCAATTATCGCAAACAACCCGTGTGGCTTACTGTCACACTAGTTCCAGTGAGGAACGATCAGGGCGAACTCTACCAGTACCTACTACTTTGTATTGATATTACTGAAAAGAAAAACGCTATTGGACAATTGAGTTTGGCTAACCGTACTAAGATCAAGCAAAAGATGGAGGAACAGCGGATGCGCTCGGTACTGGTGCTCCAGGCTCAAGAAGAAGAGCGAAAACGTATTGCTATGGACTTGCACGATAATATAGGTCAGTCGCTAACAGCACTTAAGTATAATGTAGAAGCGCTATCTTCCATGGCTACCAGTAAAAATATGCAGCAGCACTTAGAGGATATTGGAAAACTACTGCGCGAAAGTATTGCTAAGGTGCGCCAAACTTCTTTTCATCTGATGCCTAGTGTGCTCTCTGATTATGGACTGGCTCCTGTACTCAATAATTTTGCCCAGGAAATGAATCGGATTACTGGAAAAAATATTTCTTTTGTTAACCAAACCGGTTTTAATCAACGATTGGAAGAACATATAGAGACAAATCTCTACCGTATTGTGCAGGAAAGTCTGAACAACGCTCTTAAGTACGCTCAGGCCACTCAGATTGAGATTCGGTTACACCACAATTATAGTACACTTCGGGTATCAGTGATTGATGACGGGATTGGTTTTAAGACTTCGACTGCTATAGGATCTCAATCTAAAACTTCTGGACGAGGTTTGGGTAATATGAAAGAACGAACTAATTATTTGCACGGTCAATTCAATATAATGTCAATTGTCGGGGCAGGAACCAAAGTCATTGTTCAGGTTCCCCTTACTTATCAGAAAGAAGCCATTCCAGCTTCTACACTGTCCTAAACTAGTAAATTCAACCCTTTATTACCTTCTTCCACATGACTACCATTGTATTAGCAGACGACCACACTGTAGTAAGAGATGGGTTGAGAATATTACTAGAGAGCGAAAGCGACTTCTCGGTCGTTGGTGAGGCTTCTAATGGGTTGGAAGCTCTAGATAAAGTAGAATCTCTACAGCCAGATATTGTTTTACTAGATATTCGGATGCCCGAACTAGATGGTATAGAAACTGCCCGGCGGCTACCAGAATACTCTAGCCATACCCGTTCCCTCATTATTTCTATGCACGCGCACGATGAGTATGTGTTGCGCTCGGCTCGCAGTGGGGCTTCCGGCTATGTGCTGAAAGATGCTACCAAAGATGAACTGATGCGAGCGATCCGTACCGTGAAGCAAGGAAATAAATATTTCAGTGGTAGTATTTCTCACGTGTTAGTAGATTCTTTTCTGGAAAAAACTACAACGAATGATGCTTATCATTTGACTAAACGTGAGCGTGAGATACTTAAGATGGTAGCTGAGGGGCAGTCAAATGAAGAGATTGCCCAACAGCTCAACAACAGCATTCGTACTATCGAGACTCACCGTTTTCGCATAATGAAAAAGTTAGGGGTTAATAATAGACAAGGTATGCTGAAGGTAGCCCGCCAAGAAGGTTTAATTTAGACAAGAGCAGTCAAGGCGAAATGAATTATTTCAATAAAGAATGATAATTCTCTACTACTCGAATCAAATCGAAAATTTGAC
The DNA here is from genome assembly GCA_937883755.1 of uncultured Flammeovirgaceae bacterium. Lineage (GTDB taxonomy): Bacteria > Bacteroidota > Bacteroidia > Cytophagales > Cyclobacteriaceae > Tunicatimonas. Next base: position 15,798 of record CAKZYA010000006.1, on the reverse strand, counting down.
AGCAAAATTTATTACTTATCTAAAAAGTACGTAATTTTAACTTACCACATTAGGAATAATCGTACCAATCGTCTCTATTCTTCAAAAGAATACAATAAACTCTCATATTCTTTGTCAAGAAAATACTCACAGAGAGTATTTTTACGTATTTTTTATACGTAATATTTTGCGTATTAGTTAGAATACTCTTTACTTTCGGTTTCTCAAAATAAAATTCTGTTTTCTCACCTAATTACTTTACCTAAACTATGGAGAACGAAGTTTTACATCTCACTTCATTGGCACAAGCAGCTACAGCCGCTGCTGACTTGGGAACCCAGGTTTCCCAAACGCTACTCACAACCAACAACGTTTGGATGATGGTAGCAACTTTCCTGGTATTTGTCATGCACTTAGGCTTTGCTGGTGTAGAAGCCGGATTCACCCAGTCTAAAAATACTGTGAACATCCTGTTCAAAAATACCCTTACTCCTGCTATCGGACTAATCTCGTACGCTCTAATCGGGTTCAATCTAATGTATCCGGGTGGCGAGGGCTTTATTATTGATTTTGCCGGATTCAACCTCGGCCCTGGTGCTGATTATGACTCATTGACTTACGCTGATGGTGGTTATACTTATTGGACTGATTTCTTATTTCAAGGGATGTTCGCGGCTACGGCTGCAACCATTGTTTCTGGTGCTGTAGCTGAGCGGATTAAAATTAATGGTTACCTGATATTCACTGTTCTCTTTGTAGGGTTAGTCTATCCAATTATCGGTAGTTGGCAGTGGGGTGGCGGCTTTCTAAGCACTTACGGTTTCTACGATTTTGCTGGTTCTACCCTGGTTCACTCTGTAGGAGGTTGGGGTGCTTTAGCTGGAATTATCATCTTAGGACCGCGCATTGGTAAGTACGTCAACGGAAAAGTAAATGATTTTCCTGGTTCTAGTGTGCCTTTAGCTACCATGGGTGTATTCTTGCTGTGGTTTGGTTGGTTTGGCTTTAACGGAGGGTCAGTACTTTCAGCTGAGCCTGAAACTGTTTCTAAAGTATTAGTGACTACTTCATTAGCTGCTGCCTGTGGTGCAGTAGGTGGCTACATTATGGCTTACTTCACCTTCAAACGATTAGACTTAGGTATGGTATTAAACGGTATCCTGGCCGGACTAGTAGGTATTACGGCTGGTGCTGACCTAATGAGTCCTTACGAAGCAATGATTATCGGATTAATCTCTGGTGGCTTAGTAGTACTCTCAGCAGTTGCACTAGATAAGCTAAAGCTAGACGATTGTGTGGGTGCTGTTTCAGTTCACTTAACCTGCGGGATCTTCGGAACATTAGCGGTAGGTATTTTCGGTACTATGGCTAGCTGGAATCAGTTTGTAATCCAATTGGTAAGTATTCTGGCTTGCGGTGCGGCAGCTTTTGCTTCAGCTATGCTTATCTTCTTCGTACTGGAAAAAGCGATGGGACTTCGGGTATCAGCTCAACACGAAAAAGAAGGTCTCGACAGCCACGAACACGGTATGCGTGGTTACACCATTGTGTACGAATAGGCCTGCTATTCATTTCTGTAAGGCGGGGTGATCTACACTACCCCGCCTATAATTCTCTTATTTCATTCCTGCAATTTTAAGTATTAAGCCGCCCATTCGGTGGCACTGGTTAGTTCTGTATCTGATAGTTACTCACCGTACTATATTCTTGCGCTTAACTCCTAACTCAAACTTCAATTACAAACATGAAAAAAATTAATCTACTCACATTAGTGCTGGCAGTATTTTCAGTGCTACCGTTAGCTGCTCAAGACGAGGGATCGTTTTCCTTCTCTGGCTCAGTAGACACCTATTTTCGTTATAATTTTAATTCTCGTAATCGCATATTTGCCAGTGGGGATAATGTAGTAGCTCCTGATGCTCCTACTACTTCATTTGCTAACCGCCCTGGATTTGGGTTAGGGATGGTGAACCTTATTGCTGCCTACGAAGGAGAAAAAGTGGGCTTTGTAGCTGACTTAGTGTACGGTCCTCGTGGTGCTGATGCGGTTTTTAACTCTGGTGGTTCGGCAAACATTGTTAACCAGCTATATGTGTACTATAACGTAAGTGATGCAGTTACACTAACCTTAGGTAATTTCAATACATTTCTAGGATACGAAGTAATCTCACCTACCGGAAATTTCAATTACTCAACTTCGTATATGTTCTCTTACGGCCCATTCTCCCACACTGGACTGAAGGCTGATTTTGCGCTTTCAGATGGCTTTTCAGCGATGTTAGCCGTTATGAACCCTACTGATCTTACTGAGTTTAACCCCTTTGGTACGTACACACTCGGTGCTCAGTTGGGCTATGATAATGATGGAACTAGTGCTTATCTCAACTTTCTGTATGGTGATCAAGATGGAAGGCTTGATGAAGATTTTCCGACCACTTTTGGTGGCACTTCATCCGGAGCAACCTTTCAGGCCGATTTAACCGCTGGTTTTGATCTTTCCGACGAGTTTTACTTAGGAGTTAACACTACTATCAATACCACTGGTGCAGGTCAAACGTCCAACGGTACTACTGTAAGTGATGCTGATGGAGATAACTCAGGGTTTTACGGAGCAGCTCTTTACGCCCAGTACGCTACCTCGGAAACAGTGTCATTTGGGATACGGGGAGAGTACTTCAGCGAATTTAATGGTGGTGTTGGAGCACTTCCTACAGGTGCAGACCCTGACGGCGATGCTTCAGTTATTGATTTAACTTTGTCTAGCAACATTGCAGTAGGCAACTTAACCTTTATTCCGGAAGTCCGATTAGATGCTCTATCTGAAGATGGATTCCAGAATCGTGATTTTGAACCGCAGTCTTCGCTGATTTCGTTTCTGTTTGCTGCCGTATATTCTTTCTGATATTTTTTGTAAAATGTAGTTTCATATGAAAACGCGGTGGTTGTCTTGCTTAGTGGTGGTATTGGTTATTTTTCTGGTAAGTGTTCAGTTAAATCAATCGTACTTTCAGCGAGTGGTGCCAATGACCGCGTTTTCTCTTTCTCAACTCAAAAGCTACACTAATCAGCACTTTCAATCGGAAGGCTATACCCAGTCCGAAGATTCTACACTGATTGTCGGTGCCGATTCTGCTTCATTTCAGTACCCTCAGCAGTTTATGTTGTACAACCGCTCGGCACTAAAGCATCCGGTTGGTTTGCTGATGTATCAAGCTATCGTAGAACTGAAAGAGGAAAAAATTCGCTATTCAGCTGATAGTATTTTCGTACAAAACTACATCCGTAATCGTTACAGCCGCTACGTAGCCGACAATAAGTCACCCCAACCTCTCAGCGAGTGGCAACAACGGTGGCGGGACAAACAACAAGACCGATTGAACCAACAAATTGAAAAATCCTTTGAAGAACAACTTCAGCAGTTGATAGATGCTATACAACAACAAAAGATCGAACAAGTAAACGTCACCAACCTGGAAGACTGGTAGCTCTACTGCTAACCACCCTGCAAGTATAAAGAGCGATTGCATCACGATTTCTACTTTCTCCCTTCACTAAGGCGCGTTTTTAACGAGACACTTAATGCTATAAGTAGAATTGAAGTGTAAATCGCGATTGCATCGCACTTTAGTGAGGTATATTCTCATTCATAACGCAAACTCACCACCGGATTACGTCGTGCCGCTTTTAGCGAATGGAAGCTCATGGTGGCAAAAGCAATGACTAGAGCCGCTACACTAGCTAATACAAATAGCAGAATATTAATATCAACACGATAGGCAAAATCTTGCAGCCAGCGGTCAATCAGCCAGTAAGCAATTGGTGCCGCCACAACAGAAGCTACCACCACCAGTAGCATCACATCTTTAAAAAGTAAATATACAATTTGAGACACCGTTGCTCCCAGTACTTTGCGTACTCCTACCTCCTTGGTACGTTGCTCTGCCGTAAAAGCTGATAGCCCCAAAATACCTAACAGCGAGATTAGCAGACAGGTACCGGAGAGCACTGAGATAAGCGAACTCTGACGTTCGTCAGACCGATAGAGTTCGTCAAAGCTTTCGTCCAGAAACTCGTACTCAAAAGGATGGTTAGGATCGTAAGCTGCCCACTTTTCTTCAATAAAGTCCATTGTCTCCGGGATGTTTTCGCCCTTCAATCGTGCGTAGAAAATCCCTCCGGGCTCGTTAGCCGGAATAATAATCGTGGGCTCAATGGCATTATGTAATGAACTCACATTGAAATCCTGAACGATCCCAACTACGGTACCTAGTTCTTCTCCGTGAAAGAATTTTAATCGACCGCTCAAAGCATCTTCCAGTTTAGCATCAGGCTTGGTTGGATTGTACCAGCCTAGTTCTTTGGCAGCTGCTTGATTAATAATGAATGATTTGCCATCGGTATCACCTGCCAAATCTGGATGAAAGTCTCGCCCTGCCAATAATGAAATATTCATGGTTGACAAGTAGTCTTCTCCTACGAAAAAAGTTCGGAAGGATTGAGTAGTTAAGTTAGAATCAATTTCTACCTGAAATACTGAATTACCTACACTTAATCCAGGTACATTGTACGAAACCGTCGTACTCAATATTCCATCGTATTGTTCCAAATCATTTTTAATGTAAGGAAGCTGATTTCGCACCAAGGTGTCTTGGATCGGCACTAGCAACAAGTGCTCTCGGTTAAACCCAAGTTCTTGATTACGTACGTAGCTAATCTGATCTTGCATCAGTAGCGTACAACTAACTACCGCAATAGAAATAGTAAACTGTAAAATCACCAAACTTTTTCGTAGTACAATTCCCGAAGAAGACGATTTGAACGCTCCCTTTATCGATTGCACACTGGAAATTGCGGGTAAGTAAAAGGCTGGGTACAACCCCGAAACGATCCCGATGAATAGCGAAATACCAATTGCCCCAAATAGCAGCATTCGGTTTTGTAGTAAGTTGAGTGATAGGTTTTTCTCAATAAGATCATTGAAGGGCGTAGCGTACAGTACTACGGTAACTAGACCAACGCCAATTAGTAAGGCTATGATTGATAATAGCACCGACTCACCTAGAAAAGAAAGCACCAACGCCTGACGGCTAGAACCTAGTACCTTTCGCATTCCAATCTCTTTCATGCGGTTGCCTGAACGAGCTGTTGCTAGGTTCATGTAATTAATACAGGCCAGTAACAGAATGAATAAACCAATTCCCCCGAAGGCATACACATAGGCAAAATTTCCTTGGGGCTGATCGCCCCCCTGCTCCGAATGAAAATGTACATCGGCCAGTGGTTCCAGATAAAACCACAATTCGCTACTTACCTGGTCACCAAAGGGTTTGATATATTTTTCGTGAAAGGGCGGTAGCTTATCGAAGAAATTAGCCGTACTGTATCCTTTCGGAAACATCAGGTAAGTAAATACATCGGGGTTCCAGATGGCTTCCGAATTAAACTCACCATCTTGCATCGCCCACTCTCGGGGTTCAATAAAAGATACTAACGCATCAAACTTTACGTGCGAGTTATCCGGTAAGTCTTCAATAACCCCGGTAACGGTAAAGTTTTCTTTGCTTTCGTACAGCAGTAGCGCTTTGCCCAGAGCTTCTTCTTCGCCAAAGTATTTACGAGCCAACGATTCGGTCAGCACAATACTATTCCTTTCTTTCAGAGCAGTTACTGGGTTCCCTGCTAAGAAAGGGTGAGTGAATACGTTAAAAATAGTAGAGTCAGCCCGTCCCCAGTCTTCTTCATTGTACATACTTTCTTCTCCTGAACCGGGAACAGCAACTAGCACACGCCCCATTCCCTGAAGTCGAACAAAAGAAAGTATTTCTGGAAAGTCCTCCGACAGCATCGGCCCCATTTCCCGAGCGGCACTAGCCGTATGAAACTCGACTCCCGGCCCCTTCACATTCGTGACTAAACGATAGATTTGCTCGTACTTAACGTGGTGCTGATCGTAGGTAAGATCATTCTGTAAGTAAAGCAAAATGATAATGCTCACTGCAATACCAATTGCCAGCCCAATAATATTAAGCAGCGTATAAAACTTATCTTTCCAGAAAGTACGAATAGCGAACTTGAAGTAGGTACGAAACATAGCGAAAGGGTTGAAGCTTTCTAAGCTACAATAATTGTAACAAAATTGCTTCGCGCTTTTCTAAATATCCCCTGCTTTGGGTGACAGACTATGAATGGACATACACTTGTAACACACAAACGTTTGCATTTAACGCAATAGAAGTAATACCAAGAATTAAGCACTCTTCTGTACCGCTTCAATCATTTGCCTAATGTGTTTCTCAGCACCGAACATATCTTCGTATACCGCTGCAATTTTATGGTCGGTATCTAACAAATAAGTAACCCGGCGAACCACTTTCAGGAAGGGCACTAACGCTCCGTATTTTTTAGCAACACTCCCACTGCGGTCAGATAGTAATTCAAACGGAAGTCGATGTTGTTCTTTGAACTTTTGATGACTTTCTATCGAATCGCGACTAATTCCTACCACTGTAATATTTAGGTCACGAAAAACCGAAAAAGAATCGCGGAAACTACAGGCTTCTTGGGTACAACCGGGTGTGAAGTCCTTAGGATAGAAGTAAATGATACCCGGCTGATTGGCTAAATCGCGACTCAACTTAAATGTACTACCACTAGTAGAGGGGAGAGAAAAATCAGGGGCTGATTGGGGAACTTTTAAAGGCATTATTTGTAAAATATAATATTTCCAACAATGAATACAACTGACAAGTCTATTTAGGTACCGTTTTAGGAGACAAAATTTTTGAAATTCAGTACATTAGCCAAAAAACCAACGAATTAGGGAATACTGATGTTTGTAATTTTTCAAGAAATAAAAAAAAAGTATTTTTGTAGTAATCAGTAAGCAATCGTATGGATATTCAAGGCAATTCAATTTTAATTGTAGAAGACGAAGCGAGCATTCGTAGCCTATTGGCGAAAATACTCGGACTGGAAGGGTACACCATTTTTGAAGCCAGCGATGTAACCGCTGGGCGGGAGATACTTCGTAGCCAAACGATTCACTTAGTCCTCACCGATGTCAACCTTCCCGATGCTAACGGAATTGACTTTACTAAGTACATCAAGAAAGAATACCCCCTTATTGAAGTAATTGTCCTCACGGCATTTAGTAGTGTGAAGGATGGTGTACAAGCGATGAAGCTCGGGGCGTTCGATTACTTAGCGAAAGGGGATGGCGACGAACGCTTACCACTGGTAGTACAAAAGGCTATGGAAAAAGCCGCCATGAACCGGAAGTTACAGGAAATGGAATTCCGGCTTGACTCAAAATCCAGCTTTGCTAAGATTGTGGGTAGTTCTCAGCCTGTACAGCGTATGTTGGAATTGGCAAAAAAGGTGGCCGTTACCGATACCACAGTACTGCTACTGGGAGAAACCGGAACTGGTAAGGAACTACTGGCTGAAGCTGTTCACCTGGCAAGCCGCCGTCGTAAAGGTAACTTTGTAGCGATTAACTGCGCAGCTATTCCTAAAGACCTGCAAGAGTCAGAGTTATTCGGTCATAAGAAAGGTTCGTTTACAGGAGCCAGTTCTGATAAGAAAGGCTACTTTGAGGTGGCTGATCGAGGCACTATTTTCCTGGATGAATTGGGAGAAATGTCCCCCGCACTCCAAGCAAAACTACTACGAGTGCTAGAAACCCGTATGCTCAATCGGGTGGGCGAAACTGAGCCTATTCCAGTTGATATCCGTATTATTGCTGCTACCAATCGTGAGCTGGTTAGTGATGATAACGAAGTATTTCGTCGGGATCTTTACTATCGCCTGAGCGCTTTCACCATCGACTTACCCGCCCTGCGTGATCGTAAGGAGGATATTGATCTACTGGTAATGCACCTATTGAAAGAGCATGCCGAGCGAGCTAATAAATCAATCTCCAGTATTGATCCTGAGTTTTTAGACTACCTCAAACGTTACAATTGGCCGGGCAATATTCGCGAGCTTCGTAACGTAGTAGAGCGAGCAGTTATTCTGGCTGACACTGATCGACTGACCCCCGATGCTTTACCAAATGAAATTCTGAACCAAACTAACCCGGCATCAGTTACCACTCAAACACCCAACACTAGCCCAAATACTTACAGTACACCAGTTACTGGTCATGTTAACTATACCGCCGACCCTGGTCTAGTAGATTTGAAATCAGTAGAACAGGCGCATATTCTTAAAATGCTGGAGATGACAAATGGCAATAAGTCTGAAGCAGCCAAGCGATTAGATATTGGTTTGGCAACATTGTACCGTAAGCTCAAGGAGTACAACATTAGCTCATAATTAGAATTTGTCATCTTTCAGACTGATAGCCCGATTATCATTATGATGAAGAATATACTTTATTTTCACTTTTTTGGCCACTATACCAACCTTCTGATTAATTTTTGCAACTGATATGTTGAAGAAGACTAATAATTCACAGTGGTTTAGTCCGCGTTGGCATTATCAGAGAATGAAGATCAGGGCGCAAATATTTTCCGGATTTCTCTTAGTGACGATCCTCACGCTACTATTGGTAGGTACTACCATTTACTATCTCGGAAATCTAGGTAATGCTTCCAACAAAATACTAGAGGATAATTACCGCGCTATTAAGGCCACCGAAGGAATGACCGTCTCGTTAGCCAAGATTGATCAAATCCTTTCCAAAATTTGCCTAGGTACCAACTACGATGACTCCACCCTGATGGACATACTGCAAGCCGAGCAAGCAGTATTTGAGAACCAACTTATCCTCTGTCAAAATAATGTAGCTGGGCAACAAGAAGAAACTCTGTTTGCTCAGATTCAGGATGAGTATCTCACTTATAAAGACAACATCGGACAATTTGAATATACCGTAGACCGTATTGGGCTATACTTTACAGTGCTTCAGCGAAAAAATGAAGTGATTCGCGAAGATTGCGTTCAACTAGGTGCTATTAATCATGCCCAATTAAGCGATAAAGATGCTATTGCCCAACGGCTCTATTTTCGCTCTAAAGTATCGGTCTTTCTAATTCTAATCTTAGTGCTAATCATTGTTGGGTGGGCCGTATACCAGGTTCCCCATGCTATCGTAAAACCTATTTCTGACGTTACGGAGAAAATACGACGAATTTCTCAGGGAGAATATCAGCAAAAGATTAATGTGGACTCTCGAAGTGAACTCGGAGAACTGGCTCAGGCTTTTAACGTGATGTCTATTAAGCTCCAGGAATTTGAGAAGCTTAATATTGAGGAGGTGCAAGCTCAAAAAAGCCGAATGGAGTCTATCATTAAAAGTATGAATGATGGACTGATTGTGCTGGATGAAGATAAGCGCATTATTCTGGTAAATGAGTCAGGTAAGCACATTATCAGTCTGGAAGACGATCAACTCCTGGGGAGAAAACTTAGCGACTTCACTGATAATGAGGTTACCGCGGAGCTAAATCAAGCTATTAAAGAAACAACTAAACCATCGAGTAAACCTAATGAAGAAAGTGCTCATAACTTTTTAAGAGTAGATAACTACAACGGAAAGAAAGCTTTCTTCACTAAAGAAATTACCCGAGTATACGGACGAGAAGATTCGTTCCGTCGGTTTATTGGCTATATCGTTATCCTCAAAGATATTACTGCCTTTAAAGAATCTGACGAAGCAAAGTCCAAATTTGTGGCGGTAGTTTCTCATGAGCTAAAAACCCCACTTTCTGCTCTGAATATGAGTCTTATGCTCTTGCAAAACCCCCGCATTGGCGAACTTTCCGAAGAGCAATCTCAGTTGGTAGGATCTATGAAACAGGAAGTGAATCGGCTAGTAAAAATGGTAACTGAATTGCTTGACCTGGCACGGGCAGAGAACGGAACCATTCAAATGGATAAAAAGCTGGTTGATCCTCAAATACTAGTTGAATACGCGGTTGCCCCCGTACAAGCCAAGCTACAGGAAAAAAATCTTACTTTGGAGAATGAAACTGCTCAAGACCTTCCAGAAATTACGATCGATCCTGAGAAAATCTCCTGGGTACTCATTAACCTACTTACCAATGCTATCCGTTACTCACCCGAAGGAGAAAGAGTGGTGATTTCTACTAAACAAGTAGGCAATTATGTAGAGTGCTCTGTGCGGGATTTTGGGTCAGGGATTTCACCTAAAGATGCTAAACGGGTATTTAATAAGTTTGTGCAGTTATCTACCAATGGCAAAAAGAACAAAGGAGGATTAGGGTTAGGACTAGCTATTTCCAAAGAGATTGTGCAGGCGCACGGTGGGCAAATATACGTAGAGAGTGATTTAGGCTCTGGTAGTCGGTTCTATTTCCGTATCCCACTGGCTGACCCTACTAATGAGCAACCCGAGATTATTTACGGTGACTTACCTCAATCAGTAGAAGTTGAGGAGGTGCAAGCCATACGGTAACCTTCGCTAAGTTTCTGCGTTACTAGAATTTTTGCCGTTTTTCTTTCCAGTTTCATGGTATTCTCCCCTGGTGTACGCTATATGCTGTTGGCGACTTTTTTATTCGCCTGTATGAATGTGCTGGTGAAATTAGTTTCTCATATTCCTGCTGTTGAGGCTGTTTTCTTTCGCAGTTTAATTTCCCTGGTGATGAGTTACACTGTATTACGAGCACAAGGCGTAAATATGTGGGGAAATAACCGTAAATGGTTGATCGCCCGAGGGGCTTTCGGCGCAGTAGCTTTGGTGCTTTATTTCACTTTACTGCAAAATATTCCGTTAGCTACGGCTATTACACTACAGTTTTTGTCGCCTATTGCTACTGCTGTTTTGGGAATGTTACTACTACGGGAAAAAATCTGGACGTGGCAGTGGTTTTTCTTCTTGATTACCTTTCTGGGAATGCTAGTCATTAGTGGGTTTGAGACCAGAATGGAACCTGTTCATTTACTAATGGGTATCCTGGCAGCTGTCGGATCAGGTATGGCCTATACCATTATTCGCAAGCTCAACCATTCCGAGCACCCATTGGTAATCGTTCTCTATTTTCCCTTGGTAACATTACCTATTACCGGAATTCTATCCGCTTTCCAGTGGGTAATGCCTCAGGGGATAGACTGGCTAATACTGTTGGGAATTGGCATACTTACCCAGTTCGCCCAGTACTTTATGACCAAATCGTACCAAGCCGAAGAAGTTTCTAAAGTGGCTAATCTAAACTACCTCAGTATTATTTACGCTCTACTATTTGGGTTCTTCTTTTTCGGCGAGACCTTCAATGTACTCACCTATCTAGGTATGGTTTTGGTAATTACTGGCGTCGTACTGAACGTATGGTACAAACAGAAGAAACAAGCACAGATTGAGCAGCACCAAGAATCAGTAGCTTAATCGTGTATTAGAGTATTTGTGTGTTCTTGTGTTCATGAATACCTTTACATACGAACACTTGAACACATAGATTGAAATTCACCTTACAAAAGACTGATACCAAGAGCAATGCCCGAACGGGAGAGTTGGTAACCGACCACGGAACAATTCGCACCCCAATTTTTATGCCTGTGGGTACGGCTGGTACGGTTAAGGCCGTTCATCAGCGAGAGCTAAAAGAAGATATTGATGCTGATATTATTCTGAGTAATACCTATCATCTTTATTTACGACCGGGTATAGAGTTATTGAAGCAGGCTGGAGGGCTACACCGCTTCAATGGCTGGGATCGTCCTATCCTAACCGATAGCGGTGGCTACCAGGTGTATTCACTGACCAATATGCGGAAAATCAAGGAAGCGGGGGTTACTTTTCAGTCGCACATTGATGGCTCACGCCACACCTTCAGCCCCGAATCGGTGATGGACATTCAGCGGGCGATTGGCGCCGATATTATCATGGCGTTTGATGAATGTACCCCCTACCCCTGCGATTATAAGTACGCGGCACAATCTCTGCACATGACCCACCGTTGGCTGGCACGCTGTATTGAACGGTTTGACACAACTGAAGGTCTTTACGGCTACGAGCAAGCATTATTTCCGATTGTACAGGGCAGCACGTATGCTGATTTGAGAAAACAGTCCGCTGAGTTTGTAGCGAAGCAAGACCGATTGGGAAATGCTATTGGTGGGTTAGCGGTGGGTGAACCGGCTGAAATGATGTATGAGATGACTGATCTAGTTTGCGGTATTCTTCCGGCTAATCGTCCCCGTTACCTGATGGGAGTGGGAACCCCAGCTAATATTCTGGAATCCATTGCGCTAGGTGTTGATATGTTTGACTGTGTGATGCCCACCCGTAATGCCCGAAACGGTATGCTGTTTACTACTGAGGGAATTATTAACATTCGGAACGAAAAATGGAAAAATGACCTTTCTCCTATTGATGAAACACTAGGTGGTTACGTGAGTACGTTTTATAGTAAAGCTTATCTGAGACACCTCATTCATGCTAAAGAGATGTTAGGGGCACAGATTGCAAGCGTACATAACCTAACATTTTATCTGTGGTTAGCCCGGCAGGCGAGAGAAAGAATTCAGGAAGAGAGCTTTGCTACCTGGAAAAATCAGATCATTCCAAAAGTGATGCAACGGTTATAACCGTATTTGACGTAAATTTGGCTAATGCTCAAAATTTTAGATCGCTACATACTTAAGAAGTTCTTGGGTACCTTCGGGTTCGTAGTACTGCTATTGGTATCTATTGTCTGTGTTATCGATTTTACTGAAAAGAACGATGATTTCTTAGAACATCAGTTGGGAGGTGGGGAAATTCTGGCCTACTACCTAGATTACATTCCTTATCTGGCCAGTCTCATTACTCCTATTACAGTTTTTATTGCGGTAGTGTTCGTCACCTCCAAGCTTGCCGGTAATACCGAAATTGTTGCTATGCTGAGTAGCGGAGTAAGCTTTCCGCGCTTACTGGTTCCGTATTTTATCGGTTCTTCGCTCATTGCGATAGTCAGTTTTTTTCTGAACGGTTGGGTCATTCCGAATGCTAATAAAGATCGGATTGCCTTTGAGCAAACGTATATTAAAAGCCCATTTTACTACGACGAACGAAATATCCATATTAAAGTAGCTCCTGAGCTATACGCTTACATGGAAAGTTACAACAATAGTAATAACGTAGGTTATCGATTTACGCTAGAGCAAATTCAGGGTAATCAGATGCTACAGAAACTCTCAGCTCGGCGGATTGAGTGGGACTCTACCCAGTCTAAATGGACACTGAAGAACTGGACCCTACACCAGTTTGATGGCGATGAAGAAACCATCTCAAATGGAGTAGACCTTGATACTACCTTGAATATCTCCCCTAAAGACTTTGGTAGCACCTACGGGCTCTACGAAACGTTAACCCTTAATGAGCTAGATCAGTATATTGCTCGGCAACGAGAACGAGGGGCAAACGATATTCCAGTATACTTAGTAGAGAAGTACATTCGCTATATGTCGCCTTTCACGGCGATCATCCTCACATTTATCGGGGTAGTAATGTCAGCCAAGAAAAGCCGGGGAGGCTCTGGTTTCCAAATTGCCTTAGGTTTCTTAATAGCCTTTATTTTCATTATCTTCTTCATTTTTGCTCGGAGTATCGCTGAAGTAAACTCCATGAACCCCATGCTGGCAGTTTGGCTACCAAACATTATCTTTACTGCCGTTGGCATTTTCCTCTACTACACTGTTCGCCGCTAATGGCTGCCCGCACCAAGCACTATGCTTTATTACATTTCATTGTCCTGATTTGGGGATTCACCGCCGCACTAGGCTTACTTATTAGTATTCCAACCGTAGAGATGGTTTTTTTTCGCACCCTAATTGCTTCAGGTGCTCTAGCTTTGCTACTGTGGCTTCGCCGGATAAACTTTCGGGTATCAGGGCAACTGTTTGCTTTATTAGGTACTGGAGGCTTGATTGCCCTGCACTGGATCTTATTCTTTGGGGCTGCACGGGTCTCTACGGCTTCAGTAACACTAGCTGGTATGGCTACTTGCTCGTTGTGGACCTCATTGGTCGAGCCCTTGATGACTCGCCGAAAGATACAAACCTACGAAGTGATACTGGGGCTAGTGGTGATAATAGGACTGTACGTGATTTTCCGATTTGAATTTACTCATGCATTAGGGCTAGGGATGGCAATTATTTCAGCCTTAATTGCTTCCGTATTTACCGTACTTAATGCTAAGTTCAGTAAACAATATGACTCTTATCTGGTGACGTTTTACGAAATGGTTGGAGCAACTTTGACTATCGTCATCTTCTTCCCAATATACCAGCAATGGATTAGTGATACGGGCGAACTATACCTGAGTCCCTCGGCTACTGATTGGCTTTGGCTGCTAGTATTAGCATTGTTTTGCACCGTGTACGCTTACTCTATGTCAGTAGAACTCATGAAGTACGTTACTGCCTTCGCAATGAACTTGACCAATAATTTAGAACCCGTGTACGGGATTTTGTTAGCGATTCTGATATTTGGAGAACGGGAACAAATGACCCTACAATTTTACATTGGTACTCTAATTATCCTGGCCTCGGTTTTTGCTTATCCAATTATACGTCGCTACCAAAAAGTGCAACGGTACAATCAAATCACTAGTCAGAGAAAACTCAGGGAGACTTCCTAACCCAGGTTTTACATAGATGAGTTCTCGATAGAAGCTAACTCTACTAGTTTTTCAAACTCTGCATTGGTAATATCCTGGTAGAAATAGTGAATAGGGTTCACCTTTTTCCGATTTTTGACCACTTCATAATGTAGATGGGGTCCCGATGATGTACCTGTGTTACCACTGTAACCAATTAGCTCTCCCCGCTTCACTTTCTGACCCACTTTTACATTAAACTCCGATAGATGGAGGTACCTCGTTCTAAAACCAAACCCATGGTCAATCTCAATATGCTTACCAGGGCCAGTGAACCGAGTAGAAACTTTGGTCACTTTACCAGCTCCGGTGGCGTAGATCGGGGTACCTACCCGAGCACCGAAGTCTATTCCTTTGTGCATTCTCCTTATTTTATGTATTGGATGAAAGCGCATGCCAAAACCAGAGGATAAGTACGACTGTTTTAATGAAATAGGGGTGATTGCTGGGATTGAAGCCAGTAGTAAATGTTGCCTACGAGCCAGGCTCAGCAGCTCATCATACGACTTAGTTTGTATGTACATCTGCCGTTTGATCTGGTCGAAGTGAGTTAATGTTTTCAGTAAGAACTCTTCATTCTCAAGCCCCTGACCCACCAAATCCTGGTAGCGACGAGCACCTCCAATACCCGCGTTGCGAATAGACGCAGCAATAGGCTCTTGTTCAAAAATAGTACGATATATATTATCATCGCGGTTCTCCAGTTGTGCCAGCACCTTATCTACTTGCTTCATTTCTTTATTCATCATCTGAAGCCGAAATACTAGTTTGTCATTGCCCTTACGAAGCAGTTTTTCGTTGGGTGAATCGTAGTACGAAAGGTAAATTACCAAAATACAAACCGCCCCAATCAGCACAAGTGAACCATACATCAAACTATCTAGAATGACGCTAGCCGTAGTCCGTTTAACTGGCTCATATTTACAGGTTTCTGTATCGTAATGATATTTTACTTTTGGCATCTGTCAAGACTGGTTTGAGACTGATAGCTTATCTTTCCCTAGAGAGGAATAGATAAGTTATATTTTCATATAGTAAAAATACCATTTACGCCTCACAACATAAATTGTAGCTTTGCCCAAACAGTACATTGACTGATTTTGGCACTTTTACCATTTTTGAAAGTAGGTTTACCCTTGATTTATATCAGTTTACTACTATTTAGTCGTCCCTGAAAAAGGGTTAAATTTGTAAAAGTAGTTTTGTTCTCAAGTGC